>CBDFFN010000011.1:0-48921 GCA_965246795.1 Beijerinckiaceae bacterium | reverse complement strand
TCATGGGATCGATCGGTCCCGGCGGCTTTCCGGCGAACAATTTCAGCAACGCGGATAGGTCGTTTCTCGAGAAGACTTTTCCGTCGATCATGAACCCAGCCCGGTTCAAACGAGATCGTGTCTGACGTGCTTGTCGCGCGACATAACCGGGAGCTGCAAAAAGCTGATGCGTATGCCGACTATCGGTCAGCACAGCGCAAAGCTGGCAAGGCCACGTCTTTCGAAGACTTCGAGGATGAATGGCGTAACAAGCACGCGTCGGAAAACATCTTCGCGCCGATCCAGGAACGCTACCTGTCCGGCGGCTACGGCATCAACCCCGTGCAGCCAAGCAACGCCGTTCCGAAAGCGAGCGCAGCCGCGCAAACCGGCAGCGGTGACGGATCGCGGCGCACGCGCGGCGGTGTCTCCTACACGCTGGATCGCTGACCATGCCAAAGCTCACCATCAACGGGCAGAAGGTCACCGTAAACGACGCCTTCCTGAAGCTGTCGCCCGAGGACCAGGACGCGACGGTTGACGAGATCGCAGCCGACATCGCGCGCGGTAATCGCAGCAGCTTGAATGTCGCAATACCGGAGCAGCAAGCGGCTGCGCCGCAAGTCCAATCTTTTGACGCAATGGGTACACCAACGGGCGGAACGGAAGCCGCTGCTCCGGTGTCGTCTATGCCGTATGCCGACAGCATGTCGAATGCTGGCGGCGCGCTGCTTAATGGCGCAGTTCGCACAGCGCGTGGCGTCCCCTTCAGCGACCGTGCGGCGGCGTTCACGCGCTCGGCTGTCACCGGCAAGCCGTATGCGGAGGAGCTTGAAGGCCTGCGTGCTGCGGCGGAACGTGACAAGTCCGCGAATCCGGGGCTGGCGACAGCCGGCCATGTAGGCGGCGCACTCGCGACATTGCCGCTAGGCGCACTTGGCGTTCTCGGCAAAGGTGCATCGCTATATGAGAAAGCTCGTGCCGGTGCAGGCGTTGGCGCGCTGTTCGGTGGACTGCAAGGCGCGAGTGATGCGCCGGACCTGACCGACGTTGCAGATGCAGCTACGCGAACCGGCGTTGGCGCAGGCGTTGGCGCTTCTGTGGGTGGCCTTGTTCCGCTTGGCGGAGCTGCGATCGGCGGCGCGTATCGAGCCGCCGCCCCGTTTTTCACGCGACCTGTCGAAGGCGCTTCCCGCGTGACCGGCGGGCTTTTGTCGAATGCAGCCACCGCACGCGCGCAATCGACGCTTTCCCGCTTGGGCGACGATGCCTTGCTCGCGGATGCTTCGCCTTCAATGCAGGGCCTAGCAATGGGCGTGGCTGCGAAGCCTGGCGCGGCGGCGGACCTTGTAACCGACACGCTGACAGCTCGTCAGGCCGGACAAGCTCGACGACTTGCTGGCGATATGGACGAAGCGCTCGGACCAGCAATCTCGCCTGTCGAAATCGAAACAGCGATGCGTGCACGGCAATCGCGACAGTCGCCAGCCTACACGCGCGCAATCGACAATGCGGGTGCAGTGGACACGACCGATGCGCTCGCGGAGATCGGCCGGCGCTTGAACACCGCTGCGAACGGATCGCCGGAACGCGCTGCGCTCGAACGTGCTCGCACGATGCTTATGCGCGAGACGAACGGTCAGCCGGTGCCCGTCAGTGATGCGCGCACGCTGTTGAACGTCCGACACGCGCTAGACGACATGATGGAACATGGCGACCCGACCTTCGGTCTAGTGGCCGGCGCTGCGCGACGCGAAGGCGGTCCAGTTCCGGCTGTCCGCAGCGCCCTCGACCGCTCGCTGAAACAGGCTGCGCCAGGCCTTGCCGATGCTGACCTTGCCTTTGCATCCGCTGCACGTGGCCAAGAGGCTTTCGACGTCGGTCGTCAGGCACTCGCGGGCGGTAAGAACCCGATGTGGCCGGAAGACCTCGCCCGTCGCATCGATGCCGAGCCTTTGGAGCGGCAGGCGCTTATGCGAACTGGCGCGCGGTCGGACATCGCAGAAACGCTCGGGACCAACGGTAACGACCTGGGGGCGCTTCGCCGCGTCGTCGGCGACACGGAAGACTATTCACGCCGAAAGATGGCGACGCTTTACGGCGAAGAGGCCAGAGACAGCGTTGTCGGTGCAGTGAACCGCGAACAAGCCTTCGCCGACACCGCCGGCAAGATCGCGGCCGGCAGTCGCACTACCCCAATGGCAGCGGGCTCACGCGCAATCGACGAGGCGACCGCACCGGCCGCGTTCACCGTGCCGAAGAATGCGACGATGTTCGGCCTTCTTGCGCATGGCGGCGAATGGGCGCTGCGCAAAACAGCCGGAGCACTAGCGGGCGCGACTAACGATGCGACGAGGGCGGAACTAGCAGGCATCCTGACTGCGCCTGCGCCTGTGCGAGACGCGATCATGCAGGGTTTACTTGCGGACCAGCTCAGGGCGGCGGCGCGCGGTCAAACCATTGCGGGTGCGATTGGCGGACAGCCTGCCAGTCGCGGTCTACTCGGCTACGTCGGCGATCAACGGCGCGCGCGATGAGTAAGCAGATACCGACACAGATTGGCGCGAAGATCAGCCCGAACGTGCCGACGCCCCATTCTGCGAAATGGCGCGCACCCCAGACGAACAGCGCCAGTGCAGCGGTGCAGATGATGACGGGCCACATGCACGAGACGATAGCGCGATGACGTTCTCGGTCCTAGCCCTACGCCCGCACACAGGATGCCAGCGTCCATTGCGTAAATATGCGGTGATCGGCGTCACACGCGGTTCTGATCCTGATGGCAGACTATCCGATGGCGACGCAGCACCCCGGCTGCATCACGTTAAGGAGGCCAGCCATGCCCACAACCGTCACGCTCCCGCTCAACCCTATTCGTTCGCGGCCGGCAATCAGCGACAGCGCCGTAGCCTTGGCGTTCGCTTTCATACCCGCCATCCTGATGGCGGTCGCCGTTGCAGTATTCGGGTTCAACCCTGTGATGGCTTGGGCGGCATCCGGCATCGGCTAGTCAGCACTGCGCCGACCCTCACATGGGGTCGGCCGTGACTGTAAATGCAGCCAGTAATCAGCCAGCCGGACGCGGTTCGGGCAAGCGCTTTCAGCCAGGTACATCAGGCAATCCGGCGGGTAAGCCGAAAGGCGCTCGTCACCGCGTTACTGCCGCAGCGGAGAAGCTGTTGGAGGGCGAGGCAGAGGCGCTGACACGCAAGGCCGTAGAAATGGCCCTCGGCGGCGACGGACAGGCCATGCGCCTTTGCCTTGAACGCATCTATCCCGTTCGAAAGGGGCGCGCGCTCGTCATGACGCTGCCGGCGACCGAAACCGCGTCCGACGTGGCAAAGGCGATGGCTCACGTCGTTGCGCAGATGGCATCAGGTGACATCACGCCGGACGAAGCTACGACCGTCACAGCGGTCCTAGAAGCGCGGCGCAAGGCCATCGAGCTGACCGAGATGGAAGAGCGCATCGCGCGGCTGGAAATGAAGACGAAGCAATGAGGATGCTCAGCAATCGCCTCGACAAGCTGGAAGGTCGCAACCGTGCCGATCCTTACGCGCACCTTTCCGACGACCAAATCACCGACATGATCAAGCGCCTGACGCGGCAGATAGCCGGTGACGTTCCTGCTGAGGAATTGGCAGAGACCTACAGCCGCGTGACTGGATGGCCGACAGAGCAGTCTCGCGCTTGGCTCGACGACACATTGGCGAGGCGTGCATGACGAACGTGATTGAACGGCGGCTGGCGAAGCTGGAAGCGTCATACGGTCGTCCCGACGATCCGATGAATTACCCCGTCCGGCGCTTCATCATCGGCGCTGACGAGATCGGCGACCACATGGACATCCTGCGCGCCCGTGGCGAGGAAGTGACGGGGCCGGGATGGATTATCATCCGCAGGATCGTGCGGCCATGACGATCCGCAGACGCCTCGAAGCGCTCGGCCTGCGGTTCAAGTGGCCGAGCGCTTCGATGATGAGCAAAAATATCCATCTGGACTCAGTAAGGCTGGCCGCTCGACGCGGTGACAGGCGTCCCGTCGTTGCCGTTTCCCGCCGGCTGGTTGTTTCCGTTGCCCGGCTTCGGCTTGAACGGCATAAGGAAGAACCCGTTGATCTTGGGCTTCTGCACGTTGACATGCGGCAGGTTCAGGCCGGGGACGACCTTGGCGACTTGCGGAGCAGCGGCGACGTGCACCAACGGTGCTGCGAAAGCGATGCCGGCATGACCAACTGTGGCGATGATGAGGGTGGCGATTGCGATGCGCATTTTGAACTCCCGTGTTGATCGGCAGAGCCGGATCGCACTGCCTTGTCATCACGTTACGAGTCACCGACCGAACCGCTTGTGCTGACCGTCACAGAGCGCGCCAAAGCGTTACGCTGCTACAAATCGGTCGTGTAGCGGGAGCGGTTGCTACGCATCTCGGCGCAGAAGTTGAATCAGGATTAGTGGCTTAGCGTGTCGCTACTGCCGCTGTAGCGGTTGTAGAGGTAGCAGGGTAGCCAAACGCGGATTGCGGGCGTCACCGTCCCGAAGGTCTCACACCTAGCTTTGAGACCGGCACAAAGCGCTGCGATGCTACGGGAACTGCTCGTGTCGTCGTTCTAGGCGGTTCGAATTGCGGTTTCCCACTGATGACCTTGCCGGGCATCGCGCCTGGGCGGTGATTATGATGGATGACCTTCATCGGAAGGGAAACGCTGATCCGCCCTTTGACCAATTTGCCCGGACGCTTCGCGTCGTCACTGATAGACCAGGCTGGCGCAGTAGAGATCGCCAACGCGATGCCTGCAACAACGCTTGCGACTGAATGATAGCGCATGATCCCCCGAGATCGCTCGGCGCGAGATTACCGCTTTGGCGGACACGCGCTAGCGTCAGCCTTACTTTCGTTCGTGAAAGCCCTTGTTCACTGCGGCACGCAGCGGGACGCTCGGGCGGAATGTCACGACGGTACGCGCAGAAACGGCAGCTGCTCTACCGTTCATAGGGTTTCGGCCGGGACGCTCTACTTTCTTCCTGGTCCTGAAAGCGCCGAACTCGTGGAGGGACACCACGCCATCGCGCACGAGCGCGTCGGCAATCTCATCGAACACGGCATCGACAAGCGGCTGACAGGCTGCTTTAGGCAGCCCGGCGCGTCGCATGGCGGCTGTCACTAAGTCCGCGCGAATGACGGTGCGGGACATTCGAGCGGTCAGGCTTTTGTCGGCTTTGCCAGGCGCACCCCGGCACCGCCGCCGTTCTGTTCGATGAATTGAACGCCAGCCTTCCGTAGCGCCCGCGCGATGGCATCGATTGCCTCGTCTGATACCTGACGACGCTCTTTCTCAAAATCGACGACTGTTGAAAGGCCAAGGTCGGCTGCCGTAGCGAGTGCCGGCTGTGTCAGGTCCACCAGCGCACGACCTGCCTTGCATTGAGCCGGAGATATTTTCAACATTTTCTGTTGACACCTATTAACCACGGGCCCATAAGTATCAACATAAAGTGTTGATGACAAGTGAAGCCAATGTCCCTCGTCCGCCCCGACCTCTCCTACGACCGCAGCGCAATCCTCGTGTTCGCCTGGTCGCAGTTTCGTGGCCCGCTCAACCGCCCCGGCACGATCAACCGCAAGTCGTTCGGGGCTTGCCTGTCCTACGCATGGCGTCTGGCGAAAGCCGCTCGCGCCCGTAAGGCCGAAGGCGCTGCCGAACGTGAGGCTGCTGAGGCCGCTGCCCGCGCCACGGCTCTTGAAGCCTTCCGCGCGTCCCTAACCGCCGAACAGCGCGCCGCATCCGATGCGTGGCTTGTCGCGTCTTGCTCGACCGATGGCCGCAACGTTCCCAATCACCGCACCGGAGCCTGACATGCACACGATGACAGACGCACAGTCCGCGAAATTCATCGCGGCGCTGGACAAGGTGGACACGGCTCTCACCGCGATCCGCCACGAGTTTGAGGACCTCGCCCGCCAGTCGGCGGAACGGCTTGCGGCGCTCAATGCGCGTGACGTGCAGGTTCGCCAATCTGGCGAAGCTGTTTTCACCGATCACCGCGAGGCCGCGACAGCCTGATGGTGCCAACGCCCGAACCACCAACTCAGGAACACGCGGTTCGGGCGCTGAGCGCCGACTGTGGGGGACAGCGACGCTCGAAATAACCTGACTGCACGTGATGAAGCGGTCCTTAACGACCGACACAAACTGCGTACCGCGTAACCTTCAACAACTGACCGGAGAAAACACCGTGACCAACGGACAGGAAAGCTGCGCCTCGCGTCGGGCGATATTGAAAGGCGCGCCAGCATTGGCCGTCATCGCTGCCGTGGCAGCCGAGACGGGCATGTCACTGGCAAGCGCGGCTGACCCGTGGGTGAATCTTGGCGCGGCATTCTTCCGCCATCGTGACGCATGCGACGCCAGCACATGCGATGAGGAAGCGGATCGCGAAATGGACGCGTGGGGAGCATCGCAGGATGGCTTGAAGGCGACGCGGCCGACAACCGTCGCGGGCGTTGTTGCCGGCCTAAAGGTCGCAAGCGCGGACCTCTATCAATTCCACATCGAGAACCGTGAGAAGGTCTGCCCCGGCATCCGCTTTGTGAAGTCGCTGATCGACAACGCCTGCACGGCTCTAGAGCGGGGCGTGGCCAATGTCTGACTTCTCCCGCCGCGCGCTTCTGCGCTCTCTCCCCGGCGCTGCCAGCATCGCCGCTATTCCCGCCGTCGCGGTCGCGGCGAGCCCCGCTGTCGAAACTGTTTCCGTTGTCGCCGACGACGTTCTCGACGTTTACGACGAATGGCTGTTCAACGAGCGCAAGCTTCTGCACATTGAGAGGTATGGCCGCGACGAGGCCAAGCGGACAATCCGGCTTGTCCCCTCCACTCACGCCAGCCTCTTTCACTTCCCTTCGCTGCCGGTGCAAGCGCCTGCGCCGTCTACGCGTGCAGCTCTCGTTCTCAATGCTGTCGGCGTCGAATCGGAGATAGCACCGGATCCGATCCTTGCCGCCATCGCTGCGCAGCAAGTCACGTGGGATGCGTTCGGCGACGCATGCAGCCTTACCGACAGCGTTCTGGCCCGACAAGAAGGCCGCACCGTCACTGCCGCAGACGAAGCCTTGCACGCGACGGCAAACGAAGCCGACGAGGCGGCACTCACCGCGATCACTTTGACGACGCCGACGACCGTCGCGGGCGCTTTCGCTGCCCTCCGCATCATCCGCGAGCGCGGCAGCGATGATCATCTCGACCAGATGCTCGCGACCATCATCGCGTCGCCGATTGCAGGAGGGGCCAATGTCTAACCTCTCCCGCCGCACAATCTTATCAGCGCTTCCAGTCGTCGCGCTGCCGTCGTCACTGGCGCTTGCCGCGCCTCTACCGTCCGCCGACGCCGAGATTATCGCACTGGCGGCGCGCATCCTGCCGCTCGCGGCGGAAAGCGACGTAGCCGTCTGCGAGCGCTCCGACCGTGAGGACGCTGCATCGGACGATTACCCGATCCGTCCTGCGCTTTTTGCGAAGGCGCAACCGCACCGCCGCGACCATGAGAGCGTCGAACGCCTTCAAGCGTGGCTTGACGAACTCACGCCCGACGACATGCCATACCGCGACTTTGCGCGACGCCTCGCGAACATGAAGGCGTGGCATGCGGAATGCGATGCGATCGACGCTCGGCATGGTGTACAGGCCGCACGCGAGCGCGCTGACCGGATCAACGATCTTCTACTCGAAGACCTCGTGCCGGCGCTCACCGACATGCAGCCGGCGACGATAGCGGGCATCGGTGCGAAGGCGGACGTGCTGGTTACCCTTGAATCATGGGGCGTTCTCGAACCGACCATTGCGGCTTTGTCCAAGTCGATCATTGCCGACGTGCGACGCCTTACGGGAGGCGCGAATGTCTGAGGCCGGCTCAGCGCTGCCGAAACATATCCGCAAGCGATGCGAGGCGACGATCGAGCACTTGATAGCCTTCCTCGACGCGCACGCCCCCGACGCCGACTTAGAGGACGATGAAGAAACCGGACCGCAGACCATCCTGTCCAAGATGCTGGCGAAGGACAGCGACGACAGCGAGCCATGGCTAGGCGCGCCGGAAACTACGAGCTACGGGCAGACGGCCGACCAAACTTTCACGTGGTCGCTCCTTGGCGGCGTCAACGGCAGCCAGGATTACGAGTACGATCCGGCCGAATCCGGCATCGGCGATGCGGATGGGCTTAATGAGCAGAGGCAAAAGTAAAAATTATTTCTGCCAAGCCCCCTTCAAAGTCATGACAGCCGAATAGATGACCTTTCGGTTTTCGTTGCGAACCGTCACGCTGAAGGAACGGGCATCCCCATCAGGAAGCGTGTCTTCGATCATGTCCGCAAGAGCTTGTAACGCGTAGCTACGAGCTTTCTCATCAGTTGAAAATTCCAAGGCAACATCGCTTTCGACAGACAGCTCGCCATCGTCAGTGTCGATGAAATATCGGGGCATGCTTCACCATCGGTCGCGGCCGAGCATCATTACTTCCGCACTGCGATCGATGCATTCACTATTGTTGATAGCTTGACGCGAAAGGCCGAAGCTGAAGATAGCCGGCGTCGAAGTCGGCGAACCGCGCAAGGCGAGGAAAATCAGGGATTTTCAGCACGCGTCGATCCAAGGTCAGCAGGCCATCGCCACGCAAGCTCTGCATCATGCGATTTACATGGACCGAGGTCAGCCCAGTCGCGTCGCCAAGCTCCACTTGTGTGATTGGGAAATGACATTCGGCACCGTTGCTAAGGCCGACTGCCTGGAGCCGCGCGAACATCTCGCAAAGCAGATGAGCGAGGCGTGATTTTCCGTCTCTCTGGCCGATGTTCACGACCCATTCTCGCGCCATTCCAGCTTCGATAAGCGACATTCGCCAGAACGCCTGATTGAGGTCAGGGCGCGTCCTACAAAGCTCTTTAACATCCGCGTGCGGCACGTAGCTTACGTTCACATCTGTCAGTGCCGAAATGGAAACGTCCATTCTGCGCGCATGTAGGCTTTGGAGATCGGGCATATCGCCTGAGATGCTAAAACTTACGATCTGTCGGCGCCCGGGTCCGGTCAGCTTGTACATGCAAGCGAAGCCCTCAGTCAGCAAAAAGGATCGCGAGGGCGCGTCGTCGATAAAGACGAGTTCGCTTCCTGCCTTCATGAAACGATGTTCCAGGCGCATGTTCTTAAGCGCCTTCACGTCCTCGTCTGATATGACCGTTAAGGCACGGACCCTTGCAAGAAACGGTGCAAGCGGCATGAGGATGCTCCGGTCGTAAACGACGCGAGAGCGCGGTTGTCTCACTGGTGCAGCAGGCGCAGAGGATTGCCGACACTATCATCAGTTTTCCAGAACGCCTGATCTAACGCACTATCATTAATCAAGTCTGCCATCGCGCTTCGGCCCCACACGAGGGCTCACTTGCGATTTGGCCGGTTTAAGGGTCGCGATTGCATGTCAGTCGCACGCCATTTCGAGTTTCCAAGGATCGACGCGCTTTTTCTCTATCGTGTCGCGAGGATATTTCCTGATCGACTGTTGACCGTCAGACGGGTTTCCGCAACTTGCCGAAGGCAGGGTCAATCGCGTCGCCTGCGTGCAACGTTACGTCGCCAGTGAAGAATATCATCGCGCCGGGTGCGAGCGCCGGAAACTCGGTGAACGCGGTATGGACGGTCATGGAAAACTAAGCTGAAAGCGCGGCAGTGTTTCGGCCTTCCGCGCGCGATTCTACGCTCAATGAATACCGCCGAGACCAATCAGCCAAAGGCCAGCGCTTATTAGAGCAACGCCGACTGTCGGGCCTGCAATGCGTGTAACTGAGGCGGGCATAAGCAAAGAGATGTTCGGGAGAATTTGCATAGGCGCGGTTTAGATCATGGTGATGAGGCCGGGGTGTGACTGGCAGCACAAGTGAACGATCGGGTCTTAGCCGGTCGCCTGAAGTATGGTGCGAACTGTTTCCTCGGGCTGGTCCCAATGTGGAAAATGGCCTGACCTATCGAACCAATTCAGGCGAGCATTGGGGAAGGCGGCCTGAGCGCGATGGGCTTGGCGGGGCAGGAGAAGGCGGTCCTTTCGGCCCCAGCCAATGGTCACACGTCCGGGCGTGGAAGCCGTTCCAGCCTGCAAGGGTCCGGTTGCCAGCTCATGCACCATCTCGTCGAAAACCCGCGTTGCGGCGAAGGTCCGCATCTCCGTCAGGACGACGTCAGGTGCGAGAGCCCAAGGTCTGGCAGAAAGTTGCGCCAACAGCATCGTCCGCGTGACCGCATGGCGCGAGAGAAACGGCATCATCGGCTGCAGCACTCGCACGAGCCGGATAGACGCTGCGATGGTCGTCTGAAAGAACCGCGTCTCCCAGCCTTGCCAGAATCCGCCGGGATCGAGGGCTACACAATGGCCGCCGACACCGCGACGCGATAGCTCCAGGACCAGACGGCCGCCAACGGAACTGCCGACCAAATCCGCCGCGCGAATCCCCTCATTTCCGATGAAGTCTGTAAGGGCGTCGGCGAAAGCCGAGATGGTTTGTCGTCCCGGAACCGCTGGCGACGTACCATGCCCGGGCAAGTCGATCAGGATCAATTCGCGCGAAAGGCTGAGCGCCGGCGCGATTGTGTCCCACGACCGTATGCTTCCGCCAAGGCCGTGGACCATAAGTAAGGGAGGGCCAGCGCCCAGGCGCGTAGAATGTAAAATCATCCCGCACAACGGCGCCATGGATGATCCGTTCAACGTCAGCGTCAGAACTATTTGCGGGTTTGCACGATCTCGAAGCTGGCCGCACGACCGGTAGCATCACCACGCGGAAAAGGGGCAAGCCTCGTGTAGGCAAAGCAACCGGAGTTCTACGGTGGCGTTGCGGGTGCGGGAGAACGCGCCATGGATCGCCGAACGCAAATCGTTGTTCTCAGCGCTTTCGCAGTCGTTGCCGTGCTGTTTCTCACATACGAATTGACGAAGCGCAGCCGCCTTCCATCTCCCGCGCCACAGACAGCGCCCACCATGTCTGTCTCGTAGTCAGTCGCTTCGGTCCCTTGCGCCGCATCGGATGATATGCACGCCGCGTCACATCAACTCGACGCGGCGTCTGCGCCAAACTCCCGAAGCGCCTGTGTGATGTCGTTGACGGACTTCAAATCGTCCACTCGCACGGTGACGTTGATCCGACCGTGCAGCGCCGGCGAGCTGTCGTCACCGGTAGTCTTCTGCCTATCAACGCCGCCAGGCATGCTTCCGACTGTGTTTTCTTCATCGACTGGCGCGATCTCGATCGCGTCCCGCGCGATGTTGTGCTCCTGCACCAAACGCTCGATCGCCATCTCCGCAGCACGGCGGGTCGCG
This sequence comes from Beijerinckiaceae bacterium, assembly GCA_965246795.1. GTDB lineage: Bacteria > Pseudomonadota > Alphaproteobacteria > Rhizobiales > Beijerinckiaceae > JAJXWB01. Next base: position 37,584 of record CBDFFN010000011.1, on the reverse strand, counting down.
AAAGAACCCGTGATGTTGTCGGTCATAGTGTCACCTTTTCTTACAGAGCGGGGACACCGCTATGGCGCTCCGGTCTTAATCACTGTCGTTTCTGCGCCTAGCCGAAGACCCATCTTTTTCGCCAGCCTGCGCCGCCAATTTACGATCCTGCGAGAACGAACGCATATCAGCCGGGACGTTGCGTCCGCCTTGTGCTGCGGCGGCCCGCCGCTTCTCGGCACTCATCGTAGCAAAGCCTTGCGGTTTCTTGCTCAAGCATCCTGCTTCGGTTTGCGCTGTAATCACCGAGAAGGAACGCGTCTGCTCAATCTCGTCAGGCACCTGTTTCGCTCTTCACCGGCGCCTGCTTTCCCCCGCCGGGGTCGCCTTCTTGCTTCTCAGGCGTCTTCGGTGTGGGCTTATCGCCTGGCGATTGCTTTTTGGCCTCCTGATCGAGGTTTTTGTTGGCTGTCTGGCGCGATCCCTCTGCCGGATCGCCGCCAGGCCCGATGTGCTTCTCCGCCATCGTCTACTTCCTCTGTTCTTCTGCCGGATTTACCGGGGCTTGGCTCTTCGCCTTCGTCTCATCGCTCGCATAGCGAGACGCGAGCATTCCAGCCGACAGCGGACCAATGAGGAAGAGCGCCATAAGGATGCCAGCGACGATATCGAGTGTAGAGAAACGAGGCATAGCGGTGGACCCATTGATAGAGACCATCGCAAAGTCCGGCACATCATCATTCGTTTCAGCTTAAGCGCAAAGCAAATTGCGCGGCTATACGACGCTAGTTTCGCGGCGTGATCTCTCGAGGCCGAGGTGGCCGACCGTCTTCCTGTCCAAGAGTTTACGTTTACCGGTTGAACCGCAGATGATTGGTCGAGTTGGCACCTCGCGATAACGCGAGGAGCTGAAATGAGAAAACTGTCTTTTATTACTGTCGCTGCAATGGCCGTACTTTCCGCAACGAGTGCGTTTGCTCAAGGTGGCACAAGCGGTGCGAATACAAGTGCCGCTCCCGGTTCGAGCAACACGGGTGCAAGCGGCGGCGCTAATGCGAGCGGCAATATGGGCGCCGGAACGTCGGGCACTTCGGTCGGCGGCTCAGGAAGCATAAGCGGCAACGCCGGAACGATGGGAAGCGGCGCGAGCGGCACTGTCGGCACCGGAGCATCCGGCAGCATGAGCGCTCCGGGTAGTAGCGGCAAGTAATGCGCAGTGGGCTGCCGTGACAGCTAAGCCGGTAGCCCACATCATCGTGCTGCGGTGCAGACGCGCTTAGAGCCCAACGCCAATTGTCGAGCTTGCCCGTGCAGATCGTCCCTGTCCTCATCTACGCGCTTCCGTTCGTGCGCGCCGCTGTCGCCTGCGCTCGTGAGGGTTTGAGGGCTCGACGCGCATCTGCCTGATCCGATGTTGGAGTTTTCGTTGGAGTGACGACCCCTTGCCTCGCCTCATGGTATTGCCGCCGCGCGGCCGGTGCGATGAGAACCGAGTATCGCGGCGGCGATCGTCAGCCCGCACAGTCTGCTCGCTTTCGAGCACAACATCGCATTCCTCGTACGCCGCTGCGATCTGCGGCGGACGCCAATTTGGCTGATGCTCAGCCGACGTGGCAAGGCCTGTCATGCCTTTGTCGAACGCAAGTAAATGATCGAGCGGACACCGCCGCTGTCGATCCGCCTGGATACCGAGGGGTGGCTGCGCTGCGACTCCGACGTGCCGCAGATGCTTGTCATGTTTCTCGAGGATCTAGGATGTAACCTCGCGGCCTGCGACAAGGTGCTCACCGCCCTCGCCGACGTTCGAGCCGGACGAAGGCCTGTCTACCAACTAACGACTGACGCCGTGCATCTGTTTGCCACGCTAGATGGCGCCAGCTTCACGATCGCCGCCAAGCTGACGCGGAATGAACCCGTGTCGATCAGCCTGGACGGATTGGAGCACGGCGTCCGGAGCCTGCGTGAGTTCACCGAGAGCCTGCCCGAAGATCAGCGCTGGTGACGATTCGAGCGCCTGCGAATACCGCGGCCGGCGACGGAATGGGAGCGGGAGGCGTGAATAGGCATTGACTGCAGATGATGTTTATTCGCCGGCGCCGTCGCCGTGTCCGCCCTGCTCCCGCGCTTCACGGCCACCGGGCCAGTTACGCAGCACAAGAAAACCTGCCTAGTTAGGCACTTCCCATCGTCCGATTGACGAATTACCACTCGGCCGCAACGACTGGGGGTAATTCAATGAAATACTTTGCACTTTTTTTGGCCGCGACGATCCTTTCGGGCGGTGCAGCGTTGGCCGATCCGATCGCGTGTCAGGGCAAACCTTGTGGTGGCGTACCCGCTAAGCCGACACCTGTAAAACCGACTGCAGTCGTTCTTCCGAAACAGCAGGTCAAGCCGGCTATGGTTCAGGGCGGCGCGTCCGGCGGTATTCTCAGCCACAACGGCGCAAACATTCTAAGCGGCAACACGTCTAATATCCTCAGCGGCAACACGTCGAACGTCCGCCGTCCGTAAGTCCTTGAGAAAACCTCGCGGCGAGACGATAGGTCTCGCCACAACACCCGGATGCGCCGCCGCCGCGCCGTAGCGACGACGGCGCCAGCTTAGAAAGACTGCGCTTCCTGCGAAGAGTGCAGCGGCCCCGGAGCCCATTACCCGCACCATTCCGGCTTCGGCGGCACGCGGTTCCATTGGTACGGATAGAGCTTCGCCAAGCCCTCGCGGATCAGCACGAAGCCGACATCCTCGCGATCTACGCGCAAGTCCCGCAGCGCCGGCCATAGTTGCAGTATGGCGATCCTTCCGGCGCTGACGTCGCACAAGAGCAAGCGATGCGTTCGATCGTAAGATGCTTGGCGTCGTGGACGAGATCGACCACGCGCGCCTTCGCCTCATAGCCGATCTTGACCTCGCGCTCGCATCTGGACGTCCGGCCGATCTCCGGCGCATCGAAATCGAAGAGGCGGTAGGTCTCGCCGCGGACGCGCACCGTGTCACCGTCGCTGACGTAGACGTCGCGCGCTGCGATCTCCTCGCGCTGACCGGCATCGAGGCACCACGCCGGCACAGCAAGCATCGCAAGAAGCCAGACGGCCATGATGGCGCGCACGATCACTTCGCCGACCCGAAGAACTTCTTCGGCGGCTCGCGCGCTTCGGTCTGAAACTGACCCGCGAAACGCCCTTTATCGGTCTTCGCCTCGCACGCGATCGTCGTGTCGGTGTTGTAGGCCTTGTCGACCATGCAGGTGCCATCGGTCTTCAGCCATTCGATCTCGCTGCGGAAGACGAAGCCGACGCGGCGTAGCGCGTGCACGCCCGGCGTTTGCCCGGTCAGGTCTTCATCAACGCCCTGCACCCACGAGAACGCGACGTGCGTCCCTTCCTGCGTGACAAAGACGAAGCCGATCTCGTCGAGCGCGAACCGCGCCGCGTAGATCGTATCGTCGCACTGGCCGGAAGCGCCGCGATCGGCGAGCGTGAGGGACTGACACCGCCCGGTCTGCCCATAGAGCGTCTGTGCGGCCGCAGTCTGGCTGGCAGCGACGAGCGCGAGGATGATGCTAAGGCGGCCAAGCATGCCGGCGCAATGCTATGGTCAGGAATGACCGACGACAACGAAGAACCTTCCGAGCCTAGACGACATGCGAGGCCCGGACGGCAAAGGCTGGTTCGCTGCGCAGTTCGTGACGATTGACGGCGCGGCGGATCGCTTGCGCTGACTAGGGACGCTTCGCACTAAGATTCACGCAAATGCTTCCCCCGTGCTTCCCCAGCAACACGTGCAAAAACGCCCGCGCAAGCGACAGGCGGTAAGTGCATGTTATATTTTGATATTTTGGAGCGGGCGAAGGGATTCGAACCCTCGACCCCAACCTTGGCAAGGTTGTGCTCTACCCCTGAGCTACACCCGCATCCATGCCGGCTGCGCCGACGCGCCGCTTATGCCGCAACACCCCGACGATTGCAAATGACCCAGCGCGCGGCCTTCGTGCAAGACTGCCGACCCCTACTCCGGCTCCCAGCGCACCTTGCCGTTCGTCCCCCACGCCTTCACCTGCCCCTCACGCAGCTCATGCGCCTCGATCGTGCCGTGAGTCAGCGGCGCGACGATGCAGACGCGATCGTTGCGTCCGCAGTCGGCAAAGGCCCGCACCAAGGCCTCGGCATTGTGAGAATCGCGCGCCACGACATCGAATAGAGTGGTGGGCTCGTAATCGTTCGCGCGATCGACGCGTACCGTCCAGCCGTCAGCCATGATGCTTCCTTCGAAACTGTCGCACCGCCGCGATGCGAGTGCGCGCATAGCAATCCCGCAATCGTGCGCCAGCGCGACGATGGCGTGGCATCATCGTGGCTGGCGCATCACGCGAAACGTCATGCGTTTCACAGATGCAACATTGCGTTGCGCGCGCGCCGCATTAACGTTGTGCTATGACTGGAACGGCTCTCATCGGCATCATCACAGCCTCGGATCGCGCGAGCGCTGGCGTCTATGAAGACATCAGCGGTCCGGCCATCGAGCAATACTTCGCGCGCGTTCTGACAACACCGTTCCGCATCGAACGTCGCGTCATTCCCGATGGTGTCGAGAGCGTGCGCGACACGATCGTCGATCTCGCCGACGTGGTGGGTTGCGATCTCGTGCTCACGACGGGCGGCACGGGGCCTGCGCCACGCGATCTTACGCCCGAAGCAACATTGCTTGCCGCGCCGCGCGAACTGCCGGGTTTTGGCGAGAGGATGCGCGCTGCGTCACTTGCGCAAACGCCGACCGCGATCTTGTCACGACAGACCGCTGCGCATCGCGGCAAATGTCTCGTCATCAACCTGCCCGGCAGTCCGCGCTCGATTGAACTCTGTCTCGATGCGGTGATGGGCGCGGTGCCCTACTGTCTCGACCTGATCGGCGCGGTGCGCATCGAGGTCGACCCCGCGCATGTGAAGGCGTTTCGGCCTGACAAGAAATAGCGTCGCGGTTCAATGCGCTGCGTTCGGCGTGCGGCTCGCGAAGAGCACGACGAGCGCGAGCGCAATCGGCGCAAGCGCGATGAGACTTCCCTGCAGCAGCAGCGCCGCAGCGACAGCCCAACATAGTGCCAGCGCATGTTCGAGAATGCCGACGATTTTCGGCTGACCATAACGGCGTAAAGCATCGCCGCGTTTTCCCGGCGCCGGGTGCCAAAGATTGAGCAGCGCCGTCGAACTCGCCGCCGCGGCGGCGCAGGTCGCTGTGGCAATGCCTGCAAGCGGCGCGGCAATGGTCATCGCAAAAAGGGGCGCCACGAGCAGCACACCAACGGGCGCGGCGACCGCGCCGAGCTTTGCGCGGGCGAGAGCGCCGCGAGGCAATGGGGCCGTGGCCAAAAGCTCCGGCGCGTCTTCCGTCGACAGCGCGATCCAGGCGAGCGCGCCGGCGATCTGCGCCGCGATGACGACGACGGCGGGGCTGATCGCGACCGCCGGCCCCTGCTCCGGCCCGAGCGTCTGCCACAGGACGAAACAAAGCGGCACGGTGTAGGCGGCCTGCAGCAGAAGTTGCGAGGGCAACCAGGGATCGCGACGCAGGAGCCGCCATTCCTTGCGGCGTAGCGCAGGCCCAGGACCGCTGCGGAAGCCGCGCCGTTTTCGCGCACGACGCGCCTGCACGACGTCGCTCGTCTGTGTCAGCCCGCGCGTAAAAATTGAGCCGGTGAGTGTGGCGACAAGCGCGAAGGCCGCAATCGCGACGCAGCCCGTCGCGATGAGCGCCGAAACATCGCCGCTTGCCGCATGCACCGGTACGGACAGCGCTCCTCCAAGCAACGAGCCGCGAAAGGCCTGGAGATGCCGATGCACAGCCTCGACGAGCCAGTCCGGCGCAAAATTCGCCGCCTGGATCCCGAGCGCAAAGCTTGCGCCGACGAGCGCCGCGAGCACTTGCGCAAATGTGCGCGTGCGGCGTGGACCGGCGACTCGGAATAGCATGATCGTCAAGAGCAGGCCGAGCGCGGTACCGAACAACCCGCAAAAGGCGAGTAGCGGATAAATCGCAAGCCAGCGCCAGCCGGCGGCAATCGCTAAGACGTTTGCCACCGGCAACAAGAAAATCGCGATGGAGACGCAGGATTCGATCGCAATTGCCAACGCACGCGCAGCGAAGACCGCCGAGGCCGGCGCGGGCGATGCAAGGAGCAGATCGAGATCGCCGCGCACGTAGAGCGCACGTGTCGCATTCATCAGTGCCTGGCTGACGATCCACGGCATCACGAAAGCGAGCGCTGCGGCTACGGCACCGTCCGCGGCGCGAACATCCCGCGCAGTTTCTTCCGCGAGAGATGTCGCGACGGGCCATGCGAGCGCATGAAAAATTGCGAGCGCGATGCCGATGAAGAGAAGCGTGCGTCGTCCGCTGCCGCCCCGCGTCATGGTCGCGACGCGACGGCTCATCAGGCGTAGATCATTACCGATCAGCGCGCCGAACATGCTTGCCGCCGCGTTCATCGACATCACGCCGCGCTGCGCGCAGTCAGATCAAGGAACGCGTCCTCGAGGCTCGTGGCGCGGCCGGCCTGCGTGATTTGCTCGGGCGTGCCTTCGGCGACAAGGCGACCGCGATCGATGATGCCGATACGATCGGCGAGTCGCTCCGCCACTTCGAGAATATGCGTCGTGAGCAGCACGGCCTTTCCGGCGCGCGTGCGCTCGCGCAGCATATCTTTCACGACACGCGCCGCACCGGCGTCGAGGCCGGTAAGAGGCTCGTCGAGGATAAGAAGCTTCGGGTCGTGGATCAACGCTCCGGCGAGCGCGACCTTCTGCTTCATGCCGCGCGAAAAACCTTCGCAGCGTGAATGCCGGTGCTCCCAAAGGTCGAGCGTGCGCAGCAGATCGTCGGCGCGCTGTTCGGCGACCTCCGGCGCGACCGACCAGAGACCGGCGACGAACTCAAGATATTCGAGGGGATCGAGTTGATCGTAGAGCATCGGCTCATCCGGCAGCCAGGCGACCACGCGCTTGACGGCAACCGGATCGCGGCCGGCGTCGATGCCGAACACTTCGATCGTGCCGGCGTCAGCCGCGCAGAGGCCCGCGATGAGCCGCAAGGTCGTCGTCTTTCCGGCACCGTTGGGACCAAGCAGCGCGAAGAACTCACCAGGCGCGATGGTGAGGTCGAGCCCATCCACCGCCGGCGGGCCATCGCCGAACCGCTTTTGCACGCCGGCAAGCCGTAAGGCTGGAGATGTCAGATCGAAGCTCATGGATCGCGCGATTGTGCCGGGAGCGGCTGTCGGTCGGGTTAACGCACGACATGCGTCTGCGACACACAACCCACAATTGTGCTTTTACAACGAGCAAGCTGGGACTGTTCCATGCCCGTCCTCTTCGCAGTTGCGGCAATTTGCGGCTTTGCAGGCGTGGTCGTTAACCGCATCTTAAGCGTTGGCGGATCGAGTCATCCACGATGCGAAGGAGCTTCCTCATGGCGAAGACCTGGACTTTCGATTTCCTGGCGATCTGTGCCGCCTTCGCGCTGGTCGGTGGCACGGTTCTCAGCAGCCTGTATTAAGCTTTGCTGCAATAGAGGCTTCAGCCTGTCCGTTGTAATCTTCCGGTAATCTTCTGGCGCTTGTCACGCGCCGGTCTGTCCTCCCATATGTCTTGCGTCGCCGATTGCGGCGACTTCGGGAGGGACGGATGTCCGTTCGCAAATCATTCGTTTACGCCGCCGCGCTTGCTTTGGCTCTTGCCGGAGCGGTGGACGCGCAGGCGCGCGCAGGCGGTGGCAGCTCGTTCGGCAGCCGCGGCACAAAGAGCTTCAACTCCGTGCCGTCGACGCGCACGGCCCCCAGTGTCTCGCCACTTGGCGCACAGCCAGGCGCGATGAACAACGGCGGCCTGATGCGCCCTGCGACGGGATCGCGGGGCATGTTCGGATCGTTCGGCAAGGGGCTGATGGGCGGCCTGCTCGGCGCCGGTCTGATCGGCCTGCTGATGGGCCACGGCTTGCTCGGCGGTATGGGCGGGTTGATGTCGATGCTCGGCCTCATGCTGCAGATCGGCCTGATTGTGCTCGTCGTGATGTTCGCGATCCGGATGTTCCGCTCGCGCCAGTCGCTTACGCCTGCGCAAGCCGCTTCCGGAGCTTCGTATCGTTCTGCGGGTCCGTCTCCGGGTGGCTTTGGCGGTGGCGCGTTCGGTGGCGGCTCTGCGCAGGCGCCCGAGCCGACGAAGCCGCTGACGGTTGGGGAAGCCGACTACGCGCAGTTCGAGCGCACGCTCGTCGCCGTGCAAACAGCCTTTTCCGCCGAGGATGTAGCCGCACTGCGCCGTCATGCGACGTCTGACGTCGCGGCCGAGTTCAGCCGCGAGCTCGATGAGAACCGCTCGCACGGCGCGATCAACCGCATGTCGGATATCCGCTTCATTCGCGGCGATCTTGCGGAAAGTTGGTCGGAGGCTGGCTCGGAATATGCGAGCGTCGCGATGCGGTATTCGCTGATCGATGCGATGATCGACCGGACAAGCGGCCGAGTCGTTGCGGGCGATGCGAACACGCCGCAGGAGGTGACGGAGGTCTGGACCTTTACGCGACCTGTGGGTGGACGGCCGGAAGACTGGCGTTTGTCCGCTGTACAGCAGGGGCGCTAAGCGCTTCTGCTGAGGTCGAGCGGGAGGACCTCCGTTCGGCGTTAAGGGATCGGCGTAATGGACAGGCCCGACGACACGCCCGGTGTGCATGACACATCGGACTATGTCGCTCAGCGTCCGTCCGCCGCTGCGTCAAGCCGGGACCGCGCGAGACAGTCCGGTCTCACTGCGGCACTGCGTCGAGCGCGCGTCGAGAATGCCGATCGCGCCGAGGTGGTCGCCGATTTGCGTGGCGCCGAACTGACGCGGCTCGAAATTCTCCGCGAACATTTGCAGCCGGTCTTCGACGAAGTGCCGGCGAGTTGCGATATCTTCGATCCCGGTATCGCACCCGGCGACCGGCCGCGCCTCTTCATCGACATGGTCGCCTTCGTCGAGATGGGGCGTGACCGGCGCGCCTATCGCTTCGTTCGGGATTCCCGCAACGGGCGTGCGGTGCTGTCGGAAAACGATCGCATCGAGCCGACGGTGCGTGCGATCACGGACTACATCGCGCGAAGACTCATCGAGCGCGAGAAGGCGCTGCAATCGTTTCAGTCACCGTCGCAATCGCTGGGTGGTGAGCGCCCGGCGCTGATGACCTCTTCGCAAAACAACGCGCAACCGACATCGACAGGACCGCCGAGACCGCGCTCGCCCGTCGCGCGGCTGTTTGCGCGCAGCTTCCTCTTTCTCGTCGAGATCGTCGGCTCGGCCGTCTTGTTTGGTGCGCTGGCTACGGCCGCGATCTGGGCCTGGCAGCGCTACATGCAGTGATGAGGCGCCGGCTCAAGGAATCGGAACAATCCCGGCCTGCCCGCCATCGGTGCCGAACAGCAGCCGCTCGCCATGCGCGCTCCACGCAAGTGCGCTGAGCGCACCACCCTCGCCTTCGCGCCGCACCGGGATTTCGGCACCGTCCTCGAGCCGCGCCAGCATCAGGAAACCGTCGGCATAACCGATCGCGAGAATCGGCGCGGCGGGATGGCACGCCACCGCACTGACTCGCGCGGCGCGCACGCCGATCTCCTTCGGCGCTCGGCCCATCGGACCATCCTTGGTCGCAAAGGGCCAGACGACGCAGGCGTCAGCGCCGGATGTCGCAAGCCAGTGACCATCGTGCGACCACGACAAGGACCGCGTCTTCGAGGGGTAGCCGGACATGCGCATGTCGCGGCCGTCCGAGAGCCGCCAGCCGTGCAAAGTGTTCTCCTGCATCGACGACACGACGAAGCGGCCGTCCTGTGATGCCGTCACGTCGAGATGCGAGCCTTTCCATGCAAGCACATCTGGTGTCGCCGCCATGTTCGGAAACCACAGCGACGCACCGCCGTAATGCGCAACGGCGAGCCGATAGCCCTTCGGCATGAAAGCGAGGCCGCGCACGGACGACGGCGCCACCCAGGTCTTCACCACGCCTTTGGGATCGCGGGCTGAGACCGTCTTGCTGGAGGACCACGCCAATGCGCCGTCCGGCCGCACGGCCAGCGCATCGATCCAGCCCTTGTCCTTGCCGATCTCAACGGATTCGCCCGATGCGCTCGTCGCGACGACACGCCCGTCATCACCGCCGGTGACAAGGCGTTTGCCATCGCTGGCGGCGACGAGGATTGCGGCGTCGGGATGCGCTTCGTGCCGTTGCTGCGGGTTCGCGTCGTCCACGCACAGCAGCGTCCCGTCGACTAAAGCGAAGACGGCCGTCGCGCCAAGAAAGCTGGCGCCAATCACGCCGGAGCCGGCTTCGACCGGAATCACATGTTCCATGAGAGATGCGACGGGCGGCGAATTCTTGACCATGCCGCTCATGTACCGGCGTTACGCGACGACGCAAGGCGGTCGCGGCGCGCACCCTTACGTCTTCGCACCTGCCACGAGAGGCTCATCGCTCGAACGGCGTTCGCGCATGTATTCGCGAATGCGGTCGGCGAACAGCGCCGCCATCGCAAGCGCGTAGGAGATCACGCCAACGACGATGTCGACGACGATCGACACGTTGCTGTCGAGCGGGAGCCGGTCGACCCATACCAGCATCGCGCCCATGAACGCCGCGGCCAGCCCGATGCGGCCCCAGTCGAAAATCGGCAGCGGCAGGCCGAACAGTTTTCGCGCCAGAACGAACGAGACGACCGCGCCGACGCAGGTCGCGACGAGGCAGCCTTCAACCGCGCCGGGAATGCCACGCCACGCGAAACCGATCGCGGAACATGCGATGAGCGCAACGACCTCGATCGCGTTGACCAGCATGCCAAGCCGCGTGCGCTCGAACAGGAGGAACGGCTGATCGGCATAGTGGACGCGGAAGTTGCGGATCGTACCGGCAAGAATAACTGTTGGCAGGATCAGCGTCGTGATCGCCTTGAACGGCGTCGCCACTGTCAGATCGATGAGGCGTGCGCTGATTTCCCATAGCCCGATCGACGCCGGCAGCATCACCGCGAGAAGCAACGTGCCGCCCGCCTCGAGCTGTTTCAGCGCATCAAGATGGCCGCGCGTCGCGAGTTGCCGCACGGCGAGCGGATAGGCGGCCGCCGTGACGAGCATCGCCATCACGCCGGTAAGGCGCTGACCGAGATTCCAGCCGACGGCGAGAAGACCGACGGCCGTGTCGCCGCCCATCTCCTGCACGACGAAGCGGACGCCGTTGAGCACGAACCAGCCGAGTACACCGGCGACGACCATCGGCAATCCGTAGGCGAGCGCACGGCGCAGCATCGCCATCTCCGGCGCGCGCAACGCGAGATCGACGGACAGATGCCGGCTGAGCCAGAAGGTCGCAAAGGTCTGTGCAACGGCGAAACCAGCGAGTGCCGCATCCGGCGTCGGACGAAGCCAATGCATCGCCGCAAGCGCCAGTGCGAAGCCGAGCATCGGCCCCGCCGTCTGCGCGACGGTGTAGGCGAGAATGCGCTCCTGAGCGCGCGCACGTTCCGCCAAATGAACATTGATGGCGCGGCTTGCGAGAAAGATGACCGCCACGATCAGAAGCGATGTGTCGTCGACCATGCCAAGATAGCCGAGCAGCGCGATGGTCACGACGCCACCGACGAGGACCGTCCCGGCCAGAATTGTTGCTTCGCTGCGGCGGTAATCGCGCGCCTCGCCGCGATTAAAGCCAGCGAGATAGCGGAGCGAGAAACTCGACCACCAATGCAGGCAGATCGCATAGACGAGATCCTGCGCCGCAATGAGGAATGTCAGGACGCCATAAGCCTCCGGCGACATCCAGTGCGTCCAGACGACGGCCGCAACGAATTGCGACAGCGGCGCGAGCAATTGCGCCGGCAGGTAAAGGATTGTGTGACGAAGCAGCATGCCGTCACACCTGTCCGGAAACGGTGCGGGCGTGGCCTCGCCTGACTGCCGTCTGTATCATATCGGTTCCGCCTCTTCGTCTCGCAGGGTCCGCTGTCCCCGCTACAACGTATTGAGCAAGACGCCCGCCGCATGCGCGATTGCCAGAAACCTGGTTTCTTCCCGTTAAGAATGAACGGCTGATGGATGGCGTGAATAGGCGCATTCTCATTCTCGGTGGAACGCGCGAGGCGACGGTGCTGGCGTCCGCACTGGCAAAGAGAACCGACATTGCGACGATCTTGTCTCTCGCTGGACGAACCGAAGCGCCCGCGCGCCACGCAGTGCCGACACGCGCTGGCGGATTCGGCGGTGTCGATGGACTGCGCGAGTGGTTGCGCGAAAATCGAATCGAGCGCGTGATCGACGCGACGCATCCCTTCGCGGCGCAGATGTCGGCGAATGCCGCTGCTGCGTGCGCGGCGGAAGGCGTGTCGCGGCTGCGTTTCAGTCGGCCTGGCTGGAAAGAGACGGCAGGCGATCGCTGGATGACCGTGCCGGATCTCGCCGCCGCCGTTGTGGCGCTGGCGCAGACACCGAAACGCGTGTTCCTGCCTATCGGCCGCAACTCGCTCTCGCCCTTTGCCGCCGCGCCACAGCACTTCTATCTCGTGCGCTCGATCGATGCGCCGGGGAATTTGTCGGATTTGCCGAACCACGCGACGCTGCAGGAGAGACCACCCTTTACGCTCGCCCACGAGACGATGCTTCTTCGCGAAAATCGCATCGACGTGATGGTGACGAAGAACAGCGGCGGCGACCCGACCTCGGCCAAACTCTTCGCGGCGCGCGAGCTTGGCATTCCGGTCGTGATGGTAGCGCGACCATCGATGCCGGAAGGTTCCGTCTGTTACGACATCGACACGGTTCTGGCCTTCATCGACAGAGGCGATTGATTTCCGGCGTCTAGCCGGTCAGGCTAATGACCCAGCGTGAGATTTTGTCCGTGCGTGCCCCTCTCCTTGCGTTCGCCCTCGCCGGTCTCTTCGCCGGCTGCCAGTCGACCGGCCCGACGGCCTCGTCGCTGTCCGCCAGCGCCACCGCGTTCAGCGCGTCCGACGCCGCCTTCATCAAGAAGAGCGGCACCGGAAAGATTGCGGGCCACGCCTTCTGGCGCGACGGCAAGGGCGGTGTCGTCAACGCGGCGGGCGAAATCGTGCGGCTCGTGCCTGCAACAGCCTATGCCAAGGAGCGCTTCGCGACGCTCTACAAGGGTGGCCGCAGCGTGCCGGTGAATATGGTCGCGCAGGTCGACAGCGATCCCGCCTATGCCGAATACACGCGCACCACACGCGCGGAATCGAGCGGCCGCTTCGAATTCGAGGGCGTCGCGCCCGGCACCTATTTCGTCGCGACGCAGATCGCCTGGAAGGACAAGGACTCTTATCTTCACTTCAAATTCGGCGCCTACAACAATGTCCAGCGTGTCGGTCAGGACGGCGGCGCGTTCTACGAGACGGTCACCGTCACGGGAAAAGAGGACAAGCCGATCAAGCTGGTCCTGACCAACGATCGCTGACCGCTCGTGAAGCTGCTCCTCGTCGTCGCCGTCGCACTGATCGACGCCGACGACCGAATCCTCCTGTCACAACGGCCGGCCGGAAAAACGCTCGCGGGCCTGTGGGAATTTCCGGGTGGCAAGATCGAGCCGGGCGAGATGCCCGAGGCGGCGTTAATCCGCGAGCTCGCCGAAGAACTCGGTATTGCCGTCGAGGCCGCCTGTCTCGCGCCGCTCAGCTTCGCCAGCCACAGCTATGACGAAAAGCACCTGCTGATGCCGCTTTACATCTGCCGTCGATGGCAGGGGCAGCCGCAGCCGCTCGAGGGCCAGACCCTTCGCTGGGTCCGTGCGGCGCGGCTGCGCGACTACCCGATGCCGCCTGCGGACGAGCCGCTGATCCCGGTGCTGGTCGATCTTCTCTCGTAAGATTCTGATTCCATTCATGATGCTCGAAGGTGCGGCATCGCGTGCCTACCGTTCATCCTTGTGTCGTATTGTGCAGCGCACAATATTGGGGTGGGAGGTGAGTCGGATGGAGACCACCATGTTTTATGCGCAGGTCGAGGGCGGACAGCTTCGACGGCTTTGGCCGTCTGATCTCGATGCGTTCCGCGACCACCTCCTGCGGCTCGACGACAAGAGCCGCTACGACCGCTTCGCGATGGTCGCGTCGGACGATTTTCTGCGCGCCTATGCTTCCCGCTGTTTCGGCATCGACGATGTCATCTTCGGCTATTTTGTCGACGGCACTCTTCGCGGCGCGGGTGAGTTGCGACCCGTCGCACCGGGCGCGCATGACGCAAGCGCCGAGGCGGCCTTCTCGGTCGAAAGCGGCTGGCGACGTCGCGGCATCGGCACAGCGCTGATGGAGCGCATCGTGCAGGCGGCGCGCAACCGCAACGCGGACACGCTTTACATGTCGTGCCTCGCGCGCAACGAGGCGATGCAGGGTCTGGCGAAGAAATTCACCGCCGATCTGCAGTTCGACGATGACGCGCTGACCGGCAAGCTTGTGGCGCGCACTCCGAAGGCGCAGGTTTTGTGGGACGCGTGGCTCGAGGATTCGACGAACTTCGCGACGGCGATGCTCGATCTTCAGACGCGGCTTTTCACCATGCGGCGCGAAGCGATCTGACAGGACACGACGCCTCTTCTTTCGCTAGAATCTGCTAGACTTTCTTCGCGACGGTAACGACGCGCGGGGAATAACGTGACGGTCATCGACACGTCGACGTCAGGCTTGCAACGAGAAGCTGATGCGCCGCGGAGCGCGCCTGTCGTGTTCGCCGACGAGCGCGGTGCATTCCGACGCGTCGTCATTCGCGGCGCCGTCGCGGAACTCTTCACGCTGGGTTTCTACCGCTTCTGGCTCGCGACCACGATCCGCCGGATGCTCTGGTCTGCAACCTCCGTCGAGAACGAGGCACTCGCCTATCACGGCAACGGCCGCGAGCTGTTTCTCGGTTTCCTGCTCGCCATCGGTATCCTCGCGCCGTTCTATCTCCTGTATTTCCTCGCCGGCATCGAAGCCGAGCGCTGGAAAGCCTTCGCATCGTTCCCGCTGGGCCTTGCTTTCATCGCCTTCCGGCAATTCGCGATCTACCGCGCCCGCCGCTATCGGCTGCATCGCACGTCGTGGCGCGGCCTGCGTTTCGGCATGACCGGATCAGGCTGGAAATATGCGGCGATCGCGATGATCCGCACGTTTCTGAGCATCGTGACGCTGGGCCTTGCCCACCCTTGGACGCAGGCAGCGCTCGAACGCTACAAGATGCATACGAATTTCGGCGATCTCGAGGGCCGTTTTGAAGGCACGGGCCGCCAGTTTTTCGCGCGCGGATGGGGCTTGTGGGCGGTTCTTTCGCTTCCGGCCGCCGTCGTTGTTCTGCTGGTTGTGACGAAAAGCAAAGCAAGCGGGTTGATCGCACTCTTGCCTGTTCTGCTCGCCGTCGCAGCGCCGTTCTGGTTCGCCGCCTACAAGGCCGTCGAATGGAAATGGTGGGTCGAGGGACTGCGCATCGGCGACGTGAAATTTTCTTCGACGCTCGCAAAGCGCGCTCTTTTCGGAACGTACTGGTCCTTCGTCGGCGTGATGCTTCTCGTCGTCATCGCAG
The DNA here is from genome assembly GCA_965246795.1 of Beijerinckiaceae bacterium. Taxonomy (GTDB): domain Bacteria; phylum Pseudomonadota; class Alphaproteobacteria; order Rhizobiales; family Beijerinckiaceae; genus JAJXWB01. The sequence continues at coordinate 22,030 of CBDFFN010000011.1, read as the reverse complement.
GCGTCGCTGTCGGTGCCGCCATAACCTTCGCACTTTTTTCGATGGGTGCCGTCGTCCTTCCGAAGACGCCAGTCGCCGGCGCTCCGCTCGCACTGATTGGGGTCTGGGGCCTGACCTATCTCGTGACGCTGCTCGGTTTCGGAATCGCGTTTCGCCTTTTCCTCATTCGAAGGGTGTGGGCGATCGTCTGCGCGACGACGGTGGTGCACAACATCGACAGTACCGATGCAGTTGCCGCGCGGCCGGGCACAGCCAATGCGCTCGGCGAAGGTTTTGCCGACAGCCTCGATATCGTCGGCTTCTGACGTCGTGACGGAGGGCCTCCCGCATAAAACGAGGAGCGTCTTTTACGACGGCCAATCGAGCCGCCGTCACATCGTGACGCTTGCCTTCGAGGGCGCGCTCCGCATCGTTGAGGACGGCAAGATTCTCGCGGTCTGGGCTTGGCCCGATATCCGCAAAGTCGACGGCAGCAGCGATCGCCTGCGCCTCACCGCAACGACGGCGCCCGACCTCGCGCGGCTCGACATCGCCGATGAAGCGCTGAAGCAAGAGATCGTCGCGCGTTGCGGGAACCTCGACGCCGCAGCGAAGCGGTCATGGGCGGCCAATGTGCAGGTCGTCGGTCTTATCCTGCTCGCCTTCGCATCGATCGGAGGACTGCTGTGGTTCGGCATTCCTTTCGCGGCCGAGCGACTCGCACCGGTGATCCCGATCGCTTGGGAGAAGCGGCTCGGCGACGCGGCCGACAAGCAGGTCCGGACGATCTTCTCGGGCAAGCATTGCGAAGCTCCGTCGGGCGTCGCGGCGCTGCGACGCCTGTCCGATGCACTCACCGAAAAAGCAGACCTGCCCATCGCGCCTGAGATCGAGGTCGTCCAATCGACCGTCCCCAACGCCTTCGCGCTACCGGGCGGAAAAATCTATCTGCTCAAGGGCTTGTTGACGGATGCGCGCTCGCCCGACGAGATCGCCGGCGTGCTCGCGCACGAACTCGGGCACGTACGCCATCGCGATCATCTGCGGCGACTGATTGCCAACGGCGGCACGGCCTATGTCGTCGGTTTGCTTTTCGGTGACGTCACGGGTGCCGGCGCACTGCTTTTCGCGACGCGTGCGCTGCTCGGCGCGGCCCATTCGCGCGACGCGGAAACAAACGCAGATCGCTTTGCGGCGCAGATCATGACGGCGCTCGGACGCTCGACGATTCCGATGGGCGACCTGCTATTGCGTGTTGACCGGAGCAGCGACGACAGCTTCAGCCTCGTGCGCGACCACCCCTTGAGCGCAACGCGCATGAAGGAATTGAAAGCGCTCGATGCAGGCGAACGCGGACCGCCGTTGCTGACGGAAGCGGAATGGACGGCGTTGCAAGCGATCTGCGACTGATCGCAATCACATCCGCCGTTCGATCATCATGTTCTTGATTTCGGAGATCGCCTTCGCGGGGTTCAGACCCTTCGGGCAGGCCTTCGCGCAATTCATGATCGTGTGGCAGCGATAGAGCTTGAACGGATCTTCCACCGCATCGAGCCGCTCTCCTGTCGCCTCGTCGCGCGAATCGATCAACCAGCGATAGGCCTGCAGCAACGCGGCCGGTCCGAGATAGCGCTCGCCGTTCCACCAGTAGGACGGACACGACGTCGAGCAGCAGGCGCAAAGGATGCACTCGTAGAGCCCATCGAGCTTGTGACGTTCGCCCGGCGCCTGCGGCCATTCCTTCTCGGGTGCAGGCGTCGTTGTCTGCAGCCACGGCTGGATCGACGCGTGTTGCGCATAGAACATCGTGAGATCGGGGACGAGGTCCTTCACGACCGGCATATGCGGCAGCGGATAGAGTTTGACCGCGCCGGAAATCTCGCCGTGGCCCATCGTGCAGGCGAGGCCGTTCACGCCATCGATGTTCATCGCGCAGGAGCCGCAGATGCCTTCGCGGCAGGAACGGCGGAAGGTCAGCGTCGGATCGACGTTGTTTTTGATCCAGATGATCGCGTCGAGAACCATCGGTCCGCAATCGTCCATATCCACATAATACGTGTCGATGTGCGGGTTTTGCCCGTCGTCCGGATTCCAGCGATATGCGCGAAATTCCTTGACGTTTTTGGCGTTGACCGGCTTCGGCCAGGTCTTGCCGGTGCCAACCTTGGAGTTTTTCGGGAGAGTGAGCTGGACCATGAGCCGGATTCATCCGTCGCGCCGCCTGGCGCATCTCGATATAGACTGAAATCGTTCCAACAAATCGAAGCGCGAGTGTCAAATCATTGCGGCGCATGACCGCAGTGGGACGTCACAAGCCGTTGGCGATCCCGGCAAGTTCTCGGAGGTTGGCAGGCTTTGTCGTCCCGACGAGGATGCAACCCTGCGGCCGGCGCTCAAGGGCCTGCAAAAGTCCGGCATGTACATGGGCGCGATCTGGGGCTGCCTGACCGAAGACCTGCCGGCCGGTGCCGAGCGCCCCGAAGGTGAGGTCCGGAACGATTTTGGTCGGCCAGGCCATCTCCGGCGTCTGCACGATGTCGATGGCATCGCGGTAGCGGTCGATCACGGCATCGACGACAGCGCCATCCGCAGCGATGCCAACCGCGCAAATTTTGCCCGCGTCTTTCAAGGCTGCGAGGCGTGCGAAGAGCGCATCGGCGTTGCACATCTCGTCCGCAACCGGATCGTGAAGGAAAAGAATGTCGATGCGGTCCGTTGCAAGGGCGCGCAGCGAGCGCTCCAGCGACACGTCGAGCGTTGCCACATCGAAGCGGCGCGCCGGTCCTTTGGTTAGTCCAAAGCGGCGCGACACGGATCGAACGCCACGAAACGGATTGCCGAAGGCGCCTAACGATTCGATGAACCCGCTCGGCAAGAGGCCGAATTTCGTGGCAATCGTCGCACTGTCACGGCGACCGCTGAGCGCCTTGCCGAGCACACGCTCCGACCAGCCGTCACCGTAGAGTCTTGCCGTGTCGAAATGCGTGATGCCGAGATCGAGCGCGGAATGAATCAACGCAATACCGGCGCTCTCATCGAGATAATGCTGGCGGCTGAGGCCGAGCCCAAGGCGAGATAATTTCGGATTGCGGTTGGCAAGACGGTCGAGCGGATCGGCCATCGTTTGCACGTTATCGCGCAATCACGCCTTAACGATCAATACACTCGCGCCTTCGGCTCGATGTAACTCACCTCGTTCGACATCGTATAGGAATGCACCGGGCGATAATCGATCGCGATCGTGCGCGCGGAATCGTCGATCGACGCCAGCGTGTGCTTCATCCAATTCTGGTCGTCGCGGTTCGGAAAATCCTCGCGCGCATGCGCACCGCGCGACTCAGCGCGATTGACGGCGGAATCCATCGTCACGACGGCCTGCACGATCAGATTGTCGAATTCCATCGTCTCGATGAGATCGGAATTCCAGATCAGCGAGCGGTCTGTGGTGCGCAGATCGTCCTTTCCGGCCCATACGTCGTGGATGAGCTTCGAGCCCTCTTCCAGCGTCTCTCCGGTGCGATAGACGGCGCAATTCGCCTGCATGACCTTCTGCATTTTTGCGCGCAGCGCCGCGGTCGGCGTGCTGCCATTGGCGTGACGAAAACGATCGAGCCGGCCGAGCGAGAGTTCCGAAGAATTGTCCGGCAGCGGCGCCTGCGACTCGCCGGGCGTTACGAGTTCCGCCGCACGCTGGCCGGCGGCGCGGCCGAATACAACGAGATCGATCAGCGAATTCGAGCCGAGACGATTCGCGCCATGCACCGACACGCAGGCCGCTTCGCCGATCGCCATCAGGCCAGGCACGATGACGTCCGGATCGTTGCCGCGCTTCGTCAACACCTCACCGTGATAGTTCGTCTGAATGCCGCCCATGTTGTAGTGGACGGTCGGCGACACCGGGATCGGCTCGCGCGTCACATCGACGCCGGCGAAAATCTTCGCGCTTTCCGAAATGCCGGGAAGCCGCTCGTGCAAGATCGCCGGATCGAGATGGTCGAGGTGAAGGAAGATGTGATCCTTCTCCTTGCCGACGCCCCTGCCCTCACGCACTTCCATCGTCATCGCGCGCGAGACCATGTCGCGCGGCGCGAGATCCTTCACGGACGGCGCATAACGCTCCATGAAGCGCTCGCCTTCGCTGTTGGTGAGATAGCCGCCCTCTCCGCGCGCACCTTCGGTGATCAGGCAGCCCGCGCCATAGATGCCGGTCGGGTGGAACTGCACGAACTCCATGTCCTGCAGCGGCAAGCCGGCACGAAGCACCATCGCATTACCATCACCCGTGCAGGTGTGCGCGGACGTCGCCGTGTAATAGGCGCGGCCGTAGCCACCGGTCGCAAGAATAGTGAGGTTCGAGCGGAAACGATGGATCGTTCCGTCGTCCATTTTCAGGCACACGACGCCGACGCAACGTCCTTCCGAATTCATGATCAGATCAAGTGCGAAATACTCGATGAAGAATTCAGTGTTGTTGCGTAGCGCCTGACCGTAGAGCGTATGCAGGATCGCATGGCCGGTGCGGTCGGCGGCGGCACAGGTGCGCTGCGCGGGCGGGCCCTTGCCATAGTCGGTCGTCATGCCGCCGAAGGGCCGCTGATAGATCTTGCCGTCTTCGGTGCGCGAGAACGGCACGCCCCAATGCTCGAGTTCGTAGACGGCAGCCGGCGCATTACGGCAAAGATATTCGATCGCGTCCTGGTCGCCGAGCCAGTCCGACCCCTTCACGGTGTCGTACATGTGCCACTTCCAATTATCGGGGCCCATGTTGGCGAGCGATGCGGCGACGCCGCCTTGCGCTGCAACCGTGTGCGAGCGCGTCGGAAACACTTTCGAGATACATGCCGTGCGCAGGCCCGCCTGCGAGCAGCCGACGGTCGCGCGCAGCCCCGCGCCACCGGCGCCGACGATCACGACGTCGAACGTGTGATCGGTGATCGGATAGGCTTTGCCGTTGATCGCCGGACCGGCCCCGTTGGTCGCCGCGCCGTTACCCTGTGCCATTCAACCTGTCCTTACGACCCGACGCAGAGTTTCAGGATCGCGACGCCAGTCGCGACGCCGAGCAGCGCGCAGAAGAAATTGTTCGCGAGGATAGACCATGTCTTCGCCGCTTCCTCGTGGACGTAGTCCTCGATGATCGTCTGCATGCCGAGCTTCATGTGGTAGAGCGCGGTCGCGACGAAAAGGATGACGATCGTGCCGGGCATAATGCGCTGGCCGAAAATCTCCCGCACCTGCGCATAGTTCTTGCCGACCAGCGCGAGCGCGAGCCACACGCCCGCGATGGTCAGTGCCGTCAGAGCAGCCGACGTGACGCGCATCGCCCAGTTGTGCTGAGTGCCGGCATGGGCCGAGCCGTAATATCGGACCCGGCTCAGCGGGGTGCGGAAGGAGGTCTGTTTGCCGCTCATGTCCGGACCTCAACGCAACGTGTAGGCGGCGATCCAGACGCCGATCGTCAAAACGATGCCGCCGATCAGCGTGCCCCAGGCAAGCCATTCGCGTCCCCGTGCATCCATTCCGACGCCGGTGTCCCAAATCGCGTGGCGGATGCCGCCGAGAAAATGATGCAAGAGCGCCCAGGTGAAGCCGAACAGGACTACCTGACCGGGGAGCGATGCAGCCGCGCTGTAGGCCCGCGAAAAAGCCGCCTCGCCAGACGCCGCAGCGATCAGATACCAGGCGATCAGCAGCATGCCGACGTAAAGCGCGCTACCTGTGATGCGATGCACGATCGACATCATCATCGTCAGCATCGGACGGTAGATTTGAAGATGGGGCGACAGGGGCCGCCGGTCCTGCAAGCGGACCCCTTGCGGCGTCAGATCGGGCATCACTTCCTCGTCGCGGAGATTGGAACCGTCCTAAGCCAAAGGCTTTTGCGTTGCAACGAAAAGAGCCATCCATTGGTCGCGGCTGCTTGCCTTCGGGCGACAAACGGCCAATGTTCAGCGCGTCATGACGCCGCTGCCGACAAAGCTTCCGTCCGCCCTGCGATCGTGGCTCGTCGCCACACTGGCACTCACGCTGTTGGTGTTTGGGATTGCCCCGGCCGATGCCGCGTCCGGCAGGCTGACGTTCCAGAGCGGCGGCCAGACGCGCTCAGCCTTCGTCGTCGAACAGCAGAGGCTGAAGCGCGGCGCGCGCGCGACGTTAATCATCCTACACGGCGGCAGCGGTTCCGGGTTGCGGACGCGGCGCACGCTTGGCCTCGAAGACGTCATTCGTTCGCAGGGTGTGGCGGTCGTCTATCCCGATGCCATCGATGGACGGTGGGATCTCAGCGACAAGGGGGCTCCGCGCGAAACGACGATGGTCCGCGACCTCATTCGCAAGCTTGTCGACGAGCGAATCTCCGATCGCAAGCGCATCTACATTCTCGGTCTTTCAACCGGCGGCATGGTCGCCCTGCGATATGCCTGCGACTATGCTGATACGCTGGCGGCCGGCGGCGCTTTGATCTCGGCGATGCCGGAGGCGCTCGCACAATCCTGCAAGCCGTCGAAACCGCTGCCGTTCTTCTTTCTCGCCGGCACAGCGAACCCATATCTGCCTTACAATGGCGGTCCCGCGAATCTCCGCGACTACAAGGGCGCCATCGCGTCGGTTGCGGCCAGCCTCGCGCCGTTCAAGACGGCTGCCGGCTGCGGTGATGTACTGAAGACGACGACTTATCCCGACAAAGATCCCGGCGATCAGTCTCGCGTCGTTCTTGAAACCTACAAAGATTGCAAGGTGCCGATCGAGTTCGTCCATGTCGAAGGCGGCGGCCACACAATCCCCGGCCGCTGGCGCGGACCGACCGACCGCGGAATCTCGCCCGGCGTCCACAACAACGATGTCGATGCGTCGCGTCTGATCTGGGAATTCTTCAAGAACACTGGCGCCTGACCGAACGGAGCGTCTGACGATGTCGATCGCCTTTCCGCCTCCCGATCCAACAATTCTGGCGCGTCGCGATGAAATCATCGCTGGCCTCGCGGGAATCCTGCCGCCTGCCTGTCTCATTACGAGCGAAGATGAGCGGCGGGCGTTCGAGACCGATGCGCTGACCGCCCATCGCAAAATGCCGCTTGCCGTGGTGCTGCCGAACACGACGGAGGAAGTCGCGTCTGTCCTTCGCTTCTGCCATCGGGAAAGCGTGAAGGTCGTGCCGCGCGGCGCCGGGACCTCGCTCGCCGGCGGGGCCATTCCGCAGGAAGATGCCGTTGTTGTCGGCGTCTCCAAGATGAACCGCATACTCGGGGTCGATTACGCCAATCGCACGATCCGCGTGCAGAGCGGCGTTACCAATCTCGGTGTCTCCAACGAAGTCTCGCCCGACGGCTTCTTTTACGCGCCCGATCCGTCCTCGCAGCTCGCCTGCACGATCGCCGGCAATATCGGCATGAATTCGGGCGGCGCGCATTGCCTGAAATACGGCGTCACCACCAACAATGTGCTTGGCGCGAAACTTGTGCTGATCGACGGCACCATCGTCGACATCGGCGGTGATCATCTCGATGCTGGTGGCTACGATCTGCTTGGGCTCGTCGTCGGCAGCGAGGGGCAACTGGGCATCGTGACCGAAGCGACGGTTCGCATCCTGCGCAGCGCTGAGGGCGCGCGGCCCGTGCTGTTCGGCTTTCCGACGAGCGAAAGCGCCGGCGCTTGCGTCGCCGACATTATCGGATCTGGAATCGTCCCGGTCGCGATTGAGATGATGGACAAGCTCGCGATTGAAATCTGCGAGGCCTTTGCGCATGCCGGTTATCCCTTGGATGCAGGCGCGCTTCTCATCATCGAGGTCGAGGGGTCGGAAGCTGAGATGGAAACGCAGCTCGCGAAAATCGTCGAGATTGCACAGCGCCACGGCGTGATGACCGTTCGCGAGTCGAAATCGGCAATGGAGACGGCCGCGATCTGGAAAGGCCGCAAGTCGGCCTTTGGCGCCACGGGGCGCATCGCAGATTACATCTGCATGGACGGCACGGTGCCGACGGGTCAGCTTTCGCGCGTGCTCGCCGGCACCGATGAGATCGTGAAAAGCTACGGTCTGCGCGTGGCCAACGTGTTCCATGCCGGCGACGGCAACATGCACCCGCTGATCCTCTACAACGTCAACGATCCTGGCGAGGCCGAGAAAGCTGAACAGGCCGGCATGGACATCCTGAAACTCTGCGTCGAAGTCGGCGGCTGTCTCACCGGCGAACATGGCGTTGGCATCGAGAAGCGAGATCTCATGCGCGTGCAGTTCTCGGATGCGGACCTTGCGCAGCAGATGCGGGTGCGTGCGGTGTTCGATGAAGCGTGGCTCATGAACAGCGCAAAAGTGTTTCCGCTCGATGGGCGGATCGCGGCATAAGCCTGCGTGAACTTTGCCCCGACCACCGAAGCCGAACTCGTTGACGCCGTACGCGACGCATATGCGACCCGTACGCCACTCGCAATCGAAGGCGGCGGCACGCGCGCGGGACTTGGCCGTCCGGCACAGACCGAACGCACGCTTTCCCTCGCAAAGCTTTCCGGCATCACGCTCTACGAGCCGGCAGAACTCGTCATCGCCGCCAAAGCCGGAACGCCGCTCTCCGAGATCGAAGCCACGCTGGCGACCCGCAACCAGATGCTGTCCTTCGAGCCCGTCGATTACCGGACGCTCTATGGCAGCACCGGCGAGCCGACGATTGGTGGCGTGGCGGCCTGCAACATTTCGGGACCCCGCCGCATCAGCCACGGCGCAGCGCGCGACAGTTTCATCGGTGTGAAGCTCGTCAACGGGACAGGCGAGTCGGTCAAATCCGGCGGTCGCGTCATGAAAAATGTCACCGGGCTCGACTTGGTGAAACTGAGCGCGGGCGCGTACGGCACGCTCGGCGCATTCAGCGAGGTCACGTTCAAGGTACAGCCGCGGCCTGAGACGGAGGCGACGCTCGTGCTGCCGGGTCTCGACGATGTCGCCGCCGTGCAGGCACTCTCGCTCGGCCTTGGCTCGCCGTTCGAGGTGTCGGCGGCCGCGCATTTGCCGGCCGGCATCGGCGGCAGCGACGCGCGCACGCTGCTGCGCATCGAGAATTTCGCGGCGTCCGTCGCCTATCGCACGGGCGCGCTTCGCGACCTGTTCAAGACCAGCGAAACGATCGACGCCGAAGCGAGCCGCGCGCTCTGGGCCGACATTGCCGCGGTAAAATTCTTCTCCGCACCGGACGATCGCGCAATCTGGCGCATCTCGACGGCGCCAACGCGCGGCCCAGAACTTGTGTCGCGCCTGCGCCGCTCGCTCGAGGCGCAATGTTTCTACGACTGGGGCGGCGGACTGGTCTGGCTGGCGGTGCGCGATGCGGGCGATGCGGGCGCAAGCGCCATCCGCGCAACAACGAAGGCGCTCGGCGGTCACGCGACCCTCGTGCGCGCCTCGACCGAGACCCGCGCGGCCGTCGACGTATTCGAACCGCTGGCCGAGGGGGCGCTGCGCCTGACGAAGGGCATCAAGGCGGCTTTCGATCCCGCGGGCATTCTCAATCCCGGCCGGATGTACGCGGGAGTGTGAAGCCCGTTCAAACGCGCGTCGGTTTCGTCTAGAACGCCTCCAGAGAGGCGCCCGATGTCCTACGAATATTTCCCGCTCTTCCCACTGGCCGATGGCGAGACGCCGTATCGCAAGCTGACGTCCGATGGCGTCCGCGTCGAGCAGTTCGGCAAGCACGAGTTCCTCGTTGTCGAGCGCGAGGCGCTGCGCTTGCTCGCCGAACAGGCGATGATCGACATCAACCATCTGTTGCGTCCTGGCCATCTCGCGCAGTTGCGCAAAATTCTCGACGACCCCGAAGCGACGTCGAACGACAAGTTCGTCGCCTACGATCTTTTGAAGAACGCCAACATTTCGGCCGGCGGCGTGCTGCCCATGTGCCAGGACACCGGCACCGCCATCGTGATGGGCAAGAAAGGTCGCTTCGTCTTCACCGATGGCGACGACGAAAGCGCCATCGCCGAGGGCATCCGAGACGCTTACGAGAAGAAGAATCTGCGCTATTCGCAGGTCGCGCCGATCTCGATGTTCGAGGAAAAGAATACGAAGACCAACCTGCCCGCGCAGATCGAAATCTATGCGGATGGCGAGAACGCCTACAAGTTCCTGTTCGTCGCCAAGGGTGGTGGCAGCGCCAACAAGACGTTCCTTTTTCAGGGCACGCCGTCGCTGCTGACACGCGACCGCATGATGGCCTTCTTGAAAGAGAAGATACTCACGCTCGGCACGGCCGCCTGTCCGCCGTATCACCTCGCCATCGTCATCGGCGGCACGTCGGCGGAATTGAACCTGAAAACCGTGAAACTCGCCTCGACGCGCTATCTCGACGAATTGCCGATCCACGGCGGCGAAGCAGGCCAGGCGTTTCGCGACCTCGAAATGGAAGCGGAAATCCACAAGCTCACGCAGTCGCTCGGCGTCGGCGCGCAGTTCGGAGGCAAGTATTTTTGTCACGACGTGCGCGTCGTGCGCCTGCCGCGCCACGGCGCCTCGCTGCCGATCGGCCTCGGCGTGTCTTGCTCGGCCGATCGTCAAGCGGTCGGGAAGATCACGCGCGACGGAATCTACCTCGAAAACCTTGAACACGATCCCGCGAAATATCTGCCTCAGGTCGACGAAAGCGCGCTCGGTGGCGCTGTTGTCGAGATCGATCTACGCCGGCCTATGAAAGACATTCTCGCGACGCTGTCGAAATATCCGGTCAAGACGCGGCTATCGCTGACCGGCACCGTCATCGTCGCGCGCGACGCCGCGCATGCAAAAATCCGCGAACGGCTCGAGCGCGGCGAGCCGATGCCCCAATACCTGCGCGATCACCCTGTCTATTACGCCGGTCCCGCGAAGACGCCGACTGGCATGGCGTCGGGTTCATTCGGGCCAACGACCGCAGGCCGCATGGATTCCTTCGTTGACCAGTTCCAAGCGGCGGGCGGCTCCATGGTGATGCTGGCGAAGGGCAACCGCTCGGCGGCGGTGCGCAACGCCTGCCAGACGCACGGTGGCTTCTATCTCGGCTCGATCGGTGGTCCCGCGGCGCGGCTCGCGCAGGACTGCATCAAGAAGGTCGAAGTGCTGGAATATCCCGAACTTGGGATGGAAGCGGTGTGGAAAATCGAAGTCGAGAATTTCCCCGCTTTCATCGTCATCGACGACAAGGGCAACGACTTCTTCAAGGAGCTGAACTTGGGTTAGCGGCGCCTACTCCGACTTCGCTTCGCGCTGCCACCGCCGCCGACGGCGATCTCCATCCGCACACGCCCGCCGCGTGAAAAGCTCTTGCCGCTGCGCGAGCCGCGGGCGGCATAGCGCCCCTTACCACGCGAGCTGCGCGACACTTTCGGCGCGTCGGCATTAGCAGGCACTTCGGCCTGCGCGGGACGACCGCCCTTCATCGCGGGTCCAAACTGCGCGAGACAGCGATTGTAGGCGTCGGGATCGGCGATCTTCTCGCAATCGCTGATCGATGCCGCAAAAGCCGCCGTGCTCATCAGCATCATGGCGCCCGCGATCAGACATCGCTTCATGTCAGCTCCTCAGCGTCGCGCCAGTCTTCTTGCCGACCTCGGCGACGATCTTCGCCGCAACGGCGTCGATTTCGGCGTCTGTCATGGTCTTGTCTCGCGGCTGCATTGTGACCGCGACGGCAACCGACTTCTTTCCCTCTCCGATGCCAACGCCATCATAGACGTCGAAGATCGAGACATCCGTGATAAGCGCGCGTTCCGCGCCCTGCACCGCGCGCAACAGATCGGCTGCGCGAACTTCACGACCGACGATGAAGGCGAAGTCGCGCTGCACCGCCATGAGATCGGGAAGCGTGAGCGCTGGTTTCACGCGTGTCGGGCGCGCCTTCGGCGGCGGCAACGCATCGAGCAGAATTTCGAACAGCGCGATGGGACCACCGACATCGAGCGTGTCGAGCACGCGCGGATGCGGCTCGCCGAACCAGCCGACGATGTTCTTCGGTCCGAACTGCAGCGTGCCGCAGCGGCCGGGATGCAGGAATGACGGACCGCCGGGCACAATCTGCACCGCCGATGCAGCGATGCCGAGCGCACCGAGCAATGCAAGGACGTCGGCCTTGGCATCGAAGACATCAACGTTAGCTGTCTTGCGCGACCAGTCGCGGCCCGCGCCATTTGGCTTGGCCGTAGCGCGCCGCAGGCCCGCCACCGCCATGCGCTGGCCGGCATCCTCGTCGCTCTGGAAAATCTGGCCGACTTCAAACAGCGCGACATCGGGCAGACCCCGATCGGCGTTGCGCTGCGATGCCGCGAGCAGACCGGGCAACAGGCTCGGCCGCATATCCGAGAGATTTGCGGCGATCGGGTTGGACAGCGCGAGGGCCGGTGCGCCTCCGCCGAACAGCTTTGCTTCGTCCTGCGACACGAAGGACCAGTTCACCGCTTCGACAAGGCCGCGGCCTGCGAGCGCGCGTTTCGCGGCGGTCGTGCGCTTTTGTAGCAACGTTAGGACCGGCGCAGGCACGCCTTCATTCGATCGCGCGAGCGGCGCGGACACGACACGTTCGAGGCCAGCGATACGCACGATCTCTTCGACGAGATCAGCGGCGCCTTCGACATCCGGCCGCCAACTCGGCGGCGTAACGAAGGCGCGATCGGCGTTTCCCGGCATTGGCGCGACGGCGAAACCGAGGCGTTCCAGTATGCCAGCGATCTCGCTCGTTTCGAGTTCGAGGCCGGTGAGACGCTGCACTTCGCTCCACGGAAACATCAGCGCCGGCCGCGCGGCAGGCTGCTTGCCCGCGACGACCATTTCCGAGGGTTCGCCACCGCAAAGCTGCATGACAAGATCCGTCGCGAGCTCGGCACCCGGCACGCAGAACTCCGGATCGACGCCACGCTCGAAGCGATAGCGCGCATCCGTGACGATGCCGAGATCGCGGCCGGACCGCGCGATGTTGATCGGGTCCCAGAGCGCGGATTCGATCAGAACATCGGTGGTGTTCTCGTCGCAGCCCGAGTGCTCGCCGCCCATGATGCCGGCGATGGATTCGACACCCTTGTCGTCGGAAATCACGACATTGGCGGGCTCCAACCGATAGGTGCGGCCGTCGAGCGCCATGACTTCTTCGCCGCTCTTCGCGCGACGCACGGTGAGATTGCCGGCGACCTTCTTCGCATCGAAGACATGCAACGGCCGGCCGCGGTCGAAGGTCACGTAATTGGTGATGTCGACGAGCGCATTGATCGGACGCAGTCCAATGGCCTTCAACTGCGACTGCATCCAATCCGGCGACGGGCCGTTTTTCACGCCACGCACGAGGCGCAGCGCAAAAAGCGGCGCAAGATGCGCGTCTTCCGCTGCGAAGGCGAGATCGACCGACACCGGACACGGAAATTTGCCAGCGACTGGCTTCACCGCGCCGTTCTTCAACTTGCCAAGTCCGGCTGCCGCCAGATCGCGCGCGATGCCAAAGATGCTCGTGGCGTCGGGGCGGTTCGGCGTCAGATTGATCTCGATCACGGGATCGTCGAGCTTCGCCCATTTCGCATAGGGCTCGCCGACCGGCGCATCGTCGGGCAGATCGATGATGCCGTCGTGATCTTCGGACAATTCGAGTTCGGCCGCCGAGCACAGCATGCCGTTCGACTCGACGCCGCGAATGACGCCCGTGCCGAGCGTGATCTTCTTGCCCGGAATGTAGGTGCCGGGCGGCGAGAATACGCTTCGCATGCCGGTGCGCGCGTTGGGCGCACCGCACACGACCTGCACCGGTGTGCCTGCACCCGTGTCGACCATGCAGACGCGCAGACGATCGGCATTCGGATGCTGCTTGGCCTCGATGACGCAAGCGATGGTGAATTTCGCGAGTTGCGCTGCGGGATCGTGGATCGCCTCGACCTCGAGACCGATCGCCGTCAGCGTATCGGCAATCGACTTGAGATCGGCGGATGTGTCGAGGTGCTCGCGCAGCCAGGAGAGCGTGAATTTCACCCGCTCAGCCCCCCGGCAAGCGTCGGTATTTCCAGCGGCTTGAAGCCATAATGCGACAGCCACCGCACATCGCTTTCGAAAAACGCGCGCAGATCGGACATGCCGTATTTCAGCATTGCAATACGATCGATGCCCATGCCCCAAGCAAAACCCTGGTACACATCGGGATCAATTCCGCACATGCGTAAAACGTTGGGATGCACCATCCCGCAGCCGAGAATTTCGAGCCAGTCCTCACCTTCGCCGAAGCGGATTTCGCCGCCCTGACGCCGGCACTGGATGTCGACTTCCATCGACGGCTCCGTGAACGGAAAAAACGACGGCCGGAAGCGCATCTTCACCGACGACACTTCGAAGAACGCCTTGCAGAATTCCTGCAGCACCCACTTGAGATTGCCGAGGTTCGCGGTCTTGTCGATGACGAGGCCTTCGACCTGATGGAACTGCGGCGTGTGCGTCTGGTCGCTATCGACGCGATACGTGCGGCCGGGACAGATGATGCGGATCGGCGGTTTTTGCGCCAGCATTGTCCGAACTTGAACGGGGCTCGTGTGCGTGCGCAGCAATTTTCGCGTTCCGTCTTCCCGCGGTAAGAAGAAGAACGTGTCGTGCATCTCGCGCGCCGGATGGCCTTCCGGAAAATTCAGCTTCGTGAAATTGTTGTCGTCAGTCTCGATATCCGGACCTTCAGCGACGGCGAAGCCGAGATCGGCAAAGATCGCGACGAGTTCGTCCATCACCTGGCTGATCGGATGGATGCGGCCCGTGTCGAGCGCGCTGGCGCGCACCGGCAACGTCACGTCCACCTGCTCGGCGACCAGCCGCGCATCGAGCGCCTGATCGTGCAGCACCGCCTTGCGCGCAGCGATTGCCTCGGTGACGGCACCTTTCAGCGCATTGATCGCCGCGCCTTGCGTCGTGCGCTCGTCCGGCGACATTTTGCCGAGCGTCGCAAGCAGCGCGGAGATCGCGCCCTTCTTGCCGAGCGCGCCGACGCGCACAGCCTCCAGCGCCGCCTCATTGGCGGCGCCGGCCACGGCAGTCAGCGTATCGGATTGCAGTTGCTGTAAATCGGACATGGAGACGTCAGCGCTGTGAAAACGCCGTCATGCCCGCGGACGCGGACATCCAGTCAAATCGCAATTCTGGACTCCCGATTTCGCGGGAATGACAGCCGGGATCGGATCACGCGCCTTGCGGCAGCGCGTCGTCTTTCTTGGGAAGCGCCGCTTGGGCCTTCTCGACGATCGCCTTGAACGCTTCCGGCTCGTGGATCGCGAGTTCCGAAAGCACCTTGCGGTCGATCTCGATGCCGGCCTTGGCGAGCCCGTCGATAAAGCGGCTGTAGGTCAGGCCGAGTTCGCGCACGGCGGCGTTCAGGCGCTGAATCCAAAGCGCGCGGAACGTGCGCTTCTTCACCTTACGGTCGCGCGTCGCGTATTGCATCGACCTATCGACGGCCGCCTTCGCGGCTCGGATCGTATTCTTGCGGCGGCCGTAGAAACCTTCGGCCTGTTTCAAAACCTTCTTGTGCTTGGCGTGAGCGGTTACGCCGCGTTTGACGCGTGCCATGATCGTTCTCCTGAAAAAGCGGGCAAAAACATTGGCGCAAATCCTGATCGCAAAAGTCTGCAACTCTTGCGGGACATGCGCTAACCGTTGGGAAGAAAGTACTTCTTCACGTTGTCGCCGTCGCTCTTGAAGAGGACGTTCGTCCCGCGCAGGTTGCGGATCTGCTTCGGCGTGCGCTTGATCATGCCGTGGCGCTTGCCGCGCTGCGCATAAACCACCTTGCCGGTGCCGGTGATCTTGAAGCGCTTTTTAGCGCCCGACTTGGTCTTCAGTTTGGGCATTTTGCTCTCCATGCGGAGCCGCCCGGGGGCAGCCCGCCTGTTGTTCGCTTGGTAAGGAGCGAGGAAAAACCGACACGGCAGCCCTGACTGGCCGGGCGATTTCGGCGCGCTTGTACGGGAAAGCGCCCGCTTTCACAAGATTCGGCGAGAACGACCCATTTCGGGACGTTTTGCAGCGGCATGGCCCGTGCCATAAGCCGGTATGGCCTCCATTCACCCGCCGCGATTCGATCCGGGGTTCGGCGTGTATGTGCATTGGCCGTTCTGTTTGTCGAAATGCCCGTATTGCGATTTCAACTCGCATGTACGGCGCGGCACCATCGACGAGACCCGCTACATCGAGGCCTTCGAAGCCGATCTCGCCCACCAGGCGTCATTGGCCCCCGGCCGCACCGTTACCTCCATCTTTATTGGCGGCGGCACGCCCTCCCTCATGGCGCCAAAGACCGTCGGCGCGATCCTCGATGCCATCGCGAAGAACTGGAAGGTCGACGCCAAGGCCGAGGTGACGATGGAGGCCAACCCCTCTTCCGTCGAGGCGGACCGCTTCAAAGGCTATCGCACCGCAGGCGTGAACCGCGTGTCGCTCGGCGTACAGGCCCTCAACGACCCAGACCTGCGGGCGCTCGGCCGATTGCATTCGACCGCCGAGGCGCTGATCGCGCTGGAAGTCGCGCACCGCACCTTCTCCCGCGTCTCGTTCGACCTGATCTATGCGCGGCCTGGCCAGACACCCGATGGCTGGCGCAGGGAACTTGGTGAGGCGCTGGCGCTCGGCACCGAACACCTGTCCCTTTACCAGCTCACCATCGAGCCGGACACGATGTTCGAGCGGCTGCTGAATGCCGGCAAGCTGCAGGTGCCCGATATCGATACGCAGCGCGACCTCTGGGACGTGACGCAGGACGTGATGAACCGCGCCGGCATGCCGGCTTACGAGATTTCCAATCACGCTAAACCCGGCGCCGAGAGCCGGCATAATCTCGTCTATTGGCGCTACGGCGAATATGCCGGCGTCGGACCCGGCGCCCACGGTCGGCTTGTGACGAAGGACGGCCGCAGGGCACTCGCGACAGAAAAGCATCCCGAGATGTGGCTGACCTGCGTCGAGACGGAGGGCCACGGCATCGTCGAGGACGAGCCGCTGTCGGTCGAGGAACAGGGCGACGAATTCCTGCTGATGGGACTGCGCCTCTCCGAAGGCATCGATCCCGCGCGCTTCCACGCCGTGCGTGGCCGTCCGCTGGCGACGTCGCGCGTCGCCGATCTCATCGCGGACGGGCTCGTCGAATACACGCGCGAAGGACGCCTGCGCGTGAGCGCCGAGGGCTTCCCCGTGCTCGACGCCGTCGTCGCTGATTTGGCTGCGTAGGGGCCCCGTCATACCCGCGAAAGCGGGAATCCATATCTCGCACGATCTATCCCGACATCGCTCCGGCTTCCCGCTTTTGCGGAATGACAGAGCTTCGTCGTTCGCTACACTGCGGATCTGTTCCTGACGGAAGCCTCACATGACGCCGAACCCGCGCCTCGCCGACTTCCATGCCGAAATGACGGAATGGCGTCGCGACTTCCACGCCCATCCCGAAATTGGCTTCGAAGAAGAACGCACCAGCGCCATCGTCGCTGAAAAACTCGAAGCCTTCGGCATCGAAGTGCATCGCGGTCTCGGCAAGACTGGCGTCGTCGGCGTGCTTCGCGGACAGGGTTCGTCGTCAGGCGGCAACCGCGCCATCGGCTTGCGCGCCGACATGGACGCGCTGCCGATGAGCGAGTTCAACGAGTTCGCGCACAAGTCGCAAAATCCCGGCCGCATGCATGCCTGTGGGCATGACGGCCACACGACCATGCTGCTCGGCGCCGCAAAATATCTTGCAGAGACGCGCAATTTCTCCGGCACCGTCTACCTCATCTTCCAGCCCGCCGAAGAAGGCCTCTCGGGCGCGAAAGCCATGCTCGACGACGGCTTGTTCGATAAATTTCCGTGCGATGCAGTCTACGGCATCCATAATTCGCCCGACATGAAGCTTGGCGAAGTGAAGGCGCTGACTGGCACGGCGATGGCGGCGATCGATTATTTCTCCGTGATTTTACGCGGAAAATCGTCGCACGGCGCGCATCCCGAACAGGGCATCGACACGGTCGCGATGGCGGCGCAGGTCATCAACGCCCTGAACGCCATCCCCTCGCGTCACATCGATGCGCTGGAGAGTTGCATCGTCTCGATTGGCCAGATTCACGGCGGCACGTCAGACATCGTGCTACCCGAGACAATAGAAATACGCGGCTCCGTGCGAACGTTGAAGCCGCATGTGCGCGACCGCGCGGAGATGCTGTTCAAGCGTGCCGTCGAAAACACTTGCATCGCCTGCGGTGGTACGGCCGAGATCGACTATCGCCGCGCTTATCCCGCGACGATCAACACTGCACACGAAACGTCTCGCGCGGTGGAATGCGCGTCCAAAGTCGTTGGTGCGAAGAACGTCATCACCGACGGCAAGCCGCTGCTGGCAGGCGAAGATTTCGCCTTCATGCTGGAGCGCTCGCGCGGCGCCTATCTCTTCTTCGGCCAGGACGACGGCACGAAGGGCGGCACGCCCGTGCACAACGTGCATTACGACTTCAACGACGCGCTGCTTCCGATCGGCGCAAGTTATCTCGCGGGACTGGTCGAGCAAGAGTTGGGGTAGATTGACGTTGCAAACATCGGTGCCGTAGTCCGGCGTTGTTGCGGTGGGCAATCCCGCGCGCGTGGTGCGCGAGGGTGTGACGTGGTCGGATCGAGTCGTGTAGAGGTTAGGCCTCGCCGTAATCCACCTTCACCAGCATCAGTCCGTGCGCCGGCGCGACCATGCCGCAGCGTGCACGGTCTCGCGCGTGAAGCGCTTCTTCGAGATCTTCGGAACTCCAGCGGCCGGAGCCGACATGTTCGAGCGAGCCGACCATCGAACGCACCTGGTGATGCAGGAAGGAGCGCGCAGACGCGCGGATCGCGATCATGTCGCCGACGCGCGACACATGCAGCCGGTCGAGCGTGCGCACCGGCGAATTCGCCTGACACTCCGAAGCGCGAAACGTCGAGAAGTCATGGCGACCGAGGAGCCGCTTCGCACCTTCGTTCATCGCGTCGGCATCGAGCGCGCGTTTCACATGCCACATGAATCCGCGCTCGAGCGTCGGCGGCGCACGGCGGTTCATGATGCGGTAGAGATAGTGCCGCGCGGTCGCGGAGAAACGCGCTTCGAACTCCTGTGGAACAATTTCGGCGTCGAGGATCGCGACGGGCTGCGGCCGCAGATGCGCGTTCAGCGCCTCACGCAATTTGTTGCCGGTGAAGGCGCTGTCGATGTCGACATGCGCGACCTGCCCGACCGCATGAACGCCGGCATCCGTTCGGCCGGCACCGTTCACGCGGCACGTTTGACCGGTGAGCGAGAGGACGGCGCCTTCAAGCGCCTCCTGCACGGACAACCCGTTCGCCTGCCGCTGCCAACCGACGAAAGGCGCACCGTCATATTCGAGCGTAAGCTTGAAGCGCGGCACTGTCAGCCGAGGGCCGTGCCGGACGGCACACGCACGCCGCGGAGAAAATCGGCGAAGGCCATTGACGCGCCACCAGCGCGTTGAACGATGAGCGGCACCAGCGCGCCCTCGCCGCAAGCGATGGCGTCGCCGAGCCATTCGCCAGGCGCGCCTTTGCGATCGACGGCCGTCGCGCGCAACACTTTTACGCGCTGATCATCGAGCTCGAACCATGCGCCGGGAAACGGCGACAGGCCGTGAATACGATTGCGCACGACATCGGCCGGCTCGCGCCAATCGATGCGCGCTTCGCTCTTCGCGATTTTTGCGGCGTAGGTGACTCCGGCTTCCGGTTGCGGGACAAACGTCAGGCTGTCGCGCCCGAGCGCTGCGACCGCGCGCACCATGAGGTCGGCGCCAAGCGTCGCGAGCCGATCGTGCAATTCGCCGGCCGTCGCTGTCGGCCCGATCGGCAAGCGTTCCGACATCGCCACGGGGCCGGTATCGAGCCCCTCCTCCATGCGCATCACCATGACGCCGGTCTCGGCATCGCCGGCCATCACCGCGCGCTGGATCGGCGCAGCGCCACGCCAGCGTGGCAGTAGCGACCCATGCAGATTGAGACAGCCGCGTGCAGGCGCATCGAGCACCGGTTTCGGCAGGATGAGACCGTAAGCGACAACGATGGCGGCTTCGGCGTCATGCGAGGTAAACGTCGCTTGCGCTTCGTCATCACGCAGCACGCGAGGCGTGTGCACGGGAATGCCGAAGCGCAATGCGGCTTCGTGGACAGGCGAGAGTTGTTCGGCGAGACCGCGTCGCCCGGCAGGTTTCGGCGCACGCGTATAGACCGCGGCAACGTCATGCCCCTGCCCCACAAGCGCGGCGAGCGTCGGCACGGAAAAATCCGGCGTGCCCATGAAGACGAGGCGCATGCGCGTCAGTCGCCCGTTTCCTGATCCTCGGCGTCACGCTTCGCGGCCTTGGCGAATTTCTTGACGACGCGTTCGCGCTTCAGGCGCGACAGATGGTCGATGAAAAGCACGCCGTTGAGATGATCGATCTCGTGTTGGATCGCCGTCGCAAGCAAGCCATCGGCTTCGCGTTCGCAGGCCGCACCATCGCGGTCGAGATAGGTGATGCGCACGCGCTCGGGCCGCTCGACATCCTCGAAATATTCGGGGATCGACAGGCAGCCTTCCTGATAGACGTTCTTTTCCTCCGACGACCAGACAATCTGCGGATTGATGAGCACCAGCGGGGTGGGCTTGTCTTCGTCTTTTGAAGTATCGAGCACGACGATGCGCTCCGACACACCGATCTGGATTGCCGCAAGGCCTATACCCGGCGCGTCGTACATCGTCTCAAACATATCGTCGACGAGCGTCCGCGTGTCAGCATCGACCTTCGCCAGCGGTGTGGAGGTCAGACGCAGGCGCGTATCGGGAATGACGAGGATTTTACGGAGCGACATCGGGTAGATTTCCTGCGCGCCGAGATAGTCACCACGCCGCACAGCGTCAAATGCCGAAGGGAGGGGTTGCCGCGGCATCCGGAGCCGGTCAGATTTCCCGCTTCACCCGGAAGGATTGCGACGACATGACGATGAAAGTTTTTGGCCTAGCTGCGCTCCTTCTGGTGACCACCGTCGCAAGCGGTTCGGCCCAGACGGTCGCGGCACCGCCGCAGCGTACGGATTCGGCGACGCCGGACAATGCGATGCTGCTGACGGTTTTCATGAAACACGATCAGTCGAAGACGCTCGCCGAGATCAACGCGACGCTTGCGAAGCAGGGCTTCTACAAGGCGTTTCCACCGCCGGGCATCGAGGTCGTGAGCTGGTATGTCACTATGGGTATCGGGCAGGTCATCACGCTGCGGTTGCCCGCAACCCGCATCCGCGAGATCAACCGTGTGCTGGAAGACACGGCGTGGGGGCCGTACCGCACGGAATTCTTCGTGTCCTACGACTACAAGGCGGTCGGCATGGGCGAGCACGAGAAGGCGCTTGCCGCGCCGCAGTAATCAGCGCGTGTCCCGACCGCGTGGAACCACGCGGTCGAAAAGGACCCGCGCCACGCTTTGATGCTGGAGCCTGTCCTTTATCGCCGAACCGGATTCCACTTCAGCGGGACAGGCTCTAAGGCCGCATCACGCCGGGCTGACGGCCCGGCACGAGGCACGGCCACGCGAGCCGCACGAAATCGCAAAGCAGTCGGCGCGTCTCGCGCGGGTCGATGATCTCCTCGACCCAGAATGTCTCGGCGGTGCGAAATGGCGAGCGAAGCTTGTTCAGCCGGTCCTCGATCTCGGCAAGCTTCGTAGAGCGATCGTCGGCCGCATCGAGATCGGCGCGGTAGGCGGCCTCGATGCCGCCTTCAAGCGGAAGCGAACCCCAATAGGCCGAAGGCCAGGCGTACCGGATGGAAAGCCGTCCGCCTGGCTGGTGCGCCGCGCCGGCAACGCCAAAGCAGTTGCGCACGAGCACCGTGCACCACGGGATCGTCGTCTGGTTGAGTGCCGCCATCGCGCGCACGCCATGCCGGATCGTCGCTGACTTCTCCGCATCGAGGCCGATGAGAAAGCCCGGCACGTCGGCGAGATAAACGACGGGCAGATGGAAGGTCTGCGCGGTGTCGACGAAGCGCACGATCTTCTGGCAGGCGTCCGCTGTCCACGCGCCGCCGTAGTGGAAGGGATCGCTGGCGAGAAT
>CBDFFN010000010.1:0-377776 GCA_965246795.1 Beijerinckiaceae bacterium | reverse complement strand
ACGCGCATGGCGTGCTGAACGCGATCGACGCCGAGGATGCGCGAGCGATGCCGGGCGTCGTTGCGATCTACACCGGCGCAGATGTCGCCCATTACGTGCCGCTGAAAAGCCCGCTTCCGGTAAAGGGCCGAGACGGCAAAGGCTTGCACGGCAATGCGCGCAAGATTTTCCCGACCGACAAAGTGCGTTTCGTCGGCGATCCCGTTGCGCTCGTCGTCGCCGAAACCGCCGCCCAAGCCCGCGATGCGGCCGAAGCCGTCGAGCTCGACATCGACGTGCTGGAGCCCGTGATCGACGGCAAGACGGCCATATCGGAAGGCGCGCCGCAGCTCTATGACGATGTCGCGCGCAACATGGCGATCGACTTCCACCACGGCGATACGGCCGCGGTGGATGCCGCTTTCGCGAAAGCAGCACATGTGACGCGGCTCGAAATCGACAACAACCGCATCGTCGTCAGCGCGATGGAACCACGCGCCGCCATCGCCGACTGGGACGCCGAGAACGAGCGCTACGTTATGCATGTCGTGTCGCAGGGCGTGTTTGGCATGCGCGCCGGACTTGCGCAGGCGCTCGACGTGCCGGTCGACAAAGTGCGCGTGCTGACCGGCCACGTCGGCGGCTCCTTCGGCATGAAGGCGTCGATCTATCCCGAATATATCGCGCTCCTGCATGCCGCACGCGACCTGAAGCGCCCGGTGAAGTGGACCGACAGCCGTTCGGAGGCTTTCGTCTCAGACCATCAGGGTCGCGATCACGACATCGACGCGTCGCTGGCGCTGGATAGCGACGGCCGGTTTCTCGCGGTGCGTCTGTCGGTGGTCGCAAATATCGGCGGCTATCTCTCGCCGTGGTCGCCGTTCATCGCGACAGGCAACATCATGCGCAACACGATCAGCGTCTATCGCACACCGCTGATCGAAATGTCGTCGATCTGCGCATTCACGAACACCGTGCCGATCGCCGCCTATCGCGGCGCCGGGCGCCCCGAAGGCAATTACGTCATGGAGCGGTTGATCGAGACCGCGGCGCGCGAGACCGGGCGCGATGCGATCGAACTACGCAAACTCAATCACATCCGCGCCGACGAACTGCCGTTCACGACTCCAGTCGGCACGATCTACGATTCTGGCGACTTCTCCGGGCTGCTGGACGCCGCACTGGATGCTTCGGACTTCAAGGGTTACGCGGCGCGAAAGGCCGATAGCGACAAGGCGCGGATTTTTGCGCGGTATCGGTGTCGGCCAATATCTCGAGATCACCGCACCGGCGACGGACGAGCAGGGCGGCATCCGCTTCGAGGAAAACGGCGACGTCACCATCATCACGGGCACGCTCGACTACGGACAGGGCCATGCGACGCCATTCGCGCAGGTCCTCGCCGCGCAGCTCGGTATCCCCTTCGGCAAGATTCGCCTGAAGCAGAGCGACAGCGATCTCCTGATCGCGGGCGGCGGCACCGGCGGCTCGAAGTCGATCATGGCGAGCGGCACGGCGATCGTCGAAGCGAGCATAAAGGTGATCGACGCGGGAAAACTAGCCGCTTCGCATGTGCTCGAAGCCGCGCCAGACGATATCGAGTTCTTGCGCGGCATGTTTCGCATTGCCGGCACGGATCGCGCCATCGACGCCATCGGTCTTGCGAAGCAGTTGCGCGAGCGCACGGACCTCCCCGAGGGCTGCCCGAAAACGCTGGACGTGACGCATGTCCACAAGATGTCGCCGTCGACCTATCCCAACGGCTGCCATGTCGCGGAAGTCGAGGTCGATCCGCAAACCGGCCATGTGCAGGTCGTGCGCTACACGATGGCGAATGATTTCGGCACCGTTATCAATCCGATGATCGTCGCCGGCCAGGCACACGGCGGCGTTCTGCAAGGCATCGGGCAGGCGCTGATGGAGCGCGTCGCCGTCGATGCGTCGGGCCAGGTGCTCACCGGCTCCTATCAAGATTACGCCGTGCCGCGCGCCGACGATGCGCCGCCGTTTGTGATCGAGGATCATCCGACCATCGCGACAACCAATCCGCTCGGCGTGAAAGGGTGCGGCGAAGCGGGATGTGCAGGCTCGCTGCCGGCCGTGATGAACGCGCTTGTCGATGCGCTGTCTGTGCGCGGCGTGACCCACGTGAACATGCCCGCGACGCCGGAAGTTGTGTGGCGCCTCGCGAACGGGATGTAGCGACAGCACAATGTCCACCGAAAAACAAAAGATGCTTGCCGGTGAACTCTATCTCGCGGGCGATCCAGAGCTCGTCGCCGACGCTGCGCGCGCGAAGACGTGGATGGTCCGCTACAACGCGATGCTCGCGTCGCCGCCGCCGGAGCGGCGCGCCGTGTTGCGCGAACTCTTCGGCGCCGTCGGCGAAGATGTTGTCGTGCGACCGCCGTTCCATTGCGACTACGGTTATAACATTTGCCTCGGCCGCGGCGTGTTCCTGAACTTCAATTGCGTCATCCTCGACATCTGCACGGTGACGATCGGCGATCTCACGCAGATCGGTCCGGGTGTGCAGATCCTTTCCGCCGACCATCCGCGCGATCCCGCGGCACGCCGCGAGATGCTGGAGTTCGGCAGGCCCGTAACGATCGGTGCGAATGTGTGGATCGGCGGCGGCGCGATCATCGTCCCCGGCGTCACGATCGGCGACGATGCGATCATCGGCGCAGGCAGCGTCGTGACGCGCAATGTGCCGGCCGGCGCAACGGTCGCCAGCAATCCGGCGAGAGTTCTCACGCCGCGCGGGGGCGTGACGCTCGCCTGAACGCAGGTTATCGTCCCCGGCAGAAACAAGAACAGCCGAGGGCGGAATGATCCACGAATTGCGCATTTACCGCGTGGTGCCCGGGCGCATGCCCGCGATGCTCGCGCGCTTCGAGAAGGTGACGCTGGCGCTTTTCGCGAAACACGGCATCCGCCAGGTCGGCTTCTGGACGACGCTCGTCGGCGAGTCGAACAACGACCTCACCTACCTGCTGGCGTGGGAGTCGATGGCCGAACGCGAGAGCAAGTGGAACGCCTTTTCCACCGACCCCGACTGGATCGCGAAGCGCATCGAAAGCGAGAAGGACGGCGCGATCGTGCAAACGTTCAGCAATGCCCTCCTCGCACCGACCGCCTTCTCGGCGCTGAAATAGGCGGCGTGCATGTCGACCGCAGTCCTCGACCATAGCGCGCTGACATCGGACATCGATCCGTTCGACGACGCCTTTCTCGCCGACCCGTTTCCGTTCCACGAGCAACTGCGGGAAGCCGGCGCAGTCGTGCGGCTCGAACGCTATGGCATCTGGGCGACCGGCCGGCACGCCGAAGTCACGAAGGCCTTCACGGATTGGGAAACCTATTCGTCGGCGTCCGGTGTCGGCATCGACGATCTGCGCCGCAACGCGCCGTGGCGTCCGCCGAGCCTGATCCTTGAGGCCGATCCGCCACTGCACACGCGCACGCGCGCCGTGATGAATCGCGCGCTTTCTGCGAAAGCGATGGCGGGTCTGCGCGCGCCGTTCGAAGCCGAAGCGGAGAAGCTCGCAGACAGTCTTGTCGCGCGCCGCCACGTCGATGCCGTCGCCGACATCGGTGAAGCCTACCCGCTCAAGGTGTTTCCGGATGCGGTGGGCGTGCGGCCGGATGGGCGCGAACATCTGCTGCCTTATGGCAATATGGTGTTCAACGCCTTCGGGCCGCGCAACGGGCATTTCGACGCCGCGATGACGGAAGCGGCGAAGGTCCTGCCGTGGATATCGGAGGCCTGCGCGCGCGACGCGCTCGCGCCTGGTGGCATTGGCGCGGCGATCTGGAATGCTGTCGACACAGGCGAGATCACAGTCGACGAAGCGCCGGTGCTCGTGCGCTCGGTGTTGTCGGCCGGTCTCGATACGACGATCATCGGTATCGCCAACGGCATCGGCGCATTCCTCGAATTTCCCGACCAATGGGCTTTATTGCGTGAAAAGCCGGCGCTGAACCGGCCGGCTTTCGATGAGATGCTGCGGTGGGATTCGCCGTCGCAGCTCTTCTTCCGCACGACGACGAAACCGACGGTGCTCGGCGGCGTCGAGATTGGCGCGGGCGAGAAGATATTGCTGTTCATGCAGGCTGCGAACCGCGATCCGCGCCGGTGGGAGAATCCCGACCGGTTCGACATCACGCGACGTGCGACCGGCCATGTCGCCTTCGGCGCGGGCATCCACATGTGCGTCGGCCAGATGCTGGCGCGTCTCGAGACCGAGATGATCTTTGCGGCGCTGGCCAAACGCGTGAAGGAGATCCGGCCCGCGGGCAAGCCGGTGCAAAAGCTGCACAACACGCTGCATCAATATGCATCGTTGCCGGTGGAGCTCGTGCCGGCGTGAGTGGTTTGCTTTCGCTGCCCCACCGGCCACCTCATCCTGAGGAGCGCCGCAGGCGCGTCTCGAAGGATGAATTCCAGAAGCGTGTGACGGCCCATCCTTCGAGACGCTTGGCTCGCGCCAAGCTCCTCAGGATGAGGTGAGTGGCTGAGATGAAGATCGTGGACTACGCCGACGCCTACGCAAATTTCTCGCGCGAACAACTCGCGAACGAGATTCTCAGCGGATCCCTCGAACGTCTCAACGCGGCGCATGAATGCTGTGATCGCTGGGCCGATGGCGACCGCGTCGCACTGGAATGGTTCGGCGCGAGCGGCGGCCGCGAGACGCTGACCTACGCGTCTTTGCGCGAAAAATCCGCGCGCTTCGCCAACATGCTTGCAGCGCGCGGCATTGGGCGCGGCGATGTCGTCGCGGGGCTATTGCCTCGCATTCCCGATCTTCTCATCGTCATCGTCGGCACGTGGCGCGCCGGCGCGATCTATCAGCCGCTCTTCACCGCCTTCGGACCGGCGGCAATCGAGAGCCGCGTCACCTCGGAGGGCGGCAGCAAGGCGAAGCTGATCGTCACCGACGCGACGAATGTCTCGAAGCTCGACGGTGTGCCGGACTGTCCGCCAAAACTTCTCGTCGGCGAGGCCTTCTCGCGTGAGATGGCCGCGGCATCGGCAATGTTCGAGCCCGTGATGCTGACGGGCAAGGACCCGTTCGTCGTGCTGTTCACGTCGGGCACCACCGGAAAGCCGAAGGGCGTGCGTTATCCGCTTGCGCTGCTGCTGCCGGTCGGCAGCTACATCCGCGACGCCATCGATCTGCGGCCGGACGATTCCTACTGGAACGTCGCTGACCCCGGCTGGGCCTACGGCATGCTCTATGCCGTGATGGGGCCGCTGCTGCTCGGCCAGACGACGACCTTCTTCGAAGGCGGCTTCACCGTCGACACGACGCTCCGCGTGATGACGGAACGCAAGACGACGAACCTCGCCGCCGCGCCGACCGCCTATCGTCTCCTGATGGCGGCCGGCGATGCTGCAATGGCGCCGATCGCGCATCAACTGCGCGTCGCGAGCAGCGCAGGCGAGCCGCTCAACCCTGAAGTCATTCGCTGGGCCGAGCGCGTATTGCATGTCCCTTTGAACGACCATTACGGGCAGACGGAAGTCGCAATGCTCGTCAACAACCATCACCGGCTACGTCATACCGTGAAGCCGGGCTCTGCCGGACTGCCGATGCCGGGTTTCGAGGCCGCGATCCTCGACGGTGATTTGAACGAAACGCCCCGCGGAACGCCCGGTGTGCTTGCGATCAAGCGGTCGTCTCCGCTGTTTTTCTTCGACGGTTACTGGAAAGCCGAAACGCCGGCGCTGCGTGGCGATTGGTACATCACCGGCGACACGATGGTGCAGGACGACGATGGACATTTCGCCTTCGTCGGCCGCAACGACGACATCATCACCTCGGCGGGCTATCGCATCGGGCCATTCGATGTGGAGAGCGCAATCATCGAACACCCTGCGGTGGCTGAGGTCGCCGTCGTCGGCAAACCCGATCCGCAGCGAACCGAGATCGTGCAGGCGTTTATCGTACTGAAAAACGGCGCCGAAGGCAGCGATGCTTTACGCGACGAAATTCAGAACCATGTTCGCACGCGGCTTTCGACGCATGCCTATCCGCGCGACATCCGCTTCGTGGAAGCGCTGCCGAAGACGCCGAGCGGCAAGGTGCAGCGCTTTCTGCTGCGAGAAAAATCATAAGCATGGCCCGCAACGATGTCGCTGTTGCGAAACATCGCCAGCGAAGTGGACGCCGGTTCGGCGACAAGGCCGTGCGAGAGAATTGATCCATGGCGCACGCGATTGTCGAATATTCCCGCAACATTGAAGGCGATGTCGAGCCGCGCGAATTGCTTGGCCGTCTGCACGAAGCGATGGTGGCGACAAAGGTGTTTCCGCTGGGCGGCATCCGCGTGCGCGCCGCGCCGCGCGATCTCTACATCGTCGCTGACGGAAATCCTTCGCATGGCTTCGTCGCCGTGACGATCCGGATGGGACAAGGCCGCGACCCGGAAACGCGCCGTCGCGTCGCGGACACGCTGATGGCGGCGCTCGATGCCGCGACCGCGCACGTTTTTGCCAAACGCGGGCTGTCGCTGTCGGTCGAAATCCAGGAGATCGACGAGGCCGGCGCGGCGCGCAAGAACAACCTGCACGAGAAGGTCGGCAGCAAGCCGCGCCGCTGACTGCTCACATCAGGCGTGGGCGACCCAGCCGCGAAAGGCGAAGCCCATGTAGAACAGGCGGACATCGCGAAACCCTGCCTCGCAGAATAACGCTTCGTCCTCGGCGGCCATGCGCTGCATGTCGAAATAGCCGGGCACGAGGCGCGGCGGGTTCTCCGCATAACGCGCAACGGCTTGCGGATCGGCGAAAGCATCCATGCCCGAGGCTCTAACACGATGTTTTGGAGGCGGCGGCCAGCAATGCTGTCACAAAACTGGCACGACAATCGCTAGACTAAAGTCGGAAACGCTTGGATTAGGGCCGAAAACGGAGGCCCCTCGCATGCCGACACGTATTCCCCGGCGCAGGAATTTTCTACGCCGTCACACGCCCGATGCAGAGACGCAGCAAAACCTGCTTGCGACATTCGGTGAATTCGGACTGGCGCTCGTGTTCGTGGCTGTCACCGTGCTCGTCATCGCGCTGGTCGAGCGCGGCGGCCTTTCGTACACGCCGCCGCCACCGACGATCGCGCCGTTCTACGCACCCTGATCGCTGATGCTGTCGGGCGGCACGAAACGGCACCGTACCAGCGCATGCAAATTCAGCCGCGCGCCATCGCCGGCGCATGATGCGCCGACGACACACGTGACGCCTTGCGATAACTAAGGTGTTCAACCAACGGTAAAAGTTTGATATTCCCCTCGAGTGCGGCAGCAGGATTGAGGGGAACAAGCCTTGCCGAACGCTTTAAATTCGAGCGGTGTGCCGTCGATCGAATTCACGCTGAACGCCGATTTCGATCCTAATAATTCCCAGTCGTACCAATTACAGATGGCGATCGACCCCGCGAATGCAGTGGCTGTCGCGCGCGATGCGACGGGCTTCTTCGTGGCGCAGACGCGGCCGTCCCTGACCTCGGGCCAGCCGGGTGCTGAACTACATCGCGAGTACATCAAGGATGGAAACGGCGAGTTTGTGAAGTCAGCTGGCTTTCGTCTCGATTTTTCGGGTCTGACGTCCCGGTCACTTTCCAAATGTCGTCGTTTCACGATGTGCTGATTGGCAGCACGTCGAGCAACACGTTCCTCGGTGGCGGCGGTCTCGACACGCTTGTCGCAAATGGCACGTTCTCGAATATTTTCGGAGCCGGTGAGCCAGGCGCGCAAAGCTATGTCGGCGTCGCAGGAGCGAACAACGCGGTCGCATATATCTATGCGTCGAGTGGCGTGCTCGTCGATCTCGACGACTCCGGCAAGAATACCGGCGGCGCGGCCGGGGACACCTATACAAACATCAACGTCCTCCTGGGCTCGCTACACAACGACGTTCTGATTGGATCGAAGGCCGGTCTGTTCTTCAACGGCGGCCCCGGCGACGACCGCTTTCTTCTCAGCCGTAGCCCAATGAGCGTCGTCGGCGACACGGGCACGGATGTCGTCATGATCGCTGCCGGCGGCGATGTTTCGTTCGGCCCGTTGGGGATATCATCGTTCGAGCGCGCGATTGTCCTGAACGGCGGCAAGCTCGACCTCTCAGGCCTGAATTTCAGCAACGGCTCGGCCGCGCCGACGCTTGTTCGCTCCTACAGCACGACGCAGGCCGTCACGATCACCGGTTCGAGTGCTGCCGACATGATCTTCGCAGGCAAGGCCGGCGACATCCTGCACGGCTTCATCGGCAACGACTCGCTCACCGGTGGTGACGGCGATGATACGCTCGATGGTGGGCTCGGCGACGACATCCTTCGTGGCGGCGGCGGCAACGACACTTATGCCGTCGACAGCGCGGCCGATCGTGTCACCGAACTTGCAGATGCCGGTTACGACACGGTGCAGTCGTCGATCGGCTACACGCTTCATGCCAACGTCGAGGCCCTGCAACTGACCGGAAGGGCCGCGATCAATGGCGCTGGCAATGCCGGCGACAACGCGATCATGGGCAATGACGGGAACAATATCCTCAAGGGAATGGGCGGTGCCGACGTGCTCACCGCCGGTCTCGGCCGCGACCAACTGACGGGCGGCGACGGCGCCGACACGTTCGTCTACCGCACGACGGCGGAGAGCGCGGTAGGCGCGACCCGCGACTTCATCACGGATTTTGGTGCGGGCGATTTCATCGATCTCTCCGCCATCCAAGCCAAGAACGGCGCATCGTCCGATCAGGAATTCACCTTCATCGGCAGCGATAAATTCTCGAAACAGGCCGGCGAGTTGCATGCCGTCGCCTTCGGCGCGAACACATTGGTCGAAGGCGATACGACGGGCGACGGCAAGGCCGACTTCCAGATACTGTTGAAAGGCATGGTCAGCCTGAGCGACGCGAGCTTCCGGCTTTAGGCGCGGCCAGACTCAAGCCGCGTTGGCCTTGTTCACCTGCGGCGCGGCGACCGATGCGTGGACGACGGGAATGTCCGCATCGGTCAGAGCCTCGCGTCGTGGCTTTCGCGCCAGTGCCGCGTCGATGAAAGGGTGCAGTTCGCGCATCTTTGCTTCTTCACGCGCCGCAGCGTTTGCCTTGAACTCCGGCAAGACGGTCTTCGCGAAGAGTTCGAGCGAGTCGCAAATGCGTTCGTGCGGATTTCGACCGGCCTGTTGCAGCAGAATGATCTGGTCGACGCCGGCCTCCTCGAAATTGCGGATATGCGCGCGGAAATCGTCGGGCGTGCCGATGCCGGGCGCACGCCGGAACGCGCTGTCCGCGCCGTTCGCATCGGCGACCGCCTGCGCCTCCGCGCTCGCCTCACGTTTCTTCAGGAAATCGCCAAAAATGTCGGTGCGACCCGGCACGATATCCTGCGTCACCAGAGCGCCAAGCGCATAAACGAAGAACTCGAAACTCTCCTGCCCGCGCCGGATCGCCTCTTCGCGATCCTCGTGCAGCGAGAAGGCCGAAACCATCGCAATGTTCGCGTTGACGCGATGGCCGAGCGGGACGCAATCTTCGCTGCGGATCGTGTCGTAATAGATTTTGCTCCAGCTGCGCGCTTCGTCCGGATCGACGAAGGAAAAGGCGAGTGCGCCAAGCCCCTTGCTCGCGGCAACGCGGATCGTGTCGCGATTGGTGCAGGCCATCCACATCGGCGGATGCGGCTTCTGCAACGGCTTCGGCAGCACGTTGCGGCAGGGCATGCGGAAACTTTTGCCTTCGTAGCCGGGATAAGGCGACATCACCATCATGTCGGCGATCTGCTCGGCGGCTTCGAGCGCCATCGTGCGTTTCTCGCGCGCCGGGATGTGAAAGCCGCCGAGTTCGAGCCGCGTCGCACCTTCGCCGATGCCGAAGTCTGCGCGCCCGTTCGATACGAGATCGAGCATCGCGACCGACTCCGCAGTGCGTGCGGGATGGTTGTAATTGGCGATCACCTGCCGCACGCCGTGGCCGATGCGAATGTTTTTCGTGCGCGCCGCGCAGGCCGCAAGGAACACTTCCGACGCCGAGCAATGCGAATATTCGTCGAGAAAATGGTGCTCGACCGCCCAAGCGTAATCGATGCCGAGACGGTCGGCGAGTTCGACCTGTGTAAGCGCGTTCTGCACCAGCCGATGTTCGTCCTCGACCGTCCACGGTTTCGGCAATTGCAATTCATAGAAGACGCCGAAGCGCATGCGATCTCTCCCGGATGGCGCGCGCCTTTTTGGAGCGCTTTCTTTCCGGCAGTTTCGCGGGCATGCGCGCGCGGTTCAAGCCATGCAGGGCCGCAAAACGAAAAAGCCGCGGGACATGCCCGCGGCTTTCGGTTCGGACGCGCCGGGTGGCGCGATCAGGATCAGTATTTGGCGACGACCGGGGAGACCGCCGGTGTGGCGAAGGTCTCGGAAGTGAAGTCGACCGACATGGTCGCCATCACGCGGCTCGAACACCAGTCGGAGCGGCCGACGCCACCGAGACCGAAGCCGAGGTTGGCAGCGGGGTCGGAGGTCGTGATGGCGCAAGCGACGCGGCTGAGGTTCGTGCCGCTGTAGCGGATGTCGAAGGTGAAGGCCTTGTAGTTGTAGGACGCACCGACGTTCCACGTGTAGTAGGACGCGAACTTGAAGCCCTTGCCGAAGAACGGTGCCTGCGACTGCTTCGGATCGATGAGGCTGAAGCCGTATTGGGTGCCGCGGGCGTAGCCGAGCTGGTAGCGCGCAAAAGCGCCCGAGACCGAGAAGCCCGTGTCCGGAATTGTGATCTTGGCGTTGCCTTCGTAGTAATAGGCCTTAGCGCCGTAGTTATTCCAGTTCGGATCGTAGGCGACGACCGTGCCGATCGAGAGGTAATCGTTCAGCGCATAGGTCAGCTTGCCGTAGATTTCTACATAGCTCGGGTCTGTCGCCGTGGTCGGAATGCCCGGCACGGTAAAGAACGGCAGGACCGGCAGCGCACCGGCGAGGAAGTACCGGGTGCGGTTACCGGGATAGAGGTAGCCGATCACGCCGAAGTCGGCGGTCAGCGGACCCCACACGGGACGGATGCCGCCGTAGACGTCGAGTTCGCCGATCGGATCGGTCGGGAGCTGCACGGACCAGGCCTGTACGCCGCCGTAGAACCAGCCGTAGCGCAGTTCGCCGTAAGCCGTGCCGGCCGGACGATGCGCCGACTGCGTGATGCCGCGGCTGATGTAATCGGACATCGCTTTGGCGCCGAAGGCGTAGTCGAAGCCCGACTTCAGTATGTCGAAGTTGAACTCCGGCGCCGCGATCCAGGGCTTCGCCGGCGGCGGCGGCGCCATCGGCGCCATCTTGCCGGCAAGATCGGCCGCAAAGGCCGAGCCGCTCATCAGCAGGGCCGCGGCGGCGGCAGCAACATATTTCATAGACGGCGACTCCAGCTCGCGAATTCGTGTGCCGTCATGGTGCAGGTGAAGGCGATTCCTAGGAATTCCAAACTGCGTGCTTATGCCTATTCATTGAGCAATGTTGCGCCTTTGGACTCAAGCGTTGCTCGGAAGCAACAACTTACTTAACGACACCTTAATTCCGACGGAACGTCCGCGCCAAACGACACCTTTCGCCGAATTCACGTGGCGGGACATTGGCGGCACTCCCGCGCCTCTCCATATCTCGTGCGGCCGCCGGATCGCGGCTTTGAGGGAGAGAATCATGTCCCCAGAAGAACACCAGCTGCTTGCCGGTCTGTTTGATCGCGTGCGCAACAACGCCGGCCAGACGCGAGACCGCGAGGCCGAAGCTTTTATCGCCGATGCGGTCAGGGCGCAGCCCTATGCGCCGTATCTGCTCGCGCAGACCGTGATCGTGCAGGAGCAGGCATTACGCGCTGCCAACGACCGACTTGGTGAGCTCGAGGCGCGCGTGCAGGAACTCGAATCGCAGGGCAAGGGCGCCAGTGGCGGCTTCCTCGGGGGCCTCGGCGGTCTCTTCGGTGGCGGCCAGTCCGCTCCGCCGCCGCGTCCGAGCGGCCCGCCGCAGGGTGCGCAAGGCGGTCCTTGGGGTGGCCCGCCGCCCGGTGGTGCGCAACAAGGTTGGCAAGGTGGTCCACCGCCACAGCAGGGCGGCTGGGGACAGTCGTCCGGACAAGTCGGTCAGCCGCCCAGTGGCGG
This sequence comes from Beijerinckiaceae bacterium, assembly GCA_965246795.1. Lineage (GTDB taxonomy): Bacteria > Pseudomonadota > Alphaproteobacteria > Rhizobiales > Beijerinckiaceae > JAJXWB01. Next base: position 365,663 of record CBDFFN010000010.1, on the reverse strand, counting down.
TGGTGGCTTTCTTAAGGGCGCACTCGGGGCGGCGGCCGGCGTCGCCGGCGGCGTGCTGCTCGCGGATTCGATCCGCGGCCTGTTCAACGGCGGCCACAACCCCATGGGCATCGGCTCTGGTTTCGGGCCGGGCATCGGCGGCGCATCGACGTCCGGTAATTCCGACGATGGCGGCTATGGCTATGCGTCGGCCGATGGCGGCAGACGCGATTCCGACAATGGCGGCTATGGGTACGCGTCGGCGTCCGACAGCGGGCGAGACGACGGCTACGTCTCGGATGCCGATTATTCCGACGGCGGCGGTAGCGACGACGACGGCGGCTACAACGCCTGAGTGATTATCGACGCCGGCCGCGATTGTGTCGCGGCCGGTGTGGGTACAACTTGCCCCTGTCGAAAGGGGCGCGCGTCTTGCGCGAAGACACATGAAAACATTCGTTGCCGGCGCTGCGACGCTTCTCGCGATGACTCTATCGGCCAGCGCGGAAATGCCGAAGATCAAGACCGGCCTGAAGATCAGCGATCCGCGCCCGACGTCGTCGGCATCCCCAAGCAACACGGCCGTGTTGAACAATCAGACGTTCATGACGCCGAAGTCGGTCGTCGGAAACGCGCAGGAATCGCGGCGGATGAGGGCGCTCAGCCTGTTGCCAAGCCGGCAACGCGGCAGCGCCGTGGCTCCGGTCAACCCTTACGGCATGCCGACGACGATCGTCGCTTCGGGAAAGGCCGCTGCAAACGGCAATAGCGCCCTAACCGCCCGTCGTTTACCGAACGCGCCGGCGAGACGCTGCCCCGCCGGTGCTTGGACCTGCTGAAACGTGGCGATTACCGTACGACGACGCGCGTTCCGACCTGCACACGGCCGTAAAGATCGGTGACGTCCTCGTTCATCATGCGAATGCAGCCGGACGAGACATTCTGGCCGATCGTGTAGGGTTCGTTGGTGCCGTGGATACGGTACAACGACGAACCGAGATACATCGCGCGCGCACCCAGCGGATTTTCGGGACCACCAACCATGTGGCGCGGCAGATCCGGACGGCGGCGGATCATTTCCGGCGGCGGCGTCCAGTCCGGCCATTCCGCTTTGCGGGTCACCGACTTGACGCCGGACCAGGTGAAGCCGGGACGCCCGACGCCGATGCCGTAGCGGACGGCGCGGCCGTTGCCCTGCACGTGATAAAGATATTTCGACGGCGTATCGACGACGATCGTGCCTGGCGCTTCGCCGGTCGGATCGGCGACCTCGGCACGCAGGAAGGCCGGATCGACGGTGCGGCGCGTCTCATAGGCCGGCTGCTGCGGCTCCGGTGCATAGGACGCGTAGTAGCTCGACCGCGGTGCGGGGGCGGCGGCTTGCGGTTGGTTGTAGAGCACGGCCGGCGGCATCGCGGCTGGGCCGCCACCGCTCACCAGCATTTCGATGAAGCCGCCGCCGAGATTGCTGCGGGGCTGCGTGCCGGGATAAGGCGCGGACGGCGGTGCGGCTGCAACGGCATAAGATGAGGCCGCGTAAGGCGCAGGCTGCGGCACAGCGGCCGCGTAGGACGACGCCTGATAGGTCGCGGCGGCAGCCTCGGCCGGCAGAACGCCGGGAACGACCATCGCATCGACGAGCTGGCCCGCCGCAAAGGCAGGCACGGCCGCGAGCGTGAAAGCAGTGAGCAAAAGCGGACGGCGAACAGCGGGAAGAAACGCACCCGGCATGGCAAACACCCTGTAAACATTCGCCCGATGGCGACGAGGGCTAATTTACCATCTATTTTAGCCAAGTAATTCGTTGCGTTCTCTCAAGGTTATCGCGGAGATAACGCGGCTGGCACATGGTGAAGACTTCGTCGAGAACTATGCTTGACGGTCGATGAACGACGATGCCGTTGGCACAAACCGCCGCAGCATCCGCCGTGCGATGTCGAGCACGGTGGCGCGATAGCCGCCGAGATCGAGCGCGAAGGCGACGCCGCCGAAAACCAGCGCGCCGACCATCACCTGCAGCAGCAGCGTCAGGACCCCGGGCGGAAGGGCACGCAGCGGCAGGCCGGTCGCCACCAGAAGTGTGCAGCCGCCAGCGGCGATCAGAAGATCTCGCGTTGGCGGCCAGCGCAGCCCCGCTTTCGCGACGGCGAAACCGATCAACACCACGAGCGAAAACATGTATGCTCCGCTCTGCGCCATCGCGAGCGTGCCGGCATCCGCACCGTCAGGCAGCAACAGAAGGAACAGGGGCGTGCCTGCGCAACCAATCGCGGCGGCAAAGATCATCGGCGCGGTCCGCTTCTCGATCTGGAATGCGGGATTGACGCCGTAGGACGCCATCGACAACGCAAAGAGACCCGGCAGCAGCAGCGTCACATATTCCGAGAACGGCCCGCGAAAGGCTTCCGCGACGAGCAGCCGCTCGATGGACGGAAGCACCAGCCAGATGCCAAGCGTTGCCGGCAGCAGCACCGCGATCATCAGTCCGAGGTTTTTCGATACCTGCGCGCGCGCCGGTTCGACACCCTCTTTCGCGTGTGCAGCCACCGCCATTTGGAACAGCACGACATCGAGCGCCGAGCCGATCGCCTGAAGCGACCGCGAGCCAAAATCCCAGGCAAGCGAGAACTGGCCGGTTTCCGCGAAGCCGAAGAGTTTTGTCACCACCGCGCGGTTGATGAGCGGCACGACGAGATAAAACATGTTCGCGACGATGATCGGTGCGGCATAGGCGAGATATTTCTTCGCCAGCGGCCATGAGGCGAGACGCGCCGTGCTCGCCGGGTCGGCGAGCGCCGAGCGGATGAGAATGACCGCGCCGCCCAGGCTGAGCACGCTTCCGGCGAGCGCGGACGATGAGGAGTGCATCACCATCGCACCGCCGACGGTGAGGCAAAGCGCGAGCGCGTTCTTCGTTATCACGAGCCGCGCATAGAGCCGGTCCTGAAAACTCGCGCGCAGCAGGCCGGTCGAATAATCGAACAGACCGTTGACGAGCGCTGCGACGAGCGCGAGCCCGATGAGAAGCGGCGTCAGCGCGAAAGTCGGGCCGAAGGCGATAACGAATCCGGCGCCGACCAACAGAACGATGACGACGGCGACATAGGCCATATCGAGCGTGGCGCGGACTTCCGGTTCCGCGTGTCGCGTATCGCCGGAATAAAAACGGATGGCAGCGAGCCGTATCCAGTCGAACAGCGCAACCTGCAGAACGAGCGCCAAGGCGACGGCCAGCGCAAAGCGGCCGAACTCCGCCGGCCCGAGGAAACGTGCGACCGCGAGCCCGATGAGGAAGTTGAACAGCGCGTTGGCGAGGAGGGCGACGAGCACTCGCACTGGGGTTGTTCTCCGCCGCAGCCAAGTTCACGCAGGCGGCGTAAAGTTGCCTGCGGACGGTCCCTCCTACACCCACGCCGATAAGGAAGTCTTTACGGGTCCGAAACCGCCAGAAGCGATCCTCCGACGCGAGCGTCACAGGAGGCGATCTGGATTGGATTTGCCGTTCGCGCGGAAGGGCCTATCTGCTGCGGGGCATGCTCACCGCCCATTTCCTGTCCATCGGCGTAATCGCCGCTGTCGCCATCGTACTGGTGCTCGGTTTGTTCAACATGATGCGTGGCGGAAGCCCGAGTACGTCGCAAAAGCTGATGCGCTGGCGCGTCGGCCTACAGTTCGTTGCTATCATCGCCATCATGGCCGCACTGTATATGCGGAGCTGATGCGATGGTGCGGCTGAACAAAATCTACACGCGTACGGGCGACGACGGCACGACCGGGCTTGGCAGCGGCGAGCGGCGGCGCAAGGATGATCTGCGCGTCGAGGCCTATGGCACGATCGACGAGACGAATGCCGCGATCGGCCTCGTTCGGCTGCACACGCAGGACGACGACGCTTTTTCTTCACTCGATGACATGCTGGCGCGCATCCAGAACGACCTCTTCGATCTCGGCGCCGACCTTTCGACGCCGGTGAAGCCGGGCGAAGCGAAAAGCGCCGATGCGCTGAAGATAAACGCGCATCAGGTGGATCGGCTCGAGCAGGAGATCGATGCGCTCAACGCGAACCTGTCGCCGCTGAAAAGCTTCGTGCTACCGGGCGGAACGCCTGCGGCTGCGGCATTGCACCTTGCGCGAACCATCTGTCGGCGCGCGGAGCGGCTGATGGTGGCGCTGTCCCACGTCGAGGGCGAAGTCGTCGATCCCGTCGGTGTCCGCTACGTCAACCGTCTGTCGGACTTCCTGTTCGTGGCGTCGCGCCACGCCAATGCGGATGGCGTCGGCGACGTCTTGTGGGTGCCGGGCCAAAACCGCTGAGGCGCGCGCAAAAGGGGGAAACGATATGCCTCAACGCGTTGCGATCATCGGATGGGGGGCGATCGGGCAAGTCGTTGCGGCAGGGCTTATCGAGAGCTGCGAAACGCCTCTGACAGCTCTTCTTGTGCGTCCACACCAGGTTCCGGATGTCGCGGCAAGCGTGCCACCCGATACCCGTGTCGTGACAGCGGTCGTCGACCTACTCGCGGAAAATCCTGACGTCGTGATCGAATGCGCGGGGCAAAATGCCGTCCGCGAATACGGAAAAGCCGTGCTTTCCTCCGGCGCCGACATGATGATCGCGTCGACCGGCGCATTGGCCGACGAAGCGCTTCTGAAGGCTTTGCGAAGCGCCGCTTCCGCGAGCAACGCGCAAATCCTGATTCCGGCGGGTGCCATCGCTGGTTTGGACGGGCTCGGGGCGCTTCGGGCCGCCGGCCTGACGTCCGTCATCTACACATCCTCGAAGCCGCCCCGCGCCTGGATCGGAACCGAGGCCGAAAAGCTGCTCGATCTGGGCGCTTTGCGAGAGCGGACGTTGTTCTTTGCAGGTTCGGCGCGCGAAGCTGCGCTTAAATATCCGAAGAACGCGAACGTTGCCGCGACCATCGCTCTCGCGGGCCTCGGTCTCGATGAAACGACTGTGCGCCTCGTTGCTGATCCGGAAGCGTCCGGCAATACCGGTATGATCGAAGCCTCGAGCAAGATCGGCGACATGAAGGTCGTCATGGCAAACGCGGCAAGCGCCAATCCAAAGACGTCGGCGAATACCGCGTTCTCATTGCTGCATGCGTTACGAACGCGCACGGCCACACTGGCGATCTGATCGCATTGCCTTCCGCTGCTACGCAGCGGGCGCAGATCACAGATGGGGCAAAGCGGCACATCGCGAAACCGGGCATTGCGTTTGACGGGGCCGGCCCCCGCCGCTACCAAACGCCCCTCTCCGGGAGCAGGATGCAATGAAGGTTCTTGTCGCCGTCAAACGCGTCGTCGACTACAACGTGAAGGTCCGCGTCAAATCCGATGGATCAGGCGTCGAACTCTCCAACGTAAAAATGTCGATGAACCCTTTCGACGAGATTGCCGTCGAAGAGGCGCTGCGTCTGCGCGAGGCTGGCAAGGCAACGGAAGTCGTCGTCGTGTCGATCGGACCGCAGCAGGCGACGGAGACGATCCGCACCGGGCTTGCGATGGGCGCTGACCGCGGCATCCTCGTGAAGGTCGACGGCCCCGTCGAGCCGCTCGCGGTGGCAAAAATCCTCAAGGGCGTCGCCGAGAAGGAAGAGCCTGGTCTGTTTATTTTGGGCAAACAAGCGATCGACGACGATTGCAACCAGACGGGCCAGATGCTCGCTGCGCTGCTCGGCTGGCCGCAGGGCACATTCGCCTCAAAGGTCGAAGTCGGTGACGGCAGCGTCGATGTCACGCGCGAAGTCGACGGCGGCGGCCAGACCGTGACTTTGAAGACGCCAGCCATCGTGACGACGGACCTGCGTCTCAACGAGCCGCGCTACGCCAGCCTGCCGAACATCATGAAGGCGAAGAAGAAGCCGATCGCCGAAACGGCGGCGGCCGATTACGGCGTCGACACCGCGCCGCGCCTGCAGGTTCTCAAGACGAAAGAGCCGCCGGCGCGCAGCGGTGGTGCAAAGGTCGCCTCGGTCGCCGAGCTCGTGCAGAAACTCAAGAACGATGCTGGCGTAATTTGATTTTGGGAGTGATCTGAATGACGTCGCTGGTCCTGGCCGAAGTTCACGGCACCGCCCTCAACGATGCGACCGCCAAGGCCGTCGCCGCTGCAACCGCGCTGGGCGCGCCCGTCCACATCCTCGTCGCCGGCGAAGGTGTCGGCGGCGCCGCGGAGGCGGCCGGCAAGATTGCCGGCGTCGAAAAGGTGCTGCTTGCCGACAATGCGCTCTATGCGCATCGGCTCGCCGAGCCGCTCGCCGCGCTGATCGTGTCGCTGGCGGGCAGCTACGACGCCATTCTTGCGCCCTCGACGACAACGGCAAAGAACGTCATGCCGCGCGTCGCTGCGCTGCTCGATGTGATGCAGATTTCCGACATTTCAGCTGTCGTGTCGTCCGATACGTTCGAGCGCCCGATCTATGCCGGCAACGCGATCCAGACCGTGCAGTCGAAGGATGCGAAGAAGGTCATCACGGTGCGCATGGCGTCCTTCAAAGCGGCGGGCGAGGGCGGCTCCGCGCCGGTCGAGCCCGCGCAGGCCGCCGCCGATCCGGCGCTGTCATCGTTCAAGTCGGAGAATCTCGCGAAGTCGGATCGCCCGGAACTCGCGGGCGCAAAGATCATCGTGTCGGGCGGCCGCGCGATGCAGAGCGCCGAAAACTTCAAGAAATACATCGAGCCGGTCGCCGACCGCCTTGGCGCCGCGATGGGCGCTTCACGCGCTGCGGTCGATGCGGGCTACGCGCCGAACGACTGGCAGGTCGGCCAGACCGGCAAGGTCGTGGCGCCGGATCTTTATGTCGCAGTCGGCATTTCCGGCGCCATCCAGCATCTGGCGGGCATGAAGGATTCGAAAGTCATCGTCGCCATCAACAAGGACGAAGAGGCGCCGATCTTCCAGATCGCCGACTACGGCCTAGTGGCAGACCTCTACACGGCGCTGCCGGAACTCGACCAGGAATTGCAGAAGGTTGGGCGCTAGCTTCCGGAGCCGCGTCGCGGTTATGATCCCGCGATGCAACGAGCTGTGACATGACCTTCCATATCGGGACCGTCGGCGTGATTGGCGCCGGCCAGATGGGCAAAGGCATCGCGCAGGTCTGCGCCGGTGCCGGCTACGGCGTGGTGCTCAACGATCTCGACGAGGATCGGGTGAAGGCCGCCATCTCTGATATCGACGATGCGCTCGTGCGCCAGATCGAGAAGAAGCAGATCGACGAGGTCGAGCGGCGCACTCAGATGGGGCGCATTACGACCACAAAAACCTTCGACGGGCTCGCCGACTGCGATCTCGTCATCGAGGCAGTGGCCGAAAACGAGTCGCTGAAGCGCAGCATTCTCGCGCAATTGTGCCCGGTGCTCCGCAAGGGCGCGATGATTGCGACGAATACGTCGACGATTTCCATCACGCGTCTTGCCTCGGTCACGGACCGGCCCGAGCGCTTCATGGGCATCCATTTCATGAACCCGGTGCCGAAGATGCAGCTCGTCGAGCTCATCCGCGGCATCGTGACGGAAGACGAGACGTTCGAGACGTCGCGGGACTTCATCAAGAAGCTCGGCAAGACCATCACGACGTCGGAGGATTTCCCGGCCTTCATCGTCAATCGCATCCTGCTGCCGATGCTGAACGAGGCGATCTACGTTCTCTACGAAGGCGTCGGCACTGTAGATGCGATCGACACGTCGATGCGGCTCGGCGCCAACCATCCGATGGGCCCGCTACAACTTGCCGATTTCATCGGGCTCGATACCTGTCTTGCGATCATGCAGTCGCTGCATGAGGGGCTGGCGGATTCGAAATACCGGCCTTGTCCGCTGCTCGTGAAATATGTCGAGGCCGGCTGGCTCGGGCGCAAGACGCAGCGCGGTTTTTACGATTACCGCAGCGGGACCCCTGTTCCGACGCGCTAATCCTTGATCGGATCGGCCTTCAGCATCTTTCGCACAGCCGGCGACGCGACAACCTCGCCGCTGTTCGCAAACGCCTCGTGATTGCGCTCGATATCGTCGATCACGTAGCGATAGTTCACCATCAGCCCGGCAGATTCGCGCAGGCCCTTCGGCGAGCGGTCGCCGAGCCAATCGATCTGCTCCAGCCGCGCGCCATTGCCAAGATGGAAACGCGCAACGGAATCGAAGGGCCGGTTACTTCTGCCCTTCGCGCGCAGAAAGTAACGCGCGGCCAGCGGTTCGAGCGTGCGGCGCAAACGCTCCGCTGTCGGCGCATCGTCCGGCCATGCGGGATCGTCGAGCCGCTCCAGCAACGTGCGCGTGCCTTCGTCGAGCTGCGGCATCGTTTTCGTAAGCCACTCGCGGAAATTCGGCACCGGCGATAGCGTGACGAACGTGTCGATGCGCGGCAGTTCGCGACGGATTTCGTCGACGACCTGCTTGATAAGGAAATTGCCGAAGGTGACCTGCGCGAGGCCCTTCTGGCAGTTGGAGATCGAGTAGAAGACGGCGGTGCGCGCACGCGTTGGCGACACCGGGATACGATCGCGTGCTAGCAGCGGCGCGACGGCGGTCGGGATCGCTTCCGTCAGCGCCACTTCGACAAAGATCAGCGGCTCGTCGACGAGGGCCGGATGGAAGAACGCATAGCAGCGCCGGTCAACGTTATCGATGCGCCGCCGCAGATCGTCCCAATCGTGGATCGCATGCACGGCCTCGTAGCGAATGATCTTTTCGAGGATCGACGCGGGCGCGCTCCAGTCGATCCGCTGCAGCACCAGAAAGCCGCGGTTGAACCACGAGCCAAGAAGGTGACGGAAGTCACGATCAACGCTCGCGAGCGACTTCTCGCTGCGCACAAGGTCGAGCAATTCCGTGCGCATCGCGACGAGCGCGCGCGTGCCGGCCGGTGCACGGTTGAGACGGCGGAACAATTCGAGGCGGCGCGGTTCGGACGCATAATGGAGATCGGCAGGGTCGGCGCCATCGCGGTCAAGCCCCGCCACTGCGCGGCCGATAGCGTCCCGATCGGGGCCAAAACGTTCGGCAAGGCCGAGGAAGAAGGCCCGGCGCTCGAAGGCGTCCAGCAGCGAGTAGTCGCCAAGGATTTCGGCAGCCATCGCGGTGCCCGTCGCTTCGCCACGACCCGAAAGCAGCGCTTCGCAGCGGGCGAGGAGGGCTTCGCCGGTCGTCGCGGCGGCCGGCTGCCAGCCCGCGGCCGACAGGAGCGAGCGGCCACGTTCCGTGATGTTGTCGGTGATGTTAGAGACGATGTCGGCAAAACTATTCGCCGGCGAGCGGCGAGTGCCTGCCTTCGTCGGCCCGTCTCGCAGCGTCACAGTGGTGTCAGGACTGGCAGGCGTGCTCGTTCCAAGCTGGATCATGGCAACCACTGTCGCGGCAGATCGCGACAAAGGCGTGGCAGAGGTGCCGGCTTATGCCGGCTCAAGCCATGCGTCGATCACGGCGCAGCGTTTTTCCTCCAGCACGACCGCCCAGGCGCGCGCGACGGCCTCCTCCACCTCATCGGGCTGCCTGATGCGGATCGCTTCCGCGCCACCGGCCGCCGCAGCGATGCCCGCGTAGTCCGGCGGCGGATCGAAGCGTGTGCCGATGTCGTTGGCGCGCGATGCATAGCCGTCGGGATGCACGGCCAGCGTCGAGAGTTTCGGCGACTTCCAGCCGCGATTGTTGAACACCACCTGCAAGAACGGTGTTCGATAATTGCGCGCCATCCAGTGCACGGTCGCGGGCACCGAGAACATGTAGGAGCCATCGCCTGTCATCGCGACGACCTTTGCATCGGGCTTTGCGAGCTTCACGCCGATGGCAGCGCCGCCGTTCCAGCCGAGCGAGGACGAGCCTGAGGTGAAGAGCGTGCCGGGCTTTTCGCGCCGCATGCCGTCGCAAACGACATGATAGTTCGAGATGCCTTCGTTCAGCACGATCGCATCTTCGCCGACCACGCGGTTCACGCAGGCAACGACCTGCTCTGCCGTCAGGATGTCGCCGGGTACCTCTCGTTTCGCGAGCGCGGCCCGGCGCGCACCGGATAGCGCTGCCCAATCCGCACGCTTCGCAGCGATGCCGGCGATCTCTTTCGTGCGCGAATGATCGAGGATTTGCGTCAGCGCCGTCACGCCGTCGGCCTCGTGGCGAGAAGTCGCGTCGATGTGCCAGAGCGGGATGTCGCGTTTCAGTGGGTCGGTGTCGATGTGCCGGATTGTTGCGCCCGTCGCCGGGCGATTGACCTTCGGGATCCACGGTACATCGCAATCGAGCACGAGAACGAAATCGGCCGACGCGAGACTCGCGTTCTGCACGGGCTGGTTCCATTGGTTGCCCTGATAGAGCGCATGTGCAGCCGGAAAATTCATCGCGCTCGGCGCGGACTCCAGCACGCCCGCGCCGAATTTCTCCGCAAGCTCGACGAGCAGCGGCACGGCCCGGACATCGCGCCCGAGATACGACGTGACGACGAGCGGCTTTTTCGCCTTCGCAAGATCGTCGACGATCGCCTCGACGCTCGCGGCATCGAGAGCACGCGGCGCGGCGGCGCCGAACGGCTTTCGCGACGGTGTAATTTCCGGAACCGTTTCCTCCATCACCTCGCGTGCGCCCATCAAATAGACGGGGCCGGCGGGCGCGCTCGTCGCGATCTGCAGCGCGCGCCACAACATCTGCTTGATGTTGCGACCGGTGCGCAGCTCGGCATCATATTTCATGTAGCCGCGGACAAGTCCGCGCTGGTCGCGCACGTCCTGCAGCCAGTGGATAAATTCGTTGCGCGTGCCGACAAGCTCGTCTTCTTGTGTGAACGGCGCGGCGCCGGCGAAGATCAGCACCGGCACGCGCGCGCGCATTGCATTGTGCACCGCGCCGGCGAGCGCTTGCGTGCCGCAATCGACATGCACGATCACCGCCTGCGGCCTGCCTGATACCAGCGCATGACCATGCGCAGCCGAGAGCGCCACCATTTCGTTCGGGCAGGTGACGAGGTCCGGCACCGGGCGGCCGGTGGCGCGTGCCTTCGCATACGCTTCGACGAAGGCCGGATGGTCGGAGCCGAGATTGACGAAAAGTTTTTCGACGCCGGCTTCGTGCAAGGCATCGAGAAAGGCGCTCGAGGCGGTGGTCATGCGTCGGTCCTCGCGCGCACCGGCGCGCGCGCCTCCACAATCGCAACCGCCGCCGCGACCGCCGCGACAATATCGAGCGTGGTGGTGTCGAGGCGCACCGCATCCGGTGCGACTTTGAGAGGTGCGGCCGCGCGTCCCGAATCGCGCTCGTCGCGCCGACGGATGTCGTCGAGGACGTCGTCAAATGCGACCGGCTCGCCGCCACGACGCAACTCGATCGCGCGGCGCTGCGCGCGCGTTTCTGGCGTGGCGGTGACGAAAATCTTCACATGCGCGTCCGGCGCGATCACGGTGCCGATGTCGCGCCCGTCGAGCACCGCGCCGCCGTCCTGCGTCGCGAAGCGCCGCTGCATCTCGCTCAATGCTTCGCGCACCGCCGGCAACACAGCGACGACGGAAGCGGCCTCTCCCATCTCGCGGCCGCGCAGTTTTGCCTCGTCGAAATCAGTCAGCGCCAGGCCGCGTGCGGCCGCGACCGCTGCAATTGCGTCGTCGAGCCGCGCGCCTTCATCGAGCAATGCACGCGCCGTGGCACGATAAAGCAGACCAGTGTCGAGGTGCGGCAGGCCGAAGTGCGCTGCAAGCTTTCGCGCGATGGTGCCCTTGCCGGAGGCCGCGGGGCCGTCAATCGCGATGATCACGCGAATTGCGCCCCGAGCGCCGCCATCTGCGCGGCAAATTCGGGATAGCTCGTCGCGATCATGCGGTCGTCGTCGACCGTCACGGGCTTTTGCGACGCGAGGCCCATGACAAGGAAGCTCATCGCGATGCGATGGTCGAGATGTGTCGCGACCGTGCCGTCGCCTGCGGCCTGTCCTGCCCCGCCGCGTACGAGAAGATCGTCGCCAGCAATCTCGCAATCGACGCCGTTTGCGTGCAAGCCGTCGGCGACGGCTGCAAGCCGGTCGGATTCTTTCACGCGCAATTCGTGCAAGCCGTTCATGCGCGTCTCGCCGGTTGCGAAAGACGCCGCGACCGCAAGCACGGGATATTCGTCGATCATTGTTGGTGCGCGCGACGCAGGCACATCGACGCCGCGCAGATCGGAGGCACGCACGCGGAAGTCGGCGATCTCTTCGCCGCCCTCATGACGCATGTCGAGTAGCTCGATATGAGCGCCCATTTCGCGCAAGGTCGTGATGAGGCCGGTACGCAGCGGGTTCGTCATCACGCCTTCGAGCACGACGTCCGACCCCGGCGTGACCAATGCCGCGACGATGGCAAAAGCCGCGGAGGACGGATCGGCCGGCACGCTGACATGCGAAGGTTTTAGCACCGGGCGGCCCTGCAGCACGATTTTGCGACCACCTTCTGGCGTCGCGTCGGAGCGCACGTTGGCGCCGAACAACGCCAGCATCTTTTCCGTGTGGTCGCGCGACGCCTCCGCCTCGATCACGGTCGTGCGGCCGGGCGAATTGAGGCCAGCGAAGAGCACCGCTGATTTGATCTGCGCCGACGCCACCGGTGTGCGGTATTCGATCGGAATTGGCTCCGCCGTGCCTTCCAGCAGGATGGGGCAGCGACCGCCATCGGCCTGTTCGCGCACGCGTGCGCCCATCATGGTCAGTGGATCGAGGATGCGGCGCATCGGCCGCTTGCGCAGCGAAGCATCGCCATCGAATCGCGCCGCGATCGGATGGCCGCCGACGATGCCCATCATCAGGCGCGCGCCTGTGCCGGCATTGCCGAAGTCGAGCGCGTCCGTCGGCGCGCGCAGCGATCCAAGGCCCGCGCCGTGCACCGACCAGCGGCCCGGGCCGTGACGCTCGACCGTCGCGCCGAGCATCCGGCACGCTTCCGCCGTGCGAAGAACGTCCTCGCCTTCCAGCACGCCTTCGACGGTGGTTTCGCCGATCGCCAGAAGGCCGACCAGGAAAGCACGGTGCGAGATCGACTTGTCGCCCGGTACGCGAATCCGTCCGCGAAGCGGGCCGCCGGCGCGTGCCGTGCGGGGTCGCGCGCCTTCGGCGCTGTGCGAATTCGATGGCGGCAGGGATGACATTGTCGGGCGCAGGCGCTCGCTGGAGAAGGCGGGAATGCCTAACGCTTTTTGGCCGGCGCTGGAAAGAGCGGCACGCGACCGATTGACAGCCCCTTGGGCGGCCACTAACAGCGCGCCTCACGACCAAAGGCGCACGCACGGCTTGCCCCTGCAGATTTACGAGGATTTTTGACGTGACGAAACCCGACATGGGTTTGAAGCGGCAGTGCGGGAACTGCAGCACGAAGTTCTTCGATTTCGGTCGAGACAAGATCGTGTGCCCGAAATGTGGGACGCCATTCGTGCCGGTGCCTTTGCCGACCCGTTCTGCGGTGCGTGCGACGCCTCAGCCGCGTGTCGTCGAGGAAGAGAAAGAGGACGACAGCGGCGCTGAGACGATCTCGCTGGAAGATGCGGATGCCGGCGATGATGCAGCGGCCTCGAAAATCGATGTCGAGGCGGAAGACGACGACGAGGCCTCCAACGATACCTTCCTCGAGGAGGAGGAAGAGGATGGCGACGACGTATCGAACCTGATCGATGGCGACATCGAGACGGACGAGGAAGCCTGACGCTTCCGACGTGTCCGGCGAACGCTTGTCGCTCGGACGCCTTTCGCCTATAGAGCCGCGTTCGGGCGACACCCCAATGTCGCCGAAAAAAGCGTGGGGCCATAGCTCAGTTGGGAGAGCGCTTCAATGGCATTGAAGAGGTCGTCGGTTCGATTCCGTCTGGCTCCACCAGCAATAACAATATTTTAGAGTGTGCTGTAAGCCTGCGGTGACGGGCGCGGTAAGCGGGAGGTAAGCAGATGCGGCAAATCCGTGGTCGAGACTCGACGACGATCGAGTTGATTGTGGAAAAGCGCCGCGCGGTGTATGGCGACCACACTTGACAGTGAATCTTTTTATCAGCGAATCGGTTAGAATCGGGATTCGGCTTCGATTTGGCCGTACAGTGGTGACGCCAAATGCCTGACCCCCTACCGCTCGATGCCGTCAAAGGCGTCGCGGTCTCAATCCTCATACCGCTTATCCTTATTGCGCTATATTTGATCGCGCGACTAGCGAAGCAGGCAGCGGACGGACGGTCGGAATACGCTCAGAATCGCGAGCGCATTCCTGGTCTTCGGGCGTCGATGCGCGGTCAGCTTCCTACCTTCCATAACGGCGTGCGAGACGAGCGCGTGATGGCGGGCCTTGCTGTGGATATTCCGACCAATACTTGGGTTGAGCAAGGAAAGCTATCTGACGAAGCCATCCGCAACGTAGCTGGCTAACTGCTCCGATCACGATGACCGGGGCAGCATTCAAAGGTTGGATACCCTGCGTCAGCGGCGCGCTATCGTTTTCCGCGTTCGGTGAGGTGAGCCATCGACCTCGCGCGACAACAGCGAACCGTACAGACGGTTTGTCTAGATATCTAATCTCCTATCGCCGAAAAGATTGCTCGGACGTTCTGCTGCCCTTTCGCACCGTCCTATCGCCATTGCTGTTGAAGCTGCGTGGAAAGCTTTGGTTCGTATGCGTTGGCAAAGCCGTTTCGGTGGAAGGAACCACCGAAGCACTTGCAGGCATGGTTTATCTGATAACCGACGACGCGGAATGGCAAAAAGCAGAGCGGCTGCTGCACGAGTACCAGTCGCGGCTGCGCGCTTTTTCCGTACCGTTTGCGTCGCATAGCCTGTCGCAGGCCTTTGATCCTTCCTTCGAAGAGCTTCGAGAAGGACTGAAGCCGTTATCGGGATTTAACGCCGAATTTACAGTCGCGCGAACCGGCGAAACAGGCCTCCGGGTATCAACGCCGATGACGAAAAGCGCTTCGGCACCATCGATGCCTGACGATCCCGTACAGAAAGATCACATCGAACACGTCGTTACCGCGCAATTATTCTTTTTTCTGAGAGATATTGGCCATCGTCATCAACACCATAATCCTAACACTGACACGATCGTCGATCTCTACCGCTTCGATGGTGACGAGTTCACATGGCGCTCTCGTACGCTTTTCGCACTCTACAGAAAAATCATCGGCTACAAGAGGATAAAGACGGAACATCACTTCTCATCGTCTCTAGGCGTGATTGCGTATGCGAGGTCCTTCCGCGCTGTATCTGAGGCGGTACTGGACGATAATGCCAAGGCGAGATTGCCTCGTTTCTTTTCGGAGAACGTTGAAGCATCGATAAAGGCGATTGCCGAAAATTCTAAACGTATTGATGAACGTAAAGCGAGGTTTACCTCGGCGTTAGCTCAATACGCTTTATCTGCGCTCGCGTTGGGAATTGCCGCTGTCGGCGTATTTCAAATCACGGAAGTGAAGCTCAGTGCGAAGCCAGCGCAATTTCTTTTCTTTTTGGCCGAGTTGCTAATCACGCAACCCCTCACATTCTTTGGAATAATATGTGGGGTATGGGTTGGCGCTAAAGCCATCGCCGGACCTCGCGATATTGGGGATCAATGGCTCGTCAGAAAAGTGCTCCGGTTTGTTCAGCCGTTTCCCATCGCGGTGCCGATCGCGCTGTTAACAATCTTTACCACCATCGCGAGCATCGCTGTAGCGAAGCTGCTTTAGGTGGGAGGCTACAGCTAGTGCTGCGTATCACCATCGCGTCAAAAGTAGTCTATCGACCAGACCAGCAGGTGACCGTGAACCACGAGTAACCGCACCCGTTTCCATCCACGGAAGGATGATCTACAGTAACAGTAAAATACTTGCTACCTCGACATAAGCCCGCCGCCGACCGCGCCGGATTAGCACCACCTCCAGAGCATCCTTCGAATACCTGCGATCCGGGATGATCCGCGCATGATCGTTCGAATGAGCGTGTGTCACGGAAGGGATCAGCGTTAATCCGTTTCTCTTTAAACTCGCCGTGGCAGATCGCGAACGATGAAAGCTTAGACCCTTTGTCTTCTATTTTGGCAGCATCGACCTGCGACAACGCACTGCCTGATCCCAAAGTTAGGCTGATCGATATCGATGTGAACCACAGACCTGTCTGGCGCAATCCCGCCTCCCTCTGATGTCTGGAATAAAGTACGCGCCGAGTATTACTTAATGCAAGCCGCTACACTTTCGAAGCCGCCTCCAAATGAGGTAGTGCCGCACCGTAAGCCTGAGGGACACGTCCCTGATGCCTGCACGCAAGAGCAATTCTGGCAGGCCGCCGTACTCGTGTATTGTATGCAATGACACGTTGGTGACTGAGCAATCCGGTGTCGCTCATCGACTCTGTAGGTCGGAGAATTTTCCATAGGTGTCGCGATTGCCGAGAACAAGGAAATGCCGCATAAGGCGAGCGCCATTTGGGCTAGAGCCTTCATGCTCGGGTCCCTCCGTTTTTCCAAGACGATTATCCTGGGCGACAATGGCTTTGTCGAGAGCTATTGAACAGTTCGCCTCGACATTGACGCATCATTTGCTCGGTCGGACCATCCGCGTCACCGATGCCGGATTCAGCCAGATCATGCTCGCAGAACGCGTGCAAGTTTCGGCGGTACAAGGCCGAACTTAAAGGGTAAGGCCGTAGAGGAACCTCAGGAATCGCAGTCAGACACAGGCTTACAAAGCCTAAGTCCGATCGTATCCTCGCAGGTCACTCCCGGGTGAACAAATTCAACTTTCATCGCAAGCCCTGATAACCTGAGGCTAGAATCAAGGTTCAGAGTTAGGGTCCTGTTCTCACTTCGATGTGTGAAGAAGCTTCCGTCTTTCGAAAGCTTCTTGGATCTCGAATACCAGATTCCGCCAAGGGCCTTGAACCCGTTTTCCTGCTTGAAAATAGTGTCGCCGTTTGCTCTCTCGATCGTAAAACACGCTCGAAGGCCAGACTTCTCATCTGTCTTGTGTCTACAATAAAAGGTCTGAGTACTGGTAAGTTCAAGGGTATGCTCTAGACTTATCGTCACCTCGCAAATGTAATGTTGAGGTGAGATATCGGCTTCCGAGGCCGATGGGCTTTGAGGCGGGCGATCTGACCTTCTATTGACCGTTCGCAACTCAAGGAGCCGCGCTCCGATTGCCTCAGTCAAACAACGTAAAGCATCCTTACCCAATGCCTCTCGACCACACTTCTTATCTCGTTCAGAAAGCCATCCTCGATGCCGTATGCGTTCCTCCGGGTCCGCTTTCACGGCAATTTGATAAGCCTCACCTAATTGACGATCTAAGTCAGACAAAGACTGATCAGCACATATCAACGAAGCGGCACGCGAGTCCGCTTTTGCGCAATCGAAACTGGCACCGTGTGTCGATACGGTTGTGAAAAAGAACAAGAATGCGGTGAAGAGACCCGAAATATAGCGACGTGTCATTATCTTACTTGCATCCAAAGTTACCGCACGAGCCATCACGCTCGTGACGCTTCCTTCGGCATGCAAGATCAGAAACGCTGCAGTCCGACAGACGCGTATCAGAACGGTCGCGGCCGACATCCGGCGTTCGCGGCTTTGTTAGCGCTTCTTCCTTTGTGGTTGCCTGTCGCAGTGAGCAAGACAAAGGCGTTTCGTCAGCTTTGCAATCCTTCGCATAATCGATCGCATGCACGTTCTGCGGTATTGCCAAAAACACAAATGCTATGATTGCAGCAAAATATTTTTCCATTCTATCTTCCCCCTCGTTGTAACAATCCTACTCAGAGCTTTTGATTGTGCAAGCCGGTATCTAAAATCATCACTGCATAATTACGCCTTAGAAAGCCCCCGAGATGCTCGGCGGACTGACCGCGTCGATCGATCCACCGCGACGATGACGCCAGGCTCCAAGTGAGCTTCTGCGAGGCGGTCTGCCCATAAGCTGTCGTTTCAGGCGCGCCGATCGATGGCTCGTCGTCGGATACGCCACCGGGCCCGTCCGCCTCCGCATCCCAAGGCACATGCGGCGGTTAATAACCAAGCGGCGGTTCGAGATCGTCGTCGGGGCCATCACAGGCATTAAGCAGCGCCAGAAGGCGCGCTATCGTCGCCTCGCAGCGGGCGCGAACGTGCGGAGGCAGCGGCGGTCGCAGCTTGGTCACGCCGCGTCTCCCGCTATGGATTCAAGAAGCGCTTTCAAGTCGTCGCCGCTCATCACGTCGTCATCGACTGTGGCGGTGGTCAGAAGATACGCGGCCCTGCGCGCGTGATCCGCGAGCGCCGCTACAGCGGCGAAAGCCGCCACGGCCGGCGGTGCGCGAAGGATCGCGCGTCGAGACACCCGCTCATAGCTGCACCATCGCGAGAACGTCGGCGGCGACAGAGCCGAGAAGGTTGCCGCCTTCGCCTGCCATGCGCGCCTTGCACTGCAACGAGGGAAGGTCGGTCGCCGGCACAAGCCAAGCCTGTTCGATGATGTTAGACCGCTCGTCCGAAAGGTCCGACAGCTTCGCCTTCGTTGCGGTCAGTCCAACGTCGGCTTCAGCTTGGTCAATGCGTCGCCGCCACCGGGTTAGCGCGCTTTCGAACTCGTAGCTAGCGCGTGCTGAATAGCCTTGTCGGCGCGGAATAGACCACGCTGCAAGCATCTTGCTCCATCGCTTGAACGACGCGACGTTATCGCGATAGCCAACCTCGCGGTCAGTAGCGATGCGCGCCAGCTGGCGCTCCATTTCGAGCAGGCGTGAAAGATTCGACGTTGCGGGCGCTGCGATGGCAACGGCTGGTAGCACGACGACGGGAAGGCCGGCGACGACAGCGCGGCGGGACAGGTCAGACACGGGCGGCTCCCTTTCCATAGCTGTCGCGGCGGCGTCGAGTATCGCCTGCACGCGCCAAACCTCCCCGCTAGGTCCGCCGCTTCGTCGCTGAGATCGGACAAGCGGCCTTCTGTCTCGGATAAGCCTGCTTCGATGCGGGCCCGCTCCAATCGCGGTTCCCAGCGCGCCTTTGCGTGTCAGTAGCGATGCCGCTCCCGCATTGTTCCAAGCGGCTTTTCACGCGGCTGCGGTATCATCCATGCCGCTCGCATGGCGTTGCATCGCTGGAGAATGGTTGGCGAAAGATAACGCGAAGAAGCATCGCGCGAGCTGACAAGCGGCGGTAGACTACCGATCGTGCGTCCGCAACGTTGGATTGGCAGCACCCGATCTGGGCTTCTCGCTAGGCCCGATTGTTAATCCGAACGTTGGTTTGACGCTTGCGCGCGGGGAAATCGCCTCGCGATTAGAATGCGGCGCCGTCACGCCGCAGGCGGTCAAGAACGAGATGCTGCAACAACGCGCGCTTAGTGCCGCGCAGGTGATCAGGAGGCGCAGCTAGCACCACAGTCGCCGCCGACCCTTGACAATCACCTGGTGCAGCTGCGCCGCGTCTAGGAGGAATAGCGGGCGCTATTCCGCAATCGGCCCCGATCACGAGCAGGAGCTATGATCTATTTTCGAGAATTGTGGGCAAGTGACAAGCGTCGCTTGCGGAGTTCTCGTGCCATGATCTACTTTTGTTCTAATGAGCGAGCCAAAGAAGCACCCCGAGATCACGGTTCGCAAACGATGCCTTGAAGGCAGCGGTCTCACCGTCGCTAAAGGTGTCCGTGATCTCGGCGTCGCCGGACAGGCGCGCAACAACCTCGTGAACGAAAAGAACAGCGTATGCCTAGAAATGGCGATTCGGCTCGCTAAAGCCTGCGGAGGGAAGGATAAGGCGTGGCTGCAGGTGCAACTCGCCTACGGCCTTGCCAGGCTCGCAAACGGGCGCACATGATCGCGGCGCAGCCCTTGCCGCCGCGCAAACGTCCCGATTCGAAGCCGACGCTTTTCGATGCGTGATCGCGTCCCGCAGATCGCACTCGATCAAGCCTATTTTCCGGAGCTTTGCCCCGTCACTACGGCTGTCCAGGCTTTGTCGGACGCCGGGATCGAGGCCCGCGGTGCGATCTTCACCCGCCAAGAAGTGGTCGATTTCATCCTCGACCTGACAGGTTACACAACCGATCGGCCCCTGCAGGACCTTCGGCTTCTAGAGCCGTCTTTCGGTGACGGCGACTTTCTGCTGCCGGCCGTGGAACGGCTGCTGACGGCATGGAAAAGGGCCGGGCAACCTGATCCCGTTAGGGCACTATCAGACAGCATCCGCGCTGTTGAATTGCATCGCGACAGTTTTCACCAACTTGCCGCGCGCCTAAAGGCGTTGCTTAAGGCGCACGGCATCGCCGGCGCAGCTGCTCGATCCCTGACGAAAGCCTGGCTGATCTTCGGGGATTTCCTGCTCGTGGATTTACCCGGTGCCTTCGATGTGGTGATCGGCAACCCGCCTTACGTCCGCCAGGAGATGATTCCCTACGCGCTGATCGCCGCCTATCGTGCGCGCTACAAAACGATTTACGACCGGGCCGACATCTACATTCCTTTCATCGAACGGTCGCTCGCAAGCCTCAATCAGGACGGTGCCCTCGGCTTCATCTGCGCCGATCGATGGATGAAGAACCGCTACGGCGGCCCGCTCCGGGCGATGGTAGCGAGTGGCTTCCACCTCAAAGTCTATGTCGACATGGTGGACACGCCGGCGTTTCATTCCGACGTGATTGCCTATCCCGCGATCACCATCATCACACGCGAGAAACCAGGCGCTACGCGCATCGCGCATCGACCGGCGATCGACGCGCAGGAGCTGACACGCCTATCAGAGAACTTGCTGAAGAAAGCCATGCCGGCAGACGCAAGCGGCGTTCGCGAGATGCATGGCGTCACGGCCGGCTCCGAGCCCTGGATTTTGGAGTCTCCCGACCAGCTTGCCTTAGTGCGTCGCCTGGAAGCGACATATCCCGATCTTGAGCTCGCCGGCTGCAAGGTTGGAATTGGCGTGGCGACCGGGGCCGACCAGGCTTTCATCGGCCCATATGACCAGCTAGACGTCGAGGAAGACCGCAAGCTGCCGCTAGTGATGACGCGCGACATCCTCGACGGCACCGTTGCATGGCGCGGCTTTGGCGTGGTCAATCCGTTTGCCGACGAGGGAGGCCTCGTCGACTTAAAGCTCTACCCGCGCCTGCGCCGGCATCTCAACAGACACAAGGAAGCAATCGCCGGCCGACATGTCGCTAAGAAAATCCCGACCAACTGGTATCGAACGATTGACCGCATTTATCCTGGCATCGCAGGCAAGCCGAAGCTTCTCATTCCCGACATTAAAGGCGAAGCGCATATCGTCTTTGAGGGCGGCCGACTCTATCCGCATCATAATCTATATTTCATCACGTCGGACACATGGGATTTGCGCGCTCTGCAGGCCGTGCTTCTGTCGGGCATCGCGCGATTGTTCGTCGCCACATACTCGACCAAAATGCGCGGCGGCTACTTGCGCTTTCAGGCGCAATACCTTCGCCGCATCCGCGTCCCGCATTGGAAAGATGTGTCGGTCGAATTACGAACTGCGTTGGTCGACGCGGCAGAGCGCGGCGACCTTGCAGCATGTAATCGCGGGGCGTTTCAACTTTACAAATTATCGAAGGACGAATTGGCTGCGCTTGGCGGAAACGGTGATTGATGGCGCTCGACCTCGCCGATTATGAGCGCAAGGCGCGCGATGCAACGATGGCATTCTGGGGTAACCGGCAGAAGGCGCTTCAAGCCAAAATCGAGGCCGGCACGACAGACACCGGCGAGCGCGGAGCGGTAACGGCCGGCAACACAATGGACGGCTTTGTCGCGTTGATGATCGACCTGGTGCACGCGAACGGACTTGGACATGCATCGATCTATCGAAACCGCGCGGCTCTTACGCTGCCGGGATTCTTTCGACCGACGAAGCTCTGGGACATTCTTGTCATTCAGAACGGCCGTCTCATTGCAGCCGTAGAGATGAAGAGCCAGGTCGGGCCGTCGTTCGGCAACAACGCGAACAACCGCGCCGAAGAAGCGATCGGCACCGCTCACGATTTCTGGACCGCATATCGCGAAGGAGCGTTTGGCGCTTCCGCAAAACCCTTCGTTGGCTGGTTGGTCATAGTTGAGGACGCCGACGCATCCCGTCGGCCAGGCAAGCGGGAATCCTCCACTCACTACCCGGTCTTTCCGGAGTTCCGGAACGTCTCCTATCTCGGACGCTACGACCTGCTTTGTCAGAAGCTCGTTCGCGAAAATCTCTACAGCGCTGCGTGCACGCTTGCCTCACCGCGTGACGCCGCCACGACAGGCCATTTTGCCGACATGTCGGAGCTTACGAGCCTGAAATCCTTCGTCGCAGCCTTTGCAGGGCACATTGCGGCCGAAGCCGTCCGCAGCTCCTCGACGTAAATGCACGGCTTCAGGTTTTGGCCTTTGCCGGCGCGCGAACGGGTGTGGCTGCCTTACGCGCCAGCGCCGTCGTGACAAGCCGGACCCCATAGTTTGCCGCAACCTGTCGAACAGTCAGGAATTGCGCGAGCAGTATCGCCCAGTACGTCAACGCTACTTTCAGCGTGTCCATAAAGACCACAGCGGGTCCGAATCCAACCAAAAATAGAAAGGCGAACGACGCATAATCGCGCGCGAAAAGGAACTCGCGGTGCGTGTGCAGGATCGCGGCCTCGTTCTCGACCGGCTTGTAAAAAAGCCTGTACCAGGTTCGATTTTCATCGTTGGGCCTTATCGGCAACTTCCCGCCGAGAAGCTTCTTGACGCGATCCATGTCGACACGTGGATCAGCCGGCCCGTATTTGCTGAAAGCCTGATGCCCTGGCAGCGCATGATGCCATCGCAGGAAGACTAAACGCGCCTTCATGTCCGCACTGAGCAGGCCGTTTGCAATCGAGGTGACGATTAAGGCGAGACCGACCGGCAGCAGGTTTGCCGCGCCGGTTACGAAGCCCTTAAGGCCGGAGAGCGCCAGCGCGTCGCTCTGCGCCACCATATAGAACACGGCGAAGTTGACCGCGATCGTGATCCATAAGGGCAAGCGGTTCTGATCTTTAAGCGACTTCGGCGAAATCTGCCCCGTCACGCGTACTCCTCGACCTGCGTGTAGAACGGCAGGACTTCAGCGGCCGAGTAACCGGAGCGCGGATTGAAGCCGCCCCAATACACTTTATTAGCGCCTTGGGTCGCGATCACTTTTGCACCGCGCCGCTTGAAGCGTTCAGGACAATCCGGCGCGGGTGCTGGTCATCATCCTTCGGTGCAGAAACGAAGGCCGTGAACTTTGTCGGCATGGTCTCAGCCTGCCTGTCGCCGAGAACGCGCGTCAGGATTGTCGGACCGACATTGCGGCGGCTCCCGTGATGCGGGATTTGTATGAAGCTGAACCGCTGCATAGGCCAGCTCAGTCTCGCCGCATATTCAGCCGTCCAGGTAAGCCCGTTCAGACCGCTGTCGCCAGTCAGCAGCACGCGGCCGCTATCAAAATTGCCGTAGAGAACGACGCTCGATTCATTGCTGGCGCTCGTTGTGCCGCCATCCTTCAAGCGTTCGTTGTTCCAGCTCTCCGTCGTCCAGCTTTGCAGCTTCGCCTTCGCTGCTTCGAGCAGCTTCTTCGCCAAGGACTCCTTGCCGATCCACATGCGCGCCACCGCGATCGCCGCCTGGTCAGGATCAGGCGTTTTGTCGACTTGCGGAAGCAGATACTTGTAAGCGTAGGCGCTTGTACTTGTAAGCGTAGGCGCTTGGCGAGCAGACCCTAAATGGTCCGATGTCGGCACCCTCGAAGGGGTAGGAAATCTTGCAACCGGCTGCGTTGGCTAAGTCGCAGATTTCGCTGATGATGTCGTATTCCTTTTTGATCACCCGCTTCAGCCCGTCTTCAGTCCATCGCTTGTCGGCGAAGAGGTGGCGGGATTCCTCGGCCAGGAGCCACGGGATATGGAGCCACAGGTTCGAACCGTGACTTCCTGCAAAACCGTCCGCAGCCCCGATGCGTGGTCCGCGTCGGAATGAGTCAGAACGACGTGTTCGAGCACGGGCGACGGTCCGAAATATTGCTTCAGATGCGAGACGATGTTTTTACCCGTGACCCCATGCCCGCCGTCAATCAGCATCAGCTCGTAAGTACTTCGCTCCCATAACGGACGACGATCGCGTCGCCAGCCTTTGTGCTCTCGCCAACTGGAAGAAATTCAATTTCACACTGCATGCCTCGCCCCTTGTGAAAGGAAAGGGCGGCCGGCGGCCGCCCCTCCCCGTGGGATTATCGGTCAAGCTTTCACCAGTCCGGCCCAGGTCCGTCCCGCAGATTGCGTGACGATCGCCGCGTACTTTCGGTTGGTCGTCGCAGCCGCCATTTTGGCGCGGCCGAGCACTTGCGACCGAGTAAGATTGCCTTCGAAATTGTACTCCGCAGGCGGCAGTTCGTAGACGACACCGTCGTCAGAATGCACCGTCAGTTCGAAGCCCTGCGCCTGCATTTGGGCATGCAGTTTCGTATAGTCACTCCAGTTTGCATCGTGGAGTTCGACCCGTGTCGTAAATTGCGTCATAGGTCCCTCCTTACGCTGCAGCGCGATCGATCGAGCGCTGTTCGCCGTCCGTCAGATCAAGGCCGAGCTTCGCCTTGATGAACGCCTTCGTCGCGGCCCTCGCCTGGCGGTTCGATACGACAGAGTTGCTGACGATGCAGATGTTCTCCCATTCCGGATTCTTCTTCGACCAGTCGATCTTTTCCAGACCGGCCAGTGCAGGACGCCAATCCTTGGCGCCAAGAAGATCGACGCCCAATCCGCCGAGCGCGCGAAGCACGGTCGAATGGGACGAGATTTTCTCCTGACGAAGCTCGATTGCGAGCTTCTGACCGTTAAGCACCTTCATCCAGTCCGGCATGTGCCCGGAAACTGCGGTCCAATATTCGGTCAGCAGAGCCGCGTTGGCCATGATGTCGTGCTTATCGTGGCCCTTCAGCAGTTCGACATCCGCGTCATACAGCGCGGCAAGGGTGAACAGCTTCGTCGACTTTGTTTCGAGCGAAACCTTTTCCTTGTCGGTCAGCTCCCGGAAAACCGGCACCTTCTCGATCATCGCGAGAGTCGCCGCGGCGGTCTCGTCCCTCTTGTCGTACAAGATGTCGAGTGACTTCGAAGTCTTCTGCACGAAGCGGTTCAGGTCGGAAAACATCTGCTGTCCGCGTTCCGTGCTTTCCCAGGGGAAGAGCAGGACCGAAAGCGTATCTTCCCGGAAAGAAGGCGAGCCGTCCTTCAGAGCTTGCGCTATGCCGGCAGCCCGATGCTGACCATCATTGATGATCAGCTCGTCCCCGAGACGAAGACGCAGCATGCCAATGTTGCCGCCCTGCTCGAAAGGTTCGAACTTCGGCTCATTCTTGAACGAGGCCGTGATCGAGGCAAACAGGTAGTCCTCTTCGTTTTCCGTTATGTAGGACGCCAGGTCAGGAACCCGTTTCGCGTTCAGGACGCGCTGCTCCCGATCTTCAGCGCTGATCCCGGCCCAATCCGTGAATTTCAAGAATTGGGGAACGGCATTCATCGGCATCAGGACGCCGTAATAGGTGCGGGTGCCCATTTTCCCGCGCATAGCCGGCACATGTACTTCCATCATAATCTTCCCTTTCCGAGCTCGCAGACCAAAGAGCGAACAGCTCGCTCATTCAATGGATACAGCTCGTATCGGAATAACAGCACAGCTCTCAATCGGTTGCAAGAGCTCCAAAAAGTTTTTTTGCGAGCTGCTTCGATCTAGTGCGAGAGCTGCATCAATCTATCAGTTTGAACGTGTCCAAACGGGCCGAGCTCTATGCGGCTTCGAGCCGCCTGCAGATCGATCCCAACAATCGAGATTCGGCGTCTCGGCTCTTCGGGTAACGATCCCTCACGCTTGCATCATGCGGCCGCTTCCGCGGCCAGGGTTGCTCCGCTCCGTGCTTAGGGGCGCTGCCCGTCCGCGCGCTGCAAGGCAATAAGCCGGGCCGTGGCTCGCCTTCGGTTGCACCCGCACACGGGATGAGGCTTCGCGCGATGAACGGTGAGGAATGGAGCAGCTGATAAAAGAGCGGGGCGACGAAAGCCGTCCCGCTTTGTTCTTTGCAGCGTTTTGCGCTGACAGTTATGCGCTGCAGACTAGTCCCAAGCCTCACGCAGGCGACGTACGGTTGCATCGGTGCGCATCTTACGGCCGTTCGGATGCACGAGACGAACACAGCCCGGCGGAAGGCCGAACTTCCGCTCCATCTCCCGCTGCAGGGAGCCAAGGCTTCCATCCGTTCGTGCCTTGCGAAAACGAACTGGGTTTTGATGTCGGGTGGATTCAATCAAAGACATTCGCAGTTCTCCAAACAATTGATCGCTCGGGAGGTACTGCGAAGCCGACGGGGAGCGACAAGCCGACAACCACACCTTCGCATCTTCATCGAGAAGAAGCTGAAGGCTTGGCGGCGGCCACCGGTTGTTTCCGGTGATTCACCCCGGCATACGCCAGGTGTCACTTCTAGAACGCGATGCGTTCGGACCCGTTCAAACAGTAATCTAGAAATGGGCAGGGAGCCTGCGGGTTGCAAGAGGCTCTCCCTGCCGGTCGTTAACCCCGGATCGTGATTTCTACGGCCTCTGGTTTGACGCCGAACGTTGCCGCCAACGCCTGCTTGGCTTCGGGGATGGTCAACGTTGCCGGCGGCCGGGATCCAGGCGTTCCGGAGCTTGCTTGTTGCGCCTGCTGCAGTGCCTCCGGCATGCGCTCGAAATCGAGGCTGCTGACATCGATGCCCAGCTCTTCGAGTGTGGTGTACCGTACCGGATTGCGCCCGTGGTCCCAAACATTTAGCTGGCTGATCCGAGCCACTTCGCTGATTTCGATCCGCCACCGGTCATCAGAATCGTCCGCCTGCACGATTCTAGAAATCTTGCCGACCAGAAAGGCCGAGCAGTGCGGCTCGGTCGCGTCGGAAAACTCGTGATCCGGATTATGCCGGTTCTGGGTGCAGACGAGCCACTTACATTGCTTCGCCCGAGCAGCGTTCAGCACCCACGACTGGCTCCCGCCCTCCCGGATGACGCGCTCGGGACTACGCGCAGTGAAAACGACAATGGCATCTTTGAACTGTGCGGGCATGGCTACCTCCTCGATGCGATGAACCTCACTATCGTTATGGTATCGTGATGTCAACGTGTTACAAAAAGTATCGAAAGTTTCCGGTGCGATCAGAGCGCGAGTCGCCTTTAAGCCCGACGACGTTCGCGAGCGGTCCTCGAAAGCTCGGCCCGATCAAGAAGAGCGATGCTATTGTTCGGCTGATATCGGCTAATCCCTTGCGAAACAGATGTAACGTTTGATTTGTGGATTCTGGAAGCCGTACTGGGCTGTAATGAATCAGGATCGACGACAAATTAAGTAACTGTTTTTAGAGAAGATATGGCGGTTTGAATCTTTTATGAAATCAGAAAATCAAAGCGTCCTATCGATCTCCGTAACAAAGAGGTGGCTTTCGTCGCCTACGTCACCATGTTGTCGTCGACGCGGGAACTGTTCAGCGTGGAGACAACTATAGTGTCCTCGCGCTTCTTAAACTTCCCCCGCGCGCATCCGGCGTGACTTGCCGACTCGCTTTCATACCTGAAGCCGACCGACCGGATCGCTTTCGATATCGCCGACGGCCAAACGCCCGTCAGTTCGCGAAGTTAGTGGGCGAGATCATCCCTGACCTATTTGAGTAAACCGGCGAAAGTGAACCGCGCGGTCAACTTGAACCTTATTTTCGGATACCGTGACAAGCGCTTTTACGAGGCGCTGCGGCCCACCCTAGCGGGGGGAGGCCTGGAAAGGACCCGCGCTCGAGGCTCTGCCTGGTCGCCTTCCTTCAGGGTCGAGCTGTTTGGATCAGAGCGTCGGCACCATTCGTTTTCCGTCCGCGACACGACACGACATCACGCGACAAATATCGCGCCACGTCGCGGCGAGTAATGGCAGGCGACACGCGACACGACACGACACGGTCCTTTAAGGACCGGTCGTTCGTCGCGTTCGCTGTCTCGCTTATTTCGTCGGCCATGCGTAAACGTCCCATACCGCTACTTGGCTGGTGGTAACGAGCTCCTGCATCGCCCGTCGGAAGGCTGCCCTGGCGCTGTCCGGCTTCTCCGACGTGCTGACGCCGCGGGCGATAGCGACCGCACGCCAGTCGTCGACCATGATGGCCTTCACGCCGCGCGGGATTTGATCGGTCGTCGGCGGGTCGACGGCTCTGCCCATGGCCTCATGGAATGCCCGTAATGCGATCCTACCGGCTTTGCTGGTCCGATCTGTCTTCATCGGCTTCGCGATAGCGCACGACGCGTCGACTGCCTCGATGACGCAGCTTGTCATCGCCTCGCCGTCTTCGTCCTTCCCAACCTCGACTGGCGCAAGACGCGAGACGATCTCGTCGCCGGCTGCGCCGTCCTTCAGCCATTCCACAGTCGCAACGATGTTGCCCGCGGTGTCGCGCTTCACGGCAATCTGCACGTCTGCGGCGCCCGTCAGAGACGTGTGTCCGCGCGGTCGCGAGGTATCGAGGCCGGAATGATGGACAACGAGCACGAGACAGCCGAGCTGCTCCCGGATGGCGTCGGCCGCACGGATGTAGGCACCCATGTCTCGGTCGTCGGATTCGCTGCCGGCCAGACTGCGGTTCAGCGTGTCGATCACAACGACGGCAGGCCGCGCGTCGGGCAGCTGCGCGCAGATAGCGGCCAATAAGGCCCTGTGGTCGACGACCAGAGTGAGCGGCGAGTCGATAAGGTAGAAGGGAACACTGCCGCGGTGCTCGCCGAGCTTCTCTTGACGGAAAGCAGCGATGCGAGCGCGGAATCCTTCGGCGCCCTCAAGCGCGAGATAGACGACGCTGCCGCTCTTCGTCCGGCGTCCGCGATAATTCCGGCCGAGCGCGACGTGCATCACCAAGTCGAAGACGAGGAAGGACTTGCCGCATTTTGGCGCGCCGTAAACGACCGCGAGTCCCGTGGCCGTCAGCAGGTTTTTGACGAGGAAGCGCGCCGATGCGCCTAAGGATACGTCGTTAAACGCGGTCAGCTTGAAACGATCCCCGGCTGGCGCCTGGCCGACGGGGACTCGCCGGTATCGCTCGAGTGCGACCAGAGAGTCCGACGGCGGGCGCTGGTTCATGCTGCACCTCGCACAAGGTCCGCCGTATCGCCCCTAATGCGCGGCGTGATAAAGAACACTTCGCGGCCGGCGCCGTGCCAGCGCTCCGCGCACGTTTCGGCAGCTTTGAAGTTCACGCCGCCGTCGTCTGTCTCGCGCGAGATCGTCAGTGTCTCGATGCCGCCGAGTACCGGAAAGCGCGAGATCGCGCCGGCGCTTCCAAGCGCCCAAGTTGGCTTGAAGCCGAGCATTTCGGTTGCCAGCGCGGTCTCGAAGCCTTCCGCGATCGTCAGGCCGGCCGTGATGTCGTCAAAGGCCGTCAGCATCATCGCGGCGTCGGCGACGGGGCCCAGGAACTTGCGCTCGACCTTGATGCCGTCCGCGGTCAGGAACGTTCGCGAGATCGCTTGGGGCTGGCCGGTATGCAAGTTGCGAAACAGCGCAAGCATCGCGCAAGCGCCCGCGTGCCAGCGAATGACATCACCGTCGACGAGGCGATCGGGCAGGGGAAGGCCGCGGCTGGCGAGATATCGATATACGAGGGTACCACGGGGATCTTTGCCGTGCTCCCAGAAACGAAGCGCAGCGGCAATTCGATCTACATCATTGTCAGCAGATGTTTGGCTGTAAGGCGCTGAAACGTCGTTCAGCCCTTTCGTCTTACGTTCGAGCAGCGGCATGCCAAGACGCTTGCGCACGTAATCGGCAGCCTCGCGGGGCGTCATACGCCCGCTATGGTCTATCGCCCACCAGCCGTCTGGTGCCCGGTCGGAGAGGCCGACTGCCAACGCTACGCTGTTGCGCGAGCAGCCGGGCGCCGGCGCGCGCACCACGCGGCCGATCACCTTGCCGTCCAGAGCGCGCGCCAAGGCGCGGAGATCGTCGATCATGGCGTTCCCTGCGTAAGGCCACCGCGCCAGAAGTGCAGGCGTTGTCGACCAAGAACGAGAGCGTCGGTCAGAATGTCCCGCTGCTCCGCGCACTGGGCGACGGTCGTGCTTGTCACGAAGCCCTTCGCATCCGTCGTCGTGATGTCGATGCGCCAGATGCGGCCGCCGGCGACCCCTCGACAACAGCGTGACGGGTCGCGTCATCGTGTCCATTCACAGCCTGAAAGCGCGCATCGCGCTCGATTGGCATCTGCGGCGCGTTTTGATCGGCATCGTTGGCTGCCATCGTCGTCACTCGCTTCGTCTTAAGCGAGTAACTCTGCCTTGGGCGTCAGCTATGGAAGTCTCGCCATGGCGAGATTGCAGTTCGGCGCGCTTCTCGGACGTGTTGTAGACTGGCTTGTCGAGCCTACCGACGGCCCAAGCGTCGAGCGTCTCTTCCGAATATAATGGTATTCTGCCGAAATAGGTCATTGCGGGACCGCCACCGACCGTCGCGAGTTTCGCAAGCGTCCGTGCCGTTCCGAGACCGTATTTGAGTTTCAGGAAGTCGGCAGCTTCCTTACGACGAAGATATTTGCTGGCAGTCATGCGCGTCGTTCCTAGGCGGCCTACAAGCGACCGGAGCGACACTTAATTTACGCATGATTGCTCACCGTGCCACGATTTTATAGAGGCGCCTCTATAAATCCGTTTTCACGGCGCAAAGTAGTGACGTTCTTTCTTCGGTTTTTTTCCGCTTCGCGACGAGAATGCGAATGCTTCGGGCAACCGATTCCCGATAGCCAGGAGGAGCAATCTTTTTCGCCGCAGACATCGCTGCCAAATGCTTTGGGACGCTCGCGGCAATTTCGGCATCGTAGGCGTCGAGACGACGCTTGTTTTCTGACGGGTTGGCCTGTTTGCCACGCGGCGGCTGCCGATCGCCATCCAGCAGGGCGACGATTCTCTCGCGCCCCAGCAGACGCGAAAAGGATCGAAGGGTTTCTTGGGCGAGTACCGTTATCGCTGGTAGCTCATCAGCTAAGGACAGAAGCGATTCATGCACTGGCAACCCAAATCGGTCAGGGCTATCGACGAGATGACGTGTTTTCGGATCAGCAAAAAGAACCAAACCATAAGCCTCTTTAGGAAGAGTTCCTTTCAAAGCTCTGTGAGAGAATCCCATCAACGCCTCCTTGCGTGTTTCACTCGCAAGTAGATAGGAAAATGTCGGTAAGTCGAGGTCAACTGGACATATCGTCGGGAAAAATTATTTTTGAATGAGCCTCCAACAACTATAGCAGCCAACGATGTCGGTAGAGACGCGATAGTCGATCTGCTTTTGTAAAGTACTTACTGCCGTCCTCGCACCTATGGCGCCCGAGGCTTTGCAGCAGCACTAAGTTCACGAGGCCCTTGACTGTAGTGTCACAACATTCTGCAGATCGCCTGTGTTGTTCATGGCTGCCCATATCGACAAAGCAACACGATCCGCGGCAGCCACAAGCGCGGGATCGAGTTTATGAATGTATTTGCGGGTTGTGCCTCGCCCGGAATGCCCAAGCATCGTGCCGATCGTGGCTTCGCTGTAGCCGAGGTCATCAGACATCGATGCGAACGAATGTCGGAGCGCGTGCGCGGTCAGGTCCGGTAGCGTCGGCTTCACAATCCGGCTCCAGGCCTTCGGTAGACCGCTGACCGGAACGTCGGCACTACCGCGACTCGGAAACACAAAAGGACTGTCGCCGGCACGCTGCATCGCATCCCGCAATACGTTGGCAGCGGCGAGGCCTATCGGCCGAATGCTCGCGCCGGTCTTTGTGTCGGTCAGTCGAAGGGTCTGCGCGGCAAGGTCCACTTCCGACTTGCGCAAGCCTGTTATCTCGCTGCGCCGACAGCCGGTTAAGGCAATGGCGCGGATCGCAAGCGTGTTCTGCCATGCAGCGCCGGCCGCGTCGGCGGCGTCGAGCGCCTTCGCCAGCTTCCCGTAGCCAGCCCCGTCAAGACGCGTCTTCCGGCTCGTGTATGTTGGCAGGACAATGCCCCGCGACGGGTTAGCGGAGATGTAGCCCTCGCCTACGGCATAGGTGAACACGGAGCTGAGGAACGCCATCGTTCTTGCGCCGGTGCCTTTGCCGCCCTTCACGATGGCGCGGCCTCGCGGTCCTGTTTTCACGTCGGCGGCCGTCTTGCCGGCGATCACGTCACGCAGGAAGCCGCGCAGATCGGCGGCCGTCACGTCACGGATCGAACGCGAGCCGATCAACGGCACGACATGCCGCTCGATCCGGCCTCGGTCGGTGTAGAGGGTCGAGGCCTTTTTGGCCTGCTTCCGACGCGTCATGATGAGCCCGCGCTCAGATCGGTCAAGATATTCGCGGCAAAGTTCAGCTACGGTCATCGCGGCACGATCGGCGGCACGTACAGATGCAGGGTCATTCCCGTGCAGCACGTCGGCGAGTAGGCGCTTGGCTTGCAAGCGCGCCTGGTCGGGAGTCAGAACACCGTATCGGCCAACGGTCACGCGGCGGCTGCGCCCGTTCTTGTTCCGGTACTGCACGACGAAAGACTTCGTGCCGCTCGGCTTGGTGCGCAGGCCGAAGCCCCGCAGTTCGTCATCCCAGACAAACAGGTCTCCGCTCGCAGGTTCGGTCACCGCGTCGATAGAACGTTTGGTCAATTTCGGCATGGGTAAGCACCGGGTAAGCAGCGGTCGGTAAGCACGGGGATTTTCGGGAAACGACCCGTGCATCTGAAAGCCGCTCTAACAGCTTATATATCAGCGCTTAGAAAGTCAGTGAAAATCGGGGTAAACATGTGAAAACGCACAACCCTTGCAATGGCATTGAAGAGGTCGTCGGTTCGATTCCGTCTGGCTCCACCAATTAAAACAATGCGCTGATACCCCTTTTGACCTTTGTGAGACAGAGCCTGGCTACAAACTAGCAACAGTCGTCAGGCTTACGTATTCGATCGAAGGTTAGTTTTAATTATTGCAAGATCGCCGAAGCTGCCCCTAACGAGAAAGCTCAGATAGCTCGTCCGCTAGGCACCCTTGCTCGATGAAGTCGGAGACCCGCAGACAGAGCTGTCCATCGATGCGGGACGGAGAATTCACTGTTGTTCGCCGTCTCGACTTTCGCGTTTGGGATGACGTGCTCAATGTTCAATTCCGTCCGTCTGGAGGACACCGCCGAGCTCGGAGCACTCCGACGGCACGGACTAAGGTCCTGTCCAAGCAGGTGTTGGTTTTCCTGAAATAAAAATTCATCGTGCGAGAGCCTTGCCGGCTTGGCCCATCGCCTCCTGCGGCTTTCGCCTCGACGATCTCCGCGCCGCAACCATCGGCACGATGGGCCGGCTCTCCTCGCCGATTGGCTGATCCGAGACCAATTGCGAGGGACTTTCGAGACGGCTGCTTGGTTATTTTACGTAGGTTGGGATCACATGCCGGCGCAACGAGAGAGCCGCAAATCAAGAGAGCTCACTACCGCGGCTCGGCCTTTCGCGCCCCAGACGGCGAATTGCTTTGGAGCAACCGGAGCAAGTCGCGAACGGCAGACCGCTCGGGAACGACATAATCGGTTTCGGCTGGCGCGCCGCTGCCATCCCAGCGACTGCACCAGAGTATTGAAATAGGCTCAGCTTTTCGGCGACTGCGACGGTTGTTGGTAAGTGAGCAAAGTTCTAAATTGCAGCCGGTATCGCAGACGAGGTCGACCGAGCGACGTCGCACCGGCGGTCTGCTGACGCATGCTGGCGAGACTTTTGCAAGCAAGAACGGTTCACCGTAAGCTAACACTTCTATCTCAGATTTTCCGATCCAATGGCTTACGCAAATCATACTTTATGGTGTTCGGCATGCATCTAGCCTTTGCGTAATTGCACGGATCGTTGGTTTTCCGAGAGGATTTGAAGACGTGAAGCACTTCCTTGTTCCGCTTTTCGCGGCTTCCATTTTGGCCTGTTCAGCTATGCCGACATTCGCGGCTGAGAGGCTCGTGGTCAGCACGTGGGGCGGCAGCTTCCGCGATCTGATCGACGAGGCGATCGCCTCGAAATTCAAGGCCCAGACCGGCGCCGAGGTCGAATACATAACCGGCGGTACGATCGATCGACTCAACAAAGCGAAGCTGGCAAAGGGCACTCCGGAAAGCGACATCACGTTCACGACGGCTCATGTCGGCTGGTTATATGTCAATGACGGGCTTTTCGAGACTCTTGATCTCTCCAAGATACCGAATGCAAGTAACCTCGTTGAGGCAGCGAAGGTCAGTCCTGCGCATATTGGCACGTGGGCTTACGTGTACACGATCGGCTATCGAGCGGACCTCGTACCGAAAGACATCAAATTCAACTCCTGGGCGGATCTTTGGGATCCCAAGCTGAAAAACATGATCGCCGCGCCGGACTTCGATCCAAGTCACATCATCGCCGTGTCGGCGATGCTCTCCGGCGGTGACGCGAGCACCTGGGAGAAGGGTCAGGCGAAGCTTGAAACTTTAAAACCAAACTTCCGCGCGTTCTACACGAACGACGCGAACAGCCAGCAGCTGATCGCCACTGGCGAAACGCCTGTCCAGGTCGTGCTGTCCATGAACGCCTATTACATGAAGGGTCAGGACGTTCCGATCACCGTTGTCATCCCGAAGGAAGGTGCAGTTTTGGGCATCGACACGGTCGCCATCAACAAGGGTTCGAAGCAGGCGGAATTGGCCTACAAGTTCATCAATATCGCACTCGATCCCGAGGTCCAGGCGAAGATCGCTCAGCTCAAGAAGGGCAGCCCGACCGTCACCAATGCCAAAGTCGATCCGGCGACTGCTAATCTGCCGGGAGTGTTTACGACACCCGAGCAATGGAAAACGCAGGCCATCAATATCGACCCGAAGCTCAGGGCCGAGAAGACTGCGATTTGGCGCAAGTGGTTCACAGAGAACATTATGGCGCGTTGATATGCGTCGCAGGGACCTTCGCACGAACGAAGAGCGGCAATGGACCGTTCGTCGTGCGATAGTTCTCCAGGCGTATTTGGTTCGGCCAGTCTGCCCGGAGGTTCGCTCGGCGCGAATGCTGTCGCTGTCGTGACCGCGTCGTGAGCTCGGCCATCAGCCAGCGACCTTTCCTGTCGCTCTTTCTGACCCCGGCTGTCCTCGTTGCTGCGGCGCTTGTCGCGGGCATGATCGCGATCCTGCGCTACAGTGTGCATGCTTACGTGCCCGGCTCACTCGACGTGGGTGGTTTCACGCTCGAGAATTTCGCCGATCTCGGTCGCCCTATCGTGCTCCGCGCATTGCGCGACACGGTTCTGATGTGTTTCGAAACCGCTTTGATCGCGCTCCTGGTCGGTTATCCCGTGGCCTATGCGCTCGTGCGTAGCCGCTCGGCCGTCCTGAAGTCGCTCATTCTCGTCACTGCCGTCACGCCCATGTTCCTTGGAGAAGTGGTCCGGACTTATGCCTGGACAGTCGTTCTCGGCAATTCCGGCTTCGTCAACACGGTGCTTCGTCAGATCGGGCTCATCGAGCGGCCCATCCAGCTCATGTTTACCGAGTTCGGCGTGATTGTCGCTCTCGTTCACGTGACCGTGCCGGTGATGGTCATAATGCTGGCTGCGGCGCTAGCTCACATAGATAGCGACTTCGAGCGCGCTGCCCAGAGTCTCGGGGCCGGGCCGGTACGAACATTCCTCACTGTCACCTTGCCCCTCTCGATGCCGGGCGTCGTGGCAGGCTTTACCACTGCGTTTGCATGGACGTTCAGCGCCTTCGCCACACCACAAGTCATCGGTGGCGGCAAAGTTGGGGTGGTTTCCACGCTAGTCTATCAGTTGGGATTGTCGTCGTTCAATTTCCCGGTCGCGGCTTCTTTGAGTGTCGCGGGGCTCGTGCTGGCTCTCGGTACGATGTGGCTCGTGCGTCGCGTCGCGCGGCCATTCGAAGCTCTCAGCGGCCACTGATGCGCCGGGGCTTTCGCGATGGCATTCTCGCGCTCTCGGGCAAGTTGCTGGTCGGACTGATACTCGCCTTCATCGTCCTGCCAGCTCTGGTCGTGATGCTCGCTGCCTTCAACGATCGTGCGATCCTGAGCTTCCCGCCAGCGAAATATTCAACGCGCTGGTTCATCCGAGCCGTCACATACCGCGACTTCCAGACGGGCCTGTGGAACAGCCTCGTCGTCACCGCTTGGGCTTCCATGATCGCACTCGCGGTCGGCACCGGTTTCGCGATCGCCTTGAAGCGCTATTCCTTCCGCTTCAGATCTACGCTCGAAGGCATATTGCTTTCGCCGCTGATCGTGCCGCATTTCACCATCGGCCTGGGACTTCTGATCCTGGCAACCGGGATCGGAGCCTCGCGCGGTTTTCCCGTCGTTGTGATGACCCACGTGATCGTGGTGCTGCCCTTCGTCATCCGCAGCGTTTACATATCTCTGCAGAACATCGACGCAAGACTTGAGCTTGCTGCGGCAAGCCTCGGCGCGTCGCCAGGTCGCGTGCTCCTTACCATCACGCTGCCGCTCCTCGCACCCGGTTTGGTGAGCGGCTGGTTGTTCGCAGCGATCCTTTCTTTCAACGAGTTCACCGCGTCGCTCTTCGTGACGGGACAGGCGACGCAGACCCTGCCGGTGGCAATGTACGGCTACGTTCGCGAATTTGCAGACCCGACCCTGGCTGCAGTTTCGGTGATTTATATCGTACTGACGGCCGCGCTACTGGCGATTGCCAATAGTTTCCTTGGCCTCGGCAAGGTTTTGAATGTTCAGCAGAGTCGCTGACCCTTCCTCGCCGGCAGGATCGCCCGGCGTTACGACGGGCACCCGTGCCGAAACAGCGGTACGTCTCGATGGTGTAGTGAAGCGCTTTGGCGCCACAACCGCGCTTGAGGAAACTTGGCTGCAGGTGAGGCAAGGCGAGTTCCTCACGCTGCTGGGGCCATCTGGCTGCGGCAAGACAACGCTGCTGAACCTGATGGCGGGCTTTCTCGAAGCGGACGCGGGCGAGATATTCATCGCCGGCGATGTCGTCACGGCGATGCCACCCCACGAACGTGGAATCGGAATCGTTTTCCAGAATTACGCTCTGTTCCCGCACATGAGCGTTGCAAAGAATGTGGGATACGGCTTGCGCATGCGCGGCGTCCCGAAGCGCGAAATCGTCGAGCGTGTGAACGAGGCGCTGACGCTCGTGAAGCTTTCTGCTTTCGCGGACCGTTCGCCCAAACAGCTCTCGGGCGGCCAGCAGCAGCGTGTAGCGCTGGCGCGGGCCCTCATCATCCGACCAAAGGTGCTTCTCCTGGATGAGCCGTTTTCGGCATTGGACAAAAACCTGCGCGGGGCAATGCAGGTCGAGTTGAAAGAGATACAGCGCCGGCTTGGCGTCACGACCGTTTTTGTCACCCATGACCAGAGCGAGGCGCTGAGCATATCGGATCGGATCGCCGTCATGTCGGCAGGTCGCATCTGTCAGATAGGGACGCCGGATCAGATCTATCGGCATCCGGACGATCGTTTCGTGGCCAGTTTCATCGGTGACGTGAACGTCTTGTCCGGCCGTATTGTGTCGCGCACGGGTGAGGGCGTCACCGTCATGATCCAGGATCTGCATCGCGACGTCGAGGCGAAAGCCCTACGGACCTGCGCGGCGGGAGACGCGGTCGACGTCTTCGTGCGGCCAGATCATCTTAGCGTCCTTCCCGTCGGCGAGGCCGGGACGCTGCCGGCGCGCGTCGTCACCCTCGTTTACCAGGGCTCCCACATCGATCTGCACGCGCAGCTGGAGCAGGGTGGGCGTGTAATGGTGCGCGTACAAGGGCAGGAAGCAGTCGCAACCTATGCGCCGGGAACGATGATCGGCCTCGCCGTTCCGCAGAGCGGACTCGTGGCATTTCCGCCGGAGACGTGAGCATTGTTCGCCGCTGAAGAGGATCGCTGTTTCAGGAGGATTCAGCGATCAGACGCCTTACGAAGCTGGCGCATTCATCCAGCTCGCTCTGCAAGACATACTCGTCCGCTTTGTGAGCGCGTGCCATCGCTCCCGGACCGACCACGACGGACGGTACATCACCAGAGGCCTGAAACAGGCCGGCCTCCGTCCCGAAAGAAACTTTGGCGTGTCCCTCGCGCACTGAAAGACGTTTGGCCATCTTTACGAGATCCGACTGCGCATCGATCTCAAGCCCTGGATACTCGGTCAGCGGCTCGATGGTGACCCCGCATGCGGAGCCGCGCGACGCCATTTCGGCGCCCAATACGTCCGTGGCGAACGCTGTTGCTGACCTGACAAGCGCGCTCGCGTCGTCTGCGGCGATGGCGCGATACTCGAACTCGACGACGCAGCTGTCGGGGACGATATTGAGCGCCGTACCGCCCCTGACGACGCTGCATAAACCGGTCGTGTGCGGTACGTCGTAAAGCGGATCGCGAGCGCCGGCCTGCGCAAAGTGTTCGGCGCTTACGCGAACATGATCGATGAAGCGTGCGGCGAACTCCACGGCGTTGACCCCGTGCGGCGCCATCGCCGAGTGACAGCTCCGCCCGTGAAACGTCACACGCGCCGCGCATTTGCTTTTGTGCCCGACGACCACTTCCATCTCGGTCGGTTCGCCAACGAAACATCCCAGAGGGCGGACGCCGCGCTCGCGCATCCGTGCGATCAGAGGGCGCACGCCGAGGCATCCCACTTCCTCGTCGTAAGAGAGTGCGATGTGGATGGGGCGAGCCAATGGCGCGGTAGCCATCTCGGGCAGTAGCGCCATGCACACGGCGACGAAGCCCTTCATGTCCGAAGTGCCGCGCCCGTAAAGGCGACCGTTTTTCTCGGTCAATCGAAAGGGATCGCTAGTCCAGGTTTGACCCTCGACCGGTACGACGTCGCTGTGGCCGGAAAGGACGTAACCCGGCACATCCTTCGGCCCGACAGTGATCCACAATCCCGCTTTGTTTTCGTTCTCTGACCAGATCCGGTCGACTTCCGCCCCATTCATGCCGGCAAAGTTTTCGGCGTAATCAATGAGCGGCAAATTACTCCGCGCACTGACAGTGTCGAAAGCGACAAGCCTTTCCAGCATTTCGGCGGTCGCTTGCGGTGATGTGACAGCCATTCTCATCGTCGACTAAGATCACGTGACGGCTGTCTGTTCAAACGCCTCCGATCAAAGGCTGCGCGCTGAATGCTCCCCCTTGAGGGCAATGGCTTCGGCTTATCCTAACCAAACCCCCGGCAAGTGTTTCTTGTTGCGCGCGGTCGGGCCGGTATCCTGCGAACACTTATGCTTTGATGCCGTTGCACCCAGGATTAATAGGGCTCGATGTTGCGCCGAACGGAAGCTGCTTCGCTCGGGCCGCTCGCGTGTATCGGGAATTCGATGCGACAGATTGTATTTTGATATTTTGGCAATGACGCGGGGCAATCCGCAGATGATTTGTTGCAGTGACCCGAGTTCAGGAACGACCCGATGACAGTCCATAAGAGAATTCGACAATTCAGCACGCGCGACACCTACCCGGAGCAGAAGATCGACAACGATCTCTGTCAAACGGTTGTCGCTCGCGGAAAGATGGTCTTCGTGCGCGGGCAGATCGGCCAGGATCTCGAAACTTCACAAAGTGTCGCGGTCGGCGATGCGGCTGGTCAAGCCGAAAAGGCGATGTCCAACATCGCGATGCTGCTAAAAGAAGCGGGTTCGGAACTCGAGCATGTTTGCAAGATCACGATCTATCTCGTGGATCCGCGCTACCGCGAGGCCGTCTATCGCACGGTGGGGCGTTGGCTGAAGGGCGTCTATCCCGTTTCGACCGGGATTGTCGTGTCGGCGCTTGCCCGGCCCGAATGGCTCGTGGAGATCGACGCCATCGCAGTCATCCCGGAGGACGCGTGACTTTCTCGATCGTGGCGCGTTGCGCGTCGACCAAAATGTTCGGCGTTGCCGTTTCTTCGTCCTCGCCCGCGGTGGCGGCAAGGTGTTCGCACGCGCGTGCGGGCGTGGGCGCGGTCGCAAGTCAAAACATCACCGACCCGACTCTTGGTCACCGCGCCCTAGATTTGTTGGCGCTCGGTGCGAACGCGGAAGAGGTCGTCGCTGTGTTGCAGCGAACGGGCGGCGCGATGGAATATCGTCAAGTACTCGTTGTGGACGCGAGCGGAAATTCGTCGATTCACTCCGGCCCGAAGGTCCTCGGTCTTTGGGGGCAGGCCCATGCTCCAAATGTTGCCTGCGCCGGAAATCTTCTTGCGGATGCCGGAATTCCGCAGGTGATGGTGGACGCATTCCTTGGTGCGAGCGGTCAGCTTGGCGATCGCCTGCTCACCGCAATGCGGGCGGCCCTGAGCGCCGGAGGGGAAGCCGGGCCCATTCATTCAGCCGGGCTGCTGCTTGTTCGCGAAGTGTCGTGGCCGGTAGCCGATCTCCGTGTCGATTGGACGGACGATTGTCCGATCGAGGCGCTTGCCAACCTCTGGGAACTCTATCGGCCGCAACTGGATAGTTACGTTGTTCGCGCTCTCGACCCCGCCTTCGCGCCCAGCTACGGAGTACCGGGCAACCTGTGATCGTGGTTGCCCTACTGCTCGCTGAAGGCGCCTATGCGGTTCACTTTGCGCCAGCTCGAATATTTCATTGCAGCCGGACAAACCGGCAGCATCACGCTAGCCTCTGAGCGTATTCACATATCGCAGCCCTCAATTTCGACGGCCATTTCGCACCTGGAACGGGAATTTTCTGTTCAGTTGTTCATCCGACATCACGCGCAGGGGTTGTCGCTGACACCGACAGGGCGCGAGGTATTACGTGAGGCGAAGGCGCTCTTGGAGCAGGCTGAAAGCCTCTACGCGCTGGCTGCCGAAACTGGCGGGCAGGTAAGGGGCCCTCTTTCGCTCGGTTGCATGGTTACGTTGGCGCCCATGCTGGTTCCGGAGTTGGCCCATGCGTTCACCACCGCGTATCCCGCCACGCAGATACGCTATACCGAAGGCAACCAAGAAGAGCTTATCACGGCTCTGCGTCGTTCCGAGACCGATATCGCGCTGACTTACGATCTGCACGTGCCGGACGATATCTCCTTCACACCGCTCGTCGATTTGCCGCCGCATGTGTTGGTAGCAGAAAGCCATCCTCTAGCCGACTGTCCTGCGCTCGCGATGACCGATATCGTCGAGGAACCGATGATCCTCCTCGACCTGCCCTTGAGCCGGGAATATTTCCTCGCGCTGTTCATGGCTGAAGGATTGCAACCGAAGATCATCGCGCGTTCCGCTCATCAGGAGGTCGTGCGCACAATGGTCGCGAACAGTCATGGCTACACACTCTTCAATGTGCGCCCACGGTCCGACCTTGCGCTTGATGGCAAGCGGCTGAAAAGAGTGCGGCTGGCCGGCAAGCACCGTCCGATGCGCATCGGCCTAGCACGCTTGAAGCAGCTCAAGAAATCGCAACTTATTGAGGCTTTTGAAGTTCACTGCCGCGCATTCATCTCTGAGGCCTACATTCCCGGCATGGTTGCGCCGGCGACGGACAAATGGTCGCCGCGATAATGCGGATGCGCCAATTCCGAGACGAATTGTCGAAAGAAGATCGCGTTAGGAACGCTGCATGACCCCACGGCTACCGATCGTTTTCCTGAACGGCCCGAATGCCAACCTTTACGGACTCGATCGAACCGGCACATACGGCACGGAAAGCTTTCCGGCATTGAAAGAGCGATGTGAGCGGCACGCAGATTCGATTGGTGTTGCCCTCGATTTTCGTCAGTCAAACCACGAAGGCGTCCTGATCGACTGGATTCAGGAGGCAAGAACCACATCCGCCGGTCTCGTCATCAATGCGGCCGGTCTCACCTACACGTCCATCGCCATTCTCGATGCGTTGCTTGCCTATTCAGGGCCCGTCATCGAAGTGCACATGAGCAATATCTGGAAGCGAGAGCCGTTTCGGCACCACTCGTACATGTCGCGAGGCGCAACCGGCGTGATCGCGGGGTTCGGTGGAGTTGGTTACGAATTAGCGATTACTGCCGTCGCGACGATCCTGCGGAATACGCGGCTATGACCGAGACTTTGGTGTTCTCGAGCGCGGTCGACCCGATCGAACCCTGGCGCGCCGCGCTTGAGACGGTCCTGCCGAACATCCGTGTCCGAGCGCCAGACGAAATCGAGCCGGATGAAGAGGTTCGCTACGCCCTCGTATGGAAGCCGCCTGTCGGTTTTTTCGCCCGCTACCCGAAATTACAGCTTGTAACCATCCTCGGCGCCGGTGCCGATGCGCTCGTTGGG
Source organism: Beijerinckiaceae bacterium (assembly GCA_965246795.1). Classification (GTDB taxonomy): domain Bacteria; phylum Pseudomonadota; class Alphaproteobacteria; order Rhizobiales; family Beijerinckiaceae; genus JAJXWB01. Next base: position 323,497 of record CBDFFN010000010.1, on the reverse strand, counting down.
CGAGCGGATTTGCCGGATGTACCCGTGACGCGTCTGTCCGATTCTGAGATGGCGCGAATGATGACGCATTACGTGCTTTTTGCGGTGTTACGCTACGCACGGGATATACCGAGCTTCGAGGCGGCGCAGCGGTCGAGCCGCTGGCACTACCTACACCCTCGCGAAGCTCGCGAGATACGCGTTGGCGTATTGGGCCTGGGTGAACTCGGCGGCATGGCCGCCACCGAGTTGGCGCGTCAGGGCTTTACTGTTTCAGGGTGGTCTCGCACACCGAAAACTCTCTCCTCGGTGCGCAGTCACTCCGGTGCAGACGCGCTAATACCGTTTCTCGCGCAGACCGAAATTCTGGTTGTCATGTTGCCTTTGACGCCGCGCACGCGGCGTCTGATCGGCGAGCCGGAAATTGCCGCACTCCCGCGAGGCGCCAAGATCATCAATGTTTCGCGCGGCGCGGTTGTCGATGAGTCGGCGATGCTTGCCGCTTTACGATCCGGACATCTGGGCGGTGCGACACTCGATGTTTTCGAAGCCGAACCGCTTGGAGCGGGGCACCCGTTCTGGAAACTGGAGACGGTGCTCGTCACGCCTCATTTGGCATCGGTGGCAGTTCCCGCATCCGCAGCGCAGCAGATTGCCGAAAATATCCAGCGGATCCGGAACGGCCATAAACCGGAGCACTGCATAGATTTCAGCCGGGGATATTGATCCGCGGCGCAGACCTGTCAGCTCTTCTCATACGCATCGTAGTTCCGCTGAATGACAATATGATCAGCGATATGCTTCGCGTCGTGGTAGCAGCCATAAATAAAGGACGATGCACGATTGGTCAGATTAGGCAGTCCGAGGAAGTATATGCCATTCTCCGCTGACACACCGCGCTTGTGCACTGGCATACCCTGCTCATCGAATGTGTCGACATCCAGCCAGCTGAAATCGTATTTAAAGCCGGTGGCCCAGATAATGGTACCGATGTTTGAAGCCTGTAAATCCAAACTTAGGATTGGGTGCTTAAGACAGTCCGGATCAGCCAGACGTTCCCATGCCGCAGGTTCGAGAGGCAGATTGATGCCTTTGAGGTCGACGTAAGCATCGGCATCGCGCAAAACGTCGAAATAGGCCTCGTCCCCCTGCGCAATATTCTCGGCAAGATCGCTTTCAAAGTAAAGAATGCCGCTGTCGTATGATCGGGTCATTCCGACTAGCGTGATGCCCATGCGACTCAGGCGACGAAAGTCTACGGTGTGTCCACCGTCATAGCCGCTTACTGCGAATGCGACGTGGCTCTTCTTTTTGCGTTTAGGCTTGACCTCGTCCCAGAGACCAAGCGCGCCAAGCCACCAAACGTAGTCCCGATCACGATACGAACGAGGCGGACGATAGTGCTCGCCAACCGACAAATAGACGGTTCGTCCAGCCTTGCAGAGCTCTTCGGCGATTTGAGAGCCTGAAGCGCCGCACCCAACGACGAGGACCGCTCCTTCGGCTAATTGCCCTGGATTCTTGTAATCGGATGAGTGCAATTGCTGGATTGTGGAATTGTCGGGGACGATTCTGGGAAACACAGGAATTTGGAACGGTCCGGTCGCTGCAACAATCCGTTGAGCTTCGATAGTTCCGTTTGATGTCATGACGGTGTACGCGTTTCGACCTTCAATATGTTTGACGTGCTTTACTTCGACGCCCGTACGAACGGGGGCTTTAATCATCGCAGCGTATTCATCGAAATACTGAGCGACGCGATCCTTCGTTGGAAAGGAGTCCGGATGTACATCCGCGAACTTCAAATTCGGGAAGCGGTCATGCCAGGCTGGGCCATTTGCAACAAGTGAATCCCAGCGCATAGTGCGCCAGCTCTCCGCTATCCGCTTGCGTTCCAGGACGATGTGCGGAACGCCCAGTGCGCTGAGGTGCTCGCTCAGCGCGATACCTGACTGACCTGCCCCAACAACGACGGTATCGGTAGTTTCGACTGCCATTTCCACTCCGCACACGCCATGTGTCGTCGGTATCTAAATAATCACTAACAGACGCGGCATGAGCGCCGTCGGGATACTGCAAGAACTTGCGGCAAGGGATACGAGTTGAGAAGCATGGATTAGCTATCTTATGCTTCGGAAAAAAATTGGGGCTCCGTTTCTCGCCGCTTCTTTCCTCATGTGACGCACATACTGCTCGGGCACTCCAGCCTGTTCGACAAGCCGGAGAAGTTGTTCGCCACGCACCATTCAAGGGATGGCAGCGAGCCGGTGCCCACCGGGCTGACAGTGATTGCTCTCGTTCGGAGCCTGCCGATGCGTTGTCACGTGCAGCAATCGCGCATCTAGCAAATCAGCATATTCCAACGTCGGCATGGGAGGCTGGTCGCTATTTCTAGACGCTATGCCGGGCCAAGAGCACCTCCGTGGACACAGCGAGCCTTCCGCTCGCCATATTACAAGCCGGTTGCGAAAGGTCGGGCATGATCACGGTTATCGGATGCGCGTTCCTTCGCCGGCGATAGAAAGAACCTCGGCCGAAAGGCCGCATTGGCCCGTGCGGTGTATAGTCTTAGATCACGTCCCCAGAGTTGCGGTCTGATGCTGGACGCCAGCGCAATAGCCTCTTCTCAAGGCGAGTGGCGACGCTGCCCATAGCGAGAACGAATCCGAGCAGAATGAAAATGCCCGCAAAGACGCTTGCGGGGTCATAAGTTGAAGATGCGTAATTGATGAACAGGCCCAAACCGGCAGTCGCCGATGTAAACTCGCCAACGATCACGCCGATCACCGCATACGGAATTGCCATGCGCATGCCGAGAAGGATATAGGGCGCAGCGGCAGGCAGATATATTTGGCGTCCCAGTTGGCGCTCATTAGCGCCGAGTACGAGCGCCAGATTCACGAGGTCGCGCTCGACCGCGCGGACACCTGCGTAAACGTTATAAAAAACCAAGAAGAACACCATCGTGCCGGCCAGCATGACCTTCGACCAAATGCCGATGCCGAACCATATAACGAAAAGTGGAGCGAGAGCGATCTTCGGGATGCCGTAGAACGCCATCACGTAGGGCTCGATAATCGCGGCGGCGCGCGGGGCGCGGCCAAGCGCATAGCCGAGAGCCAAACCGCAAAGACATCCGATGACATAAGACAGAACGAGCTCTTTGCCTGTAACGACGAGCGCCGGGAAAATCTCTCCGGTGATAAAGAGCTCCAGGAGGCGCTCGAAGATTGCAGTCGGTTTGCTGACGTAGACTTCGCGCACCAGCCGACCGGAGGCAAACTGCCACGCGAGTAAGAAGACCACGCCAGGAGCGAGCCGTATCGCCAACCGCGCAACGGAGCCGACCCACATGTTGCTCGAAAGGGAATTCGATTGAGCGGTGGAGTCAGTCATGCCGCATCTCGTATGCGCAATTCGCTTCGAAAAACTGACCAGACCTTGTCGTATGCTTCCGCGAAGCCGGGCACCAAATATGGCTCGTAGATGTTGCGCGGGCGTGGCAGATCGATTGGAACGTGTGCGAGGATGCGAGCTGGACGGCGACTAAGGACCACGACGCTGTCGGACAGCATTACAGCCTCGGTAATATCGTGCGTCACGAATAGTACGCTCGCCTGTTCAACCGCGAGCATCGTTTGCAGATCGTGCTGCATTAGCATACGCGTCTGTGCATCAAGAGCACCAAACGGTTCGTCCATAAGAATTGTGTCTGGTTTGTAGACGAGCATGCGAGCGATCGACGCACGCTTCTGCATCCCTCCAGAGAGTTGATAGGGGTAATGCGCGTCGAAACCTTCGAGGTCGACTTTGGCGATCGCTGCCGATGCCCGCGACCGACGTTCGCTTGGCTTTATGCCACGTAACAGAAGAGGAAATTCGACGTTTTCAATCAGAGTTTTCCAAGGTAGCAGTTGGGCTTGCTGCGGAACGAAGCCGATCGTGCGATTTACGTCGAGAACGGGGACGCCATTGTGCATTACTCGGCCGCGCGAGGGCTTCAGAAGGCCGGCGGCCATCTGCACTAAAGTGCTTTTGCCGCAGCCGCTCGGCCCGATGACGCTAATAAAGCGACCGGCTGCGACCTCGAAAGAAATGTCAGTCAAAACTTGAAGCGGCTCTCCACCTGTGAGCGCGGGGAAGTCTTGGCCAATTCTGTCAAAGCATAATGCAGCAGCTTTAGCCATCGCTTGTTCCTCGGCTCACGGATCGCCTGGCACGCCGTATCTCGGCACCGCTGCAGCTCAAGGCGCGCGCAAGGTCGTCGCTCATCTGCGGCTGCCAGTCGCCCCAAAGACAGCGAGTGCATCGATTGATCTTATATTTGCACCGCTGCGAATATCGGCCACAGGCCGCGCGTTATAGTCAACAAGAATCATGCCAGCGGAAAAGCGCAAACGCCCGCGCCGGCGCGTGCACGGGCACAGCGAGCGCCGACGCATCTGCATTATGCGACGGCTATGCCGAGCATGTCCGAGCACTCGTAACCTGCCTGACAGAGCGGGTCATTGGCAATCTAGTCTGAGCACAGGCGATTGTTCGATCGCGTTTGCAGCGTTGCTTCATGAAAAGCGATGGTTACGCATTGTTTCAATTCATTCGACAGAATGATGTGGGACATGCGCGCTCAAGCGAACCGCAAGCGTTGACCAACATTCGATTGACGGGCCTTCGTGAGCATTGTGTATCCCAACGCTATGTCGGTTATGCTTAGGCCACGATGCCAGAATAGGATTGTTTCGTCGGCGCTTTCGCGGCCCGGACGCAATCCCGCGACGACCTGACCGATCTCGGCATGTAGCGTTTCTTCGCTCAATAGATCGCTATCGACGTGGGCGCGAAGCGAGCCGTATGGCAAACCCTTGCGGCATTGACCCCAGTCATCAACAAGTATTTTGTCCATTATTTCAGTTAGGGAAAGTTCTACAGCGCTCATTGTGCCGTAGGGAATCACGAGCGCACCCTTCTTTATCCAACTTGTCTTCAGCAAGGGTTCTGGTGCTGGAAGACGCGACGCTTCCACCACGATATCGGCGTCGGAAATGCATTCTTGCCAAGTGCCGACGGCCTTGACCGGCTTTTTGAGATCTTGGCTCAAGCGTTCTGCGAAAGCGGTTTGGCTCTCATGCCGTTTGGAGTGAACGCGAATTTCATCGAAATCAAAGAAATGATTTAGGAGACGGACATTCCAGTAGGACGAGCCGCGTGCACCGATGTGTCCAAGAATTTTACTGTTCTTGCGCGCAAGAAACTTGCCGCCGAGCGCGGTCACAGCGCCCGTGCGCATATCGGTGATCGCCGTTGCATCAAGAAACGCGAGGGGGACACCGTTGGCAGGATTAAATAGATTGAGGACCGCCACCTCAGATGGCAGGCCGACTTCGTAATTATTGACAAAATCGCCGACAATTTTGACGCCGGCGACGTCGAGCGATTTGACCACGCCGCGAAGGATGTTGAAATGGCCCTTAGCAGATGATTCCGGCACAAGATGTACGCGAGGCTCGATCACTGTCTCGCGTCGCCCTTGAGCGCCTAGAACATTCTCTACAGCGTCGAGGATTTCGACGTCGGTCAAATTTAGGCTGTCGATGTCCAGACCGTTTAAATACGTGATGTCGATCGCTTGCATTCGAAAGCCTTGAGTTGCAGCCTGCATCATTCTAGCGATGTCGAGCCATTTATTGGATCGGCTTTTCTGAACCAGCTGCTCTGGCTTGCCATTTGGGCGAACGGCTTCGCATGGCTTTCGTTCTTTTTCGGCAGGTTGTTTTTTCTGCAGCTAGCGAAACCTGCAACATCATGTCGGCTTCAGGACGGATCAACGTCTCTCAGCTTACGATATCGTGGCGTCGCTCTGGATAGCCGCCGCTAGCATTAGGCCGGCCAGCGACCGTCGTCCGACGGACTTCGGCTTCAAACGTTGGCGCAGCTCAGAAAGACGGGTTCCTCCAACCTTTACCGCACCCTGCTGCTCGTTTTTCCCACGAGCCTACATTCCCGGCATGGTGGCACCTGGACAACAGTCGCCGTTCAGAGCCGACAGAACTAAAGCAGCGCCAATGCGTGTACGCCCATTCGGCACCAAACGATGATGAGCCGTATATTTAGCCATGTCGGCATCGCTTTTCTTGAGGACTGAGCTTGGAAAGAAAGAATAGCCTTCGTGGGGGCGGTCGGCATTCTCGCGCCAAACCCGGACACAGGATGTTCAATGATCAATCGTCGCATGTTCGGGCAGGGTGTCGTCCTCTCTACTGCCACAGGGGCGAGTGGTCTTGCGAAGGCCGCATCTTCCGTAAAGATCGGGCAATCGACAGCGACACTTGGTTACCTCCCGATTTGGGCAGCGCGTACGTTTGACACCTTCCCTACACAGCAATTGGAATTGTCATGGGCCGTCATCAACGGCGGTGATCCTGCTTCACTTGCGGCGCTGGACAGCGGCGACATCGATCTTGCAGCGACAGGAAGTGACGCGGTTGTCGATGCTGTGACCAAAGGGCAGCCGTTTCAAATCGTATATTCTCTGATGTCGAAAATGTCGCTCGAGCTGACAGTCTCAGAGGCGTTTTTGAAGCGAACTGCCGTTTCGCGCGACGCCCCGATTTTGCAGCGTATCAATTCCTTGAAAGGCGCCACGATTGGTGTGACGGTCGTTGGCGGCGCGCAAGACAGGACAGTCAGGTGGCTCGCGGGCAGAGGCGGACTTGATCCGAAGAAGGATGTTCAGGTCGTTCAGATCGGGTCTGCCGCCGCGCTTGCAGCTGCACTCGAGAATGGCCGCATCGATGGCTTTATGCTGTCAGCGCCTGAAGGACAAATCGCCGAAGCGGGGGGCTTTGGTCGTATTCTGGTCGCGCCAGATACTGATCTTCCAAACATGAAGGGGTTTCCCTCATTGGTATTGGTCGCTCGAACCGACGCCAACGAAGCTGCTCAACAGAAGATTATCGCAACAATCCGTGCCCTTGATGCCGGGGCAAAGCAGCTGTTGTCGGACCCGGATGCTGGCGCCGATCGGATCGGCGCGAAGTTCTTTCCCAAGCTAGCACCCGCGATCATGCGTGCAAGCATCCGCAATCTTGCCGACGGCTTGCGAGATCGAGGACGAATGAGCATGGAAGGGGCGAAGCGTTTGGCAGCCTTCGTCGAAGATTCCGGACGCGCTGCCCCGCGTGGGGATCAGCATTGGACGAATCTCTACACCGATCGCGCTCTCGGACCCACGTAGAAGCAATACTATGGCTCGCATCGATTTTCGTTACCTCGATCGTGCGCAGGTCCGCGCCTCACTTCCGTCGAGGAGCGACTTGCTGGCCGTAATAGAAGCTGGACTTGCCGCTCATGGACGCGGCAATGTCGTGCTTCCGCCAAAATCGCATATTCAGCTTGATGATCTCTACAATGGTCACTTTAATATCCTGGTTGGATGGGCGCAGCCAAATGACATGGCCGGTGTAAAAGTAATTGGCGACTACGTCGACAACTACAAACTCGGCCTTCCTTCGGAAATTGCCATGCTGACGCTTTACGATCCGCGCACGGGAATCCCACGGGCCCTAATGGATGCAACAGATCTGACGCATGAACGTACCGGCGCTGTGACCGGGATCGGCGCGCGACTTCTCGCACCAAAGTCGTCGAAGGTTGTTGCGCATATAGGGGCACGCGGAACCGCTTTTGCTAATATCGCATGCCTTGCGACTGGCTTCGATCTTTCAGAAGTGCGGATCAACAGCAAGCGACCGGAGACGCGCGAAGCGCTGGTGAGACGAATTCAAAATGAGCTCGGTCTTAAGGCGATTGCCGTCAGCAATGCGCGAGAGGCGTGCGCGAACGCCGACATCGTTATTGAAGCGACGCGGCTAGAAAAGCCGTCAATTCTCATAAAGGACTCCTGGCTTAAGGAAAGATGTCTCGTCATCACCTACGGGTGGAAAATGGCGATCGATCCAGAAACGGTGCGTTCGGCGTCTGCAGTCATTGTCGATGATTGGGAACAATGCTGTAAAGGCGGTGCTTTGCATCCGATGATCGAAGGCGGGGAACTCACTAGGGGCAAGATCTACGCAGAAATTGGTGAAATCGCCGCAGGGAACAAGCCGCCGCCGGACCCGTCTCAGGGCCGCGTTATTTTTTGGCATCGGGGATTCGCAATCAGCGATATCATGCTCGGTGCGAAAATCCTTGCCAATGCGGCACAACATAACCGCGGAACGATCCTAAATCTCTTTGATCTGCCCGATGAATAACTCGGTCTCGTCGTCGCAAGCTATGCCGGCGTCATAGGCGTTAATCGACCCCGGCGGATGCTTCGGCTCACCTGAAGCACCAAATGTAGCAATATGACAACTTGATAAAGCGCAATGCGGCATGGTGGAGTGGGGTTGTTTCGTTAATTTCACGACGGAGGACGGCAAGGACCTACCTGCCGAGTTCCCGTTTCGAACACTCCGACGATTCTAACAATTGCGGAGCAAAAGATGGTAGCTTCAATTCAGCAGGCGTCGCCGCCTACTTCAAACTTCCTGCGAATGTCGGCCTCACTGCCGATGTATAATTTGCCTGAGATGAAAAACTTTAATTCCGCTTTCTGGCAAGCGATGAGTGAGGAGTTGAGAGCTCTCGGTCGAACGGATTTTCCACTCGATCTGTCCTTCACCCGTCCGGCGGTCCCCGATCAAATTGGACCTGAGGTTTATTTTTCGCAGACCTGCGGGTATCCGCTTCAGACAATTTATGGCGGACAATATCATTTACTGGGCGTGCCGACGTATGGAGTGCCAGGATGCGGGCCGAGTTCGCACTGTGCGTTCGTCGTGGTCAATAAAGACTCCGTCTTTCTCGACATCGATGATCTCCGCGGCAGGGCTTTTGCAGTCAACAGCCGACATTCAAACTCTGGAATGAACCTGCCGCGCCGACTGATCTCTAAGCGCGCGGGTGGAAAGCCGTTCTTCAGTCGAGTCGTGGAGACTGGGACGCACCCTGCAAGTATGGAGCTCGTCTCCTCCGGCGAAGTCGACGGAGCTTCTATTGATTGTGTAACCCTAGCGTTCTTTTCCGAGTACAGGCCAGAAGCAACTGCGCGTCTTCGCATACTGGCGGAAACGCCTGCGAGCCCTGCCATTCCTTTTGTAACCTCGATCACAACGCCGGATGAAGACGTAGAGGTCCTGCGAAGGGTGCTTTTGACGATAGGCACCCTGGATAAGTACAGAGCCATCCGACAGCCTCTCAAGATGCTTTCGATCGCACCGGCGAAGTGTGAAGACTACAAAGTCTTGTTGGCTTACGAACTCGAGGCTGCTGCTTTAGGCTATCCAAAACTTGAATAGTTCGAGGCGTCGGGCTGCTGTTATAGCTACCGCCGATCTCATATGACGGCTTTGAGTGTGGAACGTATTCGCGTGACGTTGAAACGCCATCGGCAGACGTTGAGCGGTGGTTCGATCTTGGTCTGAACGGGCTTTGAAGTGACGGTCTTTTACCGTCCAAGTTTCAAAAGCTGATCTCACCCGAAAGCTTCGACACAAAGGCGTTTAAACTCACTACAGCTCAGCAATGCGACGGCTCGCTTCCGTTCTTGGCCCCTTCCGGAAATTCGGAACGTCCGCTGTCGATCATTTCGATTGATGCCGACGACTAGGTTTGGCCGCGAGCCGTCCGTCTGCTTTCGGGCGGTCACCGGGAGACGCGGGTACGATGGCTGAGCAGAACCGATAACACCAAGCATCTGTTAGTCGCTAACTGCCGCGCTTTCATGCCGGCCTTATTGATGTCGTCGGCGGGATTTAGGGATTTAACCGTCCTCCGTTTGTTAATCCTTCCGCGACCTCTGTTCACCTTGAGAATGTTTCATGTCAGCAAATGCCCCGGTGGTGCCCAATGTCCTCATAGTTGAGGACGAAATGATGCTGCGGATGAGGGCGGTAGACATCGTCGAGGATGCCGGTTTTTCTCCAGTACAAGCTGTGAATGCGGATGAGGCGATTTCCATCCTGGAATCGCGCTTCGATATATCTCTGCTCTTCACCGATATTCAGATGCCGGGCACCATGGATGGCCTTAAGCTCGCGCATGCAGTGCACGATCGTTGGCCGGCCATCAAAATCATTTTGGTTTCGGGACAGGTAAATCCATCCGAATCGGAAAAGCCTGCTGACAGTCGTTTCTTTGGAAAGCCTCTCAGCAACCAGAAAATGATCGAAGCACTACACGCGATGGTTGGGTCGGGCGCTCTCCAAACCGTCTCAAATGTAACGCTGCTGCCGGACAGCGAAATCGTGCAAGCGCCGGCTGCTGTTGATTCCTTGCCGCGCTCGGTACAGGAGGTCGTTCTGTCCGCGGAGAACGACAGCCTTCGACTACTGCTGGAGCAAGCAGGCATAGACGCCGAGGTTCTGCTCGCTCAGGCCGGAATTGACGCCAAAGAACGAGAAGCCGCCGATAAGCTGCAGAAGCTTATCCTAGGGGAACTGCATCATCGTATCAAAAACACGCTTGCAACCGTCAGTGCCATTGCATCACAAAGTTTCCGAACCGCCCCTACTATCGAGCATGGGCAAAAAGCGATGGAAGGGAGGTTATTAGCGCTTGGCCGAGCCCATGATCTCCTGATGCAAAACAGCTGGTCGAATGCCAGCCTCACTCACACCTTCAGCGATGCGACTGAGCCATTTGAGAGCGCGGGGGCCAAACGCTTTAATCTAAATGGGCCCGATATCAGAATAACTTCAGGCGCAGTTGTCGCGCTCGCGATGACGTTCAACGAACTTTGCACCAACACCACGAAATTCGGTGCGCTCTCCATTCCATCTGGGCGCGTCGAAGTCACATGGACCATCGATCAGGAGAAGCGGCGCCTTCGTCTTGCTTGGACGGAACATGGTGGTCCACCCGTTCAGCCACCTGCGCGCCGCAGCTTCGGTACGCGTATGATAGAGTCTCTCGGTCAGCAACTTAGCGGCCAAGTGCATCTTGCGTATAATCCGACGGGCGTTGTCTATTCACTGGATGTTCCGCTTAGCTCGATTATCGCGGATCTGTGATCGGTCGACGATAAGGTGCGAACAGTTCAACGCGCTCGCACCCGAGCAGGAGGCCGGCTTGGCGATCAGCTATTGGTCGGCTGCCTTGAGGCTTGGTCCAAGGTTCTAGCTGAGGCACCGGGTGAAAACGTTGTCTGTCCGGGAATGGCCCGAAGCAGGCATTGCGGGTGTCTGCTTCAGAATAGATGCGCATCGATGGGGGATTGACCGCACCGCAATACTCTTACGAAAGGCGATCAGTATCTCGCGCTGAAATGTAATCGCGATGACGCGCCGCCTTTGGCATGCAAATCCGAAAACGACATCATCAGCGCGTGCACTTGCCCAAAATGCATGGGTTCAAGAGAGCGCGGCTCTCAACTCATTGGACCGCAGTCGGAGCCGATCGGCGAGATCGCATGATATGCTTTTTGAACAACAGCGAAGCCAGGTCTGGATGGTTGCAGATGATGTCGCTGCAGGCCTCGGATGTGAGAAACGCGGTAATCACCCGTTCGCGAAGCTGTGGGGGGCTTAAATGCACGCGGCCCGACTGCGGTCTCAAATACGAGGCTAACAGCTACGACTTTCATATTCGGAAGTGTCCGAACCACGGCGGGATGCCGTCCTCGACAGGCTCGGTGAGCCTGCAACCTCACACTCTTATTTGATGCACAGATGTGTCACACTCTGCGCACCAAGGGCCTTCTAAGCGATTGTTTAAGCTCGGGTTGATAGGCAGTACAAGATCGTCCGTCTGGCTCCACCAGCTTTATGAATCCTGCTCTAATGCGCCTCTTCCCAGTTGGCGGCGCCCTTTGCATCGACGACCAGCGGAACCACAAGCTGTAACACCGGGTGCGGTGCATCCACCATCACGCGCCGCACGACATCGATCGTCGGCTCGACCTGATCCTGCGGCACCTCGAAGACGAGTTCGTCGTGTACCTGCAGCAGCATTTTCGCATCGAGCTTCTCTACGTTTAGCGCGGTGTCCATCCGCACCATCGCGCGGCGGATGATGTCGGCGGCCGAGCCCTGGATCGGCGCATTGATCGCGGCGCGCTCGTTGAACGCGCGCTCCGATGGATTTGAAGACGCGATGCGGGGGTAATGACACTTGCGGCCGAGAAGAGTTTCAACGAATCCATGCTCGCGGCAAAACTTCTTCGTCGCGTCCATGTAGTCGCGGATGCCGGGGAACCGCTCAAAATATTTCTTGATATAGGCACCGGCCTCGTCGCGCCCGATGCTGAGCTGGTTCGCGAGACCGAAGGCGGAAATGCCGTAGATGATGCCAAAGTTGATCGCCTTGGCACGACGACGCACGTCACTCGTCATATCGGCCATCGGCACGTTGAACATTTCCGATGCCGTCATCGCGTGGATATCGTCGCCATTGGCAAAGGCGTTCCGCAATTGCGGGATGTCGGCGATATGCGCCAGCAGCCGCAGTTCGATTTGCGAGTAATCCGCCGACACCAGCACGTGGCCGGGTGCAGCGATGAACGCCTTGCGGATTTTTCGCCCTTCTTCCGTGCGGATCGGGATATTCTGCAGGTTCGGTTCCTGCGAGGAAAGCCGCCCAGTGGTCGTCGAAGCCAGCGCGAACGACGTATGCACGCGGCCGGTGCGCGCATTGACGTAGGTCGGCAGCGCATCGGTGTAGGTCGACTTTAGTTTCTGCGTCTGCCGCCACTGGAGAATTTTTGACGGCAGTTCGTGGCCCTGCTCGGTGAGATCATCGAGGACGTTGGCGGCGGTGGACCACGCGCCGGTCGCGGTCTTGCGACCGCCGGGCAGACCAAACTTGCCGAAGAGAATATCGGCGATCTGCTTCGTCGAGCCAATGTTGAAGCTTTCGCCCGCCATTGCGTGAATGTCGGCTTCCAGCCGCGCGAGTGTCTGCGCGAAGTCGCCGGAGAGGCGCGACAGAACCTGCCGGTCGATCGCGATGCCACGTCGTTCCATGCGTCCAAGGGTCTCGACCATCGGCCGCTCAAGCGATTCGTACACTGCACCGACGCGCTCGGCCGACAGGCGCGCGGAAAGAAGCTGCCACAGCCGCCATGTGACATCGGCATCTTCGCCGGAAAATTCCGTCGCCTGGTCGATGCCGACGCGCGCAAAGCCGACAAAGCTTTTGCCGGTGCCGGCGATCGCGCCGATCTGCAGAGGCGTGTGTCCAAGATGGCGCTCGGCGAGATCGTCCATGCCATGCGCTCCGCGCCCGGCATCGAGCACGTAGGACGCCAGCATCGTGTCGGCGACCGGCCGCATCTCAATGCCACGCTCGGCGAGCACGACCCAGTCGGTCTTGATGTCCTGCGCGATCTTCAGCACGCCGGGATGTTCGAGCAGCGGTTTGAGTTTTGGCAGCGCTTCGTCTGGATCGAGTTGGTCCGCAACGCGGCCCGACCCGGCGAAGAGGTCAGCGGCCGCATCGACGTGGTTCAGCGGCACGTAGGCGACTTCGCCCAGACCGAGCCCGAGCGAAATACCGATGAGATCGCTTGCCATCGGATCGATGGAACTCGTCTCGACGTCGATCGCAACGACGCCTGTCTCTTTCGCCCGCGCGATCCAGCGTTCGAGCGTCGCCATATCGCGGATCGCGACATAGCGCTTGCGATCGATGGGGTCGGCTTTCGCACGCGCAATGCGTGTCGCGACAAGCGCGGCCGGTGTCAGCGCGCCATCGTCGATAGCTACCGACGTTTGTACCGGCGGCGGTGCGACGGTCTCGCCGTTTCGGCTGCGCCAGCCACTGGGACCCGCAAGCGCGGCATCGGGCTCGATCTCGTTCGCCTCGACACTGTAGATGTCCGCCGCACGCTTCGTCAGCGTGGTAAATTCCATCGCCTTAAAGAAACCGACAAGCTTTTTCGCGTCGGGTTCGCTCAGACGCGTGTCATCGAGCGGTGTCAGCAGTTCGACATCGCAATGAAGCGTGACAAGCTCCTTCGACAGCCGGATGAGCTTTACGCTTTCCGCGTCGGTCAGCACCTCGCGCCGCTTGGGTTGTTTGATCTCGTCTGCAGCGCGTTCGAGCAGCGCGTCGAGCGAGCCGAAATCGTGGATGAGCTGCGCCGCCGTCTTCACGCCGATGCCGCGCGCACCCGGCACATGGTCCGTCGAGTCGCCGGCCAGCGCCTGCACGTCGATCACCTTGTCGGGCGACACGCCGAAATAGGCGAAGACTTCCTCCTCGCCGATCATACGCTCTTCGCGCGCACCTTTTGCGCCCGCCTCGCCCGAGGCCGGATCGTACATCCACACTTTCGGGCCGATGAGCTGCATCAGATCCTTGTCGGCGGAAACGATGAGTACGTCGGCGCCGCGCTCGCGCGCCTGCTGCGCGTAGGTCGCGATGAGATCGTCGGCCTCGTAGCGGTCCTGCTCGATGGGCGTGAGGCCGAAGGCGCGCACCGCCTCGCGCATCAGCGGAAACTGCGGGACGAGTTCTTCCGGCGGGTCGTTACGGTTCGATTTGTAGGGCGGATACAGCTCCTTGCGGAACGAATCCTCCGATTTGTCGAAGATGATTGCGAGATGCGTCGGCTTTACGCCAGCGGCGCCGTCGCGCACGAACTGAAACAGCTTGTTGCAGAACAGCCGAACCGCTCCGGTCGGCAGACGGTCGCTGCGGTAATTGTACCGCGCGTCCTGCCGGATCGACTGAAAATAGGCTCGGAAGACGAAGGACGAACCGTCGACGAGAAAGACGTGATCGCCGGCAGCGACGGGCTTTGACATTTTTGGCCGTGGCGGAAGGGAGGGTGCTTCAGCCTACCATGCTGGCGTCTCGGCTGCATCGCCGGGCATCCGCGCTTCGCAGCGGCGGCGCAATGGGCTAACGACCAAAGATGCCCTTCGACGAACTCTCCGCCCGCACCGGCTATTCGAGCAACGACCTCGACCGCCAGTCAGAGCGCCGTGACGATGCCGACCATATCGCTGCCATGCAGGCGCATCCCGAGTCGCGCACGCTCGTTGTCGCGGGCGACGCCGTAGTGCTGGAGAAAGACGCCGCCGGCCACCGCACGCTCTTCACCTTTGCCGAAGCCTCAAAAAAGGGCCCGGCGCGCGAGACCGTCTATCTCGGTCACGACGGCACCGGCGGTATTTTCGCGACGCTGGTCGCGGATGCACTGCAGGATTTTGGCCCCGATCGTGCGACGCTGTCACGCGCGTATCGCAACGAAGGGATCGGCGGCAGTGCAGGCGAAGAAATTCGCACGGACCTGCGCTCCATTGCGATGCAGGGCCTCGTGTCCGACCGTATGGCGGGCATTCTCGCGCAGGCGAAGAGCGTCCTTTACTGGCACTCGCGCCATCGCTTCTGCGCCAATTGCGGAACGCAGACGCGCGTCGAGGCGGCGGGCTGGCGGCGCGTCTGCGATGGCTGCGGCGCGCATCACTTTCCGCGCACAGACCCTGTCGTCATCATGCTCGCGGTGCACGGCGACTCGTGCCTGCTCGGCCGCCAGCCGCGGTTTCCGGTCGGCATGTATTCGGCGCTTGCGGGTTTCGTCGAAGCCGGCGAGACGCTGGAGAATGCCGTGCGGCGCGAATTAAAGGAGGAAGCAGGCATCGAGACGGGTCGCGTAGACTATCTCGCGTCGCAGCCGTGGTCCTTCCCGTGTTCCATCATGATCGGCTGCCTCGCACAGTCGAAGGGTCGCGATCTCGTCGTCGACAAGTCCGAACTCGACGACGCGCGCTGGTTTTCTCGCCAAGAGGCGCTTTCGCTGCTGGCGAACGAACACCCGGACAAGCTGTTCTGCCCGCCAAAGATCGCGATAGCGCATCATCTGATGGCGGCGTGGGCGCGCGGTGAGGCGTCGTGAGCATGGCCCGGCACGATGTCGCTGTTGCGAAACATCGCCAGCGAAGTGGATGCCGGTTCGGCGAAAAGGCCATGCGTAGGGGCTGTTGATGAACGCGCGCGGTGCGCTGGTCCTATTCTCCGGCGGGCAGGATTCGACCACTTGCCTCGCCTGGGCACTGGATCGTTTTTCAAGCGTCGAGACCGTCGGCTTCGACTACGGGCAGCGGCACGCTGTGGAACTTGCGCAACGTCCGATCCTGCGTGAAAAACTTGCGGCCCTCGATACGGATTGGGCGAAAAAGCTCGGGCCCGATCACACGCTCGATATGAAAAGTTTTGGCGCCATCGCTGACACGGCGATGACACGCGATGTCGAGATCGGTTTCGGTGCTAACGAACTGCCGAACACATTCGTGCCGGGGCGCAATCTTGCGTTTCTGATTTACGCCGCCGCGCTGGCGGTACGGCGCGGTTTGAACGTGCTTGTCGGCGGTATGTGCGAGACGGATTTCTCCGGTTACCCCGACTGCCGAGACGACACGCTCAAGGCGATGCAGGTGGCTCTCAATCTTGGCATGGCGCAGCGTTTCACAATCGAGACGCCATTGATGTGGTTGTCGAAGGCGCAGACATGGGCGCTGGCCGATCGCCTTGGCGGCAAGAGTTTCATCGAAACAATCGTGAACGACACGCACACCTGCTACCTCGGCACGCGCAGCGATCTGCACGACTGGGGTTTTGGCTGCGGTGAGTGTCCGGCCTGTGCGCTGCGTGCCCGTGGGTTCGCCGAATGGCGCGCCCGGAAAATCTGAGAGGTTGTTGCTATGCCGAAATGGACCGCGCTCGTCACGCTCGCGACGATGGCTCTCTACTTTTTCATCATGTTTCGCGTCGGGCTGTTCCGCGGCAAGACTGGCATCAAAGCGCCGGCGACGACCGGCGATCCGATTTTTGAGCGCATGTATCGCATCCAGATGAACACGCTCGAATGGATGCCGCTGTTCCTCGTGCCGTTCTGGCTGACGGCACTCTTTGTGCACGATGGCTTTGCGGCCGCGTGCGGTCTCGTCTGGGTCATCGGGCGCATCGTCTACATGCAGGCCTATCTGGCCGATCCCGCAAAACGGGGCACCGGCTTCGCGATTCAGGCGAGCGCCGCGATCCTGCTGTTCTGCGTTGCGGTTGTTGGCGTCGTGCGGGCGCTGTTCATCTGAACTACGTCCGGTTCGCCGTCTCGCGAAAGGGATGCGCGGGATAGACGCCGAGAATCGTGATCTCGGTGGTGAAGAACTCCAGCTCCTCCAGTGCCAGTTTCACATTGCGATCGTCGGGATGGCCGTCCACATCGGCAAGAAACTGCGTCGCGGTGAATTCGCCGCCGAGCATGTAACTTTCGAGCTTTGTCATGTTGACGCCGTTCGTGGCGAAGCCGCCCAGCGCCTTGTAGAGCGCCGCCGGCACGTTGCGCACGCGGAACACAAAGCTCGTGACGATCGGCCCGGTGCCGGGCTTCGGTCGCATCGGTTCACGCGACAAAACAACGAAGCGCGTCGCATTATGCGACTCGTCCTCGACATCGCGCGCAAGAATGTCGAGCCCGTAAATCTCTGCGGCCAATGCTGGTGCAAGTGCAGCGCGCGAAGAATCCTTCCATTCGGAAACCTCGCGGGCCGCGCCGGCCGTATCGCCGGCAACATGCGGCGTGAGACCATGTTCGCGGATGATCTTGCGGCACTGGCCGAGCGCATGAACGTGGCTGTGCACGTGGCGCAGCCCGCCGATGTCAGCGCCTTTGATCGCCATGAGCTGGAAATGAATCGGCAGAAAATATTCGCCGACAATGTGCAGGCCCGCGGTCGGAAGAAAGTGATGGATGTCGGCGACGCGCCCGGCGAGCGAGTTCTCGATCGGGATCATGCCGAGCGCGGCCGTGCCGTCGGTGACTGCCGTCAGCGCGTGCTCAAAACTCGCGCAGGGCAGGGGCTCCATCTCGGGATGCACGTCGGCGCAGGCGATGTGCGAATTGGCGCCTGGCTCTCCCTGATAAGCGATCTTCAACTCACGTCTCCCCGCGCGAAGCGTTCCCGCACGGCGGCGAGATCGGCCGGCGTGTCTACGCCACGCGGGGCGTGCTCGACCAGCGCGGCGTCGATGCGCATGCCGGCGTCGAGCGCGCGCCATTGCTCGAGGCGTTCGGCCTTTTCGCGTTCGGACGGCAGCAGCGCGACGAAACGCAATAGGGCAGCACGACGCCAGACGTAGACGCCAATGTGCCGCCAGGCCGGGGTCCGCGGGGCTGGCATCGCGCGGGAAAATGCCGTCGCATGCAGGCGGACCGGCTCGAGCAGAACGCCGGTGGCCTTTACCGCATTGGGGTTGTCGGCGTCGTCGACCTGCAGCGGTGATACCAGCGTCCCGATATCGACGGCGGGGTCGGCGAGCGCCGTCAAGGCAGCGCGCAACGCCGCCGGGTCCATTTCCGGCTCGTCGCCCTGCAGGTTTACGATCACGTCGTGGACGCCGGCGCGATCGACGATGCCGAGTGCTTCGGCAACACGATCCGAGCCTGAAACGTGGCCCTCGCTGGTCATCACAGCCGTTGCACCGGCGGCTTTGGCCTCCGCTGCGATCGCATCGGTGTCGGTTGCCACAACCACTGGCCCGATCCGCGCCGCGATTGCCCGCGCGACGACATGCGCGATCATCGGCCGGCCGGCGATAAGGGCCAGCGCCTTGTCCGGCAGTCGGGCGGCGCGCAGGCGCGCGGGGATGATGACGAGTGGCTGTGGCACGTCGGCGCAGTCATAGACCATCGTCGCGCCAAGGCGGGCGGGATGTTGCCAATGGCCCTCCGATGCGGCAAATCACGAGATAAGTTTCCCCACAAACCACCCAAGAGTCCGTCCGGAATGGATATCGAACTGAACAAGATCGCCGGCGCTGCGCTCGGCACCCTCCTGTTCACGATGGTCCTCGGAATCAGCGCCGACGCGGTCTATTCGCCAAAGAAGCCCGAAAAGCCCGGTTACGACCTGCCCGCGCTGGCTGAAGCCCCGGCGGGCGGGGGCGAAGCCCCCGCTGCAGCGGTGCCGCTGCCGGTCCTGCTTGCGAAGGCCGATCCTAAAAAGGGCGAGGCCAATGCAAAAGCATGCACCGCCTGCCACGTGTTCGATAAGGGCGGCGCGGCAAAGGTCGGCCCGCCACTTTACGGCGTTGTCGGTCGCGCGAAGGCGTCGGTCGCAAGCTTCGCTTATTCGGAGGCGTTGAAGGCGAAGGGCGGCGACTGGTCTTTTGAGGACCTCAGCAAGTTCATCGCCAACCCGAAGGGCTACGTGAACGGCACGAAGATGGCCTATGCCGGCGAGAAAGACCCTGGCAAGGAAGCTGATATCATCGCCTACCTCCGTAGCCTGTCCGACAGCCCGGTGCCGTTGCCGCAGGCGGCGGATGCCTCCGCGGCGACCGGCGACAAGCCCGCTGGCGACAAACCGGCGGTGCCGGCTCCGGCTGCGGCCAAGGCCAAGGCAGGGGAAAAGCCGGCCGGCGATAAGCCCGCAGCAAATCCTGAGAAAAAGTAATCTCGGCCGCCCGTGCAACTTCGCCGGGCGACAACATATTTTCTGCCAGAGCTTGCGGTGTCCGCCGTGATGTCCCTCAAGGCAGGTGATCGCCCGTGACCGATCCGTTCCGCGTACCCGACCGGCGTCAGATCCTTGCCGCGCTTGGCCTTGCCTCGGCGGGGACCATCCTGCCGCCCACCGCCTTTGCCGCACCCGCCCATAGCGGCGCAGCGCATGGCAAGGCAGTGCATGGCTTGTCGACCTTCGGCGATCTCGCGGAGCTGCCGGACTTCAAGGCATTCGGCTATGTCAGAGCCGACGCGCCCAAAGGCGGCACCATCTCGCAAGAGACGTTCGGCACGTTCAACACGCTGAATGGCTTCATCCTGCGTGGCGATCCCGCCTTCGGCCTCGGGCTCATCTTCGACAGCCTGATGGCGTCGAGCCTCGACGAGCGTGGCGCGCTTTACGGTCTCGTGGCGAAGTCCGTCACGGTGTCGCCCGACGGTGGCGAATTGCGTTTCGCGTTGCGGCCCGAGGCGAAATTTCACGATGGCTCGCCGCTCACCGCGAAGGACGTCGTGTTCTCGCTGGCGACATTGAAAGCGAAGGGCCATCCGACCATCCGCGCGGAGCTGCGCGACATGGAGAGTGTGGTGGCCGATGGCGCCGACGTTGTCGTGCGCCTCGCGCCGACACGCAGTCGCGAGGCAGCACTTGTCGTCGCACGCCAGCCGATTTTCTCTGCTGCCTATTATGCGACGAAGCCGTTCGAAGAATCGACGCTCGATCCTCCGCTCGGCTCCGGCGCCTATAAGATCGGGCGTTTCGAAGCCGGTCGCTTCATCGCCTATGACCGCGTCGAGAATTATTGGGGCGCAAAGCTGCCGGTGAATGTCGGGCAGAACAATTTCGACCGTATCCGGATCGAATATTTCTCCGACCGCAACGTCGCCTTCGAGGGCTTCAAGGCTGGCACCTTCACGACGCACGAGGAGTTCACCGCCGCTACCTGGGCGAAAGGCTACGACTTCCCGGCTTTCACGGACGGTCGTGTGAAGCGCGAGGAAATTCCAGACGCCAACATCTCCGGCATCCAGGGCTGGTTCTTCAACACGCGTCGCCCGCAATTCGCAGATCCGAAGGTGCGCCAGGCGATCAGTGATGCCTTCGACTTCGTCTGGACAAACGCCAATCTGATGTACGGCTCCTACAAGCGTACGGAGTCGTATTTCGAAAATTCCGACATGAAGGCGATGGGTGCGCCCGATGAAGCGGAACGTGCGCTGCTCGATCCGTTCAAGGGCAAGCTGCCGCCCGCCGTCTTCCAGACCGCCTATGTGCCCGGCCAGTCCGACGGATCGGGGCAGGATCGCGCGCGGTTGAAGAATGCGATGGATCTGCTCTCGGGCGCCGGCTGCACGCGCGACGGCGCTGTGATGAAGACGCCGAACGGCCAGCCGATCGTCATGGAGTTCCTCGACTATTCTTCGGCGCTGGAGCGGCACACGCAGCCCTTCATCAAGAATCTGCGGCTGATCGGTATCGACGCGCGGCTTCGCATCGTCGATGCGGCGCAGTATCGTCAGCGGCTCGAAAATTTCGACTTCGACGTCATCACGCAGCGCCTTGTGATGCAGCACGCGCCCGGCGAGGAGCTACGCGCTCTGTTCGGTTCCGAGGCCGCCGGCATTCCGGGTTCGCGCAATCTGACCGGCGTGAAAGACCCGGTCATCGACGCGCTGGTCGACAAAGCGCTCGTTGCAAAGTCGCGAGCGGAACTCGTCGTCATCTGCCGCGCGCTCGATCGCGTGCTGCGCGCCGGCCATTACTGGGTGCCGCACTGGTATAAGGCGAGTCACTGGATTGCGCAGTGGGACGTTTTCGGCCGCCCATCCCGTTCGCCGAAATACGATACGGGCATCCTCTCCACATGGTGGTACGATCCGCAAAAGGCAGCCAAGGTGGCCCTGCCGGATCGGTGAGTGAATGGCGGCCTACGTCGCACGACGCCTTCTGCTGATGATCCCGACGGTTTTCGGGATCATGCTGATCTCGTTCACGGTAATCCAGTTTGCGCCCGGTGGGCCTGTAGAGCGCATCGTCGCGCAATTGCAGGGCCTCGATGCGGGCGCCACCTCGCGCATCGGTGGCGGCGGTGGCGATGCCGGCAGCGGCGGCATGTCTTCGCCCGGCGCGGGCAGCGAATCAATGTCGAAGTATCGCGGCGCGCAGGGGCTCGACCCGAAATTCATCGCCGAGCTCGAGAAGCAGTTCGGCTTCGACAAGCCTGCGCCCGAGCGTTTCCTCAAGATGCTGAAGAACTATGCGCTCTTCGATTTCGGGCGCTCGTATTTCCGCGACACGCCGGTTCTGAAATTGATCGGCGAGAAGCTGCCGGTGTCGATCTCGCTTGGGCTGTGGATGACAGTCCTGTCGTATCTCATCTCGATCCCGCTCGGGATCTCGAAAGCGGTCAACGACGGGTCGCGTTTCGATATCTGGACATCCGGCGTCGTGATCGTCGGCTACGCCATTCCGTCGTTCCTGTTTGCGATCCTGCTGATCGTGCTGTTTGCAGGTGGCTCTTTCTCATACATCGGTCAGCTCTTTCCGTTGCGTGGTCTGACCTCCGACAATTTCAGCGACCTCAGCGCATTCGGAAAAGTGAAGGATTATCTTTGGCACATCGCTTTGCCGATTACGGCGATGGCGCTCGGCTCCTTCGCGACGGCGACATTCCTGACGAAGAATTCCTTCCTCGACGAGATACGCAAACAATATGTGCTGACCGCGCGTATGAAGGGCCTGAGCGAACGCCGCGTGCTCTACGGACACGTATTCCGCAACGCGATGCTCGTCGTCGTGTCAGGCTTTCCCGGCGCGTTCATCCACGCTTTCTTCACCGGCGCGCTTTTGATCGAGACGATCTTTTCACTCGATGGTCTGGGCCTGCTATCGTTCGAATCGATCGTCAATCGCGATTATCCCGTGGTCTTCGCGAACCTCTACATCTTTGCGCTGCTCGGTCTGCTCGTGAATCTGCTGTCTGACCTGACCTACACCTGGATCGATCCGCGCATCGATTTCGAAACGCGGGAAGTCTAGCGTTTGAGCGCGCCGACCTATCGCGACGAACTCGCCGCGGGTGCAGCGGTGCCTCTCGCACCGCCACTGCACACGAGTGGCTGGCTGCGCTTGCGCCCAACGCAGCGACGGCGGCTCGACAATTTCAAGCGCAACCGGCGGGGCTATGTCTCCTTCTGGATTTTTCTGACCGTCTTTTTCGTCTCGCTGTTTGCCGAATTCATCGCCAACGACCGGCCGATCGTTGCTAGCTACAAGGGCGAAATTCTCTTTCCCGCGCTCGTGAACTACCCGGAAGAGAAGTTCGGTGGATTCCTGGCACAAACGGATTATCGCGACCCTTTCATCCAAGGTGAGATCGCGAAACACGGATGGGCGATCTGGCCACCGATCCGTTATTCCTACAACACGCACAATCTCGATCTGCCCGCGCCCGCACCGTCGCCACCGACATGGATGCTGACGCAGGAGCAATGTGCGCGCGCCGTGCGGAAGATCGGCGGTGAGCCTATGCCAAAGCGCACCTGCTGGCAGATCGAGTGGAACTGGCTTGGGACCGACGATCAGGGCCGCGATGTCGTTGCGCGACTGATCTACGGCTTTCGGATATCGGTGATGTTTGGATTGGTGCTTGCCTCAATCTCGTCGGTCGTCGGCATCGCGGCGGGTGCCGTGCAAGGTTATTTCGGCGGCCTGACCGACCTGATGATGCAGCGCTTCATCGAGATATGGTCGTCGCTTCCACATCTATATCTGCTGATCATCGTCTCTTCGATCATCGCGCCGAGTTTCTTCGTGCTGCTTGGTATTCTGCTGCTGTTTTCCTGGGTGTCGCTCGTGCATGTCGTGCGCGCCGAGTTTTTACGCGCGCGTAATTTCGAGTACGTGAATGCAGCGCGTGCGCTCGGCCTCGGCGACTGGAAAATCATGGTGAAGCATGTGCTTCCGAACGCCATGGTCGCGACGCTGACGTTCCTGCCCTTCATCCTCAACTCGTCGATCACGACGCTCACGTCGCTCGATTTTCTTGGGTTCGGACTGCCGCCGGGATCGCCATCGCTCGGTGAGATGCTGCTTCAAGGCAAGTCGAATCTGCAGGCGCCCTGGCTCGCGCTGATGGGCTTCTTTGTGATCGCGCTGATGCTGTCGCTGTTGGTCTTCATCGGCGAGGCGGTGCGTGACGCCTTCGATCCTCGCAAGGCGTTCGGCCGGCGATGAGCGATGTTGCGCAAGCGGAGATGCGTGCGGTTTCGCCTGCTCCCCAGAAGAGTGATACGCCCCTTCTCGCCGTCCGCGATCTCTCCATCGTCTTTCGACAAGCCGATCGCGAATTCACCGCCGTCGACAAGATTTCCTTTTCGCTGGAGCGAGGCCGGACGCTGGCGCTCGTCGGCGAGTCTGGTTCCGGCAAGTCCGTCACGGCCATGTCGATCGCGCGCCTGCTCGGCACGAACGCCCATCATCCAACGGGTCAAATCCTGTTCGAGGGTCGGGACATCCTGCGCGCCTCGCCCGCGCAGATGCGGGAGATGCGCGGCGCCGATATCGCGATGGTCTTTCAGGAGCCGATGACCTCGCTCAACCCGCTTCACTCGATCGAGAAGCAGGTCGGCGAAATCCTCAGCGTTCACGGCCTCGCGGAGCGCGAAAAGATTCGCTCACGCGTCATCGAGCTCCTCGAAGAAGTCGGCATTCGCGATCCCGCCGAGCGGCTGGGCGCTTTTCCGCACCAGCTTTCGGGCGGCCAGCGTCAACGCGTGATGATCGCGATGGCGCTCGCCAACCGGCCAAAGCTTTTCATCGCGGACGAGCCGACGACGGCGCTCGACGTCACCGTGCAGGCGCAGATCCTAGCGCTGCTGCGTGATCTTCGCCAACGCCACAACATGGCGATGCTGTTTATCACGCACGATCTCGGCATCGTGCGAAAGATCGCTGACGAAGTGTGTGTCATGCAGAAGGGCTGCATCGTCGAGCGCGGACCGGTACGGAATATCTTCAAGACGCCGCAGCACGCTTACACGAAGGCGCTGCTTGCGGCGGAGCCGAAGGGCGATCCGCCACCCGCCAATCCCACTGCGCCGCTCGTTGTCACAGCCGACGATCTGAAGGTCTGGTTTCCGATCCGACGCGGCTTCATGCGTCGTACGAGCGGTTACATCAAGGGTGTCGACGGCGTCACGCTGCGCGTGCGGCAAGGTCAGACCGTTGGCGTCGTCGGGGAGTCCGGTTCCGGCAAAACAACGCTCGGCCTCGCCGTGCTGCGGCTCATCCGGTCCGACGGGCCGATCACCTACCTCGGCAAGCCGATCCAGGGTCTGAAAGCGAAAGAGATGCGGCCGCTGCGCCGCGACATGCAGATTGTCTTTCAGGACCCCTATGGATCGCTGTCGCCGCGACTCTCGGTCGCCGAGATCGTCGACGAGGGCCTGAAGGTGCAGAAGCCCGGCACGCCTTACGGGGAGCGTCGCGAGATCGTTGCGCGCGCGCTCGTCGATGTCGGCCTCGATCCCGCAACGATGGACCGCTATCCCCACGAATTTTCTGGCGGCCAGCGGCAGCGCATCGCCATCGCGCGCGCGATGGCATTGCAGCCGAAATTCGTCGTGCTCGACGAGCCGACATCCGCGCTCGATATGTCCGTGCAGGCACAGATCGTCGACCTCTTACGTGATCTGCAGAAGCGGCATGGCCTCGCCTACATGTTCATCAGCCACGATCTCAAGGTCGTTCGCGCACTCGCCAACGATCTCATCGTGATGAACCACGGCAAGGTCGTCGAGGCCGGCCCCGCGGCGGAGATTTTCGCGGCACCGAAGACCGATTACACGCGCGCTTTGTTCAAAGCGGCTTTCGATATCGAGCCGGACGGAGCAGTGGCCGACGACGCGCCGGATTTCGTTGCCGAGCATATTTGAGCGCGATGCCGCGCGCGTTCCTCGTCGTACTCGATTCCGTCGGCTGCGGCGGCGCGCCGGACGCAGCACGCTTCGGTGATGAGGGCGCGGATACGGTCGGTCATATCGCGGAGGCCTGCGCCGCGGATCGTGCAGGCCTGCGCGCAAGACTTTTGCGCGTTCCAAACCTCGATGCCCTCGGCTTAGGTCACGCCTGCCATCTCTCGACGGGACGCGTTCCGCCCGGCCTCTCGATTGTGAAGCCGCCCACCGGACTTGCGACGGCGACGCAGGAAATATCGTCGGGCAAGGACACGCCGTCGGGTCATTGGGAGCTGGCAGGTGCGCCATTCCTCGGTGCGCTGCATATCTTTCCCGATACGCGTCCGAGCCTGCCGCCCGAGCTTTCGGCTGCGTTGATTTGCGAGGCCGGCTTGCCAGGTATCCTCGGCGACAAACATGCCGATGGCATCGGTATCATCGACGCGTTCGGGGAGGCGCATTGCGCGACAGGAAAGCCGATCGTCTACACCTCGGTCGATTCCGTCCTGCAGATCGCCGCGCATGAGGACATCTTCGGTCTCGAACGCCTCTACGATCTTTGCAGGGTTGCACGAAGACTGGTCGATCCATTCGGCGTCGGGCGCGTCATCGCACGGCCCTTCATCGGTTCGTCGCGCGAAACATTCCGGCGCACGGCAAACCGCAAGGATTTCCCGATCCCGCCGCCGCAGGACAATCTGCTCGACCGTGCGGTAGAGGCGGGGCGCGCTGTCGTCACGCTCGGCAAGATCGCCGACATTTTTGGCCACCGCGCCACAGGGCAAGAGCTCAAGGGCGCCAACAACGACGCGATCGTCGATCTGCTTATTAAGACGCTCGACAAGCTACCCGACGGCGGCTTGTGCGTTGCCAACCTCGTCGATTTCGACACCGACTTCGGCCATCGCCGCGACGTCGCGGGCTATGCGGCGTGCTTGGAAGCCTTCGATCGCCGATTGCCGGAAATTCTCTCAAGCGTGCGGTCCGACGATCTGCTCGTTATCACCGCCGACCACGGCAACGATCCGACTTTTCGCGGCTCGAATCACACGCGCGAAAATGTGCCTGTGCTCTGCGTCGGCCGGGGCCTATCCGGTAAAGTTGTTCCGCTCCGGAAAACATTCGCGGATGTTGGCCAGACGATCGCCGCGCATCTGAGCCTCAGACCCGTCCCGTGCGGCGTGAGCCTGCTTAACGCAGGCTAGACGTCACGCCTCCTTGGCGAACCTTTTCTCGATCCGCTTCTGCAAGACCTTCCAGTAGGTCGCCGGCATCAGTCGCTGCAGAATGTCGATCTTCTTCGCATCGCCGCCGACGATGATGCGCGGCTTGCGCGCCTCGACGCCCGCGAGAATGATCTTCGCCGCGTCTTCCGGCGGCAGGCTCAGCAGCGCTTCCGCCGCGGCGCGCCGTTTCGGATCGACGGTGGCAGCGACGGCCTCGGATATCCGCACGTTCTTCGCGATCGAAGTCGCGACCCCACCGGGATGTACGACAGACAACGAGACTTTCGTGTCGGCGAGCTCGTGCCGCAGGGCCTCGGAAAAACCCCGCACAGCGAACTTGCTCGCGGCATAAGCCGACTGTCCCGCCGGCGCGATCAGGCCGTAGAGGCTCGACACGTTGACGATGTGTGCGGCCGGTTCGCGACGTAGCACCGGGAGAAAGGCTTTCGTCAGCCGGACCGGCGCCCAAAAATTGATGTCGAACAGCCACTCGAAATCAGACAGCGGGTTTTGTTCGAACGTGCCGGCGAGCGCGACGCCGGCATTGTTGAACAGCATTGTTGCCTTGCCATGCTGCGCGACCACGGCTTCTGGCAACGCCGCGCAGGCAGACGCGTCCGCAACATCGAACGCATGTTCGCTGACGGTCACACCACGCTGTCTCGCGCGTAAAACGGTCTCGTGCAGCGCTTCCGCGTTGCGGTCGGCAAGCGCGAGGTGGCAGCGCCGTTCGGCGAGATCGAGCGCCAGCGCACGGCCGATGCCGCTACCGGCACCAGTGATGACGGCGACGCCGTCCGCGATCGGGAAAGGCGTCGATGCCATGTCAGCCCTCGCGTGCCGTTGCGAGATACAATTCGCGCAGGCGCTTTGTGTGCTTACCCGGCGCTCCGTCGCCGACAACCGCACCGTCGATGGCGACAACCGGCGTCACGAAGGACGATGCGCTGGTGATAAAAGCCTCGGCCGCATCTTTCGCTTCGTCGATCGAGAAGGCGCGCTCTTCGATCTTCAGGCCTGTCTCTTTCGCGAGCGCCATCACCGAGCGGCGCGTGATGCCTGGCAGGATGTCGTGCGACAGCGGGCGCGTGCGGATCGTCCCGTCGCGCGTGATGATGAAGGCGGTGGACGATCCACCTTCCGTCACAAGCCCGCCCTGCACCATCCATGCTTCCGCTGCGCCGGCTTCCGCTGCAGCCTGCTTGGCGAGAACCTGCGCGAGAAGGGCGACCGACTTGATATCGCGCCGCTCCCAGCGAATGTCAGGCACGCTGATGATCTTCGCGCCGCTCTGCACGACAGACGAATTCGCAAGATTCTTCACTTGCGTGAACATCACGACGGTCGGTTTTGTACCGGCGTCGGGAAAGCCGAAGTCGCGTTCGGCCGCACCGCGCGTCACCTGGATGTAGACGACGCCTTCGCGCAGCGTGTTTTTCTCGATGAGCTGTTTCTGCAGCGCCACCCATTCCAGCAGCGTGTGCGGATTGGCGATGCGGATTTCGCGCAGGCTTCGGTCGAGCCGCGTCAGATGCCCTTCGTTATCGACGAGCTTGCCGTCCAGCACGGCGCTGACTTCGTAGATGCCGTCCGCAAACAGGAAGCCACGGTCGGTGACGGAAATTTTGGCGTCGGCGAAGGGCACGAAGGCGCCGTCGACATAGGCGATGCGATCCATCCGGCCCTTTTGCCAGACGGCAGAGGCGGTGGCCAGCGCCGCGGGCGGCTCAGGCCCTGACGGGATCGATCACCGTCGACCAGAGCGAGACGTCGTTGCAGTCCTTCAGCGTTACGGTCATTTGCTCGGTGCGGCTGTCGACCGCGACGTGGCCAAAAAACTGGAAGTCGTAAGATGGTGGCAGGTTCTGGCCCTGCTCCTTCGACGGCGCCTTGATGAATTTCAGCTGCGGTCCGAAAGTCTGGTCGAGATCGTTCGGTCCGAACGTGCCCGCATGCAGCGGGCCCGACACGAACTCCCAGAACGGTTCGAAATCCTGGAACGCCGCCTTGTTCGGGTCGTACCAATGCGCGGCGGTGTAGTGCACGTCGGCGGTCAGCCACACCGTGTTGCGGACATTCTGTCGCTTGATGAAGGACAGAATGTCCGCGACTTCGAGCTCGCGGCCAAGCGGCGTGCCATTGTCGCCCTGCGCGACGGCCTCGCTGCCGAATTTTCGGTCGACGTCGTACATCACGTAGAGCGATAGCGGCATGTCGGCCGCGATAACCTTCCAGGTCGCTCTGGAGGCCGCGAGTTCGCGCTTCAGCCAGGCGATCTGCACCGGCCCGAGAAAATACGCATCCTGCCCGTAAGCCGTCTGGCGATTGTCGCCGTTCGGCCCGCGATAGGAGCGCATGTCGAGCATAAAGACATCGACCAGCGGACCGTAGGCGATCTTGCGATAGACGCGCCCGGGCTCGCTTTCGAAGCTACGCGTCGGCGTATATTCGTGAAAGGCGCGCGAAGCCCGCGCCGCGAGCTGCATCACATTCGCGTCCTTGTATTTCTTGCGCTTGTGCTCGTCGCGCGTCAGCGGCTCTTCCGGCCACCAATTGTTTGTGACTTCGTGGTCGTCCCATTGCGCGAAGATCGGCACTTCGGCGTTGAAGGCGAGGACGTTCTTGTCGAGGAGATTGTATTTCCAGTTGGCGCGAAATTCCGCGAGCGTCTCGGCGGGCTTCGTCTTCTCTTCGAGAACGACGTTCTTCCAGATGCCGCCGTCCGGCATCTTCTGCTCCGGCAAGACGGGGCCGTCGGCATAGATATTGTCGCCGGAGTGGATGAAAAAGTCCGGCCGGTTCTTCCGCATCGCTTCGTAGATTTTCATGCCGCCGCGCGACTCGTCGATGCCCCAGCCCTGGCCGACCGTGTCGCCGGACCAGCAGAAAGTGACGTTGTGTTTGTCGGCCGGCGCGGTGCGGAAGCGGCCGACGACCGGCGCGGAGGCAATGGTCGGCGCGGCGTGATCGAGAAAGGTCAGACGGTAGAAAATATCCTGACCTGCCGGCAGGCCGTCGACGAAAGCCTTCGCGGTAAAATCGCTTTCGGGCAGCGCGTCCACGTAGACGCCGCGCACGATGTCCTTGAAGGAGTCGGTCGTCGCGAGTTCGATCTGCATGCGCGCAGGCCGATCGGCGCGGCCCCATACGACGCCGCTCCCGACCGAGACATCGCCGGACTGCACGCCGTACGGCGCGACCGGACGATCGGCCGCGCGCGACAGATAGGGCATAAAGATGCCTGACGTCGTCGTGGCGAAAGCCGATGTTGCGGCGGTCTGGAGAATACGGCGGCGGTTGATCGTTCTTGGCATACATGCCTCCCGATGTTCGTCGCTTTGGCTAATACCTCTCTATAACGCTTCTAAGACGCGACCCCCTCGATCTCCTCGCGCATCATCTCAAGTTCGAGCCAGCGGGTCTCGGCCTCTGCCAGCGCATGCTCGATGTCGGCGAGCGTCTTAGACGCGCCGGCGAAAGCTTTGGGGTCGCGCGTGAACAGCGTGGAGTCGTCGAGCACCTTGCGTGCCGCGTCCTGTTTTTTGCGTAGCTTTTCCATTTCGCGCGGCAGCGTTTCCAGCGCGTGCTTTTCGTTGAAGTTCATCTTCTTCCCGCCAGAACGGGCATTTCGCGGCGGCGGTCTTTTCCCCGTCTCCGCCTTTTCCTGCGCCACCACTGCACCACCGACACCAAAGCCGCGCTGCGTCACCATGTCGGAATAGCCGCCAGCATATTCGACCCAGCGGCCTTCGCCCTCCGACACCAGCACTGATGTCGCGACGCGATCGAGGAAGTCCCGGTCATGGCTGACGACGATCACGGTGCCGGGATAGTCTGCGAGCATGTCCTCGAGCAGATCGAGTGTCTCGAGGTCGAGGTCGTTCGTCGGTTCGTCGAGCACCAACAGGTTCGAGGGTTGAGAAAGCGAGCGTGCCAGCATCAGTCGCGCGCGCTCGCCGCCTGACAATTTGCTCACGGGCGTGCGTGCCTGCTCCGGCTTAAACAGGAAGTCGCGCATGTAGCCGATGACGTGCTTTCGCGCGCCGGCGACCTCGACGAAATCGCTGCCGCCGCCGGTCAGCGTGTCGGCAAGTGTCGATTGCGGATCGAGCGCGGCGCGCTTCTGGTCAAGATTCGCCATCGCGACATTGGCGCCGAGTGTTACGCGACCGGAGTCGGGCGCAAGCACGCCGGTCAGCAGATTGACGAGCGTCGTCTTGCCCGCACCATTCGCGCCGACGAGGCCGAGGCGGTCACCGCGCAGCACGCGCGCCGAGAAACCCTGCACGATCGCCTTGTCGCCATAGGACTTGGCGACACCCTTCGCCTCGATGACGAGCTTGCCCGAGATGCCCGCGTCGTTGACGGCGAGCGTCACTTCGCCATCGCGTCGCCGCGCATCGCGTTTGTCCTGGCGGAGCGTCGCGAGACCGGCGACGCGCCGCATGTTTCGCTTACGGCGTGCCGTGACGCCGTAACGCATCCAGTGTTCTTCCGCGACGATCTTGCGGTCGAGTTTCTGCGCCGCAATCTCTTCCTCTTCGAGTGTCTTGTCGCGCCATTCCTCGAAACTGCCGAACCCGCGATCGAGCCGCCGCGTTTCGCCGCGATCGAGCCAGACCGTCGTGCGCGACAGGTTCGCGAGAAAGCGCCTGTCGTGGCTGACGAGCACGATGGCCGAGCGCAATTTCGCCAGCGCCGCCTCCAGCCATTCGATGGCGGGCAGGTCGAGATGGTTCGTCGGCTCGTCGAGCAGCAGGATGTCGGGTTCGGGCGCGAGGGCGCGGGCGAGCGCCGCACGGCGCGCCTCGCCGCCGGACAGGTTCCCGGGGTCTTCGTCGCCAGTGAGACCGAAGTCGTCCATCAGGAGCCGTGCGACATAGGGATCGTCGGTCGGCCCGAGACCCGCCTCGACGTAGTCGCTGACGCGCGAAAAACCTGCGAAATCCGGTTCCTGCTGAAGGTAGCGCACGCTGGCGTCCGGCTGTCGGAAGACCGTGCCGCCGTCCGCCTCGATGACACCGGCAGCGATCTTCATCAGCGTTGATTTGCCGGAGCCGTTGCGCCCGACGAGGCACAGCCGGTCACCGCGCCCGACCGACAAGTCGGCGTGCGCGAGAAGCGGCGTGCCGCCAAGCGTAAGAGCGATGCCTTGCATCTGAAGAAGAGGGGCCATGCGCGGCTGTGTGGCCCGGCAGGGTGCCCGGATCAAGGCGGGTTTCCCGCAGGCCACGACATGCTAACGGGGGAACATGAACCCTGTCGCCTCGGACACGCTGACTTTCCCGCATGCCGCACCGCCGCCGACTGCGCAGGTGATCGAAGTCGCGCCGGGCATTCTGTGGACGCGGATACCGCTGCCGTTCCGGCTCGACCACGTGAACATCTATCTGCTGGAGGACGACGGCGGGTTCGTCATTCTCGACACCGGCATCGGCAATGCCGCGACTCAGGAGGTGTGGGAGACGCTGGCTGCCGGGCCGCTGGCAGGCAAGCGAATCACAAAACTGATCGTGAGCCACTTCCACCCCGACCATATCGGGCTCGCGGGCTGGATCTGCGAGCGGTTCGGCGCTCCGCTTCTCACAACGCAGACTGCTTACCTCGGCTGCCTCAACATTTCGCTCAGCCCCGGCGCGCTGGACGCGAAACCCTACCGCGATTTCTATCTGCACCACGGGCTCGACGAAGGTACGACGGGCCTCGTCGCGACGCAGGGCCACGGCTACCTAAAGATGGTGAAGCCGCTGCCGCCGACGTTTTTACGCGTTGTGGCCGGTGATACGCTGAAGATCGGCGGCCGCGTATTTCGCGTGCTGACCGGTGACGGCCATGCGCCCGAGCAGATCATGCTGTGGTGCGAAGCCGATGAAGTGTTTCTTGCTGCCGATCAAGTGCTCGCGAAGATCACACCCAATGTCAGCGTCTGGGCTGTCGATCCGCAGGGCGATCCGCTTGGTTTGTATCTGCGCTCGCTACGCGCCGTGCGCGCGACGGTGCCGGCCGACGCGCTCGTGCTACCGGGGCATCAGCTACCGTTCGTCGGACTGCACACGCGCATCGGCGAACTCATCGCGCATCACGAGGAGCGCTGCTCGGTCATTTACGATGCGTGCGCGAAAGGCTCGCGCTCGGTGGCGGAACTCGTGCCGGTCCTGTTTCCACGACAGCTCGATCCGCACCAGATGAGCTTCGCGTTTTCCGAGACGCTGGCGCATGTGAACTACATGTTGCGCGAGGCGCGCCTTGTGTGGGCGGAAGCGCGCGGCGACGTCGAACAGGTGAAGGCGGCGGCTTAGTTTTCGAGCCACGGCTGTCCTTCCCGCGCACGCGGGAATCCAGTCTGGCATGCTGGATGCCCGCTTCCGCGGGCATGACAAGGGGGCGTTCATGAAAATTATGGCCGACATCATCGTGGCGATGGTTGCTGCTTTGCACGTCTACTTCCTCGTGCTCGAAATGTTTCTCTGGACGACGCCGCGAGGCCTCAAAACATTCGGCAACACGCCAGCAAAGGCGGAAGAGACACGCGTGCTTGCGGCCAATCAGGGCCTTTACAACGGCTTTCTCGCCGCCGGCCTGATCTGGGGATTGATCTATCCGATCCCGAGTTTTGGACTAGAGATCAAGACGTTCTTCCTGCTTTGCGTGATCGTTGCAGGTATCTACGGCGCATGGTCGGTGAGCTCGCGAATTCTCTACGTGCAGGCCGCACCCGCGCTCAGCGCGCTCATCCTGACGTGGGCGGTGCGGTAAGTTTCTGATCCTCACCTCGAAGTGGGGAGGTGGCGAATGCTAGCGAGCGGGAGGCGCAGAAATGCCGCGCCGCTCCACCATGCTTCGCACTCGCTGGCGATGTATCGCAACAGCGACATCACAGTCCCCTTCCCCATTTCGTGGGGAGGATTACCTACCGTCCCACCATCCCGCGCGAAATTATGACGCGCATGATCTCGTTCGTGCCTTCGAGAATGCGATGCACGCGCAGGTCTCGCACGATCTTCTCGATTCCGTAATCGTGGAGATAGCCGTAACCACCGTGCAATTGCAGCGCGTCGTCGGCGATTTTCGAGCACGCATCAGTCACGAAACGTTTCGCCATCGCGCACAGCCGTGTGGCATCCGGCGCTTTTGCGTCGAGCGCCGTCGCCGCGCGCCATAGAAACGTGCGCGCCACTTCGAGATCGGTCGCCATGTCGGCAAGACGGAATTGCAGCGCCTGAAATTCGTCGAGCCGTTTTCCGAACGCCTTGCGCTCGTTCATATAGGCGAGCGCTTTGTCGAGCGCGGCCTGCGCGCCGCCAAGCGAACAGGCGGCGATGTTCAGCCGGCCGCCGTCGAGCCCTGCCATCGCGATCTTGAAACCGATGCCCTCCGGCCCGATGCGATTGGCGGCGCTGACGCGACACTTGTCGAACATCACGGCGCGCGTCGGCTGAGCGTTCCAGCCCATCTTCTTCTCGTTGGCACCGAACGAAAGGCCCGGCGCGTCGTGCGGCACCGCGAACGTCGACACGCCGCCCGCGCCCGCATCGCCGGTGCGCGCCATGACGACATAGAAGCCGTGCGGATTTCCCGCGCCGGAGATGAACTGCTTTTGCCCCGTCAGCAGGTAATCGTCGCCGTCACGCACGGCGATCGTGCGTAGCGCCGCGGCATCGGAGCCCGCACCCGGTTCGGTGAGGCAGTAGCTCGCGCATAGATCGAGCGAGAGCAGCGGCGGCAGCAAACGCTTGCGCTGCTCGTCATCGCCGAAATTGTCGATCATCCACGCGCACATGTTGTGGATGGAGAGATAGGCGGCGACGGTTGGGCAGCCGGTCGACAGTGCCTCGAAGATCAGCGTCGCATCGAGCCGCGACAATGCAGAGCCGCCGACATCTTCCTTGATATAGATGCCGCCCATGCCGAGCGCGCCGAGCTCGCGCAATTCAGCGACGGGGAAATGCTTTTCCTCGTCCCAACGCAGTGCGTTCGGCGCGATTTTTTTCCGCGCGAAATCGAGTGCAGTTTCGCGAATGGCCTGCTGGTCTTCGGAGAGGGAGAAGTCCATCTCAGACCTTCGTGACCTTCGTGACCTTCGTGACCTTCGTGCCGCCGCGTAGAAAATTTACGATCCCTGAGAAATCGTCATTGGAGTGGCCGGCCGCGGCAAACAGCGCGTAAAGCTGGGCGGCCGTCGCGCCCATCGGCGTCGCTGCACCAACACTGTTCGACGCTTCTTGTGACAGTCGCAAATCCTTCAGCATCAGCGCGGCGGCGAATCCGGGCTTGTAGCCGTTATTGGCGGGCGATGTCGGCACGGGGCCGGGCACCGGGCAATAGCTCGTCAACGACCAGCTTTGGCCCGACGAGGTCGAGGCGACATCGAACAAGGCCTGCGGTGATAGCTCGAGCTTCTCGGCGAGCACGAAGGCCTCGGCGGTCGCGATCATCGTCGCGCCAAGGATCATGTTGTTGCAGATTTTCGCGGCCTGACCGGCGCCATTGGCACCGCAATGGACGATCTTCTTGCCCATCTTTTCGAGGAAGGGCTTTGCCTGTGCGAAGGCCGCATCGGTCCCGCCGCACATGAAAGTCAGCGTGCCGCCTTTCGCACCGCCGGTGCCGCCAGACACCGGCGCATCGAGCGACAGAAGCCCCGCGCCTTGTGCAAAACCATGCGCGGCGCGCGCGCTTTCGACATCGACCGTCGAAGAATCGATCAGCAGCGCGCCTTTCTTCGCCAGTGCCGCGATGCCTTTCCACACCGCGCGGACAGGCGCGCCCGCGGGCAACATCGTCACGACGACATCGGCGTCCGCCACCGCGTCTTCGCTCGAGGCGCCGA
Organism: Beijerinckiaceae bacterium; assembly: GCA_965246795.1. Classification (GTDB taxonomy): domain Bacteria; phylum Pseudomonadota; class Alphaproteobacteria; order Rhizobiales; family Beijerinckiaceae; genus JAJXWB01. The sequence continues at coordinate 288,012 of CBDFFN010000010.1, read as the reverse complement.
TCGTCACACCGCTTTTCGCAGCGGCGTCGCGCAACTCGGCGACGAGATCGTAGCCGTGCACCGTATGGCCGGCGGTGACGAGGTTGGCGGCCATCGGCCCGCCCATGTTGCCGAGTCCGATGAAGGCGATGTTCGCCATGAAATTCCTCCCGTTTGAGGGAGGCGTTAGCACGCCGGCCGGAGCGACGGGAGGGTGTGCGCGTGCAGGCGTCGTGTAGTTACCGCTTCGGCGGCGGCTTCTTTGCGGGTGCGACCGGTGCCGGTGCAGGCGCTGGCGTATCGAACTGCGCGCGACAAGGTGGCGTCAGGTCCGCAAGATTGCGTTCGAGGCAGGCCTCGATTGCCGCTTCGTCGGGAATGGCCGAGGAACAGAGGCGAAAGGCGTCGTTCATGCAGGCGCCGCGCTGGTCCTCGCGACTTTGCGCGCCGGCTACAGCCGGAACGATGCAAAGCGTCGCGATCAGCAGGCATCGTGTTTTCATCGAGAATGAAGTCATCGGGCTTTCGGTATGCGTTCCGCAGGCCCGCTGGCGTTCGGGCGTCGATCCAGTCTTAGGGCGTCGCTACCGCGATGCAATATCGCGTCCGTTGCGAGGCGTCGTCGCTAACTGCCGTGCGGGTGAGCGGAACGGTACGCATCGAGCAGCCGCTTCGTGTCGACCGCCGTGTAAAGCTGCGTCGTCGACAGCGATGCGTGGCCGAGCAACTCCTGGATGGTGCGCAGATCGCCGCCGCGGCCGAGCAGGTGGGTTGCGAAAGAATGCCGCAGGGCATGCGGCGTGGCCGTGTCGGGCAGGCCGAGTGCGCCGCGCATCCGCTCCACCGCGATCTGGATGATGCGCGGCGACAGCGGGCCGCCGCGCGTGCCGAGGAACAGCGAGCCGTCAGGCATGCCCGAGAAAGGGCAGAGCGCAAGATAGGCTTCGACCGCCTGCCGGACCACGGGGATGACCGGCAAGGTACGCGTTCGCTGGCCCTTGCCCATGACAGTGATGCTGTCGCGGGTGCCGATGGGGGCCTCGTCGCGCCGGATCGCCAGCGTCTCGGAGATGCGGAGCCCGCAGCCATAGAGGAGGGCGAGCACCGCGGCGTCGCGGGCGAGCACCCAATGTGCACGATTGTCGCCAGCGCGCGCCTCGACCTCGGTCAGGCAGCGCGCGTCCGCGATGGCAAGTGGCCGCGGGAGCCGTCGCGCCACTTTCGGAGCGCGGATGGCCGAGAATGCGCCGACCTTCAGGCCGTCGCGTTGCTCCAGAAATCTTACGAAGGAGCGGATGCCGGCCAGCGAGCGTTGCAAGGTCCGGCTGCCGACGCCCTCGGCACGCCGAGCGGCGAGGAAGTCTCGCAGGTCGGCAGGTACAAGTGTCTCGAGGTCTGTGGCGCGGAACGGTGCGCCGGTGCGGGCAGCGATATGGTCGGTGAACTGGCGGACATCGCGCAGATACGCATCGAGCGTATGCGCGGACAGGCGGCGCTCAGCGCGCAGGTGCAGCGTCCAGGCGGCGAGATCGGCGGCGAGATTTGGTGTCGTCACACGGTTCAGCTTGGTTGCAGGCGATGAAGGCATAGTTACTGCACCGATCTTGTCGTGTCGCGGCACCGCTCGCGCTCGCAACAGCCAACGATAGGCCTTACATCCGTGATACCTGAGGACGGCCGATCTGCTTTAGTTGCCGCGCGCCTTCGAACGCGGTACGACCGAACGACCGTCGCGGCGCATCCCTGCCCGCAGCGTGCCGCCAGTCGCGGCGCCACGGCAGGGATGAGAAACAGGGAGCCGATCGACCCATGGATTTCCTCAAACCACGGTTGATTCCGATGAACCGCCGCCGCCGAATCTACGAAGGCAAGGCAAAGGTTTTATACGAAGGCCCCGAGCCGGGAACGCTGATTCAGCACTTCAAGGACGACGCGACAGCGTTCAACGCGAAGAAGCACGAAGTCATCGATGGTAAAGGCGTGCTGAACAATCGTATTTCCGAGTATATTTTCCAGCACCTCAACGACATTGGCGTGCCGACGCATTTCATCCGCCGGCTCAATATGCGCGAGCAGTTGATCCGCGAAGTCGAGATCATTCCGCTTGAGGTCGTCGTGCGCAACGTTGCGGCGGGTTCGCTTGCCACGCGTCTCGGCCTCGAGGAAGGCACGCAGCTGCCGCGCTCGATCATCGAGTTTTATTACAAGAACGATCAGCTTAACGACCCGATGGTGTCGGAAGAGCACATCACGGCCTTCGGCTGGGCGAGCCCGCAGGAGATCGACGACATCATGGCGCTCGCCATTCGCGTCAATGATTTTCTCACCGGGTTGTTCTTGGGCGTCGGCATCCGCCTCGTCGACTTCAAGATGGAGACGGGCCGTTTGTGGGAGAACGATCTCATGCGGATCGTCGTTGCCGACGAGATCTCGCCGGACTCGTGCCGCTTGTGGGACATCAAGTCGTCCGACAAGCTCGACAAGGATCGGTTCCGCCGCGACATGGGCGGCTTGGTCGAGGCCTATACGGAAGTCGCGCGGCGCCTCGGCATAATGCCGGAAGAGTCCGTACAGCAGCGGGCCACCGGCCCGAAGTTGGTGCAGTAGCGCCATCGAGAGCTAACCGGCATGAGCACTGCGCTCGCTTTTACCGATGCGATGACGGCACGCGACTTTTTCGCGTTCACCGACACACGTCCGGACGAGGAGAAGTGGGAGCTGCTCGACGGGATTCCCGAGATGAATGCCGCGCCGAGCTATCTGCATCAGACAATTCTGAAGAACTTGATCCTTGCTTTCGCGCGCCTCGAAGGTGAAAGACGAAACTGGGCCGCGGTGCCGGGTTTCGGTCTGCGGATCACGGACAAGAACGTGCCCGTACCGGATCTTCTAGTGCGGCCCGACAGCTTGCTCGCTGCGCAGGATTGCGACGACGCCATCGTTGCTATCGAAATCCTCTCGCCCTCGACAGCGCATAAGGATCGTCGCGTTAAGCGCACGCTTTACGCAAACCTGCCGTCGCTGCAACAATATATTATCGTCGCACAGGATAAGGCTGCCGTTGTCTCGTATGAGCGCGTCGGTGGCTTCGCCGAGAAGACGATCGAGGGTCGGGACGCTGTTCTCGAGCTGCCGGCTCTTGGTATCGCTCTTCCGCTCGCAGAAATTTATCGAGGCACCGGATCGTGAAAGCGCGCGTCGTCGTCACGCTAAAGAACGGCGTTCTCGATCCGCAGGGTAAGGCGATCGAAGGCGCGCTTCGCTCGCTCGGCGTCGATGGCGTCGCGTCCGTGCGGCAGGGCAAGGTGTTCGACATCGAGCTCGGCGCTGTTGCCTCCGACGCGGCAAAAAAAGTGTTGGGCGATGCCTGCGAGAAGCTGCTCGCGAACACCGTGATCGAGAATTATTCGATCGACGTCGGCTGATGCGCGCCGTGCTCGACGTTCCGCGAACGCTTGCGAATTGCTGCCATCCCGACCGCATGGCGCTCGTGATTTACGACATGCAGGCCGGCATCGTCGGCCAGATCGCATCGGGCAAGGCGGTCGAGGGACGCGTCGGCGAGATCCTCGATGTCGCGCGCGCCGCAGGTTATCCCGTTATCTTCACGCGTCATCTGTCGCTGCCGCTTCGCATGATGGGCCGTTTCCAGCGGCGTCAGGCGATGATCTGGCAGAAGATCGACGATCCTGACGCGATCAAGCCGTGGTTCCTACCTTCTTCGCCGGGATTCGAGATCTCGCAAGCGCTCGCACCGCAAGACGACGAAGCCGTCATCGACAAGATCGCCTTCTCGGCCTTTGCCGATACGCCGCTGGCGACGATCATGCGCGACCTCGGCCTCGTGTCCTTCGCCATCATGGGGATCGCGACGGAGATCGGCATCGCGCCGACCGTTTCGCATGGCGCGGACCTCGGCTTCGTGCCGATTGTCGTGCGCGACGCTTGCGGCGCGGGCCACGATGCGGCGGGCGAACGCAGCTTCGAGCATATGTCCTTCATGGGGGATGCGATCATGACGGATAGCGGGGCCTTTACGGCTGCGATGCGTGCGGCGTCGCGATGAAGGCCTCCGTTATTCTCTTCCCCGGCTCGAACCGCGAAGGCGATGTTGCGCGCGCCATCGCGAAAGCGAGCGGACGCAAGCCGGATATCGTTTGGCACACCGAGACAGCGCTGCCTGGGAATACCGATCTCGTCGTGCTGCCCGGCGGCTTCAGCTACGGCGATTATCTGCGGTGCGGCGCGATTGCCGGCCGTGCGCCGATCATGGATGCGGTGCGCGTGCATGCTGCAAAAGGCGGGCTCGTTCTCGGCATCTGCAACGGCTTCCAGATCCTTTGCGAAAGCGGACTTTTGCCGGGCGTGCTGATGCGCAATGCGGATTTGCGCTTTGTCTGCCGCATGCAGCATCTGCGCGTCGAAAGCGCGAATACGCCATTCACGCGAGGTTATACGCCGGGACAGATCATCAAGGTCGCCATCGCGCATGGTGAAGGAAATTACGAAGCTGACGACGCGACGATTGCAAAACTCGAAGGCGATGGTCGTGTGGCGTTCCGCTATTGCGATGCCGCCGGCGTGGTCGGCAATGAGAATCCGAACGGCTCGCGCAATGCGATTGCGGGTATTTATTCCGAGAAACGCAACGTGCTCGGCCTGATGCCGCATCCCGAGAATCTCGTCGATGCGCTCGTCGGCGGCACAGACGGTGCGGGGATGTTTGCGGGACTGGCGGCGTGAGTGTCAACGAACCCGCTATCACACCAGAACTCGTCGCCGCGCATGGCCTGAAGCCCGACGAATACGAGCGCATCCTCGCGCTCATCGGGCGCGTGCCGACCTTCACCGAACTCGGCATCTTCTCGGCGATGTGGAACGAGCACTGCTCGTACAAGTCGTCGCGCATCCATCTGCGCAAGCTGCCGACGAGCGCGCCCTGGGTGATCCAGGGACCGGGCGAAAATGCCGGCGTCATCGATATCGGCGACGGCGACGCCTGCGTCTTCAAAATGGAATCGCACAACCATCCCTCCTACATCGAGCCTTATCAGGGCGCGACGACGGGTGTCGGCGGCATTCTGCGCGACGTCTTCACGATGGGCGCACGCCCTGTCGCGTGCCTCAACCTTCTGCGCTTCGGCTCGCCGTCGCACCCGAAGACGCGCCATCTCGTCGGTGGCGTCGTTGCCGGCATCGGCGGCTACGGTAACTCTTTTGGCGTGCCGACGGTCGGCGGTTCCACGGCCTTCGATCCGAGCTACGACGGCAACATTCTCGTCAATGCGATGGCGGTCGGCGTCGCGCGTGCGGACCGCATTTTCTACGCAAAGGCGACCGGCGTCGGAAACCCGATCGTGTATCTCGGTTCGAAGACTGGCCGCGACGGCATCCACGGCGCAACGATGGCCTCTGCTTCCTTCGAAGCGGATGCCGAAGAGAAGCGTCCGACCGTGCAGGTAGGCGATCCCTTCTCGGAAAAGTTGTTGCTCGAAGCCTGCCTAGAATTGATGGCGACCGATGCGATTATCGCCATTCAAGACATGGGCGCAGCGGGCCTGACTTCGTCGGCCGTGGAGATGGGCGCGAAGGGCAATCTCGGCATCGAACTCGATCTTGACGCAGTGCCTTGCCGCGAAGACGGCATGAGCGCCTACGAGATGATGCTGTCGGAAAGCCAGGAGCGCATGCTCATGGTGCTGACGCCGTCGCGCGAGAAGGAAGCCGAGGCGATCTTCAGGAAGTGGGGGCTCGACTTCGCGATCATCGGCAAAACGACAGACACATTGCGCTTTGTCGTGAAGCACGGCGGCGAGGTGAAAGTCGACCTGCCGATCAAGGAGCTTGGCGATGAAGCGCCGCTTTACGATAGGCCGCATGTCGCGACGAAGAAATCGCCGTTCATCGACGCGACGTCGGTCGCGCCGCCGATGTCGAATGCCGATGCGCTGTTGAAATTAATGGGCACTCCTGACCTCTGCTCGAAGCGCTGGGTGTGGGAGCAGTACGACCACCTGATCTTGTCGAACACGGTCATTGCGCCCGGCGGCGATGCGGCGGTCATTCGTTTGGGCGATGGTCCAAAAGGCCTCGCCGTCACGACCGATGTCACCGCGCGCTATTGCGTTGCCGACCCGTACGAAGGGGGCAAGCAGGCGGTGGCCGAAGCTTGGCGCAACATCGTCGCGACGGGCGGCAAGCCGCTTGCCGTTACGGACAATCTCAATTTCGGCAATCCCGAACGGCCGGAGATCATGGGCCAATTCGTCGGTTGTCTCGAAGGCATCGGCGAGGCCTGTCGTGCGCTCGACTTCCCGATCGTGTCCGGCAACGTGTCGCTCTACAACGAGACGCGCGGCTCCGGCATTCTGCCGACCCCGGCGATCGGTGGTGTCGGGAAGATCGATGACGTTGCGAGGTCCGTCGGCATCGCGCCACGCGCGGGTGACGTGCTGCTGCTGATCGGCGACACCTCGGGTTGGCTCGGGCGCTCGCTGTATCTGCGCCACATCTGTGGGCGTGATGAAGGCGCGCCGCCGCCGGTCGATCTCGCGGCCGAGAAGCGCAACGGGGACATCGTGCTGGATGCAATTGCGCGCGGTGATCTGCATGCCGCGCATGATCTGAGCGATGGCGGCCTCGCAGTCGCTTTGGCGGAGATGGCGCTTGCCGCCGGCATCGGCGTCACCGTCGAAGCACTTCCGGCTGGTCCGGCGCATGCTATTTTCTTCGGCGAGGATCAGGGCCGCTATCTCGTCGCCGTGGCGACGGAAAAGGCGGCTGCGCTTACCGGCGCTCTCCGCATAGGCACGGTGAGAGGCGATGCGCTTGCAATGCCAGGCGAGTCGCCGATCCCTCTCGCGGCGCTTCGCGACACATTCGAAACCGCGCTGCCAAAATATATGGCGGGCGAGATGCCAGCCGGCTTCGCGGCTTAGGAGAGCGTTATGGCGATGGAAGCCTCAGAGATCGAGCGGATGATCCGCGAAGCGCTGCCTGATGCGAGCGTCGAAATCCGCGACCTCGCGGGCGATGGCGACCATTACGCGGCGACAGTGCTCTCGGAAGTGTTCCGCGGCCTCTCTCGCGTGAAGCAGCACCAGATGGTCTATGCGGCGCTGCAAGGCCGCATGGGCGGCGTGCTGCATGCGCTGGCGCTGACGACCGGCGTGCCTTGACGCGCAGCGGGTCTCTTGGCCCGTAATACAGTCATGCGAGCCGCGAGGGCTGGTCGATGCAACATGCCGTGGCGAAGACTCCGGTTTTCCGCTATATTGATGACCACCATCATCGACTGGCGGCCGGTCCGCCGAGAACAGGGACAAGCAGCATGTCCACAGCGCACGATCAGATCAGCGGCGAGATCAAGAGCAACGACGTTGTGCTCTTCATGAAGGGGACGCCGCAGTTTCCGCAATGCGGGTTCTCCGGGCAGGTCATTCAAATCCTCGATTACCTCGGGGTGACCTACAAGGGTGTGAATGTCCTCGCCGATGACGGCATCCGTCAGGGCATCAAGGAATTTTCCAACTGGCCGACGATCCCGCAGCTTTATGTGAAGGGCGAGTTCGTCGGCGGTTGCGACATCATCCGCGAGATGTTCCAGTCGGGTGAACTGGCCGACCATCTGACCGAGGCAGGCGTCGACTGCGCGCAGCCAGCAAAAGTCTGATTTTTCCAGAGATCCGGCGTGCGAAATATTTGACCTTCGCGCGCGCTGGGCGGCAAATGCCGCCGCATGGATGCTGACGATTCCCGCGATGTCACGGCGCGTCTCGACGCGGCGCTGACCGCACTCGAATCGGCGGTGGCGCGCGTCGCGGGCGCCGATCAGGCCCGCACAGACCTTGCCGACTCCCTGGCCGTGATGGACGACGACCGGCAACGACTTGCTGGCGATCTCGACGCGGCATTGTTTCGTGCCAAGACCCTCGAAGCGGCGAATGAGGCGGTCGCAACGCGGCTCGAGAAACTCGACGCGCGGCTTGCCGACGCAGCGGGCGGCGTTGCGTCCTGATGGCGCAAGTCGTTGTCACCATCGCTGGCCGCACCTACCGAATGAATTGCGAGGACGGGCAGGAGGACCATCTGCAGCGGCTTGCCCGCGAGGTGGACGAAAGGATGAATGGCCTCAAGGGCAGCTTTGGCGAGATCGGCGACCAGCGCCTCGTGGTCATGACGGCGTTGACGGTCGCCGACGAACTCGATTCATCGCGTATTAGGGTAGCGGCGCTGGAAAGCGCATTGGAGGAGGCGACGCGGCGCGTGACGGGCCTGCTCGACACGCTCAACGCAACGAAAGATTGATCGAAAATCCCGTCGCGGGCGTAACTTTACGCCCTCGCAAAGCGCGGGTCTTCGGTGACGCATCTCCCTATCGCAAAAGTCTGCAACTTTTGCGGGACATGCGCTAAGGTCGCTTTGTAGTTCACTTGGCAACAAGCGTGCAAAACGCGACCACGAGGAAACGGGCCATGGCCGAGAAAAGCAGCGACCCCGCCGCCGCCTGGCGCAACATGCTGGGCGACTGGGAGAAGAACTTCAATTCCTTCGCCAACAAGGCGATGGAGAAGGAAGATTTTTCGAAAGCGATGGGGGCGGCCACCGGCGCCGCGACGACGGCGCAGGGCGTGCTCGGCGACGTCATGCAGCGCTATCTCTCCACGCTCAACCTGCCGAGCCGTCAAGAGATCGCAACGATCGGCGAGCGGCTGGTGGCGATGGAAGCGCAACTGACGCATCTGACGCGCCTCGTACAGTCAATTCCGGGTGTCGTCGACGAAACGGCTACTTCCGCACCAAAGCCTGCGCGGACTCGTCAACCGCCGTCGGCGGCGAAGCCGGCAGAAGCAGAGACAAAGCCGGCTGAACCCGCAGCGAAGCCGACCGAATCTATCGAAAGGCCCGCTGAGCGGCCGGCCAATTCCGGAGACCTGCTGTGAGCGCCGCCGCGGCGCAGAAGCCGCGCGAACCGTCCGTCGCGGACCGGATCGGCCGCGAGGTCGAGCGCGCCATTCAGCGCAACATCAAGGGCGTCGAATATTTTACGTCGCGCGCACCGCCGCTCGGCACGACCGCGAAGGATGTGATCGCGACGCGCGGAACGATGACGCTTTATCACTATCGGTCGCTCGTCGACGAGGTGTATCGCATCCCGCTTCTCTTCGTGATGGCGACGACGAACCGCGGCTACATCTTCGATCTGACGCCCGGCATGAGCATGATCGAGTTCCTGCTCAAGCAGGGCTACGATGTCTACGTCCTCGACTGGAATGCGCCGAAGCCGGACGAGAAGAACCTCAATTTCGAGAGCTACGTTCTAGACTTTATTCCCGATTGCGTGCGCCGCGTGCAGGCCGATTCCGGCGAAACGGACATCACGATCGTCGGCTATTGTTTCGGCGGCGTGCTGTCGCTGATGTATGCGGCTCTGCACACCGATGGGCCGATGAAGAATCTTGTCTGTTTCACGACGCCGATCGACTTCAAGCAGATGACGCTGTTCCAGAACTGGTCGAGCGAGGCGCATTTCGATGTCGACAAGCTTGTCGACAGCGTCGGCAACGTCCCGCCAGAGATGATCCTCACGTCGTTCGAGATGTTGCGGCCGGCGTCGCGCGCAGTCGGGCAGATCCAGCTTTGGGAAAATATCTGGAACGACGAGTTCGTGAAATCCTACCGCATGTTCGATCGCTGGGCGACGGACACGCTGCCGCTCGCAGGTGAGTATTTTCGTCAGACGACGAAAGAGCTCATGTGGAAGAACAGTCTTTACACCGGCGAACTGACGGTCGGCGGTCGCAAGATCGACCTCGGCGACATCAAGGTGCCGGTGCTGCATGCCGTCGCGCAGCACGATCACATCGTGCCTTATGAGGCGGCGCGCCACCTGATCGAGAAGATTGGATCGGAAGACAAGGAAGAAATCGTCCTCAAGGGCGGGCACGTCAGCGTCGTCGCCGGTGCCAATGCCGTGAAGCGGCTGTGGCCGAAGATGGATGCCTGGTTGGGAGCACGGTCGGTATGAGTGAGACGCGGTCCTACCCCCGCACGGTGGCGAGCAACGCGGGGGACTTCACCATCCGCCCGATGACGGCCTCGGATGAGGCCGCGATGCTGGCTTTCGCGCGCGCGCTGCCGGTTCACGATCTCCTGTTCCTGCCGCGCGACATCAGCCAGCCGAAAGTGCTTGCGGCGTGGATCAAGGAGATCGAGCGCGGCGAGCTCACGAGTTTGCTCGCCGTGCGCGGCGACCAGGTGCTGGGTTGCGGTGCGCTGGTGCGAAATCCGCTCTCGTGGTCAGCGCATGTCGGCGAGATTCGCGTTGTCGTGTCGCGCGCGACGCGCGGGCAGGGCGTGGGCCGTGCCCTGTCGCAGGAGGTTTTTGCGCTTGCGCTGTCGATGGGGCTGGAGAAGCTTTCGGCGCAGATGACGGTCGATCAGGTGCATGCCATCGAGATTTTCGAGGGGCTGGGCTTTCGCGGCGAGGCGCTCCTGCGAAATCACGTTCGCGACCGCGATGGTGCGCTGCATGATATGGTCGTCCTCGGGCACGATGTCGCGCAGGTTCGGAGCGCTCTGGAGGCATACGGTATCGCCGAGGCAGTGTGAGAATTTCTCTTCGATATCAGTAGGTTGGCCTGATCTTCACGCGTCCGTGAACGCATCGGTTAATTTTAATGTTGCAATGCACAAAGAGCTACGCTAGATCATGGCCATCCCGGGCCCCGGAGGGGACGGGATTTTACCACCGCTCAAACCGAGGATGGAGAGCCAGATGTCCGAGACAAACACCTTCCAGCAGTCCGTCGAGAAGACGTTTTCGCCAATGATCGACGCCGTCAAAAACGCCGCCGGCAAGTTCGAAGTGCCAGAGTCGGCCCGTGATTTCGTCAAGCGCTCGGCCGAGATGGCCAAGGACCGCGCAGGCGACATCCACACGGGCACCGTGAAGGCGACCGACGCGATCGAAAACGCCACGACGACGGCCGTTTCCGGCCTCGCCAAGTTCAGCCGCAACGTCCAGGCCGCTGCCTACGACGACGCCAGCGCCTATCTCAACTCTGTCGGCAAGATCGCTTCGGCGACCTCGTTTGGCGAAGCCGTACAGATTCACGTCGACTATCTGCGTGAGCGTTCGGACGTGAACATGGGCCGCGCCAAGGCTCTTTATGACACCGTGTCGACCTCGCTCGTCGACGCCGGCAAGAAGGCGCAGGAGCAGGTCTCCAAGGTCGCGAATTTCTCCAAGGCCGCGTAAGCGTCGCGTCATCGCGTAAGCGTAAGAGAGTTTGGGAAAGGCCCGCTTCGGCGGGCCTTTTTCTTTTGCGCGCTTATCCCCCCGCCCAAACATCCAGCACGTAGCGGTTGTCCCGACCCATCTGCTCGATCCATGCCTGCGACGTCACCGCATCGCCGCCGGTCTTTTTCGCGTGCAGTTCGGTGAGCGCGCGCTTCACGTCCGGCTCCATCTTGCCGCCATCGCCGCAGACATAGATGACGGCGCCCTTCTCGATGAGCGACCACACCGCGTCGCCCTCGGCTCGCACGAGGTCTTGCACGTAGGTCTTCGGCCCGTCGCCGCGTGAAAAACCGACCTTGAGATCGGCAACGCCGTCCTTCGCGAAACCTTCGAGTTCGTCGCGATAGAGGAAGTCGTGGTCCGGCCTGCGGCAGCCGAAGAACAGCATCGCCGGTCCGAGTGTCGCGCCCGCAGCGTTGCGTGCCGCGCGCTCCTGACAGAACCCGCGGAATGGTGCGAGGCCGGTGCCCGGCCCGATCATGATGACCGGCACCGCATTGTCGTCGGGCAGGCGGAAGCCCGCCTTGGTTTCCTTCACGCTCGCGAAGATTTTGTCGCCCGGTGCGGTGCCCTCGAGATAGGTCGAACATGTGCCACGGAAATTTCCGCGACCGGATCGTGCAGGCCCGTCCACGACGCCGACCGTGATCGAGCATTGTTGGGCATCGCCCGCCGGCGACGACGAGATCGAATAATAGCGCGGCGTCAGCAGCGACAAAGCTTCGAGATAGGCGGGGAAGGGCAGTTCGCAGGCCGGATGCTCTTCCATCAAATCGTAGATCGACTTGCGCTTGGCGAGCACTTCAGCGCGGTAGAGAGCCGCGCCGGCCTCGTCGTCGGCCGACAGCGCTTTCAGTTTCGGCTGCGTCATCGGACAACGCGTGTGCGCGGCCATGACTGCGATCGCCTTGCGCGTCGCGACGCCCTGCACTTCGAGATAATGCCCGAGCAGCGCGCCGACCGAGATCGGCTCGCCGACCGGCAGTTGCGCGCGCCGCCCTGCATTGGCCGACAGTTTGATCGTCGTATCGGCTGTCAGGCCGAAGCGGCGCGCGATGGCCGCAACGAGAGCGGGATCGTTGCGCGGCACGACCGAGAGATGGTCGCCGACGCGATAGGTGACGCCGGCCGGCAGCGCGACTTCGATATGTTTCGTCGAGCGCTCCGAGCCGGCATCGCCGTTGCGTGCCTGTAATTCGCGGATGGCGAGAACCGTCATTTCCTGCGCTGCGGCTGCGGCGACGACGGGATTGGCGGCTGCGGTCGCAACCGTCTCAACGGTATAGAGAGGCTCGACGGTCGTGTCGCGATCGAAGCCTGTCTCGATGCCGAAGGCTTGCGCCGCGACGGGGCCGAGTTTCGCAAACCACGACTCATATTGCCCGTCGAGGTCGTCGCGCGCATCGCCTTCGCCGCGCTCGAAAACACGCTCGCCGCCGAGCGCCGCGAGCTTTTCGTCGATGGCGCGCGGCACGGACTGATAGGTCGCGGCCCATTCGCGATTGCCGCAGCCGAAGACGGTAAAGCGCACGCCCTTCGCCGCATCGGCAGGCGCGTCCTTCTCGAGCCAGTTCACGAACTTCGTCGCATTGTCCGGCGGCGCGCCGTTGTAGGACGCGCAGAAGATGACGAGCGCGCCATCCTTCGGCAGCTTGCCCGCGTAATCGTCCATCGCGCCGAGCGTCGTCTCGAAGCCGTTCACTTCGGCGTTTTCGGCGAGCCGGTGCGCGAATTCCTCCGCGGTGCCGAGGTTGGAGCCGTAGAGCACGAGAAGTTTTGTGCCGTGCGACGGCCGTTGCGCGACATGTGCAGGTGTTGCGCCGGCAGACACCGCCGTGGCAGTCGATATCGAGACCGGCACCGGCGTGTGCTTGCGGCCTTCGCGCATTCGCGCTTTGATCTTGAAGCCGTCGGGCTTGATCGTCAGCGTCTCTTTCGTCACGAGCTGGTAGCGCTGGTGATCGACGAGCGTGAAGCGCTGCAGGATGACGCCCAGCGCCAGCGCCGCCTCATGCATCGCGAAGCCGCGACCGATGCAGGCGCGCTGCCCGTTGCCGAACGGCTTCCACGCATTGGCAGGACGTTTCGCCTCCGCTTCGGCGGAGAAGTTTTCGGGATCGAACACTTCCGCGCGAGGCCCCCACACCGCGGGATCGCGGTGTAGCGACGGCACGAGGATGTTGATGAATGTGCCCTTCTTGAGCTTGTATTTGCCGCCAACGACTTCGTCCTGCAGCGGCTCGAGGCTGAAGGCGGGCGCCGGCGGCCACAACCGCAGCGCCTCTTTCAGTATCTGCGTGAGATAGGTGAGTTGCACGACCTGGCTGTAGGTCGGGGACGCCGCGACATTGGCGCCGAGCACACGATCCACTTCCGCGACGGCCTTCGCCATCACCTCGGAATTCTTCAGCATCGCATAGATGGCATACGAGAGCAGGCCGCTCGTCGTCTCGTGCCCCGCGATGAGGAACGTGTTGATCTGGTAGCGGATGTTGACGTCGTCGAGCTGGCTTCCCGTGTTGCGATCGACTCCGGACAGCATCGCGCCGAGAAGGTCCTTCTGGGTCGCCTGTGCGGCCTTGCGGCGCTCCGCGACGATCTGGTCGACCATCTCGTTCATGAAGACGACGTCTTGCGCGAAGGTCTTATGCCGGTTGCGCAGCAGAAGATCCTCGAACGGCAGGCCGCGTACGAGCATCGCCGTTTCGAGCGAGCGCACCATCGCCTCGACATAGGGGTGGTAGTCGCGGCGGTAGAAGGAGTTGAAGCGGTAGTCGAAGCCGCAGAGCCCGATCGTATCGAGCGTCAGCGCCGTCATGTCGTGGACGACGTCGATGTCTTCGTCGTCGTTGAGCCGCTCCCACTTGAGGCAAAGCTGCTGCGCGATGTCCACCATCATCGGGTGATAGGTCTGCATCGCGCGATTGCCGAAGGGCGGCATCAGGATATTGTGCGCTTTCGCCCAATTCGGCTGCGACGTATCCGCCGTGAAAAGCCCGTCGCCGGCGAAGGGCCGCACGCGTTTCAGCGCGCCCTTCACCGTCTTGTCGAACCGCGTCTCGTCGCAGAGTTCGTCGACCAGTTCGTAGTTCGATACGAAGACGACGGGGTAGCCGCGCATGTCGAGCCAGAAGATCGGGCCAAAGGTCTTCGCGATCTCGGTCAGGCTGGCGATCGGCGCATTGGGGTCGAGCGACAGCATGTTGCCGACGAAGGGCTTCTTCGGCGGATGCGGGATCGGGTCGAGGCGGTTGACGGCAGGCATTCCAAACTCCCGGACGGCCGATCTGGGCCGGCGCAGCGCAACCCTACATTGTCGCGAGGCGGCGCGGAATTGGCCGTTGGCCGTAGCGCCGCTACATCTGAGGGATGGCTGTCGAACCCCACGTGGGACGTGACTTGCGAGCCTTCGCCCTCGACGCCCGCGATGAGGAGCGAGCGCGGGCGCTCCGGCGCACGAAGGCGATCGCGGCCGGTGTGCTGGTCGCCACGGTCGCGCTGCTCGTCTTTGCGCGCGTGATGCAGCGCGACTATCCCGCCTTCAGCTATCTTGCGGCCTTCGCCGAAGCTGCCACGATCGGCGGGCTCGCGGACTGGTTCGCGGTGGTCGCATTGTTCCGGCGTCCGCTCGGCCTGCCGATCCCGCACACGGCGATCATCCCGCAGAATCAGGCGCGGATCGCAGAGAAGCTCGGGAGCTTCATCGAGACGCATTTCCTCGCCGCCGGGCCGGTCGCGGCAAAACTGCGCGAGGTCGATTTCGCAAGATTCATGGCGGACTGGCTGGCGGATACGAAGCGCAGCGGCGATCTTGCGCGCTACATCCTGCGACTCGCGCCGGAATTGCTGTCGGCGTTGGAGCAATCGGGCCTGAAGACATTCGCGACGCGAAAGCTCGTGATGCAGCTCGACGCCATCGATGTCGGCCCGCTGGCCGCCGGCGTCCTGAAAGGCATTGTGTCGGACGGGCGACACCAGCGTTTGCTGGACGATCTGCTCGGTGCTTTATCGAAGCTAATCCATGCGCCGGATACGATGGCCGCGCTCGGTGGAAAAATCCGCGACGAGTTGCCGTCGCTACTGCGGCTCTATCGGGCCGACGCGTTTCTGCTGAAGCGCATCGTCGCGTCGGTCACGAATTTTCTGGAGGATGTGCGGACGGATCCGAAGCACGCGTTTCGCGAAGAGTTCGACCGCTTTCTCGCGGCCTTCATCGACGATCTCGCCGATTCGCCGGACTACGAGGCGCGGCTCAACGCGTTGAAGCGTGGGTTGTTGGCGCGGCCGGAGTTCGCGGCGCTGGCGACGCAGGGCTGGACGATGTTGCGTGGCTTCGTCGACGAGGCGGCGGAAGGCACGGGACCCCTCCCGGCACGCTTGCAGCGCGTGCTGTCGGAAACCGGCGCGCATCTCGCCGCCGATGCGGACCTGCGTGCCGAGATCAATTCCGGCATGATCGTCGTGCTGACGAGTTTCATCGAAAGCCAGAAGAGCGGCGTTTCGGGTTTTATCGCCGATCAGGTGAAGTCATGGGACATCGACCAGCTCGTGACGCTGATCGAGATCAACATCGGCCGCGATCTGCAATATATTCGCTTCAACGGCGCGCTGATTGGCGGACTCGCGGGTCTTGCGCTGCATGCGGGCGAGCAATTGTTGCGGATCGGGTGATCGTGTGATGCCGAGGGGCATTCGTCATCGCGAAATCGCTCCATGCGCTATTGCTGGTCTTATCTTCGTTTCGTTGGCAGCACTTTGCATCTCGGCGGCGCAGGCTGCTGACCCAAGCGTCTGGGCACGTTGCGCCGGAACGCAGCCGGTTCCGAACGACCAGCGTCTCACGGCGTGCAGGAGCATTATCGATGCAGGCAACGAGACGCCGGCCAACCGCGCGCTGGCCTTTTGCGATCGGTCGATCGCCCACAGCCTGAACGGGGACGTCGACCTCGCTGTGGCGGATATTTCCGAAGCGCTTCAGCTTGGGCTCAGCGAATACCGCGCCCTCATGTGCAAGGGTTACGGCCAATTGTACAAAGGCGACCGCGACGCGGCGATCCGCATCTTCGATCAGGCCATCGCGCGCGACGTGGCAGCGTACGAAGGATTCTCCGCGCGCGGTACAGCCTATGCCCGCAAATCGGATTTTGCAGGCGCGATCCGGGATTTCGGTGAAGCGATCCGTCGCAATCCGGGCGACACGATCTCGCTGATGGGTCGTGGCAACGCGTTTCTCATGACGAGGGATTACGATCGCGCCATCGAGGATTTCACGGCCGTCATCAAACTCGCGTCGACCGCAACGGCAGCTTATGCCGGTCGCGCGAGTGCCTACATCGGCAAAGGCGATCAAACGCGCGCCAGTGCCGATCTGGAAGAAGCAAAACGACTGCGGCTGAGCGAGCGTTAAACCTCGCAGTGCTTTCGTTGCGCCCTCACTCCGCCGCCACCTTCATCGGCGTCGGGCCTGCACGGAACTGCATCAGCAACTCGTGCTCTTCCGCCTTTGCCTTCTTCAGATGCCGCTCCTTCACGTGGCCGTAGCCCCGAATCTTTTCGGGGATCGAGGCCAGCGCGACGGCGAGCGAATGGTTCTCTGGCGTCAGGTCCGCAAGCAACTCGTCGACCAGCGTCTCGTAATCGCCAATCAGCTTGCGCTCGGTCTGGCGCTCTTCGGTGCGGCCGAAGAAATCCAGCGGCGTTCCGCGTAGGAAGCGCAACTTCGCCAACACGCCGAATGCGCTCATCATCCACGGCCCGAACGTCGTCTTGACAGGTCGGCCCTGCGCATCCTTGCGGCCCATGATGGGCGGTGCAAGGTGGAATTCGTAAGAGAGATTGCCCTCGAAGGCCGCCGCTACCTGTTTCGCAAACGCGCCGTCGGTGTAGAGCCGCGCAACCTCGTATTCGTCTTTGATCGCGAGCAGCTTGAAGTAATAGCGCGCGACGGCGTCGGCGAGACCTTGCTTGCCCAGCGCCTTCGAGGCTTCGGCGGCAGCCACCTTTTCGGCCAGCTTCGCGTAACGTCGTGCGTAGCGCTTGCTTTGATAGGACGTAAGGAATTTCACGCGGCGCTCGACCATTTCCTCGCGCGATGTCGAAAGCTGTCGCGACGCGGTGGGCTTGCGCAGCGGCGCAACGACATCGTCGACCGCTTTCGCATCCGCGGCGGCGCGGCGGCCCCAGGTGAACGCGGTCTGGTTCATCGCGACGGCTTCACCGTTCAACTCGATTGCCTTCAGAAGAACGTCCGCATGCAGCGGCACGAAACCGCGCTGATAGGCAAAGCCGAGCATGAACATGTTGGCGCCGATCGAATTGCCGAGCAGCGTTGTGGCGATGACGGTCGCATCGACAAAACCCGTGTGCTGACCGGCAGCTGCTGAGATCGCACGTTTTATACGTTCGCCCGAAAGCGAGAAATCTGCGTTGCGCGTAAAGTCGCCGCCATAGACTTCGGCCGTGTTGATGAACACGCCGGTCTCGTCTTTCTCGACGGCTGCCAGCACCTTTTTCGTGCCGGAAACGACAAGGTCGCAACCGAGCACAAGATCGGCTTCGCCGGCAGCGATGCGGATGGCATGCACGTTCTCCGGCGCACGGCCGATCTTCACATGGCAGTAAACCGCGCCGCCCTTCTGCGCGAGGCCCGCCATGTCGATGACGCCGACACCCTTGCCGGCGAGATGCCCGGCCATGCCGAGGATTGCCGAGATTGTCACGACACCGGTGCCGCCGACGCCCGTCACCAGCACGCTATAGGGTGACTTGCCGATCTCCGGCAACGTCGGTTCTGGCAACACCGACCAGCCGTCGCCGCCCTCCATCTTTCGCGGCGCGGCCTTCCGCGGCTTTGCGCCATGCACGGTTACGAAGGACGGACAGAACCCGTTGACGCAGGAAAAATCCTTGTTGCACGAAGACTGATCGATAACCCGCTTGCGGCCGAACTCTGTTTCGAGCGGCTGCACCGACACGCAGTTCGACTTCACGCCGCAATCGCCGCAACCTTCGCAAACGAGCTCGTTGATGATGACGCGCTTGTCGGGGTCCGGAAACGTGCCGCGCTTGCGGCGTCGGCGTTTTTCGGCGGCGCAGGTCTGGTCGTAGAGCAGGACCGTGCAGCCTTCGATGGCGGCAAGCTCGCGCTGTACATCATCCAACTCTTCGCGAGGGCGGATCGTGATGCCCTTCGGCCACGGAAAATCGGCGGGATATTTCTTCGGTTCGTCGGTGACGACGATGATCTTCTTCACACCCTCGGCGGCGACCTGACGCGCGATCATGTCGACGGTGAGCCCGCCTTCGTGCCGCTGACCGCCCGTCATCGCGACCGCATCGTTGAAGAGGATCTTGTAGGTGACGTTGGTGTTCGTGTCGCAGGCCCAGCGCACGGCGAGCGAACCCGAATGGTTGTAGGTGCCGTCGCCTAGGTTCTGGAAGACGTGCTTGCGCGTCGAGAAGGGCGCTTCGCCGATCCAGTTGGCGCCCTCGCCGCCCATCTGGGTGTAGCCCTCGGTCGAGCGGTCCATCCACTGCGCCATGAAATGGCAGCCGATGCCCGCGTAGGCCCGCATGCCATCGGGGACTCGGGTGGAAGTGTTGTGGGGGCAGCCCGAGCAGAAATAAGGCGAGCGGACCGATGCGTCCTTCGTGTCGGCGAGCATCGCCTGCGCCTGATGCAGGCGCTGCACCTTTAACTCCAGCGCGTCGTCGCGCGTGTACCGCAGGATGCGTTCGCCGACGCCGATCGCGATCTCGTTGGTGTCGAGCGCGCCCTTCACGGGGAAGAGCCAGCCACCTTTCTCGTCCTTCTTGCCGATGACGATCGGCTGGTCCGGCGTGCCGAAGAGTTCTTCGCGCACCTGCACTTCGATGAGCGAGCGTTTTTCCTCGACGACGAGGATCGTCTTCAGCCCGTGCGCAAACTCTTTCAGCCCCTCGGGCTCCAGCGGCCACGGCGCGGCGACCTTGTAGAGCCGCACGCCGAGATCGTTGGCGCGGACCTCGTCGATGCCGAGATCGTCCATCGCCTGGCGCACATCCAGATAGGACTTGCCGCAGGTGATGATGCCGACCTGCGCGTTCGGGCCGCCGGACGTGATGATCTTGTTCAACTTGTTGGCGCGAATGAACGCGAGCATAGCGTCGCGCTTGTGCTCCTGCAGCCGCGCTTCCTGTTCGAGGATGCCGTCGGCAACGCGGATCGAGAGACCGCCGGGCGGCATCTCGTAATCGTCGGGGATGACGATTTTTACGCGATCAAGAGAACCATCGACCGACGCCGTCGATTCAATGGTGTCCTTAAGGCATTTCAGCCCCACCCACACGCTGGCATACCGAGACATGGCGAAGCCGTAGAGCCCGTAATCCATGATCTCCTGCACGCCCGCGGGCGCGAGGATCGGCATCATCACGTCGACAAGGTGGAAGTCGGATTGATGCGCGGTAGTCGACGATTCAGCGGTGTGGTCGTCGCCCATCATCACGAGCGCGCCACCGAGCGGCGATGTGCCGGCAAGATTGGCGTGGCGAAAAACGTCGCCGGTGCGATCGACGCCGGGCCCTTTGCCGTACCAGATGCAGAAGACGCCTTCGTACTTGCCGTCGCCGCGAAGCTCCGCCTGCTGCGCGCCCCAGATTGCGGTCGCGGCGAGGTCTTCGTTGAGGCCCGGCTGGAACTTGATGTCGTTCCTGTCGAAGATCGCTTTTGCGGAATGCATCTGCGTATCGACGGCGCCGAGCGGCGAACCACGATAGCCCGTGATGAAGCCCGCCGTGTTGTGGCCGGCTTGCCGGTCGCGCTCCTTCTGCATCAGCAGCAGCCGCACAACGGCCTGCGTGCCGGTGGCGAAGACACGTTGCTTTGTCAGATCGAACTTGTCTTCGAGCGAGATGCCCTTGAACGGATCGGCCAAAGTCGTCGCCTCGGCCTGCACCCCGATCTGCAGATCCTCAACCGTGCCATCGACAGGGTCTGTCGCCACCGGCTCGCTCATGCGCGTTTCCTTATGCGGCTGCGACGTCCCGGCACACCAGGATGGAGCCATTCTAGGTTACTGCAGAATATGTCAGCGGTCCTGACTTATTCAAGCGCGGCGGTCCCGTTGGTCTGTGACATCGGACAGCCTAGCTAACTCCCCGTGGACGCCCGCGCTCCCATCACTTTGCCCGACCACTTCCAACGCTGGTTCGAAACCCGTGGCTGGCAGCCGCGTGCGCATCAGCTGGCCTTGCTCGCCCACGCGCAGGCGGGTGACGATGCGCTGCTGATTGCACCGACCGGTGCCGGCAAGACGCTTGCCGGCTTCCTGCCGTCGCTGATCGATATTCCGGAACGCCGACGGGGCCGCAATCGGCCCGGACGCGCTCTGCACACGCTATACATCTCACCGCTCAAGGCGCTGGCCGTCGACGTGCAGCGCAATCTCGAGATTCCCCTCGCCGAGATGGGGCTGCCGGTGCGGGTCGAAACGCGTACCGGCGACACATCCGCCGCCAAGCGCATGCGGCAGCGGCGCGCGCCGCCCGACATTCTGCTGACAACGCCGGAGCAGCTCGCGCTGCTGCTTGCGACGCCGGACTCGGCGACGCTCTTCGCCGATCTCGAACGCGTCGTTCTCGACGAGTTGCACGCTCTCGTCACGTCGAAGCGCGGCGACCTGCTATCGCTCGGCCTCGCGCGCCTTCGCGCTCTTGCGCCGCGCATGCGCGCCACAGGCCTGTCCGCGACGGTGCGCGACGCGCAGGAGTTGCAACGGTGGCTTGTCGGCGGAGACGATGTTCTGGCGCAACTCGTCACTGCGCCGGCGGGCGCCGCCGCCGATATCGGCATGCTCGACACGCAGGCGCGGTTGCCCTGGGCCGGGCACAGCGCGCAGCACGCACTGATGGAAATCTATGCCGCAATCGATGCCGCGACGCTGACACTACTCTTCGTGAACACACGCAGCCAGGCTGAATTCGTTTTTCAGTCCTTGTGGCGCGTGAACGAAAAAGCGTTGCCGATCGCGCTACATCACGGTTCGCTCGATGCGAGCCAGCGTCGGCGCGTTGAAGAAGCGATGGCCGCCGGCACGCTAAAAGCAGTCGTCTGCACGTCGACGCTCGATCTCGGTATCGATTGGGGCGCCGTCGATCTCGTCATCAACATTGGCGCGCCGAAGGGCTCGTCGCGCCTGATGCAGCGCATCGGTCGCGCCAACCACCGGCTCGACGAGCCGTCACGCGCGATCCTCGTGCCGGCGAACCGTTTCGAGGTGCTGGAATGCACGGCGGCCATCGTCGCAGCGCGGGCGGGCGCGCAGGATACGCCCATCGAGCGCTCCGGTGGCCTCGATGTGCTCGCACAGCATATCCTCGGCATGGCCTGCGCCGCGCCGTTCGACGCCGATGCGCTCTACGGCGAAGTGATTTCTGCCGCACCATATCGAACCACTTCGCGAAAAACCTTCGATCGGGCGTTGGAATTTGTCGCGACCGGCGGCTACGCGCTGAAGAGCTACGACCGCTTCGCGAAGCTCAAGCGTACGAAGGATGGTTTCTGGCGCGTCGCGAACGGACGCATCGCGCAGACCTATCGCATGAACGTCGGCACGATCGTCGAGGCCGAGGTGCTGAAGGTGCGGCTCGTGCGTGGACGCAATGCAAAAGCAGCACCCGGTGCGTACTACACCGGCTCGGCGACGCGCGGCGGGCGCGTGCTGGGCGAGCTAGAGGAAGGTTTTCTCGAGACGCTTTCGCCGCAGGACACGTTCCTGTTCGGTGGTGAAATTCTCGCGCTGCAGGGCATCGTCGAGAACGAGGCGCATGTGACGCGTTCGCATGCCGACACGCCGCGCGTGCCGACCTATGCCGGCGGAAAGTTCCCGCTCTCGACCTATCTCGCGGCGGGCGTGCGGCACATCCTGTCGGATTCGATGAACTGGGCGCAGCTTCCCGACCAGGTCTGCGAATGGCTGCTGTTGCAGCAGGAGCGTTCCGTCCTGCCCGGCGAGAACGACTTGCTCGTCGAAACATTTCCGAGGGGCAATCGCTACTTCACCGTCATCTATCCCTTCGAGGGGCGGCTCGCGCATCAGACCCTCGGCATGCTGCTCACGCGTCGCATGGAGCGCGCTCGGTTGAAGCCGATGGGCTTCGTCGCCAGCGATTATGCGCTCGCGATATGGTCGCTCGGCGATGTCGGCGCGGCGGCCAAAAGCGGCACACTGTCGATGGACGATCTCTTCGGCGAGGACATGCTCGGCGACGATCTCGACGCATGGCTGCAAGAATCGATGCTGATGAAGCGTACGTTTCGCAATTGCGCGATCATTGCCGGCCTCATCGAGCGGCGCTCTTTCGGCAAGGAGAAATCCGGCCGGCAGGTGACTGTTTCGACCGACCTCATTTACGACGTGCTACGCCGCCACGAGCCAGATCACATCCTGCTCGAAGCCGCTTTCGCTGATGCGGCAACGGGACTCTTGGACATCGTACGGCTGGGTGACATGCTTCGGCGAATTCGCGGCCGAATCACGCATGAGGCGCTGGACCGGGTGTCGCCACTCGCCGTCCCCGTGCTTCTCGAGATAGGCCGCGAACCGATTCATGGCGAGGCGCGCGAGGAGGTTCTCCGCGTTGCGGCCGATGAACTGATCGCGGAGATCGAAGCGGACAATGCTGGCGCGGGCAATCACTGAAGCAATGGCGCCGCGTACACCCGATCAATACATCGATGTCGCGGGCGTCTCGCTTTATGCCGACCCTGCCGGCGCGTTGCTGCACGAAAGCGAGCGCGTGCTGCTCGTCGCGGACCTGCATCTGGAGAAGGGGTCCGCCTTTGCTCGAAAAGGTCAGATGCTGCCGCCCTTCGACACGGCGGCGACGCTGGCACGGCTGGCGGCGTTATTGATGCGGCATCGACCACGCGTCGTCATCGCGCTCGGCGACTCCTTCCACGATCGTTTCGGCTTTTCACGTATGGCGCAGACGGATCGCGATGCACTGATCGCGTTGCAGGCTGGCCGCGACTGGCTCTGGATTTTTGGCAACCACGACCCGGTGCTTCCGGAAGCCGCAGGCGGCGAGCGACATGCGGAATGGTCGCTCGGGCCGCTGACATTGCGGCATCAGCCGCAGGACGCAAATGCGAGCGAGATCGTCGGCCACTATCATCCCGTGGCGAAGATCGGCGGAAGCCGGCGACGTTGCTTCGTCACCGATGGGCAGCGCGTCGTGATGCCTGCCTTCGGCGCCTATGCCGGCGGCCTCAATCTGCGCGATCCCGCGATCGCGTCGCTGTTCTCGGGACGACGCTTTGCGCATGTGCTCGGGCGCGACCGCGTCTATGCGATCTGCGCCACGAAGTGCCAGGGCGACTGATCGTCAGCTTGCAGCGCGCACGCGTCGTCGCCGCTTGATCATCGCGACGATCGCGCGCACGGCGAGTGATGCGAGAGCGATGATGCCGCCGATCGCGAAGACGATGAATTCGTCGCGATGCACTCCCGCCTCTCGTACCTGCAATATGCCGGCTTCCGTGGCGTTCAAGTCTCGGAGCGTTGCGCGCAACTGGTCCATGATAATCTTGCCGCGATCCGCGGCGACGAGACTGCGCGCGGCCGAAAACCCCTCGCGATCGTAGATGTCGATCACTTCGGCAAGTTCGACGCTTTTCGCTTCGATCAACTCGCGCAGGCGAACCACGCGCCCGGTTTGCTGGGCATTGTCGGCGACGAGACGCGTCAGCGTCTCCAGCGCCTCGGCGGCTTTGAGACGCCCTGCGGCATAGGGTTCGATGTAGCGCAACTCGCCGGTGATGAGATAACCGCGCTGTCCGGTCTCGGCGTCGGACGCAGCGCTGAGAAGGTCCTGACCCGCCTCGATGACGCGATGCGAATGGACGACGAGATCGCGGTCCGCGCGCAGCGTCATGTTTGCATGGACGGAAAGGCCGGCGCCGACCAACAGAACGACAACGACAGGCAACCATAGGACGAGCGCGTCGCGTCTGAATTTCTCGCGCAACGTCCGCAATGCGGATGCGGTCACGCCTCCGACTGCCGCGTCGGTAGTTTGATCTCGAACCGCGCGCCGGGCCAATCCTCGGCGAGGTCGTCGAGCACGCGGATCGTGCCGCCGTGTGCGCGTACGAGATCGGCGGCGATGGCGAGCCCCAGACCCGTACCACCGACACGCACAGAGCCCTGAAAGGCGACGAACAGTTTTTCGCGCGCGCGGGGCGGAAGACCAGGGCCGGTGTCGCAAACGCGCAGGCAGACGGAGTCGCCGTCGACAAAGCCGCCCAATAAAATTGCGGCGGGACGCAGGCTCGACGTGTCCATTGCATCGAGCGCTTCGACAGCGTTGCGGCACAGATTGTTGAGCACGCGGAACATCTGCTCGCCGTCGGCATCCGCGTGCAGTGTCAGCGGCAGATCGACGGTTTTGGCGATGGATGATTTCGCACCGGCGATGGCCGTCTCCAGCGCTTCGATTGCCACCGGGCGCAGATCGACGGGTGCCAATTTCGGCGCCTCGTCCACTGTGCGACCGTAGGCGAGCGTCGTCTGGCAGAAGAGAATGGCGCGATCGAGCGTCGACGTCAGCTTCGGCGCCAGTCGCGCGACGAGCGGATCGCTCGCTTCCTCGATACGATCCGAGATCAACTGCGCCGAAGCCAGCATGTTGCGCATGTCATGGCCGATCTTGGCGACCGCGAGCCCGAGCTCGGCGAGCCGACGTTTTTCGCGCAGGCCCGTTGCGAGCGAAGCCTGCATGTCGGCGAGCGCATGTTCGGCAATGCCGATCTCGTGCGTGCTACCGGACGGGCGGATGGTGCGTGTCGGGTCTTCCGGGTTGCTGGCAAATCGCATCAGGTTCGTCGTCAACCGCCGCACCGGCGACAGCACGACGACGGACAGCGCGATCACAGCCAGTGCCCCAGCAAAAAGCGAGATCGCCAGAGACAGCAGCACGACATTGGCCGTGTAGCGCACGAGCGCCTTGCGCAGCGGCGCCTCGTCCATCGCGATCTCGATGAATTCCGCATCCATGCGCGGTGCGGCCGCACGCACGTCGATGATGCGGTCCGGTTCCGCAGCGAAAGTGCGAAACACGGCCATCACGGAATCGATGAAGCCATCGTCGCGCAGGTCCGTCATCTCGTCGATGTCGGGCGGCGTATCGGCAACCGCGAGAAGACGGCGGCTGTCCGGCAGTTTCAGCACGATCATGCGCACGCCGACGCTGTCGAGCAGACGCTGGCGCAACGTGTCGGAGGCGACGCCGTCGGGCGCGGCCTCGATGACGAGTGCCGCGGTGTAAGCGGCGGCCAGCCGATTGCTGAGCCAGTTGCGCCGATAGGTCGTGATCAGCGGCACGAGGATCACGAGCTCGGCGACGACGACGAAAGCGAGGATCAGGCACAGCACGCGCGCCGTCAGGCCGAAGCGCACATGCGGTGGCGCGGGCTGAAGTGCGGGCGCGTCGCTCGATGCGCTCATGGCGCGTCCAGCGGCGGCAAACGCCGCGATCGTGCCCATGCCTGCGCCAGAACGGGCATCATCGACAGCAGCGCCGCGGAGGCCAGCAATGCGACGGTCATCGGCGTCAACACTTCACCCACGGGAAAGCCGATGCGACAGTCCGTGCCGCCTGCGGCGCGACAGGCATCCCGCGTCGCGCGGCCCGACGCCACGAGCCGGTCGAAATTCTGGCCGGCGAAGCCGATCAGCAGCGACACCGGCAGAATGCCGATCGCTGTCGTCCAGACAAAGGTGCGTAGGGGGACGCCGGCCAGCGCGGCGCCGATGGTCACGAGCCAGAATGGAACGAGCGGCGTCAGGCGCAAGAACAGCATGTAGGACGGTGCGTTACGCTGGAAGCCCGCTCGCATGCGGCCGACGAGGCCGCCGGCACGCGCTGCAATGAAGTTATGCAGCATACCGCGTGCGGCGAGGAAGAGGAATGCGGCGCCCGTCGTTGCCATCGCGGCGGAGATGCTGCCGCCGACAAGGCCTCCGAAGAGAAAGCCGCCCGCCAGCGTGAGAATGCCGTTTGCGGGGATTGCGAAGGTCGCGCAGGCGACAAAAGCGAGGGCGAAGGCTGCCAGCATTCTGGCCGGATACTCCGCCACTGTCGCCTGAAGAAAATCACGGCTCTCGATCAGCCGCTCGAAACTGACGTGGCGATCCGGTCGAAAAACAAAAAAAAGCGCAACGAGACCGGCGAGCAGCAGAAGCGGCGTCGCGCGGCGAAGTCGCCAGCCCCGCTGCCGGATCGGGCCGGGTGGGGGCTCAGATATGGATGGACCGCTTCTCGACACCCATCGCCGCTTCCTTGACGGCTTCGGACATCGTGGGATGCGCATGACAGGTGCGCGCAAGGTCCTCCGACGAACCACCGAATTCCATCAGCACTGCGCATTCGGCGATGAGTTCGCCCGCGCCCGCGCCGATGATATGCGCGCCGAGCACGCGATCCGTCTCCTTATCGGCGAGAATTTTCACGAAGCCATCGGTGTGCCGGATCGATCGCGCGCGTCCGTTCGCGGTGAAGGGAAATTTACCGATGGAATAGGCGATGTTGGCGGCTTTAAGATCTTCTTCGGTCGCACCGATACCGGCAACTTCCGGCATCGTGTAAACGACCGCGGGAATGACATTGTAGTTTACGTGACCCGCCTGACCGGCGAGGATTTCCGCGACCGCAATACCCTCGTCTTCAGCTTTGTGGGCGAGCATCGGGCCGCGGATGACGTCACCGATGGCATAAACGCCCGGCACGTTGGTCGCGAAATGGTCGTCCACGACAACGCGGCCGCGTTCCGTGGCGACGCCGACATCTTCCAGGCCGAGTCCTTCCGTTACGGGCATGCGGCCTGTGGCGATGAGGACTCGATCGGCGTCGATCGTCTGTGCGTCGCCGCCCTTCACTGGCTCGAAGGTGACTCTCGCGCCGGCTTTGGTGGCCTCGACGGCCGTGACCTTCGACGACAGTTTGAAAGCAAAGCCCTGCTTCTCCAGCATGCGCTGGAATTGCTTCGCGACCTCGCCGTCCATCCCGGGCAGGATGCGGTCGAGGAACTCGATGACGATGACTTCGGAACCGAGCCGGCGCCAGACGGAACCGAGTTCGAGGCCGATGACGCCACCGCCGACGACGACGAGCTTCTTCGGCACGGCATCGATATCGAGCGCGCCGGTCGAGGAGAGGATTATCGTCTCGTCGATCGCGAGTTCCTTGCCGTCCGCGCCACGCAGTTTTGCGACATCGGAGCCGGTGGCGATAACGATGGCCTTCGTCTCGAGTGTCTGCGTGCTGCCATCATCGGCCTTCACATCGACCTTGCCGGCGGCAGCGATGCGGCCCGTGCCAATGAACGTGTCGACCTTGTTCTTCTTGAACAGGAAGGCGACGCCGTTGACGTTCGCGGACACCGTGTCCGACTTGTGCTTCATCATCGCGGGCAGATCGAGTTTCGGCGCGCCGACGACGATGCCGAGTGGCGCCATGCCATGCGCAGCCTCCTCGAACATGTCGGAAGCGTAAAGCAGTGCCTTCGACGGAATGCAGCCGATGTTGAGGCAAGTGCCGCCGAAGGTTGCACGCTTTTCGACGACGGCCACCTTCAGGCCGAGCTGCGCTGCGCGAATGGCGCAGACGTAGCCGCCGGGACCCGTGCCGATGACGATGAGATCGTAAGACATTTCGCTCACTTGGTATCGAAGATGGCGATGCGCATCGGCGCGGGCTGCATATCAGCTGAGCAGCCGTATCAGCATCATGACGATGCCGACGATCGAGGCGACCCATGTCAGGGTGCGGATGACAGGGATGCCGAGCGCGTAGATTGGCAGATAGACGACGCGCGCGATGATCCAGAGCATGGCGCCCGTCGCACCGATGCCGCCGGACTTGCCGGTGACGGCGAGCCCCAGCGCCAGCGCGATGAAGGCCGGCCAGGTTTCCTTGTAATTGTCGAGGGCGCGTTTGAAGCGCGGCGCAAGCATGCCGCGAAGTTCGCGGTCCTTGTCGCGCGCCGACATGTTGTAGTTGAGGCCAACCGACATCGTCGTCGTCACGCCCTGCGCGGCGATGTGCACGATGAGCAGGATGACGCTCCAGGCGAGAACCTGAATCTCTGTCGTCATGGCGATGGTTTGCATGTCGTCCCCTTTTGTCGAGTTGGTTTTGCTTAAAGGTCCAGCACGAGCCGTGCGGGATCTTCCAGCGCTTCCTTGACGCGCACGAGGAAGGTCACGGCCTCTTTCCCGTCGACGATGCGATGGTCGTAGGACACGGCGAGATACATCATCGGGCGCGCCTCGATCTTTCCCCCGACGACCATCGGCCGCTCCTGAATCTTGTGCATGCCGAGGATGCCCGACTGCGGCGCATTAAGGATCGGCGTCGACATCAGCGAGCCGTAGACGCCGCCGTTCGAGATCGTGAACGTGCCGCCCTGCATATCCTCGATCGTAAGCTTGCCCTCGCGGGCGCGCTTGCCGAATTCGGAGATCGACTTTTCGACCTGCGCGATCGACATCTGGTCGGCGTCGCGCACGACGGGAACAACGAGGCCTTTGTCTGTGCCGACGGCGACGCCGATGTGGCAGAATTTCTTGTAGACGATGTCGGTGCCATCGATCTCGGCATTGACGGCCGGCACGTCGACGAGCGCCTGGCACACGGCCTTCACGAAGAAGCCCATGAAGCCGAGCTTCGTGCCGTGCTTTTTCTCGAACAGGTCCTTGTACTGGTTGCGCAGCGCCATGACGGCGGTCATGTCGACCTCGTTGAAGGTCGTCAGCATCGCAGCGGCGTTCTGCGCGTCCTTGAGACGGCGCGCGATCGTCTGGCGCAGTTTCGTCATGCGCACGCGCTCTTCGCGTGATGCATCGTCGGCTGAGCTAGGCGCGCGGGCGGCAACAGGCGCAGGTGCCGGCTGCGGCGCGGACGCTGCGGCGAGCACGTCGCCCTTCAGCACCTGACCGCGCTTGCCGGAGCCCTGAACATTGTCGAGATCGACGCTACGCTCCGCTGCCATCTTCGCGGCGGACGGCGCGGGCGGCATCGATGTGCCTGACGCGATCGTGCCAGTGCCTGAGGCGGCGGCCGGCGCAGCGGCGGTGGGCTTCGGTGTCGGTGCGGCCTTGGCGGCGGGCGCTTCGGCTTTCTTCGCAGGTGCGCCGGCAGCGCCTTCGGTGATTTGGCCCAGAAGAGCGCCGGGCGTCACCGTCTCGCCGTCCTTGAACGCGATGTCCGCCAGCACGCCCGACGCCGGCGCGTTGACCTCCAGTGTGACCTTGTCGGTTTCGAGTTCCACCAACGGCTCGTCGGCCTTCACCGAGTCACCCGGCTGCTTGAACCACTTGCCGATCGTCGCCTCGCTGACGGACTCGCCAAGCGTCGGTACGCGTATGTCGGTCATTTCGATCTGTCCTTGCCCGTAATCGCCAGCGGAGCGCTCAGCCCGCCAGCGCTTCCTCCAGGAACGCCTTCAATTGGTTGAGATGCGCCGACATCGTACCGGCCGCGGTCGATGCCGAGGCCGGTCGGCCGGCATAGCGCGCGCGCTTCAGTTTTGCGCCCGTCTGGCCGAGCACCCATTCGAGGTACGGTTCGACGAAGCTCCACGGACCCATGTTCTTGGGCTCTTCCTGACACCAGACGATTTCGGCCTTCTTGAACCGGCCGAGTTCGGTCACCAGCGCCTTCAGCGGGAAGGGGTAGAGCTGTTCGACGCGCAAGAGATAGATGTCGTCGATGCCGCGCTTCTCGCGCTCTTCGTAAAGGTCGTAATAGACCTTGCCCGAGCAGAGCACGACGCGGCGGATGCGGTCGTCCTTCACGAGCTTGATCTTCTCGTCCGACAGATGTTCCGCATCGTCCCACAGCAGGCGGTGGAACGTCGTGCCGGGCTGCATCTCGTTGAGCCGCGACACGCAGCGCTTGTGGCGCAGCAACGATTTCGGCGTCATCAGGATCAGCGGCTTGCGGATGTCGCGGTGTAACTGCCGGCGCAGCGCGTGGAAGTAATTCGCCGGGCTCGAGATGTTGAGCACCTGCATGTTGTCTTCCGCGCACATCTGAAGAAAACGCTCCAGGCGCGCGGACGAATGCTCCGGCCCCTGGCCTTCGTAGCCATGCGGCAGCAGGCACACGAGGCCCGACATGCGCAGCCACTTGCGTTCGCCCGACGATAGGAATTGATCGAAGATGACCTGCGCGCCATTGGCAAAATCGCCGAACTGCGCTTCCCACAAAGTCAACGCATTCGGTTCGGCGAGCGAATAACCGTATTCGAAGCCGAGCACCGCCTCTTCCGAGAGCATCGAATTGATGACCTCGTACTGCCCCTGGCCATCACGGATGTTGTTCAGCGGGATGAAGCGCGACTCGTCTTCCTGATCGATCAGGACGGAGTGGCGTTGCGAGAAGGTGCCGCGCTCGGAATCCTGCCCCGACAACCGAACGCGATGATCCTCGTCGAGCAACGTACCGAATGCGAGCGATTCTGCTGTCGCCCAGTCGATGCCTTCGCCGCCCTCGATCGCCTTGCGACGATTGTCGAGGAAGCGCTGGATCGTGCGGTGGACGTGGAAGCCCTCGGGCGGGGTGACAAGCCGCTCGCCGATCGCCTTCAGCTTCGCGATCTCGACGCCGGTCTTGCCGCGGCGTTCGTCTTCCATCGTCGACGATGCGGCTTTCAGGCCGGCCCAGCGACCATCGAGCCAGTCGGCCTTGTTCGGCTTGTAGGATTGCCCAGCCTCGAACTCGGCTTCGAGACGCTGACGCCAATCGCCGATCATCTTGTCGACTTCGCCGCGCGTCACGACGTTTTCCGCGACCATCTTGTCGGAATAGATCGACAGGGTCGAAGGATGCGTCTTGATCTTCTTGTACATGAGCGGCTGTGTGAAGCCCGGCTCGTCGCCCTCGTTATGGCCGAAGCGGCGATAGCACCACATGTCGATGACGACGGGTTTCTGGAACCGCTGCCGGAATTCGGTCGCGACCTTTGCAGCGAAGACGACCGCTTCGGGATCGTCGCCATTGACGTGAAAGATCGGCGCCTCGACCATCTTCGCCACGTCGGACGGGTAGGGCGACGAGCGCGAATAACGCGGATAGGTCGTGAAGCCGATCTGATTGTTGATGATGAAGTGGATCGAACCGCCCGTGCGGTGTCCCTTCAGCCCCGACAGGCCAAAGCATTCCGCGACGACACCCTGTCCTGCAAAGGCCGCGTCACCGTGAATCAGCAGTGGCATCACGGAGCGGCGATCGTCGCCCTTCGCCCAATACTGGTCCTGCTTCGCGCGAACTTTCCCAAGCACGACGGGATCGACGATCTCGAGATGCGAGGGATTGGCGGTCAGCGAAAGGTGAACGGTGTTGCCATCGAACTCGCGGTCCGACGACGCGCCGAGATGGTATTTGACGTCTCCGGAACCCTCGATCTCGTTCGGCAGGAACGAGCCGCCCTTGAACTCGTGGAATAAGGCGCGGTGCGGCTTGCCCATAACCTGACAGAGAATGTTGAGGCGCCCGCGGTGCGCCATGCCGAACGCGATTTCCTTCGCGCCGAGCGCGCCACCGCGCTTGATGATCTGCTCCAGCGCCGGCAGCATTGCTTCGCCGCCGTCGAGCCCGAAGCGCTTCGTGCCGGTGAAACGCACGTCGAGAAAGCGCTCGAAACCGTCGCCCTCGATCAGCTTCTGCAGGATGGCGCGCTTGCCCTCCTTGGTGAAGGTGATCTCCTTGTCGACGCCTTCAATGCGCTCCTGGATCCACGCCTTCTCGGCGGGATCGGACATGTGCATGAACTCGAAGCCGACCGTCGAACAATAGGTGCGTCGCAAAATCGCAAGCATCTCGAAGAGCGTCGCGTATTCGAGCCCAAGCACGTGATCGATGAAAATCTTGCGGTCGTAATCCGTCTCCTCGAACCCGTAGGAGGAGGGGTGCAGCTCCTCGTGATCCTTGCGCGGTTCGAGCCCGAGCGGATCGAGATTGGCGTGCAGATGGCCACGCATGCGGTAGGCGCGGATCATCATCAGCGCGCGCACGGAATCGCGCGTCGCGCGATGTGCTTCGGCATCGGAAAGGACTGTGCCCGTGACGGCGGCTTTGTCCTTCAGCTTGTCCGAGATGCGCTTTTCGGAAACGCCCCAGTCGCCGTCGAGCGCCGAGACCAGTTCGCCGTTGCGTGCGATCGGCCAGTTCGGCCGCTCCCACGACGCCCCACGCGCATTGTCCGCGACGTCGGTCTTGTCGTCAGCAAGTTCGCCGAAGAACTCACGCCATTGCGGATCGACCGCGTCGGGGTTCTTCCCGTAGGCGTCCTGAAGTTGTTCGAGATAGTTTGCGTTGCCGCCGTAGAGAAAGGCGGTGTCGAGAAACTGCTGGTTGCCGTTCTGCCGAGCCATCTTTGGCTCCTTTCTTCAGAGGCGGGGCACTAAAGCCACGTGACCTCGCTTGTGTGCTTGGTCCGTCAAAGCCTTACTTACGCAGGCCGATCGCGCGTGACTGCCAAAGCCCAGATGGTTGCTGGTATCCAGCCGATCAACGTGATGTGGAGAATGATGCAGAGGATGCCCTGAATATACTTCCCGCGCAGAAACATCGCGAGCCACGGCGCAAGGAAGCAAATGATGATCATGATCATGAAGAGGCCTCCTATCCGCGCAGCATCTCGGCGAGCGTCTTGCCGAGCCGCGCCGGCGACGGCGAGACTTTGATGCCGGCCGATTCCATCGCGGCGATCTTGTCTTCCGCGCCGCCCTTACCGCCGGAAATGATCGCGCCCGCGTGGCCCATGCGGCGACCGGGGGGCGCCGTGCGGCCGGCGATGAAGCCGACGGTCGGCTTCTTGCGGCCCTTCTTTGCTTCGTCCTTCAGGAATTGCGCCGCGTCTTCTTCCGCCGCGCCGCCGATTTCGCCGATCATCACGATCGACTTCGTCTCGTCGTCGGCGATGAACATCTCGAGGATGTCGATGAACTCGGTACCTTTTACAGGATCGCCACCGATGCCGACGGCGGTCGTCTGGCCGAGGCCCTCCTGCGTTGTCTGAAACACGGCCTCGTAGGTCAGCGTGCCGGAGCGCGACACGATGCCGACCGAGCCGCGTTTGAAAATGTTGCCGGGCATGATGCCGATCTTGCACTCGCCAGCGGTCATCACGCCGGGGCAGTTCGGCCCGATGAGCCGCGACTTCGATCCCGATAAAGATCGCCGGACGCGGATCATGTCCTGCACAGGAATGCCTTCGGTGATGCAGACGATCAGCGGCACGTCGGCGTCGATCGCTTCGCAGATCGCATCCGCGGCGCCCGGCGGTGGCACATAGATCACGGACGCGTCGGCGCCGGTCTTGGCCATTGCATCGGCGACCGTGTCGAAAATCGGTAGGCCGAGATGCGTCGCGCCGCCCTTACCGGGCGAGGTGCCGCCGACCATCTTCGTGCCATAGGCGATGGCCTGTTCCGAATGGAACGTGCCGTTCTTGCCGGTGAAACCCTGGCAGATGACTTTTGTATTCTTGTCGATGAGGACGGACATTACGCTTGGCCCCGCGCGTCTTTGACGGCTTTCACGATCTTCTGTGCGGCATCGTCGAGGTTGTCGGCGGAGATCACGTTGAGCCCTGACTCCGCGATGATTTTCTTGCCGAGATCGACGTTCGTGCCTTCGAGGCGCACGACGAGCGGCACTTCGAGACCGACCTCTTTCACCGCCGCGATGACGCCTTCCGCGATGACATCGCAGCGCATGATGCCGCCGAAGATGTTGATGAGGATGCCCTTCACGTTCTCATCGGCGGTGATGATCTTGAACGCCGCCGTCACTTTTTCCTTCGACGCGCCGCCGCCGACATCGAGGAAATTCGCCGGCGCTTCGCCGTAGAGTTTTATGATGTCCATGGTGGCCATGGCCAACCCGGCACCATTGACCATGCAGCCGATCGTTCCGTCGAGCGTGATGTAGTTGAGGTCGTACTTCGACGCCTCGATTTCCTTGGCGTCCTCCTCGGACTCGTCGCGCAACGCGGCGATGTCGGGGTGCTTGTAGAGCGCGTTATTGTCGAACGAGATTTTCGCGTCGAGACACTTCAGGTTCTGGTCTCGCGTGATGATCAGCGGGTTGATCTCCAGCATCTCCATGTCCTTCGCGACAAAGGCCGCGTAGAGCTGCGCGACGAGCTTGCCGGCCTGTTTTGCGAGATCGCCGGAAAGCCCGAGCGCATCCGCGACACGTCGACCGTGGTGCGGCTGCACGCCCGTCGCTGGATCGACCGAGAAGGTGATGATCTTCTCAGGGCTATCGTGCGCGACGGTCTCGATGTCCATACCGCCTTCCGTCGAGACGACGAAAGACACGCGCGACGTCCCGCGGTCGACGAGCATCGAGAGGTAGAACTCCTTCTCGATGTCGGAGCCGTCCTCGATATAAAGACGGTTGACCTGCTTGCCGGCCTGGCCCGTCTGGATCGTGACGAGCGTCGCACCCAGCATCTGCTTGGCGTTCTCGACGACTTCGGCAGCCGACTTGGCCAGCCGCACGCCGCCCTTGTCGCCGGCGGACGCTTCCTTAAATTTGCCCTTGCCACGTCCACCCGCGTGGATCTGGCTCTTTACGACCCACAGCGGGCCGGGGAGCTGTTTTGCGGCGGCCTCGGCCTCGTCGGTCTTCAGCACGGGCACGCCGCGCGACACCGGCACGCCGAATTCTTTCAGGACCGCCTTGGCCTGATATTCGTGGATGTTCATGGGAAATCCTTCGCGGCGATCAGGCGAGCGCCGGGTTGATCTTTTTGCAGGCGTCGACCAGGGCCGTGACGGCGGCGACCGACTTCTTGAACATGTCCGTTTCGACTGCGTCGAACTCGATCTCGATGATCTTCTCGACACCCTTTGCACCGATCAGCACGGGCACGCCGACATACATGTCCTTGACGCCGTACTGGCCGGTGAGGTGTGCAGCCGCGGGGAGGATACGTTTCTGGTCTTTCAGGTAGCTCTCCGCCATCGCGATGGCCGATGCGGCCGGCGCGTAGAAAGCAGAGCCTGTCTTCAGTAACGCGACAATCTCGCCGCCGCCCTTGCGGGTGCGTTCGACGATCGAGTCGAGCTTCTCTTGGCTGAGCCAGCCCATCTTCACGAGCGCCGGCAGCGGCACGCCGCCGACCGTCGAGTGGCGGATCAGCGGGACCATGTCGTCGCCGTGGCCGCCGAGCGTCATGGCGTGCACATCGCGGACGGAAACGCCGAGTTCTTCAGCGAGGAAGTAGCGAAAGCGTGCCGAATCCAGCACGCCGGCCATTCCGATGACCTTGTTGGTGGGCAGGCCGGACGCCTTCTGCAGCGCCCAGACCATCGCGTCGAGCGGGTTGGTAATGCAGATCACGAAGGCGTCGGGCGCGTGCTGCTTGATGCCGGCCCCGACCGAATCCATCACTTTGAGATTGATGCCGAGAAGATCGTCGCGGCTCATGCCGGGTTTGCGCGGCACGCCGGCGGTCACGATGATGACGTCCGAGCCTGCGATGTCTGCATAATTATTCGCGCCGGAAAGCTTCGCGTCGAACCCGTCGACCGGGGAAGATTCAGCGAGATCGAGAGCCTTGCCCTGCGGCGTACCTTCCGCAATGTCGAAAAGTATAATGTCGCCGAGCTCTTTGAGGCCAGCGAGATGGGCCAGCGTTCCGCCGATCTGGCCTGCGCCGATCAGCGCGATTTTCTTGCGCGACATGAGTTCCTCTCGAACGCTCCGTTTCCGGGGCGATCTATGCCGAGGCTCTTTTCACAAGGCAAGACGAAGATTTGGCCAGACGGCACGTCGATGGATGTGAGAGGGTTAGTCCCACTTCACCAATCTGACAAAACGTATGTAAAACAGATTCTTACGCAGCAAACACTAAAGCCCGAACCTGCGCGAATGCAGCCATATCATATGACATAATCCGTTATTTGTAATTATCCGCGGTCAGTATTCACCGTTGCCGTCCCCCGGCACGCAAACTACCTAGGCCGGAACCAATCCGCCGAAAGACCAAAAATGTCGCTGACGCTCGATGCCGAACCGGCCGCTCCCATCGCAACCGATACGACCACCGCTTCCTTCCGGACCGACGTTATTGCCGCCTCCCTGAAGCAGCCCGTTATCGTCGATTTCTGGGCGCCGTGGTGTGGGCCCTGCAAGCAGCTCACACCTGTCATCGAGAAGGCGGTCCGCGCCACCAAAGGCAAGGTCAAGCTGGTCAAGATGGACATCGAGGCGCATCCGCAGATCGCGGGACAGCTCGGCATCAAATCGATCCCGGCCGTCATCGCCTTCGATAAAGGACAACCAGTCGACGGCTTCGTCGGTGCGCAGCCTGAGACGCAGATCGTCGCCTTTCTTGAACGCCTCGTTGGCCCAGTCGGCGACGATGCCGAGACGGTTGCGCAGGCGGACGCGCTGCTCGATGCGGGCGATCCGGAAGGGGCGCTGACGCTCGTGCAGCCCCTGGCCGATGCCGACCCCGACAATGCCCGTGCCCTTGCGGTGGCATTTCGGGCGCTGGTGGCGCTCGAAATGGGCGACGAGGCGCGCACTCTTGTCGATCTCCTGCCCGCCGCGACCAAGGCCGAGCCGAAAATCAAGGCGGCGCTGGCGGCGCTCGAACTCGCCGGCCAATCTTCCGGCCTCGACGACACGGCGGATCTGCGCCGCCGCATCGAAGCCGACCCCGCAGACTATCAGGCCCGGTTCGATCTGGCGCTCGCACTCAACGCCGCCGGAGACCGGGAGGGTGCGGCCGAAAGCCTTTTGGCCGTCATCAAGGTCGATCGTGCGTGGAATGAGGATGGCGCGCGGAAGCAACTGCTCCAGATGTTTGAGGCATGGGGTCCGATGGACCCTGCCACGAAATTTGCCCGACGCAGGCTGTCGACCTTTCTCTTCTCCTGAGAGGCGTCGCGGTGCCGGGCCCTCCGGAGTTCGCGCATGGGGATTAACAGGCCCTACGGTTCCGCCAGTGATTTGCCGGCGATCCTTCCGGTTTTTCCGCTGCCATGCGCTTTGCTGCTGCCGCGTGCGGAACTGCCCCTGAATATTTTCGAGCCGCGCTACATCGCGATGATCGATCATGTGCTGCGCGGCGACCGGCTGATTGGCATGGTGCAGCCGAAAGACGACGGCGACGCGCTGTTTCCCGTCGGCTGCGCCGGCCGCATCACCGGGTTCATCGAGACGGGCGACGGCCGCTATCAACTTACGCTGACGGGCATCACGCGCTTTCGTGTCCTGGCCGAGGCGGCGACGGACCATCCGTTCCGCTGCGTTTCCGCGGATTGGTCGCTTTTCGGCGACGATCTCTTTCACCGCGACGAAGACGATGCGGGCGTTGACCGCGATGCTCTGTTCGAGGCGCTGAAAGGTTACGCTGGTCGCCACAGCCTCAGCGTCGACTGGGATAGCGTGCATAAGGCGCCGAGCGAGGCGCTGGTCAACGCGCTCTCGATGATGAGCCCCTTCGGCGTTGGCGAGAAACAAGCGCTGCTCGAAGCGAAAACCGTGTCCGACCGCGCCGACATGCTGGTCGCTATCACGCGCTTCGAGCTCGCAAGCCCCGAGGACGGTCCCTCGCGGATGCAGTGACAGGGCGTTTCGCCCATGCGACGACATGGCCTTGGCCTATCTCGTCGTCAAATATCTGCATGTGATCGGCGCAACCGTCATTCTGGGAACGGGCACGGGGATCGCGTTCTTCATGCTGATGGCGCATCGCACCGCCGACGCGGCCTTCGTGGCGCGCACCGCCGGCGTCGTCGTTCGTGCGGATGCCTTGTTCACCGCGACCGCCATCGTGGCGCAGCCGATCACCGGCTATACGCTTGTGCGGATGGCGGGACTGTCGCTGACGGACGGATGGATAGCGCTGTCGCTTAGTCTTTACGTCGCTGCCGGCATCTTCTGGCTGCCGGTCGTGTGGATCCAGATGCGCCTGCGCGATCTCGCTAGTGCTGCTGCCGCAACGGGCGTGCCGCTGCCGGACCAATATCATCGCCTGTTTCGCATCTGGTTCGTCTTCGGCTTTCCCGGCTTTGGCGCCGTGGCCGCGATCGTCTGGCTGATGATCGCGAAACCAAGTTTCTAAGGCGACGATGACCGAAACGCCTCCAACGATCATGGTCATTGGCGCATCCGGACTGATCGGTCAGGCGATCGCGCAAGCGCTGATCGACGACGGCTTTGCCATTGTCATGGTGGCGCGGCAGTTCACAGCATCGCAAAGCAATGCCTACGGCGCGCGCGCCGTGACATGCGCGATCGCGGACTTGTCGCCAGACGCGCTTGCAACGCTGCTCGACGAACATCGCGCCGACATCGTCGTGAATTGCCTCGGCGTTTTGCAAGATGGCCCGCACGGCACAACTGCCGATGTGCACGAAGGCTTTGTCAGGCGACTGCTCGAAGCAATCGGTCCGGACAGTGCGAGATTGCTCGTGCATCTCTCGATTCCCGGCAGTGCGAACGAGGACATGACGTCTTTCAGCCGCACGAAGCGCGAAGCGGAGCGACTTATCCAGGCATCTCGAACACCGCATGTGATCCTGCGGCCGGGCTTCGTGATTGCGCGGGCGGCCTACGGCGGCAGCGCGCTCATCCGTGCACTTGCCATGCTGCCTCTGCGTCTGCCGGATACGCTGTCGACGACGCCCTTCGCCGCTGTGCATGTCGCCGATATCGCACGCACAGTCGCATTAGCCGCAACGCGCTGGGGCGAGGGTGAGCGTTGGTCCGCCCGCTGGGAAGTCATGTCCACCGAGCCGTCGACAGTCGGCGATGCGATCGACGCCTTTCGCACGCATCTTGGTGGGCCGACGCCGTGGGTTGCAGTCCCCGCGCTGCTGCTACAAGCGGGCGCGATGGCCGGCGATCTCGTCGCGCATCTCGGCTGGATGCCGCCAGTGCGAACGACGGCGCTGGCGGAAATGTGTCGCGGTGTCGCTGGCGATCCGCAATCTTGGATCGCCGTAACCGGCATCGAACCTCTATCGCTGAAGCGCGCCGTCGCGCGAACGCCCGCAACCGTGCAGGAGCGCTGGTTCGCGCGGATGTTTCTGCTCAAAGCTGTGAGCGTTGCGGGCCTGAGCATCTTCTGGATCGTCTCGGGCCTGATCGCGCTGTTTGTATCCTTCGATCAGGCCGCCAGCGTCTTCATCGCGCACAACTATCCGCCTTTGCTCGCGAAGGCGCTGACTATCGTGTCGAGCCTCATGGATATCGGTATCGGCGTGGCGATAGCGGTGCGACGCAGCCATCGCGCCGGTCTTCTCGCCGGCATCGCGCTGTCGCTGTTTTACATGGCAAGCGCTGCGTTACTGACACCGGAACTGTGGGTCGAACCGCTCGGTGCGCTGGTGAAAACCTGGCCGGCGATTATTTTGATGCTCGTCACGCTGGCGATTGCTGATGATCGGTAACGTCAGGCTTCCCGCAATCGCTGCGACCGCCTAGGTTGCCGGCCTGACAAACACGGGACGACGATGACGACCGACACCGAAACGACCGCCGCGGCCGACGCCACGACGCGCATCGATCCGCGCCTGCTCGAAATTCTCGTGTGCCCGGTGACCAAGACGACGCTTGAATACGACGCGGAGAAACAAGAGCTGATCTCGCGCGCCGCGAACCTTGCCTATCCCATCCGCGACGGCATCCCGATCATGCTGCCGGAAGAGGCGCGTCCGCTGACGTAAGGCGTCTCGCGTGAAGCACATCGACGATCTTGTAGAAATTCTCGATCTCGAGCGGATCGAGCACGACATTTTTCGCGGGCGCTCGCCACCCGACGGACGGCAGCGCGTGTTTGGCGGTCTCGTCATTGCGCAGGCGCTCGTGGCTGCGGCGCGCACCGTGCCGGACCGGCCGCCGCATTCGCTGCACGCCTATTTCGTGCTCGGCGGCGACGAGCGCGTGCCGATCGTCTACGAAGTCGCGCGCATCCGCGATGGTAAGAGCTTCACGACGCGCAATTGTATCGCCATCCAGCACGGACGGCCGATCTTCTCGTTGTCCGCGTCATTTCAGGCCGTCGAACCGGGCCTCGATCACGGCATGACGATGCCTGTCGTGAAAGGGCCGGACGAATTGCCCGACATCGACGACGTGAAGCGCGAATACGGCTCGCGGCTGCCAGCGCCGATCCACGAATGGTTCAAGAACAAATTGCTGATCGACGTGCGGCCCGTCGATTTGACGCGGTATCTCGATGGCGGCGCCAACGCGTCGCGGCAGCCGTTCCAGTACATCTGGTTTCGCGCCGCCGGCCGTCTGCCGGATGATCCGGCGCTGCATCGCGCGGTGCTCGCTTACATGTCCGACATGTCGCTGCTCGACACGGCGCTTGTCGCGCACGGGCGCTGGATTTTCGACGACGAGATCCAGGCCGCGAGCCTCGACCACGCCTTGTGGTTCCACCGAGATTTTCGCGCCGACGAATGGCTGCTTTATGCGCAGGACAGCCCGAGCATGAGTGGTGCGCGGGGTCTTACACGCGGGCTGATTTATTCGCAGGACGGGCGTCTTGTTGCGTCGGTGGCGCAGGAAGGTTTGTTGCGGCAGGTGAAACCGAAAGGCTAATCCTTTATCCGAAATCGAGATTAGGGAGACCAGGGGCGGCGGGCGGTGTGCCGGACATGCAAGGCGCCACGGGCGCATCTTACTCGTCGAAGCCTACGAACGTCACGGCCTCGTCCACGGATTTCCGGCGCGATACGACCGCATTCGCCGGGAACGTTTCGTCAGGCCATCCCAAGGCGACACAGATCATGATGACCTGATCGTCCGCGATGCCCGCATGTTCGCGCACGACAGGCGATTGCATGATGCCCTGGCTGTTGATGACGCAGCCGAGCCCGCGCGACCACGCGGCATTGACGAGCGCATTGGCGACGGCGCCGCAATCGAACGGCGCGATGTCGCCGCCGTGAATCGAGCGATCGTAGGTGATGACGATCGACACCGGCGCATCGAACTGCCGGAAGCCACGCAACACCCAGTCCTGACGCTGGTCTTTGTCGTGGCGCTCGATGCCCATCGCGGCGAAAAGCTGCTTTGCGATGTCGATCTGACGCTCGCGATGCGCGCCGGCATATTCGCCATGCAGACGAAATTCGCGGGAATGCGGGACGCCCGCAAGAGTGCGCTCTGTATTGCCGGCGCGGATGAGGTCGAGTGCTTCGCCGCCCACGACGGTGAAATTCCAGGGCTGCGTGTTGAGCGACGAGGGCGCACGCATCGCCATCGCGATGATCTCGCGGATGAGTTCTTTCGGCACGGGTTTTGGCAGAAACCCTCGAATGCTGCGGCGTCCGAGGACGACATCGTCGTAGGTGGCGGGTATTTGATGCGGCATGGCGTGTTGGCCTTAACGCCCATGTCATCCCCGCGAAAGCGGGAATCCAGGACGACTTTCCGGATGCCCGCGTTTGCGGGCATGACAGCGAGCCCAGCCAAGAGGGTTAATCGGCCGTTAACTCGACCTTCCTAGTGTCGCGACATGCCTTTCGCTCGCGAGGACCGCGTGCCGTCTTTCGTCGTCTCATTTATCGCCGCGGCGCGGCCGATCCCGTGAAGGCTGCCTTCGCGGATCAGGCGCGCGCCTTTGCAACGCGCCGCGCGGCCGAGACCGTCGGCTTTGCGCTTATCGCGGCTGCGGGCGCGTGCGCGCTATCGCTCGCGAGCTGGTCGACGCGCGACCCGTCAATCAACCACGCGACGAGCGGGCCGGTCCGAAACCTGCTCGGCAGCCGCGGCGCCATCGCCGCCGATCTCGTCACGCAGACGATCGGCATTGCTTGCATCGTGCTCCTCCTGCCGCTTGCGATGTGGGGTTGGCGGTTGCTGCGCCGCCGCCAGATCGACCGGCTGCGTTGGCGGCTGCTCTTCTGGCTGACGGCGACGCTCTGCGCCGCCGGTGTCGCATCCATGCTGCCGGCGACCGACCGCTGGCCGCTGCCCACGGGGCTTGGCGGCATGGTCGGCGACGGAGTCGCGAATCTCGCGCGCCTCTGGCATCACTCGGCGCTCGCAACGCT
Source organism: Beijerinckiaceae bacterium (assembly GCA_965246795.1). Lineage (GTDB taxonomy): Bacteria > Pseudomonadota > Alphaproteobacteria > Rhizobiales > Beijerinckiaceae > JAJXWB01. The sequence goes on along the minus strand of CBDFFN010000010.1, from coordinate 245,655 downwards.
GGCTGGCATGGGCCTGCTGGCATCCGGCACGATCCTGTCGTTTGCGGGTGCCGTCGGTGGCCGCCGCACGGAAGCCGATGCGCCGCTGCCCGAACCCACAAAAATCCGCAAGAAGGCGCCGCCGGCCCGAGTTTCGCCACCGAGCGAGGATCGCGACGATGTCGGTGAGCCCGGGTTGGCGCTCGTCTCGCTCGGCGCGGTGCTGCACGGCGTGCTGACGGTCCGCGCCGCCTGTTCGCGGACCGCGGCCGGTGTCGTGCGCCGCCTCCGCGCACCGCGGATCGCGCGAGAGCCGGTTGCCGCGACGCCCGCGCCTTCGACGGCGCGCCGTGAGCCGGCCTTCTTCGATCTCGCGCCGAATGCCGCGCCGGCGGCAACGCTGCCCGCATCTGCGCATGAGGAAATCGAATCGGCCCGCGTTGCGCCGGCGCCCGCGCCGATCCGCAGCGGCAAGCGTGCCGCGCGTGAGACGCAGCCGTCGTTGCTCGACAAGTTCCGCTTCGTGTTGCCGGCGCTCTCTATGCTTGCCGAAGCGAAGCGTGCGCCGACGAAAATCTCGAGCGAAGCGCTGGAGCAGAATGCGCGGCTGCTCGAAGGCGTACTCGAAGACTTCGGCGTGAAGGGCGAGATCATTAACGTGCGCCCCGGCCCGGTTGTCACGCTCTACGAACTCGAGCCCGCGCCCGGCATCAAATCGTCGCGCGTCATCGGGCTCGCCGACGACATCGCGCGTTCGATGTCGGCGGTGTCCGCACGCGTCGCGGTCGTGCAGGGCCGTAATGCCATCGGCATCGAATTGCCGAACCAGACGCGCGAAACCGTCTTTTTGCGCGAACTCGTCGCGTCGGCGGATTTCGAAAGTTCAAAGCACCGGCTCGCTATCGCGCTTGGCAAAACCATAGGTGGCGAACCCGTCATCGTCGATCTCGCGCGCATGCCGCATCTGCTTGTCGCTGGCACGACAGGCTCGGGCAAATCCGTCGCCATCAATACGATGATCCTGTCGCTCCTCTACCGGCTGAAGCCGGACGAATGCCGGCTCATCATGGTCGATCCGAAAATGCTGGAACTGTCCGTCTACGACGGCATCCCGCATCTTCTCACGCCGGTCGTCACCGATCCGAAGAAAGCGGTCGTCGCACTGAAATGGGCCGTGCGCGAGATGGAGGACCGCTACAAGAAAATGTCGAAGGTCGGCGTGCGCAACATCGATGGCTTCAACGCGCGCGCTGCCGAAGCGAAGGCATCCGGTAAAGCCGTCACGCGCACGGTGCAGACCGGCTTCGACCGCGAGACCGGCGAAGCGATCTACGAGCAGGAGACAATGGAGCTGTCGCCGCTCCCCTTCATCGTCGTCATCGTCGACGAAATGGCAGACCTTATGCTGGTCGCCGGCAAGGACATCGAAGGCGCCATCCAGCGCCTTGCCCAGATGGCCCGCGCTGCCGGCATCCATCTCATCATGGCGACGCAGCGACCGTCCGTCGACGTCATCACCGGCACGATCAAGGCGAATTTTCCGACGCGCATGTCCTTCCAGGTCACGTCGAAGATCGACAGCCGCACGATCCTTGGTGAGCAGGGCGCCGAGCAGCTGCTCGGCCAAGGCGACATGCTCTACATGGCGGGCGGCGGACGCATCTCGCGTGTGCACGGACCTTTCGTGTCGGACGGCGAGGTCGAGAAAGTCGTCGCGCATCTGAAGACTCAAGGGTCGCCCGAATATCTCGATGAGATCACTGTCGACGAAGACGAAGAAGGCGATGACGCAGGTGGCGGCGACGGATCGTCCGGCGGCGGGGAATACGGCGACGAGAGCGGCGACATGTACGACCGCGCGGTCGCCATCGTGCTGCGCGACCGCAAATGCTCGACGAGCTACATCCAGCGGCGGCTTTCGGTCGGCTACAACAAGGCCGCCTCGCTGGTCGAGCGGATGGAGAAAGAAGGCGTCATCGGTCAGGCCAATCACGCCGGAAAACGCGAGATCCTTGTGCCGGATCGCGAAGTGCGTTTTGCCGAAGACGCGTAACTGTCATCGTGTAACCGCCACCGCATATTCGCCATACCGCCCGCCTAAAGGCGTCCCGATGAAGCTCCTGCGAATCGTTGTTCTGGCCTCCGCTTTCGCGGGTCTGCCTGCTTTGGCCGCGCCCGATCAAAAGCCTGCCGAAACGAAGGCCGAAAAGCCGGATGCGAAGGCTAAGGGCCCGCTCGATCTTACGGCGCGCCGCGTGGCGGTCGACGTCGATGGACCGGGGTCGATCAACAAGGCCAACGCCTGGTTCAACGGCGCGGGCACGATGGTCGGCGATTTCGTGCAGGTCGGGCCGGATGGCCGTCGTTCCGAAGGAAAGTTCTACGTTCAGCGGCCCGGCCGCATACGTTTCGAATATGCGCAGCCGGCAACGATGGAGATCATCGCTGACGGCAGCTCGGTCGTCATTCGCGACCGCAAGCTCGCGACGCAGGATTCTTATTTCCTTTCGCAGACGCCGCTGAAATTTCTGCTTAAGGACAACATCGATCTGAACAAGGATGTGCGCGTCGAGAGCGTGACCGGCGATGGCGTCACGACGAACATTTCCGTCGTCGACAAGGCAACGTTTGGCGGCACGTCCTACATCAAGCTTATGTTCGATTCGAAGAACTTTGCGCTCAAGCAATGGCAGGTTACGGACCCGCAAGGCTACGAGACGCTGGTGTCGCTGTTCAACATCGATCTGACGAAGCGGCCCGATCCCTCGCTGTTCAAGATCAACAACGAGCGCTTCCTCAATCCAAACTAAGTGATCGTTGCATCGCGATGCTTCAACGCAAAAGAGCCGGCGCGAGGCCGGCTCTTCGTTTTTGAGAAATGCAAATCCCGCGAAGGGATGTGCTTCACATGCCGCGCATCATCTTCCGCTTCATCATCTTGCGGCGCATCATCATTTTCTCGCGCATCATCATGCGCTGACGCATCATCATCTTCTTGCGCATCATCATGCGCTCGCCGCGCATCATCTGCACGTTGATGATCGCACCATTGTCGGTGACGAGCGAACCGGCGGCCGACGGCATCGGCGCGGCGACGGCCGGCGCGATCAGAACGGCAGTCGACAAGGCCACGCTTGCCAGAGCGCCGAGGATCAATTGCTTCATGTTATCTCTCCCGAGAGGGTCGCGCCGCGAATCGCGGTCGCGGAACGATTACGTCATGACGCGCCTGCCGGTTTCATGAACGGTCTCCTTTTCGCAGTTCAAACGAAAGGAAATTCCTCTGAACGACATATCTGAGCGAAGCTGGACCAGTGCGCTCGCACCGTCGCTCGACGCATTCGAAGCGCTCGCGCATGAAACCTACGTCGCGCTGCCGACGCGCATTCGCTCTCTGTGCGAAGGCCTCATCATCCGCATCGACGACTTCCCGGACGAAGAGACGTTGCAGGCGATGAACTGCGAGAGCGATTTCGATTTACTCGGGCTGTTTCACGGCCAAGGTCTCGCGCAGGCCGAAGCCTTCGGACAGACCGGACAGATGCCAAATATGGTGTGGCTGTATCGTCGTCCGATCCTCGACTACTGGGCGGCGCACGAGGAGCGGCTTGGCGACATCATCCGGCACGTGCTGATCCACGAGATCGGCCACCACTTCGGCCTGTCGGACGCGGATATGGACGCGATCGAAGCGAAGAACTGAGTACGATGTTCGTCCGGCGGCCGCTTAGCCGCCAGAATTGTTCCGTGCCGCGACCCGAGTCGCATTCGGTGCGCGCGACATTAGCGCCTCGATACGCTCGCGCTCGCGCTTGAAGTCGCCGAGCAGGCGGCCGTCGAATTCGCGCGTGCGCGCCAGTTTCACGCGCATAGGATCGACGAAATGTCCGTTTACGGTGACTTCGTAATGCAGATGGGCGCCGGTCGAGAGGCCCGTCGAGCCGACAAAGCCTATCACTTGCCCCTGCCGCACCTTTGAGCCATCCGCAAGCCCGCGCGCGAAGCCTGACATGTGGTTGTAGGTCGTGATGTAGCCGTTGGCGTGCTGCAGCTCGATACGGCGGCCATAGCCAGAATCCCAGCCAATGCTGATGATCGTGCCATTGCCGGCGGAGATGATCGGTGTGCCGATCGGCGCGGCAAAATCGACGCCCGTATGGACCTTCGTGTAGCCGAGAATCGGGTGATAGCGCGAACCGAAGCCCGACGTGATGCGCGCGTTGCCGATCGGCTGGCGTACGAGGAATTTGCGCGTCGAGCGGCCATTCTCGTCGTAGAAATCGACGAGCCCGTCGTCGGCCGTCACGAAACGATAGTAGCGGTACGTCTCGCCGCGTGCGGTGATCGAGGCGGAGAGAAGCGTGTTGCGGCCGTCGGCCTCGTCGCCCTCCTCGTAGAAGGCGGTGAAACTGTCGCCGCCAGCGACGGGCCGCTGGAAATCGACATCGTTGGCGAAAACACGCACGAGTTCGTCGATGACGGGCCGCGGAATTTCTTGCTTCACCGCGGTTTCGTAAAGCGAATCGTAGAGCCGCAGGCCGTTGGCGTCGGCATCGTCTTCGTCGTCGTTCTTCGGCTTGCGCATCTCGGGTTTCGCCGAATCGGCGCGCGTCACCTGCACGTAACGGCCGTCGTCCGTCACAGCGACCATCGCCTCGATGCGATCTTCCGAATAAATGCTGAGGCGCGCGAGCGTCAGGGATTTTCCCGAACCATCGAGGTCGGCGAACAGCAATTTTACGCGACGACCTTCCTGCGCCACGGAGCCGGCAAGTCGACCGCCGAGGGCCGAAACGACGCTCGCAGCAGCCGGCCTCGCCACCCCATTCGCGCGTAAAACATCGTCGATCGATTCGCCCTTACGGATGATCGCCAGCTTTTCGTCCATGACGGTGGCGCCACGGTCGGCGGCGCTGGACGAGCGCGGCACGAGCGACACGTTCTCTGGAACCATCTTCACCTCGATGGAGGTGAAGGGTGTCGAGGCGGTGGGTGAGCCGACATTGGCGTAAGCGAGGCCCGAGCCGCTATCGAGTGTCGCGCGACTGGTCCGCATCAGAAGCAGCTGCGGCGGCAGCGGTAAAGCGGCGCGAGTGCCGGCGGCGATTATCGCCTTCAGATATTCGTTGACCTGCGCCTGCGCTTCGACGGCGGACAGCGTCGCGGGCTGGACGCCGATCTGCCCCGCGGCCAGCGGGCGGGTAACGAAGGAAACCTCGGCCTCGTTATTGGAGAGCGACGCCTCTTGAAGAGGTTCCGGCGTCGTGTTGCGGGCACTCGCCAGGAGTTTCAGCGGATCGAAGGGCGGGATGTCGTCAACGAGGCCAGTCTGCACGAGGGTAAGCGGCGTCGAAACATTGGCGTAGGAGCGCGATCGCACGACATCCTTGTCGCCGACCCGCACCGTTGTCGGCGCACGGAATGTCTGCTTGGCGGCGACGATGTCGACCGACTTCACGAGACGGTCGGCCTTGCGTGTATTGACGGTGGCATCGCCGCGGTCGTCGTTGCGGCGGCCACCTTGCGCCAGCGTCGGCGCCTCGGCGACGCTGCCGCGCTGGTCGAGCGCAGCGAACGCCGCAGCGCCAATGAGGCCCGCGCCCGAAAGGCCCGTGAGGATGGTGCCGGCAAGCCAGCGGATCGAAACGCGACGATGGTCATGAGGCGAATGCCGCTGACCGTCCGATTCGATCGCGGGTTCGTCGCCGAGATGGATGACCGGCGGGAGGCGCGACCCCTGCGCGTTCAGAAGGGAAAACGGTGAACGCAAGGGCAGTTAGGTCTCCGGATACGGACGGCCGGCGTAGCATGCCGACCGGGGTCGTGAAAGCGTTAGACCTGCGCCGCCGGAATGACGGATTCCTTAAGGGTCAGAAAGCCTGTGGAACATGGCGCGAGTACGGCGCACGCATTTTGCCGAACGCATGGAGATGCCGTCGCAAAGCGCATCAATTGAACGGGCTCGGAACCGTGTGAAAGTTTTTTGATAATCGCGTGTTGACAGGCCGAGGGGGCCGGAGCTATATCGCGTCCATCGACGGCGACGGACACACGTTGCTGCCGGCGACCTTCTCTCGAGTTTCTCGGGCATTCAGCCACCCGGCTACCCAGCCGGGCAGAGATCGTTTCGCCGGTGTTTTGTGTGTCCTGTCTGTCGTCTCGCTGTTTGACATTTAAATCGGAAGAAAGAGAAACGTGGACGGCGGATGTCCTTGCGGACGTCATCCTAACGGATGGCGTCGAAGAGACAACTGACGGTCACGGATCTCAATACACACCACGTCCGGGCCTCGTGTCCGGATGGAATGTGAATTGGGAACTCGTCGAAAGATAGTGACCAGTCAGGTCAAATCTCATTCAACTTGAGAGTTTGATCCTGGCTCAGAACGAACGCTGGCGGCAGGCCTAACACATGCAAGTCGAACGCCCCGCAAGGGGAGTGGCAGACGGGTGAGTAACACGTGGGAACATACCCTTTGGTTCGGAACAACTCAGGGAAACTTGAGCTAATACCGGATAAGTGCGAGAGCAGAAAGATTTATCGCCGAAGGATTGGCCCGCGTCTGATTAGCTTGTTGGTGAGGTAACGGCTCACCAAGGCGACGATCAGTAGCTGGTCTGAGAGGATGATCAGCCACATTGGGACTGAGACACGGCCCAAACTCCTACGGGAGGCAGCAGTGGGGAATATTGGACAATGGGCGCAAGCCTGATCCAGCCATGCCGCGTGAGTGATGACGGCCTTAGGGTTGTAAAGCTCTTTTACCTGGGAAGATAATGACGGTACCAGGAGAATAAGCCCCGGCTAACTTCGTGCCAGCAGCCGCGGTAATACGAAGGGGGCTAGCGTTGTTCGGATTTACTGGGCGTAAAGCGCACGTAGGCGGATTTTTAAGTCAGGGGTGAAATCCCGAGGCTCAACCTCGGAACTGCCTTTGATACTGGGAATCTTGAGTCCGGAAGAGGTAAGTGGAACTGCGAGTGTAGAGGTGAAATTCGTAGATATTCGCAAGAACACCAGTGGCGAAGGCGGCTTACTGGTCCGGAACTGACGCTGAGGTGCGAAAGCGTGGGGAGCAAACAGGATTAGATACCCTGGTAGTCCACGCCGTAAACTATGGATGCTAGCCGTTGGACAGCTTGCTGTTCAGTGGCGCAGCTAACGCTTTAAGCATCCCGCCTGGGGAGTACGGTCGCAAGATTAAAACTCAAAGGAATTGACGGGGGCCCGCACAAGCGGTGGAGCATGTGGTTTAATTCGAAGCAACGCGCAGAACCTTACCAGCTTTTGACATGTCCGGTATGGTCGTCGGAGACGACTTCCTTCCCGCAAGGGGCCGGAACACAGGTGCTGCATGGCTGTCGTCAGCTCGTGTCGTGAGATGTTGGGTTAAGTCCCGCAACGAGCGCAACCCTCGCCTTTAGTTGCCATCATTTAGTTGGGCACTCTAGAGGGACTGCCGGTGATAAGCCGGAGGAAGGTGGGGATGACGTCAAGTCCTCATGGCCCTTACAGGCTGGGCTACACACGTGCTACAATGGCGGTGACAGTGGGATGCTAGGGGGCGACCCTCGGCTAATCTCAAAAAGCCGTCTCAGTTCGGATTGCACTCTGCAACTCGAGTGCATGAAGTTGGAATCGCTAGTAATCGTAGATCAGCATGCTACGGTGAATACGTTCCCGGGCCTTGTACACACCGCCCGTCACACCATGGGAGTTGGCTTTACCCGAAGGCGTTTCGCTAACCGCAAGGAGGCAGACGACCACGGTAGGGTCAGCGACTGGGGTGAAGTCGTAACAAGGTAGCCGTAGGGGAACCTGCGGCTGGATCACCTCCTTTCTAAGGATGATCCCTTGTCGGAGAAGGCGCAGGTCGCAAGACTTTTGCCCGATCCCATCGGATCTCTGAAGAACACAACGGCCAGTCAGGCCGATCTGGCGGGACAACCGCCGTCTTCGCTTCTCTTTCTTCCAGGACGAGCCTGCCGCCGTGATCGCACGGTGGCTCAAGGTTCGGGCTTGTAGCTCAGTTGGTTAGAGCGCGCGCTTGATAAGCGTGAGGTCGGAAGTTCGAGTCTTCCCAGGCCCACCAATCGCGCGCCATCCAACTCGATCGTCTGATCTCGGGGCCATAGCTCAGTTGGGAGAGCGCGTGCTTTGCAAGCATGAGGTCGTCGGTTCGATCCCGTCTGGCTCCACCAGATGCTTCGCGCCGGCCCTGCACTGCGCGTCTCAAGCTGCACGATGCCTTGTCGTCGCGCTCGTCCTTAGAAAAGTTTCGCGCCTTGCCGCATTGGCATCGCGCGTGTTGTCTATCCATCGTGAAGAGAGAACGCATCTGGTCGCCCATGTCCGTAAGGACGGAAGGCGAGCACTCCAGATCGTGATTGTACGCTTGACCGCGACAATCCCGGGTGCGTTTGAAGCAAACTGGTCTTTCTTACGATGCCTCCCTCTTGCCGAGCGGTGGGCATCGATAATGAGAGCGATCAAGTGTCTTAAGGGTATCCGGTGGATGCCTTGGCGCTGAGAGGCGATGAAGGACGTGGTACGCTGCGATAAGCCGTGGGGAGGTGCGAACAACCTTTGATCCGCGGATTTCCGAATGGGGAAACCCACCTTCGATCTCTGTTATTCCGACGACGACTGTAACGGGCACAACCGTTTCGGTCTCAGGAGGAATCCTGTCTTCGGACTAGCAGAGATCACATGAGGGTATTTGTGCCTGAATACATAGGGTCACAAAAGCAAACCCGGGGAACTGAAACATCTAAGTACCCGGAGGAAAGGACATCAACGAGACTCCGTTAGTAGTGGCGAGCGAACGCGGACCAGGCCAGTGCTTCTTGTATTCTAACCGGAACTGCTTGGAACAGCAGGCATCATGGGTGACAGCCCCGTACGGATTTCGACTGCAAGAAGACTTGAGTAGGGCGGGACACGTGCAATCCTGTCTGAATATGGGGAGACCACTCTCCAAGCCTAAGTACTCCTCAGCGACCGATAGCGAACCAGTACCGTGAGGGAAAGGTGAAAAGCACCCCGACGAGGGGAGTGAAACAGTTCCTGAAACCGGATACCTACAAACAGTCGGAGCCCAAGGTTCGTCCTGGGTGACGGCGTACCTTTTGTATAATGGGTCAGCGACTTAAAGTAACGAGCAAGCTTAAACCGATAGGTGTAGGCGCAGCGAAAGCGAGTCTGAACAGGGCGTTCAGTTCGTTGCTTTAGACCCGAAACCTAGTGATCTAGCCATGAGCAGGTTGAAGGTGAGGTAACACTCACTGAAGGACCGAACCGGTGCCTGTTGAAATAGTCTCGGATGACTTGTGGCTAGGGGTGAAAGGCCAACCAAACTAGGAAATAGCTGGTTCTCCGCGAAATCTATTTAGGTAGAGCCTCGCACGAATACCCTGGGGGGTAGAGCACTGGATGGGCTAGGGGGTCCCACAGACTTACCAAACCTAACCAAACTCCGAATACCCAGGAGTAATATGCGGGAGACACACAGCGGGTGCTAACGTCCGTTGTGAAGAGGGAAACAACCCAGACTAACAGCTAAGGCCCCCAATTCGTGGCTAAGTGGGAAAGGATGTAGAAATCCCAAAACAACCAGGAGGTTGGCTTAGAAGCAGCCATCCTTTAAAGAAAGCGTAACAGCTCACTGGTCTAAATAAGGGTTTCCGCGCCGAAGATGTAACGGGGCTCAAGCCACGAGCCGAAGCTTTAGATGCGTCGCAAGACGCGTGGTAGCGGAGCGTTCCGTAGGCCGTTGAAGGCGGACCCGTGAGGGCCGCTGGAGGTATCGGAAGTGAGAATGCTGACATGAGTAACGACAAACACTGTGAAAGACAGTGTCGCCGAAAGTCCAAGGGTTCCTGCGTAAAGTTAATCTCCGCAGGGTTAGCCGGCTCCTAAGGCGAGGCCGAAAGGCGTAGTCGATGGGAATCACGTTAATATTCGTGAGCCAGTGGATGGTGACGCATTGCGATAGTTGTTCGGGATTATTGGATTTCCCGGGCAGCGTAGTGGTGCCAGGAAATAGCCTCCACATGAGACCGTACCCGAAACCGACACAGGTGGACAGGTAGAGTATACCAAGGCGCTTGAGAGAATGACGTTGAAGGAACTCGGCAAATTACCTCCGTAACTTCGGGATAAGGAGGCCTTCCATGTGCGCAAGCGCATGGGAGGGGCACAGTCCAGGGGGTGGCAACTGTTTATCAAAAACACAGGGCTCTGCGAAATCGCAAGATGACGTATAGGGTCTGACGCCTGCCCGGTGCCGGAAGGTTAAGAGGAGAGGTGCAAGCCTTGAATTGAAGCCCCGGTAAACGGCGGCCGTAACTATAACGGTCCTAAGGTAGCGAAATTCCTTGTCGGGTAAGTTCCGACCTGCACGAATGGCGTAATGACTTCCCCGCTGTCTCCAACGTCAGCTCAGTGAAATTGAATTCCCCGTGAAGATGCGGGGTTCCTGCGGTCAGACGGAAAGACCCCGTGCACCTTTACTGTAACTTTGCACTGGCATTCGTGTCGACATGTGCAGGATAGGTGGTAGGCTTTGAAGCGTGGGCGTCAGCTCACGTGGAGCCGTCCTTGAGATACCACCCTTATCCGCATGGATGTCTAACCGCGCGTCGTCATCCGGCGCCGGGACAGTGCATGGTAGGCAGTTTGACTGGGGCGGTCGCCTCCCAAAGAGTAACGGAGGCGCGCAATGGTGGGCTCAGACCGGTCGGAAATCGGTCGTTGAGTGCAATGGCATAAGCCTGCCTGACTGCGAGACTGACAAGTCGAGCAGAGACGAAAGTCGGTCATAGTGATCCGGTGGTCCCGCGTGGGTGGGCCATCGCTCAACGGATAAAAGGTACGCCGGGGATAACAGGCTGATAACACCCAAGCGTCCATAGCGACGGTGTTGTTTGGCACCTCGATGTCGACTCATCACATCCTGGGGCTGGAGAAGGTCCCAAGGGTTTGGCTGTTCGCCAATTAAAGTGGTACGTGAGTTGGGTTCAAAACGTCGTGAGACAGTTTGGTCCCTATCTGCCGTGGGTGCTGGAGAATTGAGAGGATTTGTCCCTAGTACGAGAGGACCGGGATGAACATACCTCTGGTGGACCTGTTGTGGCGCCAGCCGCAGTGCAGGGTAGCTATGTATGGACGGGATAACCGCTGAATGCATCTAAGCGGGAAACCCACCTCGAAACGAGTTCTCCCTTGAGAGCCGTGGAAGACGACCACGTTGATAGGCCGGGTGTGGACGCACAGTAATGTGTGTAGCTTACCGGTACTAATTGCTCGATTGGCTTGATCGCCCTCATTAATCGATGCCCATTTCTACGCATTTGTTTGTCCGAGAAGTCTCTGACTTCTTGGATCGATGCGTGTGGGCTGCACAAGAAACCAGTTTGCTTCAGAAATTCGTTCTTCGCCGGCCTGGTGGCTTTCAGCGACGTGACTAGACCCGATCCCATTCCGAACTCGGCCGTCAAACGCGTCAGCGCCGATGGTACTATGTCTCAAGACCTGGGAGAGTAGGTCGTTGCCAGGCCTGCCAAGAACGGATGCTTCAATCTCTCTTTTCGATCGACTTTGTCGGCTATCGACGTTCGTCGGCGCCGACGCGTGTCGCGTGGGGGTCTCTCCCGATCGCGCCGCGTATGGTTGGCGCGGGGTGGAGCAGCCCGGTAGCTCGTCAGGCTCATAACCTGAAGGTCACAGGTTCAAATCCTGTCCCCGCAACCAGTCTCTCTCTTCCGATCAGCGTGCTGTAACGCTGCGCATGCAGCGCCGGCCTTTAAGCATTGCGCGCCATCAGTCCGCCGTCGACCGGAATCGTCGCGCCGGTGATGAAGGACGCCGCCGGCAGGCAGAGGCTCAGCGTCATATGCGCGACCTCCTCCGGCGAGCCGTAGCGACGCAGTGCCGTACGGCGCTTCGCATAGATCGCCTTCTGCTCGTCTGGCACGCGCGCCGTCATCGGCGTCGTGATCGGACCGGGGCAGATCGCATTGACCGTGATCCCTTCCAGCCCGAGCTCCACCGCGAGCGAGCGCGTAAGCCCGGTGACGCCGGCTTTGGCGGCGGAATAGGCGCTGTAGCCGGCCGTCGCGCCGAGCGCTTCGGTCGAGGCGATGTTGACGATGCGTGGCGCGTCCGATTTTCGCAGGAACGGCAGCGCCGCGCGTATGACGCGCTGCTGCGCCGTCAGCATAACGACGACGGCAAGATGGAACTGCTCGTCGTAGTCCGGCGCGTCTATCAGGCAATGGATCGAAATGCCGGCATTGTTCACGACGATGTCGATGCCCCCGAATCGTTCTCCGATCGATGCAACGACCTTTGCGATCGCCTCCGCGTCGGAAAGATCCGCAATGAACGCCTGCGCATTGCCGCCGGCCTCAACAATCTCCCGCGCGACGCGCTCGACAGCATCCTGCTTCACGTCGATCAGAGCGACACGCGCACCTTCGACCGCGAGCAGACGCGCCGTTGCTTCGCCCATGCCGCCTGCCGCACCGGTGACGACTGCCGCTTTGCCGCGAACGGATCGGCTCAGTGCCACGACGCTTTTCTCACTTCGCCTCGGGCGGATCGAGTCGCGTGCAGCCGCCTTCGGAGATCGGCCGCATGATGTCGGCTGCCTTCGCCACACCTTTGATGTTCAGAAGATCCCAGCCCATCTTCACGTCCTTGGCGGGCTTCACTTCGGCCAGCAGCATGTCGTTCATCAGACGCCCATCGGCGCGCATCGTGGCGCCCGGCGCGAAGAAGTCGTCGACGGGCAGTTCCTTCATCTTGCGCATGACGGTGAGACCGTCGGTGCTATTCGCGGCATCCACCGCGCGTAGATAGTGGCGCACGGAACTGTAGACGGCGGCCTGCGCATGCGTGGGATAACGGCCGCCATGCTTGTCGGCGAAACGTTTGCCGAAGGCGCGGCTCGCGTCGTTATAGTCCCAGTAATAGCCCTCGAGATATTGCAGACCCTGCGTGCCCGCCGCGCCGAGCGAATGCACGGACGTGAGATAAAAGATCAGCACCGCAAGCTTCTGCTTGCCGTCCTTGCCGATCTGGAATTCGTTCGCCTGCTTCACGTTCGTGACAGTGTCACCGGATGCATTGGCGAGGGCGATGACATTCGCGCCGGACGCTTGAGCCTGCAGGATGTAGGACGAGAAATCCATCGAGCCGACGGGATGTTTCACGGAGCCCAGCACCTTGCCGCCAGCGGCCTCGACGACCTTCGTCACTTCGGCTTGCATCGCGTTGCCGAAGGCATAATCGGCGGTGATGAAATACCAGGTCTTGCCGCCCTGCTGCACGACCGATTTCGCGATGCCCTGCGCCAGCGAATAGGTGTCGTAGAGCCACATCGCGCCGGTCGGCGAGCAGGCTTTGCCGAACACGTCGGCCGTCGCCGAACCCGAATGCACGACGATCTTGCCGCGCTCTCGTGCAATGTCCTGCACCGCGAGAGAGATTGCCGAATTGCCGATGTCGAAAATCGCGTCGACGTTTTGCTGATCGTAGAGATTGCGCGCGAGCGCCGCGCCGATGTCGACTTTGTTCTGATGATCGGGTCCGAGCAGCACGATCTTCTGGCCGCGCACCGTGCCGCCGGCATCGTCGATGGCGAGCTGTGCGGCGACGACGCTCCCGACGCCGCCCGCATCGGAAAAAACCGAGGACTTGTCGTTGAGGACGGCGATAGAGACGGGTCTCGTCACATCCGCGGAAGCGTCGACGCAGGCAAAAACACAACCGAAAGCAAAGGCCAGAGCGGCAGCGCGCGTTCTCATACGTTTCCCCGAAATCTGTGGCGCGCTTCGATGCGGCGCGTCCTTATCGGGCACTGTCCGATGCGCCTGCCAGAGCGTCAAGCGTCAGGCGCGCAATGTATCGGTCGCAAAACGTGGCTTGCGCTTTTCCGAAAACGCCGACGCCTCGAGAAATTCTGGCGCGGCGAAGAGATATCTCATTTCGCGTCGAAATCCCGATAGACGGCATTCACGATCGGCTGCAGCGTTTCCCGCGGCACGGCGGCCGAGACGGCGAAGCCAAACCCGCCGTCGAGCCACGCGAAGGTCGAGAGGTCGCCGTCCGAGCGGAAACGAAACGCCGTTTCGCCGCCTTCGCCGGCACGAACATAGACGGTGAGACGCGCGCCGGACTCTCGCTCGTACATCAGCATCGCGGCCGCCGTTTCGCCCGATGGCAACAGACGTCCGCCGACAAGCCGGTAGCCAAACGTGCCGAGGTCCGGCGCCGAAAGCGAGCGGCCGAGACGCTTCGACAGCCATTGCAGCAGATGCTTCTGCTCGGAGCTTGCCACCTCGACAGGGTGGGCGACTTCGACCGTGTAGATGCGGAAGGCCGAGACGGCATCCTGTGTCACGCGGGTGGTCGGAACAGTGGTGCGCGGGCGAAGATTGTCGTGCGCTAGAAAGCCACCAGCGCCGCCGAGCACGAGCAGCACGACAGCCGCTGCGATCTGTCCAAGTCCGCGCCACGCCGTGCGGTTGCGTCGTGCTTTGATCGTGCCAACGCGCAGTCGCGCCGAGATCGGCTGCGCAGCGACATCGGCCATCGCCACGCGAAGCGCATCGCGATGCGCGCGATCGGTTTCGACACGCGCTGCGGCCTCGGGATTTTCTCGCAACCAGGCCTCCACGAATGCGCGGCGCTCAGCCGGAAGTCGCTCGTCGATCAAGGCCTGAAGATCGTCGTCGCCGATCGGCGGCGTCGGCACGGGGATCATTTCACTCTCCGAAGGTGTGTCGGCGCGCGCTCGGCATCGAGCATAGCGCGCAGACGTTCACGCGCACGGGACAGACGCGACATGACGGTGCCGATGGGCACGCCCAGGACGTGTGCCGCTTCCGCATAGGTTAGGTCTTCAACGCTGACGAGCAGCAGGAGCGAGCGCTGCTCCTCCGGCAGACGTTCGAGCGCAGTGAGGATATCGCGCGTGCCGAGCATGGCGTCGCCGAGCGGCGGCACGCTCGCGCTGGCGGCCTGTTCGAGCGGCGCATCGCGTCCGCGCCGCCGCGCGCTGCGATAGCCATCGATGAAGCGATTTCGCAGAATGGCAAAGAGCCAAGCGCGCAGGTCGTCGGGCGCACGAAGCCGCCAGCGCGACAAGGCGCGCTCGAGTGTGTCCTGCACGAGATCGTCGCCGGCCTCCGCGTCGCGCGTCAGCGCATAGGCGTAGCGCCGCAGCGCCGGTATCTGCGCCTCGATCTCGTCCGCGAAGGCTTTCGATGTCATATCGCGTCAGGGACGTGCGGAGGCCGCCCAATATTCCAGGGTCACCGGCGGCGCAGAAACTGCGCGGCGCGGATGAGCGTCAGGTCGGCCCGGCTCGCCGCGAAAGGGTCGCTGGTGCGGTCCGACAGAACGACGTCGTTCAGCCGGCGGATGGCGCGGCGAAGGTCTGCCGCGCGCCCTCCCGACGCATTGCGATGCGCCCAGAACGCCTTACGCAGTGTCGCGCCAGCAAGCTGCACGGCATCGCCGCCCGCGCCCGAAAGGCGATCGGTCGTGTCGAAGGCCGCGGCGATGTCGCCGGCGAGAATGCGATCCGCGGCTTCGTCGAGCAGGAAGCTGGATTCGTCCGCGACCGCGGCGCGCAGGGATGCTGCGTTCAGGGCTTCGCCCGTGGTCCCCATCAGGCAGAGTTTTGCAAGCTCATTCGCCAGAAGGCCGCGATCGCCGTCGGTCAGCGCGACAAGCTCCTTCGCGCCGGCGTCGTCGATCTCGATGTCCGCCATCTGAAGCACGCTTTGCGCATGGTCGGCGAGCTCGTCGAGATCGTCGGGCGGGCACAGGACTGCAAGGCAGGCGGCATTCGTCGAGACAAGACTGCGTGTCTCGTCCTGACGTTTGTCGTCGCCGGCCATCACGATCACCATTACGCCGTCTGCCGCCGGCAGAAGCGGCAGCGCCTGCGAAAACGCTTCCGTGACGGCGCGTGCGCCAAGCGTCACTCGCAGCACGCGTCTCTCTGCGAAGAGCGACATCGATCCGAGCTCGTCGGCGAGCAGGAAAGGCTCGCGGGCAAGCGCATCGCCATCGAGGTCCACCAGTGCCGGTGCATCGCCGTCCGCGGCGAAGGCCTTGGCGAGGGCCGCGGCACGCTCGCGCACGAGTGGTTCGTTTTCGCCGTGCAGATAAAACAGGCGGTAGGTTGCGCGCTGCTTGCCGGTGAACGAGTCGAACGCTTTTAGCCTTGCGACCGCCACTGCGACTCAGGAACCGCGGCGGGCGAAGAAGGCCGAGACCTGCGTGCGGATATTGTCGGCAAGCACGCGTGCATCGCGCTGCTCGGCATCGCGGGCTGCGCGCACGTTGCCGGTGCGCGCCGAGAAGCGATCGTAGCTCGCGGCGGCAAAGGCTTTCGACGTGTAGATCGGCGGCCCGCCTGCGTAGGGAACAAGTGAAAAGTCGGCGTCTGTGACGACCGTCGCCGAGGTCGTACGAAAGGTCACCGTGTCGACGATCGGCGTCTGCACGCGCTCGTTGAGTTTCACCACCAGACGGTATTTCGCCGGCACGGGTGCGCGCGAGCCGTTGAAGCCGAAGACGAGCTCGTTTTCCATATAATGGCCGATGCGGTCGGCGATTGGCTCGACCTGGATCGCCTGCAGCTCGCTCTCCATGCCGCCTGGCCCAAGCGTGCCGTAGAGCGGCTGGAAACAGCCGGCGAGCGCAAGCGGCGCTGCAACCGTCACGAACCGTAAAAGCCTAGACCACGACATTGACGATCCTGTCGCGCACGACGATGACGCGTCGCACCGGCTTGCCCCCGATCTGTTTCTGCACCTCGGCATCCGCCAGAACCGCCTTCTCGATCTCGCCATCCGCGGCGCCACGCGGCAAAATCATATCGAGCCGCTTCTTGCCGTTGATTTGCACCGGCAAGCTTACCGTATCCTCAACGATAAGGCTCCGGTCGGCGGGCGTCCAATCCGCCTCGCTGATGAGGCCTTCGCTGCCCATCTCGGCCCAGCACTCCTCGGCCAGATGCGGCATCATCGGCGCGATGGCCTGTACGAGCAGTTTTGCAGCCTCGCGCAAGGCGTTCACTTCTGTAGCAGAGGGCGGCGCCTCGAAGCCGGCGAGCGTCGCGCCGAGCTTGTTCGCGAGATCGTTGAGATGCGCGATGCAGACGTTGAACCGCAGCCGTTCGAGATCGTCCTCGACGCGGGCCGTCGCGCGATGCGCGATCTTCCGGATGGTTATCGCGCCGTCCGGCGTGCCGGCTTCTCCGTTAGCCGTCAGCGCGCCGATCTCGCCGACAAGCCGCCAGATTTTCTGCATGAATCGTGCGACGCCCTGCACGCCGTCGTCGCTCCAGATGACATCCCCGTCGGGCGGCGAATCCGAAAGTACGAACCAGCGCGCGGCATCGGCGCCGAACGTGTCGACGATCTCGTCGGGATCGACGATGTTGCGGCGCGACTTCGACATTTTCTCGATGCCGCCGATCGTGACGGGCTCGCCGGTCGCAAGCGACACTGCCTGTCGCGTGCCGTCGCGCGTCTCGATGCGGATTTCCGCAGGCGCGATCCAGTCACCCTTCGCATCGCGATAGGTTTCGTGGACGACCATGCCTTGCGTGAACAGGCCCTTGAAGGGCTCGTCAAGATCGACATGGCCGGTCTTGCGCAGCGCGCGCGTGAAGAAGCGCGAATAGAGCAGATGCAGGATCGCATGCTCGATACCGCCGATATACTGGTCGACCGGCAGCCATGTATCGACGACGCCCGGTGTCGTCGGCGCATCCGCGTTCCACGGATCAGTGAAGCGCGCGAAATACCAGGACGAGTCGACGAACGTGTCCATCGTATCGGTTTCACGTGTCGCTTTGCCGCCGCACTGCGGGCAGGCCGTGTGCTTCCATGTGGGATGGCGATCGAGCGGATTGCCGGGCAGGCCGAGTTCGACATCGTCCGGCAGTTTGATCGGCAGATTCTCGCGCTTTTCGGGGACCGTCCCGCACGTCGCGCAGTGAATCATCGGGATCGGACAGCCCCAATAGCGCTGCCGCGAAATACCCCAGTCGCGCAGGCGATATTGCGTCTGATTCTCGCCCCAGCCTGCCGCCTCGAATTTCGCAAGCGATAGGTCCATCGCCTGCTGGCAGGTCTGGACTGTCTCATCCCCCGCCCAGCGGATGTAGCGCACCGACTGCGTTTTCGGTGGCACAAAGGCGACATCGGCGACGCGTTCGCCAGTGTCGGTCGGGACGAAGACGTCGAGCACGGGCAGGCCGTATTTGCGCGCGAAATCGAGATCGCGCTGGTCGTGCGCGGGACAGCCGATTACGGCGCCGGTGCCGTAGTCCATCAGAACGAAGTTGGCGATGTAGAGCGGCAGATGCCACGATGCGTCGGCCGGATGCGCGGCCTTGATGCCAGTGTCGAAGCCGAGCTTTTCCGCCGTGTCGATGTCGGCTTCCGACGTACCAAGACGATGGCACTCCTCGATGAAAGCCGCGACCTTCGGATCATGCGCAGCGAGTTGCTTCGCGAGCGGATGATCGGGCGAGATCGCCGCGAAGGTCGGGCCGTACATCGTGTCCGCCCGCGTCGTGAACACAGGCAGCGTGTCGAAGCCGTCCGGCGCGCCGACCAGGCCGAACGAGAAGCTCAGCCCTTCCGATCGGCCGATCCAGTTGCGCTGCATAAGCCGCACTTTTTCCGGCCAGCCGTCGAGCGTGTCGAGCGCGGCGAGCAGAGCCGGCGCGAAGTCGGTGATGGCAAAGAACCATTGCGTGAGTTCGCGCTGCTGGACGAGCGCGCCGGAGCGCCAACCGCGGCCCTCGATCACCTGCTCGTTGGCGAGCACGGTGTTGTCGACCGGGTCCCAGTTCACCTTGGCGCTCTTGCGCCGCACGAGGCCGGCCTCCTGCATGTCGATGAACAGCCGCTGCTGATGCTTGTAGTAGGAGGGGTCGCAGGTCGCGAATTCGCGCGACCAGTCAAGCGATAGGCCCATCGACTTGAGCTGCGTACGCATCGCGTCGATGTTGGCGTAGGTCCAGGTCGCGGGATGCGTCTTGTTCTGGATCGCGGCGTTTTCGGCCGGCATGCCGAACGCGTCCCAGCCCATCGGATGCATGACGTCGAAGCCACGCGCGCGTTTGTAGCGAGCAACGACGTCGCCCATCGTGTAGTTGCGCACGTGCCCCATGTGGATGCGCCCGGATGGATACGGGAACATCTCGAGCACGTAATACTTGTCGCGGTTGGTCTGGTTGGAACGCTCGAAAATCTTGCGTTCGGCCCAGATTTTTTGCCAGCGCGGTTCGGCGCTCTTCGGATTGTAGCGTTCGGGTCGCATTTTACGATTTTTGCGGGGGAAAGTCGGGGCCTATGGACCCGATTTGGCCGGGGGGGTCAAATGGGCGAAGCGCGACGGCGCGGAGGCTGCGATGACGAACGTGCTGCGCGGAACGCTTGCTGCTCTCAACAGGATGCAGGCGGATGGCGTGATCGGCGACTATGCCATTTGCGGCGCGATCGCCGCTTCCGCTACATCGAACCAGCCTCCACGGAAGACCTCGATATCTCCGTCTATATCCCGGACAGCGGACAAGTCATTCTCGACCTCGGGCCAATCATCAGACATCTCGAAGCGCGGGGCACGGCGCAAAGAGGGCGTCATGATTGGCGATTGGCCGGTGCAGTTTCTTGTCGCAGATGATGCGTTAGATCGTGCGGCGCTCTTGGCTGCTGAGTCGATCTCATTCGACGGCGTACCGACGCGCGTCTGGCGCATCTAGCATCTCATGGCCAAGTGCCTGCAGATCGGACGTCCGAAAGACCATCTGCGGCTCGAACAGTTTCTTGGTTGCGCCTTCGATCGCGGAACCTTTTGCGCTATGGTGACGAAGTTCGATTTGCGCGGGGCGTGGTCGACCTGCTGCCGTCGCTTCGATCGGATGGATTTCTGTGCTGCTCACGCCTGACGAGATTTTCAAAGCAAAGGACGAGGCGCGGAGACGCTTCGATACGATGTCGTACGAAGACAATATCGCGATCGTCGAACGATTGCGCCACGATCTCGTTCCCCTCCGCGAGTTGCGCGAAATGCGCGATGCAGAAGCCGATCGTCATTCGATGGACACGCGCCCTTCGGCGGGTTGATGTCGCAAGCGCAAGACACCGACCTCAACCGCTATCACGCGCTTCGCGCCGCCATTTCGCGTGCCGTCGCCGACTATGACCGCGACCCTGCCTGCGTCACGCTGACCTGCGTCACGAAAACCGTCGAGGCGGAGCGGCTCGTGCCGATCATCAATGCCGGTCACCGCACGTTCGGCGAAAACCGCGTGCAGGAGGCGGCGGGCAAATGGCCGGTGCTGCGCGAGCATGCCGCGGACATCGATCTGCATCTCATCGGGCCGTTGCAATCCAACAAGGCGCGGGACGCGGTCGGCCTCTTCGACACGATCGAGACCGTCGATCGGCCCAAGATCGCCGCGGCGCTCGCGGATGCCGTGCAGAAGGCGGGTCGCAACCCGAAATTCCTCGTGCAGGTGAATATCGGCGAGGAGCCGCAGAAGGCGGGCGTCGCACCGACCGAGGCCGACGCGTTTATCGATGTATGTAGACGCGAATACGGCCTCGCGATCGAAGGTCTCATGTGCATTCCGCCCGACGGCGTTCAGGCCTCGCCCTATTTCGCGCTTCTGCGTGTCATCGCGGAACGGAACGGCCTCAAAACGCTGTCGATGGGCATGAGCGGCGACTGGGAACGCGCGGTGCAACTCGGTGCGACGCACATTCGCGTGGGGTCGGCGATCTTTGGTGCGCGTGCGCCGTTGAGATAGATGCCGGTGGCCCGACTAGGCCATAAGTCACTGTTTTTCTAATATAAACGTCCTAGATCGAACCTATGCCTGCGCGTCGCCACCTCGAATCCGTCATCGAAAGCGCGATCGACTTCGCGATCGTCGTCACGGACTTGCAAGGACGGATCTCCGACTGGAACGCCGGCGCCGAGAACATCCTCGGCTGGTCCCGCGAAGAAATTATCGGCGTGTCCGCCGAATGTTTTTTCACGCCCGAAGATCGCGAAGTGGACCGCATCGGGCATGAGATGCGCACGTCGCTCGCGGAGGGTCGCGCCAGCGACGAGCGGTGGCACATCCGCAAGAATGGCATCCGCTTTTGGGCGTCCGGCGAGATGATGCCGCTGCGCAGCGAAGACGGCGCCCATCATGGCTTCGTCAAGATACTTCGCGACCGCACGCGGCAGCACGAGGCTGGCAGGCGGCTCGTGCGGAGCGAGGAGCGGTTTCGGTTGCTGCTCCAGACGATCGACACGGCCTTCGCGCTCGTCGAGGTGAAATTCGATGCCGCCGATCGCCCAATCGATTATCGGTTTATCGAGGCCAACCCGGCGTTCGAGCGTCAGGCTGGTGTCGATCTGCGCGGCAGATGGGTGACGGATTTCGCGCCGGATCTGGAGCAATTCTGGTTCGACACCTACGGGCATGTTGCGAAGACCGGTGAGCCCGCGAATTTCGAAAACCACGCAAAAGCCTTCGGCCGCTGGTTCGACGTGCGCGCCATTCGCGTCGGCGAACCGCAGGACCGCGAGATCGCGATCTTCTTCACGGACACTACGGCGCGTCGCGAATTGCAGATGCGTAACGCCGCGATTCAGGAACTCAGCGACAAGCTAAGCGACCTCACCGGGTCGGCCGACATCTCGGCGACCGCTGCCGAGATTCTCGGACGTACGCTGGACTTGAGCGTCGTCGGTTACGGCACTGTTATGTCCGATGGCGAAACCATCCATGTCGAACGGGACTGGGCTGCGCCAGGCATCGAGAACCTTCCCGGCACGATCCGCTTTCGTGATTTCGGCAGCTACGCAGACAATCTGCTGAAAGGCGAAACTGTTGTCGTGCCGGACGCCGCGCGCGACCCGCGAACATCGGACATCATCGAAAAGCTTGAAGCAATCGGCGCGCGGGCTTTCATCAACCTCCCGCTCTTCGAGCATGACCGTTTCGTTGCGCTTCTCTACGTCGGTCAGAAAGAGCCGCGCGTCTGGACGGCAGACGAAGTGCTCTTCCTTCGCGATGTTGCTGAACGCGTTCGTGCGGCAACGGAGCGCGCGCATCAGGAGCAAGGCCTGCGCGAATCCGCAGCGGCTCTGCGTGCCAGCGAGGCCGTGGCGCGCGAGAACGTGCAGCGCGTGCAACTGGCGCTGGCGGCCGGCGCCATTATCGGAACGTGGAACTGGGAGCTTCCGACCGATCGCTTCACGGTCGACGAAGGGTTTGCGCGCAGTTTCGGTCTCGATCCCGCGCTTGGTCGCGAAGGGCTTAGCCTCGCGCAGATCGTCGAGACGGTGCATCCTGACGATCAGACGGGTTTGGCCGAGGCCATCGCTGAAGTCATCGCGCGCGGCGGCGCCTATGCACATCAATACCGTGTGCGCCGCGCCGACGGGCGCTATTACTGGATCGAGGCGAACGGGCGTGTCGATCACGGATCGGACGGCACGCCGTTGCGGTTTCCTGGCGTGCTCATCGATGTCGAGGAGCGGCGGGCCATCGCGGCGGAGCGCGATCGCGCGGCGGCGGCGTTGCGCACTTTGAACGAGACGTTGGAACAGCGCGTAGTGGACCGCACGGCTGCCTTGATGCAGGCCGAGGAAAAGCTTCGTCAGTCGCAGAAAATGGAAGCGGTCGGGCAGCTCACGGGCGGACTCGCGCACGACTTTAATAACCTGCTGACCGGCGTCATCGGCAGTCTGGACATGATGCAGCGTCGCGTCAGCTAGGGGCGATCGGGCGAAATCGAGCGCTACGTCACCGCGGCGATGACGTCGGCGAATCGCGCGGCGGCGTTGACGCATCGCCTTCTCGCGTTCTCGCGCCGGCAGACGCTCGATCCGAAACTCGTCGATGCGAACCGCCTCGTTGCCGATCTCGAGGACTTGCTGCGGCGAACGGTGGGGCCGGCCATCCAGGTCACGACGGTGCTGCCTGCCAACGTTGGCGCAATTCTTTGCGACTCCAATCAGCTCGAAAATGCACTTCTGAATCTTGCGATCAATGCGCGCGATGCCATGCCGGATGGCGGAAGCCTGCAGATCGAAACCGCGAACACGGAGCTCGAGGAACCTTTCGCATCGACGCGCGACATGGCTGTCGGTCATTACGTTACGCTGTCCGTTACCGACACCGGCAGCGGAATGTCTCCGGAGATCGTCGAGCGCGCGTTCGATCCGTTCTTCACCACCAAACCGCTGGGCGAGGGTACGGGCCTTGGCCTGTCGATGATCTACGGGTTTGCGAAACAGTCGGGCGGGCAGGTTCGCATCCATAGTCAGGTCGGCATCGGTACGACCGTCGTGTTGTATCTGCCGCTGCACGCAGACAGGCCCGAAGAGAAAACGCAGGACGGCCTTCGCGCTTTGGAGCGTTCGTCGGCGGGCGAACTTGTGCTTGTCGTCGACGACGAGGCCGCAGTCCGCATGCTGATCGCAGACGTGCTGCAGGAGCTCGGCTATCGCGCCGTCGAGGCGGTCGACGGACGCTCGGGTCTCAAGCAGATCGAGCGCAATCGCCGTTTCGATCTCATGGTTACCGATGTCGGGCTTCCCGGCGGCATGAATGGTCGGCAGCTTGCGGACGCGGCGCGCGAACTGCAGCCGGGCCTGAAGGTGCTCTTCATCACGGGCTTTGCGGAAAACGCGGCAGTGGGCGGCGATGCGCTTACACCCGGCATGCAGATGATGACGAAGCCTTTTACGATGGAAGCTCTGACGAGCCGCATCCGGGCGATGCTGTCGGTCTGACAGGACGACAGACTGTGCGCTGCGTCAGATGGGCCATTCGTGACAGCTAATTTTGCCGCCACGACGGATGCGCCTAGGGTGCTGTCAGAGCGCGTCGGGGCATCGAGCCTCGGCAAGCAGGGGGCCGCGTGTTCAGGATCGTCATCGCCCTGTGGCTGGCATGCGTGGCCGTCACCGCGACCGCTGCCGAGAAGCGCGTCGCGCTGGTCATCGGCAATGGCAGCTATGCCAGCGTGCCGCGACTGGACAATGCCGGTCGCGACGCCGCCGCAGTCGCCAAGGCGTTGCGCGACGCCGGCTTCGACTCCGTACAGGTCGAACGTGATCTCGGGCGCGATGCCATGCTCGCCGCCCTTCGCAAGTTCGAGGCGCAGGTCGATCAAGCCGACTGGGCGCTCGTCTATTTCGCCGGCCACGGCATGGAAGTCGGCGGCTCCAACTATCTCATTCCGATCGATGCTCGTTTGCGCAGCGACCGCGATGTCGAGGACGAGGCGATCTCGCTCGGACAGGTGCAAAAGCGAATCGAAAGCGCACGAAAGCTGCGCCTCGTCATCCTCGACGCATGCCGGGAAAATCCGTTTGCCGTGCAGATGCAAAAGACATTGGCGTCGCGCTCTGTCGGGCGTGGCTTGGCGAGGCCCGACCTGCCGCAGACTGGTTCGCTCGTGGCTTTTGCCGCCGGCACGGGCCAGATCGCGCTCGACGGCGACGCCAGAGCAAACAGTCCATATGCGACGGCGCTCATAAAAAACCTTGCCGTGTCGGATGTCGAGGTGAACCTGTTTTTTCGTCGCGTGCGCGCGGATGTGCTCTCGGCGACCGATCAGAAACAGGAGCCCGCAACCTATGAGTCGCTTCCGGCGGAGCGTTATGTTTTCCGACCGGCGCCTGTGGTCGCGCCGACGGTCTCCGTCGTTCCTCCTGCAAATCTCAATTCGCCTTTAGCAGCGCCGATCGTTCCGCCCACCGATGGCGCGCTTTTGGACATGATCAGGGGCGTGACGGACCGTGTCCTCCTTTCCCGATTGAGCGAGAGTCCGCTGGCGTCCGTTCGGGAAGCAGCCGTCGCGCGTCTCGCGACGTTGGCGCCGGAAAAGCCTGCAAAGCCGGTCGAGGTGGCACGACCGGCGCAGATTGCGGCTTTGCCGCCGCCATCTCTGATGACCGCACCGGAGGATAGGCCTGCGACCAGAAGCTTTATCGCGGGCTATGCGTCTGTTGAGTTCATCGTCTTTTCGAAGGACGGAAAAACGCTGTTTTCCGATTCGCCCGATCTCTGGACTTCATCGAGCGGCAATCATTACCGCGCACCTGCGAAGTGGGACATCAGCGGGCGGCAGTTGTTTCTGCTGGGCAACGAGTATCAGGACTTCACGCACGCGGCGGCTTTGTCTTCCGACGGCACGCGTCTGGTCACCGGTAATTCGGACAAGAAGGTCCGCATCTGGGATGCCGAACAAGGAAAGCTCATACGTTCGATCCCGGGCGCCACGGACGACGTGCGTGCGGTGGCGTTCTCGCTGGATGGAACGAAGGTCATCGCTGGCAGCGATGATCGGGCGATACACATCTGGGACGCCGCGAAGGGCACGCTGATCCGCAGGATCAATGGACATTCCGGTTCGGTCAACGCAATCAGCGTCTTCCCGTCCGGACGCGCCTTCGCATCTGCCAGTTCCGACCGTTCGGTTCGTATCTGGGACGCGCAGAGCGGCGCGTCCGCGCGATCGCTCGTTCATTCCTCAGGCGTGTTGGCAGTTGCCGTGTCGCCGGACGGGTCTCTGCTCGCCTCGGGAACGGATGGCGGTTCGTTGACGATCTGGGACGCAAAAAGCTGGATCAGAATACGCGACCTCGACGGCAACAAGGCATCGGTAAACAGTGTTGCGTTTTCGCCGGACGGATCGAAGCTGGCAGCCGGCGGGAACGACGGGATATTGCGTCTCTGGGACGTGACAAGCGGCGCGGTTCTCGCGCAATCCGAAAAGGGTGGCTACATCGCAAGTGTCGCGTTCGCGCCTGACGGTGCAAGCGTTGCTTACGGCGGGGCCGACAAGCTTGTGACGATATGGCCTGTCGGATCGAAGCTTCGCGCGGCGCAGTAGAAATCGCAAGCAGCTTTGAGTGTGTCAGCTTCTGGATGTCGACGCGCATATCGCGCTTGGAGTTCTGCCGCACCGCAGCCGAACTCGGCATGTCTTGCTGCGAACAGGAATCTGCATAAGCTGCGATGCGATCTTCGGGGGCGGAGTGATGGTTCGGCTGTTTTCCTGCGCTGTCGGGATCGTTGTTTTGTTCGCGCCGATGGCGAGGGGCGCGCCTATATCCATCGCGCCGCCATCAAAGTCGGTCAGCGCATCGCAACAGATGACTACGCAGAAGCCTTTGTCGCGGCAGTCCAACCGCGATGAGTTCGCCAAGAAAGTACCGCAAGGTTCTGGCACGGTCATGTCGGGCGCAGGTACGATCTCAGGCGCGGTGTCGAACCATCGCTCTGCTACCGGAACGCAGAGCGCGAGGGACGCGTCACGCGTTAACATAGCCAGATGAAGCGATAGTCGAAGGACGTGACGATTTTTCCGTCTGGCGGTCTTCCGCACGCGTTACTCAATGATGACCGCGGTCCCGTCCGCCTTAGACTTCGCGAGCTTGTCGTTCATTTCCTTGCGCTGCTCGGGGGTGTGGCCCGTCCAGTCGGCAACCTCTCCGGTAACGCGCAGCGGCTCTAATGAACGATACGAGTGCGTCATGTTTCCGGGAAATTTCTTGTCCGTGAGATTGGGGTCGTCCTCGAAGGCACTGGTCGGCACGACCGTGTAAATTCGGCCGCGCCCGTCGCCCTTCGCGAGTTCGGCGCCCCAGGTCGCCGCTTCGAGCGTCGCGGTGAAGTAGATGTGCTTCAGGCCTCGCTCGACGAAATTGCTCGTGAAGCCGGGCGAGAGAAGATCGCCGATGCGCAGGTCGGCCTTGGTGCCGTGGTAGAAGCGCGTGTTGGCAGGAACGTCCCTGGCGTACATGCGTCCCGTCGCCTCCTGATCGTGTTCGCGGAATGCGGCGGCCTTGAATCAGGCCTCGGCAATTCGTCGACAATGTCTAGGCAATGCAGCGAATGGCGCGCCCGAAGAGATTCGAACTCCTGACCCCCAGATTCGTAGTAAGCGAACGGTCGTGGCCAGCATCGGCCAGCCATGACAACATGCGGCCAGAACGCCAACAGAAACGGACGCTTGTGGAAAGTGAGCCGGACAGGCGTGGCCAAACGTGGCCAGAACGTACAACGATCATAGGTCCGCGCGAGGTCCGCGTGGCGATGGCGAGGTCCGCATGAAGTTCACCGACCGTTCTCTCGCGAAACTGTCGCTGGAAACCGGCCGTAAGGATCGCATCGTGTTCGCCGACGACCCGCGCCAGCTTGGAGTCCGCGTCACGACGACCGGCAGGCTCGTGTTCCTCGCGCAGTGGACGCACCCGACGACCAAGCGGAAAGTCCGCGAGCGCATCGGCGAATATGGACCCGTGACGATTGAGGACGCGAAGGCGCGCGCCCGCGATCTCGTCGGACGTGTCGCCCGTGGCGTCGATCCGCGTGCCGAGCGTGAAGCTGCTACCGTCGCCGACAAGGCCGCTCGCGCCGAGGACAAGCTTACCCTGGAGACGCTTATCTCGTCGTGGGGCAGGCGCCACCTATCGAACCGGCGCGAGCGTTATGCGGAGGAGGCGCAGCGCGCCCTTCGCTATGCCTTCGGCGATCATCTGCGGAAAGCCGCCGTGCGCCTGACCCGCGCCGAGGTCGTGAAAGCGCTGGACGCGCTCGCCACGAGCGGCAAGGGCACGACGGCGGACAGGACGAAGGCCTATGGTCGCGCCTGCTACGGCTGGGCGATCGGTCGCGAAATGCTCGCGGCCAATCCGTTTGAGGGCGTGTCCGCCTTTAGCGATGACGTGAGCCGCGACCGTGTTCTGACCGATGGCGAGTTGGTCGAGATTGCCGCCGCGTCGGCCGCGATGTCCTACCCCTGGGGTCCGTTCTACCGCCTAGCCCTCCTGACCTTGCAGCGCCGTGACGAGGTTGCCGGCATGCGGTGGAGCGAGCTGGCGTCCGACCTGTCGCTATGGACGATCCCAGGCGAGCGCATGAAAAACGGGAAGCCGCACGACGAGCAGCTCGCAGAGCCAGTGCGCGCCATCCTGCGCAGCATCCCGCGCATCGCAAAGCGTGACCTGGTGTTCACGACGACGGGCACGACGCCGATCTCGGGCTTCTCCCGCGCCAAGGCGGCGCTTGATACGGCGTTGATGAAAGTCCGCTCCAAGGCTGCGGCAGGAACCGGGCACGAGCCGGTTGCCCTAAATCCGTGGCGTCTGCACGACTTCCGGCGCACAGGCGTTTCTACAATGGCCGCGCTCGGTATCGACAGCATCGTTGCAGACAAGATACTGGCTCATAAGCCGGCGAAGCTTAAAGGCGTCGCCGCTGTCTATCAGCGCCACGAGTTCGCGAAGGAACGGCGGGTAGCTTTGGAGGCCTGGGCTGCTCACGTCGCGAGCGTTAGCTCCGCCAGCAATGTTGTTACAATGCGGCGGGCGTGAAACGCTCGACAGTTCTCCGCAGTCAACCAGCCTGATAATGATCGTGATCATCAGAGCTCAGCTTTTCGAACGGGCGGCATGCGGAAGATAACAATCTTTGCGTCAAACAATGTGCGTCTTTTGGACTTGGCGGTTGCGACTGAACTTTTCGGGCAAGCGCAAGCGGGCAGCGAGCCTGCGTACCAGCTGACGATCTGCTCTGAATTTGATGAGGTTACGATCGGCGATGGACTGTCGGTTCTGCGTGCACCGCGCCGGCTGGACAGCCTATCGACCACACATACGATCATCGTTCTAGGAAGTGTGACACCGCTTGTCCCGCCAAGTGAGAGCGTGAAAACCGCACTACGATTGGCCGCCTCCCACGGAACACGCATCGCGGCAGTCTCGACCGGAGCATTTGTGCTTGGTTTTGCCGGGCTTCTCGTTGGGCGTCGTGCAACTACCGCGGAGCATTTCCTATCACGCTTCAAGGAAGCGTTCCCAGAGACAACCGTTCTTGAAGACCCATTCGTCGACGAAATGTCGATACTAACTTCTGGTGACTTTCCGTTTTCCGCGAGGCTCGCGTTAGGGATGATCGCACGTGATTTTGGGAAGCCGACATCCGATCGAGTTAGAAGCGTCTTTTTCGCAAATCTAGATCGCTCGCAGAGCTCGATCAACGTCGCTCCGGTTCAGAGCAAACTTGCAGGCCTTTTGGTTTGGGCAAAAGCCAATCTCGCCTTGGGCCTCGATGCGGAAAAAATGATCGCGCAAAGCGGAATGAGTGCACGTACTTTCCATCGGCAATTTCAAACAGAAATGCAGATGT
The DNA here is from genome assembly GCA_965246795.1 of Beijerinckiaceae bacterium. Lineage (GTDB taxonomy): Bacteria > Pseudomonadota > Alphaproteobacteria > Rhizobiales > Beijerinckiaceae > JAJXWB01. The sequence continues at coordinate 216,436 of CBDFFN010000010.1, read as the reverse complement.
CCCCGGTGCAGTGGTTGAGGGGTGAACAGATGCGCGAGGCTATGCGGCTGTTGGAGGACAAATCTGTGCCACTCGACTCAGTGTGGCACAGAACGGGCTTTGAGCGGGAGAGGACGTTCCGCACCCAGTTTAAACTGGCAGCTGGCATATCGCCTTCGGCATATAGGTCTCACAAAACTCGCGAAAGTTAGCAGCTCGCCTCGCTTTCTGTCGTTTCCTTGCAACACACATGACGAAAGCCGCTCTGACGGCGCTTTTAGAGCCATTTTTCATTTCCTTGGGCGGTTTGTCACAGCTAGCTTCCGGTCGTGATCGGGACAAAAGCCCGGCCGCAGCGGGATGCGTACCGGGCTCAACTCTCCGGGCACCCGAAGTTCTGGAGGGGACGAGGCAGAGGATCGGTCCGCGGTCAACGCGAAACGGGTTCGACACCTAGTCTCGGTGGGTCAACTTTTTCTGGAGGTAACTTATGAAGCTCGTAAAGAGCCTTCTTCTTGGTTCCGCAGCCGGCCTCGTGTCGGTTGTTGCGGCCCAGGCTGCCGATCTTCCCACGCGGAAGGCTGCACCTGTTCAATACGTCCGTGTTTGCGACGCCTACGGCGCGGGCTTCTTCTACATTCCGGGTTCGGACACCTGCCTTCGCGTCGGTGGCTTCGTCCTCGCGCAGCTAGGCATCCAGCCTGATTCGGCGCGCTATCAGGTGCGAGTACCGATCGGTACGCCGATCACGGCGCTCTCGTTTGGCGGCGCTGCGAGCGGCCTCGCTGGCTTTCTTCCGGCAGCCGGTGCCTACGCCTCGAACAACGCGCGCGAAATCTTCGGCTTCAGCGCGACGGGCCGCATCGAGCTCGATGCGCGTACGCAGTCGCCCTTCGGCACGGTCCGCTCGTTCGTCCGTCTCGACGCCAACTTCGGCGCCGGCGCGAACTACGGCCAGACGGGGTCGCTCGCGTCTTCGATCGGCGCCAATGCCTTCAACGTCACGGCGGGTCCGACGATCAACCGCGAGCTGGTGTTTCTGAACAAGGGCTTCATCCAGTTCGCCGGCATCACGGCCGGTCGCGTTCAGTCGTTCTTCGACTTCTACGCAGATGCCATCAACTACGCCGGTCTGTGGGGTTCGAACTCCACCGTGTGGGCCGCGGCTTACACCTATACGGCTGGTGGTGGCTGGTCGATCACGGCCTCGATGGAAGACCCGGTCTCTCGCCGTGGGCCGATCAATAGCGTGATCAACGTCGCGAACGTGTCCGGCATTGCGCCGGGTGCTGCCACGGCGTTCGGCGCGACCGGCAACGTCGCGGCTGCAATCGGCCGTGTCGTGATGCCGGAAATCGTCGCCAACGTGCGCTGGGATCAGCCCTGGGGTGCGGTGCAGGTCTCCGGTGCGATCCACAACGTCCAGGCGCATCTCTACCCTGCGACGTCGGCTGTCATCACGGCAGCGCAGACAACCTACGCTCAGCCGGTTGTCTCGGCCTCCAAGATCGGCTTCGCCGTTCAGGCCGGTGTCCAGTTCAACATGGACATGGTTGCGCCGGGCGACAAGCTTTGGCTGCAAGCGACCTACGCCCGCGGTTCGATCGGCTACGTGCAGGGTAACAACCTGGCGTTCGTCGGTGGCCTCAACGGTACGGCGGCTTACGGCGTCGGCATCGCCCGTTCGTCGAACGGTCCGGGTTGGGCGACTACCCAAGACTCCGACTGTGTGTTTAATTACACAGGCGGCTGCGACATGTCTAAGGCCTTCAACGTTCTAGCTGCTTACAAGCACTACTGGACCCCGACGATCAGCTCCGGCGTGTTCGGCGGTTACTATCAGGTGACGTACTCGAGCGCGTCGAACACTCCGGTCAACCCGTTCGCGAATACGACAGGCAGCGGCGCGCTGTTCACCTCAGGTGTCAACAACTTCCGCAACCTCCGCATCGGCACCAACCTCGTGTGGACGCCGATCAAGAACTTCGACATCGGCGCGGAAATCACCTACGCCCGCTACATGTCGGCTCGTCCGTTCGGCCTCGCACCGGACTTCATCCTGAAGACGGTCGGCCTGCCGGGCTACCAGGGTACGACCAGCCAGTACCTCGGCGCGATCCGCATGATCCGCGCCTTCTGATCTTCTGATCAGAACCGCACAAGAAACCCCGGAGCTTTCGCTCTGGGGTTTTTTCTGTTTTTCCGTGTCGATCAGCATTAGATGCAGCCATATGCTTGCACTAAGAGCAGCCGGGGGCACCAAGCATGTCGAATTAGGCGAAATACAATCAGATCGGCGTCGCTGAGAGCTTACGCGACCGGCGTATCGAAGGCATCACTAGCGCGCTCAATGTTGAGACGCGAACGTACGGAATGTCTGATCTAGCGAAACAGGCGAGAATGACCCGTGCAGGTCGTTATCGGTCTCTGTCACCGACAGGCGATCCTCGACTAAGCACACTCCCCGGTCTCGCCAACACGTAGGCTATTCGATTTCAATGCCGCCAAGGGGCCCATCACCGGATAAGCTTCACGAGCTTGTTATCGCACCTTCGTAATAGTCGATCATTTAAATCGTTTGTCGTGCCCTCCGAACGAACAAAGGCCGTCGATGTAACTGTGGCTTCCTTCGACTCGGAGCTCAGGGATTGTTGGGACAAGGCCGCACGATCTCACCGACCATACGTTCGCCGTGCCAGACCTTCATGTACACCGAGACAGAGCCGCGCTCGGCTTTCGCCATTGCGTCAGCATCGTCCAGCGCGAAAAGCTGGATCGTCTCAATCTCCGTCGAGCCCGGCCACTGAAACGTCACACGGTAGGAAGTCGTCTCGATCGACAGGACAAGACGCTCCGTCCGTAAGTCTGCAAGTGAAGATAGCGGGCCGCGCCGGAGTTCAAGCAACGACGCAGCCCTGACCGATAGGCTTCGCTGGAAGAGGCACATCGGCTGTCGTAAGCGTAGCACGACGATAAAATAAAAAGGCCCTGTCCGCCGGAGCGAAACAGGTGTCAAGGCCAGCGTTGGGTTTAGTGCGCCGGTTTGAACGCTTCGATCTGGACGTGGTGTGGCGAGGCAGGCCGCTCTTTCGCACGCCACATCCGCTCGTCAAAGTCCAAGCGATCAACTGTTTCGCCATCGACGCGACGATGCTTGGCCGCGCTAGTCGAAGTGACCGGCCGCCTTTGCGGTCCCGCAGAAGCAAACTCGTAGCTTTTCACCGGTGCCCCCTGAAAGCAGAGAATGAATTATCTCGTCGGCGAAGCAGAGTCTGTGCTTCTTTTGCCACTGGCTCGCGACGCGTGTCGATCACATCCACCTGTGGGCGTCGCAAGGCAGAGCGAGGTGCTTCGGAATAGCTGCAAAAAGCGCATTGCGTCTTAGCAGCGTGATCGACGGACGGGCCACGCCAGTTGTCACGCCGAACGTGGCCCTGACCGACGATCATTCTCGGGAGAGAGCGGACACCGGCTATTCGCACCGTAGCACACAGCAGGCGCGCGGCTTGGCAGGCGGGCAGCGCCGCTTAGGTCATCACGATATCGTCGCGTGGGTGCAAACCGATCGTCATGTTCGGCGGAAAGCGGCCGATCGGCTGCCCGTGACGGATGACCTCGACGCCAAATCGCTCGAAGGTCAGGGCGGCGACGGACAACGCCTCCTCGTCATTCTCGAACGCGAACGTGTTGGTGATCGTGAAGCCAGTGCCGTCACTGTAACGGAACTGATAGACGCTCATCGGATGCCCCCCGTTTTGCTCGAAAAGTCGGCCGTCGATGTTCGGTTCCGAGCACGAGGCCTCCACCTCACCCGGTGGTTAAGCGACCGTAGTCGTGCTCGGCCCACAACGTTAAAGCTGCTGCACCTGTCACGTCGCGATGAGCAACACGATGCTCAGATTTGCGAAGCATGCGCGATCTTCGCGGCCCATAGCCCGAAACCGCGCTTGCGCAGGCGCGCGTCCGTTAACCCTGCCACATGTGTCTTGAAACCCTTCGCTGGCTAAAGCCGTATCGGCCGCCGCCATGAAGAACCCGCCAAAAAAGCAGCCGATCAAGCCTTTCGATCCAACGCGGCCGTACGAGCCGCGCACCTACGTTGGCGGTAAATCACCATCGGAAAAGCCAGCGTCAAAGTCGCTTGGACCGCTCGACTCTGTAAGGCGCATCATCCGCAAGGCAATTCGCAGGAAGCCGTGATGCAGGTCACTGCTGCGCGCTCGCGGTGTCCTGCCGACTACCGCGCATGATCTGGCCCCGTGCCCGCGACCGCTCGGGCGTGATGTCCTGAAACTCGTTAGGCGGTTGGGGATGCATCCTGCGTGCGGGACTTCCGGTCTCGCTTGGCCGCAAGACAGCTTCGCAGACCCTCATAAGTGCCGCCGTCTAGCAATTGCATGACTCTTCCACAGTTCGTCTGAACCTCGGTCGTTGCGCGTCGCCAGTCCGAAAGAACGATCTCTTTTGCGGTGCTTTCGCGCGCCAAGCAGGAACGAAAACTGCCTTCATCCCTGACCTTTCTGGCTGCTATGGCGACGCTCTCGCAATAGCGCGGCGTGTCAAACACCGGCAAAGCCAATTCCTCGGCAGCGGAAGGGCCGCACAGCACCGACAGGGCGAAGAGATACGGTATCGCGAAGCGCATTTGAACAGGCTCGGATTCGGTTGGGCTGGCCGTGTTTGTAGGACGAGCGCTTATGCAAACGCCAGTAGGTCGCTATGCCGTGACGATGCCCTGCAACCTCCCAAGCTGTTCGGCCGCATCGTCAGGACCGGCGATGCCGCATTCGGCGGATCGTATTCATAGTCCTGCCTGCCATTCACACCGCCAAGCAGCGACCATGTGAAGGCCTGGCAGTCTGTCTGTGCAGGCTTCGCCGCGTTGGTTGTTTCCGGCGCGCCGAGCGACGGCTCGTCATCGCTCTCCGGGTCGTGAGCATCAAGGAAGGCGATAAGCCGCTCTATTGTCGCCTCGCATCGCTTGCGGACGCCGGGTGCCAGTGTTGGGCGCAGCACGATCACTTGCCGTGCCCCGCCTCGTCCCAACCGGCGTATAGGCCGCGTGTAACTGGTCCGTCATGCGGTCCAGCATCGCAGCGGCAAAGATCATACCGGTGACGCGGTCCTCGCATATTTCGAAGGTCGAAACTCCGTCGTGCTGCCTGTCCGGCTTGTTGTCGAAGACGCTGCGGAACAAAGCCAGGAAAGCTTTAGCCGCGCCTTGAACGTCGATGACTTCGCTTTCCAGACGCCGGAACGCCATGCCACACCGTGCGTCGGCGCGCATCAATTCATCGGGCGTAGGCGCTTGCACGGCGCGAAGGGGATTAGACATTCGCGCCTCCCGCCAGCCGGCGCACGTCGGTAACGATCGACGCTGTGAGGTCGTTGAAGGCGTCGCATAGCGAGCCCCAATTGCTCAGGGCCACGACTGCTTCGGCCTTTGCCGCGATGCCCGCAATAGTCGCGGGTTGCGAAGCGGTCAGCGTCGGCACAAGGTCTTCGATCAGGAGATCGGTGACGCCGTTGGCGTGTTCTCTTGCGGCGGTCAGACCGACGCGCTCGTTAATCTCGGCCCGCTCGGCTTCCCAAGCCCGCATTTGTTCCAGCCGTCGTTTGATGTCGCGATAAGGAACGTCTTCGGGATCAAGATCATCGAACCATGCCTGCAGGTGTTCGACGGAATCCGTCTCGCGCATGTAGGGGAATTTGGCTGCCAGCTTCGATGGTCGCTGCGGGTAGAGATCGCAGGCGATGTCGTCGAGGTCGCATTGTGCGCCCGCTGCTTCGTCGCATTCCTTGGCAACGGCCATGACGCGCGCGGCGAGCTCGATAATGTCGAGGTCAGCAGAAACGACCGTCGCAGCGACGGCAACGACCGGCACGACAGTGACAGCGGCAGCGCCGGGGAAAGAGCGCAGGAGCGCGCGGCGGGACAGGTCAGCCACGGGCGTTCTCCCGGTCGAGAACCGCGATGGCGCTCGTAATCAGCGCAGCGACGAATTTGCCGCCTGGCGATCGGTCGCCGCCGAAGTGGTCGAGAAATTCCGAATGCGCGATGCGAAGGCCTGCAAGAGCGCCGGCCGTGGTCGTCGCTCGCGTGACGGCCATCTTGTCTTCCGTCGCGATCCATCGGGCATAGAGCGCGTCTGCGTCGGGCTTCTCAAACCCGGCTTCGAGCCGATTGCGCAGCGAATGCCAGTCGGCTGCAAGCGCCACGTAAGGGTCTGACACGCTGGCAAGCGCGATGCCTGTCTCTGCTGCCGATGTCGGCATACCGATATCGCTTCCGACAGCCGCAATGACAGCCAATGCCGGCGCGCCTTTCAATATCGCCCGACGCGAGGCGCAGCTCTCCTGTCCGTTGGTCACGGTGTTTTCTCCGGTCAATTGTTGAAGGTCACGCGGTACGCAGTTTGTGTCGGTCGTTAAGGACCGCTTCATCACGTGCAGTCAGGTTATTTCGAGCGTCGCTGTCCCCCACAGTCGGCGCTCAGCGCCCGAACCGCGTGTTCCTGAGTTGGTGGTTCGGGCGTTGGCACCATCAGGCCGTCGCGGCCTCGCGGTGATCGGACGCGGCGGACAATCTGTCCGTGGCGTTCCTCACTGAAACGCCAGCATCGCGCGCATTGAGCGCCGCAAGCCGTTCTGCCGACTGTCTGGCCAATTCCTCAAACTCGTGGCGGATTGCGGTCAGCGCCGCGTCCACCTTGTCGAGCGCCGCGATGAATTTCACGGACTGTGCGTCGGTCATCGTGTGCATTTCCATCCTCACGCGTTGCGGTGTTCGGGAACGTTGCGGCCATCGGTCGAGCAGGACGCGACCAGCCATGCGTCGGATGCAGCGCGCTGTTCGGCGGTCAGGCTGTTGCGGAAGGCTTCAAGCGCCGTGGCGCGGGATGCAGCCTCGCCAGCCTCACCGGCGGCAGCGCCTTCGGCCTTACGGGTGCGAGCGGCGCGGGCAAGACGCCACGTGAAGGCCAAACAGTCGCCGAAGGACTTGCGGTTGATCGTGCCCGGACGATTGAGCGGGCCGCGAAACTGGCCCCATGCGAACGCCATGATGGCGGAGCGTACGTAGGAAAGGTTAGGGCGGACGAGGGACAATTGCGGTTCTCACGAAATTCGTTAGAATTTAACTATAAACGTGAGAGGTTGGTCGTCAAGCGTTTTTCGTGATATTCTAACGAAATTCGTTATGGAGGTTTGATGCTCACTGCTTCTCAATCTCGCGCGGCACGCGGGTTGTTAGACTGGTCGCAACGCGCGCTCGGAGAGCGAAGCCGACTGAGCGAAAGCACAATTCGTAATTTCGAGAAGGGGCGGGCTATTCCCTCGCCGAACAATCTCGACGCCATACAAGCGGCGCTGACGGCGGCCGGCGTCGAGTTCATCCCGGAGAACGGCGGCGGCGCTGGCGTGAGGTTGCGGAAATGAGCGTTGCCGTTGACCGATACACCCTTGCCCAGGCTGTAGCCGCGCAAACCGGACTCTCGATCAACGCGTGCTTAAAGCTGACCAATGCAGTTCTATCTGAGATCGCGAACGGGATAGTGCGCGATCGTTTCGTAAAGCTCCACGGCTTTGGCCTCTTCGAGCTCCGAAAAAAGCATGAGCGGCGAGGCCATAATCCAAGAACTGGCGAGCCGGCAGTCATCACCGCGCGATCCGTCGTGGTGTTCAAGCCTTCCCGGATAATGAGGCAAGCGGTGAATACACCGGTGCAACCTCAGAGAACACGTCCCAACGGCGGCGGTGCCGGATTGCGGATCGCAAAGCCAGCGAAGGGCTAGAGCCTCGATTGCGAATGCTATGCGCCGGGCGTGCTGGCGAGCGCGAGCTTCGACCGTTGGGCTCAACATGCCTATAGAGGCTATTGACGAGCCGCATTTCGGAAGGCCTTAACGAGGCAGCTTGAAGATCAGCAGGGCAAGGTGAAAGCGTATGAATTTCGGCCTCAAATTTGTTCCCTGCATGCTGCTCGCCTTTCTCGCGTGCGATGAAGCGACTGCCGCATGCGTGCCGCAGAGAATAAATGCGACCACGTCGATAGGGTGCAACGTCAGCCCCAACCCGCCGCCAGTTAAGATCGGCCCCATCACTAAGAATGTGCCGACGCAAAAGGAGATCGATCTCTATAACAGCCCGGCCAACGCGAAGAATTGGCCGGTGATCTACCCAGCAAACAGTAATGTGACGCTTGGCATCCGCGAGGTTCCGGCGAACGGCATTCCTTCCGGAAGCAATGCGAAGCGTAGCCCCGAGGCGATATCCGGTCGGGCCGCATACTGCCGCTCAAATCCGAACAAATGTGGCGAATAGTCGAAAGCTAACCTAGAAACTTCGTGAGGTCGTTCAGCCGATCCCAGAGGCGGCCCGTTGCGCAATTCAACGCCGAAAACGCGGCGGAGCCGCGCGGTGAGGTTGAGAAAGCGATAGACGCGCGTGCAGCAGGATCGCTATCGTCCTATCTTACGTCTAGCCTTGGACCCGGTATGAAACGCTACGTTGCCGCTCTAGCGCTCATCGCTGCGGCTGGGTGCGCACAAGCACAAACTCTTCGGATTGAGCGCGCCGATGATCCGCTCCGCGACTATTGCGAAGTGGCCAACCTTCCTCGCGAGAGCTGCGGATACGACGCGAGTTTTGCCGTCGTTGCAGATTGCCAAAAAGGCGGGACACCGCTGAGCGTGTCGTGTTCGATCGACAACGTTTCGTCCTACCTCGTGGCGAATAGCCTAACGAATACCGGAGGGCTGTGTGTCTGGAACGGCGCATTCATCCCTAGGCCTGTGGTGCTCAAAGCCCATGCTGTCGTACTATGCCGATACGACGGGCAAGCCTCAGTGCGACGGCGTACGTCCAGTCGTTAGGCCGCCGGCAATGGACTGGCGCGTTACGGCTTCAGCTGTTCGAGCTGCATCCAAGCCACGTCCATTTTATTAGGTGTGCCAGGTTTCCATGGAGTGACTAGGCCGACGTTAAGCCGTTGTCCGGAAACGAACGCTGCGGTCGCGATAACCACCATCGCGTGGGCGTCGGGGGCATCCATGCCGATCGCGAAAACCGCGTCACTGATGCTTACGTATTCAGGCGGCTGTCTTGTCAGTCGATAGAGGGCGAAGGTCGCGAAGGTATTATCGGCATTCTGCGTGATTGCCGAAACTGAGCTGACAGTGCCTATGAAATCAGCTTCGGCCATCGTGTTTCCCCTAGTTAGGAAAACACGTTAGCACAGGCGCCGGGTAAGTGGACGCACGATCTTTCGCACGATGATCCATCCTGGCCCGCTCCCGTCATCGCCACGGGCGCGCAGAATGTCCATGTCATCGCCGATCTCGTCGGGACCGATAATGAAGCGCCGCGCAGGGTAATTCATCGGATCGTCAGGGCGACCGGCAGCCGATTCCAGCTTCGCGAGCCTGCGTTCAATCGCGTTCGTCATGCGCGCCTCGCCAGCGTGTCGTCGAGCCACGCGCGGGATTGCTCTACAGGCCAGCCCGTCACTCGGCTGTAGGTCTCTGCCAATTCCTCGGCGGGAACGTCACCCGCAATCTGTCGGGTCAGCCGCTCGATCATGTCGGTGAGTTGGTCGTCGGACAGGTGCGCGTAAGGATCGGCACGGTTGCGCCCTTCAAGCCGGTCCAAGCGGATGCCAAGCGACCTCATTGTCGTGTCCTCGCCTCGATGCGCCGTAGTCGTTCCTCGAAGTCGGTCAGCTCGATCGCCTTGCGCCGCGCCTCCAGGACCGCCGTGACGGTCGTTGCTTCGTCCGGTGTGATCTCGCCTGCCGCCATCTCCGCAACGACATGCGACATGGCTTTAGCGACATCGGCGGCTGTGTCGGTCGCCGGCAGGGCGATCGTCAGTGGCCGCCCTTTCCGCACCGGCGCGATCCTTTCCAGCACAAGGCGAGCCGCAGTCATGTCACCGGCCTTAGCGGCGGTCAGAACAGCGTCAACAACACCCTTCTCATCGTCCCGCATGAGCTGTTCGGCCATAACCGTCGCGCGGTGGCGAGCGCCCTTTGGCTTTCCCGCCGGATTGCCAGACTTCCCAGGCCGGAAGCGCCCGCCGGCCTGTTCTGCACCTGTATTTGCAGTCATGTCAGGCCTGTTTCCGCCTGCATCCGGCGGGTGTACAACGGGCGACCATGTGGCTGCCCGTCATCATCTGCACCGCTGCGCTGGCGCTATTCGTATGGGGCGTGCGCCACTTCGCGGAATGGGGCGTCGGCACGTTTGGCATCGGTTTTGGCCTTGTCGGTATCGCGCTGACGCTACTCATCGCCCGCGCTGTCGATCTTCGACGTAGCCGAGCAGACCGCGACTGGCAGGCTGTCCGCCAAGCACGCCCGCAATGGTTTGACCGCGCTCCCCCGCCCTGAGCTGCCGCGCTAGGATGCCTTCGACGAGCGCTTCGCGGATTGGTGCAGGAGCCGTGAGAACGCCCGCTAGCTGAGCCCTTGTCGCTTCGTTGGATGCTCCCGCCATTGCACCGGCTGATTTGCGCAACGCCCATTCACCGCCGTGGGCAAGCATGCCGAATAGCGTCGCGTTCTTTGGAACGGCAAACTCGGCGGGAGCCGTAGCGGCGTCGATCGCACCGGAAGCCGCCGTCATCGGGGCAGTCCTGGAACCTGCCGTTACCTTGCCAGCGGTGTCCGCAAAGGCCCGCTCGCGATTGACCGCCCCCACTACACTGTCCCGCGCATCCTCGCCGAATAGAAGGCCCATTTTGCGTCTGGCAAAGTCTTCACTGTCGCCGACAACACGACCAAGCGCGCCAAGGTCGTTTCCATTCGTGCCGAGCGTTGTTGCGATGTCTGACCGCGCGCCGGCTCGCATAAGCGCTTGCTGCTCTAGTGGACGTGCGGCGAAGTCCTGCGCCAGGTCGGGCGGATGGATCGCATTCTTGCCGCCGTTAAGAACCGTACGTCCGGCCTCAAAGGCCTGCCGCCCGCGCTCAGCTGCACCCCAGGCAAGGTTCGCATCGGCGAAGCCCGGTAGCTGCTCCTCCATTGATGTGTTCAGCGCATCGCGGACGCCGGTGAGATCGCGTGTCGCGGTCGTTGCCGAGGATCCTGCCTGCGCCTGCGTGCGGGCAATTTCCTCGTCCATCGCGAACTTGGCTTGCTGAAGGGCGCGCGGATCGCTTTCGGGCACAACACGCCCCTGCACCCGATAGGGAGCTTGGAGGTCTGTCTGCGCCGCCTCCAGACGTCCGACGTTTCGTCCCTTCGCAGTCAACATTGCGCTTTCGAGCGCTTGCGATGCTGGCGTGATGTCCACTGCCGGCGCGGAGCCTAGCGCACGCTCGTACATCGGGCCGGTGGCGGCTTGCTTCGCGTCCATCATCGCTCCGACCTCGGCGGGTGACATGGCTGGCCCAAGATGCGTGTTGAGGTCGGCGTTAAGACGCTCGGCTTGTCCCGCGTGACGTGCGGTCAGCGTATCGGTCACGAGGTCAGCGGCGGGACCAGGCTTCGCAGCGACGCCCTGCGCGAGGCCAGTCAAGGACGGGCTTGCGTCGGCAAGGATCGCATCATCGCCAAGCCGCTGCATCGTCGATTGTGCGCGCGGGCCGATTGCGTTGCTCAGCAGTCCGCCGGTGACACGAGACATGCCTTCAGCTGGACGCGTGAAGAACGGCGCAACGGCCTTATACGCGCCACCGATAGCGGCTCCGCCGACTGGAACCAGACCACCTACAAATCCTCCGACAGTCGCACCCGTCGCGGCGCGCTTCGCGGTGTCCGTTACATCGCCAAGGTCCGGCGCATCGCTTGCACCTTGAAGTCCGCCGAATAGACCGCCCGCGACAGCTCCGGCTCGCGCCTTCTCAAACAAACTTGCGCCTTTGCCGAGCAAGCCGAGCGCGCCGGCAGGAGCCGTCGCCAAAGCGCCCGCAACCTGACCCGTCGTGGCAAGACCGGCGTTCTCAGTCTTGTCGCGTTCAGCCGCGCCGCGAAGGCCGGCGAGTTCATCATCGTACTTCGTGCCAAGCACCGCCGAGCGCGTGAAAGCCGCTGCTCTATCGCTAAACGGCACGCCGCGACTGGCCCTCACCGCGCCGTTGATGAATGCGCCACCGGCATTCGCCATGCTGTCGCCGTAGCCCATTGTAGAGGGCGGTGCGGCGGCTTCCGTGCCGCCCGTCGAAGCGCCCATAGCGTCATACGACGGTACTTGCGGAGCGGACGCCGCTTGCTCCGGCAGCTCGACGTTCAGGCTGCTGCGATTGCCCTTCGCAATCTGAGACGCAATCTCGTCAACCGCATCGTCCTGCTGATCGGGTGACAGCTTTAGGAAGGCGTCGTTGACGGTGACTTTCTGCCCGTTGATTGTGAGTTTCGGCATCGGGTCAGTCCACCGAATAAGAGAGGCCGGAGCGCGTGCGGCGCGTACCGTTGTTGCTAGCGTTGCCGCCGCCTCCATTGCCGGCCGGTGCGGCCTTGGACTTCAGCAAATCCACGTCCGACTTGCCCATCGGCTGCCCGGTGAAAGGCGACATGATCGGGTTTGATTCGTAGAAGTCATGTTCCTTCTGAAGCCAGTTCTCTCCAGGCTTGTGATTGTATGCGTGGATGCCGAGCTGCTGCTCTTGTTGCGCCTGCTGCTTCAAGATCGAGATCATCGCCTGGTTGCCTTCCGGCGACAGGAAGATGCCAGGCACGTTCTGCAAGCCCTTCAGAAACTCAGCCTGTGTGCCGCCACGGTTGGAGATCGCTCGCGATGCTTCAGCCGCCAAACCGAAGCCCGTCTTGCTGGCGACCTCAGTCTCCGGGATGCCGCCGAGATCGATGCCGAACGCGTCTTTGATTGCCTGTTTCGCTTCCAAAGCCTTTGCCGCGAAAGGTCCGGTGCTGATCTTGCCGCCGCCCGCATTCATGGCGTCCTGAATGGTATTCAACGCCTCGATCTTGCGCGGTGCGCTGGCACCCATCTTCATCACGTCATTGACGATCGCGCCTTTCCCTTCGCCGATCTTCGCCGACTCGGCAGTCTCGCCTTTCTGATCGATCGCAACGCTGGTGCCGTTCGGTGACAAGATTGAGGGCTTGCCATCCGGCCCATAAATCACGTCCCCGGGACGGGCCGCAGAGGCCGGTCGACCGTCAGCAAGACGATAGCCGCTATCCGCCTGACCGGGGATTGCGGTCGCGCCGCTGGAGGGATTCGACTTGTCGTAGCTGTAGACCTTGTTATCCGAGCCGGTGAACGTGCCGACCTTGTCTTTCTCGTCCTTGAGCATGTCGGACAAGACTTTATCGTTGCCGCCGGCTGCAGCGAGAACCGCAGCACGCGCTTGGTCAGGGTCTTTGCCCTTACTGACCAAGTAGTCGAACGTTGCGTTCTGGCCAGCGCCCTTTTGCGTGAGTTGCTGTTGCGCGAGCGCCGTCTTGGCCCTCAGAGCATCTGTCTGCTGCGTCACAAGCTGCTGTCGCTGCATGTTCTCCGCGCCAGCCGCGAGGCCAGCACCGATGCCTCTTTTCGACATGAGACCTGTGCCGAACGCTACAAGGCCATCGCCGGGACCGCCTGCGCCATAGATGCCGCTAAGCGCTTTGCTCCAATCGAAGCCGCCAGCGTTCTTCGCATCGGCAGGCGTGTTCACGACCATCTGGCCAACTGAATTGTAACCCACGCCCGGTGTCGGGGACGGCGCGCCGCCGCCGTTCGCTGACGGAAGCTGTTTCGGCGCTACGGGTGAAGTCGCAGGCTGAGCGTAATCCGCGTCGGTCATCATCGTGCGTATGGCGCTGCCATCCGGCGTCGGCGCGCCCGTGGCGACGGAACGCCCTTCAGGAGGCTGTCCGTTGTAACCAAGCAAACCGGTCATCTGCGGTTGTGCGAGCAAGCCAAGCATCGCGCGCTTTTGCGCGTCGTCGTCTGGCAACGCAGACGGATCGGCGTTCAAGCCAAAGAGGCCGTCGAAGATACCCATATCAGGCGCTCCCTCGGCAAGAGATCGCTGCGCCAAGCCCTGACATCGCAGTGCAGCCGCGCTCGTGCGCCTCCGAGACAGCATTGCCGAGCGCGCCGACGGCGATAGCGTTTAGTGGTTCGGCAAGAAGGGCCGCGTGCAGCGCCGCACTCAATTGATTCAGTTCAAAGACCGCGTTGATTGCGCGTTGTCGGTAAGCCGGGCCAACTAATTCGAGATAGGACGGGCCTTCGTCATTGTGTGTCGATTCGAGCGCATGTGCTGTTGCCATGCTCAAGACATGGCGCAGGATGATTCAGCGCACCATGACCGGATTTTCCGATTTTTCCGATCCTTTCGATTTTTCAAACTTTCTTTTGCGCGGGTATTTTGGCTGCGTTGGTATCTCAAACCGCTCGAAATACGTCCGGACGCTTGCGCTCAGCCTGTCGCCGGCAAGATAGAGCGACAGCGCGTGTCGATCGCGCTCCATGTGCATCGCAAGCGCCGGCAGACTGACGAAGACCGTTCCAGCAACGTCGCGGCCGATACCGTGCTGCCTGATCCATTCTCGCACCGTTGGCTTTGACCGCTTCGCGTGGCGAGCAGCCTGAGCAACGGTCAATGCTTCCTCTGGAATCCACGGGCGCAGGACGCCGGGCAGGGTGGCGGAAGGGCCATCCACTAGCTGCATCCCGTCGTACTGCCGCACGTCTCACATTTCAGGCAAGTGCCGTTGCGGACCATTGTGAGATTGGCGCAGTCGGGACACATGTCGCCGGTGTAGCCGCGCGCAACAGCATCGGATCGCGTGACCTTCGGCGCTCCGGCGAACACGGACGCGGCGACGGTGAGGACGATGGTGTGGCCTTCGGAATGCGGCCCATGGGTCGTATTTGCGAGCGGTAAAACGTGCGCATGCGCACGATCTATGGCCATCGCTGCCCGCGCTTCGTCAACAAAAGCGCAGAGGCCAGCGGCGGCATGCTCGCGCCGGATTGTGTTTCCCCAAGCGCCTCGCAGGATAGCAACGCCAGCGGCTTGCGCCGCGTCGAGACAGGCGCGGTAGCCGGCCAGATAAAAGTCATCGGCACGGCTCATGACAGGAACAACCCCGACCGCGTGTCGAACGCGAGTTCTGCCGCGCCGATCTTGCCCGTCGCCGGCTGATACCGCACCTTGCGGACGAACACGCCGGTCGTCGTGTCCATCGTCACGTCGCCAAGCCGAGCGATGATGACGCCCAGGTCGGCCTTGTTCATGAAGGCGGCACTGTCGCTCACGTCGTACAGCGACAGTTCTTCCGGCGCTTTGCTGACCGCACCTTTAGCCGGATGCGCCACGACGATAATCAGCAGGTCGAATCGCCGGCCAAAATCTTTAAGCTCTCGCAGCGCCCGGTTCGTGTACTCGGTCAGCGTTTCGTCGCGGCGCTTGGCGTGTTCGATCTCGTTCCAAGGATCGACGAGCAGCACCTTGACGCCGTGACGGATGACCGCCGCTTCGGCGCGCTCGATGAGCCATCCGATGTCGTGAACCGCAGTCGAATCCGGCTCGGGCGCGATGAAGACGAAATGGTCCCGCATCCACCTATGCGCGTCGTCAGCGGAGCGTCGTTCCGCACAATGGTCGTGATAGACGGCCTCCAGCGTGCCGGTCACAAATGGGCGCAAGCGCATTTCGAACGACGCGATGGCAGCCGGCCAGCCGTGCAGCGCCGCGAGGTTCGCGACCATCTGCGTTGTCCATTTCGACTTTCCGTGGTTCGCCAGCCCCGACACGATCAAGAGCGCCGGACGATAGACCAGCAGCAGATTGTCGAGCTGGTTGAAGCCTGTGCTGACGGCCTCAAGGTCTGGTTCTTCCGGCAGGTCGTCGAGCGTGTAGACGCCGGAGATCGGATAAGGCTTTGCCGCCAGCAGGCATTGGCTCAGCGTCGCGCCACCATGCTGCAACAGCACGTCGTTCGCATCCTTGCAGCCGTCTGGCCACGTCACGAATGAACACCGGACGCGGCCGAGCCGGCGCACGAGTTCCGCTGCGAGGCGACGGCCGGGTTCGTCGCTGTCCACCGCGATCACGATGCGCTTGATGCGCGAGAGGCGGTCCCAGTTGTTGGCGATGAACTGAAACTTTGCGTCCCGCGCCGGGTCAATATCGGCGGTCCCGTCCGGCACTGGCACGAGCGCGCCGTCTTTGTCGCGGGCCGGCGGTGCGCCATCGGGAACCGACACGACGAACGGATAGCCGGCTTCGATGCAGCTCAGGACGTCGATTTCGCCCTCGACGATGGCGAGCGCGGCGCTGCCTTCGATGAGCGCCGGATCGTCCAGAACGTCGCTGTTGTAGAACGTCCGGCGCGGATTCGGTCGCTGCGAGAATTGTTTGCCGGCCGCGCGGTACTTCTCCGCGACGACTTCGCCGTTCTCGACGAATGGGAACGCGATAATTTCGCCCGTGGCGTGAGGCTCGACGCGGCTTTCACCGCCATTGCCGACTCGCCTGGCGCTGTAGATCGCCATACGCGTCACGTTGTCGGGACCGATCCCCCGACTTTCGAACCATCGCACCGCCCGTTCCGAGATTGCCGTCATATCTGTTGCCGCCTTTGTGTCCGCAGTTGTGGCAGTGAAAACGCACGCCTGTGTCGTCGATCAACACCGACAAGCATGGGTCGCGTGCATGTCGTCGCGTCGAGGAACAGCGCGGACAGACTGTTTTGCTGTTGCCGTGCCGCGTCGATCGAAGGCGGATGCCGTGCGCGTCGAGAATGTCGCTGGCGGTCATCATGCGCGCGCCGCCGGTTTCGAGAGCTGCATGCCGACAGCTATCTGCGGTGCAGGCCTTGCGCCGTTTGTTTGTCCGCCAGGCTGCCGACCACGCAGAACACCGAACGCCCACGCAATCGGGTCTGCGCGTTTCTCGTGCCGCGCGCGTCTCAAGATCGCCAGTACGTCGCCAGCGTCATCGCGCGCGACTTTGAGAAGCTGACCAATCGCCGTCCGCAGCGCCGGCTTGCTCTTGCCTGTCGCCGTATGCAGCCAGTCTAGGCCTTCGCCAAACAGGATCGCTTTTGCGTTTTCATCCAACGACGAGGAAGCGCCAGCTTCACGAGCTTGCTCGGAACTGTGTTCCTCAGAGTGTTCCTTAGAAGTGTTAGGCGGACATGGGTGTCCGGTCTGGCGTGCGTGAAATGTCCGGTCTGGATGCGTGAAATGTCCGGTCTGAGCATTCTCAGGGCGGACACGGATGTCCGGTCTAGCATCGGTCAGGGCGGACACGGATGTCCGGTCTAAAACTGCGCGAAGGCGGTAGGTGTTGGGCGTGTGCTGCCGTCCGTGTTCAACAGTCAGATGCCCGCGTGAGTGCAGGTCGCCGGCAAGTCGGCGCACCGTGCGCGCGTCTGCGCCGATCAATGCCGCGAGCGTCGCCTGACTCGGCCATGCCTTCGAGGTCTGCGCGTTAACATGGCGACAAATGCCGAACGCGAGCGCGAAACCGGCATTGGAAATTGCCGGATCGTCCTGCACCTGTTTGAGCCAGTCGAATTGCTGGCGGGCAAAGTCGCGGGCAGCCGTCACGGGCGCACTCCCGCGTTGATCGCCTTCCACAAGATGCGGTTGCAGATTCCCACTTGCTTGTCGCTGAATCGCATGCGGTCGCCGTAGTCGAGAAACTGGCGGCGTACGCTGTCAACGAAATTGGATTCCCAGGACGAGAGGACCGTTCCGTAAACGAGCGCGTCTAGCCATCGGCGGCGCTCAAATGCACTCAGCTCTTCCCAGAAAATCTGCGGCGTTTGGCAGTCGGCGTGTCGGTCGTTACCGCGATCACCAGCATGATCCTCCCGGCGTCGGGAGGTAGCGGGTTCCTGCGCGACGGCGGCAGCGAGGTCGTGCAAGTCGTTGCCAGCGCCGGCAAGCGTTCGCTGGAGCGCTGCAACGGTAGCAAGGCGCTCGCCGTCGTGGTTCGTCGCCAGCCTAGGGATGATGGCCGCGAGCTTCGTGCGGACGTTGGAGGCGAGGTTTTTCAATCGCCGTCCTCCGCATTGTCTAGCGCATCAATCAGCGGATCAAACAAGTCGCTGGACATCGACTGTTGAATGAGGAGCCGCAGCGCCTTTCGCCGGAACGATGACATCGAACCGACGATGAACCGGGCGACCTTCTCTCGATGCTCGGCAAGCGCGAGTTCTTCGCCGTGAAGCGCCAACCGGGCGCGCCGGTCTGCATCCGTCTCGACATGCGAGCCGCGCGGAGCTTTCGGCTGACGTGGCGCGGCTTGGTTGGCTTTGCGATCTTGGTCACGAGCGAGGTCGCGTTTGACCTTCTCGACTTGCCTCTCCGGCTCCAGGCGCTTCAAATCGCCGTAGTAGCCGGGCGCATCGCGCTTCGTGCCACGAAGCAAATCGACTGCTTCCTGCGCGACCTTCTCCCCGCGCTCGACGGCCTGCTTCACAAAGCTTTCGCTACGCCGGATGGCCTTCGCGATTGAAGCGGCGAACGTCGGGACATTCCGTGTCTCGACGTTATTGCCGATAGCGGCATTCATGCCGGCGGCCTGACTACGGCCAGCGGCAGTTCCAGGATTCAATTCGACGTAAATCGCTTTGCGCCTGGCGAGAGCCTTGTCACGGTCGCCGGTGCCAAGATCGCTGCGGCACAAGTTCTCGTCCAGCATCGCCATCTCGGCGTGCAGATCGTCATCGTCTACGATGATGCAGGGCACAGTCGTCATGCCGAGTTTGCGACATGCACGGAGCCGGTGAGCGCCGGCCGTGACCTGAAAGGCGTCATCTTCGAAGCCGCGAACAAACAGCCGCTTAGGCCGTACGCGTATCGGGTTGATGACGCCGATGGTTCGGATGCTTTCTACCAGCCGAGCGACGCCGGCAGGATCCTCCCTCCGGCCATCCGGTCGAGTGAATACGATGTCGATGTCGATGTCGGTGACTATCGGCAGCGTCATGACCGCGCCTCCAGTGTGCTGAAGGCGAGGTCGGCAACGACGCGCGCAAGATTTCCGCGAAGTCGATAGCGCCGGCCAAGATAGAGACATTGCCGAAGCGCGAGCGAGGGGCTATCTTGCAACTTGTCTGCTTTGCCAGCGACACTTTCAGGGGTTCGCCGGGATGCCAGTCCCGCGCGGACCCCAATAATCTCAGCCATCGCCATTCGCGCCTCCCTGCTGTTGCAGGCGCTTGCGCGCGATCTCGTCGGCGTTGCTCGTGAAGGTCCGCGACGCCATCCATTCGTTGATGCCGGCGCGCGGGTAGACGACGCCGCGCCCGATGCGGACGAACGGCGGGCAATCGCCCGTCGAGCGGCGACGACGGGCTGTCCGATGGCTCGCGCCGCACATCGCGGCGAAATCCACCTCCAGCACGTATTCAGGGACGGCGCTCATTACGCGGCGTCCTTCGGTCCGATACCGAGCATCGACCGCAATGCGGAAGTCGGCACGCGGATAGCGCCACCGATGCGGATGCTTGGAATGTCGCCGCGCCGGATCGCTTGATAGGTCGGGTTTCGAGATAGCCCGAGTGCCAAACCTGCGGTTGGCCATGCGGGGACGGTCAGCTCTGTCGTGAGAGCTTCCCGCACCTTGTCTGCCGTCATTGCGCTGCTCCGATCTGCGACGTGAAATCACGTCACAGACTCATATGGGCGCGTTGGTGCCAGCTAGTCAAGGCATCACCGACGTGTTATCACGTCATAATTAGCGACGCGACGGGACAGCGGGGTTCAGGTGGAGAAGAACGAGCGACGGAAGCCGGGGCCTTCACCGAAATTTGCCGGAGGTCGGACGACATTGACCATTCGCCTGACCGAGCCGGTGAAACGACGACTTCAGGAGGCAGCGGACGTTTCAGGCCGTTCGTTGAGCGAGGAAGTCGAACAGCGACTCTCTGCCAGTCTGCATGCGGGCGATGTCTATGCCGGCATGTTCGGATCGCCAGGAAGCGTCGGCATCATTGAAGGCGTCGCGAGGCTCATGGCCGCTGTGGAGCAATCAGCTCCAGATTGGCGGAGCCGGCCCAACCTTTCGGCGGCGGTGCACGCTTCGTTGCTCCGCTTTCTGGAGATCGCGCTCGTCGAGGACGCCGGGCCGGATCATTACATCCCGATGCCGCAAAGACCGCGAGGCTTGTTGGCGCAATCTGATCCCGAACCATTACCTTATGAACGTGAACGCGCGCACGAAATGGCGGAAGCAGTCGCGCGTGTTCTTAGCTTTAAGTCGCGCCGGCCAAATCCCGAGGATCAGCTGCGAGCGGTCGTAGCCACATTGAGGGCGAAGCATCCAGAAGCCCTCGCGCAACTGCGCGAGGCCTATGGCGAACAAATCGACGCGCTTGGGTCCGCACCGGGTCCGCACGAAAAGGCGTCGTCAAAGACGAAGACTCCTAAACGCGCGCAAGGTCTTGAGAAGTAATGGCGCGCCCGAAGAGATTCGAACTCCTGACCCCCAGATTCGTAGTCTGGTGCTCTATCCAGCTGAGCTACGGGCGCGCGACCGACATGCGTCGGAACGCGCTGGATTAGACCGCGTCTGCCGGCTTTGCAACAGCGTTGCGTATGCCGTTGCCGCGCCGCGATGCACGCCTTTTGGATGGGCTTCAATCACCTCTGCGCGGGTTGCACGCCCTATACCGGCATGTTAGGTGACGCGCGCTTTCGGGAGAGCGTTGCCAGCACGGCGACACCCCGGAAGAACCGTCTGGTTTCGGAGGTCCTGCGGGCGTCGCACGGTGTCTCGCGGCCGGACGGAATCGGAACAGGATTCCCGCAGACGTGGCGAACCAGGAAACGATCGTATCGGGCATGACGGGGCGCTACGCCCTCGCTCTGCACAGTCTCGTTTCCGAACGTCGCCAGACCGACGAAGTCCGCACCGCATTGACCGCTTTCCGGAAGCTCCTCGACGAGAGCGACGATCTGCGCCGGCTGGTGCGCAACCCGATGTTCTCCGCCGCCGATCAGACCAAGGCGGTCGGCGCCGTTCTTGCCCACGCCAAGATCGAAGGCGTCGCGGCAGACTTTATAAAACTGCTGGCCAACAAGCGCCGCCTCTTCGCCGTCGGCGACATCATCGACAGCTTCAATCGTCTCGACGACGACGAAAAGGGTGTCACCCGCGCCCAGGTCACCGTCGCCGAGCCGCTGTCGGCCGCGCAGACCACTTCTCTTCAAGAGACGCTGAAGGCTGCCAGCGGCGGTCGCACGGTCGAGATCGACACGAAAGTCGATCCTGCGATCATCGGCGGTCTCGTCGTAAAGCTCGGGCCGCGCATGATGGATGCGTCGCTGCGCTCGAAACTCGCTTCAATCCGCACACGCATGAAAGAGGTCGGCTGATGGATATCCGCGCCGCAGAAATCTCGTCCATTCTGAAGAACGAGATCGCGAATTTCGGTACGGAGGCCGAGGTCACGGAAGTCGGACAGGTTTTGTCCGTCGGTGACGGCATCGCGCGCGTCTATGGCCTCGACAATGTTCAGGCCGGCGAGATGGTCGAGTTCGAGAACGGCGTGCGTGGCATGGCCCTCAACCTCGAGGCCGACAACGTCGGCATCGTGATTTTCGGCTCCGACCGCGACATCAAGGAAGGCCAGACCGTCAAGCGCACCGGCGCGATCGTCGACGTGCCGGTCGGCAAGGAAATGCTCGGTCGCGTCGTCGACGCGCTCGGCAACCCGATCGACGGCAAGGGCCCGATCAAGGCGACCGCGCGTTCGCGCGTCGACGTGAAGGCGCCGGGCATCATTCCGCGCAAGTCGGTGCACGAGCCGATGGCGACGGGCCTCAAGGCCATCGACGCGCTGATCCCGATCGGTCGCGGCCAGCGCGAGCTTATCATCGGCGACAGGCAGACCGGTAAGACCGCGATCGCGCTCGACACAATCCTCAACCAGAAGCCGGTCAACCAGAGCAGCGACGAGAAGCAGAAGCTCTATTGCGTCTATGTCGCGATCGGCCAGAAGCGCTCGACAGTCGCGCAATTCGTGAAGGTGCTCGAAGAGCGCGGCGCGCTCGATTATTCGATCATTGTCGCGGCCACCGCGTCAGACCCGGCGCCGATGCAGTTCCTCGCACCTTTCTCGGGCTGCGCGATGGGCGAGTATTTCCGCGACAACGGCATGCACGCCGTCATCATCTATGACGATCTGTCGAAGCAGGCCGTCGCCTATCGCCAGATGTCGCTGCTGCTGCGCCGCCCGCCGGGTCGCGAAGCCTATCCCGGCGATGTGTTTTATCTGCACTCGCGTCTTCTCGAACGCGCCGCGAAGCTGAATGACGACAATGGCGCGGGCTCGCTGACGGCACTGCCGATCATCGAGACGCAGGCCAACGACGTGTCGGCCTATATTCCGACGAACGTGATTTCGATCACCGACGGTCAGATTTTTCTCGAGACCGATCTGTTCTATCAGGGCATCCGCCCCGCGGTGAACGTCGGCCTCTCGGTGTCGCGCGTGGGCTCCGCCGCGCAAACGAAGGCGACGAAGAAGGTCGCCGGCAAGATCAAAGGCGAGCTCGCGCAATATCGTGAGATGGCGGCCTTTGCGCAGTTCGGGTCGGATCTCGATGCCGTGACGCAGCGCCTGCTCGCGCGCGGCGCGCGCCTGACCGAACTTCTGAAGCAGTCGCAGTTCGCGCCGCTGAAGATGGAAGAGCAGGTCGCTGTCATCTATGCCGGCGTGAACGGCTATCTCGACAATGTCCCGGTCAATCGCGTGCGCGCCTTCGAGGACGGCCTGCTCGGCCTGCTACGCTCGAAGCATGTGGCGCTGCTCGATTCGATCCGCGACTCGCGTGACCTTAGCGACGCCGACGGCGCGACGCTGAAGGGCGCAGTCGAGGGTTTCGCGAAGACGTTCAAGTAGACGCGCGCGAAGGGGCACGCCCATGCCGAGCCTAAAAGATCTGCGCAATCGCATCGCCTCCGTGAAGGCGACGCAGAAGATTACGAAGGCCATGCAGATGGTGGCCGCGGCGAAACTTCGCCGCGCGCAATCGGCGGCTGAAGCGGCACGTCCTTACGCGCAGCGTATGGAAGCGGTGCTCGCCAATCTCGCGGGCGGCGTGTCCGAGGGGTCCGGCCCGGCGTTGCTTGGCGGTACGGGTCAGGACAAGGTGCATCTGCTCGTTGCGTGCACCGGCGAGCGCGGACTGTGCGGTGCGTTCAACACCGTCATCGTGCGGCTTGTGCGCGAACATGCCAATGCGCTGCTCGCGCAGGGCAAGACGGTCAAGATTCTCTGCGTCGGCAAGAAGGGTTTCGACCAGCTTCGTCGCACGCATGGCAGTCTGATCATCGACACGATCGATCTTCGCGCGGTCCGCACGATCGGTTTTGCGAATGCCGACGAGATCGGCCAGCGCATCATCGCGATGTTCGCGGCCGGCGAGTTCGACGTCTGCACGATGTTCTATTCGCGCTTCCGCTCGGTCATCGCGCAGATCCCGACGGCGCAGCAACTCATCCCGGCTCAGATTCCGGCCAACGACAATCCCAACCCGGGTGCGCAGGCCGTGTACGAGATCGAGCCCGGCCAGGATGAAATTCTAAGCGTGCTCCTGCCGCGCAATATCTCCGTGCAAATTCTGAAAGCGCTTCTGGAAAATCAAGCGTCGTTCTACGGCTCGCAGATGTCGGCGATGGACAATGCGACGCGTAACGCCGGCGAGATGATCAAGAAGCAGACGACGATCTACAACCGATCGCGTCAGGCGATGATTACCAAAGAACTGATCGAAATCATTTCGGGCGCGGAAGCGCTCTGACCGCGAAGACACGAAGAGGAAATCCATGGCAACCGCCGCCACCGCCACAAACAAGCCATCCGGCCGCATTCTGCAGGTCATCGGCGCCGTCGTCGACGTGAAGTTCGACGGCCATCTGCCGGAAATTCTCAACGCGCTCGAGACGAACAACGAGGGCTTGAAGTCGTCCGCAAACCCGACGGGTCGTCTTATCCTCGAAGTGGCGCAGCATCTGGGCGAAAGCTCGGTGCGCTGCATCGCGATGGACACGTCGGAAGGTCTGACGCGCGGGCAGGCCGTCACTGACATGGGCTCGCCGATCGAAGTGCCGGTCGGCGAACAATGCCTCGGCCGCATCATGAACGTCATCGGCGAGCCGGTCGATGAAGCCGGTCCGATGAACCGCACCAATTTGCGCGCCATCCACCAGGCCGCGCCAAGTTATGCCGAGCAGGCGACGGAAGCGCAGATCCTCGAGACCGGCATCAAGGTCGTCGACCTTCTCGCGCCCTACGCCAAGGGAGGCAAGATCGGCCTGTTTGGCGGCGCCGGCGTCGGCAAGACCGTGCTGATCATGGAACTCATCAACAACGTTGCAAAGGCGCACGGCGGTTATTCCGTGTTCGCCGGTGTCGGCGAGCGTACGCGCGAGGGCAACGATCTCTATCACGAGATGATCGAGGGCGGCGTCAATAAGAAGGGCGGCGGCGAAGGCTCGAAATGCGCGCTCGTCTACGGCCAGATGAACGAGCCGCCGGGTGCCCGCGCGCGCGTCGCGCTGACGGGCCTGACCGTTGCGGAAGACTTCCGCGACAAGGGCCAGGACGTGCTGTTCTTTGTCGACAATATTTTCCGCTTCACGCAGGCGGGTTCGGAAGTGTCGGCGCTTCTTGGCCGCATCCCCTCCGCTGTGGGCTATCAGCCGACGCTCGCGACCGACATGGGCGCGCTGCAGGAGCGCATCACCACGACCACGAAGGGTTCGATCACCTCGGTGCAGGCGATTTACGTTCCGGCGGACGATCTGACCGATCCGGCGCCGGCCGCGTCCTTCGCGCATCTGGATGCGACGACGGTGCTGTCGCGTTCGATCGCCGAGAAGGGCATTTACCCGGCCGTTGATCCGCTCGACTCCACCTCGCGCATGCTGTCGCCGCTCGTCGTCGGCGAGGAGCATTACGATATCGCGCGCAAGGTTCAGTCGACCCTGCAGCGCTACAAGGCGCTGCAGGACATCATCGCCATTCTCGGCATGGATGAACTGTCGGAAGAGGACAAGCTGACCGTCGGTCGTGCGCGAAGGATCGAGCGCTTCCTGTCGCAGCCGTTCCACGTCGCGGAGGTTTTCACCGGCTCGCCGGGCAAGCTCGTGTCGCTTGCGGATACGATCAAAGGCTTCAAGGGCCTTGTCGAAGGCGTGTACGACGATCTGCCGGAGGCGGCTTTCTACATGGTCGGCACGATCGAGGAAGCCATCGAAAAGGCCGGCAAGCTCAAGGCCGAGGCGGCCTGATCGCAATGGCGCAAACCTTCCACTTCGAGATCGTCTCGCCCGAACGCCTGCTGTTTGCGGGTGAGGTCGAGCAGGTGATCGTGCCGGGCACCGAGGGCGAGTTCACGGTCATGAAGGACCATGCGCCGCTGATGTCGACGCTTCGGCCTGGCATCGTCACGGTGGAAGGCAACGACAATGCGCAGCGCCTGTTCGTGCGCGGCGGCTTTGCCGATGTCGCGCCGACGGGCCTGACGATCCTCGCGGAATCGGCCGTGCCGGTGGAGGAATTTACCGCCGCGCGTCTTGGCGTCGAAATCCAGGGCGCGAAGGACGAGTACAACAAGGCGACCACCGACGAGACCAAGCGTCTCGCCGACGAGAAGGTCGGGCAGCTCGAACAGCTCCGCGACGCGCTGGGGTTCTGAACCCGCGTTGATGACGATCGAGCGGGTCAGCCTTGCGCAGGCCCGCCGGATCGCTCTCACCGCTCAAGGGTTTGGCGTTGCGCGGCCCGAAACGGTCAATGCCGGCCATCTCGCGCGCACGATCGATCGCGTAAATCTCCATCAGATCGACAGCGTCAACGTTCTCGTTCGCGCGCATTATCTGCCGGTATTTTCGCGGCTTGGCGTCTACGATCACACGCTGCTCGATCGCGCCGCATGGGGTCGCCCCAGTGCGCGAAAGCTCTTCGAATATTGGGCGCACGAAGCCTCGCTGATTCCTCTCGCGTTACATCCGCTGCTTCGCTGGCGCATGGCGCGCGCCGATCGCGGCGAGGCCGGCTACACCGGGCTTCGCGAATATGCACGCGAGCGGCGGAAAGAAGCGCTCGCCGTGCTCGCGCGCATCCGGGACGAAGGGCCGCTGTCGGCGTCGGACTTCGAGAGCGGCCGCACCGGTTGGTGGGAGTGGAGCGAGCCCAAACGCATTCTCGAATGGCTGTTCTGGGCCGGGCACATCACGACGAAGACGCGTCGCCGCAGTTTCGAGCGCGTGTACGATCTGACGGAGCGGGTGATTCCGCCGGATGTCTTGGTATTGCCGACGCCGTCCGAGCCGGATGCGCAGCGCGCGCTGGTCGAGCGTTCGGCACGCGCGCTTGGCATCGCGACCGCGGCGGAACTGCGTGACTATTTTCGTCTGACACCGGCCGATACGGCGCGCGCCATCGCCGAACTGGTCGAAGCAGATGTGTTGCAGCCGGCGCAGGTGCCGGACTGGCCGCTCGCCTATCTGCATCGCGATGCACGCCGGCCGCGCAAGATCGAAGCGCAGGCGCTGCTCGCCCCGTTTGATCCACTGGTGTGGGAACGCACGCGCACGGAACGTCTGTTCGGCCTGCGCTATCGCATCGAAATTTATACGCCCGCGGAAAAGCGGCTGCACGGATATTATGTGCTGCCGTTATTATTGAACGATCGTCTCGTCGCGCGCGTCGATCTCAAATCCGACCGGCAGGCATCAGTCTTGCGCGTTCAAGCGACGCATCTCGAAGCCGATGCGCCGCCGGAAACCGGTGACGCGTTGCGTGATGAACTTGAAATACTCGCGCGCTGGCTCGGCCTTGAACGCGTCGAGAATTCTTAGCCCATCAGCTTCTTCAGCTCGGCCCTGAAAGCCGGCGCGATGTCGTCGCGCGCGAGTGCAAAGGCGGCATTAGCCGTAAGGAAGCCGAGCTTTGAGCCGCAATCGTAGGTGCGACCATCGAACCGTACGCCGTGAAAATCCTGCGACGTCGCGAGACCTTTCATGCCGTCGGTGAGCTGTATTTCGCCGCCTGCACCCTTCTCGACCTTTTCGAGAATCTTGAAAATCTCCGGCCCGAGCACGTAGCGGCCGGAGATGATGAGGTTCGACGGCGCCGTGCCCTGCGGCGGCTTTTCGATCATGCCGGTGATCTCGAACGTGTGCCCGTGATCCTTGCCGACGGAGACGATGCCGTATTGATGCGTCTCTTCCGGTGGCACTTCCTCGACGGCGATGATGTTGCCGCCGTGCTGCTGATGCGCCTCGATGCATTGCTTCAGGCAACGCGAGCCGAGCTTGCCCTTCATCGTCACCATGTCCGGCAGCAGCACAGCAAACGGCTCGTCGCCGATGATGTCGCGTGCACACCACACCGCGTGGCCGAGGCCGAGCGGTGCTTGCTGGCGCGTAAAGCTCGTCGCGCCGGCCGGAGGCAGGTCCGCCATCAACGCTTCGTATTCCTTGATTTTCTTGCGCTTCTGCAGCGTGTCCTCGAGTTCGTAGGACATGTCGAAATGATCTTCGATCACCGCTTTTCCGCGGCCGGTGACGAAGACGAAATGCTCGATGCCGGCCTCGCGTGCCTCGTCGACGACATGCTGCAGTACCGGACGATCGACGACGGTCAGCATTTCCTTCGGCACGGATTTCGTGGCGGGAAGGAAACGCGTGCCGAGGCCGGCAACGGGAAAGACGGCCTTGCGGATGGGTTTCGGCATGTTTTGGTCCGGGGGTCAGAAGGCTTGGCGCCGCGCGGGGACGCAGCAGTGCTGAAAACCCTGCCTGCAGGGCCTTAAAGAACGGGAAACGCCTGACGTTCATGGAGGTGGCGGGAGGGTCGGATGACGGTTCTGGTGACAGGCGGTGCCGGCTACATCGGCAGCCACATGGTTTGGGCGCTTCGCGACGCGGGCGAAGACGTCGTGGTGCTCGACAATCTGTCGACCGGCTTTCGCTGGGCGCTGCCCGACGATGTGCCGCTCATCGTCGGTGACTTCGGCGACGAGGCCGTTGTCGGCGACCTGCTCGCACGGCACGACATCGAGGCGATCATCCATTTCGCGGCGAAGATCGTCGTGCCGGATTCGGTTGCTGATCCGCTCGGATATTATCTCAACAACACCGCGATGGCGCGGTCGCTTCTCGCATGCGCGGTCAAGGCGGGTGTGACACATTTCATCTTCTCCTCGACGGCCGCCGTGTACGGCGAACCCGAGAAGATGCCGGTCGAGGAAGACGACAAGACCGCGCCGATCAATCCTTACGGCCGCTCGAAACTGATGGTCGAGTGGATGCTCGCCGATGTCGCGCGTGCGCATCCGCTGACCTACACTGCGCTGCGCTACTTCAATGTCGCCGGCGCCGACCCGCAAGGCCGCACAGGGCAATCGACACCGAACACCTCGCATCTCATCAAGGTCGCGGTGCAGGCGGCGCTCGGCCGCCGACGCGGCATGGAAGTGTTCGGCACCGACTATCCGACGCCGGACGGCTCGTGTCTGCGCGACTACATCCACGTCACCGATCTCGTGCAGGCGCATCTCGATGCGCTGAATCGACTGCGCGCGGGCGGCGGCAATCTCGTCTGCAACGTCGGTTACGAACGCGGCTTCTCGGTGCTCGAAGTGATCGACGTCGTGAAACGCGTTTCCGGCTCGGATTTTCCCGTGACATTGTCCGGCCGTCGCGCCGGCGATCCCGCCGCCATTATCGCTGCCAACGGCCGCGCGCGAAAAGAACTCGGATGGGTGCCGAAACACGAAGACCTCGACGGCATCGTGCGCGGCGCGCTTGACTGGGAACGCCGGCTGCACAACCGCTGACGGGGCCAGAAAACCCTTCCGCCGTTGACGGCGGCGGGGCCTCTCCACTATAAGCCGGCCTTCACCCGACACGGCTTTCGGGCCGACGACGATTTGCGCCCGCGCCCGACGCGCGGCAGAGGTTTTTCCAAATGGCCAATACGAGTTCGGCGAAAAAGGCCGTCCGTCAGATCGAACGCCGCACGGCAGTCAACAAGAGCCGCCGTTCGCAGATGCGCACCTTCCTCCGTAAGGTCGAGGAAGCGGTGACCGGCGGCGACGCCAAGGCGGCCGAAACAGCCCTTTCCGAGGCGGCGCCGCTCGTGATGCGCGCCTCCCAGAAGGGTCTCCTGCACAAGAATACCGCGTCGCGCACCGTTTCGCGCCTGACGAAGCGCGTGAAGGCGCTGGCCACCGCCAAGTAACCCAGCCGGGTGCGAAATTCTGCCTGATGTGAGCGGGCCGCAAGAGCCGCCACAGCAACCGGGTATTCTCGCGGACGCGCCGCCCGACATGGGTGCGGCAGTCCCGACCTCCTCCGATGCGCGCATGTTTTTAACGCGCATCTTCCCATCCATCATGCTGCCGATGTTCATCGCAGTCGTCGACCAGACGATTGTGGCGACGGCATTGCCGGCCATCGCTGGTTCGCTCGGCGACGCCGACCGCGTCTCTTGGATCGTCGTCGGCTATCTCGTCGCCAACACGGTGGCGGCACCGGTCTATGGCCGGCTCGGCGATGCCTTCGGGCGGCGCAAGATCCTCTTCGTGTCGCTCGGTCTGATGATCGCCGCCTCGGTCGCCTGCGCGCTATCGACGAGCCTTCTCATGCTTGTCGCCTTCCGCGTCCTGCAGGGGCTCGGCGGCGGTGGCCTGATGACCTCATCGCAAGCGCTTATCGGCGAAACGATCGCGCCGCGCGACCGCGCCCGCTACCAAGGCTATCTCGCAGCGGTGGTGGTCGTGTCGAGCTCTTTCGGGCCGATCGCCGGTGGCTTGCTGACCGAGACACTCGGCTGGCGGTCGATCTTCTGGCTCAACCTGCCGCTTGGGCTCCTGGCCATCGCGCTGACCTTCCGCCTACCGGCGAACCCACCGCCCGGCGCGCCGTGGCATTTCGACGGCGCGGGCCTGCTTTTCTTCGTGCTGTTCGTCGTGCCGGCGCTTCTGGCGCTGGAGCAGTTGCGCGCGCCCGGCGCGGCGAATGTGCCGCTGCTTCTCGCGATGTGCGCGCTGTCGGTCGTCTCGGCCTGGCTGCTCGTGCGGCAGGAGCGTCGCGAGGCCTCGCCGCTGCTGCCGCTGTCGCTCTGGCGGCTGCCGGCAATCTGGCGCTCCGACGCGCTGGCCGCCTGTCACGGCGCGACGCTCGTCTCGCTCATCACTTTCGCGCCGATCTACCTTCATGTCGTGCGCGGCGTCTCGGCGACGCAGACCGGCACGCTCCTGCTGCCGATCGCGGTCGGCATTGGTGTCGGATCGCTGGCAACCGGACGGCTCGTCAGCCTGACCGGGCGCACGGCGATCTTTCCGTCCGTGGCGCTGATCCCGGTCGTGCTGCTGTTTCTGGCGATGGCCGCGAGTCACGAGCGGCTGGCACTGTGGCAGTTCGGCGCGATGCTTGGTCTACTCGCGCTGTTTCTCGGCTCGGTGATGGGCGTCGTGCAGGTCACCGTGCAAAACGTCGCGCCGCGCGGCATGATCGGCTCGGCTGCGGGCTCGGTGCAATTTTCGCGCGCCGTTGGGGCGACGTTCGGGACGGCGCTCGTGTCTGTCTCGCTGTTTGCGACGCTCGGCGCCCTGGCCCCCGATGCGCTGGCGCATTTCGGGGCGCTGATGGCGGTTGGGCCTGACGCGATTCTTTCACCGGA
Source organism: Beijerinckiaceae bacterium (assembly GCA_965246795.1). Taxonomy (GTDB): domain Bacteria; phylum Pseudomonadota; class Alphaproteobacteria; order Rhizobiales; family Beijerinckiaceae; genus JAJXWB01. Next base: position 185,850 of record CBDFFN010000010.1, on the reverse strand, counting down.
CGCGCGTGCGGCGACGCAAGCGGCCTTGGTTTCGAGTTTTCGCGTTGTATTCTGCACGCTCGCATTGTTCGCGGCGGCCGCGCTCGTTTTCGCGTGGTCGATCCCGGCGCGGCGTTTGTAGAGCGGGAGGCCAAAATGAAGAACATTCTTGTGCCGGTGGAAGATCACGATGCGATGGGGCACGTGCTAGGTGCTGCCTGCACGGTCGCGCGAAATTTCGACAGCCGTATCGAGGGGATCGCACTTGGTCCGGACACCGGCGACCTGATCGCTGCGGATTTCGCGATCGCGGGCTCGATTTTCGACGAGAAAACGCGCCGCTCGCTCGTCGAAAGCGCCCGCAAACTCTTCGATGCATCGATGACGCGCGAAAACGTCTCCGCGGCTGGCGATGCGACCGAGCGGCCATCGCACGGCTGGGCTGGCGGCGAAATGTCGACCGACAGCGGCATCGGCGCCTATGCGCGGTTGTTCGATCTCATCGTCGTAGGGCGGCCGGGATCGGGCCGCGGCGATCCGCGACGCGCGACGCTGGAATCGGTTCTGTTCGATTCCGGCCGGCCGATCCTGATCGTGCCGCCAAAAGGCGCGGCCAGCATCGGCAAGACCGCGGTGATCTCATGGAATCGTTCGTCGGAGACGGCGCGCACGATCGCGTTTGCGATGCCATTGCTGCGCAAGGCAGAGCGCATCGTCGTGCTGACCGTGTCGGGCGCGCTGACGCCGGGTCCGCCAGCGAATCTGCTCGCGCGCGCGTTGCAGCGGCACGGCCTGCCCGTCGACGTGGTGGAAGTCGATTCCGGCTCGAAGAACGCCGGCAAGGTCATTCTTGAAAAGGCAGCTTCGCTCGGCGCCGATCTTATCGTGAAGGGCGGCTACACACAGAGCCGCCTGCGCCAGATGATCTTTGGCGGCGCGACGCAGGAGATTCTGGCGAATACCGAAATACCGGTGATCATGGCGCATTGAATGGAGCGCTTCGGTCCGTAACTTTGCACTTACGCCGCCCGCACCTCGTTGCTCCACGCCTCCGGAATCTTCACGGGGATCGATAGCAGCAATTGGGCATAGGTCTTCGCCTGGACGTCGAGCCGCACTGACGACGTGCCGCCGCCGCCGAGCGCGTCGCGCAGCACGAAGTTCAGCGCGTGCATGCCGGGCAGATCGTAGCGCTCGACCACGCCGTCCGCGTAATGCGCGAAATATTTCTTCACTGCACTTTCGGTCAGGCTCGCGCGAATCGCCGGCAAGAACTTCGGCTCGCGCGCCATGACGCCGATATTCGCGTCGGCACCCTTGTCGCCGGAGCGTGCGACAGCGACCGCGATGAGCGGAACTTCGATCTCGCGGCCGGACGACTTGTAGGAGCTGTCATTCACGCGCACGCTAGAATCCAGAGCAACATCTGGATGCCCGCTTTCACGAGCATGACAAGCCGGAGGCGCGAAAGGAACATCCGCACCGTCGAGTTTTACCGTCGCTGGCGCGACACTCTTCTCGAGCAAGAAAGAGAACAGCTTCACGACGGGCGACACGGACGGCCGGCCGCCTTCAAGCCCGCAGCGGCCGGTCGACATGGACAGTCCCGTGCCGACATATTCGCGCGCGAACAATTCTGTTGCTTCGGGCCTGTCGTGCTGCACCGCGACGCGTAAAACGCATTCGCGCAATTGCGGCCAAGCCTTGCCGTTGCGATGGCCATAGAGCGTGTCGTTGCCGATGACGTCGATGGATGTTGCCTTGTAGCCGTCGAAACCTTTCGCGCGTAGCATGCGTTCGCAACGCGCAATGATCGCTTCTCCGGTGCGTCGGGCTTTCTCCGGCGCATCGAAACCGGCGAACACTGTCGAGCCAATCGAGCGAAATCCGCCCGCGTAAGTCGCGCTGACTTTGTACGTGCTCGTCGGCGGCCTTCCGCGCGCGCCCTGCACGCGCACGCGATCGGGCGCGTCTTGTGCCAATGTCACGCCAGTGAAGTCGCAGGATACATCCGGCAGCAGATAGGCGGCGGGATCGCCGATCTCGTAGAGCAGTTGCTCGCCGACTGTGAACGGCGTCACTGCGCCGCCGGTCTTCTCCGGCTTCGTGACAACGAAACTGCCGTCGGCGAAACATTCCGCGATGGGGAAGCCGACATCCTCCCAGCCCGCTTCGACATCGCGCCAGTCGGTGAAATTGCCGCCCGTCGCCTGCGCACCGCATTCGAGGAGATGGCCGCAGAGACTTCCTTGCGCGAGCCGGTCGAGATCGTCTGCAGTCCAGCCAAACTCATGGATCAACGGGCCAAGCGTCACGGCGCTGTCGACGCAGCGGCCCGTGAGTACGATATCGGCGCCGGCATCGAGGGCGGCAGCGATCGGAAACGCGCCGAAATAGGCGTTGGCGCTCATCACTTTCTCGGGGAAGGGTGCGCCCGAAAACATTTCGGTGATGCCTTGCGCGCGTAGTTCGTCGACGCGCGGAAGAAGATTGTCGCCCTCGACGGTCGCGATGCGCAGTGTCACCCCGGCCTCGTCGCAGACCGCCTGCAATGAGCGACGACACGCTTCGAGATTTACGCCGCCGGCATTGGCGACGACCTTGATCTTCTTCGACGCAATCGTGCCGATCAGTGGTTTCATCACACCGGTCACGAAGTCGGTCGCAAAGCCTGCCTCTGCAGATCGGCTCTTCTGCTTCGCGAGGATCGCCATCGTCACTTCGGCGAGGTAGTCGAAGACGAGATAGTCGAGATCGCCCTGCTCGACGAGTTGGCGCGGCGCGTCGGACGTGTCGCCCCAATAGCCGGATGCGCCGCCGATGCGGATCGTCTTCGTGCCGTCAGCCCCTGTCACCGCGCTCTCCCGAATGGTTTTGCGGCGACGTTAGACCCCGTCCGCGCGATTTGAAACGCCGTCCATCGCGCCTGCCTTGACCCCTGCGCGGCTTCGCACGAAGACAGGCGCCAAGACATCGGCATTGAACACGCGAGGAGACGATCATGGCGGCGGAACTCACCCATTTCATCGGCGGCAAGCATGTGAAGGGCACGTCCGGTCGCTTCACCGACGGCTTCCAGCCGATGACGGGAGAGGTGATCTCGAAAGTGCCGCTCGCGTCGAAAGCGGAGGTCCGCGCCGCGGTCGAGAACGCCAAGGAAGCGCAGCGCGGCTGGGCCGCAACCAACCCGCAGCGCCGTGCGCGCGTGCTGATGAGATTCGTCGATCTCGTCGCGCGCGACAACAATTCCTTAGCCGAACTGCTGGCGCGCGAACACGGCAAGACGGTGCTCGACGCAAAGGGCGACATCCAGCGCGGCGTCGAAGTCGCGGAATTCGCCTGCGGCATCCCGCATCTTCTCAAAGGTGAGTTCACCGACAATGCCGGGCCGGGCATCGACATCTATTCGATGCGCCAGCCGCTCGGTGTCGTCGCCGGCATCACGCCGTTCAACTTCCCCGCTATGATCCCGATGTGGAAGTTCGCGCCGGCCATCGCTTGTGGCAATGCCTTTATCCTCAAGCCGTCCGAGCGCGATCCCGGTGTGCCGCTGCGGCTTGCAGAACTGATGCTGGAAGCAGGCCTGCCCGCGGGCATCCTCAATGTCGTCAATGGCGACAAGGAAGCCGTCGATGCGATTCTCGACGATCCCGACATCAAGGCGATTGGCTTCGTCGGCTCGACTCCGATTGCCGAGTATATTTATTCCCGGGCCAGCGCGAACGGTAAGCGCGCGCAATGTTTCGGTGGCGCCAAGAACCATATGGTGATCATGCCCGATGCCGACCTCGACCAGACCGTCGATGCGTTGATCGGTGCGGGTTATGGCTCAGCGGGCGAACGCTGCATGGCCATCTCCGTCGCTGTGCCGGTCGGACAAAAGACAGCCGACGCGTTGATGGCAAAACTCATCCCTCGCGTGGAGTCGCTGAAGATCGGTCCATCCACCGATTCCTCCGCCGACTACGGCCCGCTCGTGACGCAGCAGGCGCTCGATCGCGTGAAGGATTACATCGACATCGGGATCAAGGAAGGCGCGAAGCTCGCAGTCGACGGACGCGGCTTCAAGATGCAGGGTTACGAGAACGGTTATTATCTGGGCGGCTGTCTCTTCGACAACGTGACGAAGGACATGCGCATCTACAAGGAAGAGATTTTTGGTCCCGTCCTTTCGGTCGTGCGTGCCAACGCCTACGAGGAGGTGTTGCAACTTGTGAACGACCACGAATACGGCAACGGCGTTGCGATTTTTACGCGCGACGGTGACACAGCGCGCGACTTCGCATCGAAATGCGAGATCGGCATGGTCGGCATCAACGTGCCGATCCCGGTGCCGCTCGCCTACTACACGTTCGGAGGGTGGAAGCGGTCGGGCTTTGGCGACCTCAACCAGCACGGGCCGGATGCGGTACGTTTTTACACGAAGACAAAGACCGTCACCGCGCGCTGGCCGACCGGCATCAAGGACGGCGCCAGTTTTGTCATGCCGCTGATGAATTGAGGTCAGTCGCTACGTAGGACGTGTTATCCCCGCGAAAGCGGGGATCCATGCGAGAGAAATGATTTTCCTCTGAATGCCCGCTTTTGCGGGCATTCAGGTCTGCGGCAAGTCTAATGCGCCGCCGCCGGCTTGCCGCCGAGCTTGACCGACCGCAGAAGCAAAGCGAGCGGTACGGCGCCGAGCGAGAGAAAGCCGAGCACGACAAAGACATCAATGTAAGCGAGCAACCCCGATTGTTGCGCCACGATCTGCCCGACGGCGCGGATCGCCTGTTGCGACGCGTCGACCGTTGTTGCGCCACGCTCGGCGAAGAACGACTGCAGGTTGGTCAGCATCGACTGGTAGTGCGGGTTTGATTCGTAGATGTGCTCGACAATGCGCGTCTGATGGAATTGCATCCGCTGCGCCAGCACGGTCTGCGCAAGCGAGACGCCCATCGAGCCGCCGAGATTGCGCGCCATGTTGATGAGCGCCGAGGCTTGATCGGTCTGCTCGGGCTTTAGCCCGTCATAAGACGCCGACGTGATCGAAATGAAGATCAGTGGCAAGCCGAGGCCGATGAAGATGCGCGACCACGCGAAGAACGAGAAACTCGAGTCGGCGTAAAGGTTCGTCAGGTAATACATACCGCCAGCGATTGCGATGGCGCCCGCGGCGATGAGATATTTCGGCTGCACGAGGCCGCTTACGCGCCCGATGACGAACATCATGAACATCGTCATCAGGCCGCCGGGCGCGAGCACCAGTCCTGCGAGTGTCGCGTTGTAACCGAAATAGGTTTGCGTCAGTTCGGGCAGAAATTGCGTCGTCGCGATAAGGATCGCGCCGGTGAAGAGCATGACGATAAAACACATGCCAAATTGTCGCGTCAGCACCATGCGCAGATCGAGAATTGGGTCCTTGCGCAAGAGCGCCCACGGTATGAATAGCGCGAACGACAGCGCCGAAATGGCCGCGAAGGTGATGATGAAGGTCGAGCCGAACCAGTCGTAGATCTGGCCGCGATCGAGGACCATTTCGAGAGCGCCGAGCGCCGTCGCGATTAGCAGGAAGCCGACGATGTCGAAGTTCGCTTTGCGACTGACTTCCGCGCGCTTCTTCTTCGCCGCGGCGCTGTCCTCGACAAACATCTTCACAAGCAGCAGCGCCAATAGGCCGACCGGCGCGTTGATGAGGAAGCACCAATGCCATGAGTAATTGTCGGTGATCCAGCCACCAAGCGTCGGGCCGACGACCGGCGCAACAACGACGGCGACGCCGTAAAGCGCAAAGGCTTGCCCGCGCTTCTGCGGCGGAAAGGAATCCGTGAGGATCGATTGCGAGACCGGCGCCATGCCGCCGCCGCCGAGGCCCTGAATGACGCGGAAGATCAGAAGCTGGTCAAGGCTGGTCGCGAAGCCACACAGGACCGACGCCACCGTGAAGGTGATCAGGCACGCCATGTAAAAGCGCTTGCGGCCAAAATAACTTGCGGCCCAACCTGAAGCGCATAGAGAGATCGCGTTCGCGACGAGGTATGTCGTCACGACCCACGCAGATTCGTCAGGGCCGACCGCGAGCCCGCCAGCGATGTAGCGCAGCGCAACGTTGGCGATCGTCGTGTCGAGCACCTCCATGAAAGTCGCGATCGAGACGACGATCGCGACGAGCCACGGGCTGTGTCCGCCCGGCGCTGTGTCGACCTTGGCGCTCACGACTCGATTCTCAGCGCACGCGAACGCGCGGCACGACCGACATGCCTGGCCCCATCGTGACGTCCTTCGGCAGGTTCTCGAAGACGATCTTCACCGGCACGCGCTGTACGACCTTCACGTAATTGCCGGTCGCGTTCTCGGCCGGGAGCAACGAAAATGCGGTACCGGAGCCCGGTTGGATCGACTCGATCCGGCCATCGATCTTGCGGCCAGGATACGCATCGACCCGCAACGAAACGGGCTGCCCCGGTCGCATGTCGGTAATTTGCGTTTCCTTGAAGTTGGCTGTCACCCACAGACGGTTCGGCACATACATCGTCACGGCTTGTCCGGCCTGCACATATTGCCCGACCGCGCCGGTGAGGCGGGCGATTGTACCCGGCTGCGCCGCGCGAACCTGCGTGTAGGATAGATTGAGCTTCGCCTGATCGAGCTGCGCGGCGGAGGCATCGCGATTGGCTTCCGCGCTGCGCCGTTGCGCGCGCAACGATGCGACCTGTCTCTGCGCTGCCGTGAGATTGGCCTTGGCGCGCGAAAGATCGGCCTGTGCTTGCGTCAGGCTGGAACGACGCTGCTGCTCCGTCTGGAGTGTTCCGGCACCGCGTTGAACGAGCTCCATTGCGCGTGCTTCTTCTTGCTGCGCAAAAGTCAGTGCGGCATTCGCTTGCTGCAGCTGTGCATCCGCGACTTCGACTTGCGCTTTCTGGCTTTCGATTTGCGCGTCGATATTGCCGATTTGCGCTTCGGCTTGTTCAAGCGCTGCTGCCTGCTGCGCGACCCGGATCTCGTAGTCGCGCGGGTCGATCTGGAAAAGGAGATCGCCCTCCTTCACGACCTTGTTGTCGGACACATGCACTTCGGTAATGGGCCCGGACACGCGAGGCGCGACCGAAAACTGGCGCGCATCGACGAAAGCGTCGTCCGTGCTCTCGAAATGCCGCGCCTCGACATACCAGAGCGTGCCGCCAATGATTGCCGCGACAAGTAGAACGGCGCCGCCGACCGTGAGAAACGGATGCTCGCGGAAAAAATGGAAGCGGCCTTTCGGCTTGTCGCCGCCGCCGTGGTCGTCCGCATCGGATTTCATATCATCGGCTTTATCGCCAGGTTTCCCGTCGTCTGCCGCAGGCGCTTCCGTATTCGGTTTGCGCGCTGCCGGGCGCGAGCGAACATCGAGTGTATCGCGCGTGCCAGCCTCGTCGTAGTCTGCGTCCAGCGAGCCATTGGGCGAACGCCGACGCGGGCCGGCCGAAACCATCTGATCCATTGGGAAAGTGCCTTGCAGCGCACCGGGGCGCCTTGGGTTTAAATCAGCAAGCGTAAGCAACGGTTCCGCAGCGCAACCGCGACCGTTGCCGAAAAATGCGGCGGCATCTAAGCCGTGATGAAATTGGCCGGCATCGGAAAATCGCAGCGAAATGAATGTCCTTCTCATCGGATCAGGCGGCCGCGAGCATGCGCTGGCGATCGCGCTGGCCAAGAGTTCTGACCTGACGAAGCTATTTGCCGCACCCGGCAACCCGGGCGTCGCTGCGCTTGCCGAGCTCGTCGTGCTCGACGTGGTAGACCACGCGGCGGTGGTTGCCTTCTGCCGGTTGATGCGGATCGATCTTGTCGTCGTCGGTCCGGAGATGCCGCTGGTCGCCGGGCTCGGAGACAGTCTTCGCGCCGCAGGCGTCGCCTGTTTCGGGCCCGATGCCGCCGCCGCACAACTCGAAGGCTCGAAGGCTTTCACGAAAGCGCTCTGCGATCGCGCGAGCATTCCGACCGCCGCCTATGGCACGTTCACGGATGCCACGTCCGCCCACGCCTATCTCGGTCGTGTCGGTGCGCCCATCGTCGTGAAAGCGGATGGGCTCGCGGCAGGGAAGGGCGTCGTCGTCGCGACGACGCTTGGCGAAGCGCGCGCTGCGGTCGACGCGTGTTTCGGCGGCGCGTTCGGCACCGCCGGCGCGCGCGTCGTCATCGAGGAATGTCTCGTCGGCGAGGAGGCGTCATTCTTCGCGCTGTGCGACGGCGAGCGTGCCGTCGCACTGGGCTCGGCGCAGGATCACAAGCGCGTCGGCGAGGGCGACACAGGCCCTAACACCGGCGGCATGGGCGCCTATTCGCCCGCGCCCATCGTGACGTCGGAGATTGAGGCGGACGTCATGGCGCGGATCGTCATGCCGACGCTCGCCGCGATGCGCGCCGACGGCATGCCCTTCATCGGCACATTGTTCGTCGGGCTGATGATCGGACCGCAGGGGCCGAAACTTATCGAGTTCAACGCGCGGCTTGGAGATCCCGAGACACAGGTCGTTCTGCCGCGTCTCGATGTCGATCTGCTGCCGCTGCTGCACCAGTGCGCGACGGGCGCGCTATCGGTGAAAAGCATTCCGCTGAAGCCGCTGAATGCGTTGACGGTTGTGGTGGCGGCGAAAGGCTATCCGGCTACGCCGATGGCTGGCGGTGCTATCGACGACATTGCACGCGCCGACGCGATCGACGGCGTCACAGTCACGCAGGCCGGCACGCGTTTGGCCGAAGGCAAGTTGGTAGCGAGCGGCGGCCGCGTCCTGAATGTCACCGGCACTGGCACGACGTTGCGCCAAGCGCGCGAGCGCGCCTACGCTGGCGTCGACGCGATCGACTTTGTGGACGGATTCTGTCGGCGCGATATCGGCGCGCGGGCGTTGGGGTAGCTATTCGCCGACGCGAAGAGCGTGTGCCTCGACGACCTCAAAGTCTTCGTCCGCAGCTTCGTACTGGAACAAGTCGCCAGCATCCGATTCAACTGTCGCTTGCCGCCGTCACAGCTGACGCGGTCACTTCTTCTCCACTGCCCCGACGATCGGCCCCATCGGCCGCCATCCGTCGTTGCGGCCGAGATTCGGCGCGTAGAGCGCGGAAATCGATCCATCGAGAAACAACGCGTCAGGGCAGCGCAGCCCATCGCGGAACATCGTTGCAAAGCGGTGGAAGGTCACGGGCTTGTCGGAGATCATGAAGCGCACCCGGCCGTCCTCGCAGAGGCCGACGCCGTTGCGCACCTTCTCGGATGTTCCCTCCGGATTGATTTTCGGATGGATACGCCCGCCGATAACCAACATCGGGCCGGACTGCGTGGCGAATCTCGGCTTCATCCCGGACTGCAGGAAGCGAGTCGTCTCCGTGACGCCAGCGCGGTTGCCGTCGATCCAGAAAACACCGTTTGGGCGCAAGCCGAAATTGCCAGAGCCGGCCTGCAGGTTCACGGGATGGCCCTGCCGGCCCTCCTCGACGTAGAGACCGACCGGCGCGAGGTCTGGCTGGTACATGCCGGCATTCATCGCAAAGACCAGCCGCTCGCCCTTCGTCTCGACATTGCGGGCCAGCCGGTCGAAGCCGCTGTAAGCAACGCCCTCCGGGTCGCGCCAGAACAGCCGCAAATCGGCCTTGGCCGGCTCGAAAGTGCAGACAACAACGCCGGCCTCTTTCACCGCATCGCAAGTTGCGGCCGAGGCAGCAGGTGTCGCGAATAACGCAACGAAGCACGCGATCTTGCGGAGATGTTGCGGAAAGCGCATCTTCATTGGGAAAGCGGAAAGCCCTGCGCGATGTCATCGGACGAAATCATTATCTCGTGGATTCGGGAAGGCCTGCGGCAGCCCGGCAAGACGCAGGCGGGGCTGGCAGCGGCGCTCGGCCTCGATCGGGCGCAGGTCACGCGGCTCCTCCAGGGCCGGCGCGATCTCAAGCAGCGCGAGGTCAAAACCGTCGCCGAATATTTTGGCGCGGAGGTGCCCTCGGGGCCCACAATCGGCGGCGACAATCATGTCCGCAGCGTGACCGAGGCGATCGAGGCCATCGCCGCCGGCGAGATGGTCGTCGTCACCGACGACGACGATCGCGAGAACGAGGGCGATCTTGTGATGGCGGCAAGCGCTGCAAGCCCGGAGAAGATGGCTTTCATCATCCGGCACTGCTGCGGCATCGTCTGCGCGCCGCTGACCATCGACGCGGCGCGCCGCCTGCACCTTGCGCCGATGGTCGCCGCCAACGACGCGCCGCTCGGCACCGCCTTCACTGTGTCCGTTGATGTGCGGCATGGGCTCACGACCGGCATTTCCGCGGAGCAGCGTTCCAACACCGTGCGTGCGCTTGCCAACGGCAATATGGGCGCGACCGACTTCGTGCGGCCGGGCCATGTGTTTCCGTTGATCGCGAAGGAGGGCGGCGTGCTAATGCGCTCCGGTCACACGGAAGCGGCCGTGGACCTATGCCGGCTGGCGGGCCTGCCGCCTGTCGGCGTGATTTGCGAACTCGCCAACGACGACGGCACCGTCATGGCCGGCAAGCAGATTCACGCCTTTGCCGCGAAGCATCGGCTGAAACGCATCTCCGTCGCCGATCTCATCGCTTATCGGCAGGCGCGCGACAAGCTTGTCGAGCGCATCGCGACGCGGCCGGTTAAGACGCGCATCGGCGAGATGACGATGTATTGTTACGTCACGCCGTTCGATACGGTGCAGCATTACGCCTTCGTTCTCGGCAATATCGGCGACGGGAAGCAGGTGCCGACGCGCCTGCATCGCGCCGACATTCTCGGCGACGCGCTCGGCGCCAACGATACACTCGAGAAAGTGTTGAAGCGCTTCAAGGAAGAGGGGCGCGGCGTGCTTGTCTATCTGCGCGATGGCGCTGCGGGCGTGCCTGTAAAGAGCGCGACGCAGGATGTCCCCGACAGCGAAATGCAGCGCAATCGCGCCTGGCTCGATGTCGGCCTCGGCGCGCAGATTTTGCGGGATCTCGGTGTCAGCTCGATTCGGCTGCGCTCCGCAACGCCGATGAATTATGTGGGCCTGTCGGGTTTCGGTATCGAGATTTCGGCGATCGAGACGGTCGGGTAAGCGCGCAGCGCGATTGGACTAAAGCCCACTCATCTTCGGCCAGCGTTCATACGCGCGAGTTTCGCCGCCGGATTGGCATAGGCCTCCTGCCGATCGACATTCCAGTAGCGCAGTTCTTCGAGGGGGATCGGTGCGCCGGTCGCGGCACAACGCACATAGGCGCCAGGGCGACGGACCCGAAAATCGCCGTCGAGGTATTCGACATCGGCCTCCGCGGCGGGCTGCGGCTTGCGCTCGTAACGGTTCATGGCGTCCTCAATAAACCGCCGGCGCTAAAACAGCGAGCCCTGTCCTTGGGGCGGTGGCTTGGTGCGTTTGAAGGGTCGCGGCGGACCATCCGCATGCGCATCGACGGCCGCATCCGCGAACTGGATCGTCATTGCCTTGCCGGGCGCGACATCGCTCGCGCGTTTCACCGGCAAACCGTCCTTGCCGGCGCGCACGAGCGCAAAGCCACGTTCGAGGACGTTCTTGTAACCGAGCGACTCGACGAGCTTCCAGCGCTGTTCGAGGGCGGCGTCTCGTACGTTTACGCCCGTGCGCAACGCGCGCGTAGCGCGCATCTGTAGCGTCTCGATCGACGCAATCGCCGAGGTTATGCGCGTACGCAACGTTTCACGCGTACGAAACTTGCGTTGCGCGGCGGCCGAAACGTTGTCGCGACGATGCTGGATCAGCGCGATCATCGCGCGCGAAAGCTTTTCGTCCGCAGCATCGAAACGCCTGCGCGCGAACCGCACCTCCGCAACCGGCGTGTGTTCGGATAGCCCATGCGCCAGCGCCGCAAGTTTTGCGCGGCGCGCCGTCAACCCACGCTCGGCAAGCGCTTTGAGCCGCTCGCCCGCGCGATCCGCGCGCTGCTGCGGAATGGCGAGCACGCGCTCGCGCGTCGGCAACGCGCGGGAAAGCGCGCGAAGGTCGCTGCTCGCGCGATCGAGGAAACGCCGTTCAGCCCCGCGCCGGCGGCTTGCGAGATCGGCGTTCAAAGTGAGAAGATCGGCGCGCACCGGCACGCATTTTTCTGCCGCTGCGGTTGGCGTCGGCGCGCGCAGATCGGCGGCAAAGTCGATCAGCGTTGTGTCGGTCTCGTGCCCGACCGCGGAGATCAGCGGAATGCGGCAGGCCGCGACGGCGCGCACGACGCTTTCTTCGTTGAAGCACCAGAGGTCTTCGAGTGAACCGCCGCCGCGCGCAACGATCAGGACATCGGGGCGCGGTATATTCCCGCCTTCTTTCAGCGCATCGAAACCCGCGATCGCGGCCGAAATCTCGTCGGCTGCCGTTTCGCCTTGCACGCGCACGGGCCAAAGGATCACGCGGCGCGGAAAACGGTCGCGCAGCCGATGCAGGATGTCGCGAATGACAGCGCCTGTCGGCGACGTCACGATACCGATAATTTCGGGCAGAAAAGGCAGCGGCTTTTTGCGTTCGGGCGCGAAGAGGCCCTCGGCAACGAACTTTTTGCGACGCTCTTCGAGCAGCGCCATCAGCGCGCCGGCGCCGGCCGGCTCGATCGTCTCGATGACGATCTGGTAGGCGGACTTTCCGGGGAAAGTCGTGATGCGCCCGGTGGCGACGACTTCGAGCCCTTCCTCGGGCTTCGTCTTCAACTTCTGGAATGATGTCTTCCAGATGACGGCGTCGAGCCGCGCCGACGCATCTTTCAAAGAGAAATAGGCATGGCCGGAGGCGTGCACGCCGCGAAAATTCGAGATTTCGCCACGCACGCGCACAAAGCCGAAACGGTCCTCGACCGTGCGCTTGAGCGCTTGCGAGAGTTCGCTGACAGTGACTTCGGGCGCATTCGTCCCGGCTGCGACGCCAGCGGGAGGCGCCACGGAGATTTTCGGGCTGGCCATGTCGCGGTATCGCGCGTTTGGCTGCGCCGGTACAGCGTTTACCGCTTGCGGCTCAGTAGCAGCGCGCCACCAAGCGAGAGAAGATTAATCAGGCCAAACCGATCAGAGCGCGGCGCAACCAGCCGCTGCGCCTGCTCCTCGATCTGCCGCTGCAGCGCGCCTTTGAGTTCCGGTCCGACCACGGAGAGCAAGTCGCGTTCGACTTGCGTGACCGGCAGGTAGCGACTGACGACCGCTCCGGCGGCCACCGCTGCGGAAAGCTGCAGCAGCATCGCCATCGTGTCGCGCGTCGGGATTTTCGCCACCGGCGCGTCTGAGACGGCAGGCAATCGCGGCGCTGCATCAGCGGGCGTGCGCTTCATTCCGCCGCCGAAGGCGAAAGCTGTCGCGAAGGCCATGGTGCTGAGCCCAATGAGGCCGGTCGGCGACGACGCCTTTTCGCCCATCGTCTGGCCTGCTTCGGACATGCGAGACGAAAGGCTCGCACCGATCTCATGCGTCAGCCCGGTGGGCGAGAGGCGCTCGCGCACCTCCGTCAAGGCCGCCTGCAATTCGCGACGATCTGCGGCGACCTTTGCCTGAAGGATGCTGGACGCGGACATGTCAGTCGACTCGCGGGTTCAGAAGCGATTGCACTTCGCTCAACGCGCGCCGCGGGATCGGCGATGCGTTGCGAAGGATCAGCGCGCCGCTAAGCATCAGCAGCAACGCGAGAACGAAGGCGCCGCCGCCGACCATTCCGTAGGACGCGGCTTCCGACCATCCGTACAGAACGAGCCACGCCACCGCGCCATGCAGCAGAAACAGCAGGCCGATCAGGATCACCATGAGCCCGGCAACGAGCACGCCGAGCCCTTTGACGAGATTGCCGAGACCCTCGCCAACTTCCGCACTCGCAAGTTGCAGAAGGTCCGATGTCATAGCGCCCGTCTGGCGCAGGGTGCGCGCCAGAAGCTCGGTGACGGACCCGGACACGTGCGTCACGACGAAACCTCAGCGCCGGTCGTCGAAAGCGCGCGCCAGCACAAGGCCGGCAAGGACACCGAGGCCTACAAACACGAAGGGACGCTTGCGCGCGAAGCTCGTAGCCGCCTCGAGCAGATCGTCGATGCTCTTCGACTGCAGATCGCTGGAAAAACGCTCGACGGTTTCCGCTGACGCACGCACCACACGCGCCATCTGCGGCGATTGTTCCGCGAGTTCGTCTGCGGACGAACGGACCGATCGGGCGAAGCCAGCAATGGCCGTTGCACCTGCAGACTTCTGGGCTTCGACACCGCGCGTGAGACCCTCGACCGCGCCGGCGAATGTCTCGGTCGCCGATGCTGCGATGTTGTCCTTCAACCGTGCTGCAACGTCGCTCATCAAGCCATCTCCTAGTTGCGTTCGGAACGCCAGCGCGAACCTATTGTTCCGTCCGAGCTTGGGGTGCATTGCCATTGGGGCCATTGCCGTGCATCGGCAGGGGCGATGAGCTCTGGGGACCCCACACCCGTCGATCCGCGACGCTACCCCGCGACGCCGCTGCTCGCCGCGTCGATCGCGGTGTTTCGCGACGGCAAGGTCCTGATCGCGACCCGTACCAAGCCGCCGGGCGCCGGCGTATGGTCATTGCCGGGCGGTCTCGTCGAAACCGGCGAGACGCTGGAAGAGGCGGCCCTGCGGGAACTGATGGAGGAGGTCGGCGTCACGGCGCGTGTCCTTGCGTTCAACCGGCACATCGAGCGCATCGACCGCGATGCGGAAGGACGCGTCGAGCGGCATTTCGTGCTGGCGACCTTCGTCGGCGAATGGGTCGCCGGCGAACCGCAGACCGGCCCGGAGGCCGGCGAGGTGCGCTGGATCGCGCCGCACGAGGTCGCTGAGATCGCGACGACACCGGCGCTGCCCGACGTGCTTGCGCGCGCCGCGAAACTGATCGGTGCAGAATGAGCAGGGGCTGTCGCCGCATCGCGATCGCCGCAATGCTGTGTGCGTCGCTCGCCATGCCAGCGTATGCGCAGACACCGAAGCCGAAACCCGAAGCGCAAGGTCCCGCGCCACCGACCCAACTCGACAGTGGTGCACCGCCCTACGAAGTCCCGCTGCAGCGGCTCGCCGAACTTTTGGGCGCGCTCAGCTATCTCCGCGATCTCTGCGGTTTTGCCGACGGCGGCGAGTTCCGCGCACGGATGAGCGCATTGCTCGATGCCGAGGCCGCGACGGGTCCGCGGCGCGAGCGCATTGCAGGCTACTTCAATCGCGGCTGGCGCGAATACGAATTGCTCCACCGCACCTGCACGCCGGTCTCGCGCACCGTGGTCGAGCGCTCAATGAACGAGGCAGGGCGCCTCGCGCGGGAACTCTCGAGCCGCTTCGGCGGCACGTGAAGCGCGCGCCTCCCGACCGCGTGAACAACGCGGTCGAAAAGGATTCGCGCCACCTGATGCGTTCGCGCATTAACCTTGCGTTTAAACCGTCGTCGCAGCCCCCGCCGCGCACGGTTAAGGTGAGCTCATGTTTTTGACCGAACGGCCCGACCGGCTGGATGGAACGGCGAATCTCGACGAGCAGCGCACGGCCGCGGGCTTCGTGCACGAGGCGTTTGCCGAGTCGATTCTTGCCGGCATCGACACGCGCGCCTTTGCGGAAGCGGCCATCGCGGTCGGCTTCGAAGAACTTGTCGCGCGCTACGGCGAAGACGCGGTCGTCGACTTCGCCGGCCGCCTGCTGGAGCGCGTGCGCGGCGGCGAGTTTTCGCTGGCGGTGCGACACTGAAAATACAGAGACACTTACGCGAACCTGAGTGAGTCCGGCGACGCGTGTGTGCACCCTCTCCTGACGGAGGGGGTCTCGGGAGCCGGGGCGAAAGCTCCGGCTCCCTCGCATTCTGTGGACTACGTCACGGATCGACGAACGCCGGCACGCGCTTGGCGAGATTCGCCGCCACCGCCTCGATCTGATTTTTGCTGCCGATGAGTTTTACCTGCTCGTCCGACTCGGCCTGAAGGCCTGCAACGGGATCGACCAGCACGGCCTCGTTCAGCAGGCGCTTCGCGGCGCGGATCGCATGCGGGTTCTTCGCCGCGATCTCGCGCGCCGTTTCCATCGCAGCATAGTACGGTCTATCGCAGATGCGCGTCACGAAGCCGAACTCCTCCGCTTCCGTCGCATCGAACACGCGTGCGGTATAGGTCAGCTCACGTACGACATCTTCGCGCGCGAGATGGCGCATGAGCTGCGTGCCCGCGACGTCCGGCACGAGGCCCCATTTTAGTTCCATGACGGAAAAGCGCGTGTCCGGCGCGGCGTAACGCATGTCCGCGCCGAGCGCGATCTGAAAGCCGCCACCAAGCGCGACGCCATGCACGGCTGCGATGACAGGCACCGGCATTTCGCGCCATTGCCACGCCGCCCATTGCGGCTTGTTCGCGACCGGCTTTTCTTGTCCATGCGTGCGCGGCCGCAAATCGCGCGTGCCGGCGATCGCCTCGCCTTTTTCCTTCATCGCCTCGAACCGGCCCATGTCGAGCCCGGCACAGAATGCGCGACCTTCGCCCGACAAAACGATGGCGCGCACGCTCTTGTCGCCGCGCAGCTTATCGCCGGCCTCGATGAGCCCTTCGAACATCGCCTCGTCGAGCGCATTCATCTTATCTGCACGGATCATTTTGACGTCGGCGACGCCATCGACGATGTTGATCGAGACGCGGTCTTTCATCGAAACCTCCCGTGTGAGTGGTGCTTCAGAGCACCTTGCCCGGATTAAGTATGTTGTGCGGATCGAGCACGCCCTTGATCTGCCGCATCACGGCAAGCGCCACGGGATCCTTCACGCCGGGCAGCAGGCCGCGCTTCATCACGCCGATGCCGTGCTCCGCCGAGATCGATCCGCCGCAGCGCGCGACGAGACCATGCACGATCGCATTCACTTCGTTCCAGCGGTCGAGATAGGCCTGTTTGTCCATGCCAACCGGCTGCGAAATATTCGCGTGAATGTTGCCGTCGCCGAGATGCCCGAAAAGCACCGGGCGAGCGCCGGGCATGGCGCGTTCGACGTCCGCTTCGACATCGGCAAGAAATCTTGGCACCGCGCCGATCGGCACGGAGACGTCGTGTTTTATCGACCCGCCTTCATGCTTCTGCACTTCCGACATCAGCTCACGCAGACGCCAGAACATCTTTGCCTGATCGCCGGAGGCCGCGATCGCGGCGTCCTCGATCCATTCCCGCTCCATTCCCGCTTCGAGCAAAGCCTCGAGCACGGTATCGAGCGTGCCTTCCGTCTGCGACGTGAGTTCGAGCAGCACATACCACGCGTGTTTCGCACTTAGCGGATCACGCACATCCGCACCGTGGCGCAGAACGAAGTCGATACCGATGCGCGGGATCAATTCGAATGTCTTGAGATCAGCGCCGACGCGGCTCTGCGCGAGAAGCAGCAGATCGAGCGCAGCTTGCGGCGACGACAGCCCAATGAAGGTTGTTGCTGTCGCGCGCGGCTTCGGAAACAATTTCAGCACCGCCGCGGTGATGATGCCGAGGGTGCCTTCTGATCCCATGAAGAGATGTTTCAGATCGTAGCCGGTATTGTCCTTTTTCAACTTGCCGAGATTGGACAAAAGCCGGCCATCGGGCAGAGCGACCTCGATGCCGAGGACGAGATCGCGTGCGGTGCCGTAGGCGATGGCGGCCGTACCGCCGGCATTGGTCGCGAGATTGCCACCGATCGTGGCGGAGCCCTCCGACGCGAGCGACAGCGGGAACAACCGGTCGGCTGCGGTCGCGGCTTCTTGCGCCGCGAGCAGCGTCGCACCCGCCTCGATCGTCAGCGCATTCGCGGCGGCATCGACGTCGCGGATGCGATCGAGACGCTTCAGCGATAGTACGATCTCCTCGCCGGATTTCGAAGGTACCTGCCCACCGACGAGCCCCGTGTTGCCGCCCTGCGGAACAACGGCGATGCGCTGTGCATCGCAATGTTTCAGTACTTCGGCGACTTCCTGCGCGCTTCCCGGACGCACGACCGCGCGCGCACGACCGCGATAGAGTCCACGTTCCTCGACGAGATAGGTCGCGGTCGCATCGACGTCGGTCAGAACGTTCTTCGCGCCGACGATCCTTGCGAGCGCTTCGAGAAGTTCAACGTGCACGATGCCACCGCCGGCGCTCGCACCGCTCGCGAGGTCAGCCACGCGTGGTGTCCTTGAAGCGCTTCGCCAGCGCTTCGGACTGGCGCGCGAGCAGGCCGGAATCGGTTCCGACCGCCGTGAACAACGTTCCCGCCTCGATATATTTGCGCGCCAGCGCCTCGTCCGGCGTCAGAATACCCGGCGCTTTGCCGAGTGCGCGAATACGCTTGATCGCATCGACGATCACGGCCTGCACATGCGCGTCGCCCTGCTTGCCGAGATAGCCTATCGCTGCGGAGAGATCGCCCGGTCCGATGAAAACGCCATCGACGCCTTCCGTCTTCGTGATGGCATCGAGATTATCGAGACCGAGTTGCGTCTCGACCTGCACGAGTACGCAAATTTCCGCCTCGCAACGCGTGTGATAATCGGCGATGCGACCGAAGCGCGACGAGCGCGAACCGCCCGCAAAACCACGGATGCCGTTCGGCGGATAGCGTGTCGCGGCGACGGCTGCGGCGGCTTCCTCCGCCGTCTGCACGACAGGGAGCAGCAAGGTCTGCACGCCGAGATCGAGCAGCCGCTTGATCATGACGGCGTCGTTCCACGGCGGACGCACGATGGGCTGCACGCGATGTTCCATCACCGCCTGCAATTGCGTGTGGACCTGTGGCCCCTCGTTCGGCGAATGCTCCATGTCGAGCAGCAGCCAATCGAAGCCCGAGCCGGCGAGGATTTCGACGGACGTGTGACTGGCGAGGCTGCACCAGAAGCCGATCTGGCTGCGACCCGCGGTCAGCGCATGTTTGAAATGATTGATGGGAAGGTCCACGCGCGCGCCTTCGATCGGAGTGCAGACTGCTTGGGAAGGGCTGCGACTATGCCGCTTGCCTACATGCCTCGCAACAGCGCATCGTCACCGCATGACGACAAAAAGCCGCAAGTCGATCAGCTCTTCGGCGGCTCCGCCGGTTTCGCCGGCTCGGTGCTTTTCGGCACCGCCGCGCCGAGCAGGCCCGTGAACATTTTCATCATGCGATCCGCCGTCTGCGGCGCGTCGACGAACCAAGTTTTCAAAAGCCCTTCCGGCGAGATGCGGTCCATCTCGACCTTCATACGCTTCTCGAGCTCGGCCATCGCGCTCGCCTGCATCGGTGCCACATCCGGCAGTCCCATGAATTGCCGCGCCTCTTGCGGAGTCATGTCGACGTCGACGGTGATCTTCATAAGTTGACTCCGCTTAGCGCGCATCCCGACCGCGTGGGATCACGCGGTCGAAAGGGATTCGCGCCAATTCCTTATCCCTGAGCATGTCCTTGTTCGCCAAACCGGGTCCACTTTGGCGGGACATGCTCTAGTGCAGCGCTTGCGCGTTTTCGGTGGCAGCCGGCGCTGGCGGTGGCGACGCTTGATCGAGACCGAATGCGGCTTCCAGCGCCTCCAGTTCATGCGGGATGCCTTGCGCCATGCCCTGCAGGTTCGGAATGATATTAGCGCCCGCAATCAGACCGAAGTCGAGCTGGTCGCGATACGACTGCACGGTGATGTTGAGCGCGAGCCCATGTACCGCGATCGACACGGGATAGATATTCAGGAGTTCCGCGCCGACGGCGTAAAGCGTCTTTCGCGGACCGGGTACGTTGGAAATCGTCACGTTCGCGGGCGGCGGAAGAATATCAGCGAGATTTGAGCGGCTGTAGAGCAGTGCCAGCATCTGCACGACGATCGGTGCGCCCAGCGGTGCCATATTCTGGATGTGCGGCATCAGCGGCCGCAGCGGGCTCGACATCTCTTTCGCCTTCGTCGACTCGCCAATGATGCGTTCCAGCCGCGCCTTCGGATCGGCGACATCGGTCGCGATCGCGCACACCATGCCGAACACCTGGTTGTTCGAATCCTGGTTGCCTTCCTCCCGCAACGAGATCGGAACGGCGGCTGTCAGCGATTTGTCAGGCAGTGCGCCGCGTTCGAGAAGATAGCGCCGCAACACACCGCTCGACACCGCCATGACGACGTCGTTGAGCTTGCCACCGGCCGCTTTCGCAACCGCCTTCGCGCGTGACAGCGAGATGGTGACAGCGGCATAGGACCGCTCCGACGAAATCGCCTTGTTGAGCGGTGTCGCAGGCGCGATCAGGTCGGCCATTTTCTCGCGCGATTCCTTGCCGAGTGCTGCCCCTGCCATTTCGGAGAGCGTCTTCGCAATGTCGGGCAGGCCGCTGACGAAGCGCATCGACGATTCGATCTGGTGCATCGCATTGTCGAACAGGACCGAGCCCAGATCGGTGCGGCCGGAACGCGGCAGGTTGATCGCCGCCATGCCCTCGCGCGCTTGCGCGGGCGGTTGCGTCCAAAGCTTCATGTATTGGTCCATGAAGTTCTGCGCGACTTCGCGCGTATCTTTCGCAGGCGCCTGCGGCGCAGCCTTCGAGACTTTCCGCGGCACCGGCGTGATGTCGTAGACGATCTCGGTCAGGGCCGCGCCAGCGCCGCCATCAATGCAGGCGTGGTGCACCTTCGAGTAAAGGCCGACCTCGTTGTTCGCGAGGCCCTCGAACACGTAGAATTCCCAAAGAGGACGCGCGCGGTTGAGGAGCTTCGCGTGCATCCAGCCTGCGATGCGCTCCAGCGTCGGGCGATCGTACGGTGCCGGAAGCGATCCGCGTAAGATGTGGCGGTCAATGTCGAACTGGTCGTCGTGAACCCACGACGGATTGTCGATGTCGAGCGGCGTCTGCGACAGTTTCGATTGCAGGATCGGCGCGAGATGCAACCGCTCGCTCACCATCGACTTGAAGGTCTCGAAGAAGCTGCCGTCGTAATTCTCGGGCAATTTGAAGATCGCGATCGAGCCGATGTGCATCGGCATCTCGGGCGTCTCGAGATAGAGGAACGACGCGTCCATCGACGACAATTTGCGGATCGCGGTGCTCATACCTGTATCTCCCGACCGGGCTCTATGGCTCGTTTCGTCGGCAAACTAGGCCATTCCCTGGACTATTGCACTCACCAAGCGGGGAGTGCCGGATCGAGTGTCCCGCCTACCCGAACCGGTGCGATGCGCGCGGCGAGCCCGTTGGGCCGTGTCTCGACGAGCACGCCGCAAAGCGTCGCCTCGCCCGAGGCCGGCTCGAAGCGCGCGCCGGGCGTCTTGCGGATGAAGCGGCGGATCGGTTCTTCCTTGTCCATGCCGATGACGGAATCGTAATCGCCGGTCATGCCGGCGTCGGTCATGGCGGCGGTGCCACCCGGCAGCACGCGGGCGTCGGCGGTCGGCACGTGCGTATGTGTGCCGACAACGAGCGTTGCGCGACCGTCGAGGTGGTGCGCGAAGGCCATCTTCTCGCTCGTCGCCTCGGCGTGGATGTCGACGAGAATGGCATCGCATCCGTGGCCAAGCGGGCAGCGTTCGATCTCGGCGTCGACCGCCAGGAATGGGTCGTCGAGCGCGTCCATGAAAATGCGGCCCATGACGTTCATGACGAGCACGCGCGCGCCACCCGCGCTCTCGTAGAGAAAAGCGCCGCGGCCGGGCGTTCCCTTGGGATAGTTGACGGGGCGCAGCAACCTCGGTTGCCGCTCGATGAAGACGAGCGCCTCGCGTTGGTCGAAGGAATGGTTGCCGAGCGTGACGCAATCGGCGCCATGCGCGAGGAGTTCGTCGCAGACCGCTTCCGTGATGCCAAAGCCGCCGGCAGCATTCTCGCCATTGACGACGACGAAATCTGCCGCGAGCTGCGTGCGTAGCTTTGACAGATACCGCTCGATCGCATCGCGGCCCGAGCGGCCGACGACATCGCCGACGAAGAGAATCCGCATCGGTTCAGTGCGCTCCCGTTCGAAGACTTCGCGTTTCGGTGAGGATCATGTCGAGCCTGATGTCGTGCGGTTCCAGCGGAACGGTTTCGACCTCCTGACAATCGAAGGCAAGTCCGACGTACAGCACGGGTCCATTCAGCCGCAGCGCCTGCATCGTTGTGTCGTAGTGGCCGGAACCGTGCCCGATACGGCCGCCATGTGCATCGAAGACGGCGAGTGGCGCGAAGACGAGCGACGGAACGACAATCGCAGCATTGTCGGGCGGCTCGGAATTTCCCAGCACCCCGCGGGAAAAATCATCGCCGGGCGACCAGAGGCGAAAGATCATCGGCGTGCGCGTTTCGCGTGTCACCGGCAGCGCCGTGCGAAAGCCCGCGCGTATCAGCGCGTCGAACAAAGGTCGCGTGTGCAACTCGCTGCGGATAGACCAGTAGGCGGCAATCGTCGCGCTCGCGGCCAGATATTCGCGCGCCAGAGCGACGCCGTTTCGCGCAACGATTTTCGCAGCTTTTTGCGCTTCGTCCGGCGACACGAGATCACGTCGCGCAAAGGCGTGGCGGCGCAAGTCCGACTTAATTGCGCGCATCGTCGGCAGCGTTGCGCACGTCCCGCAAAAGTTGACAGACTTCTGCGACGAAGGACTCGCGTCCAAGAGACACGAAGGACTCGCGTCCAAGAGAAGAGTGCGGGCCGCAAAGGCCGTGGGACGACGATCCCGGGAACCTACAGAAGTAGGTGGGCGCCATGTGCCCAAGCCCACGGGCAAGGACAGGGACAGCTCCCGTAGAGATCGTAAGGCCCCGGGGAATATAGTCCATCACGCGCCCCGCAGCACCGCAACGCCAATGTAGGGCAATCTCTGCAGCGACGCCAGAGCGATGCGACGGTGCAGCGCCTGTACACTGGCACGCCCCTCGCCTATCACCGCGTCGACATAAGAGTGGTGATGCGATGGGGCCGACGGCGCACGACGACGATCTGGTGACCGTGTTCGGCGGTTCGGGGTTCATCGGGCGGCACGTCGTCCGCGCGCTGGCAGCACGCGGCTGGCGTGTGCGAGTCGCATGCCGCCGTCCGGACCTCGCATTCCATCTCCAGCCGCTCGGCCGCGTCGGGCAAATCCACGCCGTGCAGGCAAACCTGCGCTTCCCTGACTCGATCCGCACGGCGCTGCACGATGCGAAGGCCGTCGTGAACCTCGTCGGCCTTCTGTCGGAATCGGGCCAGCAGCGTTTCGACGCCGTGCATGCCGCGGGCGGCAAGGCTGTTGCGCAGGAGGCAGCCGCGCTCGGGATCGGCCGCTTCGTGCAGATGTCGGCGCTCGGCGCGGATGCCGATGCTGCATCGACCTACGCGAAGACGAAGGCGCAGGCCGAAGGCGCCGTGCGCGAGGCCATCCCCGCCGCTGTCATCTTGCGTCCGTCGATCGTGTTCGGGCCGGAAGATTCCTTCTTCAACCGCTTCGCGCTGTTGTCGCGGATGCTGCCGGCGCTGCCGCTGATCGGCGGAGATACGAAATTCCAGCCGGTTTTCGTCGGCGATGTCGCGGAAGCTGTGGCAACATCGCTCGAAGGCGGCGTGGCACCCGGCGTTTATGAGCTCGGCGGGCCGGACATCGAGACGTTCCGCGAACTCGTCGCTTTCGTGTGCAAGGAAACGCATCGCAAGCCCGTGATCGTTCCGTTGCCGTTCTCGGTCGGGCGGCTGATGGCGCTCGGCACCGAGATCGCCTCGAAAGCCTCGCTCGGGCTCTTTCCGCCAGTGCTGACCACGACGCGCGATCAAGTGAAGCTGCTGGAGACCGACAACATCGTTTCCGCGGCTGCGATTGCCGAGAGGCGCACGCTCGAAGGACTTGGCATTATGGCCGAAGGCTATCGCGCGATCGTGCCGTCCTATCTCTGGCGCTATCGCAAGACGGGACAGTTCGAAGGTCAGCGGCTGGCGTAGCTCTCACGCGCCACGGACGCGGGTGCCATCGGCACAAAGCCCATCTGCCGGTGCAGCCGCACCATGAAGGCCGTCCCGAACAGCGGCGTCAACAGGTTGACGATTGGCACGGCGACGATGACGGCAATGAAAAGCCCGGCAATGAAAATCTCGAACCGATGCGCGCGGCGCAGAAGCCGCACCTCCTCGACCGGACGGTAGCGCAGCGCAGCAAGCTCGAAATATTCGCGGCCGAAAAGATAGGCGTTGGCGACGACGAAGACGATCGCGTTGACGCCGGGCAGCAGGAAGACGGCGAGCGCGAGCAGGTTCACCAGAACGGACACGAGCGCGAATTTCGAGGCCAGCCAGACCGCCGCGCCTGCCGGTAGCGCGCGGCCCGGCGGAAACCGCGGATCGGTGCGCTCCACCTTCTCGGCGAGGTCGTCGAGGAAGAAGCCGGCGACGAGCATCGACACGGGCGCCAGCACGAAGGCGAGCGCGAAGACGAGACCGATGCCGGTCACGACCGACAGCGTTATCTGCAACCACGGCCACGGCGCTGCGGCGATGAAGCCGACGAGAAGCTTGTCGAGGCCGGCCCAAGCGAGCGCCAGTAAGGCGATCGTCAGCGCCAGCACTTTCCAGAGCACGGAACGGAACGGCGGCGACAACGTCTGCCGCATCGCGGCGACGGCCGCGCCGATCATCGTGAAAAGCATCGAACCTCCGCCAGAGCATGTCTCGCCGAAGTGGACCCGGTTTGGCGAAGGAGGACATGCTCCATCTGAATGCGCGAGCGGCAGGTGGGCGCGACCGGTTCGCCTCGCAAGGGCGCGCTGTTGGACACCGTGCCGCGTCTGTATATAGCCAACGCATTTCCCGGAGCCGTCACGGAGCCTCCATGTCCGCTTTCACTCGCCTACGCACGATCGTCGGCGTTCTCCTCATCGGACTGGCCGTGTCGTCCTGCGGCTACAACACGATTCCGACGCTCGAAGAGTCGGCGAAGGCGCGCTGGGGCGATGTGCAGAATCAGTACCAGCGCCGTGCCGATCTCATTCCCAATCTCGTCGCCACCGTGCAGGGCTACGCGAAGCAGGAGAAGGACACGCTGACGGCGGTGATCGAGGCGCGCGCCAAGGCGACGCAAACGAAGATCGATGCGTCGCAGCTCACCGATCCCGAGAAGCTGAAGCAGTTCCAGGATGCGCAGAACCAGTTGTCCGGCGCGCTCGGCCGGCTGATCGCGGTGTCGGAGGCCTATCCGGACCTCAAATCCAACGCGAATTTTCTTGCTTTGCAGAGCCAGCTCGAAGGCACGGAAAACCGTATCGGCGTTGCGCGCCGCGACTATGTCGAGGCCGTGCGCCAATTTAACACAGCGGTCCGCACCTTCCCGACGCTCATCTGGGCGAAGGTTACCGGCGCGAAGCCGATGGCTGAATTTGCGGCGTCGGATGATGCGCAGAAACCCCCGACGGTGAAGTTCTGACGCATCTTTGCGCGTCTAGGTGCATGACAAAGCGCGCCGGTCTTTCGGCCGCGCTGCTGATCTCGTTTCTTTGCGCGGCGCTGGCGGCAATCGCGTGGCCGCCGCTCACCGGCCGCGTCAACGACGGCGCAAATTTGCTTTCGACTGCGACGCGCAGCGCGCTCGAAAGCAAGCTTGCCGATCTGGAAAACCGCTCGTCGATCCAGCTTGTCGTCGCGACCGTGCCGTCACTGCAGGACAACGACATCGAAACCTTCGCCAACGGACTGTTTCGTGCGTGGAGGCTCGGTGAGGCGAAGAGCAACAACGGCGTGTTGTTGGTTGTCGCGCCGACCGAAAGGAAAGTCCGCGTCGAAGTCGGCTACGGCATGGAGGGCACGATCACCGACGCTCTGTCGTCGGTGATCATCTCCAGCGCCATCGTGCCGAAATTCAAAGCCGCTGATTTTTCTGGCGGTGTCACGGCCGGCGTCGATGCGCTGATCGAGGCCATGACCAACGATCAGTCGGAATGGCACCGCAAGATCAAGGTCCGGCAGGATGCCAACGAATTCGACGGCACCATACCGTTTCTCGTGATTGTGCTCGTGATCATCATCTTGATGGTCATGTCGCGCAATGCGCGAGGGCCCGGTCGATGGGTTCGTCGTGGCAACCAGAGTGTATTCCTTCCGGGGCCGCCCGGCGGCGGCTGGAGTTCCGGCTCTTCGTGGGGCGGCGGCTCCTGGACGAGCGGGAGCAGCGGAGGCGATAGCGGCGGCTTCTCCGGCGGAGGCGGATCATCGGGTGGCGGTGGCGCCTCGGGGAGCTGGTGATGATCACGGAGCCCGACCACGCCCGCATCGCTGCGGCGATCCGAACGGCGGAAAGCACAACGGCCGGCGAAATCGTCTGCGTGCTTGCGCGGGGCTCGTCGGCCTACGTGCATGTCGCGGCGCTCTGGGCCGCCGGCCTCGCGCTCGCGCTGCCCTGGCTCCTGCTCTTCCTGACACAATGGAGCGTGCAGCGCGTCCTCATCCTTCAGCTCGTCGCCTTCGTCGTCGCGTTGGCGTTCTTCTCCTGGGGGCCTGTGCGGCTGCGCCTTGTGCCGCGGCCGGTGCAGCGGGCCCGTGCGCATCGCGAGGCGGTCGAGCAGTTCTTCGCGCGCGGCATGACGCGGACGAAGAGCCGCTGCGGCGTGATGATTTTCGTTTCGCTCGCCGAGCGTTACGCCCGCATCATCGCGGACGAAGGCATCGCGGCTCACGTCCACGACGACGAATGGCAGGGCGCAGTGGACGCGCTCGTCGTATCGATGCGCACCGGCGACATCGTCGGCGGATTCATCGCCGCGATCGAGCGCTGCGGCGCACTGCTCGCCGAGCGCGCGCCGCCGACCGGCGAGGCGGATGATCTGCCCGACCGGCTCTACATCCTGTAATCGACCTGAGATGACCGACGCCAAACCCTCACGCGCCAACGCGCCGCTCGCGGCACTGAAGCCGCTGCTGCCCTACGGGTGGCGCTATCGCGGCAAGATTGCAGCCGCCTTCGTCGCACTCACCGTCGCTTCGGCGGCGACGCTCGTCGTTCCGGTCGCGGTGCGACGCCTTGTCGACCACGGTTTCGAGAACGACGGCGCGGGCCTCATCAACAGCTATTTCGGCGCGATGATCGCCATCGTGCTCGTCCTCTCGTTGGCATCGGCCTCGCGCTACTACCTCGTGATGACGCTCGGCGAACGCGTCGTCGCTGATCTCCGCAAGGATCTCTTCGGACATCTCGCCTCGCTCGATGCAGCCTTCTTCGACAGCGCGCGAACCGGCGAACTGGTCTCGCGCCTCACCGCCGATACGACGCAGCTGAAAGCTGCGTTCGGTTCGTCCGCGTCGGTCGCGCTACGCAACCTCTTCATGTTCGTTGGTGCCATCGGTCTGATGGTCTGGACGAGCCCAAAACTGTCGCTGCTCGTGATCGTCGCGATTCCGCTGATCGTGCTGCCGCTCGTGGCTTCGGGACGCTCGGTGCGGCAGCGTGCCAAACGCGCGCAGGACACGCTCGCCGACGCAACCGCATTTGCCGCCGAAAACCTTGCGGCGGTCCGCACGATGCAGGCGTCGAACGCCGAAGCCGCGACGCTGTTTCGCTTCGGGCGCGCTGCCGAGGGCGCCTACGATGCCGCGCGCGAGGCCACGCGCGCCCGGGCAATGCTCACGGGCGTCGCCATCGCGCTCGCGTTTCTCAGCGTTATCGGCGTGCTGTGGCTTGGCGCGCGCGACGTGCTCGCCGGAGAGATGACAGGCGGCCTGCTGTCGCAATTCGTGCTGTTCGCGGTGCTCGGCGCAAGTTCGCTCGGCGAACTCAGCCAGGTCTGGAGCGAGGTCTCCGCCGCAGCGGGCTCCGCCACGCGCATTGCGGAAATTCTCGATATCCGCTCCGGAATCGTCGCCCCGCCAACACCGTCGTTGCTGCCGTTGCCGGTTCGTGGCGCGATCGCCTTCGAGGCCTTGCGCTTTGATTATCCCTCCGCGCCGCAGGCCGGCGTTCTGCGGGATGTGTCCTTCAGCATCGCGCCCGGCGAGCGGGTGGCGATCGTCGGCCCGTCGGGCGCTGGCAAATCGACGGTCTTTCAGTTGCTGCTGCGCTTCTACGATCCGACGGCAGGCCGCATAACGGTTGATGGCGTCGACATCCGCGCCCTCGATCCTGTTGCGCTGCGCCAGATCATCGCTTTCGTGCCGCAGGAGCCGGTCGTCTTCGCCGCGACCGTCTCCGATAATATCGCTTACGGTCGCGAGGGGCTGACCCGCAGCACAATCGAGGCGGCGGCGCAGCGTGCGGCGGCCGATCCCTTCATCCGCGATCTTTCGCGCGGCTACGACACGGAGCTCGGCGAGCGCGGTGTGACGCTATCGGGCGGGCAAAGGCAGCGCCTCGCCATCGCCCGCGCCATCGCGCGAGATGCACCGATCCTGCTGCTCGACGAGGCGACCTCGGCTCTCGATGCGGAAAACGAGTATCTGGTTCAACAGGCCCTGGACGAAGTGATGCGCGGGCGCACGACCCTTGTTATCGCGCATCGACTGGCAACGGTCGTCGCGGCAGACCGCATTCTCGTCATGGACGGCGGCCGCATCGTCGAGCAGGGGTCGCACGCTGCCCTCGTTGCGCGGGGCGGACTCTATGCCAGGCTGGCCAAACTTCAGTTCGATACGGGCGTCGCGTCGCTTGCGGCCGCGACGGCCCTGAGCGCCGCGGGCTGACGCGGTCCGGGCATCGTCGGGTCATTAAGCGAGGCTCGTTCTGAAGGCAATTCTGCTGACCTATCGTCATCCTGTTGAAAAATTGCTATGTGTTAAGAGATTCGGGAACCTTCTTTTCTTCGTCACATTGCGTTTGGGCGCAACCAGCACAAGGCGACGGGACGGACCAAAATGTCGGCAGAAATTCTGCTCATCGACGACGATCCTCTGATCCGCACCGTCGTATCCGACAACCTCTCGGACAGCGGCTTTTTAGTTCATTGCGCCGCCAGCGAAGGGCAGGGGCTCGATTACCTCAACGACAATCCGGATATCCGGCTCGCAATCATCGATTATTGTCTGCCCAAGCCTGTCGGCATCGATCTTTGCCGCCAGATTCGTGCATCGCATCCTGATGTCGCTGTGGCGCTTTACACGGGCCACGGCGAACTGGCAGGCGTTCGTCTGGGTGGCGACGACATTCCGGTCCTCGCGAAGACGATGCGGCATGAGAAGCTGGTGGACGCGATCAATGATCTGCTCGACGGACAACGGCCGCAAATGGCGGGTGACGCGATGGCGAGCCGTGTCGAGGTTTTGTGGCGGCAGGAGCTGAAGCGCGAAACTGTTAGTTCTGTCGGCCGTGCCATGCACTCCCAGTTCGATCCAACCCTGAAAGAGCCGCTGCCGCAGCCTCTCTCCGACACGGTGATGCGGCTGTTCCGGATGCGCGGCTAGGCTCTCAGCCGCGCATATCCTCGCCGCCGAACCGGCCTCCACTCGGCGGGCTATGCTTTAGCGCTCGGTCAGCTTGAGTTCGATCCGCCGGTTGCGTCGATAGGCGTCGTCGTTATCGCCGGTTTCGATCGGCTGGAATTCGCCAAAACCTGCTGCCACGAGATGCTGCGGGGCGACGCCCTTCGACACGAGATATTGCACCACGGCGATGGCGCGTGAGGCCGACAGGTCCCAGTTCGATTTGAATTGCGCCGACTGGATCGGCCGCTTGTCGGTGTGACCGTCGACGCGCATCACCCACGGGATGTCCGGCGGAATTTCGCGCTCGAGATCGGTGACGGCGTTGGCGAGCGTGTCGAGTTCGCCGCGGCCTTGCGGGTTCAGCACCGAATTGCCGGTATCGAACAGCACTTCCGACTGAAAGACGAAACGGTCGCCGACCACGCGAACACCCGGTCGCGAGCCGAGAATATCGCGCAACCGGCCAAAGAAGTCGGAGCGAAAGCGTGCGAGCTCTTGCACTTTCTGCGCGAGCGCGAGGTTAAGGCGATTGCCGAGATCCGCGATCCGCGTCTGGGAATCGCGGTCCCGTTTCTCCGTGACCGCCAAGGCATCTTCGATGGCCGCGAGCTGACGGCGCAGCGCTGCGATCTGCTGATTGAGGATGTCGACTTGCGCCAGCGCGCGCGTCGTCACCTGCTTCTGCGCATCGACCTGTCCTTCGGCCTCGCCAGCCCGTGTTCCCGCCACGGCGGCGGCCGCGAGATCGCTACGCAGCTTGTCGCTGTCGCGACGCGCTGACTCGAGTGTCGCCGAAAGCGACGCCAGCGAGGCATCGCTCTTCCCCGCACTCGTTTTCTCGAGCGAAAGGAGAGAGGTCAGTTCGTCGATCTGACGGTTCAGCCGGGCGAGAACGGCGTCTTTGCCGGTCACGTCGCGCGACAGAAAAAACTGCGCCACGGTGAAGATCGTGATCAGGAACACGAAAGCGAGCAGCATCGTCGACAGCGCGTCGACGAAACCCGGCCAGTAGTCGATGCCGCCTCGCGTGCGGCGACCACGCGCGAGCGCCATCAGCGCGCATCCCGCCCGCGTGAATTCACGCGGGCGAAAAGGATACGCGCCAGCTTCATGCGCTGGAGCATGTGCTTTATTGTCAGATCAGCTTTTCTTTGAAGGGGCATGCTCTAGCGACGCTCCGTT
This sequence comes from Beijerinckiaceae bacterium, assembly GCA_965246795.1. Taxonomy (GTDB): domain Bacteria; phylum Pseudomonadota; class Alphaproteobacteria; order Rhizobiales; family Beijerinckiaceae; genus JAJXWB01. Next base: position 155,430 of record CBDFFN010000010.1, on the reverse strand, counting down.
TCCGTGGCCACGCGGTCGATGAGCTTCTTCATCTCCGCGTGTTGCGTCGCCTGTGCCTCGGCCCAGTTACGAATCATCTGCTGCTCGGTGCGCATGTGCAGGACCAGCGCCTGAATGCCTTCCGCGAGGCTCGCCATCGCCGCGGTCGAAGCGCGCTCGCCCGACGCGGCGCCGGCATCGGCGATGCGCGCCACGGCATCCCGCGTCTCCGGCGAGACGCCTTCGATGTCCGGCAGCGGCGGCGCGGTGCGGGTCGCGAGCAGGTTTTCGAGGTCGGTATAGAAACGGCTCTGCGCCTGGCCGGTCGTGAGATCGAGGAAGCCCATGACGAGCGAGCCTGCAAGGCCGAACAGCGACGCGGTGAAAGACAAGCTCATGCCGGCGAGCGGACGCGCGATGCCGGTCTTCAAATCCTCGAACATGACGCCGGAATCGGCATTTCCTTGAAGCGCGTTAATGACGCTGCCGATCGAGCCGATGGTCTCTAACAGACCCCAGAACGTGCCGAGCAGGCCGAGAAAGATCAGCAGGCCCGTCAGGTATCGCAGCGTCTCGCGGCCCTCGTCGAGCCGGGTGGCGATGGAATCCATCACGGCGCGCCAGGTCGAGGTTGCGAGCGGCGTGACGGCGGCACCGGTGTCGAGTTTTGCCAGCGGCGCCAGCAGAATTGGCTGCCGGTCGGTTGCAGACGCTGGGTCGGTGCGTCCGTTGACCCAGGCGACCTCGGGATAGAGGCGGACAACTTCGCGGATTGCCAACACGATGCCGACCGCCAGCACGCCGAGGATGACGCCGTTCAATCCGGGATTGGCGAAGAAAGCGCGCAGAATTTCCTTCTGCAGGACGAAGGCGAGAAAAGCCGCAAGCGCGAGGAACACGCTCATGCGCACGAGATAGGTGGTCGGCGACGACAGTCGGTCCGGTTGCGGCTCGGGCATGAAGCGGTCCGTTTGTGAATCCCGGGCTGCTTGTACCACGCCGCGCCGGTCAGAATCCCCGGAAAGTGGCAAAATCGGCGGCGCTTTCGCGATGCGTCGCCAACGTGTTGACCACGTGGGTGCGATCTTCGACACCCAGCGAAATGCCGCAGACGACGACCTCGTCGGCATCGAGCTTGAGCGCATCGCGGATGACGCCGTGATAATGCGCGAATGCCGCCTGCGGGCAGGTCTCGAGCCCGTGCGCCCGTGCCGCCAGCAGCACGTTCTGCAGGAACATGCCGTAGTCGAGCCACGAGCCAATCTCGAGCTTGCGGTTGATCGTGAAGATGATGCCGACCGGCGCCTCGAAGAACGTGAAGTTGCGACCGGTCTGCGCCTTCATGGCCGCAGCGTCGCCCTTTGCTATGCCGAGCAGGCCATACATGTCGAAGCCGACCTTGCGCCGCCGCGACTGGTACGGCTCGAAGAACGGGTCGGGGTAATATTTGTAGTCCGACCGATGCGTGCCCGGCGTGCCGGCCTCGAATGCATTCGTGACGGCGGCGGCGAGGTCGTCCTTCGCCTGTCCTGTCAAAACATGCGCGCGCCACGGCTGCATATTCGTGCCGGACGGTGCACGCGCCGCGACATCGAGGATGCGCTCGACGGTTTCGCGAGCGACAGGGGTCGGCAGGAATGCACGGACGGAACGGCGCTCGAAAATGGCGCGCTCTATCGCTGCCGCTTCGCCCGGCGTGAAGGGTTTTGGGGACGAAGAAATCTTCTCAGCCAAGCTCATAGATGCGTAATTCCACAGTGTCCGGTCGGCGCACGCCCGTCGCCACGAAGAGTTTTTGCGTGAGCCATCGATAACGCGCGTCGCCGGTCTCGAATTTCGGCGCGGCGCGGAAATACACTTTCGCCGGATCGACGGGCTCGCCGCGCGCAAGCGCGTCCATCACATCCCTTGGGCCGGAGCGAAGCCCGTGATTGACGACATAGATCATCGCACCGTCATGCGTGCGGATCGTGTAGCGCGCTTCGAGTTCGGCCGCTGCGTCTTCGCGACGGAGAATCTGGAAATCAGCGCCGCCCGCGTCGATCGTCCCGGCAATGCGGCCCGTCGCCGTGCCGCCTGTGATGGCGACGATGCGGCGGAGCCCTGCTGCCGTCTCGCCGATGACGACGGGCGTCGCGACGCTGACGGAAAGGTCGGCGACGTGAACGAGCCGCGGCTCGGTGAAGGAGACTGTCATTCTGCTAGGCGTGAAATTGGCTGCAAACACACGCGCCTCATCCTGAGGTGCTTTCGCGGAACGCGAAAGCCTCGAAGAACGTGATTACAACGGCTCGTCCTTCGAGGTTCGCCACGCTCGCACCTCAGGATGAGGCCGCTAGATCGCCATCGCATGCACTGCGTATGTGAGATCATGCGAAGTAACGATCGAGAATGCGGCGATAGCAGCGCGTCAGCGTGTCGAGATCGTCGAGCCGGCAATTCTCGTCGACGGCATGGATGGTCTCGCCGACGAGGCCGAATTCCAGCACGCGGCAATATTGTGAGATGAAGCGCGCATCTGACGTACCGCCCGATGTCGAAAGCTCCGGTGTCAGGCCCGTCTCCGCGCGGATGGCTTCGCCGACAAGATCGGTGAAAGGCCCGCGCTGCGTGCGGAACGCCAGCGAATTGCAGGGCTGCATCGCGATTTCGATTGGCGTATCGCCTGCGGCTTCCGTAGCGATCTCGCGGATGCGCGCAGTAAGCGTCTCCGGCGTCCAAGTGTCGTTGAAGCGCACGTTGAACCTTGCGCGCGCTCCGCCAGGGATGACATTGCGCGCAGCATTGCCGACATCGACGGACGTCACGACGAGGCGCGTCGGATCGAACGCATCCGTTCCGTTATCGAGCGGCGTGTCGGACAGCGCGGTCACGATGCGCGCAAGGATTGGGATCGGGTTGTTGGCCTGCTGCGGATAGGCGCTATGGCCCTGCACGCCTTTGACCGAGATGTCGCCGCTAAGTGACCCGCGCCGGCCGATCTTCACCATCTCGCCGAGGCGTTTCGGATTTGTCGGCTCGCCGACGATGCAATCGTCGAAGACGATCCCTTCGTCCTTCGCCCATGCAAGCAGTTTCACGGTGCCGTTGATCGCCGGACCTTCCTCGTCGTTGGTGATGAGAAACGACAATGTCCCGCGTTTCAGACCGCCGGCCGCGACGAATTCGAGCGCCGCAGCGGCAAAGGCCGCGACGCCACCTTTCATGTCGCAGGCGCCACGTCCCCAGAGCCGCCCGTCCGCAATTTCCGCCGCGAAAGGCGCAAAACGCCAGAGTGTCACGTCGCCCGGCGGCACGACATCGGTGTGGCCGGCGAAGACGAGATGCGGCGAACCGCTGCCGATCGTCGCGAAGAGGTTTCCGACGTCCGGCGTATCGTCTTCCGAAAAGACATGCCGATGCAGGACAAAGCCTGCTGGCTGCAAGAAGCCGGCAAGGGTGCGGATAACGCCTTTGTCCCTAGGCGTGATCGAGGGGCAGCGGATCAGCGCCTGCGCGATATCCAGGGCAGACGTCATCGCGCGCGCTCGCAATCGACTTGCAAGGCCAAACCCGACGAAGCGACGATCGTGTCGTTACTCCGTCGGCACCGGCACGAAACGCGACTCGCCGTTGACGCCGGTCACGAGCAGTGCCGCGCTTTTCTTGCCGGCGTCCTTCAGCACCTTGATGCGCTTCGCGACATCGCCGGGCGCGCGGATCGCTTCGCCGTTGATCTCGACAAGCACGTCGCCTTTCTGCAGGCGCTTCTCGGCGGCATTCGAGCTTGCGTCGACATCGGTGATGACGACGCCGGCCTTGACGCTTTCCTTGATGTTGAAGCGCGACCGCGTTTCGTCCGAAAGCGCGGCGAACTTCATGCCGAGCGCGGCCTGCACGGGCGCGGCTTCGGGCTTCGCATCGCTCTTGGTGTTGAGCGAGGCCTGCTTTTCGCCATCCTCGAGCCGGCCGAGTTTCACACTGAGCGGCATTTCCTTGCCGTCGCGGATGACGACAACTTCGACGTCCTTGCCGACCGGCGCCAGTGCGACCAGCTTCGGCAATTCGCGCGAGTTCTTCACTTCCTTGCCGTCGAACTTGACGATGACGTCGCGCGCCTTGAGGCCGGCCGTCTTCGCCGGGCCGCGATCGTCGACGCCGGCGACAAGCGCACCGCGCGTCTTGCCGAGTTCGAGGCTCTCCGCGATCGCGTCGTCGATGTTCTGGATGCGCACGCCGAGCCAACCGCGCCGCGTTTCGCCGAACTGCTGCAGCTGATCGATGACCGGCATGACGGTGTTGGCCGGCGTCGCGAAACCGATGCCGACCGAGCCGCCCGACGGCGACAGGATCGCGGTCGTCACGCCGATGACGTCGCCGTCCATGTTGAACAGCGGGCCGCCGGAATTGCCCTTGTTAATCGAGGCGTCTGTCTGAATGTAATTATCGTAAGGACCGCTATCGATATTGCGGTTGCGGGCCGAAATGATGCCGGCCGTCACCGAACCGCCGAGTCCGAAGGGATTGCCCACGGCCAGCACCCAGTCGCCAACGCGCGACTTCTCGCTGTCGGCGAATTTCACGGCCTTCAGCGGCTTCGTGGGCTTCACGCGGAGCACCGCGATGTCGACCTTCGCGTCCTTGCCCAGCACTTCCGCTTTGAGCTTCGTGCCATCCGTCAGAATGACGGATACTTCGCTCGCGTCGGCGATGACGTGATTGTTGGTGATCACGATGCCAGCGGCATCGATCACGAAACCGGAGCCGAGCGAATTGGCACCGCGGCGCGGCGACGGGGTCTCGTCGCCACCTTCGCTGTTTCCGCCGCGTCCCGGCGGTTTCTGCCCGCGACGCTTGAAGAATTCCTCGAAGAGCTCGTCGAAGGGCGTGCCGGGCTGCAGTCGCGGCGACGCGCCCGACTGGTTGCGGGCTTCGACCGCCTGCGTCGCCGAGATGTTCACGACCGCCTCGCTGACACTGGCGGCAAGGTCGGCAAAGCTGTCCGGCGCGCCGCGCCCTGCGGCCGGCAGCGGGGAGAGGCCGGTCGTCGCGACGAGTGCGGCAAGACCGAGAGCCGCGATGCCGGAACGCGGGCGTCGCGAAGATTGGGCGGTGGTCATGTGGTCGATTTCCCCGGAGGTCGCTCGGTTATATCGTGAGGATCGTGGCTGCGGAAAGGCGGGTTTCGCAGCCGGCGTCGGGGCGGCTTGCGTCGTGGCTCGGCGTCGCCGACGATACTAGTAAAACTGGTCGGCAAAACTGGGAGATACTTGCATGAGCGCCGTCGAGAAGCTGCGTGATGTTGCACGCCGGCCGGAGGATGTCGGTCTCTCCTCCGAGCGGCTGCGCCGGATCCGCCCGGCGCTCGAAGCGGAAGTCGCGGCCAAGCGCATTCCCGGCGCTGTCGTGATGGTGGCGCGGCATGGCGAGATTGCGCATTGCGACGCCATCGGCCTGCGCGATCCTGCGAGCGGCGTCGATATGACGGCGGACACGATCTTCTCGATCGCGTCGATGACGAAGGCGATGACGTCGGTCGCGATCCTCATGCTCTACGAGGAAGGCCGACTTCTGCTGAGCGATCCCGCCAGCAAATATCTGCCGCAGCTGGCGGGCATGCAGGTCGGCGTTGGTGCCGGCGATGCGTTCGAGTTCGCGCCCGCAACGCGCGACTTCACGATCCAGGATCTGCTGCGCCATACGTCCGGGCTGACCTATCCCGGTCGCGGCGACACCGAAGCGCATCGCCGCCAGCCCGGCGATCCCTTCACGATGGCCGTGCGCCACGAGCGCGACGACTTCCTCGAACTGCTCGGCAAGACGCCGCTGCTCTATCAGCCGGGCACGGCGTGGGAGTACGGATTCTCCACCGACATTCTCGGCTTCGTCGTCGAGGTCGTGTCGGGCAAGACGCTCGGGTCCTTCCTGAAGGAGCGGCTGTGGGAGCCGCTCGGCATGGTCGACACGAGTTTTGCGCTCGCGCCGGAAAAAGCTGCGCGCTACGCCCGAGCCTTCCCGAACGACCCGCTGACCGGCCAGCCCGTCACGATCTTTCACGCGACCGGCGCTGCGGTGAAATGGGAGACGGGCGGTGGCGGCGCGGTTTCGACTGCGGCCGACTACATGCGCTTCCTGCAAATGCTGCTCGACGGCGGCATCTATCACGGCCACCGCTATCTTGGCCGCAAGACGGTCGCCTACATGACCTCGGATCATCTCGGCACAAAAATCGAGAACCGCGTCACCACGATGGACGCGTCTTGCGAGGGTTATGGGTTCGGCCTCGGCGTCGCGGTGCGGCTGCAGACGGGCGTCGCGGGCGTCGTCGGTAGCACTGGCGACTGGTACTGGTCGGGCGTGTTCGGCACCTATTTCTGGGTCGATCCCCAGGAGAAGCTGATCTGCGTCTTCATGGCGATGGCGCCGGGGATGATCCGGCTTCGCTATCGTGCGTTGCTGCGTCCGCTCGTGCTGCAGGCGGTGGTCGACTGATGCGTGCCACGATCACAGAACATGTCGCCAAGGGCGATAACCACGAGACGTTCTATCTGGCGTCCGGTCCCGAAGACGGACCGCTGATCGTCTTCGTGCATGGCTGGCCGGAGCTTTCGATCTCGTGGCGGCATCAGCTCGCGGCGTTCGCCGCGCTGGGCTTCCGTTGCATCTCGCCGGACATGCGCGGCTATGGCCGCTCGACCGTGCACGCGCGCCATGACGATTACGCTGTCGAGGCGATCGTCGGCGACATGCTTGCGCTGTTGAAGTCGCTTGGGCGCGACAAGGCTTTGTGGGTCGGTCACGATTGGGGCGCGCCGATCGTATGGTCGATCGCGAGCCATCATCCCGAAGTCTGCGTCGCTGTCGTCAATCTCTGCGTGCCGTATATCCCGGAAGGCTTCTCGGTCCCGACCCTCGTGCCGCTCGTCGACCGCTCGCTCTATCCGGAAGACAAATTTCCGGTCGGCCAGTGGGACTATCAGGTTGCCTATGTCGAGAATTTCGAGCGCGTGACGCGCGCCTTCGAAGCAAATGTGACGGGCACGGTGCGGGCTTTGTTTCGATCAGGCGATCCGGCGAGTGCGCGCAAGGTCGCGATGTCTGCGCGAATTCGCAAGATGGGCGACTGGTTCGGCGGCACAGGCCGCGCACCGGATTTGCCGCGCGACGAACGCATCCTCAGCGATGTCGAGGAAAAAGCGTTCGTCGATGCGTTGACGCGCAATGGCTTCTTCGGACCGGACTCCTGGTACATGAACGGCGAAGCCAATGCGGCCTACGGGCGCGCATCGGTGAATGGCGGCAAGCTCGACATGCCCGTGCTGTTTCTGCACGCGTCCTACGATGTCGTGTGCATGACCGAAGGCACGAAACTGCCCGAGCCTATGCGTGGTGCCTGCTCCAATCTGACGGAGGGCACTGTGGCGACCGGCCACTGGATGGCGCAGGAGAAGCCGGCGGAGGTCAATCGCGCGCTGGTGCGCTGGATGGCGACAAAGGTGCCGGCGTATCTGGCGTGACGCGTCGTCGTGAGCCACGTGCCCGGACGGCCGGAGACCGATCCGGCGTCCAGCAATTCTTCTGGTGCCCGGACGCGCACGCGCGCCCGGGAACGTGATCTTCTTTCAAAGCTTCCGCAGCGCGACGCTCTCGATGCGGTGCGTGTCGGACTTCGTCAGCACGAGGCTGGCGCGTGCGCGCGTCGGATAGATGTTCTCGACGAGATTGCGCAGGTTGATGCGCTCCCAGATGCCGCGCGCGACATCGATCGCCGCGGCATCATCAAGCTCGGCATATTTGCGGAAATAACTCATCGGATCACGAAAGGCCGTCGTGCGCAGCCGCACGAAACGGTCGATGTACCATTTCTCGAGGATCTGCTCGTCGGCGTGCAGATAAACGGAAAAGTCGAAAAAATCCGAGACGAAGGGAATTTCCTTTGCGTCGCGCGGGAGGCGGCTCGGCAGAAGCACGTTCACGCCTTCGACGATAAGGATGTCGGGCCGGTCGACGACAGTCCGTTCGTTCGTGACGACGTCGTAGGTCATATGCGAATAGACCGGCGCCTCGACACGTTTCTCGCCGGCTTTCACGGCGGAAAGAAAACGGATCAATGCGCCCTGATCGTAACTTTCGGGAAAACCTTTCTTCTCCATCAAGCCGTCGCGTTCCAGCACGGCATTCGGAAATAAAAATCCATCTGTCGTAACGAGCTGCACCTTCGGCGTGTTGGGCCAGCGCGAAAGAAGCGCCTGCAACACACGCGCCGTTGTCGACTTGCCGACGGCGACGGAGCCCGCGACGCCGATAATGTAGGGCACCTTGCCGTCTTCCGCGCCGAGAAAACGCTGCGTTGCCTTAAACAGGCCCTGCGTCGCGGCAACGTAAAGCGCAAGCAACCGCGACAGCGGCAGATAGATTGCGATGACCTCTTCGATCGAAATCGGATCGTTCGTCGATTGCAGCTTCACGAGGTCGTCGATCGTTAGCGTCAGCGGCGTGTCGGCACGCAACTTCGCCCATTCGGCGCGCGTGAAATGTCGGTAGGGCGATAGCACTAGGCTCGGCGGCGGGACGTCGATGTTCACGCGGCGCTCCCCGGCGTGGTGCGGGCTGCTTTCTCGGCATGACCCGATTGCGACGTACGACGACCGAGTTCCGCAAGCACTGTCGACAGCGCGACCTTCTCGCAGCGCAGCAGCACGAGCAGGTGAAAGAGCACGTCCGCGGCTTCGCTGACGGTGTCAGGCTTCTTGCCTTGCATGCCGGCAATGACAAGTTCGACGGCCTCTTCGCCGAATTTCTTGGCTGCGAGCGGCGTGCCGCCGTCGAGCAGGCTGCGCGTATAGGATGTCGAGGCCGTATCGCTGGCACGCAGCGCGATGATCGCTTCGAGGTCTTCGAGCCTGAAGTCGCTGTTCGTCATGCGGGTCGCTCTTGCACGTCGAGACGCATCGGGATGCCGGCGTCGGCCATATGACGCTTGGCCGCGCCGATCGTAAAGTCACCGAAGTGAAAGATCGACGCTGCGAGGACGGCGGACGCGTGCCCTTCGCGGACGCCATCGACGAGGTGGTCGAGCGTTCCCACTCCGCCAGACGCAATGACGGGGATCGTCACGGCATCGGCGACGGCGCGGGTCAGTGCGAGATCGAACCCGTTGCGGGTGCCGTCGCGGTCCATCGACGTCAGCAGGATTTCGCCCGCACCCAACTCCGCCGCGCGAACCGCATAAGCGATCGCGTCGATGCCCGTCGGCTTGCGCCCGCCATGCGTGAAGATTTCCCACCGGCCGGGCGACACCTGTTTCGCGTCGATGGCGACGACAATGCATTGCGCACCGAATTTTTCCGCGCCCTGACGGATGAAGTCGGGATCGGAAACCGCGGCCGTGTTGATCGAAACCTTGTCTGCGCCCGCGAGAAGCAGGCCGCGGATGTCCTCGACTTTCCGCACGCCGCCACCGACCGTCAACGGCATGAAGCAGGCCTCCGCGGTTCGGCGCACGACATCGAACAGGATCGCGCGAGCCTCATGGCTCGCGGTGATGTCGAGGAAGCAGAGTTCGTCCGCGCCCGCGCGGTCGTATGCCTGCGCACTCTCGACGGGATCGCCGGCGTCGCGAAGGCTGACGAAATTGATGCCCTTCACAACGCGGCCATCCTTCACGTCGAGACAGGGGATGACCCTACGCTTGAGCACCGTCGCGTCCGTGCCTTGCTTTGCGGATCAGTGCGAGCGCCTGTTTCGCATCGATGCGGCCATCGTAAAGTGCGCGGCCGGTGATGGCGCCGGCGAGACGCGTGCAATCGGGCTGCAGAAGGCGCTCCACATCGCCGAGCGATGCAAGGCCACCCGATGCGATTACCGGGATCGACAGCGCGTTGGCAAGCTCCAGCGTCGAGTCGAAATTCAGGCCCTGCAGAACGCCGTCGCGCATGATGTCGGTATAAATGATGGCCGCCACGCCTGCATCCTCGAAGCGCAGCGCGAGGTCGCGCGCGGTGAGCTGCGCGGCCTTCGCCCAGCCCTCGATGGCGACGAGTCCGTTGCGTGCATCGATACCGACGGCGATGCGGCCGGGATGTTTGCGCGCCGCCTCGCGCACCATGTCGGGATCGCGCACCGCCGCCGTCCCGATGATGACGCGCGAAACTCCCTTGCCGAGCCAGCCCTCGATGGCGCGCATGTCGCGGATGCCGCCGCCGAGCTGCACCGGGATCGTCACGGCCTGGAGAATCTCTTCGACGACGATCGCGTTGACGGGCTTGCCCGCAAAGGCGCCGTCGAGATCGACGAGATGCAGATATTCGAAGCCTGTCGCCACGAAATCCCGCGCCTGTGCAACGGGATCGGTGTTGAAGACGGTCGATTGCGCCATGTCGCCATGCACGAGGCGCACGCACTCGCCGTCCTTGAGGTCGATGGCGGGAAAAAGGATCACGGGCGCCAGCGTAGGAAGTTGCCGATCATCGCGAGGCCGAGCATCTGGCTCTTCTCGGGATGGAATTGCGTCCCGGCGATATTGTCGCGCGACACGATCGCGGCGATCGGCACGCCGTAGTCCGTCGTGGCAACGACGGCATCGGGCTGCGCGGTGCGAAATGCGTAGGAATGCACGAAATAGGCGTGCAGTCCGTCCACACCTGTAGCGATGCTGTCGAGCAAGGGATGCGCACGCTGCGGCTGCAACGTATTCCAGCCCATGTGCGGAATCTTCAGGGACGCGTCGTCCGGCTCGATCGCGACGACCTCGCCGGGAATCCAACCGAGGCCGTCGACGTCGGCATGTTCGCGGCCGACACTCGCCATCAGCTGCATGCCAACGCAGATGCCGAGGAACGGTCGGCCGCCGCGCAGCACCGCGTCTTCGAGCGCGTCCACCATGCCGGGCACCGCGTCGAGGCCCGCGCGACAATCGGCAAAGGCGCCGACGCCCGGCAGCACAATTCGCTCGGCACTGCGGACGGTGTCAGGATCGCCGGTAACGACAATCTTGTCGGCATGCCCGCTTTCACGCGCGGCGCGCTCAAAAGCCTTTTGCGCGGAGTGGAGATTGCCGGAGCCGTAATCGACGATGGCGACCGTCATGACGGAAACAGGCCAAGGATGTCCGTGGTCTTGGCCGGTGCGGTGCCCGCGACGGTAGCTGTAGGCGGCGCCGACTGCGTCCCGTCGACGATGCCGAGCGGCCCGACGATGGCGACCGTGGACCAGCCGTGTCGGAGGAGCCGCCGTCGCTCGAGATCCGCCGCGTCAAGCGCCAGCACGATGTCAACAACGAAGACCGCGAGGATGGCCGCGCCTGGCGCGAGCAGGCCGGCGACGACCAGCGCAATGAGCACCATCACGAAGGCGATCCAGCCCAGCCCCACAAGCCACAATTTCCGCGCGAAGAGAGCCGCTGGCGGGACCAGAAACACCGACCAGTGAAAACCGTCCTGCACCAGACGAATGCGGGCGGGGTCGCCGCCTGGCGGTCGATGGACCGTTGCGCCATCCATGCTCATCCCGCGAGCGAGCCTTTTGTCGAAGGCACGGCATCGGCGCGCGCCGCGTCGATCTTCACCGCCGCACCGAGCGCACGCGCCACACCCTTGAAACAGGATTCGACGATGTGGTGGCTGTTCACGCCACGGATCGTGTCGATGTGCAGCGTGATGCCGGCATTCGTCGCCAGCGCACCGAAAAACTCTCGCGCGAGTTGCAGGTCGAAATTGCCGACCATGCCGGTCGGCAGCGGCACCTCGAAGATGAGATACGGCCGGCCGGAAATGTCGACGGCGACGCGGGTGAGAGCTTCGTCCATCGGTAGATAGACATGCGCGAAACGCGTGATGCCGCGTCGCTCGCCAAGCGCCTTCGACAACGCCTGTCCCAAGGCAATCCCGACATCCTCGACCGTGTGGTGGCCGTCGATGTGCAAATCGCCCTTCGCCTTGACGGTAATATCCATGCCGGAGTGCTTCGCGAGCTGCTCCAGCATGTGGTCGAAGAAGCCGATACCGGTCGACACATCGTAGCGACCCGTACCGTTGATAACGAGGCGCACCTCGATCTCGGTCTCGTTCGTCTTGCGGGTGATGGTTGCGTCGCGCATGGGTGCCAAACGTCCGGGGGCGCTTCTTTATCAAGCCGCGCGTAGGAGTGCCACAAGGGGCTCGCGCTCTGGTTACCCTTGTTCCGAGGGGTCGCCGCCGTTAGATCGCGCGCTATGGCCTTGGACATTCAGGACAGCCGCGACCCGACTGGCTGGCACGCGACGACCATCGTGCTCGTGCGCAAGGGCGGTCGCACGACCCTTGCCGGCGACGGCCAGGTCAGCTTCGGGCAGACGATCATCAAGGGCAGCGCGCGGAAAATCCGCCGGCTCGGCAAGCACGACGTCATCGCCGGTTTCGCCGGCGCAACGGCGGATGCCTTCACGCTCTTCGAGCGGCTGGAGAGCAAGATCGACCAATATCCTGGCCAATTGACGCGGGCCGCGGTCGAATTGGCGAAGGAATGGCGCACCGACCGTTATCTCAGGCGGCTGGAGGCCATGATGCTTGTGGCGGACGTGCGTACCTCGCTGCTGCTTTCCGGCACCGGCGATGTGCTCGAGCCCGACGGCGACCCCAACGCCTGCGTGATGGCGATCGGTTCGGGCGGCAATTATGCGCTGGCGGCCGGCAAGGCGCTTCTCGACACCGACATGGACGCCGAGCAGATCGCGCGGCGTGCGATGGAGATCGCGGCGGAAATCTGCGTGTACACGAACGGCAACATTGTCATTGAATCGATCGGCGGCGAGGCATGAGCGAGTTCTCGCCGCGTGAAACAGTCTCCGAACTCGATCGCTTCATCATCGGCCAACACGATGCGAAGCGCGCCGTCGCTGTGGCGTTGCGCAATCGCTGGCGGCGGCTGAGGCTCGAAAGCCCGATGCGCGAAGAAGTGCTGCCGAAAAACATCTTGATGATCGGACCGACCGGCTGCGGCAAGACCGAGATCGCGCGCCGCGTAGCGAAACTTGCGAGCGCGCCGTTCCTGAAGGTCGAGGCGACGCGCTTTACCGAGGTCGGCTATGTCGGTCGCGACGTCGAGCAGATCATTCGCGACCTGATGGAGGTCGGCGTGACGCAGGTCCGCGCTCGGGCGCGCGAAACGGTGCGCGCACAGGCCCGCGCGAACGCCGAAGACCGGCTGGTGACGGCTCTCGTTGGCGCATCGGCGTCGGTCACGACGCGCGAATCTTTTCGCAAGAAGCTTCGCGCCGGCGAACTCGACGACAAGGACGTCGAGCTCGACATGGCTGCGGCGCCAGCGACATCGCCTGTGTTCGAATTGCCGAACATGCCCAACGCCTCGATCAGCGCCATCAACCTCGGCAGCATCTTTGGCGGCGGCAATCAGACCAAGCGCCGTAAGCTGGTGGTGCGCGACGCTTGGGAGCCGCTCGAAGCGGAGGAAGCCGAGAAACTTATCGACAACGAGCGTATCGCGCGCGATGCCGTTACGAGCGTCGAGAACAGCGGCATCGTGTTCCTCGACGAGATCGACAAACTCTGCGCTGGTCCGGAGCGCCGCGGCGCGGACGTTTCGCGCGAAGGTGTGCAGCGCGATCTTCTCCCGTTGATCGAGGGAACATCCGTTGCGACGAAGCACGGGAACGTGGCGACCGACCACATCCTCTTCATCGCGTCGGGCGCGTTCCATGTCGCGAAGCCGTCGGATCTGTTGCCGGAGTTGCAGGGACGCTTGCCCATCCGTGTCGAGCTGAAACCTCTGACCGAGGCAGACCTGCGCCGCATCCTTACCGACACCGAAGCGAGCCTGCTGAAACAATATGAGGCACTGCTCGCGACGGAAGGCGTGACGATCGTTTTCCGCGACGATGCGATCGACGCACTTGCGCGCATTGCGGCGCAGATCAATTCCAACGTCGAGAATATCGGCGCGCGCCGGCTGCACACGATCCTGGAACGCGTGCTGGAAGACGTGAGTTTTCACGCCACCGACCGTGGCGGCGAAACCGTGACGATCGACGGCGCCTATGTCGAAAAGGCGATCGGCGATCTCGCGCGCGACGTGGATTTGAGCAGGTTTATTTTGTAATCGACAGCCCTCGTCCCGGCTCTGCACCTTTAAGCGCTGATTGCGACGCTGCCTGGTTGCTCTCGACCGTCACCTGTCTCATCTTTCGCGCACAGAGACCGGGCACCGGCGGATTTAGAGGGAGGCGGCGTATGGGTAGAAGCGATCCGAACGGAGCGGCCTCACCGACCCGACTCTCAGGGCCGAGCAGACGCCAGCTGCTGAACGGCGCAGGGGTCGCCATTGTGGGCGCCACAGCGGGTGCGAGCCTGCCAATCGGCGGGACCACGTCAGGCGGGTTTGGAAGCGCGGCGCACGCACAAACCGCGGCACCGGCTGTCGCAGCGGGTCCGCAAGCCCTGACATTCCCCGGCAAAAACGCAGGCCTTACCCTTCTCGGCGACCGGCCTCTCGTCGCCGAGACGCCCGAGAGCCTTCTCGACGATGACACCACGCCCCTCGACAAGTTCTTCATCCGCAACAACGGTCAGCTGCCGGACCCGATCGCCGACGCCGATGCCTGGACGCTGACGGTCGAAGGCGAGGTTAACACGCCGCTGACGATCAGCGTCGCGCAATTGAAGTCCCGCTTTCCGTCGAAAACCTATCGCATGGTGTTGGAATGCGGCGGCAACGGCCGCTCGTTCTTCGCGCCGCAAGCGCGCGGCAATCCTTGGACGAACGGTGGCGTCGGATGCGCGGAATGGACCGGCGTGTCGCTTGTCGATGTGCTCCAATCGATCGGTCTCAAGGGAAACGCGAAATACACTGCTCATTACGGTGCCGACCTTCATCTCTCCGGGGACACCGGCAAGGAGACGTTGTCGCGCGGCATGCCCATCGAGAAGGCGCTCGAGCCGCATTGTCTCATCGTTCACGCGATGAATGGACAGCCGCTGCCCAACATTCACGGCGGCCCTTTGCGTCTCGTCATTCCGGGCTGGCCCGGTTCTCTGTCGCATAAGTGGCTGAAGCGGATCGTGATCCGGGACCGTGAGCACGACGGACAGGGCATGACCGGCACATCCTACCGCGTTCCGATCCGTCCGATGGTGCCCGGCGGCAAGACCGACGACGCCAACATGCGTATTCTCGAATCCATGCCGGTTCGTTCGATCCTCACTAGTCCGGGCAACGGCGCTCGCATCGCGAAGGACGCACGCGAACTTTCTCTGCGCGGCGCCGCCTGGGCCGGCGATCTCACCGTGTCGAAAGTCGATGTCTCGATCGATTCCGGTGCAACCTGGACGTCGGCGCAGGTCGCAGCACCAAAGAACCGATACGATTGGCAGCGTTGGACCGCGAAGGTCAGGCTGCCGTCCGACGGCTATTTCGAGATCTGGTCGCGGGCGACGGATAGCCAGGGCCGTATGCAGCCGCACGTTGCATCGAACTGGAACCCGCAAGGGTACGGCGGCAACGCGCTGCATCGCATCGCCATCCTTGTGGGCTGACGCACGTGCGCAGAAAAGTAGGGTGCTGGCTGCCGACAATCGTCTTGTTGGCCGCAGCGATGACGAGCGCGACGATATCGAGCGGCCTCGGTCAAACAACGCCCGCGCCGCGCGAGGAACGCATCGAGGAGCTGCCGGCCGGTCCTGGGCGGGACGAAGCATTCGGCATGTGTTCGGCATGCCATGCGTACCGCCTCGTCGCGAACCAAGGCATGACGCGGGAGAAATGGGACGAGACGCTGGTCTGGATGACCGAGCGCCACAACCTGCCCGCGATCGAGGGCGCGGATCGCGAACTGCTTCTCAACTATCTCGCGTTTGCGCATCCGCCGAAGAAGACGCCGGCAGCCGGCGGCTTCAAGAACCCATTTGCGCCGCAATAGAGATCAGCAAGACGCCGACTCGGCGTTCCTATCCACCAAGCGACAGCTTGTTGACTGTCGGCTCTCACAACGAAGCGCAATGCGCCTTCTCGGTCAGGGATCGAACATTGTTGTCGATGATGACGGAGCGCGCGCCCGGACGCTCCTCAAGCGTCTGATTGACTTTGCCGAGCAGCCGGCATGCTTCGCGGACGTCGCCCGTCTCGAATTTTGCCGTCGCCATATTGATCTGCGGATTGACCCAGGTGGGCAGCGCCGCCATCGCCTTCTCCAGATACGGGATGGCCAGAGCAGGCTTGCCTGCCTTTATGAGCAATCCGCCCTGATCACCCGAAAGTGCCGGTAGCGGGTCTTTCAACTGAGCCGCAGCCGATGCGAGTTCGATCGCGAAATCGAGATCGCCGAAGCGCGCACCCGCCACGATGGCCAGACCGTGCACCGGCACGCTGCGGCCGGGTGCAAGTAGCCAGGCTTGATTGAATCGCTTCGCCGCCGTTGTGTAATCGCCGTTCTTTACGGCCTCCCAACCCATCGCCTGAAACTGGTCCGCGCCCACTTCGCGACCGGTGTTCTTCTCGACCGAGTCGATGAATTTCTGATCCGCGGCAAGCAGCGCCTCGCTCTTTGGCAGGAAGCCGTAGAACGGTTGCTCGTTGCGCGGCGCATCGTAGCTGTGCTTCGTCAATTTGACCGACGGGAAGACTTCGACCGTCTCAGCGCCGGCAAAGCACGTCGAAACGAGAACGACGAGTAGCGATAAAGTCGTGCCGAGCTTGTGTTTGAGTGGAAACATCTGCGTATCCCCTTTGTTGGGTGTGTCATCGTCGATCCGTATTTCAGATGCGCCTCATCGAGGCTGCATCCTGTATCGCGTGCGAGACGATGCGCGCGTGTCGGACCCACATTTCCGCGGCGACGGAAATCCAGTAAGACGCGTGCAAAATTCGGGATGTCCGCAGATGCGGGCATGACAGTTGCGAGACGCTATTTTCGATGAACCAACTTGTTTTCTCCGGCGTGCAGCCGACCGGCAATCTGCATCTCGGCAATTATCTCGGTGCCGTGAAACGCTTCGTCGAAATGCAGGCAAGCTACGAGTGCCTCTATTGCGTCGTCGATCTGCACGCGATCACCGTGCCGCAGGACCCGCGCGAACTCGTGGCGCAGATCCGCGAGGTGACGGCGGCGTTTCTGGCCGCGGGCATCGATCCGAAGAAGTCGATCGTCTTCAACCAGAGCCGCGTGTCGGGCCATGCCGAGCTTGCATGGGTGTTCAATTGCGTGGCGCGACTCGGCTGGCTGAACCGCATGACGCAGTTTAAAGAAAAGGCCGGCAAGGACCGGGAGAACGCGTCGATCGGCCTCTACGATTATCCCGTGTTGATGGCGGCCGACATTCTGCTCTATCGCGCCACTCATGTTCCCGTGGGCGACGACCAGAAACAGCATCTCGAACTGACGCGCGATATCGCGCAGAAATTCAACACCGACTTCGCCGCGACGATTCAGGCGACGCAGGGCGCGGAAACATTCTTTCCGCTTCCCGAGCCTGTCATCGCCGGCCCCGCGACGCGCGTCATGAGCCTGCGCGACGGCTCGAAGAAAATGTCGAAGTCGGATGCATCGGAGAATGGACGCATCGGCATGACCGACACCGCGGACCAGATTTCTTCAAAGGTTCGGAAGGCGAAGACCGATCCGGAGCCGCTGCCGGGCGATGTCGGCGGTCTCGCGGGCCGTCCCGAGGCCGACAATCTCGTCGGCATCTTTGCTGCTGTGGCGGAGACGGATCGTGAGGGCGTGCTGCGCGACTTTGGCGGCGCGCAATTCTCGACCTTCAAGAATGCGCTGGCCGATCTGCTCGTCGCAAAGATCACGCCTATCGGCGCGGAGATGGCGCGGCTGCAGGCCGACCCCGCTTCCATCGATGCGGTTTTGCGTGACGGCGGTGAGCGTGCGGGCGCCATCGCCGAGAAGACGATGAAGTCCGTGAAGGAGATTGTCGGGCTTCTGGGCTAATATGCCCGATCCTCATCCTGAGGAGCTTGCGCAGCAAGCGTCTCGAAGGATGACCTCCAGCAGCGTATCGGCCTATCGTTAGAGACGCAGCCTTGCGGCTGCTCCTCAGGATGAGGCTCTGGAAGCTTAACCGCCGCCGCCGTCATTGACGGTTAACCAAACTGCACCAGAGTCCGGGGACGTTTCGTTGCGTAGGAGTTTGCCGTGGCCGCCCCGCGTCCGACCTGGAGGGGCTATCTGAAGCTCGCCCTCGTCTCCTGTCCGATCGCTGTCTACACGGCGGTTTCGTCGACTGAGAAGGTCCGTTTCAACCAGATCAATCGCCAGACCGGAAATCGCATCCGCCAGAAACTGGTGGACGAGGGATCGGGCGAACCCGTCGCGACGGAAGACAAGGTCCGCGGTTACGAGGTCGACAAGGGCGTCTACGTTCAAGTCGAGGACGAAGAACTCGACGCAATCGCCATCGACTCGTCGCAGACGATCGACATCGATGTCTTCGTGCCCAAGGCCGAGATCGACGTGCGCTACCTCGATGCGCCCTATTACGTCGCGCCGAACGACCGCGTCGGCGCGGAAGCTTTCGTCACGATGCGCGAGGCGATGCAGCATAAGGGCATGGTCGCGATCGGCCGGCTTGTTATGTCGAAGCGCGAGCGCGTCGTCGTGCTGGAGCCTTGGGAGAAGGGCATGCTCGCAACGACGCTCCGATACCCCTACGAAGTCCGCGATGCGAGCGCCTATTTCGAAGACGTGCCGGATATGAAGGTCGAGAAGGCGCTCATGGAAATGGCGGAGCAGCTTGTCTCTTCGCGCGTCGCGGCGTTCGATCCCACGACATTCCGCGATCGATACGAAGAGGCGGTCATCGCCATGCTGGAGCGCAAGAAGACGGGTCTGCCTGCGCAGCCGCGTCGTGCTGCGACCTCCGATACAGGTGTGATCGATTTCGCCGAAGCTTTGCGCAAGTCACTCGAGAAGGGCGGCAAGGCGGCAAAGGTGCCCCCGTCGTCGGCATCAGCAAAGTCTGCTCCAGCCGCTGCGAAAGGCAAAACGCCCGCAAAAGGCAAGAAGCGCGTCGCTGGCCAAGTCGAGATGCTGATGCCGATCACCGGCAAGCAGACAGCAGAGAAAGCCGCGAAGGCGCCTGCAGCGAAGTCTGCTGCGAATAAGACCAAACGCAAGGCTTCCTAACGTCCGTCAACCGACGCACGATGCTGTGTCGGACATCACATCCGCTCGTCCGCTTTCGCGTCACACTCCTCTGCATTCCAGCGATGGTTGCTGGATCGACAAAGGGACCATGACGATGGGCACGATCGGCAACACATTCAATCGCTCGAACGGCGCTGTGCGGTTCGCAATCCTGGCAGTCGTTCTTGTTGCGCCGGCGTGCGCACAGGCTGGCGGCGCATCTCCGATCGTTCGCGATCATCGCGTGACTACCCCGATCGTTCGAGATCACCGCACACCCGACACGACGATCGTTCGCGACCATCGCGACAAAGCGCCGATCGTTCGCGATCATCGTACCGCCGACACGTCGACGACCCCGACCCTCAGTGGCCGCAGCGTCGTCGTGCGCGATCACCGCACGGCATCCACAGGGCCAATCGTTCGGGATCATCGCACCGAATCCGCAGCGATCGTCCGCGACCACCGCACGGCTCCGATCGTTCGCGATCATCGCTAACCGGCAAAATTGCATAAATGACAGCGTTGCGGGCCAACCCGCAGCGCCGTCAGTCGCCGCCGAGCGCCATGTCGTCGCGATGGATCATCGTGGCGCGACCGGCGAAACCGAGTACCGCTTCAATGTCGCGCGATGAGCGTCCCATGATGCGCGCAGCGTTCGCGGCGTCGTAGCCGATCAGGCCGCGGCCGATCTCGCCGCCGCTCTCGTTGCGGATCACCACACAGTCTCCTCTAGCGAAGTTGCCTTCGACGGCGCGAACGCCGGCCGGCAGCAGGCTTTTGCCCGCCTGCAGCGCTCGCTCCGCGCCGGCGTCGATGAGGATCGTGCCGCGTGGTTCGAGCTGCCCGGCGATCCACCGCTTTCGTGCCGTTGTCGGTGATGACGGCGTCAGAAACCACGTGCAGCGCGCACCGGCCTCGATGCGCGCGAGCGGCGCGGGTTCACGCCCGTCGGCGATCACCATATGCACGCCCGCGCTCGTCGCGATTTTCGCCGCCTCGATTTTCGTGCGCATGCCGCCGCGCGAAAGGATGGACGCTGCGCCGCCCGCCATCGCCTCGATCTCCGCGCTGACGCGCGAGATCACCGGCAGGTGTTTTGCCGTGGGATCGCTCGCGGGCGGCGCGGTGTAGAGCCCGTCGACATCCGACAGCAGCACGAGACAATCGGCGCTCGCCATCGTCGCGACGCGCGCCGCGAGACGATCATTGTCGCCGTAGCGGATTTCGCTCGTCGCAACGGTATCGTTTTCGTTGATGACGGGCACGGCGCGCAGATCGAGCAGGCGGCCGATGGTTTCGCGCGCGTTGAGATAACGGCGGCGTTCCTCGGTGTCGCCGAGCGTCACGAGTATCTGCCCCGCGGTGATTTTATGCGCGCCGAGAACCTCGGACCACAGGCGCGCGAGCGCGATCTGTCCGACTGCCGCCGCAGCCTGCGAATCTTCCAAGGGCAAAGCACCCGTGGGCAGGCCGAGCACGCTACGGCCGAGCGCAATCGAGCCAGATGAGACGACGAGCACGGACGCGCCGCGCGCATGGTGGCGTGCGAGATCGCCGGCCAGCGCCTCGATCCAGTCGCGTCGCGCCGCGCCGGCGGCGGCATCGACGAGCAGCGACGAGCCGACCTTCACGACGATACGGCGGAAGGTTTCGAGTTTTGGAGTTTCGGTCACGGAGGATGCTTACCGCATGTCGCGCGAGGGTTTGAAGGGCCGTGTACTTGTTGTGACGCCGATCACAAGCGGATTGCGGTGAGCATGACATGGTCGCTCCATCGAAGATCGAGGAGGGGTCCATGATCGCAACCAGAATGATGATCGCCAGGTCGGCTTCGCCTAGGGTGCGGCGCGCGACTTTCGCGATACCGGACACGGTCATCCGCATCTATTTCGCGCTGTTTCCCGCGCTGATCGCGCTGTTCATCGGCGTTCAGGCCGTGCGTGCGCAGATACCCGATGTCGACGTGGCGCCCGCATCGCACATCGCGATGACGAAAGCGCACTAGTTTCCGCAAACGGTTCACGCGCGGCGCGTGACAAGTTTGCGGCGGCGGAAGACATCCCTGTCCCTTCCGCCGGGCAGCGGGCGGGTTCGTGGGGGCGCGGACCCGCCTGCTTGCCTTTGATCATGTTCAGAGGACCGTGTGCCTTGCTCGCAGCGAGCGGGGACACTCGCGGTCCAATCTCAGAACGGGTGGTACTGGAACAGCCAGCTTTCGGTGACGATCTTGTCACCGACCTTCAGCGCCAGCCGCATCTCGACAGGGTCCATACCTTCCGCAGTCAGATCGAACTGCGCGCGCCAATGTCCGGGCACGTCGTCGGGCACCGCTTCGGTGAAAATGTAGGAGAACGTGCCGCGCGAGGCCCAAAGCACGCATTCGGGCAGCTGCCCCTTCGGCAGGTTCGCGAGATCGCCGCCGAAAAATTCCACCATGAATTTCCGTACGCCCTTGGGCCGCGGCTGACCGGGAACGCCACCATTGCCGAGCCGCGTCGCGACGCATTTCGCGAGCCCCGACGGAAACGGTTCGTCGGCGAGCCAATAGACCTTGTAGGACAGGTCGAAACTGTCGCCTGGCTTCGTCGGCGCCGCCGGCACCCACATCGACACAATGTTGTCGTGAATCTCGTCGTCGGTTGGGATTTCGACGAGCTGTATGGTGCCTTTGCCCCAGTTGCCTTTCGGCTCGATCCACACGGAAGGACGGCGGTCGTAGAACACACCGTCCTCGTAGTGTCCGAAGACGCGGTCGCGCTGGAGTAGGCCGAACCCTTTCGGATTCTCGTCACCGAAGGCAGAGGCCATCACGCGGGGTGGATTGTTGAGGGGCCGCCACAGGCGTTCGCCGCCGCCGGTCCACATCGCGAGGCCGTCGGAATCATGCACCTCCGGCCGCCAGTCGACGCCCTCGGTCTTCTTCGTTTCCGAGAACCAGTACATCGACGTCAGCGGCGCGAGGCCGAAGCGGATGTAGTCTTTCCGCAAATGCAACTGGCAGTCGATGTCCATGATGACGCCTTCGCCGCGCGCCATCACGAAGCGATAAGCGCCGGTGATGCCCGGACCTTCGAGCAGCGCGTGCAAGGTGACCGTGTCGCCCTCTTCCGGGCCGATCCAGAACTGCGTGAAGTCGGGGAATTCCTCGTCACGGCCGGCCTGCCAAGTGTCGAGCGCGACGCCGCGGGCAGAGAGCCCGTATTGGCGCAGCGCGCCGATCGCGCGGAAGTATGACGCGCCGAGGAACGCGACCCAATCGTTCTTGCGCCAGTCGAGCGACCCGATCTTCGATTCCTGGATGCGGATGCCGGCATAGCCCGCGCCCGGCGGCAGCTTTCGCGCCACGGAATCGACGGGCATGTCGAAATAGCTGTCGCTGTAGAGAATTTCCCGCGCCTGCGTGCCGTCCACGGCGAACACCTTGATGCCCTTGGGGAAGAACTTGCCCAGGTGAAAGAAAGAGATCGGGAAGCGGGCGGCGCTGTCGGAGGTCCCCAGCGCATAAAGCGCCGAGTCCATGTCGAATTTGATCTTGCCCCATTCCTCGTAATTGATCTCGGCAACGACATCGGGCGCGGGCCTGTCCGGACCCTTGTAGGGCTCGCCCGCCATCTGTTTCGCGAGCGCCTTCAGCGCCTCGAACGAAAACGGCTTCGACGGCCCGAATTTCAGCGGCGCGCCGCCGGCCTTCGTCGGGCCTGCGGATGGTGTCGGCGTCGGCGTCTGGGCTTGGGCCGTCGCGGCGGCAAGCGTCGCGGAACCGGCGGCAGCCTTCAGCAGGGAACGGCGATCGAACGGATGGGGCATCAGAATCCTTGGCACATCGCGGGGTGGCGTGCCCCGCGGATGCGAACAAATTACGGCAAAGGCCTTTGGATTAAAGGGGTAGGGCGCGGTTACAGCCAGCCGGCCCGCTTGAAGCGCCAGAACAGGCCGCCGCAGATGCAAATGATGAGAACAATGACGGTGTGGTAGCCGTATTCGAGATTGGTCTCGGGCATGTTCTTGAAGTTCATGCCGTAAATGCCGGCAATCATCGTCGGCGCGGCGGCGATGGCGACGCCGGCGGCGAGCTTCTTCGACACCGCCGTTTCCTGCGCCTGCCCGATGAGCAGGCTTGCCTCGAAGGCGAAAGCCAGCACCTCGCGCAGCGAATCGATGCGCTCCTGGATTGTCTTCACGTGGTCCGTCACGTCGCGAAACATCGGCTGCATGGCCGCGCGCACCATCGGCAGATGGTCGTGCTCCAGCCGCCTGCACACTTCGACGAGCGGGCCGACCGCATTGCGAAGCCGCAGAAGATCGCGCCGGAGTTGGTAGAGGCGCTCGATCTGCGGTTGCGTGATGGCGCTGCCGATCACCTTCTCTTCCATCGCTTCGACTTCGACGTGGATGGTCTCAAGCACGGGTGCATAATTGTCGACGATGAAGTCGAGCAGCGCATAGAGGATGTAGTCCTCACCGCGCAGCAGTGCGCGCGGGCAGCTTTCGAAGCGGTTGCGCACGGTGGCGTAGGACACCGATGCGCCGTGGCGCACCGAGACGATATAGCCTTCGCCGACGAAGAGATGAGTCTCGCCGAAGGCGATGACGCCGTCGACGAGTTGTGCGGTGCGGGCGACAATGAAGAGCCCCTCGCCATATTGTTCGATCTTCGGCCGCGCATGCGGCTGTGCCGCGTCTTCGATGGCGAGATCGTGCAGGCCGAACTGCCGCTGCACGTCGGCGAGCAGTACCTCGTCGGGCTCATGCAGACCGATCCAGACGACGTGTCCGGGCTTGCTGCGCCATGCAGAGGCTTCTTCGAGAGCGATATCGGCGATGCGACGGCCTTCGCCATAGACGCTTGCCGCGACGATGCCGGGACGGGTGACGAGTTCCGGATCGGTAATAGCGGTGAGCGGAGCGTTCATAAGCCGTCCTCGAGCAACTGCGCCGGGCAAGTTAGGCCGGTGCAGACATCCTGCCAACATGACAGCCTTGTGTCGCTGACGAGCATTCCGCCCCGCGCCGCTTTGCACATCGCGCATCCAGTCCTAGATCGCGACAATGCCGGCGCCAAGAATCATGCTTTCCGATCCGATCGACCGCGCTGCCGATCTGCCGCCGCTTGTCGCCGCCATGCGTTCGCGTATTCTGGAATCCTGCCGCACCGGCGAGATCGAGGCGTTGCGCGTGCCGATCGACCGCAACGAGGTGCGGCCCTTGTTCGAGCGCGGCAACCGCGATCCAGGCGCAGACCCGATCGCGACCTTGAAACGCCTGTCTTTCGACGGTGCGGGCCGCGAGACTCTGGCGCTGCTGCGCGCGGTGCTGACGCAGCAATGCATTCGCGAGACGCGGACCGATGGCCGCTTCACCGTGACGATGTATGTCTGGCCGTCCTTTGCGCTTGCGCCGCCGAAAGAGCCGACACCGGACGAGCGGCAGGTGATGCTGTCCTGCCTGCGCTTCACGGATTTGCGCCGCGCGGACGAGACGCCGCTGCCCTGCATGCGGGTCGGCATCGGTCCGGACGGCGTCTGGCACTATTTCTGGAACATCGTGCCGTCGGGTTAGACGGTTGCCGTGAATGAAATCCCGACCCTTGATGCGCTGCGCTGCGGCGGCAAGCGTGCGCTGGCGCAGGCTCTGTCTCTGATCGAGATGTTCCGCGACTCCGATGCATTGGCCGAATTGCTCGATGCCGCCGTCGCCGCGCCGAAGGGTTCGGTGCTCGGGCTGACCGGGCCGCCGGGCGTCGGCAAGTCGACGCTGACCAACGCGCTCGTGCGTGATTATCGCTGCGCGAACGAGACTGTTGCCGTCATCGCCGTCGATCCGTCGTCGCGCGCGAGTGGCGGCGCGCTGCTGGGCGATCGCGCGCGCATCGTCACCGATCCTGGAGATCGCGGCGTCTTCGTGCGTTCGATGGCGGCGCGCGACCGGCTCGGGGGCCTCTCCGACGATACAGTCGCGGCGGCCGTGCTGATGCGCGCGCTCTACGACCGAACCATCGTCGAGAGCGTCGGTATCGGCCAGTCGGAAGCCGACATTTCCTTTGTTGCAGACACCGTGGTGCTCTGCATCCAGCCCGGCTCCGGCGACAGCCTGCAATTCATGAAGGCGGGCGTGTTGGAATTGCCCGACATCGTTGTCGTCACGAAGGCCGACACGGGTGCGCTGGCGCGGCGTGCGGCCTCCGATGTCGAAGGCGCGCTGAGCCTCTTCTCACGTACGGATGCGTGGAATGTGCCGGTGCTGCTGGTCTCGGCCGCGCAGGCGACGGGGCTCGATGCATTGCGCGAACAGATCGAGGCGCATCGCACGCATCTCGGCGCGGACGGCGTCGCGACCAAGCGCCGGCGGCAGCAGCATGTCTGGATCGAAAGCGCGTTGCAGGCGCGGTTCGGCCGCGAAGGGGTAGCACATGCGACCCGATGGTCCGATGAAAATGGCGGCCCCTTCTCCCGCATCGCTGATCGCACGCGTCGTCTGCGCGCCCTGTTTCACGCGATCTAATCTTCGCTGCACCATTCCGGAACAGCCTTGGCAACGACCGTCGTAAGGGACCGTCAAGCCTGACGCTCGATAAAGGCGCTTCGTAAGTTTGCATCCATTGCCTGTGTCCCGAACGCATCGGGTGGCGCGAGTTTTGTGGCGTGGGGAGCGCATGAGTCGGTCGCGAGTTTTATCGCGCGTCGCGTCGCCAGCCGCGGTGCGGCTTTCCTGGGCCGTCGGCGTCATTGCGCCCTGGTGCCTGGGCGCGGGCATGCTGGTCTCGATCACCGCCGATGCCGGCCAGCAATTCGCACAAGGCGCGACCAGCGCGCCGCTCGACGTGCGCGCGGCGATGATGCCGCTCGATCTCATTCCCCGCATGTCGGCGCTCACCGGCGGCGTTGCGCCGATCGGCACGGGGCGCGCGATTCTGAGGGAAGCCCGGCTCACGATCGGCGCGCCCGAAGAATTCCACACGGTGCCGGACGAGATGGCGCCGAAGCTCGTGTTGAAGCCGAACGTGCGGGCGTTTCCGCTCGTCGACCGCGCGCGCAAAGGTGATCCGACCGTCGGCCTGCGTCCGTCCTTCGATGCGAAACTGCGGCATCGTGGCGGCTACACGGCCTTTGTCGAATCCGACATGGCGTTCCGCATCAACGAGAACTCGCTGGCTTCGACATTCCAGCCGCTTGACGGCGAAGCCGAAGGCCCGGATTCGGTCGCGCATTTCGAACCCTGGGGCGAGGGCGAGTCGCCGACGACGACCGGCCCGGTGACAGGCGGTGCGACGACGCCGGGCGCGGGCCCGTCCGTCATCACGGTGCGGCCTGCCGCCATCACAATGCGGCTTGCACAGGGCGCGACGCCCGCGATCCCGCGCGCCGTGTCGCTCGGCTCGACGACGCCCGCGCCGGCCGATGCGCTGCCGATCGAGGTCGCGGTTTCGTCCGGCATCGGCATTGCCGGTCGTGGTCCCGTGAGCACGGTGCCGCGAAGCACCGAGCGCCAGACGTTTGCCAGTCAGAATTTTGACGTGCGCTCGCGCAAATGTCTGGCCGAGGCGGTGTATTTCGAGGCGCGCAGCGAGCCAGAGGACGGTCAGGCCGCGGTTGCGCAGGTGGTGCTGAACCGCGCCGCCTCGGGTCTTTATCCAAAGGACGTGTGCGGCGTCGTCTACCAGAACCGTCAACGCTTCAAGGCGTGTCAGTTCTCTTTCGCCTGCGAAGGCAAATCGCTGCGCATCACCGATCAGGATTCATGGGCGACGGCGGTGCGTGTCGCCAATGCCGTGTCGGACGGACGCACCTACCTCTCGGAGGTCGGCGGTTCTACGCACTACCACGCTAACTACGTGCGGCCCGGCTGGTCGCGGCGGTTAAAGAAGATGGACACGATCGGCCAGCATATTTTCTATTCGCTGAAGCCGGGGCAGACCTGATGGGTGTGGTGACGCGGAAATGGTGGGGCGCGTATCCCTCCCCCTGAAAGGGGGAGGGCAGTCGCAAGTCGGCTTCGCCGACTGCTACGGGTGGGGGTTTCTACTTATTGACCCCACCCGCCTCGCATTCGCTCGGCACCCTCCCCTTGCAGGGGGGATGGCGCGATCAACTCAAACGCATCTGCGCTAAGATGACGTTTTCAACTCGCAGTCGCCGCTTCCGTCGCGCCGGGATTATTCAGCACGCGTTCGGCCTGCGTATGGTCGAGATCGCCCTCCCAGGCGCCAACGACGACCGTCGCAACGCAATTGCCGATAAGGTTGCCGAAGGCGCGCGCCATGCCGACGAACCAGTCGACGGAGAGCACGAGGACGAGACCGATCGCAGGGATTGCCGGCACGGCGTTGAGTGTCGCCGCGAGAATGACGATGGCCGAACCCGGTACGCCATGCGCGCCTTTTGAAGTGACGAGCGAGATGCCGAGCACCAGCATCAGATCGCCGAAGGACAGCGGCGTGTTCGTCGCCTGCGCGATGAAGACGACGGCCAGCGTCAGATAGATCGAAAAGGCGTCGAGGTTGAAAGAATAGCCCGTCGGCACGACAAGACCGACGACCGACGGCTTTACGCCCATGCGCTCCAGCTTGCGCATGATCTGCGGCAGCACCGCATCGGAGGAAGCGGTGGCGAGGACGATCGTCAGTTCCTCGCGCAGGTAGGCAAGGAACTTGAAAATGTTGATCCCGACCGTCCGCATCACGAGGCCGAGCACGCCGAAAACGAAGATCGCGACAGCGACATAGAACAGCGCCACGAGCGACAGCAATTGCTTCAGCGAGCCGACGCCATAGCGGCCGACCGTATACGCGACGGCGCCAAGCACGCCGAGGGGCGCGACGCGCACGATCAGACCCATCGCGCGGAAAAGTACCGTCGCGATGGCGTCGATAAGCGATGTGACCTTCGCGCCGGTCTCGCCGCCGACGAGCGCGAGTGCGACGCCGAAGATGATGGCGAAGAACAGCACCTGCAGCACGTCGTTGCGTGCTAGCGCATCGATGGACGTGGACGGGATGATGTTAAGGATGAAAGCGGAGAAGCCGCCACCGCCGAGCTTGTGCGCGTTGTCGGCGTAAGCACTCATCGCCTTGGCATCGAGCGTCGCCGTGTCGATGTTCATGCCGTGGCCGGGCCCGAAGGCATAGGCGAGCACGAGACCGAGAATAAGCGCGACGGTCGTCATCACCTCGAAATAGACGAGTGCCTTTACGCCGAGACGCCCGACCTTCTTGAGGTCGCCAGCACCAGCGATCCCGTGCACGACGACACAGAAGACGATCGGCCCAACGATCATCGAGATGAGCTTGAGAAAGGCGTCGCTGAAGAATTTCAGACCAACGGCAAATTGCGGAGCGGCCATGCCGAGCACGATGCCAAGCACAAGCGCTGCGATCACCTGTATGAAGAGCGACTTCCAGAGCGGTGCGCGCGGAGCTGCGGCCACATCGGGGACTACGGTGGGCGTGGCGACGGACATGCTTGTCTCCCCTGCGCTAGTTCCGATTATGTCTGCAACGAATGCGCCACGCGGGGCAGATTACTCCGCAGCAGCCGCTACATTCTGCGTCGCCGAGAACAGCTTTGCGAGATGCTCGCCCGACGTCGTCGGCGTGTACTTTGGCTCCTCGCCCGGTGTCACGCAGGTCGGAATACAGGCGACCGGCGCGTCGTAATTCGGGTTGTGGAAGAACACGAGCGACTGCCGTCGCGAGTCCGTTGCGCCTTCCGGCGGATTGACCACACGATGCAAGGTCGACACCCAGGCATCGTTCGTCCAGCGCGCCATCAGGTCACCGATGTTGACGACATAAGTGCCGGGCACGAACGGCACGTCCACCCATTCGCCGTCGCTGTTGAAGACTTGCAGCCCGCCCGGCTTATCCTCGGTGCCAAGGATGGTGAGGCTGCCGTAGTCGGAATGCGCGCCGGCACGGATTTGTCCCGGTTTCGGCGCAACGGTCGGCGCGGGATAGTTGCGCACGCGCAGCCGGCTGATGTGCCGGTCGACCATTTTGTCGAAGTAATGTTCGTCGAGACCGAGCCCCATCGCGAAGATTCGCATGAGGTTCTCGGCCAGCGCGCCCATTTCGCGATAGTACTCACACCATACTGGCTTCAGCGCCGCAGGCTCAACAGGCCAAAGGTTCGGCGCGAAATGTTTGCCGGCTGTGGGCGCGAACGCATAATCCGCCGGCGGAAGATCGACCGGGCCGATCATCAAGCTTTCGTTGAGATCGCCGGCCGTAGCGTTCGGATCGCGGGACCGACCGACGGACTCGCCTTCGATCGCGATATAACCGCGTGTGACACCGGGCGCAGGCCTCTCGACTTTCATCTTCTCTGCAAGCGGCAGATCGAAGAAAGCGCGTCCCGTCTCACGCGTGCGCGCGATGAGATCGGCGGGCACGCCATGCCCTGCGATAACGAGAAAGCCGATTTCGCGGCACGCAAGGTCCACGGCGCTTGCAACGCCCGCCTTGTCGGTGCCGTCGAGAAACGGCGCGATATCGATGATCGGAACCTGTTTCAGTTTCGCCATGATCTCACTCCGGTGTGTGCAGCACGGCTCTTTCGCGTGTGAACGTGCGCCGGCCGCGCTTCATGCCCCATAGGGGCTGCGCAAGCTGCGCCACGACAGCATCGGGCGATGCGGCATCGAAGGCGACGAGATCGGCAGGCATTCCTTCCGCGATGCCGTAGTCGTCGAGACGCAGAAGTCGCGCCGACGAATGCGTGATCATGTCGAGGCAGCCGGCAAATTCGTCGGGTCGCGCGACGTGGCAGACGTTGGCGTAGAGATTTGCCATGCGCACCAGCGAGCCGTCGCCATATGGCGTGAACGGATTGAGGATATTGTTGGTCGAGAGCGAGCATGTGACGCCGGCGGCGCGCAATGGCTCTGCCGGCACGACGCCGCGCGGCACCGCATGGTCGAAGGCGCGGCCCATGAGATGCAGATCGGTCGAAGGTAGGATGGTGACGGCGACGCCGGCATTCGCGAGTCGTGCCGCGAGTGCGTCGAAGTCCGCCTTCGGCAGCAGAGACGCCTGCGTCATGTGGCCAACGGCAACGCGGCCGCCATAATTGTATTCGTCAGTTTTTAGGCAGACGTAGTCGATCTGCATGCCGTCGGTCGTGTCCGCGAGATCGAGATGCATATCGATTTCGACATCGTGCTCGCGCGCGAGCGCGAAGATGCGGTCGATTTGCCCGCGCGGGTTCGCATCCATGTAAGGGACCGCGCCGATCGCACGCGCACCGCGCCGCAGGCCTTCGACAAGCAATTCTTCCGTGCCCGGATTGTCGGTGAGACCTTCCTGCGGGAAGACGCAAAGCTCGATATTGATCGCCCAGCGATAGTCTTTCGCAAGCTGCTCGATAGCGTCGAAGCCAATCATCTTTATGCCGGGGTCGAGCTCGACATGCGTGCGCATGCGCATCGTGCCGTGACAGATGCAGCGTTTCAGAGCGCTTTCGGCGCGCGCGTAAACATCTTCGCAGGTAAAAGTCTTCTTCGCCTTGGCCGTCTCGCGGACTGCTTCCGCGACCGTGCCTTCGACAATAGTACAGCGATCGAGAATGCAGGTTTTGTCGAGATGGATATGCGTCTCGATGAGACCGGGAACGACGAGGCAGTGGCCCGCGTCGAGGACGGACGCGTCGCTCGTCAACATTGGGGCGACCGAAACGATGCGGCCATCGGCAACGCCGATGTCGACAGTCGCCAGTGCGCCATCGCGGACGATGATTGCGTTGCGGACGATCTTGTCGATCATGCCACGGCCTCGGCAGTCTGCTCCGTGCCGCCGAGATAGGCGTCGTCGAGCGCGGTCGCGCGCAGCTCGGCCGCCGTGCCCTGCGCGACAATCTTTCCGTGACCGAGCACGATGCCGCGATCGGCGATCGATAGCGCATAGTCGGTCATCTGATCGACAATGACGAGGGTCATGCCGTCGTCGCGCAATTTCGCGAGCGACGCGAAGAGTTCTGCGGCGATGGCCGGCGCGAGCCCGAGCGACGGCTCGTCCAGTAGCAAAATGTCAGGCCGCGACAGGAGCCCGCGCGCGACAGCCATCATCTGCTGTTCGCCACCGGACAGAAGCCCCGCGGGTGTGTCGACTTTCGGTCGCAGGCGCGGAAAGCGAACGAGCATCTCCTCGATTTCGGCTTCGTCGATATCCGCATGCCGCGACGCGCCGAGCCGCAGGTTCTCCACGACGGTGAGATGCGGAAACACCTGCCGTCCTTCCGGCACGAGCGTCAGGCCGTGCCGCGCGACATCGTGCGCGGACATGTGCGCGAGTGGCGTGTCGCGCAGCGTGATCGATCCGCTGACCGGACGCAAAAGGCCGCTCAAAGCCTTCATCAAGGTTGATTTTCCAGCCCCGTTCGGCCCGAGGACGGCGAGCGTCTCGCCTTGTCGCACGGCGAGGTCGATGCTTTCGAGTACACGAAGCCCAGTGTAGCCGGCATGCAGCGCGCGTACATCGAGCAGTGGAGAGCCCGGCGTGCGACCCACACTGCGCGGCGTCGGCGGCGCCGTTGCGCCGAGATAGGCAGCGCGCACAGCCGGATCGGCCCGCACTTGCGCGGGATTACCCATTGCGATGCGCTTGCCGCTGTCGAGCACGACGATCGTGTCGGACACTGACATGACGAGAGACATGTCGTGTTCGACAAGCACGACGGCGAGGCCCGCATTGGCAAGCGCGCGCAACACGCCGTCGAGCTTCGCGGTGTCGGCGGCATCAAGACCGGCGGCGGGTTCGTCGAGCAGCAATACGGACGGTTTCGTCGCAAGCGCGCGTGCGATTTCGAGTAGTCGGCGATCTACGTGCGGCAAAGAGTCTGCGGCGACATCGTCGCGGCCCGTGAAGCCGGCGAGTGCCAGAAAATCGCGCGCAAGATCGGCCGGCGCATCGGCGCGCCATTTTCCGCGCAACAGGCCGAGGCGAATGTTGTCCAACACCGACAGACCCGCAAAAGGCTGCGCGGTCTGGAAGGTTCGCGCGATGCCCGCTTGGGCCAGTGCGTGCGCGGTGAGGCCCGAGACGCTTTCGTTGCCGAGCGTGATCGTTCCACCATCCGGCTTCTGAAACCCGCTGACGATGTTGAGCAGCGTCGTCTTGCCCGCGCCATTCGGGCCGATGACGCTGGTAACGCATCCGGCTTCGGCGACGAAAGCAACGTCGTTGACGGCAACGAGTCCGCCGAAAGCGACGCGCAAGCTATCGGCCTTGAGCGTCTTGCCGACCCCGCGTAGTTTCTCGCGCGCGATATCGGCGGTGCCCGCGAGCGCCTCGCCGCGCCGCGCGGGAAGTAATCGGCCGAGTAAACCCGCGATGCCGCCCGGCGCAACCCAAAGCACGACAAGCAGCGCCGCGCCGAAGACGAGCAGGCGATATTCGGCGAGTCCCGCCAGAACCTCCGGCAGAAGACCGACGACGATGGCGCCGAACAGCGGGCCAAGCGTCCAGCCCGCGCCGCCGATCATCACGACCAGCAGATAGAAGATCGATTGCGAGAAGGGGAAGGACGACGGCGCAATGAAGCCATTGAGCGCCGCCGTCAGCGCGCCTGCGAGGCCGGCGAGCGCGGCGGCGAGAATGAACGCCGCGGTGCGTACAGCAAGCGGGCTGATGCCGATCGCACGCGCCGCGTTGGGCGCTGTCGCGGTGGCACGCATCGCGAGGCCGAGCGGGCTCCGTGCCAACCAGGCAAAGCCCACAAGCGCGAGCGCGCAGGCGATGCAAGCCAGCAATGCCGTACCGCCTGTGCCGAACGGCCCTTTGATGCCGGAAAGGCCACTCGCACCGCCAGTGAGATCGCGCAGCTCAATCGCCGCGGATTCGACGATGAAGCCGAAGGCGATCGTCACCATCGCGAGATACGGACCGGTGACGCGCAGCGCTGGTACCGAGAGCAGAGCTGAAATGCCCGCGACGAGCGCGACGGTCACGATCAGCGCAGGCCAGAACGGCAGACCCGCGCTTTCGAAGATCGCCAAGGCATAGGCGCCGAGTGCAACGAAGCCGATCTGGCCCAACGACACTTCGCCCGCAAGGCCGAAGAGGATGTTGAGCCCGATGCCGACGAGCGCGGTCGCCGCAATCGTACCGATGAGAAAGGCGTAATAGCCGGGCGTGAGAAGGCATGCCGCGCCCGCCGCCGCCAGCGCAACAAGACCGAGCGATGCAACGGCGATTTTCATACGCGGCCGAGCACGCGACTACCGAACAGTCCGGCCGGTGCGAACGCCAACGCCGCGATGACGGCGGCAAAGGTTACGATCTGCGTCGAGCCAGAGCCGAGCCAGGTGGTCGCGAAGGCTTCGACGAGACCAAACGTGAGCCCCGCAATAACTACGCCCCACGGCGATGTCAGACCGCCGAGGATCGCGACGGCAAAGGCCTTGATCCCGAACAACGTTCCCATGTCGTAGGCGACGTTGAACAATGGCGCGACGAGCACGCCGCCGATACCCGCGAGCATCGCGGCAGCCGCGAAGGTTAGTGCGATGAGCCGTGTCACGTCGATGCTCATCAGCCGCGCCGCATCGGCATTCTCGACTGCGGCGCGCAGCTTCAGGCCGAGCGACGTGCGCCGCATGCCGAGATGCACGAGCGCGGCGAGCGCGATGGCGACGATCGGGATCAGCACCTGCAGCGGAAATATGCCGGCGCGGCCTATGACCCAAGGCTCATCCGCGAGCACCGATGGCAGTGCGCGAGGCTCCTTGCCGAAGAGCGCCATCACGACATTGTCGAGCACGATTCCGAGCGCGACCGTCGCCATCAGCCAGGCATTGCTGCCGCGCTTTACGAACGGCCGCACCGCGATGCGCTCGACAATGAGTCCCCACGCGAAGCAGCTCAGCAGCGCGAGCGTGCACGCGACGGGATAAGGCCACTTCAGGGCGATCGACAGAACATGCACGAGCACCGCGCCGAGCATGACCGACGAGCCTTGCGCGAAATTGACCGTGCCGGAGACCGAGAACGTCAGCGTGAAGCCGAGCGCGATGAGGCCGTAGATGCTACCGAGGCCGAGGCCCGAAACGAGCGCGGTGACGAGCAAGGATCAGCCCGACGCGTTCTGTATGCGGGCCATGAAGAGGTTCATCGGTCCCCTTTCCCGGACGGCCGCAGGCCGATCCAGGACCCAGCACACAAAAGAAGACCGGACCCCGGGTCGCTCCGCGGCCGGGGACGTGGCGAGTTGGACGCCGAAAAAACCATACCGAAAGACTCAGCCCGTGACGGGTTCGATCTGCTCGCCGTTGTAGCGCACCATCACGTAATCGTTCTCGCTCAACGCATCGTGGTTCTCTTCGGTGAACGGCTTCGTGTAATTTTTGATGAGGCCCTTGTAGTTCTCGACTGCGAGCAATCCGTCGCGGAGTTTCGCACCATCGGTCGAGCCGGCCTTGTCGAGTGCCAGCGCCGTCAACATCATCGCATCATACGCATTGGCGACACCGACCGGCGGACTCACATCGCCTGGCCCCTTGACGTCGGGATATTTCGCCATCAGCGCGGCGAGCACCTTTTTGCCGACCTCACCCTGATTGCCGAAGAAACTGTATGTCTGCACAAAATGCACCTTGCCGGCCGAGGTGCCGGCAAGTTCCGGGAAGCGGCCACCGGAAATTCCCCAATGCGAAACCACCGGCACGGCCCACGCCGAGCGCTGTAGCGATTTCATCACCTGCGCGCCGGGGGCGGCATTGCCGACGAGGATCAGGCAATCGGCGCCGCCATCTCGCAGGCGGCCCAACTGCGGCGTCATGTCGACATCTTTGTCGTCGAACTTCTCCGCGCCTGCGAGCGTCAGGCCCATGTCCTTCGCGGCGGCGGTCAGGCCGCCGAAATTCGATTCGCCCCAGGCGTTGTTGACGAGGATAAGGCCGGGCTTCTTTGCGCCAAACGTCTTCATCGCGTGGTTCATCAGTGCCTTGTCGACGAGTACGTCGACGGCCGAGACGCGGAAGGCGTAGTTCGGATCGGCGCCATTGCGCGTGATGTTGGTCGCTGCTGCCCACACGCCCATGAAGGGCACTTTCGCAGCATTCACGACCGGCACGATGGCAAGCGACACGGGGCTGTCGATGCCACCGAAAAGCGCCGCAACGCCTTCCTTGTCGATAAGTTCGCGCGCCGCCGTCTGGCCCTTGCCGGGGTTCGACTCGTCGTCGCGGCGCACGAGTTCGAGCATGCGGCCGCCGAGCACGCCGCCCTTCTTGTTGACCTCGTCTATGGCGACCGACAGGCCCCGCGTGATGCCCTCGCCGGATTTGGCGCTCTGGCCAGAAAGGGCAGCGACAAGGCCGATCTTCACCCGCTCGGCGGCGCGGGCGGTGCGCAGTCCGAGTGTGCCCGCGGCGATACCCGTGGCAGAGGCGGTGAGGACGGTGCGGCGTGTCGGACGGATCATCTTTGGCTCCCCGAGGATTTCGCCGAGATGCATGCAATTCCGACGCCATGCGGGCCGTCCAGACGGAACCGAAGTCGGGTCGCAGCGGGCGTCGCCGGACGGTAGAACTCGGTGGGCACGTGGGCTGGGCAAGACTTGATCGACATCGACGACGACACGACGATCGGCGACGCATTTTCGCGCGCCGCGCAGGCTTATGGCGGGCAATCATTTCTCGCCGTGCCGTCGGGCGTGCACCGCGCCTATCATCGCAGCGGTTTCGAGATCACGTTCGGCGAAGCGCATCGGCAGGTCGAAGCGCTGAAAGCGCTCTACCGCGCGAACGGTTTCGGGCACGGCCATCGTGTCGCGATGCTGCTCGACAACCGGCCCGAGCATTACCTGCACAAACTGGCGCTGACTTCGCTCGGGGTTTGCTGCGTGCCGGTCAATCCGGACTATCGCGCCGGCGAGATCGCCTATTTGCTCGATCATAGCGAGGTCGATCTTGCTCTTGTCGCAGGCGATCGTTTTACGCAGATGGAGGCGGCGCTCGCGACAAGCACGCATCGATGTCCCATCGCGATTTTCGATGCGCCGGAGGTACTTCTGCAGGCGACAACGCCGTTCCGAGATGCGCCCGTCACGTCGGACACCGACGCCAGCATTCTCTACACATCCGGCACGACGGGGCGGCCAAAAGGCTGCATCCTGTCGCACGGCTACGAACTCGCGTCGGGCGCATGGTACGCGAAGCTTGGCGGCGTCGCGGCATTCCAGCCCGGCGATCGCATCTACAATCCGCTGCCCGTCTATCACGTCAACGCATCGATCGTGTCGTTCTATGCCGCGATGCTCGGCGGCTATTGCCAGATACAGCCGGATCGTTTTGCGCCGTCACGCTGGTGGCCGGAGATCGTCGAGACGCGCGCGACTGTCGTGCACTATCTCGGCATCATCGTGCCGCTCCTACTCAATCGCGATGTCGATGCGACGGAGAAGGCGCACCGCGTACGCTTCGGTCTCGGCGCCGGCGTCGAGCCGACGCTGCACGCCGCGTTCGAGAAGCGGTTCGGTTTTCCGCTCGTCGAAATCTGGGGCATGACAGAGATGGTCCGTCTGCTCGGCGACAACATTTCGCCGCGACAGGTCGGCACGCGGGCGTTCGGGCGGCCGGTGCCAGGCATCGATGTGCGCGTCGTCGACGAGAACGATGTCGAAGTGCCGCGCGCATCGCCGGGCGAGATGACGCTCCGCTATTCCGCGGATAGCCCGAGAAAACATTTCTTCTCGGGTTATCTGAAGGACGAGGCAGCGACGGAACAGGCGTGGCGTGGCGACTGGTTCCATACCGGCGATACGGTGCGGCAGAATGCCGATGGCATGCTGCATTTCGTCGATCGCAAGAAGAACATCATCCGTCGCTCCGGTGAGAATATCGCGGCTGCGGAAGTGGAGGCTGCGCTGCAGGCGCATCCGCTCGTGGCACAGGTTGCGGTACTCGCCGTACACGACGACCTCCGCGAGGAGGAGGTCTTTGCCTGCGTTGTGCTGGCTGACGGCGCGCAAAGCCGCGGCGCGGCGGAAGTGCTTTTTGCGCATGCGATGGAGCAGCTCGCCTATTTCAAGGCGCCGGGCTGGTGGCTGTTCGTCGACACCTTGCCGACGACAGGCACGCAGAAAATACAGAAGCACCGGATTTTTCACAAAGGTGTCGATCCGCGTGCGCTTGTGGGCGTGCTGGATTTTCGCGCGCGAAAGAAGCGCGGATGATCAGCCGTCGATCACGCCGTTCCGAAGCACGCCGAGCCCGCTGACCTCGACCTCCACGATATCGCCGGGCGCGAGGAATTTCGGCGGATCGAGCCGCGCACCGGAGCCTGTCGGCGTGCCGGTGAAGATGATGTCGCCGGGCTCCAGCGTGCAGAAAGTCGAGATATATTCGAGGATGCGCCCGAACGGGAACATCATGCGGTCGGTCGTGTCGTCCTGCCGCAACTCTCCGTTCACGCGTGTCGTCACGCGCATGACGTCGATCGTTTCGTCCATCGTCACGAGCCACGGGCCGATCGAACCGGTCGATGACCAGTTCTTTCCCGGCGTGACGTTGAACTTGCCGTGCCGCACCCAGTCGCGGATCGTGCCTTCGTTGCCGATCGTGAAGGCGCAGACGTGTTCGCGCCAATTTTCCGCTGTGATACGTCGGCCGCGCTTGCCGATGACGAGCACGACTTCGCCTTCGTAGTCGAGCTGCGCGCTCTCGGGCGGACGCACGAGCGGCATGTCCGGCCCCGTAAAGCTTTCAGGAAATCGAATGAACAGGCTTGGATGTTTCGGCAGGTCCGACGCGTCTTTGTATTCCTCGTTGCGGTCGGGATAGTTCACGCCGACGCAAAAGCACTTGCCCCAATCGGTAAGCGGCTTGTCGAGCGTCACTTCGTCATGCGTGTAGTCCGGCTCTGTCGGCAAATGCACGCGTGCGAAATCAAGCGCGCCATCGGCGATCATCGCGGCGAGCGAATGATAGGAAAAACGCCGGCCGAGATCGACGATGCCGTCGTCGCGCCACAGCCCATAGCTTTGGTCGCCGCCATCGGGATGGAACGTGATGAGTTTCATGGTCTATCCGAAATGGCAGGACGCGGCACAATGCATGCGTCGCCGTTTATCCCGTTACGCCGCGATGATAGGCGAGGCCGCATAGGAAGGCTGCCGGACCGACACGCCTTCGAACGCCGTGCCTTCCTCGAACCAGCTTTTCGGCGCCGGCGCGCCCCACAAGGTCTGGCGCTGCGGATCGCGCAAGTCCCAGCGGATCGGCTCGTGATCGGGATCGATCGTCTGATAGTCCGAGCAGTAGATTTCGATGCGGTGCCCGTCGGGATCGCGGATGTAAAGAAAGAACGCATTGGATATGCCGTGCCGCCCCGGCCCACGCTCGATGTTTGCGACATAGCCCGTGGTCGCCATCAGATCGAGCAGGTCGATTATGTTGAGCGGCGTCGGCACCCAGAAGGCGACGTGGTGAAGTCTTGGCCCCACGCCATGTGTGAAGGCCATGTCGTGAACGCCGCCCTTGCGATGCATCCAGGCCGCCCACAGTCGCGAACCGTCCTCGTTCTGCGTATATTCCGTCGTGCGGAAGCCAATGGCATTATAAAATGCAACGGAGGCATCGACGTCGTCGGAGAAGCAGTTGAAATGATCGATGCGCAATGGCTTCACGCCTTTATAGAGCGCATATTTCTGATGCACCGACGGCAGCTTCTCCATCGAGAAGTAAAATTCGAGCGGCACGCCGAGCGGATCGGTTGTGCGCAACGTGCGGCCCTGGAACGCCGCTTCGACGAATTTCGCCGGCAAACCCTTCGATTTGAAGAAGCGCTCCGCGCGGTCGAGATCACCTTCCGAATAGACCTTGAAGCCAAGCACGTTTGCGACCGGGGCATTGCCCTTCTGCAACACGATGCAATGATGCCCGCGCTCTTCCATTGCGCGCAGCGTGAGGCGCGTCGGCGTCTCGTCCGTCACTTGCAGCCCGAGCGTGTCGGCCCAAAAGGCCTTTGCGCGGGGAATGTCCGTCACGGTGAGAGCGGCGTGGTTCAGTCGCACGACATTAAACGGCGGATCGAGGACCGCTTTGGGGATGCGGGGATGCGCATCCATGCTCAGACGCCCAGCTTCGTGATGGCATGGTTACCGTAGGCAACGGCAATATTCTTTGTCTCCATGTAAAAGTCGAAGGAGTAGTCACCGCCGTCGCGACCGATGCCCGAATGTTTCATGCCGCCGAATGGCGTCGGCAGGTGACGCACATTGTCGGAGTTCACCCAGACCATGCCGGCATCGAGATCACGCGCGACGCGATGCGCGCGCCCGACGTCACGGGTCCAGATGTAGCCGGTAAGGCCGTAGCGCACGTCGTTTGCGATGCGGATGGCATCGGCCTCGTCGTCGAACGGGATCATCGTCAGCACGGGGCCGAACACCTCTTCCTGCGCGATCCGCATCGACGTGTCTGCGTCGAGGTAGAGCGTCGGTTCGACGAAATTGCCCGCGCCATTCATCGCGCGACCGCCACCGACCGCGAGCTTTGCACCTTCGCCCGTCGCGATAGCTTTGTAGGAGAGAACCTTCTCCGCATGTCGCGTATGGATCAGCGGACCGATCTCGGTGCCGGGATCGAGCGGATGCCCGACCTTCAGCCGTTTCACGCGCTCCGCAACCTTCGCGCTGAATGAATCATAGATCGATCGCTGCACCAGGGCGCGCGACGACGACGTGCAGCGCTCGCCGTTAAGCGAATAGATCATGAATACAACAGCATCGAGCGCTCGCTCGAGATCGGCATCGTCGAAGACGATGACGGGGTTCTTGCCGCCGAGTTCGAAATGAACGCGCTTCAACGTCTCCGCGCCCTGTCGCATGATATGCGAGCCCGTGGTCGTCTCGCCGACGAAGGCGACGGCCTTGATGAGCGGATGTTCGGTCAGCGCTTTGCCGGCGTTCTCGCCCATGCCGTGCACGCAATTGACGACGCCCGGCGGTAGGCCCGCGGCGGTGATCACCTTGTCCATGATGTCGGTGAGGATCGTCGCCGAGAGCGGCGACCATTCCGCCGGCTTATGCACGACGGCGCAGCCCGCCGCGAGGGCGGGCGCGATCTTCCACGTCGACAACATGAACGGCGTGTTCCACGGCGTGATGACGCCGACGGGGCCGATTGGCTGCCGCGTCGTGTAATTGATGTGACCGGTGTCGGGCAGCGCGAGGCCATTCTGGGCGTCAGGCGCGCGATCGGCATAGAAGCGGAAGTTTTCGGCGCCGCGCAGGGCAGCCTTGGCCATATAGCGGATCGGCTGGCCGGTATCGCTCGACTCGACGAGGGCGATCTCGTCGGCGCGCGCGACGATGGCATCGGCGATGTCATGCAGAATCTTGCGGCGCCTCGCACCCGACACATCCCGCCAGGCGCGAAAGGCATTATGTGCTGCCTGTGCGGCGCGGTCGATCTCGGTGCTGCCGCCGGACGCGATCTTCGCGATCGGCTCGTTCGTCGTCGGGTCGAGCGTCTCGAATGTCTCGCCTGAGCAGACATCCTCGCCAGCAATACGATGTGGCACGACCGCCTCACGAAACTTGGCAAGCTGCACGCGCGCGTTGGCGAGATTTTCGGC
The DNA here is from genome assembly GCA_965246795.1 of Beijerinckiaceae bacterium. Lineage (GTDB taxonomy): Bacteria > Pseudomonadota > Alphaproteobacteria > Rhizobiales > Beijerinckiaceae > JAJXWB01. The sequence continues at coordinate 114,778 of CBDFFN010000010.1, read as the reverse complement.
GAGCTTCGGGTTGGCCCGTTCGTTCATGGCGCTTCTCGCATCGTCCGGAAATGGCTTCTGGGGCCGTCGCCTCGGACATCCTCCACGCGAGTCTAACGTCGGATCGCCTTTGCCGAAAGACGAAGAGTGCACTCGCTTGATGGTATCATATTTAACATGTTAAATATTAGGGATCAACGGCGGAGCCGATGCCGCGCACGAAGAAACTATCGTCGCCAGACGCTAAGCAGGCCGTGCTTGCGGTCGTCGGCGCACATCCGAAACTACGGCCTTTCTCGCAATCGCTGCCGATGTCGCTCTTGCGCGCGCGCGAGGCGGCGATGCGGCGTTTTCGCCCTTCATTGCGTCGCTTTGGTCTGACCGAACAGCAATGGCGTGTTCTGCGCGCTCTGAGCATCAGCGATTCGATCGAGATCAGCGATCTCGCGAGCCAGACATGTCTGCTTGGTCCGAGCCTTTCGCGCATCCTTCAAGATCTCGAAGCGCGCGTGCTCATCACGCGCAACGCGCATCCTGACGACGCAAGACGTGGGCTCGTGGGCCTGTCGAAAGACGGCGCGACGCTTATCGAGCGCGTCACACCCTTCTCGGAAAGTGCTTACGCGCAGATTGCGAAGCGTTTCGGCCCGGAGAAACTTGCGCTGTTGCAGTCGCTTCTGCGCGATTTCGAGACCGCGCTCGACGACACGGAGCCGGCACGGAGCAGCGAACGGAATTCCCGAACACCCTCGAAAGGTGTGCGGGCGAAACGGGCCTGAAGAGCCCAACAAGCGGGAGGAAGCAATGCAAGGACAGGGACGGTGGCCGCTCGCCCTCGCGACGGCTATGGGCTTCATGGGCGTGGCCCATGCGCAATCACAGCTGCCGATCAAGATCGGCGTCATGAACGACATGTCGTCGGTCTATGCCGTCGATGGCGGCATGGAGACTGTTGTCGCCGTGCAGATGGCGGTCGACGACGCCGGGCTCGTGTTGGGGCAGAAGGCGCAGGTCGTCTCGGCCGATCACCAGAACAAGCCCGACGTCGGCTCCGGCATCGCGCGGCGATGGTTCGAGGTCGATGGCGTCGATACGATCGTCGACGTGCCGAATTCCGGCGTTGGTTTCGCGGTGCAATCGGTCGCGAAAGAGCGCAAGAAGCTGTCGCTCTTCGTCGGCGCGCTGAGCTCCGACATCACCGGCCCGAAATGCGACGCCTATACGACGCAATGGTCGGTGGACACATACTCGCTGTCGAACGTGATCGGCACGGCCGTGATGAAGCGCGGTGGCAAGCGCTGGTTCTTTCTCGGCGCGGATTACGTGTTCGGTCGTGGTCTTGTGAAGGAAACGAGTGCCGTCGTCGAAGCCGGCGGTGGCCAGGTGACGGGTGCGGTTTTTGCGCCGCTCAACACCGCGGACTTCTCGTCCTTCCTGCTGCAGGCGCAAGGCGCGAAAGCCGATGTCATCGCGCTCGCAAACTCCGTTAACGACACGGCGAATGCGATGCGGCAGGCCAACGAGTTCGGCCTCACCGCGAACGGTGCGCGCTTTGCGGCCTACGTCCTGTTCATCAGCAACGTGCAGGCGATGGGCCTCAAGACCGCGCAGGGCCTGCTGCTCGTCAATCCGTTCTACTGGAACATGAACGACGAGACGCGCGCCTGGTCGAAGCGCTTCGAGGAAAAAGTCGGGCATCCCCCGGATTGGGACCCGGCAATGTCCTACAGCGCCGTTGCGCATTACCTGAAAGCGGTGAAGGCTGCGGGTACGCGCGACCCCGATGTGGTCGCTTCGAAGATGCGCGAGCTTCCAATCGACGATTTCACGACGAAGGGCGGTTCGATCCGCACCGACGGGCGCGTCATGCGGCCGCTCTACCTGCTCGAGGTCAAGAAGCCGGAAGACGCGAAGAGCAAGTGGGATTTGTACTCCGTTGTCGCGACGATCCCGGCGGAGCAGGCGTTTCGTCCTCTGAAGGACGGAAACTGTCCGCTGGTGAAATGATGTTTTGGAGCGCGCCGGCTCTTTAAAGCTGGAGCATGTCCCTTATCGTCGAACGGGCATCCGCTCGACGGGACATGGTCTGACCGGCGCGTTCTTAAAGCTTGTAGCCGGTCCACGGCCCTGAGCAGCCATCCGACTGCCGATAAGTGCCGGACGCGCGGCTGCCGGAAATCTGCCCGCTGCCGTAGATGGTCAGGCCGCTGAGGCTGCCTTGCGTCGAGACGGCGCCGCTCGGGCTGACTGACCCCGCAATGCCCTGGCCGATCACCCGTGCACCGGAGATGGTGATCTGGTTCGAGCCGGCAGCAGCGCATGAGCCGCCTGCCGAGATGGCCCAGGCGCCATCGTAATTGCCGCCATTACCACCGGCACTGCGTGGCGCGCGCGGTGCGGGCGCGGCACGTTTCACGCGGGGTGCAGGTTCGGCTTCGGGCTCGGGCTTCGGTTTCGCCACGCGTTTCGCGCGCGGGGCCCGCTCTGAGGACTGGATTTTTCCGCCGATGCTGCCGCCCTCGCTTTGCGCCGCGGCGGGCGATGGTGTCGCGAGGTTCAGACCGGCCGCCAGCAAAAACGCTATGACGATCAGACTTGCGCCTTCAATATCCCGCCGCTTCATTTTCGCTTCCCCCTTGGCGCAACTTATGAAGCTAGTTTGTCTTTTCCGAGCCGTCCGCACAAACCGAGCCGATGATCCGGCAGGCTGCGCGGTCTTTGCCGCATTCGGCGAGCGCCGCCTTGCGGCTGGCATCGCCGCCGACGCGCCACGACATCGACCAATTCTGTTTCGACAGCGCGAGCGCGCCGCATCGCTGGCCGAAGAACGTGAGCTGGAACGTGCATTTGTCCGAGCCGCAACGCGTTTTCGCCACGGCAGACGCCTGCCGTCGCGTCGGCGAGGCCCAGGCCATGCCCCAGGCTTTGCCATCGCTGCTGAAGGCAAGCGCGCCCCACGGACGTAGCTGTTTCGTCTCACGAAGACTGTCGAGAAGTCCCTCAGTTGCGCGACCATCGACCGTGAGGCCCGCAACTTTTTCGTAGTTCTCGATGGCGGTACGCGTTTCCTTCGAGCCACGATCGCCGGGGTCGAAACTCTGCTCGTAGAGGCGATCGATCATCTCGTCGATCAGCGGTTCGCTCGTAAGATCGACGTTTAGCCGCCGTGTGCGATCCGAGGGCGCGATCGCGGCGACCACAGCGGGTGCTGTCGCCTGCGCCGGTTCCGACTTCCCGGCACCCGGCAGGCCGTCCACCACCTGCGCGGGCGCGGCTGCCGCGTCCTTCAGAAAAATCTGCGTCCCGGAGAGCGAGGCATAAACGAAGGGCTGCTGCGTCCGTCGCGTCGCCTTGATGACGTCGTCGCGCACGTTGCTGAAGAGGAAGCGCACTTCGAGGCCCGGCGTTTCGAGATTCCTCAACAAAGCTGCCGTGAAAGGGCTATTGCGGCCGTCACCGTCCGCGGCGGTCGTGCCGTCTCGTGCCGCATAAGCGACGAGGATATTGTCGGTCGGCGGTTCGACGCGCGCCAGACCCCGCTCGACCGCGCGCGTCGCGAAAGAGCGCTGCATATTGTTAGCGAAGGGATTGTTGCGGCAGGCGTCGAGGATGACCATCCCGAAGTTGCTGGCCTTCGCCACTTGCGCCAGCGCGTTGCGCAGGGCGATGGCCTCGCTGTCGGCATCGGTGTCGCTGCGCATCTCCGCATCGATGGGGATCAGCCAGTTCTCGCCGCCGATCTCCATGCCGTGCCCGGCGTAGAAAATAGCCGCCATCTCCGCGCCCTGTGCTTCGCGGCCGAAGGCGACAAGCGCGCGCCGCATATCGGTGCCCGTCGCGTCGAGCTTCGTTGTGACCGTGAAGCCGAGCCGCGTGAACGAATCGGCGATGTCGCCGGCATCACGCGTTGGATTAGGGAGCGCGGGCGCATTCACATAGGCACTGTTGCCGATGACGAGCGCGACGCGCTTGCCGGCGAGCGCCGGCGTAGCGAAAGCGCCGAGGCATAAAAGCAGCGCGACAACCTGCCCGAACATGCCGATCATTCCCTCTGGCCGGCACATTACGGCTCCAGTCGCCCCCCGCGCAATCGGTCGCCGTTCACCCGCAGCAATGGCCGCCGGCCGTTCCGCCTTCGCGATTGTCGACGCTGCAACCCTTCGTGTCCGGCGGCAGGTCCATCGCGGGGTTCTGCGAGAAGAAGCCGTTCGGCTTGAGCGTGAAGCCCGTATATTCGACCGGCATGACCGGAAAATCCTCCGGCTTGCAGACATGCGTGTGGCCAAAGCTGTGCCACACCACGAGATCGGTGTTCTCGATGCTGCGGTTCTGCTTCACGTAGCGCGGCAGTCCATCGTCGCCGGCATGCACGTTGGGATAGTCGCCGCTCGCGTATTTCTCGGCAGCATCGAAGGGCGTGACCCAAAGATGTTTCGTTGCGAAGCCGCCGCGGCGATGCACGAAGCTGCCTTCCTGCGCCAGCATTAGCGGGCTCGGCATGGCGACAAACTTGTAGCCGGTCGGATTGCCAACGGCGTTTGTCTCGTTCGGATTGACGATCTTCCAGTAGCGGCCTGTTGCGCCATCCGCGATGCGCACGCCGTCGCGCTCGCGTGCAAGCAGTCGCGTCTTCGCATCGAATGCATTGCCATGCGGGTTATCGACGCCCCACGGGCGCGGCGCGAATTCTGTTTCGGTGACGCTGTTGCCGCCGCCATCGACATCCATATGCAGCCGTACGTTGAAGAAGTGCTGGTGCGAAGGGCCGCCGATTTCCTCCGTCACCATGCCGCCCCACGGATATTTCCCGCCTTTCGCGACCGCCGACGTCTGGATGATGCCGGTAAGTTTTGCCTCAAGCTGGATGGTACCGTCCTGGTAGAGGTACCAGTAAAAGCCGTAGTCGTAATTGCCGACGGTGGCGAAGAAACTGATGACGAGCCGCCGGGAGCGCCGCACTTCGTATGTGTCGGTGCGGAATTCGTAGTGCTTCCACAAGATACCGAAGTCTTCTTCGTGCATGCACACGGCGTTCTTCATCACGATCGGATGGCCCGCATCGTCATGCGTCGGCACGTCGAAATAATGGATGTGGCCGAGGCAGTCGCAGCCGAGTTCGAGCGCGTTGGCGAGGCGACCGAGGCCATATTCGCCGGCATCGAAAGCCGACTTCCAGAAATGCGTGGCGGTCGGATCGGAATAGGGCACGACCATTTCCGTCACGCTCGCGCGATGAATGATCGGCCGCACGCGGTCGCCGTCGCGATAGCCAAGCTGATGCAGCACGAGTCCTTCGCGCGGCGTGAAGCCAACACGGAAATGCCAGTTCTGCCATTCGACGCCCCAGCCGTCGACCGTGAAGCTCGGGCCGTCCGGCTGCACGATGTTTAGCGGCTTAAGGTCCTTGCGAAACGGCCCGAGTTTGTCGCGGTCGTAGCGATGGTCCTTGCGCGGCACGGGCACGGCGTCGGGCGCATCGAAGAGATCGACGACTTGTCCCGCGATGAGATCGACAACGGCGACGACGCCTTCGATAGGGTGCGCATAAGCATTGTCCTTCGCGTCACTCTTCAGAAAACTCGTTGCGCGAAGAATGCGCTTGCCGCGCTCGAACGGCAGATCGAAGAAGCCCGACGAGAAGGGATCGACCTGCACGAGTTCGATCTCGGCTTCGGCCACGCCGCGGCGCATGACGGCTGCGCGCCAGCCAGCGTCGGCTTTTACGATCTCCTCGCAGCGAATGAACTCCTCGATCATGACAGGCGGCTGGCCATACGGCGCGGTATGGACGGAAATCGGCGTCCAACTGGCCACGCGCTCCGCATCGAGATCGACGATTGCCTCGGAAGCCTCGCCGCTCGTGCGGTCGAGCACGATGAAAAACGCCCTTCGCGTGCAGAGGCCCACGGCGAGTTCGGCCTTGGTGGGCTCCTCCAGCCGGATCATCGGCACGCGATGGTGTTCTTCGAGATGCTTTTCGCGCCACAGGATTTTGCGGGCCGATGCAATCTCGTCGAGACCGAGCGGATCGAGCGGATGGGGACGCGTGCGCGCGGGCATCGCGGGCGGTTTCGTGACGACGTTCATGGCTCGACCTCGCAGGGCATGGCGGCGCGATGCAGACTTCGGTCCATCTTGGAGGGGATGTGGCCGCGTTGCGCGACCCTGCTGTCAGGCTATGATTCTTCGCGTGCGCGTGCCACTGCGTCTCGCCCCGAAATGCTGGCGAATTCCCTCCTTAGGAACGCGAACACAACATGAAACACGTCCTCGTCACCGGCGGCAGCCGCGGCATCGGTCGCGCCTGCGCACGTCTTGCCGCACGCGAGGGCGCAGCGGTCAGCTTCACCTATGTCGGCAACGAAAAGGCAGCTGCCTCGCTCGTCGAAGAAATCGCGGCGTCCGGCGGCAAGGCGCTAGGGATTCGCGCCGATGCATCCCGCGAAGCCGATGTCATCCGCGCCTTTGACGAAGCGCAGGCCGCGTTTGGTCCCATCGACGGCTTTGTCAACAATGCCGGCATCGGCTCGCCCGCGAGCAAACTCGCCGACAAGAGTGCCGCCGACATGGCGCGGCTGTTCGAGGTCAATGTGCTCGGCGCCTATCTCGGTGCGCGCGAGGCGGTGCGGCGTATGTCGCGCGCGAAGGGCGGCGTCGGCGGCGCGATCGTCAACATGTCGTCGGCCGCAGTGCGGCTCGGCGTGCCGAACGAGGGCGTCGATTACGCTGGCTCGAAGGCAATCATGGACACGCTCACGATCGGTCTCGCGAAAGAGGTCGCGGCCGAGGGCATCCGCGTCAATGCGGTGCGGCCCGGCCTCATCGAGACAGAATTCCATGCACTGGCGATGCGCCGGCCGGAACGGCTGGCGGAATTCACGCCCGGCGTTCCGCTTGGTCGCACGGGCACAGCGGACGAGGTTGCCGAAGCCGTGGTCTGGTTGCTGTCCGACGCGGCGTCCTATGTCACCAGTGCCATTCTCGATGTCACGGGCGGCCGATAGGCGATGAAGATTCCCGCCCTGCCGTTCACCGTGACGGACTGGTCGACGATCGCGCCGACAGAGCACGCCGGTGAGACGGGCAAGGCCTTCTGGCGCACGCTGGCGATAGGCGACATACGGATCCGCATGGTCGAGTACACGCCCGGCTATCTCGCCGACCATTGGTGCGACCGCGGGCACATTCTCTTCGTCGTCGAGGGCGAGTTGGTGACGGAGCTGCGCGATGGCCGCAGCTTCACATTGAAGCCGGGAATGAGCTACGAAGTCTCTGATTTCGGCGACGCGCCGCATCGTTCGAAGACGACGGCCGGCGCAAAATTGTTCATTGTCGACTAGCGAGACGGCATGGCGCACTGGCTGATGAAGAGCGAGCCTGACACCTGGTCGTGGGCGCAACAGGTCGCCGCTGGCGCAAAAGGCACCGGCTGGGACGGCGTCCGCAACCACCAGGCCAAGGCGCATCTAAAAGCCATGAAGACGGGCGATACGGCGTTCTTCTACCATTCCGGCGGGGAGCGGGAGGTCGTCGGCATCATGGAGATTGTCGGCCTCTACGTGCCCGATCCGTCCGACGCCACCGGCGCTTTCGGCATGGTGCAGGTGTCGGCGCGCGATCCGTTGCCGCATCCCGTGACGCTCGCTGACATCAAGGCCAATGCGGCGCTGAAAGATATGGTGCTCGTGAAAAACTCGCGCCTTTCCGTGCAGCCTGTCACGGGAGCAGAGTGGAAAGCCGTGCTGGCGATGGCAAAGAAGCCGGCGTGACGCGCGCCCTCGCTCTCGCGCTATTCGTTGCGCTTGGCGCGTTGCCTGCCTTTGCGCAGGCCCCGAACAAAGCCAATGCGCCCGTGCCGGCCGATACGCAGGCGCTGATGGCGAAGAAGGACATGGCTGCGACGGCGCCGGTCCTGCTGCGCACGTTCAAGAAAGAAGCGGTGCTGGAGGTCTGGAAGCAGACCCGCGCTGGCCGCTACGTGCTGCTTAAAAGCTTTCCGGTCTGCCGCTGGTCGGGCCAGCTTGGCCCGAAACGGAAGACCGGCGATCGTCAGACGCCGGAAGGTTTCTACCCAGTCGCGGCGAAGCAGCTCAATCCGAACTCGCACTATTACCTGTCGTTCGATGTCGGCTTTCCCAATGCCTACGATAAGGCGCAGGGCGCGAGCGGCGCTTATCTCATGGTGCATGGCACGTGTTCGTCGGCCGGCTGCTACGCGATGACGGACAAACAGGTCGGCGAGATCTATGCGCTCGTGCGCGACGCGCTTGCAGCCGGGCAGTCCGCGTTCCAGTTCCAGGCCTTTCCGTTCCGCATGACGGCGGAAAATCTTGCCAAGCACCGCTCCGACCAAAATCTCGATTTCTGGCGACAGCTGAAAGACGGTTCGGATCGTTTCGAAGCCACTGGTGAAGAGCCGAAGGTGAGTGTTGTTGCTGGTCGTTACGCATTTTCCGGCCGCACGCCGCAAAGCGAAGCGCAGGGTGCCGCGCGCGCGGCGAGCGAGAAGGCGCGCATCGATGCGTTCGTCACCGACGGCATCGCCTCTATCCGCACCACCTATTCGGATGGCGGCCAGCACGCGATCTTCGCTGCAATGCTGAAGAAGGGCGACAATCTCGGCGACGTCAGCCGACCGGAAGCACTCGCCTATGCCGGCAAAGAGGTCGTTCTCGTGCCAGCGCGGAAGGCGCAGCCAAAGCCGGTCGAAGTTGCTACGACGCGTGCGATCGTCGACGATATTTCGCGCGACCTTGCCGGCGTGCCGATCACGGGCGCATGGCCGATGCTCTCGGGCGGATTGGCGCCGTCGCAGACCACGCTCGTCGCCGCGCTGGTGAAGGTGAAGCCAGCCAACGCGCCCGCGAATGTGACAACAAGCGGCAACTTGCGTCCCGCGCTTTAGCGCACGACGAACACGACATCGCGTGAAAGCCGCGGCAGCAGCCGCCGCATCTGCGCTCGCGTTAGCGCGACACAGCCTTCGGTGCCCTTCGAGAGATCGTCGTTGATATGGAAGAAGATCGCGCTGCCGCGCCCGCGCAGTCGCGGAGAAACATTCCAGTCCAGCACGCCAACGATGTCGTACTTGCCGTCGGTGCGCGCCATGCTCTCGTGGCTTGCCGTCGCCGGCAGCCGAACGGGCCGGTTGTAGGACGGTGCTTTTGGATCGTCGCACCAGCCAACCGCCGGTGTGATTGTCCGCACCCTATCCGCGCGAAAGGGCAGGCGACCCGGACCCGGTGGCGCATACCAGTCGATCACACGCATCCGTCCGAGCGGCGTCGAACCATCACCTTCGCGCTTGGCCAAAATCGCGCCGTTCTTGCCGATGGTGCAGGGCATCGCGAGGCCACCGGCGACGAGCACCGCGCGATGAGAGCCGGGACGAGAAAAGACTGTCACAGTCGAAAGCTGCCGCGGTTTTGACGGAGTGAGAGCGACCACCTACGGTCGCGCCCAAGGCAGCGATTCACGCCGCGTCCGGCACGGGGCAGCGGAACCGGGGATGACATGTCGCAACAGCGAAAAATCCTGATCGTCGACGACGAAGAGGATATCCGCACCTCCCTCGTCGAACAATTCGCGCTTCATCCCGAATTCGCGGTGGCGCAAGCCGCCAATGGCGCGGCGGCGATGACGGCGGTGAAGGCCGACAGGCCAGACCTGATGCTGCTCGATGTCGGGCTTCCCGATGGCGACGGGCGGCATCTCGCGCGCAACGTGCGTGTCGAGGGTTTTGACGGACCGATCATCTTCCTCACCGGCCATGCGAGCGACGAAGACGCCATCGCCGGCCTCGATTCCGGCGCCAACGACTACGTGACGAAACCCTTCCGCTTTAACGTGCTGCTTGCGCGCGTGCGGGCGCATCTGCGGCAGCGCGAGTTGAGCGACGATGCGACGATCGTCATCGGCGAATACACGTTCCATCCACGCTCGAAGCAGCTCGTCGCGGCGAAGGGCACGAAGCTGCGGTTGACGGAAAAGGAGACGGCGATCCTGCGCTATCTCCATCGCGCTGCGCCAGCCGTCGTGCGTCGCGACACGCTATTGCGCGAAGTGTGGGGCTATAACGCCAATGTCACGACGCATACGCTCGAGACGCACATCTACCGGCTGCGGCAGAAGATCGAGCCGGACTCCGCTCGCGCGACGCTGCTGGTGACGGAGGATGGTGGGTATCGGCTGATGGTGTGAGCGTTCTGTGCGCCAAACGGCGTGCCTTAAGTCCGACACGTCTCACGAGGATCGATCCCATGCCTACCTACACGGTCAAAACGGCCAACCTCGATCTGGATCTCGATCAACGCAAACGCATCGCGCAGGCGATTACGCAGGCGCACAGCGCCAACACCGGAGCACCCGGTTATTTCGCGCAGATATTTTTCGAAGTCGCAGCTGCCGATGCACATTTCATCGGTGGGAGGCTCAACGCGATTCCGCACGTCTATGTCCACGGGCTGATCAGAGCCGGCCGTACGCCCGAGCAGAAAAGCGGCTTGATGGCCGGGATCAGGGATCACGTCCGGGATGCGGCGCGCGTCGGGCCCGAGGACGTCTGGGTCTATCTGCAAGAAATCGTCGCGGAACAGATGATCGAGTTCGGCCGCACTCTCCCTGTGCCCGGTCAGGAGGCCGAATGGCGAAAAGGCTTTTCGGCTGCGAAGGTCGCCGACTTCGAGCGCGCCGGCGTGGCGATCTGACCCGATGCACTATTTCGCCTATGAGCGATCGGCAGAGCGTCTTGCGCGCCTCAACCGATCGCGATCCTATTAGTGAGGTAAGAGGGTAACTGTCGGCTGATGGTGTAATCGCCTCGCCCTGCTATGCGCGCCGCGCTTGTTCCTTGCTACCCTCGATCATCGAGCGGATGCGCGCGGCCATCTGGTCCATTGCAAACGGCTTCGTCAGCACCGCCATCCCCGGCGGAAGCGTGCCGTTTCCGAGGATCGCATTCTCCGCGTAGCCGGTGATGAAAAGCACCTTGAGATTGGAGCGATGCGCGCGTGCCGCATCCGCCATCTGCCGTCCGTTCATCCCGCCGGGCAAACCCACGTCCGTCCCCAGGAGGTCGATGCGTACGTCCGATTGCAGCACCTTCAAACCCGTCGCGCTGTCACCGGCTTCGATGGCGGCGTAGCCGAGGTCTTCGAGGATGTCCGTGATCAGCATGCGCACGGTGGGCTCGTCGTCCACGATCAGCACGGTCTCGCCGGCTTGCGAGCGCGGCAGATCGGCAATCCCTTCTGCTTCGGTCTCTTTGTCGACCACGCCGTAGTGACGAGGCAGATAGATGCAGACCGTCGTGCCCTGACCAACCTCCGAATAAATGCGCACCTGTCCGTTCGATTGTTGAGCGAACCCATAGATCATCGAGAGGCCGAGCCCTGTACCTTCGCCGATTGGTTTTGTCGTGAAGAACGGCTCGAACACACGCGCAACCACGTCCGGCGGCATGCCGGTGCCGGTGTCGGTTACGGCAAGACTAAGATATTGGCCCTCAGGCATATCGTGCTGGCGTGCCGCCCGTTCGTCCATCCATTTGTTGGCGGTTTCGATCGTGATAGTGCCGCCGTCGGGCATCGCGTCACGCGCATTGATGCAGAGGTTCAGCAGCGCGTTCTCGAGTTGTGAGGGATCGACCAGCGCGGGCCATACGTTGGTCGCTCCCACCACTTCGACCGATATGCCTGGGCCGACCGTGCGCTGAATCATCTCCTGCATGCCCGTGGCGAGGCGGATCACGTCGGTGGGCTTGGGGTCGAGAGTCTGGCGGCGTGAGAAGGCAAGCAGCCGATGCGTAAGAGCCGCCGCTCGCTTCGATGCGCCCTGCGCCGCCGTGAGGTATCGGTCGACATCCGTGAGGCGGCCCTGCTGCATGCGCGTCTGCATCAGCTCCAGCGAACCCGAGATGCCCGCGAGCAGATTGTTGAAGTCGTGCGCAAGCCCGCCGGTGAGCTGGCCAACGGCTTCCATCTTCTGTGACTGCCGCAGGGCTTCCTCCGCTAGCATCAGGTCGGTCGTTCGATCGGCGACGCGCTGCTCCAGCGTTTCGTTGAGCGCGCGCAGTTCCTCCGCGACGCGCGCACGTTCAGCCTCGATGGCCCGTCGCTCCCCGATGTCGATGAACACACCGGGAAATCCCACCGGTGTGCCGTCGGACGCAAGATCGACGCGGCCTACGGCCTCCAGCCAAGAATAGTGGCCGTCCGCGCGCCGCGTTCGGTACTGATGGACGTAGGCTCCGCCCCGCCCGACAGCCTCGTCGATGGCCGCGGCAAGACCATCCCGGTCGTCAGGATGAACGGCGGCCATGATGTGGGCGAGCTTGACGCCATCTTTGCGAACTGTCTCGTCGAGGCTGAACGTATTGGCAAAGCCATCGTCGACAACGAAGACATCGGTGATGGGGTCCCAGAACCAGGTGCCGAGGATCGCCCCGGCCGCGAGCGCCAGTTGCACGCGCTGCACGGCTTCCTGGGCAACCGCTTCGCTCGCCGCAAGCGCAGCCTGCTCTGCCGCCAGACGGCGTTCGACAACAACGCGGCTCGTCGTTTCCGGCGTGATATTGAGGACGGCGGCAACGCTCCCGTCTTCATCGCGAAGCGCTGACAACGAGTAGTTGAAATACGCGGTCTCCGTGCCGCCGCCTTCGAGTCGCGCCATAACGAAAGGCGCGTCCTCGAAGTAGATCGGTTCACCGCCCGTCCGCACACCGTCGAACTGGCGTTGAAGCTCCCCCCAGATTTCAGCCCAGACGACGGAACCGGGTTGCCCGAGCGACGCCGGATGTTTGGCCGCCAGAATCCGGCGGTAGGCGTCGTTATAGACGAGTGCATAATGCGGACCCGACCAAAGACAGATCGGAAAGGGCGAATCGAAAATGGTGCGCGCCATCGTTCGAAGTGCGGGCGACCAGCCTGTTGTCGGCCCTAACGGGCTTGTCGACCAGTCAAGCGTACGCGCATGCGAACGGACTTCGCCAACACCTGCGAAGAGTGCTGCAGCGTCTTCATGGGCATCGTCCCTGAAACTCAAACCGTTCATTTTCGCCCACGTCAACTAAGCCTTACTCCCGCTTAGCAAACATCGATGCGTGCTGCGATCTGAAGTGCGCGCAAGCGGGTTGGCGCGGCGTGCCGGATCACCCCCGCCGCACCGGCGCCAGTGCCGGCTGAACCATCTGCGGCACGCGCCGTAGCGCCGCGCGCTTCACTGTGATCGGCCGATAGAGTTGCTTGCTGGCCTCGACGACGAGGATGCCGGCACCGGGCAGATGCAGGCGTGCGCCGAGTTTTTCCAGCGCCGGCGCCATTCGCAGGAACAGACGTCGCGCGAAGGGTGGCGCGTAAAGCGCTTCGTCCCAGAACAACGGCGAGAACAGGTTTTCCCGCAACAACTCGCGCAACTGGCTGCGTGAATAGGGTTGACCGAAACCGAACGGCGTTGTGTCGACGCGCGCCCACACGCCGGACCGGCTTGGCGCGACGATCAGCAACCTTCCGCCCGGCGTGAGAATGCGCCAGATTTCCTCCAGCATGTCTCCGGGCTGCTCGCTGAATTCCAGCGCATGCACGACGAGCACCCGGTCGATGGAGGCAGTCGGCAGCGGGATCGCGGTCGGCTCGATCAGCGCCGCCGATGAGCGGCCCGTCGTAGGCCAGTTCACCACGCCCTGCCGTGCCGGCATGAGCGCCAGTGCGCGCAAGCAGTCCGGGCGGAACGGCTCCAGGAATGGCGTCGCGTAGCCGATGCCGGCGAAGGACATGCCGACGCAGGCCGGCCATTGCCGCTGCACGATGCGCGCGATGCTGCGGCCCGCGAAGCGCCCGAGCGCGGAATCGTAGAAACCCTGCAGATCGACGATGTCGACGGCCATGCTGCCTTGTCACACGGGCCAGCGTGGCGAGAAAGGACAGGCGTTCGTCAGGGTAAAGCGTCGCCTGTCTCTCCGGGCTGGCTTACCATGCGCGCGACGCCGATTCGGGCGCTTGGGAAGACGGCATGAACCTCGACGCAATCGCGATCGGCAAGAATGTCCCGCACGAAGTCAATGTGATCATCGAAGTGCCGCTTGGCGGCGAGCCGATCAAATACGAGATGGACAAAGCGGCCGGCACGCTGGTCGTCGATCGCTTTCTTTATACGCCGATGCGCTACCCCGGGAATTACGGCTTCATTCCGCACACGTTGTCGGAAGACGGCGACCCCTGCGACGTGCTGGTCGCCAACACGCGGCCGATCCTTGCCGGCGCCGTCATGTCGGTCAGGCCGATTGGCGTGCTGCGCATGCGCGACGAGGCGGGCGGTGACGAGAAGATTGTCGCGGTGCCCGGCCGCAAACTCACGCAGCGATACGACCGGATCGAAAACTACACCGACCTGCCTGAGATTTCGGTTCGGCAGATCGAGCATTTCTTCTCGCATTACAAAGATCTCGAACCCGGCAAATGGGTCGAGTTCGACGGCTGGGGCGACGCGGAAATGGCGCGCGACCTCATCATGCAGGCGATCGAGCGCGAGAAGATGCACGGCAAATAGTCAGTCGCGCTTCGGCCCTGCCGTTCCCGTCGGCAGGGTCGCGTTGACATCGCCACGTCCGGGGCCAATGTCCGCGACAGAGCGGACGCGCGAAGCGTTTCGCAATCCCCTGCGAACAACGGAAGTGCGATGAGCGGCGTCACCCATGACATGATGGCCAACGCGATCCGCGTTTTGACGATGGACGCGGTCGAAAAGGCGAAGTCCGGCCACGCCGGCATGCCGATGGGCATGGCCGACGTCGCGACAGTGCTGTTCACGAAGATCATGAACTACGACGCGTCGACGCCGCATTGGCCCGACCGCGACCGTTTCGTGCTCTCGGCCGGCCACGGTTCGATGTTGATCTATTCGTTGCTCTATCTGATCGACGAGGGCGGTATGACGATGGAGGACCTGGAGAAGTTCCGGTCCGTCGGCGGCAAGACGCCGGGCCATCCCGAATATCAGCACACGGTCGGTGTCGAGACGACGACCGGGCCGTTGGGCCAAGGCATCGCGACATCGGTCGGCATGGCGCTCGCCGAGCGCCATCTCAACGCCGAGTTCGGCGACGCGCTTGTCGACCACCACACTTACGTCATTTGTTCCGACGGCGATCTGATGGAGGGCATTTCGCAGGAGGCGATCGCACTCGCCGGACATCTCAAGCTCAACCGCCTGGTCTTCCTTTACGACGACAACCACATCTCGATCGACGGCGCGACGAGCCTGTCGGATTCCGTCGACCAGATCATGCGTTTCCATGCCTGCGGCTGGAACGCCGTTCGTATCGACGGCCACAATCCGGTCGCCATCGAAAAAGCCATCCGCGACGCGCAGAAGTCGGACAAGCCCACGCTCATCGCCTGCAAGACGACGATCGGTTTCGGTGCACCGACCAAGGCTGGCACGCAGAAGGCGCACAGCGATGCGCTCGGTGCCGAAGAGATCGCCGGCGCTCGCAAGAATTTCAACTGGACCGCACCGCCCTTCGTGATGCCGGACGACATCCTCGCCGCATGGCGCGCGGCCGGAAAGCGCGGCCGTCCGGTTCGCGAGACTTGGGAAGGCCGTCTGGCCAAAGCTGACGCACCTCTGCGGTCGGAATTCGAGCGCCGCATGAAGCCGGAATTGCCGAAAGGCGTCGAACCGGCGCTTGCGGCTCTCAAAGCAAAATTTTTGGCGGAGAAGCCGTCGCTCGCGACCCGCAAATCGGGCGAAGCCGTCATCGAAGCGGTCGTTCCGGTCATGCCGGAACTTATCATGGGTTCAGCCGACCTCACGCCGTCGAACAATACGCGTGCGAAAAACATCGAGGAGATTTCGCCCGGCCGTTATCATGGTCGCTACATCCACTACGGCATCCGCGAACACGGCATGGCCGCAGCGATGAACGGCATGTCGGTGCACGGCGGCATTGTGCCGGGCGGCGGCACCTTCCTCGTCTTCTCCGACTATTGCCGGCCAGCGATCCGTATCGCCGCGATCATGAAGGTGCAGGTCATCTACGTCTTCACGCACGATTCCATCGGTCTCGGCGAAGATGGTCCGACGCACCAGCCGGTCGAACATCTGGCGTCGCTGCGCGCCATGCCGAACCTGCTCGTGCTGCGCCCTGCCGATGCTGTCGAGACGGTCGAGGCCTGGCAGATCGCGCTGGAGCGTCGTGATGGGCCGACCGTGCTCGCCCTCTCGCGGCAAAACTTGCGTGCGATGCGCACCACCGACATCGGCGGCAATCGTGTGCGCGAAGGCGCTTACGAGGTTGCTGGCAATGCGGACGACAAGGTCAGCATCTTCGCCTCGGGCTCCGAGGTCGAGCTGGCGCTCGATGCCCGCGATCTGCTGGCCAAGGACGGCATCGCTGCCCGCGTCGTCTCCGTTCCGTCCTTCGAGCATTTCCTTGCGCGGCCCGAGGCGGAGCGGAAGGCGGTCATCGGCAATGCGCCGATCAAGATCGGGGTTGAAGCGGCCGTGCGCGAAGGTTGGGACGCCATCATCGGCTCGGACGGCCGCTTCATCGGCATGAAGAGCTTCGGCGAGAGCGGCCCCTACAAGGACGTCTACAAACATTTCGGCATCACGGCCGAAGCCGTGGCGGCCGCCGCCAAGGGCTGAGTCTTCAGTTCTTTTTCAGCCTGTTGCGGGACGCAGGGCAGGGCAGCATCAAATCGGCATGCGCGACGGCGGAGGCTGTGCTATGGCACCGCCATCCCACGCATGCCGGCGCGGTCGTAGCCGCTGCCCAACCCCCGCAAAGGAACGACATCGATGACGGTGAAGGTCGCGATCAATGGATTTGGCCGCATCGGGCGCAACGTTCTGCGCGCCATCATCGAGTCGGGACGAACCGACATCGAAGTCGTCGCCATCAACGATCTCGGCCCGGTCGAGACCAACGCCCACCTTCTGCGCTTCGACTCCGTGCATGGCCGCTTCCCACACGCGGTGACGGTCAAGGGCGATACGATCGACGTCGGTCGCGGCCCAATCAAGGTCACGGCGATCCGCAATCCAGCCGAACTGCCGCACAAGGCGATGGGCGTCGACATTGCGCTCGAATGCACCGGCATCTTTACCGCGAAGGATAAGGCATCGACGCATCTCGATGCCGGTGCCAAGCGTGTGCTCGTGTCGGCGCCTGCCGACGGCGCCGACCTCACCGTCGTCTTCGGCGTCAATCACGAGAAGTTGACCAACGATCACAAGGTCGTCTCGAACGGTTCGTGCACGACGAACTGCCTCGCGCCGGTGGCGAAAGTCCTCAACGATGCCGTTGGCATCGAGCGGGGCTTCATGACCACGATCCATTCCTACACGGGCGACCAACCAACGCTCGATACGATGCACAAGGATCTCTATCGCGGTCGCGCCGCGGCACTGTCGATGATTCCGACCTCGACGGGCGCGGCGAAGGCGCTTGGCCTCGTGCTTCCGGAGCTCAACGGCAAGCTCGACGGCGCGGCGATCCGCGTTCCGACGCCGAACGTGTCGGTCGTCGACTTCAAGTTCGTCGCGTCGCGCAAGACCGACGCCGACGAAATCAGACAAGCGATCCGCACCGCCGCGGGTCAACAGCTCAAGGGCATTCTCAGCTTCACGGATTCGCACAACGTGTCGATCGACTTCAACCACGACCCGCATTCGTCGATCTTCCACATGGATCAGACGAAGGTCATGGAGGGGACGTTCGTGCGCGTTCTGAGCTGGTACGACAACGAATGGGGCTTCTCGAACCGCATGGCCGACACCGCCGTGGCGATGGGAAAGCTTGGGTGAGCACGAGGTCGCCCGCGTGAGTGTACCGGCGACCGGCGGCCGCGTCGCTGCTGCCGGCACTGCCCTCGCGCTGCCGATCCTGACGGCGCTCAGCGCGTCGCATCTCGTCAACGACCTCATCCAGTCCCTGCTACCGGCGGTCTATCCGATCCTGAAGCAGGATCTCGCGCTGTCATTCGCCGAGATCGGGCTCATCACTTTCGTGTTCCAGGTGACAGCCAGCCTGTTGCAGCCGCTCGTCGGCATCGCAACGGACAAGCGGCCTCGGCCGGGATCGCTGGTCGTCGGCATGGGATGCTCGCTCGTCGGCCTATTGGTCCTTTCCGGCGCGCATACGCTCTGGATCGTGCTCGCGTCCGCGGCGATCATCGGGCTAGGCTCGTCGATCTTTCATCCGGAATCGTCGCGTGTCGCGCGCGCTGCATCGGGCGGTCGCTTCGGTTTTGCGCAGAGCTTCTTTCAGGTCGGCGGCAACACGGGCCAAGCCACTGGTCCGCTGCTCGCGGCGCTGATCGTCGTGCCCTTCGGCCAGCGCGCCATTGCGTGGTTTGCCGCGGCGGCTCTCATCGGCATGGCGCTGCTGGCTTATGTCGGACGTTGGTATGCACGTCATCTCGGCGCGGCGCGCAAGGTTGCGGCGAAGCCTGCGCCGCTATCGCGATCGCAATGGATCGCCATTGCAATCCTGCTGACGCTCGTATTCTCCAAGAACTTCTACATGGCGAGCCTTCAGTCGTTCTACACATTCTACCTCATCGAGCGCTTCGGTCTCTCGATCCAGGCGTCGCAGCTCTACCTTTTCGTCTTCATGGGTTCGATCGCCGCCGGCACGTTCTTCGGCGGTCCCCTCGGTGATCGTTTCGGGCGAACCGTCGTCATCTGGATTTCGATCGTTGGCGTGCTGCCGTTCTCGCTCGCATTGCCCTACGCGAACTTTTCCGGAACCGTTGTTCTCACGGTCATCATCGGCTTCGTGATGGCGTCGTCTTTTCCAGCCATCGTCG
Source organism: Beijerinckiaceae bacterium (assembly GCA_965246795.1). GTDB lineage: Bacteria > Pseudomonadota > Alphaproteobacteria > Rhizobiales > Beijerinckiaceae > JAJXWB01. The sequence continues at coordinate 95,990 of CBDFFN010000010.1, read as the reverse complement.
TCTATGCGCAGGAGCTGGCACCCGGACGCGTCGGTATGATTGGCGGACTGTTTTTCGGCTTCGCCTTCGGTACCGGCGGCCTCGGTGCGGCGCTGCTCGGCATCCTCGCCGACAAGACAAGCCTCGACTTCGTCTATCGCGTCTGCTCGTTTTTGCCGGCGATCGGCTTCCTGCTCCTGGCGATGCCGAAGCAGGTGCGCGAGCGCGAAGCACAATTGGAAAATGCACGATGACGGCTGCTTTCAAGACGCTCGACGATGCGGATCTGCGCGGCAAGCGCGTACTCGTGCGCGTCGATCTCAACGTCCCGATGGAGAAAGGCCGCGTTACCGACGCGACACGTATCGAGCGCGTGCTGCCGACGATCCGGGAGATTGCGGACAAGGGTGGCAAGGCCATCCTGCTCGCGCATTTCGGCCGTCCGAAAGCCGGACCGGACAAGGAGAATTCGCTCAGCCCCCTCGCAAAAGTGCTCGGCGATGCACTGAAGAAGCCCGTCGCCTTTGCCACCGATTGCATCGGCGCACCGGCGAAGGAGGCCATCGCAAAGATGAAGGATGGCGATCTCCTGCTTCTCGAAAATACACGCTTCCATAAGGAAGAAGAGAAGAACGAAGCGGGCTTCGTTGCGGCGCTGGCCGAACTCGGCGACCTCTACGTCAACGACGCCTTTTCCGCTGCGCATCGCGCGCACTCCTCGACCGAAGGTGTCGCGCACAAGCTTCCGGCTTTCGCCGGTCGCGCAATGCAGCTTGAGCTCGAAGCGCTAAGCAAGGCGCTCGAACATCCCGACAAGCCCGTCATCGCCGTCGTCGGTGGTGCAAAGGTTTCGACGAAGCTCGAACTGCTCGGCAATCTTGTGAAAAAGGTTGATGCGCTTGTCATCGGCGGTGGCATGGCCAACACGTTCCTGCATGCGCAAGGCATCGATGTCGGCAAGTCGCTTTGCGAGAAAGACCTTGCATCGACGGCGCGCGAGATCCTGTCGAAGGCGAACGATGCGCGCTGTGCCATCATCCTGCCGGTCGATGGCATCGTCGCGTATCACTTCGCCGCGGACGCGCCGCGACAGGCTTACGGTGTCGAAGCCATTCCGAAAGACGGAATGATGCTCGATGTCGGCCCGCGTTCGCTGGAGCGTATTCATGCCGCGATCGACGATGCCGCGACGCTCGTGTGGAACGGGCCGCTCGGCGCGTTCGAATTGTCGGGCTTCGCTGATGGCACGATCGGCGCGGCGAAACATGCGGCCGCGCGCACGAAAGCGGGCAAACTCGTGTCGGTTGCCGGCGGTGGCGATACGGTAGCAGCGCTGAACGTCGCTGGCGTTGCCGACGATTTTACCTACATCTCGACAGCGGGCGGCGCGTTTCTCGAATGGCTCGAAGGCAAGCCGCTGCCGGGCGTGGAAGCACTGAAACGCGGCGCGTAAGCCGCGGGAGGAACCAATGGCAACGAAGAACAACGGATTGCGTCGCGCCGCGATCGTCAGCCCCATCCGCACCGCGGTCGGCAAATTCCAGGGCAGCCTTTCGAGCATGACCGCCGGCGATCTCGGCGCGGTCGTGCTGAAAGACCTCGTCAATCGAACGAAGATCGATCCCGAGCGCATCGACGACGTGATTTTCGCGCAGGGCTACGCGAGCGGCGAGGCGCCGTGCATTGCGCGGTGGTCTGCGCTCGCGGCCGATCTGCCTATTTCGGTGCCCGGCTATCAGCTCGACAGGCGTTGCGGCTCGGGTCTGCAAGCCGTCGTCGATGCGGCGATGATGGTGCAGACCGGCGTCGCCGATGTCGTCGTCGCCGGCGGCGTCGAGAGCATGAGCAATGTCGAGTATTATTCGACGGACATGCGCGGCGGCGCACGTGCCGGTTCCGTGACCATGCACGACCGTCTGTCACGTGGGCGCGTGATGAGCCAGCCGATCAGCCGCTTTGGCGTGATTTCCGGCATGATCGAGACCGCCGAAAATCTCGCGAAGGACTACGGCATCAGCCGCGAGGCCTGCGACGAATATGCCGCCGCGAGTCACCAGCGCGCGATGAAGGCTTGGGCCGAGGGCAAGTTTGCAGACGAACTCGTGCCTGTCGCCGTGCCGCAGCGTAAAGGCGATCCGAAAGTCTTCGATCGCGACGAAGGAATTCGCGCCGATGCGACACCGGAGACGCTCGGGCAGTTGAGGGCGATCGAGAAGGGTGGCGTCGTCACCGCCGGTAATGCGAGCCAGCAAAACGACGCGGCGGCTGCGTGTCTCGTCGTCGCGGAGGAAAAGTTGAACGAACTCGGGCTCGAGCCGATGGGCTGGTATGTTTCCTGGGCGGCGGCAGGCTGTGAGCCGTCGCGCATGGGTATTGGCCCGGTGCCGGCAGTCGAGCGCCTGTTTGCGCGCACGGGCCTGACCTGGGATGACATCGATCTCGTCGAACTCAACGAAGCCTTCGCATCGCAGGTTCTCGCGGTGCTGAAGGGATGGGGTTTTGGCGACAACGGCGGCTTTCGCGAACAGCTCAACGTCAATGGATCTGGCATTTCGCTCGGTCATCCCATCGGCGCGACGGGCGTGCGCATTCTCGCGAACCTCATGCACGAGATGAAGCGTCGCAAATCCCGCTACGGTCTCGAAACAATGTGCATCGGCGGCGGGCAGGGCATTGCGGCGATGTTCGAACGCGCGGCGTAAACTCCCTCCCCCTGAAAGGGGGAGGGTTAGGTTGGGGGTCGGCCCTCGACCCCTCCCGTCTCGCTTCGCGAGCCACCCTCCCCTTTCAGGGAAGGGATTGCGTCCCGAGCCGTGGCCTACCCCGCAAACTTTCGGTCGTAATCCAGCACCGCCTCCAGCAAGACCTGCGCGCCAGCGCCGCATTCGTCAAAACTCGTCGACTCCGCCTCGTTGTGGCTGAGCCCGTCCTTGCACGGCACGAAAATCATCGTCGTCGGTGCGACGCGCGCGACATAAGCGGCATCGTGCCCCGCGCCCGACACGATCTTTCTTGCGGCGTAACCGCACTTCGCCGCGCCGCGTTCGACGCAAGAAATCATCTCGGCATCGAAGCGCACGGCGGGCGAGCTCCACACGCGCGTCTCGTCCCATGTCAGCCTCAGCGGCTCCATCACGTCGGGCAGCGCGGCGCGAAACTCCCGCTCCATCGTCTCCAGCACTGCGTCGTCGGGGTGGCGGAAGTCGACGCAGAAGAACACTTCGCCCGGCACGACATTGCGCGAGTTCGGCCGGTTCTCGATCAACCCAACCGCGCCGACGGCATCGGGCGCATGCGCCTGCGCGATTGCTTCGATCGCCTCAATCATGCGCGCTGCGCCTAGCAGCGCATTCTTGCGCAAGCGCATTGGGGTTGCACCCGTGTGCGCGTCCTGCCCAGTCACCGTCACCTCGTACCAGCGGATGCCCTGGACGCCGGTGACAATGCCGATCGTCTTCGCGTCGTCTTCGAGGATCGGACCTTGCTCGATATGCAGTTCGAACATCGCACCGATTTTTCGTGCGCCCACACGCTCGTCGCCGCGATAACCGATCGCATCAAGCGCCTCGCCAAACGACACGCCGTCGCGATCTTTCTGCCCACGCGCATGGTCGGCCGAAAATGCGCTGGCATAGACTCCGGAGGCCATCATCGCTGGTGAGAAGCGCGAGCCTTCTTCGTTTGTCCAGTTCACGAGCATGATCGGCGCATTGGTCTGGTAGTCGAGCGCGTGCAGTGTGCGCAGCACCTCCAGTCCCGCGAGTACACCAAGACAACCATCGAACTTGCCGCCGGTCGGCTGCGTGTCGAGATGCGAGCCCATGCTGATCGGTGCGACGTCGAGCCGGCCCGGCCGCGTCGCGAACATCGTTCCGATCTCGTCCACCACGACCGTGCAGCCCAAAGCCTCGCATTGCGTGCGAAACCAGTCGCGCACCCGCCGGTCCTCGTCGGACAAGGTGAGCCGCTTGATACCGCCTTTCGCTGTCGCGCCGATCTCCGCCGTTTCCATCAGCGTGTCCCACAAGCGTTGCGGGTCGATGCGCAGATTGGTGGCTTCGGTCACGTCGGTCTCCTTGCGTCATCTCTGTAGCAAGCCGCGCGCCGCTTCAACGCCATGTGACGCGCGCCTTCCTCCCGCCGCCGTTTTCGCCGATAAGCGCCGCGCGGCGGGGCCTCGAGTCGACACAAATGTTTAAGAAACTCTATGCTTGGGTGATCGCGCTGGCCGAGAGCCGCCACGCACCGCTCGCGTTGGCGATCGTCTCCTTCGCGGAAAGCTCGTTCTTTCCCATCCCGCCCGATGTCATGCTCATCCCGATGGCGGTCGCGCAGCCGAAACGCGCCTGGTTCTTCGCGGGTGTCTGCACCATCGCCTCCGTGCTCGGCGGCATGCTCGGTTATCTCATCGGCTGGGCGCTCTACGACACGCTCGGTCTATGGCTGATCAACCTCTACGGCGCCGGCGCGAAAATGGAGTCGCTGCGCGAGGCCTACGACAAATGGGGCTGGGCGCTCATCCTCATCAAAGGCGTGACGCCAATCCCGTACAAGTTCGTGACGATCGTTAGCGGTTTTCTCGCCTATAATTTCCCGCTCTTCGTGCTGTTGTCGGCGATCACGCGCGGTGCACGCTTCTTCATCCTCGCCGGTTTGCTCAATCGCTTTGGCGAGCCGATCAAGGCATGGCTCGCCGACAATTTTGGCCTCTTCATCGCCGTGCTCATCGTCGCGCTTATCGGCGGCATTTTTGTCGCCACGAGGCTGCTGTAGATGTCCGCGATGTTGCAGAAACTTTCGCTTGCGCGCGCGGCTCTTGTCGTCACGCTCGTCGCCGCGGCGACGATCGCTGGTGCGTGGGTGTTCCAGTTTGCGGGCTATGCGCCCTGTGAACTCTGCCTCAAGCAGCGCATCCCTTACTATGTCGGCGTGCCGGTCGCGTTCGTCGCTTTCCTGCTCGCATCGCGCAACAGCAGGACGCCCGCGCGCGTCGCGCTCGCGCTCGCCGGCCTGATCTTCGTCGTGGGCGCGGGGCTTGGCGTCTATCACTCGGGCGTCGAGTTCGGCTTTTGGCCGGGGCCTGCCGACTGCACCGGCGACCTCGCTGCCGCCAGTTCGTCGCAGGATTTTCTGAAACAGCTTCAGACCATCCAGGTCGTGCGTTGCGATGCCGTCGCAGTGCGCCCGCTCGGCCTATCGCTCGCGGTGTGGAACGCGTTGATCTCGGCGGCGCTCGCGGTCTTCGCGCTCAGCGCTGCATCGCGCGCCACACCTTCTCGGGCGTAAGCGGCATCGGCAGATCGCGCACGCCGAACGGCGATAATGCGTCGATCACCGCGTTCACGACCGTTGGCGTTGCGCCGACCGTGCCGGACTCGCCGCAGCCTTTCGCGCCGAGCGGATTGGTGCGGCAGGGCGAACCCTCGAACAATGTGACACCGAACGACGGCACGTCGCCGGCGCGCGCGACCTGGTAGTCCATCAGGCTCGACGTAAGCAGCTGCCCGTCGTCGTCATAGGCCGCGCCTTCGAACAGGGCCTGCCCGAGACCCTGCGTAATGCCGCCGTGAATCTGGCCGCGCACCAGCATCGGATTGATCGGCACGCCGACGTCGTCGATCGTCTCGTAGCGCTCGACCGACACGTGACCGGTGTCGCGGTCGATCGCGACTTCGCAGACATGCACACCGTTCGGCCACGTCGGTCCATCGACCGTCGCTGTCGAAGTAACAGAGAGCTTCCCGCCTTCCTCGCCCGTCGCGAGATCGGACAGCGCGACGGATCGGTCCGTGCCCATGATCGTGAAGCGGCCGCCGGCATAGTCGAGATCCTGCGGCGCGGCTTCGAGTTTCTCGCTCGCCTTCTCGCGCGCTTTCGCGAGCAGATCGGCGGAGCTGACGGCCACCGCCGACCCGCCGACGAACATCGAGCGCGAACCGACGCTGCCCATGCCGCGCGCGAGATCGGTGTCGCCCTGCACGACTTTCACGCGCGAGATCGGCACGTCGAAGGCAGCGGCGATCATCTGGCTGTAGGCGGTCTCGAGACCCTGACCCATTGCCTGCGTCGCCGAATGCAGCACGAGGTCGCCGTCGGTCGTCGCGAACAACGTCGCCGTTTCGTTCAGCGTGTTGCCACCGGTCCACTCGATGTAGCTCGCGACGCCGCGGCCGTAGAGTTGTCCGCGCTTCTCCGCCGCAGCCTTGCGCGCGGAAAAACCTTTCCAGTCGGTGTCGATGCCGGCGCGATCGAGCACGGCAGCGAATTCGCCGCTGTCATACACTTGGCCGACTGCATTTTTATGCGGCATCTGCTCGGGCCGCACGGCGTTGATCTTGCGGATTTCGCGCGGATCGATGCCGGTCGCGCGCGCGGCGGCGTCCATCAGCCGCTCGATGATGTACTGCGCTTCCGGGCGCCCCGCGCCGCGATAGGCGCTGAGCGGCGCGGTGTTCGTCAGCACCGCCTTGAGCGCGAAGGACACGAGCGGAATGTCGTAGATGCCGGTGGCGACGAACGGCCCGAGCAGCAGCGGGATCAGCAGACCTGCGCCAGTAACGTAGGCGCCGCAATTGCCGAGCGAGTCGACACGGAAAGCGAGGATGCGGCCTGAGGCGTCAAGCGCGAGTTCGCAATGCGTGGCGAGATCGCGGCCATGCGTGCCACCAAGGAATTCGTCGAGCCGCTCGCCACGCCATTGCGTACGCGTGCCGCTCTTCGCCGTGACATAGGCGACCAGTGCTTCCTCGGGGAATAAATTCGTTTTGTGGCCGAAACCGCCGCCGATATCGCCGACGCGTACGCGGATCGACTCTGCCGGCCGCTTCAGGATCGCATTGGCGAGAATGTCGCGCGTCGTCGCCGGCGTCTGCGTCTGCGCGTGCAGCACGATGCGGCCAGTCTCGTCGAGCTCCGCCCATGCCGCCCGCGGCTCGAGCGCCATCGGCACGAGGCGCTGATTGACGAGGTCGAGCGAGACGCGATGCGCCGCCTTCGCAAAGGCTTCGTCGGCGGCGGCCTTGTCGCCATAGGCCATGATAGCCGCAACATTGTCGGTGACGTCGGGCCACACAGTCGGTGCGCCCGTTTCGACCGCCGCGCGCACATCGACCACCGCCGATTGCACGTCGTAGTCGATCGCGATGGCTTCGGCCGCGTCGTACGCCTGTGCGCGCGTCGTTGCCACGATCGCAGCAACGGGCTCGCCGACGTAACGCACGACCTCGTGCGCGAGCAGGCGTCGCGGTGGAATGCTCATGTCGGCGCCGCCGGTGCGCTTGAACATCATGGGCGCGGGCAGGGCGCCGACACCGTCCGCGACGAGGTCCGCGCCGGTATGGATCGCCAGCACACCCGGCATCGCCGTCGCATCGCTGACATCCATCGAGACGATGCGCGCATGTGCGTGCGGCGAGCGCAGCACGACGAGCCATTGCCCTTCCGTCGTCGCGACATCGTCGATGTAGCGGCCCTTGCCGGTCACGAGACGTTCGTCCTCGAGCCGGGTCACGGACTGGCGCGCGCCGAAGCGCAGGTTGGGCGGAAGGATATTCATGCGTAGTCCCGGATCGGTCTGTAAGTTGGGCACATTCATGCCGTGCTGCCGCGAAGCTGTCCATGCGGCACACGCGCCCCGAGAGCGCCGTCAGCGCGCGGCTTGAAGCCCCCTTCACGCGCGGCACTTATGCCCGGGTCGTCAAAACCGACAAGGGAAAGAGCATGGCCCGCAAATATTCGACGAGCGCATCGAAGAATGTTCGGCGCGTGATGAAGAAGCGAAAGGCTGGTACCTTGAAGTCAGGCAGCGGACGAAAGGTGAGGAGTCGCAAGCAGGCGATCGCCATCGCGCTCAGTGAGTCGCGCCGCGCCGGCAAGAAAGTGCCGAAAGCACCGACGCGCAAGAGCGCCAAGAAGAAGAAAGCGACGCGCAAGACAGCGACGAAGAAGACCGCGCGGAAGTCCGCAAACAAGACCAAGACGACGCGAAAGACGAGCACGAAGACGCGGACGACGCACAAGAACTAGCGACGTCCACGTAGCAAAAGGCCCGGCCACACGGGCCGGGCCTTTCAACGTCGTACGCGGTGTCCGTCAGGACGGCGATGGAAATGAGAAATTGTCCGCCGTCAGCGTCAGCGTTCCGCGAAGAATGATTTCCATGTCGGCAACCTTGTTGCCGTCGAGATCGCCCTTCACGATCGTGAAGGCGCCGCTATTCACATAGCGGAAGTCCCCCGCATTGCCGGTGAAATTGCCGGTGCCGACGAAGTTGCCGTTGCCGCCGAGATAGATTTGCAGCATGTCCTCGTTCACGTTGAAGTCGAGGATCGTATCGCGGTTGGCGCCGAGCGTGCTGTCGCCTTCCCAATAACGAAAGACGTCGAAACCGGCGCCGCCGGTCAGGCGGTCGGCACCGGTGCCACCTCTGATGCCGTCGTTGCCGTCGCCGCCTTGGATGATGTCGTTCCCCGCGCCGCCGTCGAGGACGAAATCGTCGCCCGCACCGCCGAAAATTGTGTCGTTGCCCGACCCGGCGAAGACGTCGTCTGCGCCGTCGCCCATGTCATAGCGGATGCCGACTGTCGTGCTGCCGGCATAGACGATGTCGCTGCCGGCGCCGGCATGGACCGATGCAAAGGTGACGCCGCTTTGCAGGTAAATGGCGTCGTCGCCCCCGCCCGTGGAAATATCGCCGCCGGCGAGCGCATAGACGAGATCGCGATCGCTGCCGGTCGCGACCGTCGTCAGGCCGGCCGTGATCACGAGGTTGGGGATCGCCGCCGCGCCGGAAACGCTGCTCGCGCTGCCGTCGGTGTCGATTGTCGCACGGAGAAGCGCAGTGCCGTGGTCGGGCGCGCGGACGCGTACCGTGTAGGTGCCGTCGTCGACGTAATAATGCGTGGCGTTGAGATCGACGCCGTTACTGTTGTTCGGGTGGTACTGGATCGGCGTGCCGTCGCCGTCGCCCCAGTCGATGAAGTAATCGGAACCGCCACCGTTCGTCGCGAACAGCTCGCCACCGTAAACAGTCTGATTTCCGAAAACGGTCGTCGCCGGAAAATACCATTGCGCATAGGTCGGAATAAACGGTGCAACAGACATCTGGGCCCCCCTTTGGACCGTCGATAATCGCCGCAGATCTACGATTAGCATAGGGATAGGTCAGCCGGCAAACCCGCCTTAGCAAGTCATGGGCTCTTCATCGGCATCCACGCCGGTCCGCCTTGGCGCAACAGCCAGTTCGGAAAGCGAGGGTCGCCGATTTCGAACTGCTATTGCGCCGCTCGCTGACGCTGACCGCGAGCAATTTCGATTTCCCGATCGGGTGTGAAGGCGGCTTTCAGAGGGCGTGTGGTAGCGGGAGAGGGAAACGACAGATACCTCTAAGCCGCTGTTATTTAGGCGGAATGTCGCAAAAAAATTTTATTCGTACCATCATCCGTACCATCATTCTTGGCCGGTTGATTTTGGGCCGTTCCGATTGTGGACAGTCGCGGTGGGCGATTAAGCAAAGCTTGCGACCTTAAAAACTAAGGCTAAGCTGACTCTAAAAAGGGGGACGCATTGGCTGACGAAAGTGATATCGCGCTAGGTGTTATGCGGCTCGCCGAAGGTCAGGCCAGCAAGACCTGCACCTTTAAGAGAGCTTACAAAAACATTCCATCGGTAGTGCGTTTATCCTCGGATAACACGGCGATGTCGATAACGCGCCGTGGTGAGCCGATGTGGCACCAGCTGGTGAGGAACATAAAGTCTCACGATAAGGCTGACGGGAATTTTATTGCGGACGGCTTTCTCTCACACGTGCCAAGAGTTGGTTACGCCATAACTGCCAAAGGATCGAAGCATCTTAAGACTAGAGGGTTGATTTGAATTTCGCCCGATAGCCCGGTTTGAACCACTTAAGTTCGGTTCTCTCTTTCGCGTCTTTGTCCCAAACGAACCACGCGTAAGCGGTTGTGCCAGACCCCTTCGGTACAGCGCCAGCCGGATAAAACGTGATCCGCTCACTAAAAACCCACACACGGCTAGGCGGAGCTTTTGCGAAGATCGTGTTTGCGCGATTAGAGCCTTCGAGAAAAGCCAAGCGAAGTAGAAGTGCGAACTTTTTGTTCGCATTGGCGATGCCGCTTCGCACAAAGCCTTCGGCGGCGTTGTAGGGCGGGTTGGTCACGATGTTATCGGCGCGACGTTTGGGCGAAAGAAAATCTTCCCCGTGTCCGCCATATCCACGATCAAAAAGGTCCGTGCTGATAACCTGTCGGCCCGTAGTCTCTAGAACGCGGGACATCGCGCCATTTCCGCAGGCGCATTCCCAAATGTCACCTTCAAAGCGTTCGTTGTCGATTAGAGCGTGTGTCGCCCAAGCGGGCGTTGGAAAGAAGTCGGGGCCATCAAGATCGGCGAACCTCTTCAATGTCGGTTTGTAAGAGCCCGTCAGATGATATGTCGCGTCGCTCATGAAATCAGTCCTCGCCTTGCGTGGATCATATCAGTCGATCCGGCGTAAGCGTTTTCTTAACAGGCGAGTCACTTTGACCCACCCGTCTTCGACGCTCGGCTCGACGTGTATTCTGTCCTGAAAGGCCTTCCGAAGGCGAGTGGCGCTGAAGGCATCTCCGACAAGACAGGGAGGCTGACTGGGACGCCCGCAAAAGCCTACCACTCCAGAATAGTTCTTCGCAGGGGGTAATGATCTAGCGTATTGCATCGTGGTCGCGTTTGCACCGCCGCTTTGTCCAGAAGCGGCGTGAGGCGGAAGCCGTTGCGACGAAACACAAGGAACGGCGACCCCTTATGGGGCGATGCTCGCTCGCGCGCATCGGGAGCGGACCTTGTGAATGAACGACGACTTTGTTGTTTCCACCGATGGCTTGCCGAGCCGGATGCTTAAAATCCGGGAATTCGCCGCCTTCTTCGATATCTCGCGCTCGACCGCCTGGGCTTTCATCGCCGACGGCACGGTGCCAGTCGTCCGCATCGCCGGATCGACACGTATTGCCCCCGCCACCGTGCAGCGTCTTGTGCGCGAGGGGATAGCGCGCAAGGAAAAGCCGAACGTTCGCTCGCGAGGCCGTTAAACGCGTGACGACCTGACTTTATTAGAGAGTTGTGAAGTCGCACTAGATGTTTTTGACGTGTGGCACGCCTACGCGCCGTGACATTTCTTAAACTTCGCGCCGCTTTCGCACCAGCACTTAGCGTTGGGTGCCGTGTGCGTCATTCCAATGCGAGGAATCAAATTCTCCTTAACTCGATTAAGACCTTGGATGCGACCTGCGATCGTGGCCGGGAATGTCTGCATTCCATCGATGATCGGCTGGCTAAAAAGGATGTCGTCGGTTGCTTCGGCGGCTTTGAGAAAGTCCAACACAAGCGGACTCTTGCTAAGAGCGAAGCGAATGGTCCTACGCCGGACATCGTCGGATTTGTCCGCCGCGCCATCTTCCAAGAAGACACGCTCTGTGTCGCCATCATCGGCAGGCGTTATATCGCGCCAGTGACCCCGCGATGGGGCGTAAACAGCGTGATGCGCTGCCTCCACGTAAACGTTCGGCCACTCCCAAATCGTCCATCCATACACGACACGACCGCCGTCACGTTGAACCTTCACAGATACGTTATTGAAGCACTCACGGACTTTGCAATCTGCTTCCGCTTCGATTGGCATGCGCAACACGCGGCCTTTAGCATTTATGCTGGCGCAAATATTACGGATATGCGGCGCGCGTTCGTTCGGCGGCGCGATCGTGTTCGGCATTTCCTTTGGTTTCCTTGTTCAAAGACGGCCCGTGCTTTCGGTGCGCTGACTATAAATTCATGCACCTTTTTTGCGTCTCTAGAAGCTTCCTGCATCCCCGTGGCGCTTGATCCCCGGCCGGATGCGTGCAATACAAAGCTTGTGGTCGGGACGTGCGCAAAAGCGCCCCCGGCCTTTGCTTTGTCCACTTCAAAATCGTTATCGCGCTCCGATGCGCGCCAAACCACGCTCGCCTTCCGGCACGCGGGGTTTCCGGCGTTCGTCCCGGCGCACGTCAGCATGGGAGCCTTCAGCGATGTTGAATGCAATCGTTACGCGTGAATCGAAACGCGAACAGCCCGATCGAGGCGCTTACGTCGCAAGAAACCTGCGACGCGAGCAGGTCCGGAAGCGCTTCGGAATCTCATTGAACACGATCGACCGCGCGGTCGCCTCCGGCCACGTCGCAAGCCGCAAAGTTGGTCGTCTTCGTCTTATCGATGAACGATCCGCTTGCGCATGTTGGGGCGTCAGCGATTGAGCGGCTGAACTAACAAAAAGGGCCTCCGCACGCTGGACACGCGCGGAAGCCCAAAACAATCGATTCCATCCGACCAAGGATTTCATCGTGCTTGATAGCTATTCCGGATCGACAGCCCGCGCAACCTCCGTCGCGCCGCGCGGCGACGCTCGCCCTCTTCGCTATCGTGCGGCCACGGCAGTGTCGGCAATGGGTTGTTGCAAGATCGTCGCGCGCGTTGCCAATTGGGACGCCAAATCAAAAGCGAATGTTGCGCCGAGCGCGGACGGCAATATTCGAGTCGAAGTGAAACTCAAAAATGAAAGACCGCGCATCTTCTGCATCAAAGCAACGGCTCGGCTTAGATTCTACAAGCTTCTTGATTTGCAGGATCGTTTCGACTCGATCGTCTCCTTTCGCTCCGACGTGCCGCGTAATTTCGTGTGTGACGCTTTTCGCGCCGGTCTTGTTGTCGTGGGACAGAACGCACGCCGCCCGGTGTCGCTGTGATCGCGTCGCTTCCAAGCACTGCAACATATCAGGCTGACATAACGCGCTGCCGGAAAATGTGGGGCAACGGTTTTTGCGCATTTCTAGCCAAGGCGGAGCGCGATGCTGCCCGTGCGGCGGCTGGCGGTAGCGGTGGCAATGGAGGCGGGGGGAATCGGTACGGCGGCGGCTTCCGGCTCCCCGGTGGCGGATGGATGGGCGGCGCTGCCTCGTCAGCGCGAGGTGCCATGACGCTCGCGATCGGTGGCAACGCTGCGTCTCGCGGCGTCGAGGGCGCGGCACATGCGCTCGCTGATTACAGCGCTGAAATTTCGCGCATCAAAATCGAGTCCGGCAAAGACGCCGCGAGCATTGTGCCGATGGTCGAGCGCGCGGCATCAGAAATCGCACGTTTGCATCCGCAGATTGCGAAGGGCGAAGCGGTCGCGAAAGTTCGCGAACAATTCGGCGTCGTCGGAGATTGGTCGCATGCGATCGACATGGCGAAAGCGGGTGCCGCGCGATCCGTCGTGCTGAAAGCGACATCGCCGAATATCCATGATCCTTCACTGCCGCTCGCGAAAGCAAGCGAACAGTTTCTCGGCTCGCGAATGCTGACGCACGAGGGACAGGAGATCGGTAATCGGTTGCAGGATCGATGGACGCAAGTTTTGATCGCCGAAAAAGGAATGCTGCAAGGCCGCGACATTCAAAACATGATTGCACAATCCGGCGCATCGCTTCGTGGAAAATACAATCTCGACAAGCCCGCTGATATCGAACGCATGCTGGATGAGGTCGGCACGAAATTTCCGCTCGTCGGAGCCGAGCTCGGCGGTTTCAAAACCGGCACGATGGCATCGAGCATGTCGCGCGCTTTCAACGGCCGCATGACAGATGCCGCTAAAGCGCAGTTCGAAACGATGGGCCTTATCGACCCGTCCAAGATCGAGTCGCGCAACACGAAGGGCGATCCTCACAAGCTCGGCTACGGCGCATTCGTCGGCGGAGAGAAATCGCTCTTCGATTACGCGACACAGACGCTCGCGCCTGCGTTAAAGCGCTCCGGCATGTTCGATGACGCTGCGAAACGAGATTGGGCGATCGACCAATTAAGTAGCAACGTTGTCGTATCCCGTGGCCTCAAGCTCATTCTAAACGATGAAGAGCGAATTTCGAAGGGGCTAAGCAATGTCCGCAAGATGCAGACGATTCCGGAAGCCGAACGAACTTTGCAAGGCGACGTGTCGACCGGCAAGCGCGGTGTCGAGGGTTCTTTGAAGACGCTATCTCAAGTCTTTCTTGAGCCACTTATCACACCCGTCACGACGCTGTTCAACGCGATGACGACAACGCTGCAAACAGCAAGCGCATCAGGCGACGGCAACCCGTTTGCAAAGCTCGGCGTCGACGCCGCTGGTATCGCCACACTCGCGGCGGGCGCGGTCGTGAAATCGATTTACGAAAATCCGGCGCAGGCTGCTAATACAACAGCGGTTGGCGCTTTGACTGCGGCCGTTATCGCCAACACGGGTGCGCAACGGGCAAAGGGCATCGCGGATGCTGTCGCGGAAGGCGCGAAGACGACGGCCGCCGTTGGCGCGGGATCGGCGATCATCGCGGGCGCTGTTACGGCGGGGGTCGTTACTGGCGGAACGGCGCTAGCAACAGCGGCTACAAACATGACCGGCAACCTTGCCGGCATGGTCGACACCAATGCGATCGGCAATGCTGACCCTTCCGGTTTTTCGCTCGGCGTCGCCGCCATGAACGTCGACAAGCTTCGTTCGGAAACGGAAAAGCAAGTTCGCGAGGCGGAGCGCACGGCGACCTTCACCGGCAACGCACTGCCTAAGCAAGACACACTCATTGCCGCCGCGACCGAGTCGAACACGTGGCTTTCACAAATTTTGATGGCGATATCGAACTCACCGCTTCTCGGCGGTGCGAGCCTTGGGTCACAAGGTGGCGTTGCCGCAGGCGCGCTCGGGGGCGCTCTCGGACGCACGGGACGCGGTGGTTTCGGTATCGGCGGCGTCGGCGGTAGCGGCGCAGTTGCCGGAACCGCGTCGCTTGAAAATAACCTGCAAAACCTTTCGCCGGAGAAGCGCGCAGAAGCGGCCGTTGCCATTCGCGCTTCCGCCGCGAGACTTGGGATCAATCCGCACGAGTACGCGGCCGTCATGGGCTATGAGACGATCGGTAAAATGAATCCCGGCATCGTCGGCGGAACCGGAAATCGTTATCAGGGGCTAATTCAATTTGGCCCGTCAGAACGCAAAAAGTACGGCGTCACTGGAAAAGAAAGCATCCCCGAGCAAGTCGTCAAAGCCGAAGCGTTTTTGCGCGATCGTGGGTTGAAACCCGGAATGGGAATCAACGATCTTTATTCGACAATCAATGCCGGCACGCCGGGACGTTACAACGCAAGCGACGGTCACGGCACGGTTCGCACTCACGCCGCAAAGGCGTGGTCGACATACGGCAACATGCTTTCAAAACTTGAAGGCGGGGGAGCGTCGCCGAAAGTCGACATCGGCAAAACGCTGTCTGTCGGCGGTGACAAGGCTGACGGCGAGAGCGGCCCGATGAGCGCAGCGCGTGAAATGCGCTCGGCCGCGTTGGATATGCGGGCCGCTGTTTCAATGATGCCGAAATCGTTTGACGTAAAAGCGAACGTCGCGCGCAATCCAAATACCGGCGCGGCTGGCGGGCTTCACTGAGTGGTGACTGGGCTAAGGAATCTTGCGAACGTCAGGCTTGACGCCGTTGCTCGTGAATTTTCCTTCGAATTTCGCTTTGCCAGTGTCTGCCGAACATTCGATGACGGTCGGGCCTTTATAGGGATTGCCGAACGAACATGCCCCGACCGCACTCATTCTTTCGGTCGCACCGCTAAAACTGAAAACGATTACGTCGACGGGCTGCACGACGTTATCCTTATCTCGGTTGATCTGCCTATTGCCTTCGCCAGAAAATGTGATGATCGCTCCATCAGTCGCGACAAAGTAGAATCCAGACCTTTCGCTCGTGTACGATGTATTTGCAAGCGTGCCTTTGCAACGCGGAGTGATATCATTCAGGCCGGCAATTAGCCGATCGCATTGACCATCGAGTGTCATTATCGCGTTTAGTCTGTCCTTCGCTTGCAGAACTTGGCTCACAAACAATATTGAGGCCGCAGTGGTCGCGATTGCCACGACTCGAACGACCATGATCTCGGTTCTCCTAATCGATACTTTCGCTAGGCGTAACAGAAAATGTCTGTCGCACAAGGGAAGCCGCGAATGCGTTGTACGTCTAGCGGTATCGTAAAGGATCGTACATTCGACGATCATACGGCTTCCCGAACACGCGTAGTGTTCACGCTCGAAAGGGAAGCGAAGATATGCACACCGACGCCATTATCATTCGTGCCGCCAACGATATTGCACGGCTAGTGAAGGCCGACGGGAACGTCGAGAGCGACGAGATTGCATCGGAGTCATTCGCTGACGCACGTCGATGGGTTGACGCGCTGGTACGCATCGAAGCGCGTTCGGATAAGGGCATCGCGGCCAAGAGCGCGGCTCTGCTCGCCTTCACAGGCGGCGATCGACACGCCCTCGCGGATCGTTCAGCGGCGCTACTCGTTTTTTCGATTGCATCGGACGCGCAGCGCTTGGCCACCTTTAAGTAGGAGATAAAATCATGACCAATACAGGAATCTTTTGGCAAGCGACGAACGTCGCCCTCAATTGCCTCAGAAGCGAAAAAGCAGCCGAGGTTGACCGTCGAGTGGACGACATGCACGCGCGCCAAGCGGCTCGTGACGCCGTAACGAAACTGACCTCCATGCCTGCGCGGGATCATGCTGAATTGGCCGCGAAGGCGAGAGCGTTACAGACATTCGCAAAAAACGACGGCGAGCTACGGAAGTCCGAGGCGGGTAGACTGGCATTGTCGATCGGGGCAGATGTTCAGCGGCTTGCAGCTTTTTAATGACAGCACGACTGCGACCGAAAGGCGAAAGCAGCGATCAAAGAGGGGACCGACCCCGAGTGGAGTAGCGACGGATCGTCCGCGTTTCAAAGGTCATCAACACGGCATTTATCGCGCGATCTTCGGTCGCAACTCCGCAAGCGGCCCGAAAGTCGTAGTTTTCGCCACCTGTGGACTTGTGCAATCTTCTCCAAGCGCGGCGTGTGTAATCGCGACGGGGGGAGTATGGACAACGCAGTCACTCTTAAGTTTTTTCGCGTCGAGCGAAGCTACGCTCATTGCATTGATTTTGAACAGGCTCTTCGCGAGGCTCTTGGGGTCGGGAGCACTCCGGCGTCTAGGGAACAGAATATCAATGCTGGCGGCCCAAAGCTCATTGTTCGCCTTGAGCGTCTGACCGGCAACGGCAAACCATACGTTGCCGGTGAAATGATCCGGAAGCAGGTTGCCAACATTCCTCCCGAAGCGAATGAGGCTGGCCTCACGAGGCTTCAATTGAATCAGGGAAGCGGGTTAGGGCTTTCGTCGGCGTTTTTGTTTCACGTGCCGACGCAGGTTCTTTTGCTGCAAAGCACCGCCCAAAGCGTAAGTCAGGGGCGGCTCGGTCTATATCTTCATTTCGTGAACAAGCTCGCCGAATACACGTTTTCTCCAGTTGCCACCGCCAACGCGTGGGCTCGGTTCAACTCTGGAGAACCGCGAAAAATACGGATGCGGCTGGCCGCACCCCAAAACTTTAGCCCTCTGAAGATCGATGGTAAATCCGTAGGCCGGGGCATGGCGGACATTGGCGAGAGCCTTCACGCACCATACCTAACGATTGAAGTATCTATGGGCCGCAAGCGTGGCTCTTTGGCGTCCGCACCTGCGCGCAAGTGGGTCGATTCGCTTCTGAAATTTGGTCAGTCCCATCCGGGTAGCGTCGAAACGCTGAGCGCGTCTGTCACGGATGGGGATGGCCCCGATGTAATCGATTTTTTGCAGGAACAGCTTGTCGTCAAGGACGAGCTCGATTTGGACGACACAGACCCGACAAAAAATTACGCGGCGAGAAAGGCCTTCTTGGAAAGCACATTCAATGAGCACCTTGGATACATTACAAAACTTTACGCCGCGACGTAGGTCGGCAGCATCGCTAGTCGAGGCCTATCTGCCTATGGCGATAGGTCTTTCCGCGATGGCGCTGATGTTTTTCTACGGCATCAGCGTTTTCGAATTCTCTAAGGCTCATAAATGGCATGTCGACAATCTGTACGTCGCCACTTTCGGCTTCTTCGTGTTCGTCTCGCCGTTCATGTTTGCTTATTACACTTATATCAAAACTATTGATAACAAGTATATCTCGGTGGTGCGCAATTCGGCGCTTTTCGAGGACGCACAAAAGTACATGATGCGCGCGATATATTGGTCCTTCTTATGCATTATTCTGTCAGCACCGCTGATGGTGATAGTGCCGGAGCCAGATGCGAGGGGAGTGGAATTTTACGTTGTCGTATTGTGGGTTGGCTCGATCGCTTATGCGATGGCCCTCGTCGCGCGTTCTGCTTATCATTTTTCTTGTGTCTTAGAGGTAGGCTCTCCCTCTCGCTTCGACCGCTAGGCCGATAGATGATGCTTTTACGTCGCTCAGCTTTCATTATTCGAATTTGGGGCTGATCGAACTAGAAAGCCTGCTTCTCTAGCTTGTCAGTGCGTGGCACGCCGTCACGTAGCCCGTCCAGCTTATCACTCCACCATTGCGCCATGCGGACACGTTCTTTCCAGCGCTTCGACTTGTCGTATGCGCCGCGAATTTCGTCCGCTTCCTTATGCGCGAGCGCTCGCTCGATGGCGTCTGGATGAAACTCGTTTGACTCGTTCAGAAGCGTTGACGCGGTCGAGCGGAAGCCGTGCGCGGTCGCGATATCGCCTCCGTAGCCGATGCGGCGCAGAGCGGCATTCAGCGTGTTGTCCGACATCGGTCGCGAGCGCGTGCGGGTCGATGGAAACATGAAGCGACCACCGCCCGTTAGCCGGTGCAGTTGTTCAATGAGCGCGAGCGCCTGTTTCGAGAGGGGTACCTTGTGGTCGACCCGCCCTTTCATGCGTGGCGCAGGGATAGTCCATACCGTGCCGCTGATTTCTGGCCATTCACCGCCGCGAAGCTCTCCCGGTCGGACGAACGTATGCGAAAGCAGTTGCAGCGCTATCCGCGTTTCGGGCTGGCCCTCATACCCCGCAATCGCACGCATCAAGCCACCGACGGCTTCCGGCTCGCGGACGGCAGCGCGGCCTTTAACAGTAGGGCGGGCTATCGCACCTTTAAGAGCTGTTGTCGGGTCAACGCTGCAAAGGGCGTTGGCCTGCCCGTAGCGAAACACTTCACCGATCGTTGCGCGTAGCTTCCGAGCCGTTTCGAGTTTGCCGCGCTCCTCGACCTTTTTGAGGATGGCGAGGATTTCCGGCGCGCCGATTTCCGGCAACGGTCGATCGCCGATGTCGCGCGTCGCAAGACCGATGAGCCACGCCTTCTTCTCTAGTGTCTTCTCGGCCCTGTTCTCTCGTCGTCGCAGGGCCAACAGCGCATCGGCGACGGCTGCAAAAGTGTTTGTCCGCGCGATCTTCGCGGCGACCGTCCGTTGCCGTTTCGCGACGCCGGGGTCGAAGCCAGTGGCAAGCACGCGCAACTCCCGATCGCGCCATTCCTGTGCATCCGCCAGTGACCAAACCTTTTCGCGTCCCGCGCCACGATAGGCCTCGCCCGACAACACGCGTTGCTTGCCGGCGAAGCGGTAGGCCATGCGCCAGAGCTTTGCGCCGTTCGGATAGACCCAAAGCTGAAGGCCCGCCCCGGCACTCAATTTACGCACGCCCTTCGCAGGCGGCTTGGCCTTCTGAATTGCAAGGTCAGTCAGCGTACGATTCGCGCCCATGTTGGTATCCGCAAACGGCCCGACTCGGCCGTTCCAACGCTCGTACCAGCAAAAATGTTGGATTCAACTGGACCGATCCGGAGCTATTTGGAGCTTTGGAATGCCGAAGCGCGCGCCAAAACAGCTACTTACGGACTAATTCAGAGCAGATCGGATCGGAGTGTGGTAGCGGGAGAGGGAGTTGAACCCCCGACCCCAGGATTATGATTCCCGTGCTCTAACCAACTGAGCTACCCCGCCACGCAGCGCGGTTCTAGTCGGGGCGTTGGCCGGAATCAAGGCGTGCGCGCCGTGACAAACCCCCGCCGTTTTCTTAAGCCTTACTGTAGGCAACCCACCGTTTCCGCAGGAGCCCGCCCCGTGGCCGCGACCCCGTACGCCAACCTTCCCGACCACCGATTCTGGCGCAAAGCCGTTGCCGGCGTGCCGCCCTTCGCCGTCGACCCGATCGTCGATCTGCCGTTCTACATCCACCCGCAGGACAAGGTCGCGACCGGCGGCTCCTGCTTCGCGCAGCACATCGCCAACCGCCTGCAGGCGAGCGGCCTGCAGTATTATCAGGCCGAGACACCACCACCGGGCATGTCCGCCGCACAGGCGCAGGCCAAAGGTTTTGGCATGTATTCGTGCCGGTACGGAAATATCTACACGACGCGGCAACTGCTCCAGCTCTTCGACCGCGCCTTCGGGCACTTCAAGCCGACGCTCGATGTGTGGGAGCGCGAGGACGGTCGCTACGTCGACCCCTTTCGCCCGCGCATAGAACCGGACGGTTTCGCGACGCCGGAGGAAGTCCGTGCCGACCGCGAAAAGCATCTCGCTGCGGTGCGCGAGATGTTCTCGACGATGGACGTCTTCCTCTTCACCTTCGGTCTGACCGAAAGCTGGGTGCATCGCGAGGACGGCGCCGTGCTGCAGCTGGCGCCCGGCGTCGCGGGCGGCACTTTCGAGGAGAGCAAATACGTCTTCTGGAATTCGCGCGCGAGCGAAGTGACCGCGGACTATCTCGCCTTCGTCGACAAGCTCACGGCGATCAATCCCAACGTGCGGCTCATCGTTAGCGTTTCGCCGGTGCCGATTATCGCGACCTACATGCCGCGGCATGCGCTGGTCTCGAACTCGGCGTCGAAGTCAACGCTGCGCGTGGCCTGCGACGAGGTGGTCGCAGCGCG
The DNA here is from genome assembly GCA_965246795.1 of Beijerinckiaceae bacterium. Classification (GTDB taxonomy): domain Bacteria; phylum Pseudomonadota; class Alphaproteobacteria; order Rhizobiales; family Beijerinckiaceae; genus JAJXWB01. The sequence goes on along the minus strand of CBDFFN010000010.1, from coordinate 75,197 downwards.
GCCGGAGATCGCATATTTCCCGTCCTACGATCTCGTGTCTTTTGGCCCGAATGCGGCGCGGTATTACAAAGATTCGCTGCGTGAGCTGAACAGCGTTGGATTGAGCGCCGTGATGCGCGCGTTCTTCGACCACTTCACCGCGAAGGAAGCGAGGGGCAACGACATCCGTGCTCTGCGCATCGATGTCTCGCGCGAGCAGGCCGAAACGACGACGGTCGTTTGCGACGAAGAGGCGATCGAGGCGGCGTAAATTGCGCGACCTGCCTCAACCCGTCATCGCGAGGATCTGAGCAGCGGTGACGTGGCGATCCGTCTCCGACTCTTTGGGCAGAGGCGTGGATGGATTGCTTCGCGGAGCCTGTCATCGGGCTGGCCGAAGGCCAGACCCGTTGGCTCGCAATGACGGAGTTCGGCTTGCGTAGGGTGATGCCTTAAGCCGCGTCGGACGTCTCCGCCTCGTCGCCCGCGTCGTCGAAACCGTATTCTTTCATTTTGCGATAGAGCGTCGAGCGACCGATGCCGAGCCGTCGCGCCATCTCCGACATCTGCCCACGGTAATAGTCCAGCGCGAAGCGGATCGTTTCGGCTTCGAGATCATCGAGCTTTCGCACCTGCCCGTGGTCGTCGAGCATTTTGCGCATGTTCGGATCGCGAACCTCGACGCGCACGATCTCACGATCATTTCGCGGCAGCATCGGCGCGGGCAGTGGAGGTACGCGCACGTCGAACCCATCGACCTGCGCCGCGATCTGCGGAAATTCCGCCACCGTCAATTCGTCGCCGTCGCAGAGCACGACGGCACGGAACATGGCGTTTTCGAGCTGGCGCACATTGCCCGGCCAGTCGTAGCCGCCGATCAGCGCAAGGGCTTCGGCGGTAATGCCGCGAAGACGCTTGCCTTCTTCGGCCGCAAAGCGCGCCGTAAACTTTCGCGCAAGATCGGCGATGTCGCCCTTGCGCACGCGCAGCGGCGGAATGGTGATCGGGAAAACATTGAGCCGGTAATACAGGTCCTCGCGGAACTTGCCCTGTTTGACAAGCTCGATGAGATTCTGGTTCGTCGCCGAGATAAGTCGGATGTCGACGCGCACTGGGCGCTTGGCGCCAACTGGATCGATCTCGCCTTCCTGCAACGCGCGCAGAAGTTTTACCTGCGTCGCGAGCGGCAGTTCTCCTATTTCGTCGAGGAACAGCGTGCCGCCGTTCGCTTCGAGGAATTTTCCGGTGTGTTTTTCCGTGGCGCCGGTGAAGGCGCCCTTCTCATGCCCGAAGAGGATCGACTCGACGAGGTTCTCCGGCAGCGCGCCGCAATTGACGGTGACAAACGTCTTGCCGCGCCGGTCGGATGCACCCTGGATGGCGCGCGCGATGAGTTCCTTGCCGACGCCCGACTCGCCTTCGAGCAGGATCGGGATGCTGGATTTCGCGGCGCGCTCACCGAGACGGATTATGCGTTCCATCTCCTCGCTGCGCGAGATGACGTCTTTGAAAGTCATCGTGCCGGCGCTGCGCTTGCTGATGCGGCGGATCTCGTCTTCGAGCGCATCGGTGCGAAGCGCGTTCTTGATCGAGAATTGCAACCGCTCGGCGCCGACAGGCTTTACGACGAAATCGTGTGCGCCTGCGCGCATCGCAGAGATCACGGCTTCGATCGAACCATGCGCCGTCTGCACAATCACCGGGACGGTGATGTTGCGCTCGCGCATGCGACCGAGCACGCCCATGCCATCGAGGTCGGGCATCACAAGATCGAGGATGAGAAGATCGATGGGCGTGGCGCCGGGCTGTTCCAGCCTCGTCAGCGCCGAGTCGCCATTGTCGACCGTTTCCGCGTTGTAGCCGAACCGACGGGCCATCGTCTCGAGCAGACGCCGTTGCACCGGATCATCGTCGGCGATCAAAAGAGTGGCGGTCATCAGGTCCTCATCGGCGAACGTCTGGTGTTGCCCGCCGTTACGGAAACCTGACCGAACGGGGTAAATGCCGCCTTAACCGCATGCGCAGACTGGATCATTCTGGCCCAACACGATTTGCGCGCCTGGCGCGAGGCGCATTGACGCGAGGACTTTCGCTCGTTGGAAGAGTGCTTGTTTTCGCGTGCGTTGCCGGTCCGATGCAGCCCGCGCGGGCTCAAAGCGCGTGCCCCGATGCGCCGGAATCTTTCGCGACTGTGAGCGACATCGCCGACGATCTCGGTTTGATCCTGTCGGACGGGCGAAAAATCCGTCTTGTCGGGATCGAGCCGCCGCGCTCGACCGCGCTCGCGCCGTCCCGTCCTCAGGATTTGCGCGACGCACTGCGTTTGCGGCTGCGCGATACGACGGTCGGCGTGGCGGCGCTCGGTCCAAGCGATCGCTGGCAGTCGATGCCGGCTGTCGTCTTTACCGACGACGGCACGCTCGCATCGTCGCTTCTGTCGCAAGGTTCTGTGCGGATGCAGCCCGATCGCACGACCAAATCCTGCCGTGACGAACTGTTACGCGCCGAATCGATTGGCCGCGCCGTCTCGGGCAGTGTCTGGAACGATCCGGCGCTTGGCATCGTCGATGCGGACGCGATCGCGCCGTATGCAACGCCACCGCAAGACACTCTCGAAGGCCTCGCAGTCGTGGAAGGGAAAGTCGCATCGATCGGCGAGACGCCGACGCGCCTTTACCTCAATCTCGGACACCGGCGCGGCGGATTTGCGATCTCGCTGCCGAAACGCGATATAGAACTCATGGCGAGCGATGCGGTCAGGCGCGCGCGCATAGTCGGTGTCCGGCTTCGCGTTCGTGGGCTTATGGACCGACATACGGGTTTGCGCATTGACGTCAGCGATGCCGACGCGATCGAGATTCTTGGGTCCGACAGAAGTGATGCGGTTCAACCTTCCCCATAATCCCGCGGTTTCGCGGGCAGGAGGGATGGCCCGCGTCGCACCGGCGCTTGTGCTGGCGATGGCGCTTGCCGGCTGCGCAGGTCTGGAACGTCAGGGCGAGCAGATCGCTGCGCCTGCTGCGCCGCCCACCGCCCCGCGCACGGTCGGTATCGAGCCGTTGTCGAGCGCAGAACATCGGAAACTCGTGCAGCAATTCGGCGGCGAATATCATGCACCATCGGCAGAGCGCGAGATCAACGACATCCTGACGAAGCTGGCGCAATCGTCCGAAGGCCAGACGCCGACCTATCGCGTCACGATCCTGAACACGCCGATCGTCAACGCCTTCGCGCTGCCATCCGGCAACATCTATGTTTCGCGCGGGCTTCTTGCGCTCGCCAACGATGCGTCAGAGGTCGCCGCCGTGATGGCGCACGAGATCGCGCATGTTACCGCACGCCATGCGGCGGCGCGTGCCGAACGCGAGCGGCAGGCGGCGGTCATCACCCAGGCCGCCAACGTCATCCAGAACCGCCAGAAGGGCGATGAGGTCGAAGCGACGCAGAAACTTTCCTTCGCGGGCTTCTCGCGCCAGCAGGAGATTGACGCCGACCGCATCGGCATCGCGGCGATCGCGCGTGCCGGCTACGATCCGTTCGGTGCGTCGCGCTTTCTCACGTCGCTCGGCCGCTCCAGCACGTTGCGTGCGGAACTGCTCGGTCGCACGACGAGTAGCAAGCCGGATATTCTAGCGACCCATCCCTCGACGCCCGAGCGCATCGCCAAGGCGGTCGGCGTCGCCCGCGAGATCGGCGGACCGCCGTCCGGTCGCGGCGACACGTCTTATCTGCCGGCGATCGACGGCCTGATGTTCGGCGACGATCCCGCCGACGGCGTCGTACGGGGCCGTCGCTTCCTGCACGCGCGGCTCGGCTTCGCTTTCACGGCGCCGGAAGGCTTTGCGCTGGAAAATTCCAGCAAGGCGCTGCTCGGCAGTCGCGACGGCGGCACGGAGGCGCTTCGGCTCGACAGCGTTGCCGTCTCGTCCGAGACGCCGCTCGAAACCTACATCGGTTCGGGCTGGATCGACGGCATCGTCCCCTCGACGCTGGAAGCCGCCACCGTCAATGGCCTGCCGGCCGCCTTCGCGACAGCGCGTGCGGGCGAGTGGAATTTCCGTATCGCCGTGCTGCGCGTCGGCGGCGAAATCTACCGACTGATTTTCGCGGCCCGCCAGTTGAACGACGAGACGGATCGCCGCTTTCGCGCGTCAATCGAGACGTTTCGCAAACTCGACGGCGCCGAGGCTGCCGCTGTCCGTCCGCAGAAGATCGCGGTCGTCGCCGGATCCGGCGAGACGCCTGTTGGGCTCGCGGGACGCATGAAAGTCGCCGACCGGCCGCTCGAGACATTCCAACTCATCAACGGGCTCGCGCCGGGCGAGGCGCTCGAGCCCGGTCGCTCCTACAAAATCGTTACGGAATAATTCTGGCCGATTCCGAAAGCGAGGTCAGAGACTTCAAGCTTTCCCTAAAGCCAAGCGCATGTCGGACGTCCCAGCGCACGCACGGATGCTTGCAACTCTCTTCGCTGCAGTGCGTTCAGGAAACCGAGCCGTAAAGCTTCAGCAGATGGAGCGGCGTCGGAGCAGGGCAACCCTATGGTACAGATGAGCGGTCTCGGTCGTTCGTTCGTGAAGGCGGCAATGTCCGCCCCGTTCCTCGAGCGCGAGGAGGAACGGCTTCTTGCTGTCCGCTGGCGCGAGAAAAAGGACAATGTCGCCCTGCACAAGCTGGCGTCAGCGCATATGCGTCTCGTGATTTCTATCGCGTCGCGCTTCCGGCATTACGGGCTACCGCCTGCCGACCTGATCCAGGAAGGCCATGTTGGCCTGCTCGAAGCCGCTGCGCGTTTCGAGCCGGAGCGCGAGGTACGCTTTTCCACCTACGCAACCTGGTGGATACGCGCGTCGATGCAGGACTATATCTTACGCAACTGGTCGATCGTCCGCGGTGGAACAAGTTCTGCGCAAAAAGCGCTCTTCTTCAATCTTCGTCGCCTGCGTGCACGCATGACGCGCGATGGTCGACGCCCCTCGGTGGCGATGTTCACCGAAATCGGAAAGGCCATCGGCGTTTCCAGCAAAGACGTGGAATTGATGGATACACGCCTTTCCGGGGGGGACGTATCGCTCAACGCGACGGTGGGTGACAGTGAGCAACAGAACGCTGCGGAGCGTGTCGATTTCCTGGTTGATGGTGCGCCGCTGCCGGACGAATCGGTCTCGGAATCGATCGACACGGCGCGTCGTTCGCGCTGGCTGAACGACGCGTTGGCGATACTATCGGAGCGCGAACTGCGTATCGTGCGAGAGCGCTGCCTCGTCGAGGATATCGCAACGCTCGAATCGCTTGGTTCGCGTCTTGGTATCTCCAAGGAGCGCGTGCGTCAGATTGAGAGTCGCGCCATCGAGAAGTTGCGGCGCGCATTGGAAGATCGTCGGCCCGTCCCGGCCTGACAAGTCCATCACGACGTAAATGAAAAAGCCCGGCGGAGGACCCCGCCGGGCTTTTTGTTTGTCTGATTTCGTGAAGCGAGGCGCCTATGCCGCCTCTTCGACATTCCCTTCGGGCTCGTCGGCATCGACGCCGTCCTCGTCCTTCGTCAGGCCGCGACGCGGACCCTTCTGGAGCTGCGCCTCCATCAGCTTGAACGCTTCGTGCTCCGTTATCTTTTGCACGACCGCGATCTCGCGACCCATGCGATCGATGGCGGCTTCGAAAAGCTGGCGCTCGGAATAGGACTGCTCCGGCTGCGCCTCGGAACGGTAGAGGTCGCGGACCACTTCGGCGATCGCGCCGAGATCGCCTGAATTGATCTTGGCCTCGTATTCCTGCGCGCGGCGCGACCACATGGTCCGCTTGACGCGGGCGCGGCCGGTAAGCGTCATCAGCGCCTTTTCGACGACCGCCGCTTCGGCAAGCTTGCGCATGCCGACGCTGGCCACCTTAGGTGTCGGCACCTTCAGGATCATCTTGTCCTTGATGAAGGAGATTACGAAGAGCTCGAGCTTGAAACCGGCAACTTCCTGCTCCTCGACGGCGACGATCTGGCCGACGCCGTGCGCGGGATAAACGACGTATTCGTTGGGCTTGAACGAGACCTTGATGCCTGTGGGCCGGGGCGGACGGATGACCAGGCCGGGACGCATGTTGGGACGCATCGGCATGCCGCGTCCATGATGATGCATCGTCGGCTGCGGCGCAGGAGCAGTCTGGGGAGAAGTCGCAGTCTGGGGAGAAGTCGAGGTCACGGAAGCCTTTTCGTTCGTTGTTGTAGTCTGTGCAGCCGCAGCCGGCTGCGCGGGAGACGCAGATGGCGAGACGGAAGAGAGATTCGCAGCCTTCGGCGGCGGGACGATGGCGGTGACCGCGCGCTCGACCGTTTCCTTCACGGTGGCGCCGACCTTGGCAGCCGCCGTCTTGACGGTGTCGAGAGTGGCCGCTGCGGCGGCCTTTACGGATGCCACTGCGGGAGCAGCGACAGGCGTAGCAACCTTGGCGACCGAAGGCGTGGCAACCGATGGCTTGACGACAGGCGCTTTCGCGACTGGTGCAGGTGCAGCAGTGACAGGCGCGGGCGCAGCTTTAGGCGCAACCGGCTTCGGCGCAACGGTGGCCTTCGCCGGCGCAGCCTTGGTAGCAGCAGACTTTGCAACAGCAGCCTTGGCAGCAACCGTCTTATCGGCGGCGGCTTTCGCAGAAGCGGCTTTCGCCTTCGCCGCTTTGGCAGCGGCGACCTTGGCGGCAGCCGTCTTCTCAGCCGCAGCCTTCGCAGACGCAGCCTTGGCGGTAGCAGCTTTGGTCTTAATAGCGCTCACCGTCTTCGAAGACGTCTTCGCAGCCGTCTTGTTGGCCGGTTTCGCGGCAGGCTTGCGAGCAGCCGCTGTCTTTTTGGCCGAGGCGGCTTTCGTCGTGCTGCGGCTGGCAGCCTTTGCCGCGGCCCGGACCGTGCGAACCGGCGTGCGCGCAGTGGCCTTCTTGGCCGAGGACTGGCTGCGCGCTGCAGCAGCGGCCTTGCCCTTGCGTGCGGCGGCGGCTTTGGTGGAAGCCGCGCTCGCTGTGCGGCGCTCGGTCGCATGCTTTGCCGCCTTGGCTTGGGCGGGTTTGCGCGCTTTCGTCGACTTCACACTCTTCTTGGCGTTCTTGGTGGACGACATACGCAGCACACTCCCGTTCGCGTCGGCGGCCGAGAGCAGCCGACGCAGAGCCCTCGAGGGCAGAGGCGCAGGACCGGCCGTGAGGCCGCCGGCGTCACAATGAGGACAGGGGTCGCGACGAGCGTGTTCGGCCGGGCCGAAACCCGCCGTCTGCGAACGATCACGAATGTAAGAAACCGCGACGACCCTATCGTCGGAGCGCGGGAGCCCGATGTCCAATTGTTAACAAGTTATGTATCACGAAATTGGCCCGGAATCAAAGACAAACGCATGTCTCGCCCAATCCGGCGGCATAAACGGTTAATGCAACGGCATCCGTTGCAGGGCTAGTCGCCCTCGCCTGGCTTGTCCGAAAAATACGCATCGAACTTGCCGGATTTTCCGTCGAATTCCTTGGCGTCCGAAGGCGCCTCGCGCTTGATCGTGATGTTGGGCCAGTTCGACGCCATGTCGGCGTTGACCTTCAGCCATTTCTCCAGACCCGACTCGGTGTCCGGCTTGATCGCCTCGGCCGGACATTCAGGCTCGCAGACGCCGCAATCGATGCACTCGTCGGGATGGATGACGAGCATGTTTTCGCCTTCGTAGAAGCAGTCCACCGGACAGACTTCAACGCAGTCCATGTACTTGCACTTGATGCAGTTCTCGGTGACCACATACGTCATGCAGCGACTTTCCCGTGCGCCGGCGCTCGATCGGGCACAATGCCGGCGTCGCGGCGTGAGCTAACGTCTTTGACATGACGGTGCAAGGCGCGACGACAACGTTCGCGCGCTTCGAGGATTACGCCGCGGGCGATGTGGCGTCGGCCGATCCGTCGACCGTCTCGTAAAGCGTCCTGGCCACATCGGCGGAGCCGCGTCGTTCGACGAAATCGCGGACTCGCAGAACGCGGACATCGTGGCCGAGCGCGATCGTCAGGACGTCGCCGCGACGCACAGGCCGCGCGCTGTTCGTGATGCGCACCGAATTAATGCGGACGTGGCCCGCCCCGACGAGCTGCGTCGCGGCCGGCCGCGTTCGTGCGAAGCGAGCATGCCATAGCCAGCGATCGAGCCGTTGAACGGGATCGCTGCTGGCGTCAGGCGCGGTTCGACGACCCATTCTGAATAATTGGCGTGCGGCCACGCCGGCGCAAGGCATCGATTGCGCGCGGCAGTTCGGTCCGCACGAGGCGTTTCGCCCACTCGCGGGCCCGGCGACGGAAGCGCTCGCGTCGCAGCGCGCCTTGTGCGCCGGACTGGGCGCCCGGCTTCACCGCCACGGCGAGGTCGACCATCTCCTGGCGCTCCTGCCAAATGCGCTCGATCATTGGGCTGCCAGGCATGGCGCAGGAATCAGTCAAGGCAATCTGCGGATCTTCCGTCTGCCGACGCGTAACGTCGAGCGACAGGAGAAGACCCGGCGATGCCGACGCAAGGCTCTCGTCGAAAGCGATCTTCCAGTAATAGGCTCGGCCGCGGCTTTTCAGAATGACGCTCATCGCGACGGGGCGACCGTCGACTTCGAGGCTGTCGATTCGACAGTGTCCGCCATGCGCCAGCTGCCGCAGCATGGAGCGCGCAAAGGTGACGGACTCGACCTGCGATAGGAGCGCGGTGGCGCGGCGGCCTTTCCAGCCGCTCTCTTCGAGCGCCAGAAATTCCTCGGTCGCGGCACGCAACTCGTCGGGCGTCGTGGCGGAGCGATAGGTGACAGCGCCGGCGGCCTCCAGCCGACGCAGCATGCGCGTCATGTTTTTCGGGCGCGCAACGCTTTGTCCGGGCATGCCCGAGCGCAGGACGGCGCGGGCATGCGCCGACAGCGTGCCCCAGACGCGACCGGTGGCGAGCGCCCGCGACACGAGCAGCCCATAGGTCGGGCCCGACCGCAGAAGATGAGGTGTGAGCAGCAAGCTGCGGGGCCCAAAGCGGCGCGCAATGGCGTCGAGCACCGCGTCGGCAACCTCTGCGGCGCAGCGGCGATCGATCACGGGTGCGCCGACGACCGCATGCGAACTGCACCAGCCGCGCACGAATTGCGGGGTGAGCGCCGACGTCCGGTTCTCGAGCGGCCAGACACAGAGAAGCCGGCCCGGCGATCCATCGGCGTGATCGCGATCGCGGACGATCAGGAACAGCGGTCGTCGCGCTTCCGGGAAATGCTGGGCGGCGGCCAGCGCAAAAGCCGGCTCGTTAAAAATGTTCGGCTCGAGCGCGTGGTCGAGCAACGCCGTCCATTCGGCGCGAATCGCTTCGGCGGCGGCGAATTCGACAAATTCGACGCGCAGCGTGTCCCCCTCCAAGGCGTTCCTGTCCCCTCGCGACACGAGCCGCAGCAGCGGCCAGGTCTTGCCTGGCGAAGTCCGCTTCGACGTCGTTTTGCGGACGCCCGCATGCGGGGCATTCGCCATCCCAAGCCAGAATGGGACGAACATCCGTTCTACTTCGTGCATCGGAGCCGCACCGATCTGTCCCACGCCGGGACGAAGGCGCCGCCAGCCGCAGCGGCGCACGGTCGCGCTTCACGAAACGGGCCGCCACGAATTTGCCCGACCGGCGGCGCACGAGCGCCCGTCCGCGCCGGCATTTTGCAAACCGGGCGGCGCGCCTTAACACTTAACAAGACGACTTCGCGAGACGACGCCGTCGCGCGGGTCTGGAGATCGAACCTTGGCTTCATCAGTTCGAACCGCGTCCCGCGCGATGCTTGTCGGCACGGCGTTTCTCGCGACGCTGGCCTCGTCAGCCTTCGCGACGCCATCCATCCTCGTCGACGCAAACAGCGGCGAGGTGCTCGATCAGCAAGAGGCGACGCGTTCCTGGTTTCCGGCGTCGACCGCGAAGCTTATGACGGTGTTCGTCGCGCTCGAAGCGGTTCGCGAGGGCCGCATCAGCCTCAACACGCCGATCATCGTCTCGCCGCGCGCGCTCAGCATGGCGCCGTCGAAAATGGGCTTCGCCGCGGGCACGCAAGTGACGCTCGACAATGCGTTGAAGATGTTGATGGTGAAGTCGGCGAACGACATTGCCGTCACGATCGCGGAAGGCGTTTCCGGCTCGGTCGAAGCCTTTGCTGAAGAGATGAATACTGTCTCGTCGCGCATCGGCATGCGCGAATCCCGCTTCAGCAATCCGAATGGCCTGCCCGACCCGCGGCAGGTGAGTTCAGCGCGCGATCTCGCGCTTCTCGCGCAGGCGTTGCTGCAGCGCCATCCCGATCAGGCGCATCTCTACGATATCGGCGCGCTGCGGTTCGGAAACATCATCCTGCCGACGCATAACGGCTTGCTCGGCCGCTATCCCGGTGCGGACGGCATGAAGACCGGCTTCACCTGCGCCGCCGGATTCAATGTCGTCGCGACGGCGACACGCAACGGCCGGCGGCTGATCGCGGTGGTGCTCGGTGCCCCGAGCGCAACGGCGCGGACGATGAAGGCGGCAGCCCTCTTCAACCGTGGCTTCGCTGGCCGCACGGCGAATACCGGACAACTTGCATCGCTGTCGACGAGCGGCGTGTCGGAAGCGCCCGACCAGCGCAACGGCGTGTGCCGCAACCGCGGCAAGGCGCAGGCGAAATACATCGCAGAGATCGAGGATACATCGATCCCGCTGACGACCGATCTCACGCAGAACTTCGCTGGCGGACCGGAGCGCTCGTTCCTCGCCTTCGGCAATGCCTCCGCGCCTCAGCAGGTCGTCGGCGCGAGTACGATCATGAGCATCCCGCGGCCCGTCTTTACGCCGATCGAAGTGTTCATCGGCCCGGTGCCGGGCTGGACCGGCGCGGTCGCGCATGCCGTCGACTACGATGGCACGCAGCCGGCAACGGCGACCGCTTATGCGCCGGACAAGTCGACGGAGTCGCCGTTGAAAGCCTCGGCTGATGCTCTGCCGATGAAGCGTGGCAAGGTCGCTGCCAAAGCGGCGAAGCCCGATGCGAAACTTGCACAAGCGACGTCGGCGAAAGACAAACCGAAGGTTGCCGCGAAGGGCAAGCCTGCAAAGGTTGCTGCCAAAGGCAAGCCGGCAAAAATTGCCGCAAAGTCCGACGAGGAGTCCGATAAAGCAAAGGTGAAGACCGAGAAATCCGCCAAGCCCGAGAAAGCCGAGAAGGCAAAGCCGCATGTGAAGGTCGCGAAGGCGACGCCGAAACAGACCGGCGGCAAGGCGAAGCCGAAGGCCGACACGGACGAATAGTCCGACCCGCAGCGTGTCTTCTGTGAATCAAGCGGCGTCCGCGCGACGGCCGCCGCTACCCGTTCCGATCGCCGTCCTCACGGGCTTTCTCGGCGCGGGAAAGACGACACTTCTCAATGACGTCCTGCGCAGCGGGCGCTTCGCGAAAACCGTCGTGCTGATCAACGAATTTGGCGAAATCGGCCTCGATCATCTGCTCGTCGAGCGTGTCGATGGCGACATGCTGCTGCTTGCGTCGGGGTGCCTGTGCTGCACGATCCGCGGCGATCTCGTGAATGCGCTCGAAGGTCTTCTGCGGCGTTTGGACAACGGACGTATCGCGCCTTTCGATCGCGTCATCATCGAAACGACCGGCCTCGCCGACCCTGTACCGGTGCTTCAGACCGTTCTCGGTCACCCCTATCTGTCGCTGCGTTTCTCGCTCGATCGTGTCGTGACGGTCGTCGATGCCGTCAACGGCCTTGCGACGCTTGACCGGCACAAGGAAGCGGCGCGGCAGGTGGCGCTTGCGGACCGTCTCGTCGTCACGAAGACCGATCTGCCGGATGCGCAAAAGGATGCGCTGCTGGCGCGCGTGAGCGAACTGAATTCCCGCGCGCCGATTCTGATCCGCGACGCCGGAGATAACGTCGAAGATGATGTCTTTTTGAGCGGCGACGTCGCCAGCGTCGGGCTAAACGATCTGCCGAACGATCATGCGTCGGCGCATCACAGCCACGACCATCATCATCACGACCACGGCGCGCATGCACACGATCGCAATCGTCACAGCGAGACCATTCGCGCCTCCACGCTCGTACGCGACATGCCGCTGACGGCGACGCAACTGAGCATCTTCCTCGAACTGCTCCGCCATTCGCACGGACCAAAACTGCTGCGGCTGAAGGGTCTTGTGTCGCTGGCCGACGATCCGGATCGCCCGCTTCTCGTGCAGGCTGTGCAGCACATCCTGCATCCGCCGGTCCGTCTGGAGAAATGGCCGGACGCGGATCACCGCACGCGGATCGTGCTGATCGGCGACGGCCTCGAACCGGCAGCGGTCGAGCGCCTGTTCGGCGCGGTGTGCGGCGATATCGCGCCGGACCGGCCCGATCTTGCGGCCATCACGGCCAATCCGCTCGCCGCGCCGGCGGCTGGCGGACTTCTGGGATGACGGCAGCGTTCGCGCCGCCGGACGGCTTCGCGCTGAGCACGCATGCGTCGCCATTCCTCGAACGGCTCGGGCCTCTATACGAGAGCGGTGACGGCGAGAACTATCGACTCGGCCTCGTCGTCGCGCCGTTTCACACCAATCGTATCGGGCAATGTCACGGTGCGGTGCTCGCGGCGCTCGCGGACGTACATCTTCTTCGCATGATCGCGTTGACGCGCAGTCCGCGTCCGGCACTCGTGACCGTGCATCTCGGCCTCGATTTCCTGGCGGCGGCCAAGGAAGGCGCGTGGCTCGAGGCCTACGGGCGTATCGATCGAATGGGCCGCCGGCTTTGTCATTCGAGCGGCGTCATCGCCGCCGACAACGAGCCCGTCCTGCGCGCGACCGGTGTGTTCCAGATCGTGAGCGCCGTTCCGAAAGATTAGCGTCGGCGAAATTCCTCGCCCGGCGCCCGCGCCTCGATCGCAAGCGCATGAACGCGGTCCGCGAGTTCGGCCTGCAAAAGCTCGTTGACGCGACGATGTCGCGCGATGCGCGTCATGCCTGCGAACGCAGGGGAGACGACCCGCACAACAAAATGCGTTTCGCCGCGATCCTCGACGCCGCCGGGATGGTGCAGATGACCTGCATGGCGATCGGAATCGTCGATCACCTCGAGAAACTCCGGTGAAAGGGCGGCATCCAGCTTCGCGCGGATCGTTTCGGCAACGGGTGTCGGTTGAGACATTGGCAAGGCTTTTCGGTTCCGTTCGAAGCGCGGCCATTGGCCGGCTTGCGGGGTACGTGCAAGACCCCATAATAGCGGCTTCTCGAACCTGCGTCGTTTGCCTTGGATCTGAAGTCGCCCATTTTCGATCGCATCCGCACGAAGAACCAGCCAAAGGCCGCGCTGGCGGCCGACCGTGGCGCCGTTCAATGCGATTTCCCCGGCTGTGGCGAGCGCGGCGCCTTTCGTGCGCCGATGGGGCGCGACCGCGAAGGGCAGTTTTTCTGCTTCTGCCTTGACCATGTGCGCGAGTACAATGCGAAGTACAATTACTTCAATGGTATGAGTGAGGATGCCGTCTCGCGCTGGATGAAGGACGCGCTGGTCGGGCATCGTCCGACCTGGGCGATGGGACGTGGCGCGGAAGAGGCCGTCGCGCGCTCGGCTAGCCCCGGGGCACGCGTTTTTCGCCGCAGCATGCCTGCGCAATCGCAGGCGCCACGCTACGGCCTTGCAGCCATGAAGGCCCTGAAGACGCTGGAACTCGACGAGACGGCCGACGCAGCCGCCATCCGGCTGCGCTACAAGGAACTGGTCAAGCGCCTGCATCCCGACGCGAACGGCGGCGATCGTTCGAACGAGGGCAAATTGCGCGAGATCATCCAGGCCTATAAACACCTGCGGTCAGCCAAGCTGGTGTGATCACAGGGTCTTCGGACGCGCTTGCACATCTGCGCGCGGCCATCCCGAACGGAGCGTTGATGCAAGTCGCCACGGAAACGGACACGCAGTCGGTGCCCGATATGAATGTCTCTGTGCGACAGCTCTTCGGCATCGACAGCGATCTCGAAGTGCCGGCGTTCTCGCGGGCCGACGAGCATGTGCCCGATACCGACCCCGATTACATTTTCGACCGCGACACGACGCTCGCCATTCTGGCCGGCTTCGCGCGCAACCGCCGCGTGATGGTCACCGGCTATCATGGCACCGGCAAGTCGACGCATATCGAGCAGGTCGCGGCGCGTCTCAACTGGCCGTGCATCCGCGTCAATTTGGACAGTCACATCAGCCGCGTCGATCTCGTCGGCAAGGATGCGATCGTGCTGCGCGACGGCAAGCAGGTGACGGAATTCCGCGACGGCATGCTGCCGTGGGCGCTGCAGAACAATATCGCGCTTTGTTTCGACGAATACGATGCCGGACGGCCGGACGTGATGTTCGTCATCCAGCGCGTGCTGGAAATCTCGGGCCGTCTCACGCTGCTCGACCAGAAGCGGGTTATCCGCCCTCATCCGGCGTTTCGTCTGTTCGCGACGGCGAACACCGTCGGCCTCGGCGACACGTCCGGGCTCTATCACGGTACGCAGCAGATCAATCAGGGCCAGATGGATCGCTGGTCGATCGTCGCGACGTTGAACTACCTACCGCACGACAAGGAAGCGGACATCGTCCGTTCCAAGGTGAAAACTTATCTGAAGAACAAGGAGACGCGCGAGACCGTGAACCGCATGGTTCGCGTCGCCGACCTCACGCGCAACGCCTTTATCGGCGGCGACCTGTCGACGGTGATGAGCCCGCGGACCGTCATCACCTGGGCCGAGAACGCCGACATTTTCGGCGACATCGGCTTCGCGTTCCGGCTGACGTTCCTCAACAAATGCGACGAACTGGAGCGTCCGCTTGTGGCGGAATTTTACCAGCGCTGTTTCGGCAAGGAATTGCCGGAGAGCGCGGTGAATGTCGTTCTGACCTAACTGACGCGGGACGGATGTCCGCACCCACAAACCGCAAACCACCGCAGCCGAAAGACGCGCCGCAAGAGCCGTTCAAGCGCGCGGTCGCGGCGTGCATGCGTGCGCTGTCGCGCAATCCTGCGCTCGAAGTCACTTACTCTGCCGACCGACCCTCGCTGATCGGTGCAAAGGAGACCGCGAAGGCGCGACTCCCCGAACCGCCGCGAAAACTTTCGCCGAAAGAGGCGGCGATCGTTCGCGGCCACGCGGACTCGCTCGCGCTTCGCCTCGCCTGCCACGACAACGACATCCATCGCCGTCTCGTGCCTGAGGCGCAGGCCGCACGCTCTGTGTTCGAATCCGTGGAACAGGCGCGGGTCGAGTCGATCGGCGCGCGTCGCATGGCGGGTGTCGCCAGCAATCTTGGCGCGATGCTGGAAGACCGCTACAGCCGCGGCAATTACGCCGACATTTCCGAGCGCACCGACGCGCCGCTTGAAGACGCGCTTGCGCTGCTAGTGCGCGAACGTTTGACCGGGGCGCCGCCACCCAAAAACGCCGAAGGTGTCGTCGATATTTGGCGTCCCTTCATCGAGGAGCGTGCCGGCGCTGATCTCGACCGGCTCGCGACATCGATCGAGGATCAGCGCGGTTTCGGCCGTCTCGTGCATCAGATGCTGTCGTCGCTCGATATGATGGACGACGCCTCGAGCGATCGCGAACAGAGCGAGGACGACTCCGACAAGGAGCCGGATCAGTCGGACGCCGAGCAGGACGAAGGCGGCGAGCAGGACGCGCAGGGCGAGTCCGTGCAGATGGAGCAGGCTGCCGACAGCGACGAAGCTTTCGACGAAGGCGCGACGGAATCGGCGGATGCGCCAGCCGGCGAGTTTCCCGACGAGGCGGACGCGGGCGATGCGGATGAGGCGTCGGATTCGAAACGCCCGCCGAACGCCGGTAACGATCATCGCGGTCCAGACTACAAGGCGTTCACGCAAAAATTCGACGAGATGACGAGTGCGGAAGATCTCTGCGAGCCGGAAGAACTCGAAAGACTCCGTGCCTATCTCGACAAGCAGCTTTCGAATCTTTCTTCGGTCGTGGCGCGGCTTGCCAACCGACTGCAGCGCCGCCTGATGGCGCAGCAGAACCGCTCGTGGGAGTTCGACCTCGAAGAGGGCATGCTCGATCCCGCGCGCCTGTCACGCGTCATCATCGATCCGCAGCAACCACTTTCGTTCAAGCGCGAGAAGGACACCGACTTCCGCGACACGGTCGTGACGTTGCTGCTCGACAATTCGGGTTCTATGCGCGGCAGGCCGATAACCGTCGCAGCCACATGCGCGGATATTCTCGCGCGGACTCTGGAGCGCTGTGGCGTGAAGGTCGAAATTCTCGGCTTCACCACGCGTGCGTGGAAAGGCGGGCAGGCGCGTGAGTCCTGGTTGCAGGCGGGCAAACCCGCCAACCCCGGCCGGCTAAACGACCTGCGCCACATCGTCTACAAATCCGCTGACGCGCCTTGGCGCCGTGCGCGAAAAAATCTCGGCCTGATGATGCGCGAGGGCCTACTCAAGGAGAACATCGACGGCGAGGCGCTGGATTGGGCACATCGGCGGCTCCTCGGTCGAACCGAGCAGCGCAAAATTTTGATGATGATCTCGGACGGTGCGCCGGTCGACGATTCGACGCTCTCCGTCAATCCTGGAAATTATCTCGAGCGCCACCTTCGGCACATCATCGAGGAAATCGAGACGCGTTCGCCAGTCGAACTCATCGCCATCGGGATTGGCCATGACGTGACGCGCTACTATCGGCGAGCCGTCACCATTGTCGATGCGGAAGAACTCGGTGGCGCGATGACGGAAAAGCTCGCCGAACTGTTCGACGAGAATGCGCCCGCGCCGGTGTTTTCAAGACCGACGCGGCCGGTGTCTCGTAGCCCGGTGCAGATCGCGCTACGCTAATCTTTTAGTACGCGCGGTAACGGCGAGCGCGATAGCCATAACGCGGACGATAGCCGTAGCGCGCGCGGTAGCCGTATCGTGGTGCGCCGACGACGCCTCTTACGCCGCCTACGACGCCACCTGTCACACCACCGACGACCGCACCGACCGCGCCGCCGATTGGGCCAGCCACACGGCCGCCGTCATAGGCGCCTTGTTGCGCGCCGCCGACGATACCTTGCGCATCCGCGACGGCGGTCAGGGACAGAAGCATTGCGGCAGCAGACAGAATGGTCAGGCGTTTCATTGGAACTCTCTCTTCTTTTATTGAGAAGATCGAACGTTCCCGTTCCGCCCAAGGTTCCTGTGCTGCGTCAACCGGTCAGCGTTTGCGGTAAACGAACACGTCCTGATGACCGTCCACCGCCATCGGATGATAGGCGACGAATTCGAGCTCCGGCACGATGTCGGCGACCATTTTCTGCACGGCGGCCAGCGTGAACCACGTTAGCCCGTATTCGCCATAGTAATAGGGATAGCGCTCGTAGTAGCAGCCGGTCGCCGCGAGCTCGCGGTTCACCTCCGCCTTGTCGAGCCAGTATTGATCATAACGTTCGGCGGTTCGTGCCGAACCCTCACCATGGATCGTGAAGACGGCGACGCCGGCGGGCTTCAGCACACGCGCGACCTTGCGGAGATTGTCCTCGACCATGTCGCGACGCAGATGCGTGTAGACGGACAAGAGATAGACGAGGTCGAAGCAGCTGCTCCATTCCGGCCCGGCCTCTTCGAGCAGCGGGATCTTCGTTACTCCGAATTCCGATGCGGCGAAACGCGCGCCTTCGTCGATGACGTCGGTGACGTGGATTTTCGACGCTGGCACCCTGTCGCGCAATTCCCGCACGATGCGACCATAGCCGCAGCCGACTTCGAGCAATGCGCCGACGTTATCGAAGTCGCGTCCCGCTTCGGCAAGCGATTGGCCGAGGATATCGACGAATTGCTTTGCGCCGCGCAGGTAGCTTTCGACATGCGCCGTGTCGGGCGATGTCAGCATGAAGTCGTTGTAGTGAACTTGCCCCCGCAGGCCCGGCACTGGCCGCGCGCCCATGCGCGAGCCGAGCGCGAAGCGAACTTTGCGCCCGGCCGTATAGACCGGGCGCGTGCGCTTGACGCTGTCGAGGACGGATTTCGGAAGAATTTTCGTGGGAAGGCTCAGCATCGACCGCTCCGTGTCGCGGTCTGGCAGAGACCGGACGTCGGAACTGACGATGCGGCAAGACGCCTGCTGCCGCCACGAAATGCGGCCGGCAGCGTTACGCGACTGTTACCCTGAACGCCGATATCAGGCGGCGGCTGCGTCCTTGGGAGCAACAGCCTTCTTGGCGATTTCGCGCTTCAGTTGGCGCGCGGAGGGGGAGAGTTCCTCCTCCCGCGCCTTGTTCAGGAAGGCATCGAGGCCGCCGCGGTGCTCGACCGAGCGCAGCGCCGCCGCGGCGACACGCAGGCGGACGGAGCGGCCAAGCGCGTCCGAGATCAGGGTCACGCTGCACAGGTTGGGCAGGAAGCGCGTCCGGGTCTTTCGATTGGAATGGCTCACGAGATTGCCGGACTGGACGGCCTTCCCGGTGAGTTCGCAGCGGCGGGACATGATAACCTCGGGTCGATCCGGACAGGAAAAGCGACAAGGCGCGGCGACGCGAGCATCGAACCGGGACTTGCGGGATGCGGGCTTATAGTCGGCGATCTCGCCGACCGTCAATGCCGTGGAAAGCCTGCCCGAATAAGCGGCAACGGCACGCTTTTGCCATGATCGCTCCCTAGGGCTTGAAGGTCGGGAGGAAACGGGTGCGGCTCACGCCACATTAACGGTTCTCGGCAAGATTGCGGTGACCCTGCACGGCGAAAAGCTGGCGGAAACACAGAGACTGCTCTTGCGAGAACGATTTCGTCTTCCGACACGCGCGCTCGCGCTCTGGGCCGGCGCGATATCGGTTCTCGTGAGCGTTCTCGTACCGTCGGGCACGCAGACCGCCGTCGCCAATGGCGACACCCGCACCATTCGTCTCTTTCACGTCCATACGAAGGAGACGATCGAGGCAACGTATCGCGTCAACGGCAGCTATGATTCTGCGGTTCTGAAACAGCTCAACTGGTTCCTGCGCGACTGGCGCCGCGACGAGCCGATCAACATGGACCCACGCCTTTTTGACGTCGTCTGGGAGGCGTATCGCTCGGCCGGCGCCGGCAGTGAATACGTCACCGTCATGTCGGCCTATCGCTCGCCGCAGACCAACGCGATGCTGCGTCGTCGCTCCCGCGCGGTGGCCGAATATTCGCAGCACATGCTCGGCAAGGCGATGGATACATCGATGCCCGGCATGTCGATGGAGCAAATCCGCGAAATGGGCATGAAGATGCAGCGCGGCGGCGTGGGATATTACCCTTCCGCCGGCACGCCTTTCGTGCATCTCGATGTCGGTTCTGTGCGGTCCTGGCCGCGCATGTCCTACGACCAACTCGCGCGACTTTTCCCTGACGGAAAGACCGTTCATCTGCCTACAAACGGCCAGCCGATGGCGCGCTACGAAGAAGCGCGTGCGGAGATCGCGGCCTATGGCGGCGTTGCGCCGCCGTCCTCGACATCGACGGGCTTCTTCGCCTGGCTGTTCGGCGGCGGTTCGGCAGCCCGCGACGGCGGCGAGGAAGAGGATGCAGCGCCGGTCGCCGCGCCTCGTATGCAGGCGCGCCGTGGCAAGGGCAATGTGCAGGTGGCTTCGCTATCGCCGCGTCTTCCGGGCGGCAGCGGGCCAAGCACGACCGGCGACGACGGAGGTCGCGATTTCTTTGCACAGCAGGCGAACCGCGCTGCTGCCCGCAGTGCGCCGCAGCCGGTCGCCGCGGCGCCGGTGCCGGAAGCACCGCGCCCCGAAGAGCAGGCGCCCGCATCTGCCGCCCCGCCGGCCCGCACGCAGGTCGCGAGCCTCGCGCCTGTCGCACAGCCTGAGGAAATTGCCGCACCGGTCTCCGTCAGCGCCTTGCTCGATCACCCCGCGCCGCCGCGCCGCCCGACCGATCTCCTTCAGCTTGTGGATGTGCCGCTGCCGCCGGCACGTCCGGTTGCTTATGCCTCGCTCGGCATCGCGCTCGGGCGGCCGGCATCTACCGTCACGGCCTATGCCAGCGAGCCGCCGCCGCTGCGTCGCGACCCGATCGGCAGCCTGCTCGATCGCTCGTCGACTGCCACGCTTCCACCTTTGCCGCCGGAGCGCATGGTGAAAACCGTGGTCGCGCGGCCGTCCGTCGTCGCCGCGGTCGGTCCGATGACGGGTCTGCGCGCCGCGCGCCAGACCGTTGGCGCGAACGAAACCAGCATCGTCGCGCCGCGCCTCGATCGCTCCAACTTCCGCGCGCTCACCGCGAGCGAACCGACTACACGGTCTGCTAACCAGACGCATGGCGCGCCGATGCTGACGGCAGCACGTAGCGCTGCGCGCGCCGAAGGCGCGGCACTGGCGCCGGCGACCGGTGCCGGCGCGGCGAAAGGCTTCACATCGCAAGCGACGGATCTGCCGACGAACGGTTTCGTGCGCGATCAATCTTTGCAGGCGGCCGCGCTGCGGCGCTAGCGGACCTCGTGACTACAAGGCGCGTTTGAATCCCTTATGGCTGTGTTCGTAGCCGAGGCGATCGTAGAAGCGGTGCGCGTTCACGCGGCCCATGCTCGTCGTCAGTTGCAGCGAACCCGCGCCACGGCTGCGTGCGAAATCTTCGCAGAAGGCGAGTAGTTTCGCGCCAAATCCGCGTGAACGTATTTTCGACGTGACGCGCACGCCTTCGACGAAGGCGCGGGTTGTGCCTTGCGCGACCAGCGTCGGCACGATGGTCACTTGCGCAGTGGCAATAACTTCGCCGTCGAGTTCGCCGACGAATAGCGCGTTGTTCGCATCGCCGACGATCGCCGCAAAGGCTGCAAGATAGCCACGCGGCAGGGGTTCCACGGCTGCCTCGCGAAAACCGTTGATGTCGTCGTCGGCGAGAAGCGCGACGATGGCCGAGAGATCGTTGCGGTGCGCAGTACGAAACGTGATGTCGGTCATAAGCAGATCACCGGAGGTGGCACGCGCGCCTTGAACGATGACAACACGTTAAGCGGCGGTGGCTTTCAATCGTTCGTAGTTGAGGATCGGCGCAAGCCAGCGTTCGACCTCGTCGATCGTCATACCCTTTCGCGCCGCGTAATCCGCGACCTGATCGCGCTCGACCTTGGCGACCCCGAAGTAATGCGCGTCGGGATGGCCGAGATAGATGCCGGAGACGGACGAGCCCGGCCACATTGCGTAGCTCTCCGTCAGCTTGACGCCGATGCGACGTTCTGCGGCTAGCAAGTCGAACAACGTCACCTTTTCGGTGTGATCGGGTTGCGCGGGATAACCGGGCGCCGGCCGGATGCCGCGGTATGGTTCGCCGATCAACTCGTTCGGCTTAAGCGCCTCGTCCGGCGCATAAGCCCAGAACTCGCGCCGCACGCGCTCGTGCATGCGTTCGGCAAACGCCTCAGCGATACGGTCGGCGAGCGCCTTCACAAGAATCGAGCGATAGTCGTCGTTGGCGCGCTCGAAACGCTCGGCGATGCGAACCTCTTCGATGCCGGCCGTGACGACGAAGGCGCCGACATAGTCGCCGACTGTACCTTCCGGCGCGACGAAATCGGACAAGCACGTGTTCGGCCGTCCGTCGCGCTTGTTGAGCTGCTGACGTAGCCCGTAGAACGTCGCGAGCATCTCGGCGCGGCTCTCGCCGGTGTAGAGGCGGATGTCGTCGCCGACGGCATTCGCGGGCCACAGGCCGATCACGGCCTTCGGGTTAAACCAGCGCTCGGCCACGATCTTGGCGAGCATTTCCTGCGCATCTTCGTAGAGCTGCCGCGCGGATGCGCCTTGCGCCTCGTCTTCAAGGATCGCGGGAAAGCGACCTTTCAGATCCCAGGTCTGAAAGAACGGCGTCCAGTCGATATAGGGAATAAGTTCGGCGACATCGTAGGTGCGAAAGACGCGCGTGCCTGTAAAAGCCGGCTTCGTCGGCACGTAGCCCGCCCAGTCGACTTTGAACGCGTTGGCGCGCGCGGCCACGAGCGACATGCGCTTCTTGTCGCTTTCCGAACGCGCGTGTGCGTCGGCGACCTTGCGATATTCGGCACGCAGCTCATCGACGTAAGCGCGCTTGCGATCGGACAGCAGCGCCGATACGACGCCGACCGCGCGGCTCGCGTCGTTCACATACACCGTCTGTCCGGCGCTGTAATTCGGATGGATTTTCACGGCCGTGTGCACACGGCTCGTCGTTGCGCCGCCGATGAGCAGCGGAATGTCGAAACCCTCGCGCTCCATCTCGGAGGCGACATGCGCCATCTCGTCGAGCGACGGCGTAATCAGGCCGGACAGACCGATGACATCGACATTCTCTTTCTTG
This sequence comes from Beijerinckiaceae bacterium, assembly GCA_965246795.1. GTDB lineage: Bacteria > Pseudomonadota > Alphaproteobacteria > Rhizobiales > Beijerinckiaceae > JAJXWB01. The sequence continues at coordinate 52,930 of CBDFFN010000010.1, read as the reverse complement.
GCGATTTCGAGAATTTTCGACGCCGGCACCATCACGCCGAGGTCGATGACCTCGTAATTGTTGCACTGGAGAACGACGCCGACGATGTTCTTGCCGATGTCATGCACGTCGCCCTTGACGGTCGCCATGAGCACAACGCCGGCCGCAGCTTTTTGCGACTGCCCGGTCTCCTCTTTTTCCTTTTCGAGGAAGGGTTGCAGATAGGCGACGGCCTGCTTCATGACGCGGGCCGACTTCACCACCTGCGGCAGAAACATCTTGCCGGAACCGAACAGGTCGCCGACGACGTTCATGCCGCCCATCAGCGGGCCTTCGATCACGTGCAGCGGGCGCGCAACGCCGAGACGCGCCTCCTCGGTATCGACTGTGATGAAATCCGTGATGCCGTTGACGAGCGCATGTTCAAGACGCTTTTCGACCGGCAGTTCGCGCCAGGCGAGATCTTTGCCCTTGGGACCGGCGACACCACCGCTCTTGAAGCGCTCCGCCGCGTCGAGCAGCCGCTCGGTCGGTGTTGGTGTTTCACCCTGCCGCCGGTTGAGGACGACGTCCTCGCACAACTCGCGCAATTCCGGATCGATCTGGTCGTAGACCGCGAGCTGACCCGCGTTGACGATGCCCATGTCCATACCGGCCTGCACGGCGTGGTAGAGGAACACTGCGTGCATCGCCTCGCGTACAGGCTCGTTGCCGCGGAACGAGAATGACAGGTTCGAGACGCCGCCCGAGATATGGCAATGCGGCAGCGTAGCAGTGATCTCGCGGACGGCTTCGATGAAGTCGACGCCGTAATTGTCGTGTTCTTCGATGCCGGTCGCGACGGCAAAAATATTCGGATCGAAGATAATGTCTTCGGGCGGAAAGCCGACCTCATCGACGAGGATGCGATAGGCACGCGTGCAGATCTCGACCTTGCGCGCCTTCGTATCGGCCTGGCCGGTCTCGTCGAACGCCATCACGACGATGGCAGCGCCATAGTCGCGGCACAGGCGTGCCTCCGCTTTGAACTTCTCGACGCCCTCTTTCATCGAAATCGAGTTCACGATCGGCTTGCCCTGCACGCATTTCAGGCCGGCCTCAATCACGGGGAACTTCGAAGAGTCGACCATCACGGGCACGCGCGCAATGTCGGGCTCGGACGCGACGAGGTTCATGAAGGACACCATGACCTTCTCCGAATCGAGCAGGCCTTCGTCCATATTGATGTCGATGATCTGCGCGCCGGCCGCGACCTGATCGCGCGCAACGTCGAGCGCAGGCGCGTAGTCGCCATTCGTGATGAGCTTGCGAAATTTCGCCGAGCCAGTGACGTTGGTGCGCTCGCCGACGTTCACGAAGGGAATTTCGGGCGTGAGCGTGAACGGCTCGAGGCCCGACAGCCGCATGCGCGGCTCGAGGACCGGGATGGCGCGGGGCGCGACACCGGCGACCGCTTTCGCGATCGCCGCGATATGCGCAGGAGTCGTGCCGCAGCAGCCGCCGACGACGTTCACGAGGCCCGAACGCGCGAACTCGCCGACAAGCGCGGCGGTCGCTTCCGGGCTCTCGTCGTAGAGGCCGAATTCGTTCGGCAGGCCGGCATTCGGATAGGCACAAACCAGCGTGTCGGCGATGCGGCTGATTTCGGCGACATGCGCACGCATCTCGCGCGCGCCGAGCGCGCAGTTCAGCCCGATCGTGATCGGCTCGGCGTGGCGGACGGAGTTCCAGAATGCTTCCGGCGTCTGCCCGGAAAGCGTACGGCCCGACAGGTCGGTGATCGTGCCGGAGATCATGATCGGCAGGGCATGGCCGACTTCGGCGAAGACGCGGCGTGCGGCAACGATCGCGGCCTTGGCGTTCAGCGTATCGAAGATCGTCTCGATGAGGATGAGGTCGGCGCCGCCCTCTACCAGACCCCGTATCTGCTTTTCGTAGGCCTCGCGAACCTGGTCAAACGTCACGGCGCGAAAGCCGGGATCGTTGACGTCGGGCGAGATCGACAGTGTGCGGTTGGTGGGCCCGACCGCACCGGCCACGAAGCGACGCCGTCCGTCTTTTGCTTCCGCCTCGATCGCGGCCTGACGCGCGATGCGCGCACCTTCGACGTTCAGATCGTGAACGGCGCTTTCCAGGCCATAGTCCGCCTGCGCGATGGAGGTCGACGAGAATGTGTTGGTCTCGACGATATCGGCGCCGGCCATGAAATAGGCGAGATGGATGGCGCGCACGGCATCCGGCTGCGTCAGGATTAGAAGATCGTTGTTGCCCTTCTGGTCGTGCGAATGATCGCGGAAGCGCTCGCCGCGGAAATCAGCTTCCGACAGTTTCAGGTTTTGGATCTCGGTGCCCATCGCACCGTCCATGACGAGCACGCGCTCGGCCGCGGCGGCATGAAGTGCAGAGACGGTATCGGTAAGCCGGTCGGTCATTGTGTTCCCGATGCGCTTTTACGCTGCAACTCGCGCAGGCTGCGCGCGCAGCCCGAGCAGATGGCAGATCGCGAAGACGAGATCGGCCTTGTTCATCGTGTAGAAGTGGAAATCCGTCACGCCGCGGTCGACGAGATCGAGCACCTGTTCCGCTGCGACTGCGGCGCCGATGAGACGGCGCGTCGCTGGGTCGTTCTCGATACCGTCGAAACGGTCGGCGAGCCATTGCGGCACGGTCGCACCGGCCTTCTTCGCAAAACTTGCGGTCTGCTTGAAATTCTCGACCGGCACGATGCCCGGCACGATGGGAATGTCGATGCCCCGTGCGCGCGCCTTATCGAGGAAGCGCAGATAATGCGCGTTGTCGAAGAAGAACTGCGTGATGGCGCGCGTTGCGCCAGCATCGATCTTCGCCTGAAGCACATCGAGATCGGCATCGAATGTCGCGCTTTCGGGATGACGCTCGGGGTAAGCGGCGACGGACACTTCGAAATCGCCTACACGCCGCAGCGCCGAAACGAGCGCAGTCGAATTCTCGTAGCCCTCGGGATGAGGGACGAAATCCGTGCCGATGCCGCCCTGTGGATCGCCGCGCAGCGCCACGACGTGTTTCACGCCCGCCTTCCAGTAAGCGCGCACGACGTCGTCGATTTCGTCGCGGCTCGCGGCGACGCAGGTCAGATGCGCGGCCGGCGCGACATTCGTGTCGCGCACGATGCGGGCGACCGTGGCGTGCGTACGCTCGCGCGTCGAACCACCGGCGCCGTAGGTGACGGAAACAAACGACGGCTGCAGCGGCACCAGCCGCTCGATCGCGTCCCATAGCGCGCGATCCATCTCGTCCGTCTTTGGCGGGAAGAACTCGAAGGACACGGCGATGCGGCGGGCAAGACCGTCGCGGCTGCGGCGAAGGGAATCATGCATGTCGAACGCTCCGCGGCATCACGCAAACTCCGGCGCATGGACGGGAAGCGGATCGGCGATCACGCGCGGATCATGCGCAAGCCAGATCGAAACCGTGAGCTTTCCGGCCTCACCGGCGCGCGGCACGAGATTGCGATGTTCGTCCACCGTCAGGCCGGCATCGCGCAGAAGTTCGGAGACTTCTGCGGCGGAGAAGCCGAGACGCCGATGCGAATGATTTTCGCGCAGCGATTCTTCGTCGTGCGGCGCGAAGTCGACAACGAGCAGCCGGCCGCCCGGTGCGAGTACACGCGCCGCCTCGCGCAAGGCGCGGCCGGGGTCCTCGAGATAATGCAGCACCTGATGCAGCAGCACGAAGTCGGCGGTGTTGCGCGGCACGGGCAGGGCATAGATGTCACCCTGTTTGAGCTGCACATTGCGCACACCCGCGCGGTCGAGGTTGGCGCGCGCGACCGCGAGCATGGCGGGCGACAAATCGATGCCGGTGGCGCGATCGGCACGTGGGGCCAGAAGTTCGAGCATGCGGCCGGTGCCGGTTCCGCAATCAATGAACTGGCCGATCGGCCGCTCGCCGATCAATTCTGCGACTGCCTCTTCGACACGCGCTTCGGGCACATGCAGGCTGCGCAGATGGTCCCATTCGCCGGCATGGGCGGCGAAATAGCGGGCGGCCTGCGCGTTTCGGGCAAGACGAATTTCGTCGAGGCGGCCGCGGTCTGCGGCCAGCGTCACGTCGTTCGCATCCAGCCGCGCGACGATGGCGCGGCAGAGATCGCCGCCTGCGTCTTGCGTCGCGGCGCGGAAAAAGGCCCACGAGCCCTCGCGCTGCCGCCACGCAAGGCCCGCTTCGGCGAGCAGCTTCAGATGGCGCGAGACGCGCGGCTGAGATTGGCCGAGTATCGCGACGAGTTCCGACACCGTCAGCTCCGACTCGGCGATCAGCGCAAGGATGCGCAGCCGCGTCTCCTCTCCCGCCGTGGAGAGGGCGGAAAGCGCTGAAGCCAGTGGCAATCGCGCGACTGCGGGGTTCAAATTGGACATAAAGATATGTTTATGCGCGAAGGTGTATTTTCGCAAGAGGGTGTGGCTGGACTTGGAAGCTTAGCTCCGGCAGCTTCCCTTAGGGGAAGGGGCGAAGAATTGCGCCTCACCAATCGTTTAACGGTCGTTGGATGCCCGCGCAGGGGAAGCGAGAGCGTCATATTTTTGTGGTCGGCGCGCTGTTCGCCGGCCTGCTTGCGCTTGTCCTGCCGGATGCAGTGCTTGCAGGCGCATTCCTGCAAAAACCCGGCGAAGGCGTGGTCATCGTTGGCGGTGCCTTCACCGATGCAGTGCGCGCTTACGATGCCATCGGGCGGCTCGTGCCTGTCGCGCCGTGGCGCAAATTCGCGCCGTTAGGTAGCAACCTCACCCCGCGATCCACGGTCGATTTTTTACCTTGATTGACCAACTTGATTTCCATTCGTGATTGCCTTACGCCGATGTCGAAGGGAATCGATCAGTGGACATCTATGATCTTGCTGCGTTAGAGGCACTTTTGATCCGGCAGATTCGGTGTCAAGAAATCACCGCGCGTGAGGTAATCATTCGTGACGCAGCCATTGTAATAATTAAAAAATACGAAGTAGAAAGCGTAGCAATACGCGATGCGATGAAAGTATTCAACATTGATCCCAAGGGAAAGGTCTGGGATGATGTCAAATCCTACTTGGGAAATGCTCGCTACCATCAAGCGTTTGAAATTGCGAAGCTTCAGTTGTTCGAAATCGACCCGCTTAAATATCCTCTGCCGGTAGTCGAGGTACTTGAGGAAGAAGTCGAGGAAGAGGCAGTCAAAGAGACAAAAGAGGATGTTGCCGATGAGACGAGCGGCGACAAGGTCGATAATTCAGCGTCAATTCGAGAACTTGTTCTTGATCGATTGAAGATTGCTGGGTCGGGCGGGTCCGATGCTGCGACGATTAGGTCGGCATTACCGCAGGGCTTGCACGAAAAGACAGTCGGAATGACGCTATACCGGCTTTCGAAAAGTGGCATGGCGCGGCGCGAAGGTCGGACATGGTTCTATGTCGAGCCCGGTACACCTGCGACAACTAAGCTCAGTTCGGAAGATGCCGAGGTGGAGCTTGAATTAATGGAATAGAAGGCCCGACATTCGCCGCCGGACCTTCCTAGTTTGGGGGTGCACAGTGCAGGACCAGGTTGTCCAGCCAACGTCCTACGGGTGCAAGTCCCGTTACCTCCACCTCCCCCTCCCTTCCATAAGGAGCGGGGACAGTCAGACTACCCGTCCGGTCTTGGGTCCAAACCAAGATCGGACGGCCCTTTGCCGTGAGCGTCATATAACCGGTTCTACGGCTTTTTGGAATCCCCCTCGGGGGGCTATTTAGCCTTGCGCCCCTTGGGCGTGGCAAAGGTGATCCCGCATGTCTCGCCGTCCAAAAAGCCTATCCCACTGGCTGTCAGCGCAGCTTTCATTGCCGCTAGATTATTCGCAATCGGAACGCGCCGCCCCGCCTCGAAGTCTCGCACGGTCGAGAGGCCAACGTTTGCGGCCTCTGCGAGAGAGGGCTGCGTCATATCTAGCCACGCGCGAGCGGCGCGACATTGCTCCGGCGTCATGGGAAGGAGGTAGCACCGCCAACTTTTTGCGTCAACGTCATTGTTTTATGTTGACGCCATCGTTGTCAACGCTTATCGCTCGGGTCAACGGAAAGCGTTGGCCCTGTGTCTCAGCATTTTCTCCTCTCGAAAGCAGCAAGGAGCCTTAGCCTAGCTAAGGTTGCCCGGCTGTCTGACGATGAGGCGAGAGCCACGTTCCAGAACATCCGTTGGGCCGCGACCGATGGCGCTCCGGCATGCCCGCGCTGCGAATGCGACGCGGTGTACAGCTACAAGACCCGGCACTTGTTCAAGTGCAAAGCGTGCCAGCATCAATTCAGCGTCACGTCCGGCACGATCTTCGCCAGCCGCAAGCTCCCGGTCCGCGACTATCTCCTAGCCATCGCGATTTTTGTGAACGGCGCGAAGGGCCATAGCGCGTTGCAACTCTCCCGCGACTTGGACTGCCAGTACAAGACGGCTTTCGTGATGGCCCACAAAATCCGCGAAGCTCTCGCGGCCGAGCTAGACGGCGCGACGCTACAAGGCGAGGTCGAAGTGGACGGCGCCTATTTCGGCGGTCACGTGAAGCCAGCGAATTGGAAAGAAAACCGCCGCGATCGTCGCCTCGCCATCAACCAGAATGGCAAGCGCCGCGTGGTCGTCATCATGCGCGAGCGCGACGGTCGGACGCTGCCTTTCGTGTTTAAGTCAGAGGGCGCGAGCCTGCCGACGATTGAAGCCCGCGTGCATCCTGACGCGACGATCCATGCCGACGAAGCCGTGCATTGGGACCGGTTGCACGCGATGTACCTGACCCGCCGCATCAATCACCAAGAAGCATACAGCGACGGCGTAGCGTCAACGAATATGGCCGAAAGTTTTTTCAGCCGGTTGCGCCGCGCTGAGGTCGGCACGCATCACCATATCGCTGGGCCATACCTTCAAGCCTACGCCCGTGAGATGGCGTGGCGCGAGAACAACCGCCGCGTTAGCAACGGCGAACAGTATCTCTTGGCCGCGAACGCCGCGCTTTCGCATCCAGTCTCGCGTCAATGGAAAGGCTATTGGCAGCGCTCGACTTAGGCATTTGCAGTGAAGTACGTCTTTGCCCAACGAGGCGTCATTTTGGAGCCGGTGAGGCCGTTGCAAATACGCTCCAGAAGCTCTTCACTCACCGGCTCTTTCGGGATGTACGTATTCAACGTAATCATTTTTTCTATGTGAGCGTAGTGAACCTGCTGCGGCCGCTGATACAAAACGTAACTGTCGTGTTGTATGAAAGGATGCTCGCCCTTCTTAACAACGCAAGTCGGATCGTACTGGATGCCAGCCACGATGCTCGTAATCGACACAGCCAAGTGCGAATGATTGGAACAACGTTGCGTCAGCAGAACAAAAAGATGCATTTGTCCAGCAGCTGGCCCTGAGGGAACCAGCATTGAATCACTTTTACTCGGCTGCGAATTGGAATCGCTGGAGTCGTCCGGCATCCTCAAAGCACTGATCTAGGTAGCGGATGTTGTCAATTTGCTCCGATATTTCCCTAGCTTTTTCTTTACCAAGAAATTTTAACAGGCGCTCGTACGGTATCGGATTGGATGAGCCGTCGGGGTCTTCCCATTCAGGACAGTTCTTGTGCGTGTAGTCCCGCAAATCATACTTGTAGTACGATCCAAATTGCGCCCACGTCTCTTCAAGAACCTCAACCTCTGCATCGCTAAGTTCGTCCAATGCATCAACTTCAACCGGAGCAGTTAGGCCAACCTCGTAGTTAGCGCGTCCCGATATCAGAGACGACCACGGTTCTTTGTCTTGCCCCCCACCATTGATGTAATTCAACGTACGAGAGTTTACCGGCCCGTGATCCATAGATACAAGATTGTCAAACAGCATAGGCAAGTCGTAACGCGCCAAGAAAGCTCGATCAGCCAAGTAAATCAGCTTTACAAGCTTGAGGACGTTGATGCTTCCCCCCTGCACATGCGCAAAATATGCTGTAACTTGTGCGGCCTTGCGCACATTATAACCTGCGCTGGTCATCGCCCGAACCTCAGTCTGCGCGAAGGTCGCCGGCTTGCGCCGGATGAGAACGAATACAGAACGACATGCTGAATCATACACGCCGCCCAATCGCAAGCGAATGATTTCGTTTCACGTGAACGCGAGAAGGTTAACAGATTAGTCGTAGTTGCCTATTTGCAACGGAATTTGTGGCTTTCTGGCAACGATTCTAAGCACGTCTCTCTATGCTGGCCGGCCTTTCAACGCGCGCCAAAGACCATCGAACGCTCTTTCGTAATCCTTCCGAGGCGACCTCGCCTTTGTCACGCATAAGCGCCAGCGCCCGGCTCACGCGCCGCGTCACGTCCGCCAGCAACCGCCGATCTTCGGGCCGCTTCCCCTCCATCTGGCAGAGGATCACGGCGAGTTCGCGGGTCAGCATGGGCGACACGGCCTTGGCCAATTCGGCACGCAGGAATGTCTGTAGCTCGTTGCGGTAGAACAGGATGATTCGAGCGGCCCGCGCCGGGCGTAGGACCGGCGTCGAGTGTCCAAGGCTTTCCAGAATGCGGTCTATGGCCTCTAGATCGTTGGCGATGACCGCTTGCCGCTCAGAGAGCGTCGCCGCCTCAGTCCGAAGCTCATCGCGTCGCCGGACAAGGCCTGAAATGACATGCGTGTAGTCAGCCATCCCGAAAGTATGAGGCCAACGCTTTTCGTTGGCCATGCTGTTTCAGGTGAGTTTGCTACCGAATGCCGCAAATTCGAGCTTACGACATACGGAGAGTATGGCGTCACGGACTGGCTGACCGCCATCGCCAGTCCGTCGCTCTTCGTATTCCGGCAAGCGCCGCCCGGCCGCAACCAGACTGCCACCGGCGTCGCGGAAGCGGGCGCACGCGTGCGGTTGTTCGAATGGGACGCGAATATCCTGTCGGCGCAGGCAATCGTGCGTGCGCCGCTTGCAGGTCAGTCCGCGCGACCCTTCGTCGACACGACGCGCTTTGTGCAGGTCGATCTGCGTGCCGCATGGGGCCGCGGCTTCCAACTCTTCGACCGCAAGGCGTTCTCGGACATCCAGATCGGCTTTCGCTCCAATGGCAATTTCGGCCATCAAGCACGCATCGACGCGACCTTCGGCATATGGGTTTTTGAGCCGCTGCTGTTGCTCGCGCAGAGTTTCACGGCAGCGACGCCGGGGCGTCTTGGTCGCTCGTTCTATCTCTCGCAGAAGACGCAGCTCAGCGCGGTCTATTGGTTCACGCCCGATATCGGCGTGCAAGTCGGCGGCTTGCTCGGTCTGCGCGGCGTCAACACCAGCGCCGAGCGCGGTGCGTTTTCGGCGGTGTGGTATCGCTTCTGATCATGGACCGCGAGCCTCCCGGCTCGCACGGAGTTTTCGTGTCGTCGAGAGACCCAAAAGGCTGGCACGGTCGCGGATACATTCCGCACTTCGATACGACCGAACGCGTCCAACACGTAATCTTTCGTTGCGCGGATAGCGTTCCAAGCCATCTCATCAGCGCTGACACCAATTTCGACGGCTTCGACGCGACGCTCGATCGTGGTTTCGGCAAATGCCTTCTGGGGGACGAGCGTATAGCAGCGATCGTCGAAGCCACGATGCTGTTTCACCGTGATCGGCGTTATCGCCTCTCGCGTGGTGCATCATGCCAAACCACGTCCACGCTGCCCTAGAAACGATGTCAGGTTATCGGCTTGGCGACATATTAAAAGGATGGAAGACGTACAGCGCCCGGCGCGGCAACGCGCTCACCGGCGCAAAGGGGTCGTTCTGGGCGCGTGATTATTTCGATCGCTTCATGCGCAACGAAGAACATCTCGCGACCGCGATCCACTATATTGTTGAGATCCCGTCAAGGCAGGCCTCGCCGCGCAAGCGCGTGACTGGCGCTGGTCTTCGATTCACGACATTCCATGCGAGCCTGGAGGCTCGCGGTCCGAATGCGCACTTTTGGTCTGATCCTTGCCGGTGGGCAAGCGCGGCGTATGGGCGGCGTCGACAAGGCGCTGATCGAACTCGCCGGCGAAACGCTGCTCGCGCGCTGCATAGCGCGCCTCGCGCCGCAATGCGGGTCGTTGTTGCTGAGCGCCAACAGTGAACCAGAAGATTACGCGTCGTTCGGCATCACTGTTCTCGCGGATGTAAGCGCAACGCAAGAAGGTCCGTTGGCCGGACTGCTCGCCGCGCTTGATCAAATCGCGCGAAACAAGAGCGCCGATTTCATCGTCTCCGTGCCCGTCGATACGCCTTTCGTGTCGCACGATCTCGTGTCGCGTCTTCGCGATGCATACAAGAAAGACGATGCGGCCATTGCCGTCGCGACCTCGGGCGCGCGGAGCCATCATGCCGTCGCGCTGTGGCCCGTTGCAATTTTCGACAGCATGCGGGCGGCCTTCGCGGCCGGCGAGCGGTCGGTCGGACGCTTCGCAGCACAACATCGTATCGTGCAGGTGGAATGGCCGGTCGCGCCGATCGATCCATTCTTCAACATCAACACGCCGAACGATCTCGCGACGGCGGAAGACTTCATCGCGCGACGCAGCATATCCGGAATATGAAGTCCGCATCTTCGCGCGTCTGCTCGAGTACCGCATGGCCGTCCTGCATCATCGCGGCGGGAATATCGATCGGCGACAGCGGGTCGGTGCTCCGCACGACAAGCACATCGCCGGACGCAAGACTGCGTAAAACCTTGCGCGTGCGCAGCACGGGCATCGGGCATTTCAGCCCACGCAGATCGAGGTCGAGCGTTTTGATAATCTTGCCTGTCGCGAAAAAGATCAGCCTATCGTAAGCGCAACGCCGGACACAGATCGCGGGCAAAAATGAAGGTTATCGGACTGGCAGGTTGGAGCGGCGCGGGCAAGACGACGCTGCTCCTGAAGCTGCTGCCGGAATTTTTGCGCCGAGGTCTGCGCGTTTCGACGATCAAGCACGCGCATCACGCCTTTGATGTCGACACGCCCGGCAAGGATTCGTTCGAACACCGCAAGGCTGGCGCGTTCGAGGTGCTCGTTACGTCCACAGCGCGTTTCGCGTTGATGTGCGATTTGCGCGGTGAACCAGAGCCCTCCCTCGCCGAACACTTTGCGCGACTTGCGCCGGTCGATCTCGTCGTCGTCGAAGGTTTCAAGCGCGAGGCGATCCCGAAGATCGAAGTCTTTCGCGCTGCCAATGCTAAACCGTTTTTGCATACGGACGATGCGCAGATCATCGCGCTCGCCAGCGATCTCGACGTGCCCCCAACACACCTGCCACACGCGTTTCTCGACGACACAGCCGCTATCGCAGACCTGATGCTGCGCTTCGCAGGCGAGATCACGCCGTGAACGGCACCCGGCCTTCGATCGGGTAGGCGGGATCGCTGTAGCCCGGCGTCGAGGGATGGCCTGTCGCGACGAGCCGGTCGATCAGCACCTCGTCTTCGACGGTGAACGTGTGCTTCAGCGCGCCAACGTAATCAGTCCATTGTTCGAGCGTGCGCGGACCGCCGATGGCGCTTGTGACGAAGCGGTTGTTGAGCACCCAGAGGAACGCGAACTGCCCGGCGCTCATGCCGCGCGCCTTCGCATGCGTGGCGATCTCTTTTGCCAGCCGCAAACTTTCGGGCCGCCACTCCGTCTGCTGAATGCGCGTGTCGTTGCGGCCGGCGCGCGTGTCGGCGGGCGGCGGCGCATCGGGATCGTATTTGCCTGTTAAAACACCGCGCGCGAGCGGGCTGTAGGGCACGACGCCGAGCCCGTAGAAGCCGCAGGCCGGCAGGTGTTCGACCTCGGGCATGCGATTCATCGCGTTGTAATAGGGCTGGCTGACGACGGGCCGGCCGATGCCGAACCGGTCGCAGAGGCTACAAAGCTCGGCGACGCGCCATGCGCGGAAATTCGACACGCCGAAGTGCAGGATTTTCCCCGACCGCACCAGGTCGCCGAGCGCCAGCACTGTCTCGGCCAGCGGCGTCTCGTGATCCTCCTTGTGCAAATAGAGGATATCGAGCCGGTCGGTGCCGAGCCGGCGCAGCGACGCCTCGACCGCTTCAAAAATCCATTTGCGCGACAGGCCGCGCCGGTTGAGGCCCATGCCTTGCCCGACCTTGCTGGCGAGCACCCAGGCGTTGCGGTCGGCGCGGATGAGCCGGCCGGTGATCTCCTCGGACCGGCCGTCGGTATAGACATCGGCCGTATCGATGAAATTCACGCCGCCGTCACGCGCGCTGCCGACGATCTCCGCGGCGACATTCTCGTCGGTGGCGCCGCCGAACATCATCGTGCCGAGGCAAAGAACCGACACGTCGAGGCCGCTGCGGCCGAGTTTTCGCGTGATCAAGCGCCCTCCGGATCAATTCTGCGGGAACGCTCCCGCGCGTCGCCCATTATACCGAAGCAGGAGGACACACCATGACATCACGGCTCTCTCTGGTGCTTGCGGTCGCGTTGCTGACCACACCATCCGCGTTCGCCCAAGGCCTCTCGGCTGGCGCACGTCTCGATAGTGGCCCAGCCCCGACGCGGGTGGATGCGCCTATCGCCGGAACGGCGATACCGATGCAATCGGGCCGCAGTGTCAGGCGCGGCCAGAATGTCGACAACAACGGGGTCTCGGAAGGGCCGTCGTTGGAATCGCCGCGCATATGCACAAATTGCGACGACTGATCACAGGGCCGTCATCCCGCGATGGCGGCCGACACGATCCCGTGAATATGCCAACCGAACGGCTGGATCGTTTGTAGATGGCGCGGAGAATATCGCGCCATGCATTCATCTTGATGTCGAAGCCCTGCTAATCGCTGCAGCAATTTTACTGCCGCCCGCACTAATGCACCGGCAGACAATGGCGGCTCCGCCGTTTTGACGGCGTCCATCATGTCGGATGACTACACGACGTACCGCCGCGCGCGTGGCGATGCGTCTCGTGTGGGACAGCGCAATCCAGTGACGATCCGCATCCGCACCGCCTGAACGTCAAGCGCTGCTGAGCGTCCGCCGAACTGCGTCGCGCCAGCCGACGTAGGTTCGCGTCCGCCACGCGCTGTCCTTCGATGGCATGAAGCGTCGTTCCAGCGCCCATCGCGCCGCAAACTCTTTCGGCGGCGGACATAGCCCCGTCGTCAACCCTGCCAGATAGGCTGCGCCAACGGCGGTCGTCTCTCTCACAGCGGGCCGGTCGACCGGTGCATCGAGCACATCGGCGAGGCGCTGCATCGTCCAATCGGACGCGACCATGCCGCCATCGACACGCAGCACGGTCCGGCGCGCGGACCCCCAATCACGTCCCATAGCCTCGACAAGATCGCGCGTCTGGAAGCAGACGCTTTCGAGTGCCGCACGCGCCAGTTCCGCCGGACCCGTCGCGCGTGTAATGCCGAAAAGCGCGCCACGGCATTCCGCATCCCAATAGGGCGCGCCGAGGCCGACGAAAGCCGGTACCAGGATGACGGATTGTGCCTCGTCCGCGGCATCTGCCAATTTCCCGGACTCATCGGCATTAGAAATGATCTTCAATCCATCGCGCAGCCATTGCACGGCCGCGCCCGCAACGAAGATCGAGCCTTCGAGCGCATAGGTCGGCTTTCCCTCGAGCTGGTAGGCGATGGTCGTCAGCAGTCGGTTCTGCGACGCAACGGCTTCAGCGCCTGTGTTCAGCACGGCGAAACAGCCCGTGCCGTAGGTCGACTTCACCATGCCGGGCTCGAAACAAGCCTGGCCAACGGTGGCCGCGTGCTGATCTCCCGCGATCCCAGCGATTTTGATCGCGCCCCCAAAGAGATCGGACTCCGTCGTGCCGAAATCGGCGGCGCAGTCCTTCACTTCGGGCAGCAGTGCACGCGGCACGCGCAGCAACGCGAGGAGATCATCGTCCCAAGCGCCGCGTTGGATGTTGTAGAGCATCGTGCGCGACGCATTGGTAGCGTCCGTCGCGTGCACGCGGCCGCCGGTCAGTCGCCACAACAGAAATGTATCGACCGTGCCGAAAGCGAGTTCGCCGCGTTCGGCCTTTGCACGCGCGCCGTCGACGTGATCGAGCAGCCACGCGACCTTCGTGCCCGAGAAATACGGGTCGATGACGAGACCGGTTTTCTCGGCGATCACTTTTGTGTGGCCGGCATCTCGCAACGCCCGGCAGACGTCGGCCGTGCGCCGGTCCTGCCAGACGATCGCGTTGGCGATCGGTCTGCCGGTGGCACGGTCCCAGACGATGGCCGTTTCGCGCTGGTTCGTGATGCCGATGGCGGCGATATCCGATGCGGTTGCGTTTGCGGACTGCATCGCCTCGCGGCAGGTTTCCAACGTGCTGGACCAGATGTCTTCGGGATCGTGCTCGACCCAGCCGGAGGCAGGGAAGTACTGTGGAAATTCGCGCTGCGACATCGTCGCGACGGTGAGGTCTTCGCGGAACAGGATTGCGCGTGTGGAGGTCGTGCCCTGATCGATCGCAAGCAGGAAAGGCATTGTCAGACAGGCTCCGTGGCCAGTGCGCGCTGCATGTATCTCGACAGCGCGTCTTGTGCGTCGCGCGAGATGCGCAGGCCGAGTTTCGAGCGCCGCCAGAGAATGTCTTCGGCCGTGTGCGCCCATTCCGCACGCATGAGATAGCGGACTTCCGCTTCGGTCAGATCGTCGCCGAAGGATTCTCCAAGATCGGACAATGTGCCCGATGCATCGAGCAATTTGCCGATGCGCGTGCCATAGGCGCGCGTCAGCCGCACGATGAGTGTGTGCGGCAGTTCCGGCCAGCGCGCCTGATGCGCTGCGACCAGCGCATCGAAACCCTGCATCGGAAAATCGCCGCCTGGCAGCGTCGCATCGCGCGTCCAGGCTTTCGTCGACGGTAGATGCGAGGCGAGCTTGTCGAGCGCCGCTTCGGCGAGCCGCCGATAGGTCGTGATCTTGCCGCCGAACACACTGAGCAAAGGCGCGCATCCGTCGGCGTCGAGATCGAGCACGTAGTCGCGCGTCGCCTCCTGTGCGGCGCTCGCGCCGTCGTCGTAGAGCGGACGCACGCCAGCGAAACTCCAGACGACATCGTCCGGCGTGGTTGTGCGCGAGAAATATTCGTTGGCGACATTGCAGAGGTAGAGGATCTCGTCGGCCGACGCCGAGACATCAGATGGATCGCCAGTGAATTCGATATCGGTCGTGCCGATCAGTGTGAAATCACGCTCGTATGGAATCGCAAAGACGATCCGCCCATCGGCATTCTGAAAAATGTAACAGCGGTCGTGATCGAACAATTTCGGCACCGCGATATGCGAGCCCTTCACGAGCCGTACGCGCGCCGGCGCATTGCTGTGCAGCGCCTGGCCCAACACCGTGCCGACCCACGGCCCGGCGGCGTTCACGAGGATTTTCGCGCGCCGCGTCTTCAACGCGCCGGTCGCTGCATCGGCGACGGTCAACGTCCACGCTTCGTCTTCGCGACGTCCATCGACAAGCGCGTGACGCGTCTCGATGACTGCGCCGCTCTCCCGCGCTGCGAGTGCATTGAGCACGACGAGACGCGAATCCTCGACCCAGCAATCGGAATATTCGAACGCACGCGCGGCACGATGCTTCAGCGGAACGCCCGCCGGATCGTTTCGCAGATCGAACGTGCGTGTCGGCGGCAGTGCGCGACGACCACCGAGATTGTCATAGAAGAACAGGCCGACCCGCAGCATCCAAGCGGGCCGCAGGCCCCGCACATGCGGCAGTACGAAACGCAGCGGCCAGACGATGTGCGGCGCGTTGCGCCAGAGCACTTCGCGTTCCTGCAACGCTTCGCGCACAAGGCGAAACTCGCCATACTCGAGATAGCGCAATCCGCCGTGGATCAATTTTGTCGCGCGCGAAGATGTGCCGCTCGCGAGATCGTCTTTTTCGCAGAGATAGACGGAGAGGCCACGGCCAGCGGCGTCGCGCGCGATGCCGCAGCCGTTGATGCCGCCGCCGACAATCGCGATATCGAATTCGTCCGCGCGCGCCCAGCCTCGCGCTGTGTCTTCACTCATCCCGTCGCCATGTCAGCTTCAGGCGCGACGCGCAATCGCAAGACTTATCGGGGTTTACCTTAACCGATGGTTGCGGCGGTCTGTTGTCCTGAAATGATTGGCAGTTTTCATCAAATTGCCTAGGTAGGACAGTAGTGCCCGGCCTGTCGCCGCGGCATGCTCCGCGTAGCGCGGTGTGATCGGCAGGGGGCCGATGAGTGACGTTGTCGGAGCATTAGCACCGAAACCGGACGCGGGATTTGCGTCTTTGTGCGCAATCGCGGGCTACTTCCGGGTCGCCGCCGATCCCGGCAAGCTTGCGCGGGATCTCGCCGTGCTTGGTCGGCCTTCGACGCCGCAGGATATCGTGCGCGGCGCAAAAATGCTCGGCCTCAAGGCGCGCGTCGTGTCACGCGCCAACGAGAAACGGCTGACTACCTTGCCGACGCCCGCCATCGTGAAGATGCGTGGCGGCGACTTCGTAATTTTCGGTGGCCTGCTCGCGAACGGCCTCTATCGCGTCGTCGATCCTGTCACGCGTTTCGATCGCGCGGTCACGCTCGACGAACTCGTCACCATCATCGAGCCGATGGCAATCCTCGTCGCGCGGACCGCATTCGGCGCCGGCGTCAATCCGAAGACATTCGGCTTCAAGTGGTTTTTGCCCTCGATTGCGCGCTATCGCAAACCGTTGGGGCAGGTGCTGCTCGCGTCGCTTTTCATCCAGATCTTTGCGCTGGTCACGCCGCTCTTCTTCCAGGTGGTCGTCGACAAGGTCCTTACCCACAAGGGTTACTCGACGCTGATCGTGCTCGTCATCGGGCTTGTCGCGATCGGCCTGTTCGACGTCATCCTGCAATATCTGCGCACCTATGCGTTGTCGCACACGACGAACCGCATCGACGTCGAGCTTGGCATGCGGCTCTATCGTCATCTCTTGCGGCTGCCGATCGGCTATTTCGAGACGCGCGCCGCAGGTCAAACCGTTGCACGCGTGCGCGAGCTCGAAACGATCCGCACGTTTCTGACTGGGCAGGGCCTGTTCTCGGCGCTCGATTTCGTCTTCGCTTCGGTCCTGCTCGCGGTCCTCTTCGTCTATTCGTGGAAGCTTGCACTGATCGTGCTCTGCACGATCCCGCTCTACATCGCGATCGGATTCGCGTTCCGGCCGGCGCTGCGCGACGTCATCAACGACAAATTCAACCGTGGCGCCGAGAGCCAGCAGTTTCTCGTCGAGAGCGTCATCGGCATCCAGACGCTGAAGGCCGCGGCCGTCGAGCCGCTCGTCGGCGCGCAATGGGAAGAGAAGCTCGCTGCCTATGTACGTCAAGCCTTCAAGGCGACGATGCTCGGCGCGAAGGGCCAGACCGCCATCCAGTACGTCAACAAATTATCGACCGCATTGCTGCTGCTGTTCGGCGCGAAAGCGGTCATCGACGGCGAACTGACGGTCGGCGAACTCGTCGCCTTCAATATGATCTCGGGTCAGGTCGCGCAGCCGGTCCTGCGCCTGTCGCAGCTCTGGCAGGACTTCCAGCAGGTCCAGGTGTCTGTCGAGCGGCTCGGCGACATCCTCAACATGGCGGCCGAACCAGCAGTGGCTGCCGGCACGTCGTTGCCGCCGCCCAAAGGCGCGATTTCGTTCCGCAACGTCTCGTTCCGCTATCGCCCCGGCGCCAATCCGGCATTGCGCGACGTCTCGCTCGAAATCGCATCCGGCGAGGTCATCGGCATCGTCGGCGCGTCGGGTTCGGGCAAGTCGACATTGTCGAAACTGGTGCAGCGCTTCTACACGCCGGAAGAGGGTCAGGTGCTCCTCGATGGAGCCGATCTCTCGAACCTCGATCCGTCATGGCTGCGGTCGAACATCGGCGTCGTGCTGCAGGAGAACATCCTGTTCAACCGCACGATCCACGACAATATCGCGCTTGCAAACCCTGTGATGGCGCGCGCGCATGTGTCTGCGATTGCGAAACTTGCCGGTGCCGACGAATTCATCAGCAAGCTGCCGCAGGGCTATGAGACGCTGATCGAGGAACGCGGCGCGAATCTTTCCGGTGGCCAGCGCCAGCGCATTGCCATCGCGCGCGCGCTTGCGACCAATCCGCCGATCCTCATCTTCGACGAGGCGACCAGCGCGCTCGACTACGAGAGCGAGCGGCTGATCCAGCAGAACATGCGCCAGATCACGCGCAACCGCACCGTTATTATCATTGCGCATCGCCTTGCCGCCGTGCGTGAATGCAACCGCATCGTCGGCATGGCGGATGGACGCATTGTCGAGGTCGGCACGCATGACGATCTTGTGGTACGCCCCGGCGGCCTCTACGCAAACCTGTGGTCGTTGCAGACCGAGCGGGTGAACGCATGAACGCGCCCGCACCCAACCCCGCTGCGCCCGCGCCGATCAAGCGGCCACCGGTGACGCGGGAGGACTCGGACTTCCTGCCCGCCGCGCTCGAAATTCTCGAGACGCCGCCTTCGCCGACACGCACGGCGTTTCTGGTGACAATCTGCGCCTTCGTCACGGGCTCGCTGATCTGGGCGTATTTCGGCCATATCGACATCATCGCCTCGGCGCGGGGGAAGATTCAGGCGGCCGGCCGCACGAAGATCATCCAGCCCTTCGAGACCGGAAAAGTAGCGTCGGTTCTCGTCCAGAACGGACAGTCCGTGAAACAGGGCGACATCGTACTCGAACTCGACACGACCGACGCCAAGGCTGACGAGGCGGCAGCCAGCGCCGGCTATTACGCGTATCGCTCCGAGGCTTTGCGCCGTACAGCCGCGCTTGACGCCGTGGCACGACCCAACTTTCGCATCGTAGCGGTCGCGTGGCCGAGGGATTTCCCCGAGACGAACCGTGTCCGCGAAGACCGAATCCTTCAGGGCGACGTCGGTCAGCTCGCAGCGGCGGTCGGTAGTTTCGATGCACAGATCAAGCAGAAGGACGCGGAGAAGAAGCGTCTTGAAGGCACGATCGCTTCGCAGAAGGATCTTATCGATGTGCTGCAGCAGCGCGTTGATCTACGCGCCAAGCTTGTGACGACGGGTGCAGGGCCGCTGACGGCGCTGATCGACGCGCGAGAAAACCTAAACTTCCACACGTCGAATTACACGACGTCGAAGGGCCAGTTGCAGGAATCCATCGCCGATGTTGACGTCCTCAAGAGCGATCGCATGAAGACGATCGAAGGCTTCGTCGCGGAACAACGGCAAAAGCTCGCCGAGGCCGAGCGTCAGGGCGACGATTTCGAACAGAAGCAGGCAAAGGCGCGTGCGCGCCTATCGCATCTGATTTTTCGCAGCCCGATTTCCGGCGTAGTGGCCTCGACCACTGTAACGACGCCGGGACAGGTCGTGACAGTCGGCGAAGAAGTCGTGCGCATCACGCCGGACGACGCCGTGCTCGAGATCGAAGCCTATCTCGAGAACAAGGACATCGGTTTCGTGAAGGTCGGGCAGGAAGCCCACATCAAGATCGAGTCTTTCCCGTTCACGCGTTACGGCACGGTGCCGGCGACCGTGCTTCGCGTCGCGAGCGACGCCATTCCGGAACAGGATGCGCAGCAGATCGAGGGTGACCCGGCGAAATCGACTAAGAGTTCGGGCTTTGCGGGCGCGCAACGCACGCAGAACCTCGTGTTTCCCGTGACGTTGAAGCCCGGCACGACGGTGATGCAGGCCGGCGACACAAAGGTGCCGCTGTCGCCGGGCATGTCGGTGACGGTCGAGATCCTCACCGGCCACCGCCGCATTCTCGAATATATCTTCTCGCCGCTGGTCGAGACCGGCTCGAAGGCGATGAAAGAGCGCTAGCGCCCCTTGAACGCTGGCGTGCGCTTTTCGGAGAAGGCCGACATGCCTTCCTTCTTGTCTTCCAGCGCGAACATCGAGTGGAACACGCGCCGTTCGAAGCGGATGCCTTCCGTCAGCGTTGTCTCGTAGGCGCGGTTGACGGTTTCCTTCGTCATCATCACTACCGGCATCGAGAGTGCTGCGATCGTCTTTGCCGCTTTCATCGCTTCATCGATCAGCGATGCTGCAGGCACGATGCGCGACACGAGACCGGAGCGCTCGGCTTCGGCCGCATCCATCATACGTCCGGTGAGGCACATCTCCATCGCCTTGGACTTGCCGACGAAGCGCGTGAGCCGCTGCGTGCCACCGACGCCGGGCATCACGCCGAGCTTGATTTCGGGCTGGCCGAATTTCGCCGTGTCGGCGGCGATGATGAAGTCGCACATCATCGCGAGTTCGCAGCCGCCGCCGAGCGCGAAGCCCGCGACCGCCGCGATAATAGGCTTGCGGACGCGCGTGATGTTTTCCCAACTCGAGACGAAGTCTTCGAGATAGACGTCCATGAAGCCTTTCGGCAGCATCTCCTTGATGTCGGCGCCGGCGGCGAACGCTTTCTCTGAGCCGGTGATGACGATGCAGCCGATGGCCTTGTCGTGCTCGAACGTGTTCAACGCCTGATTGAGTTCAGCGATGAGCGGGGAGTTCAGCGCGTTGAGTGCCGTCGGGCGATTGAGTTTTACGAGCCCGACGGCGTCGTGCGTCTCGACGATGATGTTTTCAAAGGCCACCGATGTTTCCTCGCTTCCGCGGCCTGTCATGCCCGCGAATGCGGGCATCCAGGATTCGCACTGGATTTCCGCGTTCGCGGGAATGACAGTTCTGAATTGTGCGACGCTTACAGGTTATCGAACAGCGCCGTCGACAGATACCGTTCCGCGAAGGACGGGATGATGATGACGATATTCTTGCCGGCCGCCTCCGGTCGCTCGGCGATCTTCAGCGCCGCCGCCACAGCAGCGCCAGACGAAATGCCGGCCGGAATGCCTTCGAGCTTCGCGAGATGCCGCGCCGTTTCGAACGCCGTGTCGTTCGAGATCTGAATGACCTCGTCGATCAGGTCCTTCTTCAGGATCGCGGGCACAAAGCCTGCGCCGATCCCCTGAATCTTGTGCGGGCCGGCGCGTCCTTCCGACAGAACCGGCGAGTCGGTCGGCTCGATCGCCACGACCTTCAGTCCGGGACGCCGCGGTTTAAGCACTTCCGCCACCCCAGTGATCGTGCCGCCGGTGCCGACACCCGAGACGAAATAATCGACCTCTCCGCGGGTATCGTTCCAGATCTCCTCGGCCGTCGTGCGGCGGTGGACATCCGGGTTTGCCGGGTTCTCGAACTGCTGCGCCATCACTGCGCCCGGCGTCTCAGCCAGCAACTCGCCGGCACGGGCGATGGCGCCCTTCATGCCGCCGGCCGCCGGCGTGAGCACCAGTTCGGCACCCAGAATCGCCAGCATCTTGCGACGCTCGACCGACATGGATTCCGGCATGCACAGGATAAGCTTGTAGCCCTTGGCCGCCGCAACGAACGCGAGCGCGATGCCGGTGTTGCCGGATGTCGGCTCGATCAGCACGGTCTTGCCGGGCGTGATGCGACCGTCGCGCTCCGCCGCCTCGATCATCGACACGCCGATGCGGTCTTTCACACTTGCCATCGGGTTGAAGAATTCGAGCTTGGCAAGCAGGTTCGCTTTGACGCCCTTCTCCTTGGCCAGCTTGTCCAGCCGCACGATGGGCGTATCGCCGATCGTCTCCGTGATGGAGGCGTAGATTTTGCCGCGGCCCGGCGTCGTCGCCGCATTCGCCATTGTGATTTCTCCCCGTGTAATTCCTGTCGCAGGGCGCGGACGCTAGTCCAGCTCTCCGCGTGTGTCGATGCGCTGGTCCCGTTGCCAGACAAAGAGGAAGATCATCGTCCTGCAGTGCCGACCGGCGAGGCGAAATGCGCGGGATCGGCCGTGAAAGCAGAAAGCGTTTCCCGTGCTTCGCGCAAGTCTTCCTGCATGCGTGCCACGAGCGCTTCGACTGAAGGGAAATTCGCCTCGCCGCGGATGAAGCCGACGAAGGCGACTTCCATGACCTTGCCGTAGAGATCGGCATCGAAGTCGAAAAGATAGACTTCGAGCAGCGGCGGCCCGTTGTCGAAGACGGGACGTGTACCGAAACTGGCGACGCCGTCGTGCGTGACGCCGTCGACCGTGCAACGCACGGCGTAGATGCCATGCGCAAGCTTGCACGACGGATCGAGCGCCATGTTCGCGGTGGGAAAACCGAGCGTCCGGCCTACCTTGCGTCCGTGCAGGACTTCGCCATCGACGAACCACAGATGTCCGAGTAGCCGGGCCGCGAGCGCAACATCGCCGCGCTCCAGCGCCTCGCGCGTCGCGGTGGAAGAGACGGCTTCGAGAGAGCCCGAGCCGTCCTGTACGATGCGCTCGACAATTTCTACCGCGAAACCCGCGCGAACACCGGCGTCGCGAAGAAAGTCGGGCGTGCCCGCACGCTTCGCGCCGAAATGGAAATCGTAACCGGCGACGACAGCGGCGACATCGAGGCGGCGCACAAGTACGTCATCGACAAAGGCTTGCGCCGACAGGTCGGCGAGCGTGCGGTCGAAGGTCACGACGATCATGCCATCGAGGCCGAGTTGCGCGAGAAAGGCAACTTTGGCTTCGCGCGGCGTCAGCCGGAAGATCACACTCTTGCTGGCGAAAAAATCTGCCGGGTGCGGCTCGAAGGTCAGAAGCGCGCAGGGCCGGCCGAGTTTTTGTGCCAGAGCCTTCGCCCGCGCAAGAACGGCGCGATGGCCGCGATGCAGGCCATCGAAATTGCCAACGGCGACGACGGCTTTCTGTAGCCCATGCGGCGGCGCGGGCGGATCTGTGACATCGATGAAGGAAGGCAACGCGGCGTTCATGCCTCGGAGGCGAATGCGTTGCACTTCGCAAGCACGTCCTTCCCGGTCAAGCCGTCTCTCGCTTGCGTGGTGCTTCGGCGCCCTGCGTCTCGCGACGTTCGGGTTGCGTCAGATGAAATCGGTTGTAGTTCAGCACAGTCTTCTGCGCCGTCGCGTTTTCGAGCATGTCGACATAGCGATGGTCGAGTCTGATCGCATCGGCATAGTAGGTCTTTCGTGCGCGGACCGGCTGCCCCGTCGTTTCGTCGTGACCATCGATGACAATCATGACGGCAACTTCTTGATCCGCGAGCGATTCGTCGTCGAGCTGATGGAGCGGGCTTTCTTCGTCGATCGGATGGATCACGGTCCAGCTCAGCGTGAACAGCGGTGAGTGGTTGCGAAGCAGCGTCAGTTCGTCGAAGCGTCGGAAAGACGTTCCTTCGGCCGTCGTGTAGGTCATCAGCGCCCACATACGCGCCTGCGCCACAGAAATCTCGTTCATGCGCTCATTGGCGAGCCGTATCATCAAGCTGCGCCGCCCGTCGTGCGTCGCGACGACCGCTGCATCGGCGAACAAGATGCGCGGACGAATGAGCGTGAAGCGCACGAAGACGAGTGCGGTGAACATCGCGACCGTCATCATCCCGAAGAAGATTTCGAAACTTGCGAGAAGATGTCCGTAGGTCGTGCGCGGATGCATGTCACCATAGCCGACGGTGGCGTAGGTCTCGATCGAGAAGAAGAGGTTGTCGACGAAGGAACCGGATGAATTGGCGATCGGCGCGTCGCCTAGCATGTAGAGCAGCGCGAAACCGCAATTGATGACGAGGAAGATGACTGCGGTGCCAATGGCAAACGTCGCCCAATCGGCCTTTACGCCGCGATGGCGCAGGTCGCCCCAGAACGTGTAACGCAGACCTTTCGACACGATTTCGCGATCGCCGAAGCGAACGGAGCGCGTGTGCGGGTCACCTTTCACGCCACGCGCTCGGTCATCACCATGCGCATGCCGTTCTTCGGACGAAGCGTGATGCGTTGCACGGGTTCGACCACGTGTCCCGCCACGAGATCGAAGCGGAACGCCTTCAGCAGATGCGCGAGTGCGATGACGCCTTCGCTCATCGCGAAGCCCATGCCGATACAGACGCGCGGACCTGCGCCGAAGGGAATGTAGGCGAAGCGGTCGATCGTCTCGCGCTCCGCGCCGAGAAAGCGTGAGGGATCGAAATGATCGGGGTCGCGCCACAGCGTTTTGTGGCGATGCAGGACGAAGGGCGACACCGTCACGACAGTGCCAGCGCGGATGTGACGGCCGGCGAGCACATCCGGCCCGATCGCCTCGCGGCTCAACGTTGCCGCGGGCGGATAGAGCCGCATCGCTTCCTCGAAAACCGCTTTCGTCACTTGCAGATCGTCAAGCGCGCCAGTGTTTGCGGGATCGAAATGCGCGTCGATCTCCGCCTCGACGCGGTCGCGCCAGTCGTGCGCGTTGGAGAGCAGATACAGCGTCCAGGTCAGCGCGTTGGCTGTCGTCTCGTGGCCTGCGCCGATGAAGGTCACGATGTTGGCGCGCACGTCTTCTTCGGACATGCCTTTGCCGGTCTCGGGGTCCTGCGCTTCCAGCAGCAGCGCGAGAATGTCGCGCGGGCCGGACTCGCCGCGGGCGAGCAAGGAGCGACGCTCCGTGACGATATCGTCGACGGCACGGGCGAAGAAATCCAGCGTGCCCTTCGCACGACGCCGCCCGAGGCGCGGCAAAAAGGCTGGCAGGCCGAGCAGGTCCAGCGGATCAAGGCGGCCAGCGGTCTCGAAATAGCGGGTCACCGCCGTCTGGAACTCGCTTGCGTCGCGACCGAGCCCGGTGCTGAAGAGAGTCTGCTCCAGCATTTCGAGCGTCAGCCGCGCCATCTCTTCCGAGAGATCGACCACGCGGCCGCTGCGCTTGCGGCGCAACCGCTCGACATTAGCCTTGGCGACGGTATGCATCGCCGGCGTGAACGCCGTCACCTGACGCGGCGAGAAAAGCGGCGCCAGTGCGCGGCGCTGTGCGCGCCACGACTCGCCTTCGGACGTAAGCAGGCCGGAGCCGAGGCCCGGCCGCAGGACGCGCAGCTGCAATTCGTCCTTGCGGTAGTTGGCGACATTATCAAGGAAGACGCGGCGCACCGCGGCGGGGTCGTTGACGACGGCGCGCTCGCCGAGCATCGAGCGGCCGACGAGAACCGGTTCGCGATAATGCGCCTCGGACCACAGTTCGAGCGGATTGCGCCGCACGATCGCGATCATTTTCAGCGGACCAGCCGGCGACGTGCGCGGTGTCGGTTTCGGCGGCCGAAAGCCGGCGGCGGGCGACGTGTCGACGAGGGCGGTCATGCGAAGTCCGGTCCGAGGGCTTGCCGCAATCTAAGCGCGAACAGGCGGGTCACAAGCGCGCCCTTCATTGTCCGTTCAGGGCAAGCTTGGCAGAACGGGGCTGCGACGCCATCTAGGCTCGCATGCCGCGTGGCGGCATCTGGAGGAATGTCCCATGCGACTGACCACACTTTCTCTCGTGCTCGCCGGCCTTCTTGTTCCGGGTATTGCGCTCGCGCAGACACCGCAGACCACGACTCCTGCGAAGCCAGGTGTCCCGGCAGCTTCGGCGCCTGCCGCGAAGCCGGCAGCCACGACCGCGGCCGCGCCGGCTGCGAAGATGGAACTGCTCGACATCAACTCCGCTACGCCTGAACAGCTCGATGCGCTCAAGGGCATTGGCGAAAAGCGCTCGGCCGCGATCATCAAAGGCCGCCCCTACAAGGGCAAGGACGATCTCGTGCAGAAGGGGATCATCCCGAAGGGCGTCTACGACGCGATCAAGGACCAGATCATCGCGAAACAGAAGTAAGAACATGCCGGGCGCGCCGACACTTTCGGGATTGCATCATCTGACGGCCGTCTCGGCCGACGCGCCCGGCAACCACCGCTTTTACACGCAGCTGCTGGGCATGCGGCTCGTCAAGAAGACCGTGAACCAGGACGACACGTCCGCCTATCACCTGTTCTACGGCGATGGCGTCGCGTCACCCGGCAGCGACATCACCTTCTTCGATTTCGATACGCCGCGCGAACGACGCGGTTCGAATTCCGTCGTGTGCACGAGCCTGCGTGTTGCGGGCAAAGCAGCGCTCGACTGGTGGGAGAAGCGACTCGTTGCTGAAGGTGTTGCAACGGTGCGCATGACTCGCGCCGACCGCAGCGCGCTGGATTTCGAAGATTTCGAGGGGCAGCGGCTTTCGCTCGTCGATGATGGCGGCGCGGGCGACGGCGTGCCCTGGAATGCCAGCCCGGTCCCCGCCGACATGCAGATCCGTGGTCTCGGGCCGCCGATGCTGTGCGTGCGCGATCTCACCGCTGCGCGTATGGCGATCGAAGGCGTGCTCGGCTTTGCGGAAGTCGGCACCTTCGAAGAAAACGGGCATGAGATGCATGTCTTTTCGACCGGTGGGGGTGGCGCGGCGGCGGAACTGCATGTTGTCGAGCGC
Organism: Beijerinckiaceae bacterium; assembly: GCA_965246795.1. Taxonomy (GTDB): domain Bacteria; phylum Pseudomonadota; class Alphaproteobacteria; order Rhizobiales; family Beijerinckiaceae; genus JAJXWB01. The sequence continues at coordinate 26,728 of CBDFFN010000010.1, read as the reverse complement.
CCGGATATGCCGCCGGCGCGGCAGGGTGCGGGTGCCGTGCATCACGTCGCGTTCCGCACGACGCTTGTCGATTACGAAGCCTGGACGGCGCGGCTGAAGAACCTGCGCGTCCCGTCGTCCGGCCCGGTCGACCGCTTCTGGTTCAGAAGCCTGTATTTTCGCGAGCCGAACGGCATTCTCTTCGAGATCGCGACGGACGAGCCGGGCTTTGCGACAGACGAGTCGATGGACAGGCTGGGCACAACGCTGTCGCTTCCGCCGTTCCTCGAAGCCCGGCGCGCCGAAATCGAGGCGGGGCTGAAGCCGCTGGACTAGCGCGTCGCGAAAAACCTACTGCTGGTGCAGAAAAATCGTCACGATGTTGCGGTCGTAGAACGTACCGGTTTGCAGGCAATCGCCACGTCGCAGCGTGCATTGGTCACGCGGCTCGCGTCTTAGCAGGCAGCGGCGATACACCTGCGTGCAGGTTTGCCCATAGCCGCTGACGAATTGCTGAGCGAGGCCTTCCGCGACGGTGGTACCAAGCACGCTCACGACAATACCGGCACCGAGCAACAGTCGCAGCATGACATCCCCTCTCGCGAATCGCGCGTGGCAATCCTACGCTGGACGCCCGCGCGCAAGGAAGTCACCCATGCGCGACAGACCCTTGAGGATGTTCTCGGCCGAATTGGCGTAGGACAAGCGGATATAGCCCTCACCGTGCACACCGAAATCCGGACCGCCGATGGTAGCGACGCCAGTCTCTTCGAGCAGGGCAGAAGCGAGCGCCTTGGCCTTCCAGCCGGTCTTGGAAATATTGGGGAATGCATAGAATGCGCCCTTCGGCGTGGCAGCCGACACGCCCGGAAGTTTTCGCAATCCTTCGACGACGATGCCGCGCCGCCGGTCGAACTCCGCCACCATCGCGTGCACGGCGTCTTGCGGGCCTTCGAGCGCCGCGATGCCCGCGTATTGCGTGGCAGCGTTGGTGCACGAGAACGAGTTGACCGCGAGCTTGCGCATCGCATCATGCAGGCTGCGCGGCCACAGCGACCAGCCCAGGCGCCAGCCGGTCATCGCATAGGTCTTCGACGCGCCGTCGAGCAGGATCAGCCGGTCGCGGATTTCCGGGTAGGCGAGCAGCGTCTGATGCGCGAGCCCGTCATAGGTCATCTGCCCGTAGATTTCGTCGGACATGATCGTCACATGCGGATGCTTGGCGAGCCCCGCGACAAGCGCGTCGATCTCGGCCTTCGGCGTCACGCCGCCGGTCGGATTGGCGGGCGAGTTGAGGATCAGCAGCCGTGTCTTCGGCGTGATCAGCGCCAGCGTTTCCGCCGCCGAAAAGCCGAAACCGTTTTCTTCGCGGATCGGCACGGGGATCGGCCGCGCGCCGGTGAACTCGATCATCGAGCGATAGATCGGGAAGCCGGGGTCGGGATAGAGGATCTCCGCGCCCGACTCACCGAACATCAGGATGGCGGCGAACATCGTCACCTTTCCGCCCGGCACGACCGTCACAAGTTCGGGCGACACCTCGACGCCAAGGCGACGATGGATGTCGGCGGCGATGGCCTCGCGTAGCGGTAAAATGCCGGTCGAGGGCGTGTAGCCGTGGTGGCCGTCGCGCAACGCCTTGATTGCGGCTTCGACGATATGTGGCGGTGTCGGGAAGTCCGGCTGGCCGATGCCGAGATTGATGATGTCACGGCCCTGGCGCTGCAATTCCGTCGCGCGCGCCAGAACGGCAAAAGCGTTCTCCTCGCCCATACGCGCAAATGCATCGACGACGGGCGCGCCTGCGCGTGCCGGCACCGCAATATTCATGATGAGCGTTCCCGTCCGTGACGCGACGGGTTCTTGCGCCCCGCCGACGATGGCCGGCAGGCTAGCATTCGGCGCAGGCATCCGCGAGGGGCGCCGGCGCTTCGTTTATCGAACAGGGAACGCCGAAGACGAACGCGTCAGTGGACGCTTTGGCTCGCCTCATGCGGGTGACGAAGCCGCTCGATTTCGTCCTTGAGCCGCAATTTCTGCCGCTTCATGTCACAGAGTTTCAGATCATCCGATGACGGACGCACCAATTCCTTTTCGATGGCTGTCCCGAGCGCGTCGTGGCGGCGCTCGAGTTCGGCGAGATGGCTCTGCATCGTCATGCGACAGCTCCTTCTGTTATCCGAGCATTGGAGTTTGACACAGCTTTGGCCGACAGCAAGCGGACGACGCATATTCGGTGATTAAATCTTTGCCACCTTCCCGACGAAACGATTTGTGCTGCGAATGCGAAGGTTACTGCGCAACTCTCGCTTGCCTTACCGTGAGCGTGGCGGATAGTGGCGCCGGGACGAAGCAAACGCAGGTGGGATGCCGGACAGACTAACCAACGGCGAACGCGCCGCGATCGAGACCGAATGCGAGCGCCTTCGGCAGGAGCATCGCGATCTCGACACGGCCATCGATGCGCTGATGGCGGTCGGCCCGCTCGATCAGCTGCAGGTGCAGCGGTTGAAGAAGCGCAAACTTGTCCTGCGCGACCGGGTCGCCGTGCTGCAAGACCAGATCACGCCCGACATCATCGCGTAAATCGCTTGCCTTGCTTGCGCCGACAGCTTCGACTAAGCCGCACGATTTTCGCGGGGACCCGGATGGCCGACACATGACTGCCGTCGCCATCATCATGGGCAGCCAGTCCGACTGGGCGACGATGCGCGGCGCGGCCGAAACGCTCGACGCTCTAGGTGTCGCTTACGACGCGCGGATCGTTTCCGCGCATCGCACGCCGGATCGGCTCGTTACTTTTGCCAAGGGGGCGCGTGATGCTGGCTTTCGCGTCATCATCGCTGGTGCGGGTGGCGCGGCGCATCTGCCGGGCATGACCGCCTCCATGACGGCCCTGCCGGTGTTCGGCGTGCCGGTCGAATCGAAGGCGCTTTCGGGGCAGGATTCGCTCCTCTCGATCGTGCAGATGCCTGCCGGCATTCCGGTCGGCACGCTCGCCATAGGGCGTGCCGGCGCGGTCAATGCGGCGCTGCTTGCCGCGGCCGTCCTGGCTCTATCGGACGAGGCGCTCGCAGAGCGGCTCGCGGCTTGGCGGGCGGCGCAGACCGCGGCCGTCGCGGAAAAGCCGCGCGATGATGCCTGACGCGGCGTTGCCGCCGGGCGCAACAATCGGGATTCTCGGCGCTGGCCAACTCGGGCGCATGCTGGCGCTGGCCGCAGCACGGCTAGGACTTCGCACGCATGTCTTCGCGCGCGATGCGGACGAGCCAGCGACGCAGGTCGCGACGCACACGACCGTCGGCGAATGGACGGACGAGGCGGCGCTACGCCGCTTCGCCAAAGGCGTCGATGTCGTCACCTACGAATTCGAGAATGTGCCGGTAGCGGCGATCGAAATACTCGCGTCGGAAAAGCCGGTGCGGCCCGGTGGGCTTGCTCTGGCGAAGACGCAGGACCGTCTTGTCGAAAAGACGTTCCTGCATGAGTTAGGCATCGAAACGGCGCCTTTCGTCGGCGTCGACGATGCCGGCGCGCTGGCGCGCGTCATCGCACAGATCGGCCGTCCCGCGATCCTGAAGACGCGCCGCTTCGGTTACGACGGCAAAGGCCAGATCACATTACGCGATGGCTCCGATATCGGTGCAGCGTTTCGAACTTTGCGTGGCGCGGCAGCGATCCTTGAAGGCATGGTGCCTTTCACGAAAGAGATCTCGGTCGTCGCAGCACGCGGCTGGGACGGCGTTTTCCGCGCTTATGACATTTGCGAAAATCGGCATTCCCAAGGCATTCTAGACGTCACACTCGCACCGGCCGATGTGGACGACAAGACCGCCGACGCCGCGCGAACAATCGCGAAGCGGATTGCCGAAGCGCTCGATTACGTCGGTGTTCTTGCCGTCGAGATGTTCGTCGTATCGCGCGAAGGTGGTGACGCCGTCGTCGTCAATGAGATCGCGCCACGCGTGCACAATTCCGGACACTGGACGCTCGATGGCGCGATCACATCGCAGTTCGAACAGCATATCCGTGCGGTCGCAGGTTGGCCGCTCGGCTCAACTCATCGGCACGGTGCGCGCGTGGAAATGCGTAATCTCATCGGGCACGATGCCGATGCGTGGCGCGATCTCGCGGCGCAGGACGGCGCCTGTCTGCATCTCTATGGAAAAGACGAAGCGCGTGCCGGCCGCAAGATGGGCCATGTCACGCGCATCTTCGAAAGTTAGACTAGGCGCGATACTGCTGGATGCGCGTGGTGCGAAGCCCGGCAAGACCATGCTGGTCGATCGACATCTGCCATGACAGAAATTCGTCGACGGTCAGCGTATAACGGCTGCAGGCTTCATCGAGAGACAGAAGTCCACCGCGCACAGCGGCGACAACTTCGGCCTTGCGCCGGATGACCCAACGGCGTGTAGATGTTGGCGGAAGATCAGCAATGGTCAACGGACTCCCATCGGGGCCGATGACATACTTGACCCTCGCGCGGTGCGGTTCGGTCATCAAACACTCGCAAACTCAAACTCGACAAGCACAAGCTACGAGCAGCCGTTTAAGATTTGCCTAAGCGTGCAGCAGCGCAAACGCATCAAATACTGCGCTTATCTCCGTCATTTGTTTCAGAACGACGCGAAGACTGACCAAAGTGTTACCGCGCGGGGCCTAACGTCATCGACCAGCCGCCGTCGAGTACGACGTCGACGATCCTTTGCGCCGCTTGCGACCACGTGGTCTGGAGAATCGCTGCGGGATTGGCGTGAAGGGTGCCATCGGTGAAGCCGCGCACGCATTGCGCGAGCGCCGCGAGATCGTTGACGCGGAAATAAAGCGCGCCTTCGCCGCCGATCTCGCGGAACACGGGAATGTCGCTGCACAGCACCGGCTTGCCGACGCGCGCTGCTTCCGAAAGCGGCAGACCAAACCCTTCCGCATAGGAAGGATTGATAAGCGCCGCGCAGTGTCGATAGGCGAGCGCAAGTTCGGCATCGCCGGCATCGTCGAGCCACAACAATCGCGAACCCCGTTCGGGGTGCGTGCGCAGGCGTTCGATCAGACCCGCGACATGCCAGCCGGTCGAGCCGATCAGCAATAGTTTTGCGTTAGAACCTTCGGCCCAAAGCTGCTCGAACGCGTCGAGCGCAACACTTTGCCCCTTACGCGGCTCGATCGTACCGACGACAAGGAATACAGGCGCCGTGCCGTCGAGAAATCTTTGCAGTTTCGGCCGGGCACGTGTCGGCGTGCGTAAAAAATCGGCGTCGAGATCGGAACCGCAGTGAAACCAGCCGACGTGCAGGCCGGGCCGATGGACGAGCGTCTGCGCTTCTGTGTAGCGCGAAAGATCGTCCATCACGGCACGCGAGATGGTGATGATTCCATCGCTCTCGATCATTGCCGCGCGCAGCCACGTATCGAAGACTCTTGGCACCGGCTCGACAGAGGCCGCAGGATAAAGCGCCGGGATGAGATCGTAGACGCAGGTCACGACCGTGCCACCGGCCGCATGCACCGCGCTGAAGACTGGCGCAAATTGCGGATAGATGTCCCAGGAATTGTCGAGCATGAGCAGGCAATCGCCGCTGCCCGGCATGACGGGCATATCGTCGTTCGCAGCCTGTGCCCCCAATAGATTGCGAACAAAGGCGTTGCAGGTCACAAGCGCGCCGTCCTGCAATCGCACCGCGAGCGGCGTGATGCCCGTTCGCTCCATGCGATACAGCGCGCGCAGAATGTTGCGCACGACGCGCTGGATGCCGGTGCGCCGGTCGGAAGCGACGATAGCCGTCACGTCCACCAGAAGCCGGCGGGCCTCGATGCCATCGGGCATCGCTTTCGCGATCGCGATGCTGTCCGACATTTTTGGCGCAGGCAATATGGGTGCACGCGGCGCCGCCGCGGACCCTTTCGCGCGATGTACGAGCCCATGCAGAAAATCTTCAAAACGCTTCAGCGGCGTCGCGAGCGTCCAGGCCGCGCTATACGCAATCTCGTTATAGCGGCGCGTCAGCGTTTCGACTTCGCGGCGGAGAAATGCCGCCTGATATTCGAGCAGCCGAATGCGTTCGCGATCCTCGTTTGGGGAAGGCGCGCTCACGACGCGAGGCGCACGCCTGCGCGAAAACGCTGATCGTCGAGCACGTCGCGCAAGGTTGTTGAGAGGGGCACGTTGGGCGCCCAGTCGGTCATGCCGACAAGTTTTGCGGGCGAGCCGACGCTGCACGCGATTTCCGACGGCCGCATGCGCTCTGGATCGGGCACGATGTCGAACGCGATGGTCGACAACGCCTGCATCTGCGCGAGCAGATCGCCGATGCGATGCGCCGTGCCAGAAGCTACGTTTACCGTCTCGCGGCAGCCGGCCGTCACGCCTCGCAGGAGCGTGAGATAGGCATCGCAGACGTCGCGCACGTCGAGGAAGTCGCGTTGTGCCTCGAGATTGCCGACCATCAGTTTCGGTGCGACGCGGCCGGCTTCGATGGCAGAAATCTGCGCCGCAAACGCCGGCAGCACAAAGCGCGTGTCCTGCCCCGGCCCGGTGTGATTGAAGGCGCGCGCCGTTATCAGCGCGTTGTCCTTTGCCAGCACGTCGCTCAGCATCATCTCGGCCGAAAGCTTCGAACGCGCATAGGCGTTCATCGGCTGCGGTTTGGTCGCCTCGGTCGCCAACCCCTCATCGAACCCGCGTCCGTAGACTTCAGCGCTGGACACGAAGAAGACTGTCGCCTCGGGCGCGTGTCGCGCGATCGCGCTGGCCAGATGCAGCGTCGCCTCGGCGTTGATGCGCCACGTGTCCTCATGCCGTGCGCCGGCGCCGACCGAGGATTGCGCCGCGAGATGCAGCACGAGGTCCGGTTTTTCACGCCCCACCAAGGCGTCCACCGCCGCACGGTCCGTCAGCTCCAGCGCTTGAGTCGCGTAACCTTCGCGGGTTACAGGATCGCCCGGCCGCGTCACGATCACGCGATGCGCCTCCGGCCATTCCGCTGCAATGCGCGGGCAAAGATGTCCGCCGACGAACCCCGTGCCGCCCGTCATCAGCACGCGCGTGGGGCGGCCGCGCGCCATCACCAGACGGGGTCGGCTTTCACGCGCACGAGGTCGGCATCGACCATCTCGCGGATCATCGCCTCGAGCGATGTTTCGGCCTTCCAGCCAAGCACGCGCTGCGCCTTGGCGGGATTGCCGAGCAGGATGTCGACCTCCGCGGGGCGGTAGAATTTCGGATCGATGACGACGTGATCGTCCATGTTGAGGCCGACATGGCCGAAGGCGATGCGGCACATGTCGCGTACCGTGGTCGTGCGGCCGGTCGCGACGACGTAATCGTCGCCGAAATCCTGCTGCAGCATCATCCACATCGCTTGCACGTAATCACGGGCGTGGCCCCAGTCGCGCTGCGCGTCGATATTGCCCAGACGCAACTCCTTCGCCTTGCCGAGTTTGATGCGCGCGACGCCGTCCGTGACTTTCCGGGTGACGAACTCGATCCCACGCAATGGACTTTCGTGATTGAAGAGGATGCCGGACGATGCGTGGAAGCCGAAGCTTTCGCGGTAGTTCACGGTGATCCAGTGGCCATAGAGCTTCGCTACGGCATAGGGGCTGCGTGGATAGAAGGGCGTCGACTCGGACTGCGCGGCCTCTTGGATACGGCCGTACATTTCGGACGATGAGGCCTGGTAGAAGCGCGCATCCGGCTTCGCGGTTCGCATCGCCTCCAGCATGTTCGTTACGCCGACGGCCGTGATCTGGCCGGTCAGGATCGGCTGCTGCCACGAGGATGCGACGAAACTCTGTGCCGCGAGATTATAGATCTCGTCCGGCTTGGTCTCTTGCACGACACGCGTCAGGCTCGAAATGTCGGACATATCGCCGTCGATGAGGCGCACTTCGTCGGCGACGCCCAGCCAGCGCAGGCGGTGGTCCTCGACGCCCCGGTGGGAAGACCGCCGGATGATACCAAAGACCTCGTAGCCCTTGCCGAGCAGGAATTGCGACAGGTAGGCCCCGTCCTGACCGGTGATGCCCGTCAGGAGCGCACGCTTGCTCATCAAAAACCCTTTTTCGCGCGAAGAGAGCGCGTCTGGCAGCGCGCGCGGCTTACCAAAGGGGGGTGAGGGGGGCAAATGAAGTTAGGTGCACCGTCGAAACGCCAAACGCTAACCCCTCCTTAACCCCAACGATTCCTTAATGCCTGTGGCCAAACCTGCGCCGGGCGGGAGCCGCAGAATCGGCAAATTGTTGGGTCAGGCCAGTCATGCCCGCCCGAGACGCTTCCGCCGGCGCGGCACAAGGATTTTCGATGTTTTCTTCCGCTTTCGCGCAAACGGCGATCCCTGCCGCGACCGACACGACGGCGGCCGCCGCGACGGAAGTCTCCATCTGGTCGATGGCGCTGCATGCCTCGATCGTCGTCCAAATCGTGATGCTCGGCCTGTTGCTCGCCTCGGTCTGGTGCTGGACGATCATCGTCAACAAGGCACTGCTGTTCCGCAAGACGCGGCAGGCGATGGATTCTTTCGAGGAGACATTCTGGTCCGGCGCATCGCTGGAGACGCTTTACGGCCAACTGGCCGAGCGCCCGACGGTTGCCACCGGCTCGCTGTTTGTTGCCGCCATGCGCGAGTGGAAGCGCTCGTTCGGACAGGGCGGCGCTTTCATGGGGCTGCAGGCGCGCATCGAGAAGGTGCTCGATGTCTCCATCGCGCGCGAGGTCGAGAAGCTCGAGGCGAACCTGCTCGTGCTGGCGACTGTTGCCTCTGCCGGTCCATTTGTCGGCCTGTTTGGCACCGTGTGGGGCATCATGACTTCGTTCCGCTCCATCGCGGCGTCGAAGAACACGTCGCTGGCTGTCGTGGCGCCTGGCATCGCGGAGGCGCTATTCGCGACGGCCATCGGCTTGTTCGCCGCCATTCCGGCGCTCATCGCCTACAACAAGATGCAAGGCGACGTGGCCCGCTCGCAGGCGCGCATGGAGGCCTTTGCCGACGAGTTCTCCGCCATCCTGTCGCGCCAGATCGACCATCACGCGTCGGATCGGGCGGCGTAGGGAGTCCCGCGCATGGGCATGAACGCCGCTGCCGGCGGGCGAAAGGGCGGACGTCGTCGCCGCGGCGTGCCGCGCTACGGCGCGATGGCCGATATCAACATGACGCCGTTCATCGACGTGATGCTCGTGCTGCTCATCATCTTCATGGTCGCCGCGCCGTTGCTGGCGACCGGTGTCGCCGTCGACCTGCCGCAGACGAAAGCCGCGCCGCTCAACATCGACCAGAAGCCGGTGTCGATCGCCATCGACGAAAAGGGTCAGATGTTCCTGATGGACGAGCCGGTCACGCCTGAGAATCTCGTCGAGAAACTGAAAGCCGTTGCTAAAGCCGGCGTCGATGAGCGCGTCTATGTGCGTGGGGCAAAGACTGTGAACTACGGCCGTGTCGCGGAAGTGATGTCGCTCGTTACCGGCGCCGGTTTCAAGCGCGTCGCGCTCGTCACCGAGCCGGACCGGAAATAATCTTGCCCGCCCCCGCCTTCCTCAAAGACTGGCGCTCGAACCGGGGTCTGGTCGTCTCCGTGAGCGCGCATGCGCTGCTGCTAGGCGCGACACTCGTCGCATTCTCGCGCACGCCGCCTTACGAGGATGCGACGGAGTCGATCGCCGTCGAGATGATATCGACGGCCGAACTCAGCCAGGTAATGAGGGGCGAGAAGTCGGCAAAGATCGTGAAGCCGACGCCGAAGGCCGACAAGATCGCCGATCAGCACGAAACGAAGCCGTTACCGCCGCTCGCGGAAGCGAAGAAGGACGTGCCGACTCCACCGCCGCCGCTGAAGCGACTTGCCGACCCGGGCGAAGACGACAAGCCCGTGCAGGAGCCGCAGAAGGTCGCGGCGCTGCCGCCACCGCGGCCTGTTATCGAGCCGCCGAAGCCGGAACCGCCGACTCCACCGCAGCGCCCGCAGGAGGTGAAGGCGGTCGAGGAGAAGCCTGCGCCGGACGACGCGGAAGCCGTGCGCCCGAAGCCCGTCGAGCGGCCGAAGGACCTCGCGAAGACCGAGCCCAAGCCGGAGGCGAAGCCGTTGCCGCCGAAGCCCGAGCCAAAACCGCAGCTGAAGATCGACGAGGTCGCGAAGTTGCTCGAGAAGACGAAGCCCGACCCGACCCCGAAGCCGGCGGCACGGCCGAAGTCCGGCGAGGAGTCGAACGAGCCGCAAAAGCCCAATCTCGATCTGACCGCGATCTCGAAAATCCTCGATCACGATCGGCCGCAGCGCCGGCAGGCGACAGGCGCGCAATTGCAGCAGGTGGCGGCGGTGGGCGCGCCTACGGCATCGGCGACGAAAATGGCGCCTTCGATGTGGGACAGCCTCTCGACGTTGATACAAGATCAGTTGCAGCGGTGCTGGAGCCAGAGCGGACGTTCGCTCGAACTGAACTACTGGCCTGTCGTGCGCATACAGCTTCGCGTCGACGGCGGGCTCGCGGGCGCGCCGCTGCTGACGAACCCGGCGGGTGATCCGGACCGTCGCGCGCTCGGCGAAGCCGCGATCCGCGCCGTGCGCATGTGCGACCCGCTGCGCATCCCCGCGCAATTCGCGAGCTTCTACAACGAATGGAAATCGATGCGCGTGAACATGCGCACCGAGAATTAGCGACGCACCCAGCCCTCATCCTGAGGAGCTTGCGAAGCAGGCGTCTCGAAGGATGGGCCGCTACGAGAAACTGAATTCGTCCTTCGAGACGGCGCGACGCGCCTCCTCAGGATGAAGAACGTGGAATGGCAAAACCGAAATGACCACCTTGCTCACCCGCCGCCGCCTCGCCGCCTTGCTCGCGAGCGCACCGCTCGTTCCGATTGTCGGCACGTCGCTCGTGCGTGCGCAGGGCGAACGCGTCATCGACGTGCGGCCCGGCGCGTTCAAGCCTGTGCGTGTCGCGGTGACGCCTTTCTCCGGTGATCCGGAATCGGCGCGCCTTTTCACAACCGTCATCGGCAACAATTTTAAGCGCTCGGTGTTCTTGCAGCCAATCGATCCCGCATCCTTTCCGGAGCAGATCGCGGCGCCGGAAACACCGCCGAAACTCGATGCGTGGCGCACGGTCAACGCGCAATTCGTGCTGACCGGTCGCGCAAGCCGTGGCGGCGACGGACGGCTCCGCACAGAATTCCGTTTGTGGGACGTCGCAAGCGGTGAACAAGTTGCGGGCCAGCAATATGTGACGGACGCCAACGTTGCGCGACGTGTCTCGCATATCGTGTCGGACCAGGTGTTCTCGCGCATCACCGGCGAGAAGGGTTTCTTCGACAGCCGCATCGTCTTCGTCGACGAGACCGGCCCGAAAGAGAGCCGTCGCAAGCGCCTCGCGATGATGGACCAGGACGGCGCCAACATCGCCTATCTCACGCGAGGCGACGATCTTGTCGTGACGCCGCGCTTCTCGCCGTCGTCGCAGGACGTGACCTACATGTCGTTCGGCGGGTCCGAGCCGAAAGTTATGCTGATGAACATCGACTCGCGGCAGCGCGAAGTCGTTGGAAATTTCCCCGGCATGACCTTCGCTCCTAGGTTTTCACCAGACGGGCAGAAGATCGTGATGTCGCTGTCGCAGGGCACGTCTTCGACGCTCTATGCGATGGACCTTCGCACGCGCTCGACGATGCGGCTGACGGACACGTCTTCCATCGACACGTCGCCGAGCTATTCGCCGGACGGATCGCAGATCGTGTTCGAGTCGGACCGCGGCGGCACGCAGCAGATTTATGTCATGGGCGCGCGCGGCTCAGAAGCGCGGCGCATTTCGTTCAGCGATGGCGCACGGTACTCGACGCCGGTGTGGTCGCCGAAGGGCGACCTCATCGCCTTCACAAAACAGTCGAAGGGCCAGTTCGGCATCGGCGTGATGAAGACCGACGGGTCTGGCGAGCGCATCCTCACCGAAGGCTTCCACAACGAAGGCCCGACCTTTGCCCCGAACGGGCTGTTCGTGATGTTCTTCCGCGAAAGCGCCGGCAACTCCCGCATCCAGATGGTCGACATCTACGGGCGGCAGGAATCGACGGTGCAGACGCCATCTTCGGCGAGCGATCCGGCGTGGGGTCCGATTTTGGGGTAGCGATGGACCGCGAGCCTCCTGGCGCGCAACCACTGCTTCCGCAAGAGTTGCGCAAACGTCGTATCGCAGGTCATCCTCATCGTCGGGGGACAGGATGGCCGCTTTCGATTTCGTCAGAACCGCAAGTCCGAACGAGGCGCTTCAGGACCTCGCCGCGCGACATGCGCGTCGCCGGACAAGAATCGACAACTATGCCCTGCCGACTGGCCCGGAGGCGCCGAAACATCCGGACCCGCTGAGCATTTCGGCAACTTACTTCAAGTTGCGGCGCGGTCTCGTGTTTCTCGGAGTCGGATTCCCGATCGCGCTGGTCATCGGCGGCGGGATCACCGAAATCCAGCATTCACTGAGCGCTTACTATCATTTCTCGACGCCTGGATCGGTGACATCAGGCGCAGGTTCGATGCGAAACGTCTTCGTCGGTGTCTTATGGGCCGTCGGCATATTCCTGCTGCTCTACCGCGGCTATTCCTCTAAGGAGGATCGCGCGCTCGACATCGCGGGCATCGCAGCCGTCATGATCGCACTTTTTCCAATGGATTGGCCGGAGCAGGGCGGCGTCGCGCAGTCGTGGCACGCGAAAATACACTTCGCGAGCGCAGCGACATTCTTTGTGATGATCGCCTACGTGTGCGCGGGTTGCGCGAAGGACACGTTGAGCATTCTGCATGACGAGAAAATGTGCGCGCGGCTGACGCGGACCTATCGCGTGCTCGGTTTTTGCATGGTCGCAGTCCCTGTCTTCATTGTGCTCGTGCATGCGCCGCATGCGTTTTTCAGCGCGCCGTCCCCGAACACCTCGAAGTGGGGCTATGCTGTCCTGCTTGTCGAAGTCGCCGGTGTCTGGGTCTTCTCGGCCTTCTGGTTCGTGAAGAGCTATGAAATCGGGCTGATCGAACAGGAGTAGTCATGCGTACCCTTCCGAAGCTTGCACTTGCCGCGACCTTGTCCGCGACCGCCCTTTACGTGTCACGCGCAGGACAAGCCGCTCATCCGCGAAGGCTTCGTTCGCGTGTTCGTCGCGCCCGACAAATTCGTTCCGACGATCAAGTCCTACATGGCGACGACCGGCGGGCAATGCTCGATGCATTTCCCGTTTCCGGAGAGAAAGCTGGAACTGGCGGCCGTCACGTCGCCGCACGCGGCTTCCTGATCATTGCGGGTGAGGCGGACGCGCTCGAACGTTTTCGGGCGACGGCGGTGACATTTCACGTGTTCAATCTCAACGAGGCGATTGCTGCAGCGACGAAAGGCGGCGCGGCCGTGCTCCAGCAACGCACCGAAGTGCCGACAGGTGCGCAGGCCCGCGTCAAGACACCGGACGGTCTGACGATCGAACTCGTCGAGCACAACGAAGCGGCCAAACGCTTCTACAATTGCAGCGACGTCAAGCTCGACTGACGCGGCTCGTCTGCGAACATGTCTTTATCGTCGAACCGGAGTCCACTTCAACGAGACATACTCAAAACCCACCCACCGCTTGATCAGCACCTACCGCCGCCCCCTCGCGCGCACGGCGCACGTTACTTGCAAGCTGTCCCGGCCCGTCCATCTCGCGCGGTTTTGCCGTCGCCATGCGCAGAACGGTTCTGTAGTCCGGCTGCACTTCCATGCGATTCGCGTACACGCCCTTGCTGAGAATCTCGTGCACGCGCGGAAGATTGTAGCAGGGCACGTAGAAGAGCAGGTGATGTTCGAGGTGGTAGTTGACGTAATACGGCGCGAGGAACAGCCGCTCGAGCAAGCCGGCCTTCGTCGTGCGCGTGTTGCGCAGGGGATCATCGCTGTCAGGCACGACCGCATGTTCCGCGATATTGCGGATGCGCGTGACGACCATCATCCATGTCATCAGCGGCAGCAGCCACAAAAGCGGATAGGCCCACCACACGCCGGCGATCGCCATGCCGGCAAAGAGCAGTGCATTGACAACAATCTGCGGCCCGAGCTTTTCCGCAAAGAACTTTACGCGCTTCGCGAGCGGCCACGACGCATCGCCCGTTGCATTCAGCACCTGCGCCTTGCGCTGCGCGTAACCGGTACGGCCGAGAATGTCGCGGAAAAACTTGCGGCGATAACTCGGCGCGGTGATCGGGAATGGCGCCGACAGCACGAGATCGGGATCATCGTGCTGCTGCGTGCGGGCGTGGTGCTGCAGGTGATAGCGGCGATAGGCGCGTGTTTCAGCAAAGACTGGAAAGGCGCAGAGCCATTGCGACACCCAAAGGTTCAGCCGCTCGCCCTTCAGAAGGCTGCCATGCGCGCCGTCGTGCATAAGGATCGCCAGACCAAGCTGCCGCGAGCCGATGATCGCGACAGCAAGCAGGAACGTCAGTGGGTTTGGCCAGATCGCAACCAGCGCGATGGACGCAACAATCAGCGCCCAGGCATGCGCGACGAGCGCAAAGCCTTTCCACGTCGAGCGCGTGCGGACTTCCTCGAGTTCGGACGCCGTCATCAGATCGCGGGCGAAGATACGTGGCGCGTTCATCGGATTGTCTTTCGTTTCGCCTTCGCGGGCCGTTCTCTGGACTGCTCGCCGGTGAGGCGCATCAACTCATCGACGAGCGCCACCTGCGTCCACCCCATCGCCAAACCTTTGAGCGTCACGCCGATGGCGAGCGTCCAGAATTTTCGCGCTGTGATTTCCGGCGCGGCTTGCGAGCGCCATCCGCGCGCCAGCATCACGTCGGCATAGGCGCGCGCGCCTTCCTCTTGCAGTCGCGCGACGGTGTGCTCGATCAGTGGCGAGAGATCGCTGCGGCGGCGGGCCAGCATCATCGCTTCGGCGAACATGCCGAGCGCGTCGCTCGCCATCACGGTCTCGGCCAGCGCGCGCGAGTAGGCGTGTGGTGAAGTCTGACGGCCGGCGGCGTCTTCGGCTGCCTGCGCGGCGTAGAGCGCCTCGCGGCAGGCGGCCTCGACGAAGAGCGCTTCCTTAGTGCGGAAGTAATAGGTGACCTGACTCGGAAAGGCGCCGGCGGCGGTCGCGATGTCGGCCATCGAGACGGCGGCGAGGCCTTGCGCGCGAAACAGCCGGCTCGCTGCATCAAGCAGAAGCGAGCGCGTGCGCCGTCCCTCCGCGCGCGTCGCGCGACGACCGAGGTGTTTCGGCTGGGATTGTAGTGCAGGCGGTGGTTCCAGAGCGGTCAGCATCGGCAGCGCGGACCTTTTGGCTCCGTAATGTTCGTTATTTGTATGTCAGACAAACAAATGACGCAAGGGGGCATCGGGTAAGTGCGGTCTGTCGGTAACGGGTTTTGCGGGACGGTCGGGCCGCGCGACCGAACTCGGGGGCGACTGGCGCGTCGTCCCACGCGACGTGCGCGCAAAGCGCGTTAGAAGCGTTCCAATAACCTCTTCGAGGTTTGTCAGCGTTTAACGCGCATTCTAGACCACGGGCGCTTTCACGCGATGCGGGACGCGCCTTCGCCCATCGCGTCCCGCAAGGACGGATACCTCCCATGCGATCTTTCTTTCGGCCGGCGGCGATGTATTCGACCGTCGCAACGACCGCGTTGCTCCTCGTCATCGCCTCTGCTCCGGCGAAAGAATATCCGATCGGCAAGCCGCAGACGCAGGCCGGTATGGAAATCGCTGCCGTCTATCTGCAGCCGATCGAAATGGATCCGCCTGATATGATGCGCGCCGCGGCGGAGTCCGACGTGCATCTCGAAGCCGACATCAAGGCGGCGAAGAGCAATCCAAACGGGTTCTCCGAAGGCGACTGGATTCCCTATCTCGGCGTCGCATTCGAGCTGAAGAAAGACGGCGCGAACGAGACGCGCAAGGGCGAAATGATGGCGATGGTCGCCAACGACGGTCCGCATTACGGCGACAACGTCAAGCTGATGGGGCCGGGCAAATACTTGCTGACCCTCACCGTCACGCCGCCAAAGCATTTCGGCCGTCACGTCGACAAGGAGACGGGCGTCGGACCGTGGTTCAAGCCGATGACGCTGACATACGAGTTCACGTTTGCGGGCACTGGAAAGAAAGGCGCCTACTGAGGTGTTGTCCGCGTCACGAGCCTTCAGAACTGCGCTGTGCGTTTGCGCGTTGGTCTCGGCTTTGTCGATTGCGAAGGCCGAGGAGGAGATCACGATCGCGCTCGAAATGCGCGACGGCGTGATGGCGCCGAATCCGCTACAGGTTCCGGCGAATAAGAAATTCCGGCTCGAAATCCGCAACACCGGCACATCGCCGGCCGAGTTCGAGAGCAAGGATTTGCGCAAGGAAAAAGTGATCGCGCCCGGCGTGACCTCGGTGCTCGTCTTCCGTCCGCTCGATCCTGGCGAATATATCTACTTCGACGACTTTCATCTCGACGCGACGAAGGACGCGAAGATGATCGCGAAGTGATCCGACAAATCGTTTCGTTCAATTCCTAGAGAAAGGCGCTTACCGAATGCTGCATTTCAAAACGTCGATCTTCGCCGCTGCGATCTTCGCCGCTTCAATGATCGTCACGACGCTTCCCGTGCAAGCGCAGGATGCCACGATCAAGCTGGAGATGAAGGACGGCGTGCTGACGCCCAATCCGCTCGAAGTGCCGGCCAAAAAGGCGTTCAAGCTCGAGATCAAGAATACCGGCAAGACAGCGGCGGAGTTCGAAAGCAAGGATCTGCGCAAGGAGAAGGTCGTCGGGCCCGGCAAGACGGTGACCATCGACTTCCGTCCGCTGGAGCCCGGCGAATACGCCTATTTCGACGAATATCACGAAGCGATGACGAAGAACGCGAAGATCATCGCCAAGTAGCGCGTCGAGTAACGCATCGAGTAAGCACAAAACATGTTCGGCAACGTCGTCTTCATCGTCTGGCGCGAAAGCGTCGAAGCGCTGCTCGTCATCGGCATTCTGAATGCCTGGCTGACGCAACAGCCGCCAGCAGTGGCGCGACGGGGCCGACTCTATCTGTGGGCCGGTGTCGTCGCCGGCCTGCTCGCTGCGGGTGCGCTCGGCGCGGTCCTCATCTGGTTTTCGGAGACGCTGTCCGACGATGCGCAGCAGATCTATCAGACCGTCATCGTCGCGCTTGCGGCGGTGCTGATCATCCAGATGGTGTTCTGGATGCGACGTCACGGTCGCACGCTGAAGCGCGAACTTGAAACGTCGCTCTCGGCGGCCAGCGAAAAATCGAACTGGTGGGGCGTTTTCGTGCTGGCAATGATCGCCGTCGCGCGCGAGGGCAGCGAGACGGTCGTGTTCCTGTCAGGGACGTTCGAGGCTGCGCGGGGTTCCGGCGACAGTAGCGCCGTCGCGGCGGCGGCCATCGGCCTCGGGCTCGCCATCGCCACTTATGCCGTGCTGCAGATGGGCAGCCGCATCCTGTCGTGGCGCACGTTTTTCCGCATCACGGAGATCATGCTTCTGTTGCTCGCGGGCGCGCTGCTGGTAACGGGTCTCGACGGTCTCATCGGCCTCGGTATCGTGCCGCAGCTTTCTGGCCGGCTGTGGGATACGTCGGCCGTACTCCCCGACACCAACTGGCTCGGTGGACTCGCCTCGTCGCTGACCGGCTATCGCGCGCGGCCGAACCTTGCCCAGGTGCTGCTGCTTGCCATCTACTGGGTCGTGATGATTGCGATCCTTTACAGGCCGACGCCACCCGCCAAACGGGCATGACGGATTTCTCCGCTGACGCAGGCGGCGCGTCTGCCTTCGACCAGCGGCTGAAGAATTTCGGTGACTGGCTGGCGCGTCATCAGCGTCTGCTGCGCAACGTGCAATGGGCCGTCATCGCGGCGTATGCTGTGCTGATTGTCGTGCCGACATTGCTGCCGCTGCCGCCGCGCGGCGCGCATATCTGGTCGAATATCACGCTCTTCGCCCAGTTCGCCTTCTGGGGCATCTGGTGGCCCTTCGTGCTGCTGTCGATGGTGCTGATCGGCCGCGCATGGTGCGGTTTCCTTTGTCCGGAAGGTGCGCTGGCAGAGATCGTCAGCGAGCGTGGTTTTGGCTGGTCGACACCGCGTTGGATGAAGTGGCGCGGCTGGCCGTTTGCCGCTTTCGCGCTGACGACGATCTACGGGCAGATGGTCAGCGTGTACCAATATCCCGCGCCAGTGTTGGTCATCCTCGGCGGCTCGACGCTTGGCGCGATCGTCGTCGGTGCGCTCTACGGGCGCGACAAACGCGTGTGGTGCCGGTATCTTTGCCCGGTCAATGGCGTCTTCGGCCTGTTGTCGAAACTTGCGCCGTTTCATTTCCGCGTCGATTTCGAGCGTTGGGATAGCGCACCGAAACATAACATTGGGCGCAGCGATTACGTGAATTGTGCGCCGCTCGTGCCGATCCGTACGATGCGCAGCAGCTATGGATGTCATATGTGCGGACGCTGTTCCGGCGCAAAGGACGCCATCGCGCTCTCGCGCCGCACGCCGATGCACGAGATCGTCCATGTCGCCGGCGATGCGCCGCGCGCCTGGGACACGGTGCTGATTGTCTTCGGGCTTATGGGTGTCGCGGCTGGTGCCTTCCACTGGACGTCGAGCGATCTCTACGTGTCGGTGAAGCAGTTTCTCGCCGAGCAACTCATCGCAGTTGGCTTTGTCTGGCCGCTGGACGGCAACCTGCCGTGGTGGCTACTGACGAACTATCCCGCCGCCAACGACGTGCTGACGCCGCTCGATGGCGTCGTGCTTGTGGGCTTCATTGTCGCAACCGCGCTGCTGGTGGGCACGGGCGTGTCGTTGTGTCTGGCATTGAGCGCGCGACTCACGGGCGCGTGGAGCGCGCAAAAATTTCATCATCTCGCGCAGGGGCTCATACCGCTGGCGGGATGCGGCGTGTTCCTCGGCCTGTCCGCAATCACGGTCACGATGCTACGCGCCGAAGGTCTCGCACTGACCTTCGTCGACACTCTTCGCGCAATGTTGCTGATCGGCGCAAGCGCGTGGTCGCTACTGTTCGGCTGGCGAATACTTCCGCTATCGGCGGCAGGGATGCGCCGTGCGGCCGGCTTCGTCGCCTATGCAGGTGCGGTTGCGATTGGCGCTTCGAGTTGGGCGCTGCTGTTCTGGCCGATGTGATCGCCGTCATCGCGAGGATCGCGAAGCGCGACGTGGCGATCCATCTACCAACCGTGCGGAGATGGATTGCTTCGTCGCCTGCGCTGCTCGCAATGACGCGCTCTATGCACTCGCGAGCGCAAACGGCAGCGACCGCAAGCGCTGACCCGTCGCGGCAAAGATCGCATTGCCGACCGCGGGCGCGATTCCCGGCGTGCCGATCTCGCCGACGCCACCGAGCGCGGCGCCGGAATTCATGATCTCGACGGCGATTTCAGGCGCGTCGGCGAGCGTCAACCCCGGCGCGGAATCGAAATTCTTCGGCACGATCTCGCCTTTGTCGATTTCGACATTGCCGAAAAGCGCCGCCGACAGTCCAAAGTTCACGCCGCTGCGCACCTGGGCGATGACGTTCGGCGGATCGATGGCGAAACCGCAATCGACGACGACAAACACGCGCGTGACGCGGATGTTCGTGCCGTCAATCTCGACATCGGCGGCGTGGCCGAGCACGGAATGAAACGCTTCCGTGATCGCGAAACCACGTCCGACTTTCTTGCTGCCCGATGCCGTCGCCAACGGCGTCGCCGCATCCCAGCGCGCGAGGCGTGTCAGCAATTTTGCCGCGCGTTTCGCCCCCGCGCCGTCTGATAGGTTCAGTAACCGCGCGCGATAATCGAGCGGACGCAAACCTGCAGACGCCGCCATCTCGTCGATGAAACTCTCGACGAAAAAGCAGTTGATGCTGTAACCGACCGACCGCCAGAAGCCGACGGGCACGCCGAGATCGACACCGACATTCTCGATCGCGCGGTTAGGCATCGCATAGAGTGGAAAGATCGCGCCATCGACGGTCGTCTTGTCGGCGAGAAGCCCGCCTTTCGCAATTGGATACAAGCGGCCGACGAACTGATCCGTGATCGAGGGCACGGCGATGCGATAGTTGAATGTCGCAGGCAGCCCCCCGGAATCAAGCGCCGCGGAAATGTCGGCCATTGCGGCGGGGCGATAGACGTCGTCGCGGATGTCCTCGGCGCGTGTCCAGATCGTCTGTACCACAATGCCCTTGAACCGCTTCGCGATCTCGACGGCCTTCGTCACGTACGCTAGGTCGGCGCGCCGTCCGAAGCCGCCGCCGAGCCACGGCGTGTGAACCGTGCCCGACGAAGCCGAGTCGACGCGGGCCGGCCTCGAACAGTTGGCCGAATCTTTGGGAATCCGCGGGACGGTGCGCGCGGGGGAGCCTCTGGGGCACTTCGAGGCCGCGCGCGGCAGAGAATCGCGCACCATGACCGGTTATCTCATGCAGGTAACCGACGTCGCCAACGAAGGACCATGGCAGGGGCGATATCGGCGGCTGTGGTGCCTGGCCGAGGAAGCCCGAGTGCGAATTCGCCGCAAGCCCTTGCGGCGATTCATCGACCTGGCGCTGCATTCCGACGACGTTCATTCGGCAGCCGGGGCCGTTCGCACGAGCTAGCGCTTGGCGAGCCGTTCCCCCACCGCGCCACACGACTGGGAACTCGCGCGAATTGCTCTACAATCTGCCTTGCTGTGCGCCGTTCGTGGCCCTTTCGGTTAACTCTTTCTTGGCGAGGTTGCGGATCATGCGCTGGGCTGCGGGGTTTCTCATGATTGCGATCTGCGCACCGGCCGCCTGTTCGCAGGAAATTCCGAGTGAGCTCGAACCGCGACTGCGCGCCACCTCGGCCGCAATCGCCGCCAATCCGCGCGACGCGCAAGCCTATCGAACGCGAGCCGCGATTTATGCCGCCGCCGGGGACCACGAGCGGGCGATCGACGACTACGATCGTCTGATCGAGCTCGATCCGAAATCGGCCGAGACGTTCGACCAGCGCGGCAGCCAGAATTTCATGTTAGGGCACATCGCGCGATCGATCGACGACTTCGATCGTTCGATCCAATTGCGGCCCCAGCAAGAGCCGTGGCACTGGAAGCGGGGAATCTCCTACTACTATGCCGGTCGCTACGACGACGGGCGGCGGCAATTCGAGGGCTATCAGACCGTCGACGACAACGACGTCGAAAACGCCGCGTGGCGCTATTTGTGCATGGCCCGCGCCGAGGGCACAGAGGCGGCCGCGCGCGACGGATATGCTGAAAATCAAGCCGCGACGGTCGCGTACCGATGATGGAGGTGTATGCGCTGTACAGCGGCAAAGGCGCAAGCCCGACGACGTGCTCGCCGCGGCCCGCGCCGGCTCGCCCATCGCCCGAGGCGCTCAACGACGCGGCTGTTCTACGCCCATCTGTACTCTGGGCCTCTATTACGAAACCTTGCCGGCGATGACGGCCCTGAGCACGTCGAGCACATCGCAACGCCGCGGCCGACAAGCCACAAGATCGGCCACTACATGTGGAACGTGGCCGACGTCCACTGCCAAGCTGCTGCGAGCGGCGGGTGAAAAACCATAGGCCCGCAGCCGCCTCGACGGCCCGCGGATAACCAGGCTGGGCAAGTCTGGACAACACCGCTCGACGATCCGCATACTGGGGCTCGAGCGGAGCGTTTGGCGAAGCCTGCCCGTGTCGGCGGCTCCGGCGAGCGGTTTTGCGGGACGTGCCACGAAGGCGTTGCTCAAGAGCGGCATCGGGAGTTGAATCGCGTGGAGACAGCGATGGACCCATTCGGAATCGACGTGGCTCGCTTGCCGCGCTCGGCAGCGGCGATCTGCTGGCGGTCGATGGAGCAGTTGCGAAGCTCGATCTTGGTCGATCGTGACCCAGGATCAGCACGTCCAATATCTGGTTGGGCCGAGATTTGAATGGACATTCTCTCCCGCGGCCGCGATCGCGGCTGATGGTCACGGACGGTGCTGGTTGCGCCCGCCGATTCCGGCACCGAATCGGTGGCCGCCGACGAGGTCGCGGGTCGTATGAAGCCCAGTCGTTTTCCACGCTGCGCAACGACCAGCGGCACAAAGTCCACCGCCGTGTCCTGAGCGATGCCCTAAGCAAGCGGCCGCCGGCCGATTTCGCCTCGGCGTCGAGCTTTCCTCGTCCTGCGGACCCGCAGGTCACCGCGGACCGCTTCGGCAACCGAGCTGCATCGATCGTCGAGCCGGAGCTCTACCGCACTGCGGCGCCGCAAGGATCCCGACGAGCTGGCCCGGCTGCGCAAGGCCATCGCCGGCACCGGCGCCATGCACCGGCGGGCCCGCGAGATCATCGCGCCGGGTGTCAACGAGCTCGATGTGTTCAACGAATTGCAAGCCGTCGCCGTGCGCGAGTATGGCGAAATGCTAACCGGAACCGGCAACGATTATGCCTCGGGCGAGCGCGGCGGACGCACCCGCGCGATCGCAGCGATCGCCGCCGGCGAGCTCTACATCCTGGACTTGGGGCCGGCGTTTCGAGGCTACTTTGCAGACAACACGCGCGTGACCGCGGTCGGACCATCAAGCCGACCGACGAGCAGCATCAAGCGCCTGGGAGCACATCCTGCACGGTCTTCGACGATGGTCGAGCAGCACCGTCAAGCCCGGGCAAGAGTTGCCGTGCAACTATTCGAAGAAGCCCACCAGTGGCTCAACCAGGCTGTCAGCCGTGGGAGTTCGAACATCACCTGGGCCACGGCATCGGACTGTTCCCGCACGAAGCGCCCGCACCTGAACCCCCATTGGGACGACGCGTTCGAGTCCGGCGAAGTCTTCGCCGTCGAGCCCGGGCTGTACGGCGAGGGCCTGCGGGCCGGCATCCGGCTGGAAAACAACTACCTGGTGACCGAGACGGGCGTGGAACTTCTCACGCCATTTCCGCATGGAGCTCGTAGCCGCCAGTTGCAGCCGCCGCGGTCTCAGCATCAGGCGCTGCGTCGCGAGATCGTGCTTCGCCAGCAAGATCGAGCTGCCCGCTTGACGATCCGTCGATGAGCATCTGCGGGTCGTTCTGGTCGGCGACGTGCGTGCCTAGAAAGGCTGTGCGGCCGAGCGGTGTTGTGACGTCGCTTCGAGCATGACCGTGGTCTGTTGCAAATCGGTGCAAGCGGCGAATCGACCGTGATCGAGTTTGCGCATCGGCAAAGCGGCTGTTGTGCCAGATCGCGTTCGGATCTGCATCGGCCAGTCCCGACCGAGCAAGCCGATTTGTCCGGCGATCGACCGCCGGCAATCGCCCAGGTTCCACACCTCGGCGCGATCCGTCGACGAACGGACCAACCCAAAAACGCGGCGCCGCTCCGGCGAACGCAAACAGCTCCAGCGTCAGAAAGAGTCCGATCGACGAACCGACGGCGGCTTGGGGAGACACGCGACTTCGGCCCGCGATGCCGGCGCGGAGGCGTGGCGATTCGGCACGGCGTGAATGTCGTTCGTGTGGGTGCCAAGTCTGGTTGGCCGCTCGTCTCGCGGGGCGCATCACGGCGTTGCGGGCGCATCGCTGGTGGCGCCGGCGAAGCAGCCGGCGCCGCCGGCGCGGCTTCCGGTGTCGGCGGCTAACGTCGTGCCTGGTATGAGTGCCGAGGCCTCGTAGGCTTGCAGTTGGCGAACGGTTCTGGCCAACCTGCTTCAGTCCTCGAACGTCGGGAACTTCAGCGGCGGCGGCGACCCGCCGAGATCGCGGCCCGCGGTTGCCGAAACTTCGGCGGTCGAGCGCACTTGGCTCTTCGCCCAGCCCGCCAATACCGATCCGCAGCGCGAACAACTGGCTCGTGAGCTTGGTCCGGCGAACTGAACGCCCGGCATATCTTGACGGCAATGTTTACACCACATCCGGTCGGAACTCTGCAGGAAACGAGTGCTTTCGAGGCTTCGACCGACAGCGGTGCGACGTGGCAATCTTTGAATCGGCTGGCGGACGCGGCGAAACTGTACCGAATTCCGCAAAGCCTGCAACGGTTGCGGCGCCGTATTTGCCGGCGCCAAGCATTCGGGGCAGCTAGCGTGCGGGAGGAAAGATTGCGGAACGAACCGTTGGCCGTTCGAGATCGACTGCTCAGGGCGTGGCGTCTGCTAGCGTCATCGGCGGGCTCATACCATTGGCCGCGCAGCCAGTCGACGATCAGTCCGATTTGCGAGCGTGCGTCGAGCCGATTTTGGCCGCCGAGTCGCCCGGATGCTCGGCAAACGAGGGCATGCGGTCGTTGTCGTCGCGATAGTAGCGTTCGCCCGTCGGATCGCTGATCATGCCGATCAGCCACTGGCGCGAGCCATATCCGGTCAGGTCGGGCGCGCGAGCCGAATTCTCGCGGGCGTCATGAAACTTGTGGCATTGAGGCGCAGCGCTCGCGCGTCGCCAATCAGCTTGCGGCCCGCCTCGATCCGTACGTGGCATCCTTGCGGTCGGCCTCGGCCTGACGCTCGGCAGAGCGGCTTCGGCCGAAAGCGCCATGCACCACGCTGCGCACGTCTCCTCGACCGGCCAGTCCTTGCCAGCGACTCGTCGACGAAGCTGACCATCGAGTCCCTTCGCGGTGGCGACGTATTGCCGAAATACTCGCGGACCGGCGATCTGCTTGGGAGTCGAGCAGGCCGGCCGAGCCACGCTCGACTGGCAAAGCTGATCCAGATCGGGCGCAGTCGAGACCTTTGTCGTCGGACGGCGTGGGCGAGTCTCCTGGCCCTGGGCCCGCGGCGACGTGCGCGTGGCAGCCGGCGCAATGCGCTGAGCGAAAAGCTGGGGGCCTTGGGTCTTGGGATCGTCGCGCAACAGCGTGATCGCGCCCGCTCGTTGGAATGCGTGCCTCGGGCCGACGCCAGCACGACGTGATCCGCTGCCGACTTCGCCCTCGGCTGGCTTCGACGACGGCGTGCGAGATAGTCCCTGGACTTGCTTGATATTTTTCGTACGCCCGCAGGCAATTGGTTGCGAAATTCGCGGAATCTTGATCGGGATCGTTCTCGAAAGTGAGCCGCGATCTTTTCGTCGTCGTTGCCGACTTGCCTTGCCGATGGTCTCGCCGGTAGGCACGAGGTCGGCGAAACGCGCTCGGCGTTGGTCCACACGGGCCCGATAGTCTTCGTTGACAGGCGGTCGCCGTTACGGTACAGCCATGCCCACGCCAATCAACATGGTGCCGCCAGCAGTCCGATATTGAATCGGTGGCCCAATTTCCAGCGGCCGACCAGCGGCATCAAGAACAAGGCCAGCAGGGCCACGATCGCGGGAATCACGATCGGCGCCCAGCAACTCTCCGCGTTCTCCCCAGCCCTCGAACAGCTTGAGAAACTGAAACAAGAACAGAAAATACCACTCGGGCCGCGCCGCGGCGTACTGATTCGAGGGATCGGCCGGAGCTCCCAGCTCGGCCCCCAAACGCACCGTGAACGATCGTTGCCCTCGTCGGAAGAAAAAAAGTTGGCAGCGGATGCACCGTCAATAGTAGGACCACGACCAGCACGGCCAGGCACGCCACGCCGTCTTTCAGCACCTGGTCGGGCCAGAACATCGCGTCGGGGCCCCTTGGCCGGCAGCCGGTGGCACAGATG
The DNA here is from genome assembly GCA_965246795.1 of Beijerinckiaceae bacterium. Taxonomy (GTDB): domain Bacteria; phylum Pseudomonadota; class Alphaproteobacteria; order Rhizobiales; family Beijerinckiaceae; genus JAJXWB01. Next base: position 1,183 of record CBDFFN010000010.1, on the reverse strand, counting down.
CCGTTGCGGCGAAACAGCGCCACGTGCACGCACCAGAAACGCAGACCAGTAAGCCGGGCAGACACGCCGGCGTGCAGCGCGAAAAATCGGGTCAGTGTCATGATGCCCGTAATCCGCTCCGCCCACGACCAGCAATGCTGCAGTTGCGGACCGACCAGCGGCACGACGCTCAGCAAGTTGGTGGCCACGCGCGTGGCCCAATAGCCCTTTTGATCCCACGGCAGCAGATAGCCCGTCAGCGACAGCCCCAGCACAAGCTGCATCAAGCACCAGCCCCAGCCAGAAGTTCACTTCGCGCGGGGCCCGATAGGCGCCGTCGATCACGACCTGCATCAGGTGCAGCACCATCAGCACGACCATCGCATGGGCCATGAAGTGATGCAGCCCGCGCAGCAGCCAACCGCCCTGCATTTCGTTCTGGATGTAATACACACTCTCCCAGGCCGTCTGCGCGCTGGGGCTATAGCACATCCACAGAAACAGGCCCGTGACCAGTTGCACGAAGAACGCGAAACTGAGCGTGCTGCCCCACACATAGCGCCAACGGGCGCCGCCGGGGACTCGCTCGAATAGCGCGTCGTGCAAGAAGCCGCGCACTCCGGTGCGATCGTCCAACCAGTCGAAGAGCGACTTCATGTCTTGACCACTTTATCCGCCTTGCCGGTGTAGAAGTTCTCGAACTTGACGAGAATCTCTTGCGAGTCGAGGCGGCATTCGAGCGTGTCCATCGCCCGCGGACTGGGGCTGGGCGGAATGATCTGGCCATCGACCTGAAAAGAACTATTGTGGCAGGGGCATTTGAAGGTGTTGGTCGGACCGTCGTAGGCCACGAAGCAGCCGGCGTGCGGGCAGGTGGCCGTCCAGCATTCGGGCGTTTCCTGGCCTTGGGTGCGGCGCAGGTACACGGCGCCGACCGGCTCGAGCGAGTCGTTCCAGGCGTCGACGCGGCGGGCGATCACCGGAAATTGCCGGGGAATTCCGTCGTCGGGCACGGCGTCGAGCGTGGCCACGCGGATGAACTTGCCGGCGTGCCCGTTCCGTCGCAAGGGGTCAAAGAACACCAGCAGTCCGCTGAAGATCGGCACCAGTCCCGCGATTCCGGCGGCGACGATCGCGCCGGTTCGTGTGAGAAAACCGCGCCGCTCGGCGGTGGCCGGTCGTGCGGGCTCGCGCGGCGGCGTGG
>CBDFFN010000009.1:0-93256 GCA_965246795.1 Beijerinckiaceae bacterium | reverse complement strand
GCACCGAATTCGCGGGCGATGCGCGCGACTTTCAGCGCAACAATGCAGGACAAGTCTGGCTGATCGTGATCGCGATCGTTGCGGTCTATCTGATCCTTGGCATCCTCTACGAAAGCCTCGTGCATCCCGTCACGATCATCTCGACACTGCCCTCGGCGGGACTCGGCGCGCTGGTGGCGCTCGAAATGTTCGGCGCCGAGCTAACGTTGATTGCCTTCATCGGGATCATCCTTCTCATCGGCATCGTGAAGAAGAACGGCATTATGCTCGTCGATTTTGCCATCGTGGCGGAGCGGACGCGCGGGCTCACGCCATTGCAGGCCGCGCGCGAGGCGGCGGTCGAGCGCTTCCGTCCGATCATGATGACGACGCTCGCGGCTCTCTTCGGCGCGCTGCCGTTGGCCATTGCGACAGGCGCGGGCGCAGAACTGCGACGTCCGCTCGGCATCACGATCGTGGGCGGTCTCGTGCTGTCGCAGATTCTGACGCTCTACACGACACCGGTGATCTATCTGCTGATGGCGAAATTGTCGTCGAAGCGCGCGCGGGAAGCTGCGCCGGTGCCCGCGCCGGCGGAGTGAATTATTTCGCCGGCAGCGGTTGCGGGTACAGCCGAATTGGCGTGGGTTTGCCAGACTGCGTTTGTACCTGACCGAATGTAACCGTCATCGCCATCGTGAGCTTCGCGCCCGGCGGCGCTGTCCAAGGTTCGCGAGGCGTGTTGTCGTTGCCTTTCGGCGCACAAGCGAACGTGCTGTTTGCCTTCTGTACTCGCGGAGGATCGATTGCCTTGCACGCGAAGGATCCGACGAATTGCGTCTTGTTGGCATAGACACTGCCGGATACCACGAGTCCGACCGCATCGGACCCGAACGGCGTTGCATTGATGCAGATTTTGGTCGCGAGATCGTCACCGCGAACGGCATCATTCATGGCATATGCCACCATTCGCACACCGGTACCTTTTGGTTGCGGCGTCTTCGCTCGGTTCCCTACGGCAAGACAGGATGTTTGGTTCGTACCGGGGTAAGGCCGCAAGTTCTCGGTGATGGCTGGAAAGGCCGAAGCGTCATCGCCGAATGCGACTTGTGCAAACGCTGCCGACGTGGTGACGAAGAGAGGACTGCCGGCAGGCACGGAGATTTCGTCTGGGAGGCCGCAGCTTTTTCCTTCATAGGCACTCGTCCAGCCGGTTGCGACGGCGCCGACGCTGCAAACGATTGTCGCGAACGGCTTGGCAGCAGGACCCGTTGAGAAGTCGGCAATGACGTTCAACTTCCGCGGGGCGATGCCGACCGGTGTCGTTGTCAACATGAACTTGTCGAGGGCGTAGCGCCCGTCAGCGGGCAGCACGCCGGAATAGAATGCCGCCGTCTTGATCTCGAAGCTGAAGTCCGCAGTAAGGGCCGACGTGATGCTCGATGCCAAGACGAGCGAAGTCACCGAAAGCAAGATCGCGTGTCGCATTGATATTTCCCCCAAGCGACCAGCCGAAAGACATGATCGCCAAGCAGGCATGCCACAGACAAATATCCGTCGCTATGGCTTCGTCTGACCGTTCGTCGTGTTAACCGCAGATCGTCGCCACCGACGCGTCGATGACGCTCTGCAATTTCTTGCGTGACAGACCCGCTCGCGCGCGCACCGACATCGTGTGCAGCGTCGCCGTCGCCAGCATCGCAAGTTGCGGCACGTTCGCGTCGGCCGGCAGTTCGCCATCCGCCACACCCTTCGCAAAGAGCGTCGCGAAGGTCTTGTCGAGCCCGTCGATGCTGCGCACGACGAGGTCACGGATGTCGGGATCGGCAACGACGTCGGATGCCGCCGTGACAACGGAGAAACAGCCGCGTGCCGTCTCGCCCGATGTGTAAAGATCGAGCACGCGCAAAAAGATCAAGCGTAGACGATCCCGCAACGGAAGATCGCGCGTAAAAGCATCGCCGACAGCGTCGCGCGATGCGATACGATAGTGATCGAGTGCCTTCGTGTAGAGCGCCTTTTTGTCGCCGAAGGCGGCGTAGAGACTTGGCCGGTTCATCCTCATCGCAGCGGCGAGATCGTCGAGCGATGCCGCGGCGAAGCCGACCTTCCAGAAAACTTCCATCGCGCGTTCGAGCGCAACGTCGGGGTCGTAGGCGCGGGGCCGTCCACGACGGCGCGGCGTCTCTTCGGACGACATGGATATTTTTTGTACCATCTCGCAAATAATCCTTGACGAAGATAATTTAATACGAGACGGTACATAAATCAACGAAGGACGAAGGAGACCTCTGATGCAGCTCTATTTCTCGCCGCTCGCCTGTTCGATGGCATCGAAAATTCTCTCCGAAGAGGCAGCCTTGAAAATCGATTTCATCGAGGTCGATCCGCATACGAAGCGCGTCTTCGCAACAAACGAAGATTATCTCGCAATTTATCCGCTCGGGATGGTTCCGGCCCTGCGCCTCGACGACGGAGCGTTCCTCACCGAGAATGGCGCCATCCTGCAATATCTCGCCGATGCTGTGTCGGACGCGCAGCTCGCACCACCCTCGAGCGACCGCATGGCGCGCGCAAAGCTGCAGCAATGGCTGAGTTTCTTCGGCACTGAATTGCACAAGGGCCTGTTCATTCCGTTGCTCGATCCAACGGCCGCGGCAGATACGAAGGCTTGGGCGGTGAAGAAGGGCCGCGCGAAACTTGTCTATCTCGACGAGTACATGAGCGGTCGCGAATTCGTACTCGATCGCTTCACTGTCGCAGACGCCTATCTCGTGACAGTGCTGAACTGGACGCAGGCGACGCCGCAGATCGACATGGCCGAATATCCCGCCTTGCGCGGATATCTCTCAAAGATGCGCAAACGGCCGAGCGTCGCGAAGGTGCTGGGCGAAGAAGTGCCGCCGTTTCAGGCAGAGATCGCGCGGCAAAAGGCGGCGTAATCCTCCCTGTCGCGTAGCGACGGGGAGGGGGACCATGCGAACCATGGTGGAGGGGCGGCAGATTCTGCCCCTCCGTCGTCCGCTTTACGGCCGACACCTCCCCGCGCGACGCGCAGGGAGGATCATCACCCCACCGCGGCTTCCTTCGCGCGACCCGCCTTCTTGCGATCGTTCGGATCAAGAAACGTTTTGCGCAAGCGGATCGACTTCGGAGTCACCTCCACCAGTTCGTCGTCTTCGATGTAGGCCAGCGCCTTTTCCAGCGCCATGCGGATCGGCGGCGTCAGACGCACCGCTTCGTCCTTGCCGGCGGCGCGGATGTTGGTGAGCTGCTTGCCCTTCAGCACGTTGATCTCGAGATCGTTGTCGCGCGTGTGCTCGCCGACGATCATGCCGCGATAGACCTTCCAGCCGGGCTCGATCATCATCGGGCCGCGATCTTCGAGCTTCCACATCGCATAGGCGACGGCATCGCCCTGTTCGTTGGAGATCAGCACACCGTTGCGACGCCCGACGATGTCGCCCTTATAGGGCGCATATTCGTGGAACAGCCGGTTCATGATCGCCGTGCCGCGCGTGTCGGTCAGCAACTCGCCCTGATAGCCGATAAGCCCGCGCGTCGGCGCGTGAAAAACGAGACGCAGACGATCGCCACCCGACGGGCGCATCTCCAGCATCTCGGCTTTGCGCTCCGACATTTTCTGCACGACGACGCCGGAATGTTCCTCGTCAACGTCGATGACGACTTCCTCGATCGGCTCAAGAAGCTCGCCGTCCTCGCCCTTCTGGTACACGACCTTCGGGCGCGACACGCCGAGCTCGAAACCTTCGCGGCGCATCGTCTCGATCAAAATACCAAGCTGCAATTCGCCGCGGCCCGACACGATATACGCGTCCGAGCCCGGCGAATCTTCCACGCGTAGCGCTACGTTGCCTTCCGCCTCCTTGTAGAGACGGTCGCGGATAACACGGCTGGTAACTTTGTCGCCTTCCGTGCCAGCAAGCGGCGAGTCGTTGACGAGGAATGTCATGGACAGCGTCGGCGGATCGATGGGCTGTGCCTGCAGCGGCTCGTTCGCCTCCGGCGCGGCGAGCGTGTCGGCAACGTTGAACTTCGTCAGACCTGCGATGGCGACGATATCGCCGGCTTCGGCCACATCGACGGGCGTGCGCTCGATGCCGCGGAAGGCGAGGATTTTCGAAACGCGACCCTGTTCGACGATGCCACCCTTACGGTCGAGCACCTTCACGGGCGCATTCGCTCGGATCGAGCCGGAGAAGACGCGGCCGGTAACGATACGGCCGAGATAGGGATTGGCTTCCAGCAGCGTGCCGAGCATACGGAACGGGCCGTCCTCGACCTTCGGCGGCGGCACATGCTTCAGCACCATGTCGAACAGCGGCGCCATGCCTTCCTGCGGCGCGTCTGGCGCCAGACCCATCCAGCCTTGCTTGGCGGAGCCGTAGAGGATCGGGAAGTCGAGCTGGTCGTCGGTCGCATCGAGCGCCGCGAACAGGTCGAAGACCTCGTTGATGACTTCGCTCGGCCGCGCGTCGTGCTTGTCGACCTTGTTGATCGCCACGATAGGACGCAGGCCGATCTTCAGCGCCTTACCGACAACGAATTTCGTTTGCGGCATCGGGCCTTCGGCGGCATCGACCAGCACGATCGCGCCGTCGACCATCGAAAGGATGCGCTCGACCTCGCCACCGAAATCGGCGTGGCCTGGCGTGTCGACGATGTTGATCCGCGTGTCGCCATAAAGAATCGACGTCGCTTTCGCGAGAATCGTGATGCCACGCTCTTTCTCAAGATCGTTGGAATCCATCACGCGTTCGGCGACCCGCTGGTTCTCGCGAAACGAGCCGGACTGCTGTAGCAGCCGGTCCACGAGGGTCGTTTTGCCGTGATCGACATGCGCGATGATCGCGATGTTGCGGAGTTTCATATCTGGCACTCGAATGGCCGTGCGCCGGGCCGCGGCGGATATGCCGCGGTCTTGCCCGGTATGCGGAACGGGTTGGATGGCGGATGCGCCGATGCCGGCGTCATCTCGATTGCGGCGTGTCTACCTTATTTGCTGCGGCGCGAAAACCCCGGTCCGCGCCTCGATCGGCACGACGCGGGCGGACGGGGCGGCATGCCCCGCCGTGGCGAGGAGGGCCTGGCGGCGTTCGCGGATGGCAAGACGCGCCTGATCCAATGCAAGCGTCAGCGCGTGGATCATCTGCGGATCGAGCGTGCGCAGATTTCGCGCAGCGATGCCGCCGATGAGGATGTCGTCGGTTTCCTGCTCGAGGACATCGAGAGCCGCGAGCGTTTCCGACGAGCGCGCGTTGCGAAGCACATCGAGAAGTTGCCGAAGGAGCCGGTCGCTGTCGGCGCCCTTTCCGGCGGCCCCGGCGCGACTCGCCACGGCGGCCGCCGCCGAGCCGAACACGCTCAGAACCATCGCGCCGATATAGATAACGTCGCTGTATTTATCGAAAAACGTCTCTTCCTCGTCGTCGAGATAGGCGGCTGCGCCGGGGTGCACGGGGATGGCGGCGCCGCGATCGGTCGAAGGTGCCTCGAACTGGTTTGCCAGCGGCGCGACCTGCGCGATCGACGGCCGGTTGGAAAAGAGCAGCCGTGTTATCGCGCCGGCAAGGCTGTCCTTCATCGTGTTCGCCGCCATCAGGCGAACGGACACGCCGAGTGTCTCGACGGATTCGGCTGGCTTCGGTGGCGAGCCGCCGAATGAGCCGCGCACGATCTCCATCGCCTCGAATACCGGCGCGTTGAGCGCCATCGCCTTGGCCTCGGTCACGGGAATGAAGACGGGGTCGCCACCTGTCGCCATCGTCGCTGCCGAGACCACGTCGCGGACAGACTGGGTGTTAAGCGCGCCCACCGTCATCACGGCCGCGACCTTGCCGGAGGACATCGCCTCGAACACGCCCTCGCGGCGAAGTTCGACGACGGTGACTTCCTTCGCCGGCACCTCGTATTGCGCGAGGATGGCGTCGAACAGTCGCAGATTTCCGGTGCCCGTCGTCGGTCCGCGTATGACGCCGACAGCGCGCCCGCGCAGATCGCTGATGTGGTTGATCTTGGCCTCGCGGCCGGCCAGCAGGATGGCGGCGTTGCGATGAAGGAGCGCGAGCGTCTGGCCGTTGAGCGGCAGGCGGATGTCGCTGCGCACGACGGCCATGTCGGCATTGTTGGCCTCGAGCGATGCGGCGGCGGCGCCGGCATCGTTCACATAGACCGGCTTGATCCGGACATCCTCGCGCCGCTTGGAAAAATCCTGCGAGATCGCCACGACAAGCTGCGCGTCCTCGCTGTCATGGACGACTGCCACGCGAAGCGCCGTGGGGCGACCGGCCCACCAGCCGCCGAGCGCGATTGCCCCGGCCGTTGCCAGTCCGCCAGCGAGGATGAGGAAGGTGTAGCGCCGCTGCATCGCATCCCGGTTGCGCGGGAATGCCGCACGTCAGGCAAAGATCGCAACAGAGTGCGGCGATGCTGTGGCCCAACCGAAGCAAGCACCGTGCCCCACGTGGGTTCCTGAAACTTAGCTCTTGTCGCTGCCAAGTTTTGGAATACTCGCGCCCTCGGATGACGAAAGCAGGCCGGTCTTGGCATAGAGGTTCAGCTTGGCGCGCGTATCCGAAATGTCGAGGTTGCGCATGGTGAGCTGGCCGATGCGGTCCGCCGGCGTGAAAGGCGCATCCTCGACCTTCTCCATGCTCAGCCGCTCCGGCGCATAAGTCAGGTTCGGGCTCTGCGTGTTCATTAGCGAATAATCGTTGCCGCGGCGCAGTTCGAGCGTCACTTCGCCCGTGATCGCGCGCGCCACCCAGCGTTGCGCCGTCTCGCGCAGCATCAGCGCCTGCGAGTCGAACCAGCGGCCCTGATACAGCAGCCGGCCGAGCCGCATGCCGTTGATGCGATATTGCTCGATCGTATCCTCGTTATGGATGCCGGTGACGAGACGCTCATAGGCGATGTGCAACAGTGCCATGCCCGGCGCCTCGTAGATGCCGCGGCTCTTCGCTTCGATGATGCGGTTCTCGATCTGGTCGCTCATGCCGAGCCCGTGCCGGCCACCGATGGCATTTGCTTCAAGAAACATCGCGACGGGATCGGCGAATGTTTTGCCGTTCAGCGCGACGGGCTGACCTTCGTCGAAGCGGACCGAGACGCGCTCGGCTTTCACGGCGCAATCGTCCCGCCAGAACGGCACGCCCATGATTGGATTGACAATCGCGATGCCGCTGTCGAGCTGTTCGAGGTCTTTCGCCTCGTGCGTCGCGCCGAGAAGATTGCTGTCGGTGGAATAGGCCTTCTCGGCGCTCATCTTGTAGGCGAAACCGTGCGCGGTCATGAACGCCGACATTTCTGCGCGGCCGCCTAGCTCATCGATGAATTGCTGATCGAGCCAGGGCTTGTAGATGCGAAGGTCCGGATTGGTCAGCAGGCCGTAGCGATAGAAACGCTCGATATCGTTGCCTTTGTAAGTCGAGCCGTCGCCCCAGATGTTGACGCCGTCTTCCTTCATTGCCGACACAAGCATCGTACCGGTCACCGCGCGGCCGAGCGGCGTCGTGTTGAAATAGGCGATGCCGCCGGTGCTGACGTGAAACGCGCCCGCCTGGATCGCGGCGATGCCTTCGTGGACGAGTTGTGTGCGGCAATCGACGAGCCGCGCCTTCTGCGCGCCGAACTCCATCGCCTTGCGCGGAATCTCGTCGTAGTCGGCCTCGTCGGGTTGCCCGAGATTGGCGGTATAGGCGAAGACGCGCGCGCCCTTCTGCTTCATCCAGAGGAGCGCAGCGCTGGTGTCGAGACCGCCTGAAAAAGCGATGCCGACATTCTCGCCCTTGGGCAGATTCTTGAGGATCGTACTCATGGTGCTCCGGATCGGCTTCTTCGCACGAGTGTCGCGCCGATTGCAGTCCACTGACGACTTGCGCGAGACGTCCGCCTGCTAGCGTATAGACTCTATCGCCGCAACGCGGTGCCTATGCCTTGGAGCTTCGACCCGTGCGTCGTGTTGCGATTGTCGTCAGTGTTCTCGCTTTTCCAGGTGTGCTTCTCGCGCAGGGCGCTCGGACCTGTGCCGTAAACGATCCGACGGGCACGCCGCTGAATGTCCGCGAGCAGCCCTATCGCCGCATCGTCGGGGCCTACAGCAACGGCACGCCGGTTCGCATCTACGAGACGACGCGCGATGGCGCGGGCGACGCGTGGGTGCGCATCGAACCCGTGGGCGCAGGAAAATCCGGCTGGGTATTCCGCAAATTTATCGACTGCCCGTCAGGCTAGTTAGAACACCGCGTAGCCGCCGTCGATGAGGAACGTGTCGGCCGTGTGATAGGCCGACGCCTTGCTCATGAGATAGACGGCGATGCCCTCGAAATCTTCGGGCTCGCCCCAGCGTCGGACAGGAATGCGCGGGATGACATTCGCCTCGAATTTCGGATCGTTGAACAGACGATCCGTCATGTCGCTGCGCGTCCATCCCGGCAGGATGGCATTCGCGGTAACGCCGTAGCGTGCGAGTTCGACGGCAAGTGCGCGGCACATCGCGTTGATGGCAGCTTTCGTCGCGGCGTAATGCTCGTTGCGAGGCGTGCCCGACAACGATGCGAGGCTCGATGTCGCGACGAGCCGGCCGTAAGGATCGCCGGCTTTCGCGCGTTCAGTCATGTGGCGCGCTGCGGCCTGGAACACGTGGAACACGCCGTCGAGATTGATCGAAAACATCTTTCGCCACTCCTCATCGGTTCGATCGATGAAGGCCTTTCGCCCGCCGCCGCCGATGCCGGCATTGGCGATGCAGCCATCGACGCGACCGAGATCCTTCAGCGTTGCAGCGAAGGCGTCTTCGACGGAATTGCGGCTCGCGACGTCGCAAACCTGCGTGTGGATTCTTACGCCGGTGTTCGCAAGTGATTGCGCGGCGGAAAGGTTCTTGTCGGCGTTGCGGCCCCATAGCGACAGCGTCGCGCCGGCCTCCGCGAGACCCTTCGCCATGCCAAGCCCGATACCACCATTGCCGCCGGTGATGACGACAACGCGGCCGGTGAGATCGAAGAGTTTTGGAGCAGGCATTGACGTTTCCTCGGTTCGTTGAATGCGTTCTACCGCTCTGTCCGCATGCCGCAACCTGTCATTCCCGAAGCGTGCGAAGCATGCGAGCGGGGAATCCAGTTTTGCTTTCTGGAGTCCCGATCAGTCCTTCGGACTGTCGGGAATGACAGACCCGTTGACACGATCCTCCCGTCTGCTCTTTCTGGAAACAAACCACAGAGGAAGCGCGAATGGCCTACGAGCAGATCAAGACCGAGATCGCGGACAACATCATGGTGCTGACGTTGCACCGGCCGGACAAGCTCAACGCTTTCACCGGCACGATGATGAAGGAGATGATTTCGGCTTTCGACGAGGCCGACCGCAACGACGACGTGCGCTGCGTCATCGTCACCGGCGAAGGGCGCGGGTTCTGCGCTGGCGCCGATCTGTCGGCCGGCGCGGCGACCTTCGATCTCGACAAGCGCACCGACAAGCCGAAGCCGAAAGGCGGCGTCGAGAACGCCGATTATTCTGACGAGGCGATCCGCGACGGCGGTGGCTGCGTCACGCTCCGCATCTACGAGTCGCTGAAGCCTGTCATCGCCGCGATCAACGGACCGGCGGTCGGCATCGGCGCAACGATGCTGTTGCCGATGGACATTCGTATCGCGTCCACTGACGCAAGGATCGGCTTCGTGTTTTCGCGACGCGGCATCGTCATGGAGGCCGCGTCGAGCTGGTTCCTGCCGCGATTGGTGGGGCCGCAACAGGCGCTCGAATGGTGCTTCTCCGGCCGCGTATTTTCGGCGCAGGAAGCATTCGACGGCAAGCTCGTGTCGCGTGTCGTGCCGCCGGCGGAGCTTTTGCCGACGGCGAAGAAACTCGCGCGCGAAATCGCCGACAATACGTCGGCGGTGTCGGTCGCGCTGATGCGCCAGATGATCTGGAAGATGGCGGGCGCCGATCACCCGATGGAAGCGCACAAGATCGATTCACGCGGCATCTTCACGAGAGGGCGGAGTGCGGATGTGAAGGAAGGCGTCGTCGCGTTTCTGGAAAAGCGGCCGGCAAACTTCCCAGACCGCGTCACGAAGGACATGCCGGACTATTTCCCGTGGTGGGACGAGCGGAAATATAGCTGACGGACCGCGAGCCTCACGGCTCGCATAAGTTTTCATGGATGCGAGGCAGGAGCCTCGCGGTCCCAAACAAAAGACGCCCGAGCCTTCGCGCAAGTCGCAGGCGTCGTTCGAAATGTACGAAATGTGTTAAGCGATCACCAATGGCGGCGACGCAAGCCATGGTGCCGACAAAGCGTGTGCCGCTAAGATTACACGGACCAGAACCGACCGATGCACTATTTCCACAGAGCCTTGTTCAGTTCTTGAGATGCCTTCGTCGACTCGCCTTTGCGCGCGTTGAATACGCCCGCCACGTGAAGGCGACGCAACAACATCGTCTCCTTGTTGTTCGCGAGATCGGGATTTTTGTGGATCGCGACGGAAATGAGCCATCGCTCAAGGAAACTAACAGATTTCAAGCTGCCATCTGTTGTTTTCAATTTCCGGAAACCGCCTTTCGGAGTTCGAAGCGGCATCAGGAAAAGAACGGGCGTGCCAGTATATTCTGAAAGGATCCGGTTGTATTTTTCCCGATTAGTGGAATTCAGCGCTTCGTTAGCAATCGAGGTCTTACAGGACTGTCCCACGTACCACGGGCGATATCCTTTGGCGGCACGAAGGGCAAAAATATAGCATCCGCAAGCGCCGGAAAGTCCAGATTCGTACTCTTCCAACTCCTCTTTCAGGGGGTTAAGCGCATCTCTGAATATAAGCTTGTTTGCGCCGAAGCGTCCGAGTACGAGCGGGCCGCATACGTCGAAATCCATTTACGTTCCCCCAAGGCGGAGACGTAAGTATAACAAAATTTATTTGCTTGCGAAGTACCTACGCCACCAGCGCGCCGTGGCAGTGCTTGAACTTCCTGCCAGACCCGCAAGGACACGCCTCGTTTCGGCCGACCTTGCCCCAGGTCGACGTGTCTTCCGGGTCGCGCGTCGGCGGCAGTTCCTCGTCGCCGAAATTCAACGACTGGGCTGAGAAATCGCCAGACGCGATGCGTGCGTTGATCTCGGCGATCGCCATGTCGTCGTCGCCCGTGAGCGCATCCATATGCGTACCGTGCATCGGCGGAAGCTGCGGCTGCGCCGGCTCTTCCGCGACTTCGACGCGCATCAGCTGCGACGTCACAATCTCGTCCCAGCGCTCCATCAGGCCTTTGAACAGCTCGAGCGCCTCGGATTTGTATTCGTTCAGCGGATCGCGCTGCGCATAGCCGCGCCAGCCGATCACTTGCCGCAGATGATCGAGCACGACGAGATGCTCGCGCCACAGGTGATCGAACACCTGCAGCACGATCTGCTTCTCGACGTAACGCATCAGGTCCGGCGTGTTCTTCTCGACGCGCGCTGCGTAGCCATCATCGGCCGCCTTCTGTAGCCGCTCCAGCATCTCCTCGTCGGCGATGCCTTCTTCTTTCGCCCAGTCCTCGACCGGTGCATCGATGCCGAGCGTGCCGTTCACGGCTTCCTTCAAACCGGCAATGTCCCACGCTTCAGCATACGCGTCCTTCGGAATGTGCGTCGCGATCAAGCTCTCGACGACGCTGGCGCGCATCTCGTTGACCGTCTCCTCGACGGAATCTTCCGCCATGATCTCGCGGCGGCGTTCGAACACGACCTTGCGCTGATCGTTCATCACGTTGTCGAACTTCAGGATGTTCTTGCGCGTGTCGAAGTTGCGCGCCTCGACCTTTTGCTGCGCCTTTTCCAGCGCCTTGTTGATCCACGGGTGGATGATCGCTTCGCCTTCCTGCAGGCCGAGCTTGCGCAGCATCATGTCCATGCGTTCGGAGCCGAAGATGCGCATGAGATCGTCTTGCAGCGACAGATAGAATTTCGAGCGGCCGGGATCGCCCTGCCGGCCTGCGCGACCGCGCAGCTGGTTGTCGATGCGGCGGCTCTCATGACGTTCCGTGCCGATGATGTAGAGCCCGCCCGCGGCGATCGCCTGTTCCTTGAACTTCGCGACCTCGGTGCGGATCGAAGCTTCGCGCGCTGCACGCTCCTCTTCGGGAAGATTGGCGATCTCCATCGCGACGCGCATGTCGGCATTGCCGCCAAGCTGGATGTCGGTGCCGCGGCCGGCCATGTTTGTCGCGACCGTGATGGCGCCCGGCACACCGGCCTGCGAGACGATCGCCGCTTCCTGCTCGTGGAAGCGCGCGTTCAGCACGGCGAAGAGCTTCGTCGCTTTTCCTGCACGGGCGGAATCGAACAGGCCGCCGAGCGCGTCCTGATTGCCGGCCTCGATCTGCGTGTAGCCCTCGCCGCGTAGAAATTCGGCGAGCTGTTCGGATTTCTCGATCGACGTCGTGCCGACCAGCGTCGGCTGCAGTTTTGCGCTCGCCGCCTCGATCTCCTTGACGATCGCCTTCAGCTTTTCGCCGGCCGTCCGATAGACTTCGTCGTCCTCGTCCTGCCGCGAGATCGAACGGTTCGTCGGGATTTCGACGACGTCAAGCTTGTAGATTTCGGCAAATTCGTCAGCCTCGGTCGAAGCCGTGCCGGTCATGCCGGCAAGCTTCTTGTAGAGCCGGAAGTAATTCTGGAACGTGATCGACGCGAGCGTCACGTTCTCCGGCTGAACCTGCACGCGCTCTTTTGCTTCCAGCGCCTGATGCAGGCCCTCGGAATAGCGCCGTCCCGGCATCATGCGGCCGGTGAATTCGTCGATGATGACAACTTCGTTGTTGCGGACGATGTAGTCCTTGTCTCGCTGGAACAGCTTGTGCGCGCGCAAAGCCTGGTTGACGTGATGCACCAGCGTCACGTTGGCGCTCTCGTAGAGCGAACCTTCGGTCAGCACGCCGTTCGTTCGCAGCAGTTCCTCGATGTGCTCGTTGCCGGCCTCGGTGAGATTCACCGTGCGCTGCTTCTCGTCGAGCTCAAAATCTTCCTGCACCAGCGACGGGATGATCGTGTCGATGCGATTGTAGAGGTCGGACCTGTCTTCCGACGGACCGGAAATGATAAGCGGCGTTCTGGCCTCGTCGACGAGGATCGAATCCACTTCGTCGACGATCGCATAGGCATGCCCGCGCTGGGTCATATGCGCGAGCTCGTACTTCATGTTGTCGCGCAGATAGTCGAAACCGAACTCGTTGTTCGTCCCGTAAGTGATGTCGCAGGCGTAGGCAGCGCGGCGTTCGTCGTCATCCATGCCGTGCACGATCGTGCCGACTGTCATGCCCAAAAATTTATAGACGCGGCCCATCCATTCCGCATCGCGGCTGGCGAGGTAATCGTTGACCGTCACAACATGCACGCCGTTGCCGGTGAGCGCATTGAGATAGACCGCAAGCGTCGCGACGAGCGTCTTGCCCTCGCCCGTCCGCATTTCGGCGATCGAGCCCTCGTGGAGCACCATGCCGCCGACGAGCTGCACATCGAAATGCCGCTGGCCGAGCGCGCGTTTGGCGCCCTCGCGCACGGTCGCAAAGGCCGGCTCCAGCAGATCGTCGAGGCTCGTGCCGGCCGCGAGTTGCGCTCGGAACTCATCGGTGCGGGCGCGCAGCGCCTCGTCCGAGAGTTTTTCGATGTCGGCCTCGAGAGCGCCGATGGCGTCGACCGGCTGGTCGTAGCGCTTCAGCCGGCGGTCGTTGGAACTGCCGAAAATCTTCTTCGCCAGGTTCCCGAACATTTCTAGCCTCCGCCGGGCTGAAGCGCCGGTGCGACGACACGGCTGGAGCCGGCGTCGCCGTGTGAACGAAGGTCGGGGAAACACCCGGCGCGGAAGGCGCGCGTGAACAGGCGGCCTCGACCGGATGATGTCGCGGGACATAGGAGCGGGGTTTTGGCTTGTCAATGAAATGGAGGGACAGCGGGCGAGTTGCAGCTTGCTCCGCCACCGCGACAGCCGCAGGATCGGGCGGTGCGAACAAAAAGCATTTAGGAGGAAGAAAATGTCGGAACCGCTCCACGTGATCGCGGAAATCGTCGCAAAGCCCGAACTTGCAGACGCGGCACGAAAACTTCTCGGGGATTTCGCAGCCGGTTCGCGCAAGGAGCCCGGCTGCTTCGGCTACGTACTCTACGAAGTCGAGGGCGAGCCCGGCCGCTTCATGACCTTCGAGACCTGGGCCGATCAGGCGGCGATCGACACACACATGTCGACGCCGCAGATCCAGGCAGCACTTCCGGTCATCGGCCCGATGCTGGCAAAGCCTTTTACGCAGGTGGCGCTGCGCCCGGCAAAAGGCTAAAGCGCGCCTCCGGCACAGTTACGCCCGATTTCTCGCGCAACTGGCCGGCGCACATCCGCTTTCCCGCTCCGGAGCCATCCATGTCCGCCCCGAACGTTCGCCGCCGCGCCGGCGCGCTGACCATCTCCGCCGCCCTCGTTCTGGCGCTGACCGCCGGCGCCAGCGCAAAGGTTCTGGCCAAGGTCAACGGCTCGGAGATCACCGACGACGATCTCGCCGTCGCGAAAGAGGATCTGGTGCCCGGTCTGCCCGCGCAACTCGAAGGCGCAGCGCGCGACAGCTATGTGCTCGACTATCTTATCGACGGCCGGCTGGTGGCGCAGAAGGCGCAGGCCGAGAAGCTCGATGGCTCCCCCGACTTCGCGAAGAAGGTCGCTTACTATCGCGAGAAGTTGCTGATGGAGGCGCTGCTCGGAAAGGTCGCGGCGGATGCGGCCTCCGATGCGGCGGTGCAGAAGGCTTACGAGGACGTCGCGAAAACTCAGAAGGCGGAGCCGGAAGTGCACGCCAAGCACATCCTCGTCGAGAGCGAGGACGAGGCGAAAAAGGTCCTCAAGCGCGTCAAGGACGGCGAGGATTTCGGCAAGGTCGCGACGGAAGTCTCGAAAGACCCTGGCTCGAAGGGCGGCGATCTCGGTTGGTTCACGAAAGACCGCATGGTGCCGGAATTCGCCGCGGTCGCTTTTGCGACGGAGCCCGGCCAGATCGCCGGCCCGGTGAAGAGCCAGTTCGGCTGGCACGTCATCCGGGTTGAGGAGAAGCGCGAGAAGAAGTTCCCCTCGCTCGCAGAAGTGCGTGACCAGGTCGCCCGCTACGTCGTGCAGAAGGCGCAGAGCGATCTGATCGTGCAGTTGCGCGACGGTGGCAAGATCGAGCGGACGGACAAGCCGGCCGATGCGCCGGCCGCTGTCTCGCCGACACAGGTGCCGGCCCCGGCGAAGAAATAACGCTTTTGGCGGATGGGAACCGCGTTCCTGTCCGCTTGTAACCATGTGAGAGAGACGCTCCACCCGTCGGGACCGTCTTGCGCCACACGCTGACCATCGCCGCTGCCGCCCTGCTCGCCGTGCTGGTGCTTGCGCTGGCGGTGCCGCCGCTGATCGACTGGTCAGCTTGGGGCGGGACGCTCGCGACGCAGCTCGGGCGCGCGCTAGACGCGCGTGTGACGCTCGGTGGTCCGATCTCGGTACGGCTGCTGCCATCGCCGCGTTTCGAAGTCGGCGCGCTATCGCTGGAGCGTCCCGGCATCGGATTGCGGGCCGACGCGGCCGATCTCGAAATGGCGCTGTCGCCGCTGCTACGCGGCACTGTGTCGATCGCTTCGGCGCGGATGGCCCGTCCGCGCGTCGCCATCGATTTGCGAGGTCGCGGCGCGGGTTCTGCGGACGGCGCGCGTGCCGCTCTACCGGCCGATGTCGGCGTCGAGCGGATTGCTCTGCGCGATGCGTCCATCACGGTGATGACGGATGCGGGGGTTCGCACGCTCGACCGCATCGATGTGACGGCATCAGCCGAAAGCGGCATCGGGCCGTTCAAGGCCGAAGGTTTCGTGCGGAGCGATCAGCGTCTCGTTCCGTTCCGCATCGCGACCGGCGCACTCGTCGGCGGTCGGCTCGCGGTCAAGGCCGAAAGCGATCCGCTCGCCGGCCTGCCGCGTAGCGATGCCAACGGCACGCTGGTCTTCGATGTTCAAGGACCGCGCTTTGAGGGCGCTCTTACCCTGACGGGCGACATCGCTGGCGCGGCGACTGGTGGCGGTGGCGTGCCCTGGCGCGCGCGGTTCGACGGCAACGCCTCGCTCGATAGCGCCGAGGCCAAAACGGTCGATCTGCGGCTCGGCGACGAGTCTTCGAAGTTTGTTGCCATTGGTTCCGTTGCCTTGGCAAGGGACGGCGGCGTTACGCTCGATCTGCAATCGGAGCGGCCCGACCTCGACAGATTTCGCGCGAGTGTCGACCTCGGTGCGCTACGCGACGCCGTCGCCGCGATGGTCGGGACGGATCGTCCTCTTCGCGCGAGATGGCGCGCCGACGCGATGCTTCTCGGCGGCGAAGTTGCGTCCGACGCGCATGTCGATCTTTCGCGCGCGGCGAGTACCGCGCCCACCACAGTGGACGCATCGCTGTCCGTCACGCGGGATGGTCTTTTGTCGTTTCGCGGCACGTCCGATGTGCAGGGGCGCGTGAACGGCAACATCGTTTTGCGCAGCGCAGATGCGCCGAATCTCGCGCGATGGCTTCGCACCATCGTGCCAAATCTGCCGACGAGCGACATCCCGTTTTCACGTGTCGACATCGCGGGTCGCGTGGTAAAAGATGGTGCGCGGACAGAAATCTCAGACCTCCGCGCAACCTTCGATCGCTCGACACTGACGGGCCGCGCGTCTTTCATCGCCGCAAGTTCGGGGCGTGCGGCGAAATTCGAGGCGACTCTCGCATCGCCAGCTCTCGATCTCGATGCGCTGCCCGATCTCACACAGATGCCGGCCACGGCGAAAGGCGTCGACCTCGCCGTCACGCTCGATGCGCAAGCGGTTCGCGTCGCACGCGTCGGAGAAGGCACGATCGATGCCGGCCGTATCTCGCTGGCTCTCGATCGCAACGGCGAGAATTTCACCGTCGAACGGCTCGCGCTCGAGAACGTTGGCGGCGCAACGCTTCGGGCGACAGCACGCGGATCGGCGCGGACGATGCATGCTGAAGCATCGCTCGATGCACGGCAGCTCGGCGAATTTTCGGGCCTTCTGCGTCGCATCGCGCCCGGTACATGGAGCGATGCAGTCGCCGCTCGCGCGGCCCTGCTCGCGCCGGCCAACGTCAGTCTGCAGCTCGACGCGGAAAGAGCAGGCGGTGCGTTCACGCCTTCGCGCGTCGCGTTTAGCGGAAAGCTTGCCGACACGAATCTTGGCGTAACGCTTTCGCCCAACGCCAACGGCATTGCGGGCGCGGTTCTGCTCGAAGCGCCGGAAGCCGCGCCCTTCCTGCGCCAGCTTGGTATGTCCGTCATTCCGCTGCGCGGGCAGGGGCCGGGCCGAATCGAGGCAAACCTCTCGGGAAAGATCGGCGCACCGCTCACAACAGCCGCGACGGCCACCATCGCCGGTGCGACGGCGCAGTTCGACGGCGTGCTGCACCTCGACGCGACGGCGGCGGGCGCAACGGGCGCGTTACGCGTCAATGCACGCGATCTTGGACCTTTGTTGCGCATTATCGCGGCGCCGGTCGATGCCTTTGCCGGCTGGCCCGTCGATCTGCGCATGCAACTCGACACGCGCGGACCGCTTACTCTGCGCGAGATTACCGGCTCTGTCGCGGGCAACGACCTTACCGGCGCGTTGGAAAAACGCGCGGCCTCGCCGTGGACCGGCGCGCTGCGCCTCGCGCGGCTGGACGTCGGATCACTTGCGGCGGTGCTGCTGGGTCCGCCATCCAAGTCGCCGTCGGGGTTGAGCCTCGCGACGCAAAAATTTGCGCCTCAACCGAACGATCCACTGGCCGCTGAGATCGATCTCGATGTTGCGCGCGTAATGTTTCCCGGCGGCACGGGCGGCAAAACCTCCGGGCGTCTGACGATCGGACCCGGCGCGATCGGTGTGAACGATCTGTCCGCCGAAATTGCGGGCGGAAAGCTTTCCGGCAGCGCGACCCTGCGGCGGCAGGAGGACACGGCGAGCCTCGCGGCGAAACTCGTCGCCGACAATCTTGGCATCGCGCGGCCTTGGGGCGCGGCGACGCTGTCCGGCGATGTGGATGTGGCCGGCGCGGGCACCAGCCCGGCCGGACTCGCTGGCACGCTCGCCGGCAAGGGCAACATCCGCGTCGACGGCGCTTCGCTGGCGCGCACCGACCCCGACGCGCCGCTACGCGTAGCAACAGCCGTCGATGCGGAGCGCATCGATCTCGACCCCGCGACAATAAAGACGGCCCTGGCGCTGGCGTTCGACGCCGCGCCGCAAGCGCTCCCAACATTCGCGCAGCCGCTTCTCATCGAGGCGGGCATCATCGGCTTCAGCCCCGCCGAACTTGCAATTGGGACCGGGCAGGCGACCTTCGCCGCCCGCTACGATCTCGCGAGAGATCGCCTCGATATCAGCGAGACGTTGCAGCCGAAAGCACCGGCGGACTGGAGCGGCCCGCCACCGCGCGTCGACATCGCACTCGCAGGTCCGTCCTCCGCGCCGGTGCGAACCATCGACGCAATGGAGCTAATTTCCACCCTTGCCGCGCACGGTCTCGCACGCGAGGAGGCGCTGCGTCGGGCAATCGATGCCGACCGCCGCGAGCGCGCATTCTTCAACCGGCGTCTGCGCTTCGAACGCGCGGGCGATGCCGAGCGCCGCGCCGAACAGGCGAAACTCGAAGCAGAGCGGCAGGCGAAGCTCGAGGCCGAACGCCAAGCAAGACTTGAAGCCGAGCGCCAAGCCGAAGTTTTACGGCAGGAACAGCTGCAGCGCGAGACGGCGCGACAACGCGAGGCGGAGCGTGTGTTGCGCGAGCGTCAGCGTATCGAGCGTCTCCCGCCGATGCCGAACGCGCCGCTCGAACTGCGGCCGCCTGCGGCTTTCGTACCGGGCCGCACGCCGTCGATCATCGCGCCCGATCCGGGAAGCAACGGGCGCTATTGAGGAAAGGCGCGCTCCTCACCCGCGAAGCGGGGAGGGGGGCGGCCGAAGGCGGTGGAGGGGGCAACTGCGGCTGCAATTGTTTCGAGTACGGATTGAAGCCCGTCGCCAGAAAGGATGTCTCGCGCCGCAAAACGCGAATTCCTTTCTTTGCGAGCCAATTCGATCGCCTGATATCGTGCGACGCCTGTGCCGTGATGTCATGCACGGCGCCGTCGATCTCGATCGCCAGTTGATGATCGGCACAAAAGAAGTCGAGGATGTATGGACCTACGGGATGCTGTCGACGAAACCGAAGCTTTTCGATCTGCCCGCGTCGCAACTTTTGCCAGAGGATGATCTCTGGCAGGGTCAATTTACGTCGTAGATCTCGTGCGCGCTGGACCGTTAGCTCCGGTGCGCGCATGCCCCCTCTACCATGCTTTGCATGGTCCCCTCCCCCGCTTCGCGGGTGAAAAGTTTCCGCCTACGGCAGCTTGTCGTAGCCGTCCTTGAAGCCGGCCAGCGTCAGCGGGATGCCGATGCCTTCTTCGGGCGTCTGGTAGATGATGAACGTCGCAGATTGGCCGCCGCGCAACCCGTCGATCAGCTTGTCGTCCATGATGACTTCCGCGACGCAGCCGGTCGGCAGACAGCGCACGAATCCGGCGCGACCGATGTCGGCATTGTCGATCTTGAGGCCAAGCCCATTGGGCAACAGCACGCCAAGCGGCGCGATCACGCGCAGCAACCGGCTCTTACCGTCCGCCGTCTTGAGGACAATGACGACGAGGCTGACGTTGGGCCGGTCTTCAGCTGCCACCGATTGCAGCAGGGCGCATTGCTCCTTCTGCGCACCCGGCGGCGTCTCGCAGCGCAATTCCCAATCGCCGTGCTTCGATTTCACGGAGCCCTGCGCGACGGCAGCGCCGGCAAACAGGCATGCCGCCAATCCGACGAGGCTTGCACCGAGGTGCGCGAACACACGAGTTCGTCTCAAGATCGTCTCCCGGACCGCGTATTGAATCGGCCGGCGCGAACCTCTGTCCGGGCCACGACCGTGTCAAGCTTCTGGTAGACCTGATGTCGTCACGCAATTCCGCGCCGCTTTGCCGCGCCGCCTGCGCAGGCACTTATGTTGCGCCCTACAGGCGATTGTGTTTTGAACCGTTGTAGGCTGCAGCCGAAAAGCATGCGCCGTAAATCGATTCAGGAGCGGACGACTTGAGGAACGACGGCACGGCATTCGCGCTTCCGTTCCACGCCACACGCGTGACGCCTCCCCGGATTGTTGGTGCGACGGTCGCGCTTCTTCTGACTTGTGTCACGGCGGCCGCGCTGCCCGCAGGTATCGGCCATGCCGACCCTGGCCAGATCGGCCTGCAGGTCGCCGAAAGCCCGATCGCGCATGAGTTGAACTTCTTCCACAATGTCATTCTGCTCCCGCTGATCACGATCATTTCTGTATTCGTGCTGGCGCTGATCGTGATCGTCGCCGTGAAGTTCAACGAGCGCGCCAATCCGGTGCCGTCGCGCACGACGCACCATGCGCTGCTCGAGGTCGCGTGGACCGTGGTGCCGGTGCTGATCCTCGTCGCGATTGCCGTGCCGTCGTTCCGCCTGCTGAACCATCAGCTCATCCTGCCCGAGGGTGACATGACGATGAAGATCACGGGCAAGCAGTGGTACTGGTCCTACGAATATCCGAAGGACCAGGGCGGTGGTTTCTCCTTCGACTCGCTGATGAAGCCCGAGAACGAGCTGAAGCCCGGCGATCTGCGCCTGCTCGCAGTCGACAACGAGGCCGTCGTGCCGGTGAACAAGACGATCCGGCTGCAGATCACGGCCGCCGACGTCATCCACTCCTTTGTCATCCAGTCCTTCGCGGTGCGCATGGATGCGGTGCCGGGCCGTCTGAACGAGGCCTGGTTCAAGCCCGAGAAGGAAGGCCTGTATTACGGTCAGTGCTCCAAGCTTTGCGGCAAGGATCACGCCTACATGCCAATCGCGTTCCGCGTCGTGAGCCAGGAAAAGTATGACGCCTGGCTGGTCGAGGCGAAGAAGAAATACAGCGCCGCTCCGTCGTCGTCGCAGTTCGCGTCTGTCGCGCAATAAGTTTCCGCTTCGAGGTATCCCGCATGGCTACGCCCGCCGCCGCTACCCGCGATGTCCACGCCCACGATGCGCACGAGCACGGCGGGCACGATGTTCCGACGGGCCTCGCGCGTTATCTGTTCTCGACGAACCACAAGGATATCGGGACCCTCTACATCATCTTCGCGCTGATTGCGGGCCTCATCGGCGGCGCGATGTCGGTCGCGATCCGCGCCGAACTTGCGCATCCTGGCGTCGGCGTCTTCCCGATGCTGAACCAGCTTCTGCACGGCGACAATTCGCTCGACGCCGCGAAGAACCTCTACAACGTGTTCATCACCGCGCACGGCCTGATCATGATCTTTTTCATGGTGATGCCGGCGCTCATCGGCGGGTTCGGCAACTGGTTCGTGCCGATCATGATCGGCGCGCCCGACATGGCCTTCCCGCGCATGAATAACATCTCGTTCTGGCTCCTGCCCTCGTCCTTCGCGCTGATCTTGATCTCGACCTTCATGGAAGGCGCGCCCGGCATGCTGGGCTTCGGCGGCGGCTGGGTCATGTATCCGCCGTTGTCGTCCAACACCGGCCATCCCGGCCCGGCGATGGATTTCGTTATCCTCGCGCTGCACATCGCAGGTGCTTCGTCGATTCTCGGCGCGATCAACTTCATCACCACGATCTTCAATATGCGCGCGCCCGGCATGACGCTGCACAAGATGCCGCTGTTCGCATGGTCGGTGCTGGTGACGGCTTTCCTGCTCGTGCTGTCGCTGCCGGTGCTCGCAGGCGCCATCACGATGCTGCTGACGGACCGCAACTTCGGCACGACCTTCTTCGATCCCGCCGGCGGTGGCGATCCGATCCTGTTCCAGCATCTCTTCTGGTTCTTCGGCCACCCCGAAGTCTACATCCTGATCCTGCCGGCCTTCGGCATCGTCAGCCACATCATCTCTACGTTCTCGCGCAAGCCCGTGTTCGGCTATCTCGGCATGGCGTACGCGATGGTCGCGATCGGCTTCGTCGGCTTCATCGTGTGGGCGCACCACATGTACACGGTCGGCCTGTCGCTCAACACGCAACGTTACTTCGTCTTCGCGACGATGGTCATCGCGGTGCCAACGGGCGTGAAGATTTTCTCGTGGATCGCGACGATGTGGGGCGGGTCGATTTCGTTCCGCACGCCGATGATCTGGGCGATCGGCTTCGTATTCCTGTTCACGGTCGGTGGCGTCACCGGCGTCGTGCTTGCGAATGCCGGCATCGATCGCGCGCTGCACGAGACCTATTACGTCGTCGCGCACTTCCACTACGTGCTGTCGCTTGGCGCCGTCTTCGCCATCTTCGCGGGCTTCTACTACTGGTTCCCAAAGATGACGGGCTACATGTACAACGAGACGCTCGGGAAGCTGCATTTCTGGGTGATGTTCATCGGCGTGAACCTCACGTTCTTTCCGCAGCATTTCCTCGGCCTCGCCGGCATGCCGCGCCGCTACATCGACTATCCTGATGCCTATGCGACGTGGAATCTCGTTTCGTCCTACGGCTCATATATTTCGGGCTTCGGCGTCCTCATCTTCCTGTTCGCGATCTTCGAGGCTTTCGCCAAAAAGCGCGTCGCGGGCGACAATCCTTGGGGAGTCGGCGCCACGACGCTCGAATGGACGCTGACCTCGCCGCCGCCGTTTCACCAGTTCGAGACGCTGCCGAAGATTGTTGGCGCGGATCACTAAAGGATTGGCCTTCTCTCCGATTGCGATGTCTCGCACCAACGACGTCGCGGTGAGAGGGTGAGTAACCTTCGATGACCGACCTTTCGCTCTCACTCGCCCGTTCGGCGGATCACGCCGCCGAGCCGCGCGACTATTTTGACCTTCTGAAGCCGCGCGTGATGTCGCTCGTGGTCTTCACGGCGCTTGCCGGCATGCTCGCGGCACCGGTGCGTATCCATCCGGTCCTGGGCTTTGCTGCGCTGCTCGCGATTGCCGTCGGCGCGGGCGCGTCGGGCGCACTCAACATGTGGTACGACGCCGACATCGACGCGCTGATGTCACGTACGCGCGATCGTCCGGTGCCGGCCGGCCGCGTGTCCGCGCGTGATGCCTTGACCTTCGGCCTCGTCCTGTCGGCCTTATCGGTTGCGGTGCTAGGCCTCGTGTCGAACTGGGTCGCGGCGGGTTTGCTCGCTTTCACGATCTTCTTCTATGTCGCGATCTACACGGTCTGGCTGAAGCGCTGGACGCCGCAGAACATCGTTATTGGCGGCGCGGCGGGCGCGTTTCCGCCAATGGTCGGCTGGGCGGCCGTGACTGGCTCGGTCAGCATGGAAAGCTTCGTCTTGTTCGCCATCATCTTCCTTTGGACGCCGCCGCATTTCTGGGCGCTGGCGCTCTACAAGGAAGGCGAGTTCGCGCGTGCCGGCATCCCGATGATGCCGAACGTAAAAGGCGCGGACCACACACGCCTCGAAATCCTGCTCTACACAATCGTCCTCGTGCCGGTGTGCCTGCTACCGGTCGCGCTCGGTTTCGAGGGTCGCGTCTATCTTGCAGTTGCCGGCGTCACGGGCGCGCTGATGCTGTTGCTCGCCTGGCGCGTCTATCGTCTTCGTGAAGGCGAACCTGCCGCCAAAGCCGCGAAGCAGCTCTTCGCTTTCTCGATCCTGCAGCTTCTGCTGGTCTTCGCTGTGATCGTTGCCGATCATGGCATCGCGGCACGGTTCGGCGGCTGACCTTATGCCGACTGAAACGCCGATCCCGCCGCGAGATATCCAGAAGATGTTGCGTGCGCGGCGCGGACGCAACATCGCGCTCGGTCTGGCGGTCGGTGGCCTCTGCTTGTTGTTCTACGCCGTCACCATCGTGAAATTCGGCCCGGCGATCATGGGGCGGCCGCTGTGAGCAATGCGCGGCATCGCTCGACCGCGATTTTCGCTGGCGCCGTCGTTTTCACGATGCTCGGCGCATCCTTCGCCGCCGTTCCGCTCTATCGCTTGTTCTGCGCCGCAACGGGCTTCGGCGGCACGACGCAGGTTGCGCAGCACGCGCCGACAACGCGCGGCAACCGCACGATCACCGTGCGTTTTGATGCGAATGTCGCCGCCGGTCTGTCCTGGCGGCTCGAGCCGGAGCAGGCGTCGATCGCCGCCCGCACCGGCGAAACGAAGACGGTGTTCTTCAAGGTCACGAACCTGTCGGACGCGCCTTCGACCGGCATCGCCGCGTATAATGTCAGCCCAGATCAGGCGGGCGCCTGGTTCAACAAGATCAGCTGCTTCTGCTTTTCCGAACAGACGCTCGGGCCGCGCGAGACCGCGGAATGGCCGGTCGTGTTCTTCCTCGATCCTGCGCTCGAGACCGACGACACAATGGCACAAGTCGGCGGCGTGACGCTCTCCTACACGGTCTATGCGCCGAAGGGCGGATCGCGGCCGGCCGCAGCCGAAGCAACGGATACGAAACGGAAGAGCTGACCGGTTTTATCCAGCGCACCACTTGCGCTAGAACATCAACGCGCATCGCGCGACAGGAACGAGAGACATGTCCGACGGGCACGCCAAGCCGAACCACGACTACCATCTCGTCGCGCCGAGCCCGTGGCCGCTTGTCGGCTCGATCGCCGCTTTCGTCATGGCCGTCGGCGCCATCATGTGGATGAAGGGGCTCGCGGTTGGCAGCCTCAAGGCCGGCCCTTACATCTTCGGCGCCGGCACCATCGGCGTCCTCTACACGATGGTCGCTTGGTGGACCGACGTCATCAAGGAAGCACAGTACGAGGGTTACCATACGCGCGTCGTGCAGCTCTCCCACCGCTACGGGATGATCCTGTTTATTGCGTCGGAAGTCATGTTCTTCGTCGCGTGGTTCTGGGCCTTCTTCGACGCAAGCCTCTTCTCCGGCGAGGCGATCCAGTACGGCCGTGTGGAATTCACTGGCGGACATTGGCCGCCGAAGGGCATCGAGGTGCTCGACCCCTGGCATCTGCCGCTGCTCAACACGCTGCTGCTCCTGACGTCCGGTACGACGGTCACCTGGGCGCATCACGCGCTGCTTGAAAACGATCGCAAATCGCTGAAGCTCGGCCTGATCCTGACGATCATTCTCGGTGCGGTCTTCTCCGCCGTGCAGGCGTTCGAATACGCGCACGCGCCTTTCGGTTTCAAGGAGTCGATCTACGGCGCGACCTTCTTCATGGCGACCGGCTTTCACGGTTTCCACGTGCTCATCGGCACGATCTTCCTGCTCGTGTGCCTGATCCGTGTGTACATGGGCCACTTCACGCCGAAGCAGCATCTCGGCTTCGAGTTCGCCGCTTGGTATTGGCACTTCGTCGACGTGGTCTGGCTGTTTCTCTTTGCCAGCATCTACGTGTGGGGCTCGTTTGGCGTGAAGCTGGTCGAGCACTGACGCCGCACACGCATGTCATGCCCGCGAAGGCGGGCATTTAAATAAGCAACGGCTCCCGGTATTCCCGCTTGCGCGGGAATGACAGCGGCAGCGCGTACGGGAGACGTCTGTGAACCACCTCTTCTCGCTCGAGGGCCGCGTCGCGCTTGTCACCGGCGGTTCGCGCGGCATCGGCAAGATGATCGCGAAAGGCTTTCTCGCGCAGGGCGCCAGCCGCGTTTACATCACGGCGCGCAAGGCCGCCGCGAGCGAGGCAACCGCAAAAGAATTGTCATCGGGCAAGGGCGAATGCATCTCGCTGCCGATCGACATCTCTACGGTCGAAGGCTGCAATCAGCTGGCGGCCGAAATCACCAAGCGCGAGCCAAAACTCGACATCCTCGTCAACAATGCCGGCGCTGCCTGGGCGGCTGAAATGTCGGAGTTTCCCGAGAGCGGCTGGGACAAGGTCGTCGATCTCAATATGAAGACGCCGTTCTTTTTGACGAAGGCACTGCTGCCTCAACTGCGCGCGGCGGCGACGCCTGCGAAGCCCGGCAAGGTCATCAATATTGCGTCGATCGACGGCATTTTCGTCAATCCGCTCGAGACCTATCCCTACGCGGCGAGCAAGGCTGGTCTCATCCATCTCACGCGCCGCATGGCGGCGAAGCTGATCAAGGACCACATCGTGGTCACGGCCATCGCGCCGGGGCCGTTTGCGTCCGACATGAACAAGGACGCACGCGACAATGCCGACAGCGTCGCGACGCGCGTTCCGGCCGGTCGCGTCGGCGACGAGAACGATATGGCAGGCGCAGCGATTTTCCTCGCATCGCGCGCCGGCGATTATGTTGTCGGCTCGACGTTGACGGTCGATGGCGGCATCGCCTTCGGCAAAACCGGCTTCGAAGGTGAACGGT
The DNA here is from genome assembly GCA_965246795.1 of Beijerinckiaceae bacterium. Lineage (GTDB taxonomy): Bacteria > Pseudomonadota > Alphaproteobacteria > Rhizobiales > Beijerinckiaceae > JAJXWB01. Next base: position 66,950 of record CBDFFN010000009.1, on the reverse strand, counting down.
GGGATGCGGCGGCGGAGTGAGCGGACCGCGAGCCTCCCGGCTCGCCTCCTCGTGCTGAAAAAGGTGCGAGCCGGGAGGCTCGTGATCCGATGACTGAGCCCTCCCCCATCACCACCGGCCTCTCTGGCCATTGCCCAAAGTGTGGCAAGGGGAAGCTCTTCGAGGGTTTCATTACGCTGGCGAAGTCCTGCAAGAATTGCGGGCTGGATTTCTCCTTCGCGGATGCAGGCGATGGCCCGGCGGTCTTCGTCACGCTGATCGCCGGCTTCATCGTCGTCGGCATCGCACTGCTCGTCGAAGTCTATTACGAGCCACCCTACTGGCTGCATCTCCTCGTCTTCCTGCCGCTGACGCTTGTCGTCTGTCTCGGCATGCTACGTCCGCTCAAAGGAGTGCTGATCGCGCTGCAGTTCCGCAATCGCGCGGAGCAGGGCCGCTTCGAACCGTGAGACGGCACGCATCCGTCCTGATCGCGTCAGGCATCGGCGTTGCCATCCTTGTGGCGCTCGGCGGCTGGCAAATTGCGCGCCTGCAATGGAAGAATGGCATCGTCGCGCAGATCGAGGCGCGGCGCGGTGCGCCGGTGACATCGCTTCCGCCGACGGCACAATGGCCCGAACTCAAGCCCGACGATTACGAATACCGCCACGTCGCGGCGAATGGTGCATTCGAGCCGAATAGGACGGCGCTCGTCTATCGCGGCGGTGCGGCGAATTCGGCGGGCGAAGGACCCGGCTATCTGCTTCTGACACCGTTGCGCTTGCCCAACGATGACCTCGTCATCGTTAATCGCGGTTTTGTGCCACTTGCAGAAGCCGCGGCTGCGCGCGATGCGGTTCCAAAAGGAGCGGTCGTCGTGTCGGGCCTGATGCGCTCGCCGGAAACACGCAACGCATTCACGCCGGCGGACGATCCGGCGAAGGGCGTCTGGTACACGCGCGATCCCGCTTCGATTGCGGCGCGCTTTGGGGTAACGCGCGTTGCACCATTCACGATCGACGCCGATGCCGATCCGAAGGCGCAGAGTTGGCCGCGACCCGGCACGACGGTGATCGATATTCCGAACAACCACTTGTCCTACGCACTGACGTGGTGGGGTCTTGCGCTGGCGCTGATCGGGGTGACGGTGGCGTATGTGCGAAAGTCGAATGGAGTATCTGCTGGATAGCCGTCGTCGCGAGGAGCGAAGCGTCGCGAGCGACGTGGCGATCCATCTCCGTATGTGGATCGGTGGATGGATGGATTACTTCGCTTCGCTCGCAATGACGACCTAATAATCTCCCGCTTCCGCCGGCTCCAAATCGTCGAGATATGCCTTCGCATCGCTCTGAATCTCTGCGATCCGCGTCTCGCTCATGCGGTCGAGCGTGCCGTATTGATTTCGCATCCGATGATTGCCGGCGAGCTTCTCGCGATTGCGGATCATGAAATCCCAATAGAGATAGTTGAACGGGCAAGCCTTCTCACCCGCCTTCTGCTTCACGTCGTAGAAACACTTTCCGCAATAATCGGACATCTTGTTGATGTAGGCGCCCGACGCCGCATAGGGTTTCGTGCCGAGCAGTCCGCCATCCGCGAACAGGATCATGCCGTGCACGTTCGGTAGCTCGACCCAGTCGTAGGCATCGGCATAGACGATGAGATACCATTCCTCGACCTGTTTCGGCTCGATGCCCGCGATCAGCGCATAATTGCCCGTCACCATCAGGCGCTGGATGTGATGCGCATAGGCATGGTCGCGCGTGCCGAGAATGGTCTGCTGCAGGCAGCGTGACTTCACCTTCCCCGTCCAGAAGAATTTCGGCAGCGGGCGATGCGCATCGAGGAAATTCGTGTCCTCGTAGTCCGGCATTTTCAGCCAGTAGATGCCGCGCACATATTCGCGCCATCCAAGAATCTGACGAATGAAGCCCTCGGCGGCATTGAGCGGAACGTGGCCCGCCTCATAAACTTCCTGCGTCGCGTCGCAGACTTCCCTGGGCGTGAGTAGCCCGGCGTTGATGTAGGGCGACAGGATCGAGTGGAAGAGAAACGGCGCGTCGGCGCGCATCGCGTCCTGATAATCACCGAACGACGGGAGGCGGTTTGAAACAAAATCTTCGAGCGCAATCAGCGCCTGCTCGCGCGTAACCGCGAAGGCGAACTTTTCCAGCTTGCCGAAATGTTTTGAGAAGCGCGCTTCGACGAGCGCAATCACATCGCGTGTGATGGCGTCGGGCGCAAAAATCGGGATGGGCGGCGGGTCCATCTTCTTCGGCAGCGGCTTGCGGTTGTCCTTATCGAAGTTCCATTGACCACCGGCGGGCGCGTCGCCATCCATGAGAAAGCCGGTGCGCTTGCGCATGACGCGATAGAAGAACTCCATCGTGAGTGAGTTTCGACCCTCCGACCAGAGTCGAAAATCGCGGCGCGTGCAGAAAAAGCGATCGTCGGCCCGGATGTCGACGGGAACGCCGAGCGAATCTTCCCAAGTTCGCATGTCCTGAAGCACGCGCCATTCGCCAGGCTCCGTGACAGCAATCTCTTTCGCCCGATGACGCTTGGCAGCGCGTGAGACTTCGCCAGCAAACGATCCGCTGTTGGCAGGATCGTCGAGCTTCACGTAATCTACGCGAAGACCTTCGTTGCTAAGTTCTTCGGCGAAGTGCCGCATGGCCGAAAACAGGAAGGCGATCTTCTGCTTGTGGTGGCGCACATAGGTCGCTTCCGACACGACCTCCATCAGAAGAACAACGTCGTGCTTTGCATCGATGTTATTCAGCGCCGCAATATTGCGATCGAGCTGGTCGCCGAGGATTACGCGTAGAACGCGGCACGCCATATTTGCTTTCCACCGCCAGCCCGACGGAAAAGCAATTAGGCGAGCGACGGCTTCAGGAAAGACCGGGCGGCGTCAGGCCGCAGCGTCTGCGTCGGGCGACGTCCTACGAACCATGTAGGACCATATCGCGCATGCCAGGCAGATGGTGCCAATACCTCCGAAAAGGGGACCGAGCGGCACGCCCGCCGCCTGCAGTGCGCCGACGATCGCAGCCCCGCCCACCATAAACACTGCCGTCAGAACGTTGACGGCCGCAACCATGCGGGCGCGGGCGGCCGGCGGCGACCAGGCCTGCACGGCGGCAAATGCCGGAACGATGACGATGCCGCCGGCAACCGCCAGTCCTCCGAGGCCGATGGTCACGCGCCAGAACGCGATGTCGCCGAGCAGCGTTGTGGCAGGGCGAAGCATTCCGGCGTCAGGAATGACGGGAAGCGACAGCGCGACGCCGAACGCAGACAAAGCCATTGCGAACATTGCCGGCCACACAAACCGCAGGTCGGGGCGCGACCCCATCAACTTCGCGCCGATCGCGGATCCGATCCCGATCGCGATGGCGAAGTTCGCGAGAAGCACGGTCACGAGAATGTCGTCCGCACGGAAGCGATCCTTCACCAGAGGCGGCAGTAGGGACAGAACGATCGCGCCGACAAGCCAGAAGATGCTGACGAGCAGGCCTGCGATCCAGAGCGGGCGATCCGCATGGAGCATCGTCAGCAAGCGCCATGTCGAGCGGATCACATTGCACTGGATCGGGAGGCTCGACGCTGCCGGCTTTTGCGCGGGCATGAAGCCGCTTGTCCACCAGCACAGAAGCGCGAGACCGAGCACCGATGTCGCGGCCGGCCACGGGCTTGCGTTCCCCTGCGTCGTCAAGCCACCGAAGATCGTTCCCAGAAGGATCGCGGCGAAGGTGGCGCCTTCGATCAGCGCATTGCCGGTGCCGAGTTCTTCCGGCTCCATTATATCGGGCAGGATAGCGTATTTGATCGGGCCGAACATCGCGGCGATCGCGCCGTAAAGGAACAGCGCCGCAAACAGCGTTGCGATCGAGCCTGTCAAAAAGCCGATCGCGGCGACAATCGCCACGGCGAATTCGGCGAGCTTGAGGCGACGCGTTACGAAGGCCTTGTCGAAACGATCGGCAATTTCCCCGCCGAGCCCGGACAGGAAAATGAAGGGGGCGATGAACACACCGCCAGCGGCCGTGACGAGGGCGCCGCCGAGCGCTGGCGAGATCTCCCGCAAGATGACGAAGACCAAAGCGTTCTTCAGCACATTGTCGCCGAACGCCGACAGGAACTGAGTCCAGAACAGCGGCGCGAATCGGCGTTCGGTCAGCACTTCGAGACAGAGGCCGTTATGCGTGCCTTGCGCGCATGCCGGGTGTCGTCTGAGCCGTCGGCGCGTGGGAGGCGGACCATTTCTCTCTAATACACGTCCGCTTGGTATCGGCCAGCTTTCTTCAAGGGTCAGGCCGCCGCGGTCCGTATGTCATCTGCGTCGATCTCGGCCTCGGCGCAGACGCGATCGCGTCCGGCCTTCTTCGCCGCGTAGAGCTGTCGGTCGGCCGCGGTGAAAAGACGGGCCAGACTAGCCTGCGCCGTACTTGCCGCGGCGACACCAAAGCTTGCGGTGATCGCCTGTTCGTCATTGTCGCCGCACCGCAGGAGCGCGACGGAGGTGCGCAGCCGCTCGGCGACATCCCGCGCGGCGGATACGTCAGTATCGGGCAGCAGGATGCAGAATTCCTCGCCGCCGGTCCGCGCGAAGAGGTCGTCGGGTCGCAATTGCGATCGGATGGCACACGCAAACTGACGGAGTACTTCGTCGCCAGCCATATGGCCGAAGCGATCGTTGACGGACTTGAAGTAATCGATATCGGCGATGATCGCGGCAAGCGGCGCGCCCGTGCGGCGACGACGCGCGAAGACGCGTTCGGCTTCCTTGCTTAGCCAGCGTCGATTGCCCGCGCCGGTGAGGTGATCTGTCATCGCCTGCCTCTCGGCTTCGACGAACGCATCGTCGAGATGACAGATCACGAACTGGATCTGTGCGAGCAGCAACCCCGCTTCGTCCTTGCCGTCGATCGGCAAGCAAGGGCGCGCGCCCACGCCGATGTAAGCTGTAAGCGCACGCTGCGCGGTGTACATCGGCGCAAGCAGGCCGCGCACAAGGAGCAGCGTCATCGCGGTGCCGCCAAGCGTCGCGATCAGGATGAGGCTGGAGAGTTCAGCAAGCGGCCGGTCGAACGGCAGAACGGCGGCTGCATAGATCGCGAAAGCAACAAGTGGCGCGTGCGTGCCGGCAAAGCAGATCGTGAGAAACTTCCCGGCATAACTGCGTGGGAAAAGGCGTCGCGAAAGGAAGCGATAAATCGTCATGCACTGCCTCTGTTTATCGGGAGACAGGGTGACGCTGGGTCACTCGCTAAATAGCAAACTCTTTCCCTCGAATTGGACGCAAATACGCTATTTATTTTTCAAGTGCCTTCAGCGAAATTATATCGCACCTGTCAGTAAACGTCGGCCTGATACCGGCCGGCCTTCTTAAGGTCTGTGACGAAAGCCTTCGCCGCAGCCGCGTCCATCTGGCCCTGCGATTGCGCAACCTCGACGATCGCCTTTTCGACGTCGGCGGCCATTCGTTTCGCATCGCCGCAGACATAGAAATGCGCGCCGCGCTGCAGCCAGTCCCACAAGTCGGCGGCCTCCTCGCGCATGCGGTCCTGAACATAGGTTTTCGGCGTATCGTCGCGCGACCATGCGAGCGATAGTTTCGTCAGCGTGCCGTTCGCCTTCATGCCCTCGAATTCGTCTTCGTAGAAGAAATCCTGCGCCTTGCGCTGATGGCCGTAGAACAGCCACGCGCCTCCGTTGGCTTTCGTCGCCATGCGCTCGTGCAGGAAGGCGCGGAACGGCGCAACACCAGTGCCAGGGCCACACATGATGACCGGCACAGCGATATCGGCGGGGAGCGCAAAGTTATGCGCCTTTTGCAGATAGACCTTCAGTACCGTGCCGGGCGCCATTCGGTTCGACAGAAAGTTTGAGGCAACGCCCCAGCGCTGACGACCTCCGTGGACATAGTTCACGTGGTCGACGGTCAGCGATAGCTTGTTCGCCTCGACCTTCGGCGATGACGAGATCGAATAGAGCCGCGGCTGAAGCGGCTCGAGCGATTCAATGAAGGCTTCGGGGTCCGGCCGGATGCCAGAGAATTTCTGCAAAGCCCCGAGCACGTCGAGAACAGCGAGGTCGCCATCGGGATCTTCGCCTTTCGCGAGCGCTTTCGCCTTCAGGCGACGCTCGCCGCCGACGAGATAGGAGATGAACTCGAACAACATGTCCGGCGCGGCGCCGAGCGCCATGTCTTCGGTCAGAACCTCGCGAAGCGGCTTGCCCGCGATCGGAAAATCCGGCGGCGCGTCGATCGCGTGCATGACGGCGGTGACGAGATCGGGATGGTTCGTCGCATATACACCAAAACTGTCGCCGACGACGTAATCGATGCCGGTGCCCTCAAGATCGAACTCGATGTGGAAGGTCTCTTTAGCGGAGCCCGATTTGTTGAGCCGCGTCGATCCGAGGAAACGCGCGGTCGCAGGCGCCTCGCGCGAATAGCCCTGGCGTATCTCCGCAGCTTCCATGCTCGCAGCAAGCTTCTCGCTGCGCACCGCCACATCCTCCGGACCTGTTGCGCCTCCGCCGAGCTCCGGCACGAGCGACTTCAACATGCGCGCGGTTTCCTTGCCGCCGGGCACGCAAAGGTTCAGGCGCTCCTCCGCCTGCATCGCGATCGCGTTCGAATAGTCCTCGCAATTGTAGCCGCACTGGCCGCAGTCCTGCTGCGCCATCGCCGCCATCATGCGCCGCCGCACGGGACGTCCTTCGGCGATCTGCATGCGGTCGGCGATCGGGAGCCCCGGATCGTGCCAGGGCGCATCACCGTCATCGCCATCGTCGAGCGGATTGCGGAAGGCCGGATCGGCAGAGGCCGGCAGCGTCGGCAGATCGCCGGGCGTCGCCGCCGGCACTGGCGAGAGGACGCCCGAGAAGAAACCGTTCAGCCATTCGCGCTGCTCGGGCGAAAACGGCGCGCTCTCGGGAAGGGTGACGAGCGGCGCGGCAGGATTGACCATGATCGTCACGCCGCTGCCTCTTCCGCTTTTTGCAACGCGTCGATCTCGTGCCGATCGGTCCAGGCCTGGAAGCTTTCTTCGGGGCTCGTACGTCCCGCGAGATAGGCTTTCAGCAATCGCTCGACTTTTGCCGGCGCATCGGCGGCCAGCACGTTCTGCGCATAGTCGCGGGCGATACGCGCATCCGTGTTTCCGAAACCGCCGCCGAGAACAAAATTGTAGCCATCGACGGTGTCGTCATCACCGGCCGGTACGCGCGCACCGATGAGGCCGATGTCGCCGATGTAATGCTGTGCGCAGGAGTTCGGGCACCCCGTCACATGAATATTGACCGGGCGGTCGAGCGTGACGCGCGGCGCACACCAGTCGTTGATGGCATGCGCGATCTCTTTCGTCGTCGCATTGCCGAACTTGCAGCCGGTCTTGCCGGTGCAGGCGATAAGCCCGGCTTCGAGATGTGTCGGCGCGATGCTTAGGCCCGCGGTGTTCAGCGCAGCGACGGCATCTGCGACCTTCGCGTTCGGGACGCCAGAGATCAGCAGGTTCTGCCAAACTGTGAGGCGAATATCGCCGTCGCCAAACTTCTGCGCGATGTCGGCGATGGCGCGCATCTGATCGCCCTCCATCTTGCCGAGTGGCGTCCAGACGCCGATCCAGTTCAGGCCATCCTGTTTCTGTTTCTGCACGCCGATATGCGCGCTGCGATCCTGGGTCGGGCGCGCCTCGACAAACTCGGGTGCGACGCGCGTGAACGCATAGCCGAGCTTCTTCTCGACCTCTTCGAGATATTTGTCGTAGCCCCAATCGTCGAGCACGTATTTCATCCGCGACTTTGCGCGGTTCGTGCGGTTGCCGTTGTCGATGAAGACGCGGATGATCGCGTCGGCAACGTTGGTCGCGTCCGCGAGCGGCAGGATGATGCCGGTATCGCGCGCGAGATCCTTGTGGCCGCTAATGCCGCCAAGCATGAGCTGGAAATAGATGCCCGGCTCAACGACTGTGCCCGGCAGAATGCGCACAGCGCGAAAGCCGATATCGTTCGACTCTTCGAGGGTCGGGATCGGCCCGCCGCCATCGAAGGCGACATTGTATTTGCGGGGCAGACCGTAGAGCGAGCGGTCGTTGAGGATGTGGTAGTGCCACTCGCGCGCATAGGGGCGCGTGTCGATCAGCTCTTGCGCGGAAATGCCGGCCGTCGCATCGCCGGTGACATTGCGGATGTTGTCGGCGCCCGACCCGCGCGAGCACAGGCCAATGTCCTGGATCGCCTCGACGAGGTTGGTGGCGTTCTTCGGCGCGATGTCGCGCAGCTGCAGATTGGCGCGCGTCGTCACATGCGCGTAACCCGCGGCAAATTTCGCGGAGATTTCGGCCATGTCGCGCATCTGCGAATGACGCACGATGCCATTCGGAATGCGCAGCCGGCACATGTAGGAGGGCGAGGCCGGCGCGAGGTAGAAAAGCCCGAAATAGCGCCAGCGGAAATTGTCGGCGGGTTTAGGGTGTTCGTCCTTCTCGGCCTGCGCGCGCAGGCGCGGATATGCGTCGAACGGATGCTCGTCGCGCTTCCATTTTTCCTGATCGACGAGCTTCTTTCCGGCGGCTTCCGTCCGAGCCATCGCCTCGAGATGTTCGGCATCCGGCCCGACCGGCTTTTCGACCGCGAGCGCGACCGGGGGCTGAAGCGCCAGCCGTCCGGCCTGCAAGCCAGAGGTAAAGCCCTCGATGTAGCGCCGCTGTTCGGGCGTGAACTCTTGACCCATCGTCCGCTCGCCTGCCGCCGATCGACACTTTTCCGCGTCAGACGCGGGTGCGGGCCCTAGTTTGGACCCGCTCTATGGAAGCACCCGATATGCCAAAGGTGTTTTGCTCGAGCGACGGGTCGCCTGCCTGCGGCGGGGGCAAATAGCAGGCGCGTCGCACAGCGGCCGGGCCGTGCGCCCGCCGTTTAGGCAAATGCGACGATCCGCCCAGCCGGCGGGCCGCGCCAAAGCTGCCTTGATCACGCCGCGCGCAAACGTTAGGCGGAAGGCATGGCGGAGAGAAAAGCGATCGATCCCATGCGGCTTTCGACCTTGGTCGCAGTCGCGATCCTGGTCGGCACGGAGCTGGTGGGCGCCTCCTGGGCGGCCGGCTGGGCGCTTGGCGGCCTGTTCGGGCTCGACCCGATGGTCAGCCGGGGCATCGAGATCGTCTTCGGGCTGATCGGTTTCGTCGGCCTGTTTTTCTTCATGCGCACGGCGATCGCGCACGAGCCCGTGCGGACGCCGATCGGGACTCAGTCCAGGTCGCCGCGGTAGACCGACTGCCCGACTGCGAAAACGCGACGTTTGCCATCGGGTGTTGTGACGATCCGCATCTTGTTGACGGAATCGCCCATCGCGACCTTTGACCACGTCTTGCCGCCGTCGCGCGTCTCATAGCTGCCACCTGCGCCGCCCACGAAGCCCCGCGCCTCGTCGACAAAGGCGATGCCGTAGGGGATCCAGCCGGGATCGTTCGTGACCTTCAGCGGCGTCCACGTCTCGCCGGCGTCCTCGGTCTTCACGACGTAGCCTCGTGCGTCACCCTTCGGCGCACCGTAGCTGATGATCGTGCCATAGCCGACCTTCGCGCTAGGAAACGCCAGCTTCCAGTTGTTGTCGCTGCCACGCGCACTTTCGAAAACAGCGCGCCACGTCTTACCGCCGTCGCTGGTCTTCAGAATGCGGGCATGCGCGCGGCTCTCGTCCGCCTCGCTCGCGCCGGCGATAAAGCCGGTTTGTGCGTCCACGAACTTGATGTCGAGGATCATGCCGGTGATGCCGCTCATATCCTGCGATCGCCACGTCGTACCGCCATCCTCCGACACGATCATGCCGGCGGGGCCGCCGACGCGGCCGCCGGCACGGATAATCGCAGGGCCGTCAGCGCGGCGCAGGATGTCGATCGCGCAGATGCCTGTCACGCGCGGGCCATCGTATGAAACAGGTGCCCAGCTGATTCCGCCATTACGCGAAACATACAGCGGCTGCTTGTCGCGGACGGCGTCGAAATAGCCAGGTCCGACATTGCCGAGAATGCCGAGCTGCGCATCGACGAAATCCAGCGCGCGGACGTACGTGCCGGGATGTTTCCACGCGAGCGACCAGCGTTCGCCGCCATCCGTCGTGCGATAGACCTGCCCCGTGCCGTTGCCGTACCAGCCGTTCGCCGCATCGGTAAAAGCGATCGCATCCTGCTTGTTGTTAAGCGTGTAGGGCACAGTTTTGAGCGGACGCCACGCGTCAGCGTGTGCCGCACCGCCTAGTCCGATGCAGACAAAAACGAGAGCTTGGCGCGCGATCATGGTCTTGCAACGCCGCGCGGGCTGCAAAGCTCCTTGGGTTAGACGTAACAGCGCAGGCGCTGCCCGGGCATCAGATCGTAGGGCGCCTGCCAGCTCGGCAGTTCTGCGATGCGACGGAGCCAGGCAGCAATCGGCGGATGCGTTCTCGCGAAATCGTAGCCGCTTTCGTGCGGCGGGAATGAGAGATAGGCGCAAAGCGAAATGTCGGCGACGCTCGCCGCATCGCCGATGACGAAAGCTCTTGCCTCGACCTGCTTCGCCAGCACGCCGAGAAAATCGTCGACGCGCCATTTCAGAAATTTCTGCACGTGCGCGTCCGGTGAGGGCGTGAAGGCGCGCAGATAGCGATAGGTCGCAAGAAAGTTCGATAGCTTGCTGTTGTCCCAAAACAGCCAGCGCATGATTTCCGCTCGCTCCGGTTCCGTCTTGCCGCCATAGCGTCCGTAGCGGTCTGCGAGACGCAGCAGGATCGGCGCAGTCTGCGTGAGCTTCGCGCCGTCTTCTTCGAGAACGGGGATTTCACCCATGACGTTGACGGTCGCGCGCCATTGCGGTGTGCGCGTGACGCCATTGCCGAAGTCTGTCCAGACCGGGTCGAACGTCTCGCCGCAGAGCGCGAGCATCAGCGCCAGCTTGTAGCTGTTTCCGGATTCAGGAAAGTAATGCAGCCGGTAGTTTGGCATCACGTGGCATCTCCCTAGGCCAGCAACGCTAACATGCTCTCTTCGTCGGGACGTTGCGCGATTTCGACGGACCAGCCCCGCGCTTCGATGGGCGTTGCCGCATCGGTAGAGATCGCAATGTGGCGCATGTTGCCCGCTATGTGTGAGAGGCCGGCATCGCGAATGCGGGTCACGAAAAGATCGGCGCTGCGACGCGAGAAATGCAGCACAGCGGCGATCGTGCCGTCACGAAGCATGTTGACAACGAACGCGTCGAACGCTTGGGTTTCTCGCGCTTCGTAAGTTTCTACAACCGTAAGCTCGTGTCCCGCATCGCGCAGCACGCGCTCGAGCGTATCCTTGCGATCTCGTCCCGCGGGATAGAGGAAGCGAAACGGCTCGGGATAGCGCTCGCCGATCTCGACGATGAGGTTGGAAACATCCGTCGAAACGATCTCAGGCTCGCCGAAATCGCGTGCGACAAGCGCATCGCGCAGCCGTCCACCGACGACCAGCCACGGCGCGCCCATTAGTGCCGATGGCAGATGATCAATGCCGGTCAGTGCGTGAACGCTTGTCGCGACAATCGCATCGACCGGTTCATTCGGCAGCGCGTTGCCCGTCGCTATGATCTCGATGACTGGCGCGACGATCGCCTCGTGCCCGAGTTTTCGAAGGTGCTCGCCTGTACGCGCGGCATCATCCGTCGCGCGCGTGACGAGCACGCGCATCAGCCGGCCAGAATACCGGGCGGCAGACGAGCGAGAATGCGCTCGGCGACGGCTCTACCGATGCTTGCCGCATCGCCAACCTGCCCTTCGGCGGCATCTTCGAAAACTTCCGTGCCGTCGCTTCGCAGCACCATGCCGCGGAACGTGATCCGGCCGTCACCAAGAATCCGCGCATGGCCGGCAATCGGCGTCTTGCAGGAGCCGTCGAGCACGGTGAGAAAGGCGCGCTCTGCCGCCAGCGCCGTTCCGGTCGGCTTGCACAGAATCGGTGCCAGAATGTCATGTGTGGCTTGGTCGCCGTCGCGCGCCGTCATCGCGACCGCGCCTTGTCCAGCGGCTGGCAAAAATTCGTCGATATCGAGGATCGCGGTCGCGCGATCGGCGAGGCCGAGCCGCTTGAGACCGGCGAGCGCGAGGAAAGTCGCGTCAATCTTGCCGTCTCGCACGGCGTTCAGCCGCGTTTCGACATTGCCGCGCAACAAGTCGACCTTCAGATCGGGACGCAGGTGCAGCGCCTGCGCGCAACGCCGCTTTGAATTGCTTCCGAGTTTGCCGTTGCGCGGCAGGTCGACAACGCGCATTGCCGATGCGGCGATGAGAACGTCGCGCGCGTCCTCGCGCGGCATGTAGCCGGAGATCGTGATACCGGCCGGCAGGAACGTCACGACGTCCTTCGCCGAATGCACACCGATGTCGATGCGGTTGGCGAGCATCGCCTCGTCGATCTGTTTGGTCCACGCCTCCTTGCCGCCGACGTCGTCGAGGTTGGTGTTCGTGACCATGTCGCCGGTCGTCTTGATGCGGACGATCTCGATCTCGTCTGCGTGCCAGCCGTGCGCCTTCGCCAGCACATCGCGCACATTCGTCGTCTGCGCCATCGCGAGCGGGCTGGCGCGCGTGCCGATCCTCAGCCTGATACTCATGCGGGCTTCGTTTGCTGCATAGAAGCGTCGCCTATAGGTTGACTCGCACAAGTGCAACGGCGCGGGACGCGATGCTGGTTCTGGGAATTGAGACGACATGCGATGAGACGGCGGTGGCCGTCGTGCGTGACCGGCTCGTGGGCGGCGGCGACATTCTCGCAAACGAGATCAAGAGCCAGATTGCGCAGCACGCAGCATTCGGCGGCGTCGTGCCGGAACTGGCGGCGCGGGCGCATGTCGAGGTGATCGACCGGCTTGTGCGCCGCGCGCTTGAGACTGCGGGCGTCACACTGGACGACATCGACGCCGTGGCGGCCGCGGCCGGACCCGGCCTCATCGGCGGCCTGCTCGTAGGGCTCACGACCGGCAAGGCGCTTGCCTGGGCAGCGGGCAAGCCGTTCCTCGCCATCAATCATCTCGAAGCGCACGCGCTCACCGCGCGGCTCACCGACAACATCGAGTTTCCCTACGTCGCTCTCCTGATGTCGGGCGGGCACACGCAGCTTCTCGACGTGCGCGGCGTCGGCGAATACCGCCGCCTCGGCTCCACCGTCGACGATGCGCTGGGCGAAGCCTTCGACAAGATCGGCAAGCTTCTGGGCCTGCCATATCCCGGAGGGCCGGCAATGGAACAGGCCGCGCTCGATGGCGATCCGCAACGGTTCGATTTTCCGCGCCCGATGATGGGACGTCAGACCGCCGATTTCTCCTTCTCCGGCCTTAAGACGGCCGTGCGGCTGGAAGTCGAGCGTTTGGGCTCGCTGACAAAGACGGATGTTGCCGACCTCAGCGCATCGTTTCAGGCGGCGGTCGTCGATGTGCTGATCGATCGCGCGCGCGTCGGGCTGCGCCTGTTCCGCGAGCGCGGCGGCGGCATGCCGACCGCTTTCGTTACGGGCGGCGGTGTCGCTGCCAACGCCGCTATCCGCCGTGCGCTGGCCCGCTTCTGCGCCGAGTCCGGGCTTCGGCTCGTGACGCCGCCGCCTGAACTTTGCACCGACAATGGTGCGATGATCGCTTGGGCGGGGATCGAGCGCCATTCGCTCGGTTTGCAGGATGGCTTCGACGCGCCGGCGCGGCCGCGCTGGCCGCTCGATACAGAGGCGAGCGCGACGCATCACGGCAAGGCGTGACAAAACTCGCGGTCCTAGGTGCGGGCGCCTGGGGAACGGCGCTCGCGACCATGCTTGCGGCGAAGGGTCCGCCGGTCACACTATGGGCGCGTGACGGCGCGCAGGCCGCTGCGATTCAGGCTTCGCGCGAGAACGCGCGCTATCTGCCGGGCGTGCGGCTCGCCGATGGCGTTCGGGCTAACGGCGACATTGCCGTCTGCGCCGATGCCAGGACCGTGCTGGTCGTCACCCCCACGCAGTCTTTGCGTGACGTGCTTCGCGCGGCGCGAAATGCGCTCGCGCCGAATGCGGTGCTCGTGCTGTGTGCGAAAGGCATCGAGCGCGGCAGCGCGCGTTTTCCTGCCGAAATTGCTGTCGAGGAATGCCCCGGCCGCACGGTCGCTGTTCTGTCCGGCCCGAGTTTTGCGGTCGACGTTGCACGTGGGTTGCCGACTGCCGTGACGCTCGCCTGCGCCGATGAGTCCATTGCGCGAAGCCTTTGCGATGAGATCGGCGCAAAGACGTTCCGCCCCTATGCCTCAACAGACGTACGCGGTGTCGAGATCGGTGGTGCGGCGAAGAACGTGCTCGCCATCGCTTGCGGCATCGCAGAGGGACGTGGGCTCGGCGCGAGCGCGAAGGCGGCACTCACCGCGCGGGGTTTCGCGGAGCTTTCGCGGTTCGGAACCGCGTTCGACGCGCGTCCTGAAACTCTGACCGGGCTTTCGGGTCTCGGCGATCTGTTGCTGACCTGCGGGTCCACGCAATCGCGTAATTTCGCACTCGGGTTCGCGATCGGGCAGGGCGCGGACTCCACATCCGCAATGCGCGAAAAACTGGCGGAAGGCGCCTGGACCGCGCCGGTCTTGGCCGACATGGCGCGGAAGAACGGCATCCCGATGCCGATCGTCGATGCGGTGGAAGCGGTGCTCGCGGGACAGCTCGATGTCGCCGGCGCCATCGAGGCTTTGCTCGCGCGGCCCTACCGGGCGGAGTAAGTGCTCCTAGTTGCGCATGTCCTGTCGCAAAAGTCTTTCAACTTATGCGGAACATCTGTCAGCGCCGCACCGGCTCCAGTGCGACGAAATTCTTCGCGTCGGAATCCTTCGTGCCGTAGAACGGCGCCTTTTCGAGCGCGGCATGCGGCTTCGTCGATACAGTCGCGCCACGCTTCGGCGGCATGGGGGCAGACGCGCTCTTCGGCTCCGGCACGGTCGCAGTCTCGTCGACGGCCGGCTTCCCCTCCTCGCGGCGGAAGCCCATCCAGTTGCCGATCGTCGTCGACGCCGCCGATCCCTTCGACTCCGGCTCGGACTTTGCTGCCACCGTCTCCGGCTTGATGGATTCGATTTTCGCCACGTCGACTTTCGCTTTGGCGGTCTTACTTGCGGCGAGCTTTGTCAGCGCCGACTTGCTCTTGTCCTGCAGCGCGATCTCGGTCGGCGCAGCGGCCAACGCATCGGGGCGGCTGACGTCGCTGGACACATGCGCGAAGTCCGGATGCTGCCCGCCGTCGGCATAGACGACGCGGATCGGCTGCACGCCCTTGGCGACGAGGGCTGCGACCTTCTCGTCGTCCTCGCGCTGCTTCTCGGCGACCAATTCGTCCGTCTTCACGGCCGGACAGGGCCCCGTCGCGTCGAGGTTGGAGGCGCCGGTGTTGAACACGTATTTGCGGTTGCAGACGCCGACCGTCGGTTCGGTCTTCGTGACCTCGAAATGGTCGTTGCCTTCCTTGAGATTCTTCCAGAAGGCGATGTTCGGGTCGAGGCGATGTTTCGCGAGATTGTCCGCCGTCATGCGGAAGGGAAGGCTCTCCATCTGGATCGCCTTCTGGCCGCCGCCGAACGATTCGCGCGCAATCGAATAGATGTCGGCGATCTGCGCATCCGTCATGGAGAAGCAGCCGGCCGACGAACATGCGCCGTGCACCATGATCGAACCGCCGCCACGTCCGTAGGCGCGGTCGTAGGCGTTGGGATAGCCGACGTTGAAGGAGAGATAATAAGACGAATTCGGGTTCATCTGGCCGGGCGTGATCGTGTAGAAGCCTTCCGGCACCTGCCGGTCGCCTTCGCGGACCTTCGGGCCGAGCTGGCCCGACCAGCGGCACATCGGGAACGTCTTCACATGGACGTATTTCCCGTCGACCGGGCGCATCTTCCAGATTTCGAGTTCCGCTTCCTTTTTGAAGGTGCGGATCAGAACAGGCTGGTGCGCGTCCGTGCCCTTGGCAGTAAAGAGGGCCTGCATTTCTGACGAAATCGGCCGCCACGCGCGACCGCTGGAGAGTGAGCCGGAATCCTGACAGCCGGCGAGCGCGGTCCCGATGAGGGCGACGGAGGCAAATCGGCTCGCGAGCCGGCCTTTCGTCGATACGCTTGCGACCTGAGGCATTCCAATCCCTTCGATACCGGCCATGCGGCCCGGCAGAACTATGGCCCCGTTCCTTTCCCGGTTCTTACCGGAAACGGTGGTTGCGACCAGACATGGTCAACACCCTGTTAATTGCTGTGGTCCGACGGCCACAGCTATATGCGACGTCCAATCGCCAGAAATTTCTCGGCCCGCCGGGCCCGTATATTGTCGGGCGAAAGGTCCGCCAGCTCCTGCAGCGCCGCTTCGATCGCTAGGCCCGCGCTTGCGATCGCCGCCCCCGGATCGCGATGGGCACCGCCCGTCGGTTCCGGAACGATGGCATCGATGATCCCGAATTTGAGCAAATCCGGGGCAGTGATCTTCATCGAGGTCGCAGCGTCCTGCGCACGGCTCGAATCGCGCCACAGGATCGACGCCGAGGCCTCCGGCGAGGCGACCGTGTAGATCGCATGTTCGAGCATCAGCACCTTGTTGCAGGAGGCGATGGCGACCGCACCGCCCGAGCCACCCTCGCCGAGGATGACGGCGACATTGGGCGCGCCGAGCGCCAGCGTCGCGTCGGTCGAGCGGGCGATGGCCTCGGCCTGCCCGCGCTCTTCCGCCTCGATGCCGGGAAAGGCGCCGGCCGTGTCGACCAGCGCGATGACGGGGATGCCGAACCGGTCCGCGAGTTCGATAAGGCGCACGGCCTTGCGGTAGCCCTCGGGCTTGGCCATCCCGAAATTATGCCGGATGCGGGTCTGCGTGTCGGAGCCCTTCTCCTGCCCGATGACGCAGACCGGTTCGCCGCGGAATCGCCCGAGACCGCCGACGATCGCCGCATCTTCGGCAAAAGTCCGGTCGCCGGCGAGCGGCGTGAAATCGGTGATCAACCCCTTCACATAATCGAGCAGCTTCGGCCGCAAGGGGTGACGCGCGACGAGCGTTTTTTCCCACGGCGTCAGCTTCTTGTAGATGTCGGCCAGCGCCTTTGCGGCCTTGGCCTCGAGCTTGATGAGCTCCTCGCCGATCGGTACGCCGCCACCGTTTTCGCCGAGCGTTCTCAGCTCCTCGACCTTGGCCTCGAGCTCGGCAACGGATTTCTCGAAATCGAGGTAGGCGCGCATCAAGGGCGGTCGATACTCGGCGGACAGCGGGGGAATAGACGAAGGGACTAGCCCCTTGCGTGCTGCAAGCCAAATCGGGCGGCGTGCGCCGCTATCCATCCCCTAGCGGGTGCAGATCGCGAACCATCGCCCGCATCCGCTCGTCGAGCACATGCGTGTAGATCTGCGTCGTGGAAATGTCGGCGTGGCCGAGCAATTCCTGCACGACGCGCAGATCGGCGCCGTTCTGCAGGAGGTGGCTGGCAAAGGCATGCCGCAACACGTGCGGCGACAAGTCCCGGCCGGCAAGACCAGCCTCGTCCGCGAGACGCTTCAGGTCGCGGGCGAAATGCTGGCGCGTGATGTGGCCGCTGGCGGCCTCCGACGGAAAGAGCCAGCGCGACCCCGTCATTTTCGGCGCATCCTGCGCAAGACATTGCCGCCAGTCTGTGATGGCTGCGCGCGCGCGGGTGTTGAGCAGGACCACACGCTCCCGGTCGCCTTTGCCGCGGACGGTCAGCATCGGTTCTTTCAGGCGCGACGCCGAGGCCGGCAGGCTTACGAGCTCGGAGACGCGGAGGCCGGTTGCGTAAAGCGTTTCGAGAAGCGCGCGCAGGCGGAGTGCCCGCCGTCGTGGGCCGGCGCGTTCGTGCGGTGCCAGCGCCTGCACGCCCGCCTCGTCGAGCAGGCGGTCGACGTCGGCCGTCGTCAGCACTTTTGGCAACGTCCGTCCGCCCTTCGGGCTCGACAAAATGGCCGCGGGATCGTCGGTGCGGATGCCTTCGACAACGAGAAATTTGTGCAACTGTCGCACCGCCGACAGCTTTCGCGCCGTGCTCGTCGCAGCGAGCCCGCGGTCGACGAGGTCGGCGAGGTAGAGGCGGATCGCTTCGGTGCCAATCCGCGTGACGTCCGTGCGGGCGCGCGTGGCGAAGTCGACATAATCGGAAAGATCGCGCCGGTAGGCGTCGAGCGTGTTGTTCGAAGCCCCGCGTTCCGCAGACAGAGTCGTGAGAAACGCCTTCACCCAAGAGTCGATCGCGGCGTTCGCCGTCACTTGTTGAGCCGCGACGGCGCGATCGTCTGCGTCATCTCGCGTGGTGTCGGCTCGACGAACGTCACCAGCGCCAGCATGCCGCCCCAAACGAGTCCGGCAAGGACAGCGACGAACAGCAGAAAGCGCAGGATCGCAGGCAAAAGGTCCCCATCCCCAAGGCGAAAGCGTCCCGCAGCGCATTGCGCCGCACCATCAAATGCCGTGCGCCAAAGCGCGTGGCAACCGTTGATCGTCTCCGCTTAAAGAACTGTGTCGCTTGTGCTACGCCACGGTCATGCAAGTCACCAGCCGCGAGCGGGAGATCGTCGGCGCCCTCGGACCCCGTTCTATCGTGCTTGTCGGCATGATGGGCTGCGGCAAGACATCCGCGGGCAAGCGGCTGGCGGCGCGACTCGGCCTTCCCTTCATCGACGCCGACGCGGAGATCGAAACAGCGCACAAGCTGACAGTCGGCGAGATTTTCACGAAATACGGCGAGAGTTATTTCCGCGACGGTGAGCGCCGCGTCATGTCGCGGCTGCTGTCGGATGGTCCGCGCGTGCTGGCGACCGGTGGCGGAGCCTATGTCAACGAGGGCACGCGCGCCGCGATCCGCGAGAAGGGCGTGTCCGTCTGGCTGCGCGCGCCCTTCGACGTGCTGATGCGACGAGTCCGGCGCAAAGCGCATCGGCCGCTTTTGCAGACGCCCGACCCCGAGGGCACGCTGCGCGGCTTGATCGAACAGCGTGACCCGCTTTATGCGCAGGCCGATCTCGTGGTCGAATCGGGCGATGCGCCTCATGAGGGCGTGGTGGAGGCGATCGTCGGCGTGCTGGAGGGGCATCTGTTTCAGGCGAGCGCACCGCGGATCGTCCATGTGCCGCTTGGGGAGCGCGCCTACGACATCGTCGTCGGATCGGGCCTGATCCGGGATGCGGCCCGCCGCATCGCCGCGCTCGCGCCTGGCGCGGCCTGTGGCATCGTCACCGACGATAACCTCGCGCACACGCACCTCTCAGCGCTGCAAACGGCCTTCGACGCCGCAAACATCCGGCATGCGACCATGACGGTGCCGGCCGGCGAGACATCGAAAAGCTGGCGCGAATTCGAACGTGTCTGCGATGCGCTGCTCGCGGCGAAACTCGAGCGCGGTGACCTCGTCGTCGCGCTGGGCGGTGGCGTCGTCGGCGACCTCGCGGGTTTTGCGGCTGCGAGCCTGCGACGCGGCATGCGCCTGGTGCAGATTCCGACAAGTCTGCTCGCGCAGGTCGATTCCTCCGTCGGCGGCAAAACTGGCATCAACTCGACGCACGGCAAGAATCTTGTCGGCGCCTTTCATCAGCCCTCGCTGGTGCTTGCCGACACCGGCGCGCTTGCGACGCTCTCCGAACGCGAGTTCCGTGCCGGCTATGCGGAAGTGGTGAAATACGGCCTCATCTCCGACGCGCCGTTCTTCACGTCGCTCGAACGCGACTGGCGCGAGATCTTCTCCAGTGGACCTGCGCGTGATGCGGCCATCGCGCATTGCTGCGCAATGAAAGCCGGCGTCGTCGTGCGCGATGAGACCGAACAGGGCGAGCGTGCGTTGCTTAATCTCGGACACACATTCGCGCATGCGTTCGAGCGACTTGTGAACTATGACGGCGCAAGGCTCGTGCACGGCGAAGCGGTCGCCATCGGCCTTGCCTGCGCGTTCCGCTTCTCTGTGCGTCTCGGCCTCTGTCATGGACAAGACGCCGAGCGCATCGTCGGGCATCTGCGTACCGTCGGACTGCCGACGGAAATCTCCGACATTCCTGGCTTCGATGTCGATCCGCAAAAAATCCTCGACGCGATGCGACAGGACAAGAAGGTGCGGCGCGGCGCTCTGACCTTTATTCTTGCGCGCGGAATCGGTGAAAGTTTCATCGCGCACGACATCGCCGAGGGCGATGTTCTGGCGTTCCTGCGGGAGGCGGCGAAAGCCGCGTAACCCATGCACGGCGCCCCCGCCGACCTTTCGGTCAATCCCTGGCTCGCCGTAGCCATCATCGGCGCGTCGATCCTCCTATCCGCCTTTTTTGCAGGCTCGGAGACGGCGCTGACGGCGGCATCGCGCGCGCGCATGCATGCGCTGGAAAAAGCTGGCGACAAGCGTGCTGCCGCGGTGCTGCGGCTGCTCGGCGCACGCGACCGGCTTATCGGCGCGATGCTGCTCGGCAACACGTTGTCGAACATCGGTTCGTCGGCCGTCGCTACAAGTCTGCTCGTCACGCTCGCTGGCGAGCGCGGCGCGATCTACGCCACCGGCATCATGACCGCGCTCCTGCTGATCTTCGCGGAGGTGATGCCGAAGACGATCGCCATCACCTATCCCGATCAGATGTCCTTGATCGTCGCGCGGCCCGTCGCGTTCTTCGTTGCGGTCTTTGGACCGCTGCTGATCGCGGTCGAGGCGATCGTGGGAACGGTGCTACGTTTGCTTGGCCTGCGTGCCGGCGAAACGCGGTCGGTGCTGTCGGGTTACGCGGAACTGAAAAGCACCGTCGATCTCTTACATCGCGAGGGCGGCGTCGCGCGCAGCGAGCGCGACATGATGGGCGGGCTGCTTGATCTGCAGGAACTCACTGTGTCCGATGTCATGGTCCACCGCACGCGCATGGCGGCCATCGACGCAAATCTGGCGCCGCGCGATCTCGTCGCCGCGGTGCTGTCGTCGCCGCACACGCGGCTGCCCCTGTGGCGCGGAAAGCCCGAGAATATCGTCGGCGTACTGCACGCCAAGGACTTGCTGCGCGCGTTGCAGGCAGCGGGTGGCGACGCCAGCCGGCTCGACATCGACGCCATCGCGTCGGAAGTCTGGTTCGTTCCAGACTCGACGACACTGCGCACGCAATTGCAGGCGTTCCGTCGCCGCAAGACGCATTTTGCGCTCGTCATCGACGAATACGGCGAGGTCATGGGCCTCGTGACGCTCGAGGATATTCTTGAAGAAATCGTCGGCGATATCGCCGACGAGCACGACATCGCCGTCTATGGCATTCGCGCCAATGCCGATGGATCGGTCGTCGTCGAGGGATCGGTGCCGATCCGCGATCTCAATCGCGCGATGGACTGGACGCTGCCGGACGAGGAAGCGACGACGCTTGCGGGCCTGGTCATCCACGAGGCACGCGCGATCCCCGAGCCCGGACAGATGTTCACCTTCCACGGCTTTCGCTTCGAGATTTTACGCAAGACGCGCAATCGTTTGACCGCGCTTCGGATAACACCGGACAAACGGGAGGCGTGAAGAGAGGGCTGCGGTTCAACTCACGAGGAGCAACGCGCCGAGCGCCGCAAGAAGCGCCGGCGGCATCACGAGAAGCCCGAGTTTCAGAAAGCGCCATGCACCGATCGACTGGCCTTCACGTCGCAGCGCCGTGAGCCAGAGGATCGTCGCGAGAGAACCCGTCACGGAAAGGTTTGGACCGAGATCGATGCCGATCAGGATTGCGCTGGCGACAGTATGCGGTGCGCCGGCGGACTGCACCGCACTGCCGGCCACGAGACCAGCGGGCAGATTGTTGACGAGATTCGTGACGATCGCGACGAGCACGCCACCACCAGCCGCCGTTTCACGCGGCATTGCGGCGGTATAGCGCGAGAGTTCACTCGCGATGAGCCGGATGACGCCGGTCGTATCGAGCGCTTCGACGAGCACGAATAGCCCTGCCACAAGAAACAGAACGCCCCACGAAATCTCGCCCAAGATCGCGAGCGGGCTCTGCCGCTTCAGTACGAGCACGAAGAGCGCAGTCGCGATGCCCGTGACGAAGGTCGGCAGGCCAAGATCGCGATCCAGCGCCGATGCGATCAGCAGCACGATCGCGGTGACGACAATGCCAAAACCCGCCGCTTTGCCGCCGGCCGAAAGCTTTGGCTTCTCGACATCGGTCGCGAGTGTCTCACGCGCAAGAACGCGCCGCTGCGTCGCCCACAGCACGACATAGGTAACGACGATCGCCGCGATGGACGGCAGCGCGAACGTCTTCAACCATGTGAAGAGCGGTGGCATGTGGCCGCCGCCGAACACGACAAGATTCGCAGGATTCGAGATCGGCAGCACGAAACTCGCCGCATTCGCGATGAACGCGCAGATCAGCAGATACGGCAGCGGATTTTCGATCTTCGCCGCGCGCGTGGCTGCGTAGACGGCGGGCGTCAGTACGACCGCTGTCGCATCGTTGGACAGGAAAATCGTGACGAGCGTGCCGATGCCATAGATCAGCAGAAAAAGACGCTGCGGCGAGCCCTTCGCCTGCGCCATCGCGATCGTCGCGAACCAATCGAACAAACCCTCCGTGCGGGCGAGTTCGGAGAGCGCCATCATGCCGATGAGGAAGAGATAGACGTCCGTGCCCTTGGCGATGCCGCGCCCGGCGGCTTCCGGCGTGAGAAGCCCGAGTGCGACGAGCAAACCCGCGCCGATGCAGGCCCAGATGGCCTCTGGCCAATTGAACGGGCGCAGGATGACGCCCGCGGTCGCGATGCCGGCGATGATCCAGATGGCAAGTGTGTTCGAGATCACGCGTGCGCTGCGCTTTTGTTGTCGCCGGTCTTCGGCATCAGTGCGATCATCAACTTTGCATGTCCGGCGAAGATGAATCGAAACTGAATGAGCTTCTACGCGACGTGCGTCATGTGTTGGCGGATCGCATCGCGCATCAATCGTCGCCGACCTGGAAATCGCCGGGCTGCGCGGGCGCCAATGGTACGAAGCCCGAACGTTCGGGCTTGAGATCGAGCAGTGGCGTGCCGTCGAGACAGTCGAGCCCACGCACGAGAACGGTCGTGCCCTCGATCGCGACAAGCGCGGCGAGCGATGTGCCGATCGGGTTGGGCCGCACCGGCGAGCGCAGCGAAAACACGCCGTGGCTCGTGCCGTCACTCCTAGGGCTTTGCTTCACGAGATCGCGCCGCGAGCGGTCGAGCCAGTAGAGCACCTCGACCTTCTCGTAGCCAGCGAGCCCGTCGAGCCCCTCCGCCCAAAGCGGATCGATCTCCAGTCGGCAGATCGGCCCATCGACGCGCCCCTGCCGCGGGCATTGCAGCCGGTCCGTCCACGGCGTGCGGATGCGGCCGATGAAGATCAGCCCAGCGTCTGTTGCCGGTGGAACATCGACGGCGCGCTCGCCGGGCCTGATTTCGTTGAGCCGGACCACGTTCAACTCTCCAGATCGGGCCCGCGAAACGCGTCGAGCCCATCGACGCGAGGCAGCGTGACAACAACACCCTCGCGCGCGGAGCGATAGATCGCGTCCATGATGCGATGATCCTGTACGCCTTCCTCGCCCGGCGTGCGCGGACGTCGCCCGGTCGACACACAACGCGCCATGTGGTCGATCTCGGCGGCGAACTGATCGACCTCGGCGATGATGCGCTCTTCCCGCACTTCGACATCCTCTCGCTCGGGCGAACGATGTGTCACCGACAGCCGGATGCCCTTATAGGAAAAGGCCGGATCGAGCGCGATATTCGCGGTCTGAAAATACAGTTTTGCATTGCGCGCTTCGTGCGCGTCGTAGGCCGCCGAAAGTTTTGCAACGACGCCGGAGGGAAAGCGCATCTGCCACGCGACATTTTCCTCGATCTCGGCGAAGCGCCGATCGCCAGGCGTGCTCCACGTCCAGGCGAACACTTCCGTCGGCTCTTCGCCGGTCACAGCGCGTGAAAAGTTCAGGCAGTAGAGGCCGATGTCGGGCAGCGCGCCGCCACCTGCGAGCAGACCGTCATGACGCCATTGCAACTGCGTGTCCTGCACCTGTCCATTATGCGCCTCGATTAATTTCAACGTGCCGAACGCCTCGGATCGCGTGAGACGCGTGACTTCCTGTGCATGCGGCTCGTATTGCATGCGATAGGCGACCATCAGCGTGACGTCAGCAGCCTTGCACGCATCGACCATCGCCTGCGCATCGGCGGCATTGTTTGCCATCGGCTTCTCGCACAGCACGTGTTTTTTCACGCGCGCCGCTTCGCGCACCTGTTCGAGATGCATGCCATTCGGCGTGACGATATAAACGAATTGAATGTCGTCGTTGGCGCCAAGTCGATCCCACTCGTCGTAGCCATAGACCGCTTCCGAGGGCACGCCGTATTGTTCCGCGACGCGCGCGCCTTTCGCCTTGTCGCCGGACATAATGCCCGCGACCCGCGCGAGCATGCAGGTGGCAAGTGCCGGTAAGATCGCTTCGAGCGATAGGCGGCCAAGCCCAACAACCGCGACGCCGACGCGCTCGCCCGGCGCGAGCGGAGGTGGCTCCGGCGCCGTGCGTTTCTCGGATGCGGCGACGAAGGGCGGCCGCTCTTCCGGCGCGGCTTGTCCTGGAATTTTCATGTGCCACCCAATCCTCAATGCTCTCAGGCTGGTGCATCTCGCTCGAGCTTCAAGTGCGTCGCTTTGTTCACCACACGGCCAGGTCGCCTCGCAACCCGAAGAAGGGAAGCGCGTTTGGCTATCCCAAAGCGAGTACCCATGCTTCCGTTCAAGACCGATCAATCGCTGCCGCTGGCGCAAGATTTTATGCGTTTCGTCGACAACAACGAATTTCCGTGCGTCGGCGCAAAGGCTGCGATGGCGCGAGGCAAGTTACAGACGATCGTATGCCGCAACCTCCTGTCATCGTGGGATGACTTGCGGATTTACAGCGGACTCTACCAGCTGGCGCAAAGTTACAGCAAAGATCCGGCTTTGTTTCAAAGCTTTGCCGTTCTTTTCGAGCAGCCGACCGATCTTTCCGAAAACGAGTTCGAGACGGCCTTGTGGTCGCGTGTCCAGTCGCTTTCGGAGAAAGATGCGGCGCATGGTCAGTCATACGACGCGCGCGTCAGTCAGGATCCGAGCGATCCGCATTTCTCGCTGAGTTTTGGATCACAGGCTTTCTTCGTTGTTGGTTTAAACCCACACGCGTCGCGGCCAGCTCGCCGCTTCCGCACGCCGGCGCTAGTCTTCAATCTGCACGATCAGTTCGAGCAATTACGCGAAGCCGGAAAATATCTGGGGATGCGAGACAAGATCATCGCCCGCGATGTGGCAATCGCCGGTTCCTCGAACCCGATGCTTGCCATGCATGGCGAAGTGTCGGAGGCCAAGCAATATAGCGGGCGGGCTGTCGCAAACGATTGGAAATGTCCGTTCCGTCCTGAAGAGCGAGAGAAATTCCTCGATGATCGTTATTCCTCCGAGATCAGGCACGGCGTTCCGAATGAACAGGGGCGATCGTCTCACCGTCGTTGATCCGCAAGGTGAACAGGTCTCCGACCTGGTCGCATTTAACGCGGCCGATACACGAGAATGGATTTCGTCCGGTCGCACGATCGATTATCTCAACCGGCTTCTTCTGACCGCAGGCGATGTCATCTACTCAAACCGCAGCAGCGAAATGCTGACGATCCAGGATGACGATGTGCGCCGTCACGACTTTCTGCTCGCACCATGCTCGAAAGAAATGTTTCGCAAGACCTATGGGGACACTAATCCAGTGCCGGGCTGTTTTGGCAATCTCGCATCGGCGCTGGCGCCATATGGTATAGCGGCCGATGCGATTCCTGTTGCATTCAATGTCTTCATGCACGTGGACGTCGACGGCGTCACAGGTGAAGTTCGTGTCTTGCCGCCCAAGAGCCGCGCCGGCGACAAGATCGTGTTTCGGGCCGAGATGGACCTAATCGTCGGTCTGACTGCGTGTTCTGCGCTTCAGAGCAACAATGGCTCTTTCAAGCCGATCCACTACGACGTGCAAGCGAGCGCGTAAGCGCATCGCGTATCAACGGCATGCGATCGTTGCCGAAATACATGTCGTCTCGGTCGACGAAGATTGTCGGCGATCCGAAGCCGCCGCGTGTCATCACCTCGTCGGTGTTTTCCTTCAGGGCATCCTTGATTCTTGGCTGCGTGATCGCGTCCAAGACGAAGCTTGCATCGACGCCAGCGCGGCGGCAGACCTCGCGAAGAATATCGTCCTGCGAGATGTCGGAATTTTCGCTCCAGTAGATGCGAAATACCTCGCGCGCGAAGCGCACGAGCTGCCCTCGCGGCGCAAGCGCGATGCAGGCGCGCATGGCCTTTACGCTGTTGACGGGAAAAACGCTCGGCGGAAACTTGATGTCGATGCCGCTGTGCTTCGCCCAGTCGCCTAGGTCTTTCAGCATATAGCGCTGCTTTTCCCGTACCGGTGCCTGTCGCGACGCATAGACTGTCGGGTTGATCGTATTGAAAATGCCGCCGACGAGGATCGGCCGCCAGTCGATAGCAACGCCGATTTCCGTGGTCAGCGGCTGCAGGTTCTCGAAAGCGAGATAGGTCCAGGGGCTAGAGCAGTCGAAGAAACATTCGAGCGTTGTCGTCATCGCTGCGTTCCGTCCGCCGTCTGCGCGTTTTTTGCATGAGCTTCGGCCGCACGCGCGCCGAACATATTGCGGCGCGTCTCATCGTCCATCGGTCCTTTGCGCAGGGACTCGCGGCCGACGGCAAGCCCGGCCTGCACCTTTTCGCGCGCGCGGACGGTCGCATACCAGCGCCTGATCGCAGGGAAATCGGCGAGCGAAAAGCCCTGCGCTTTGTGCGTCATGATCCAGGGAAAGATCGCCATATCGGCGATCGAATAATCGCCGGCGACAAAACCTTCGGTCGTCGCAAGCTGGCGGTCGAGCACGCCGTAGAGTCGCTTTGCCTCCGCTTCGTAGCGCGCCTGTGCATAGGGCACGGGTTCCGGCGCATAAAGCTTGAAGTGGCCGTTCTGTCCGAGCATTGGGCCGAGGCCACCCATCTGCCACATCAGCCATTCCGTCACGCGGATGCGCGCCACAATATCGGTCGGCAGAAAGCGTCCCGCTTTGTCCGCGAGATAGAGCAGGATTGCGCCACTTTCGAAGATCGCCAGCGGCGCGCTGCTGCCGGTCGGATCGTTATCGACGATCGCGGGAATGCGATTGTTCGGGCTGATCGCCAGAAATTCCGGCGCGAACTGCTCGCCCTTGTCGAGGCGGATGAGGTGCGGCGTGTAGGGCAGGCCGCATTCCTCCAGCATGATCGATATCTTCCACCCGTTCGGTGTCGGCGCGGTGTAGAGGTCGATCATCGGACGACATTACTTCAGGACTGGCGAAGGCTAAACCGAACTCGTCATTGCGAGGAGCAGCGCAGCCGCGACGCGGCAATCCATCCTCGGCCCTTGGTCACGATGCGGGGATGGATTGCTTCGCTGCGCTCGCAATGACGGCAATGCCAGTTCAGCGAAATCGCAACTCGCGCTAGTCTGTCGCAAAGAATTCTCATCGGAGGAAGAATGAGAGCCTACGAATTGCAGGGCCCACAGGGCATCGATGGTCTCGCGCTCGTCGAGAAGCCGATGCCCGCGCCCGGCCCCGGCCAGGTGCTCGTGAAGCTGACCGCTGCGACACTCAATTATCGCG
Source organism: Beijerinckiaceae bacterium (assembly GCA_965246795.1). Taxonomy (GTDB): domain Bacteria; phylum Pseudomonadota; class Alphaproteobacteria; order Rhizobiales; family Beijerinckiaceae; genus JAJXWB01. Next base: position 39,297 of record CBDFFN010000009.1, on the reverse strand, counting down.
ATCTGCTGACGGTGAAAGGCGGCTACGGCTCGCGGCAGAAGTTTCCGCTGATCCCGTTGTCGGACGGCGCCGGTGTCGTCGAAGCGGTGGGCGAGGGCGTTACGCGCTGGAAGGCCGGCGACCGCGTGACGGGATCCTTCTTCGAGGACTGGACCGGCGGCGAGCCGACGGAGAAGAAACTGCATTCGGCTCTCGGCGGCGCGCGCGATGGCGTGCTCTGCGAATACCGCGTCTTTGCCGCGCACGGTCTCGTGCGCTCGCCGGATTTCCTTAGTGACGCCGAGGCGGCTGCGCTGCCTTGCGCCGGTCTCACGGCATGGAGCGCGGTGGTGAAACTCGGTCAGATCAAACCGGGCCAGACGGTACTGACGCAGGGCACTGGAGGCGTGTCGCTATTCGCGGTGCAATTTGCGAAAATGACCGGTGCGCGCGTGATCGCGACATCTTCGAGCGATGCGAAGATCGCGCGGCTGAAGGAGATGGGCGCCGATATCACCTTCAACTATAAGACCACGCCGGACTGGGGAAAGCGTGCGCGCGAGGCGACGGGGAGCGGTGTCGATCTCGTTGTCGAGGTTGGCGGCGTGGGCACGCTGAACGAAAGCATTCGTGCGACGAAAATCGGCGGCACCATCGCTTTCATCGGCGTGCTCGCCGGTCAGCCCGAAGCGCAGCCCCGCATTCCGCTCATGGTGATGCAGCAGCAGCGCCTGCAAGGCACGACGGTCGGCTCGGTGGAGGATCTGCAGGCGATGGCGAATGCGGTCGCGCAGAACCGCATGAAGCCTGTCATGGACAAGTCGTTTCCGTTTGCGCGGGCAAAAGAGGCCTTCGCCTATATGGCGAGCGGCGCGCATTTCGGAAAAGTGTCGATCGCGATCGCGTAAGTTAGACCGCGAGCCAGCCCGGCTCGCGAAAGTCGATCATCAGAAAGCAAGCCAGGGCCCGCGGCCCGACTACGCCGGCTGCGTCGACCGTACCTGCATCGGCACGAAATTCAGCGCGACGCCGTTGATGCAATAGCGCTGATAGGTCGGTGGTGGGCCGTCGTCGAAGACATGGCCCATATGGCTGCCGCAGGTGGCGCAATGCACTTCGGTGCGGGTCATGCCGTAGGCGCGGTCGACAGAGGTCTCGACCGAGCCGGGAATGGGGTCGTTGAACGACGGCCAGCCGGTGCCGCTCTCGAATTTGAGGGTGCTCGAAAACAGCGGCGTGTCGCAGCCTGCGCAGGCAAACGAACCGGCGCGCTTTTCGTGCAGCAGGGCACAGGAGCCGGCCCGCTCCGTGCCGTGCCGACGCATGACATCGTATTGCTCAGGCGTCAGGCGCTCACGCCATTCGGCGTCGGTGCGCAGGACCGGAAAAGATTCTGACATCTTCGTCTCCTCGGCGCGGCGCAGCAATCCGAAAATTTTCGTGAACATGAACCTACCGCTCGGTGCGGGCCGTATTGTTCTATCAGGTGGTGCGGGAGGACAAGATGACAACCAGACGACGACTCATGCAGGGCTTCGGCACGCTTGCCTTTGCGCTCACGCAGTCATGGCCGGCATCCGCGTCGGGCGGGCCCTTTGCCGTGACATACAGCGACGCTGAGTGGCGCAAGCGACTGACATCGGCGCAATTTTCGGTTCTCCGGCAGGAGGGGACGGAGCGACCTTATTCGAGCCCGCTGGACAAGGAATATCGGCGCGGCACCTTCGCCTGCGCAGGATGCGACACACGTTTGTTCTCGTCCGACGCCAAATACGACAGCCGCACGGGCTGGCCGAGCTTCTTCGCGCCTTTGACTGGAGCAGTTGGCGAGACCACCGACATGACGCTCGGCATGTCGCGAACGGCCGTACATTGCGCGACCTGTGGCGGCCATCTTGGCCATGTCTTCAAGGATGGGCCGCAGCCGACAGGCCTGCGATACTGCATGAACGGTGTGGCGATGAAGTTTGCACCTGGATAAACTCGGGTGCGGAGTCCGGCGCCGCGGTACCGGTTCGCCTCGATGGTCGAATAGCCAACGGCGCGATCTGATTGCCGCGATACGCAAAACGTGATTCAGCGCCGCGTTCGACGCGCGATGCAGGCTAGGGGCCGCCGAAACATTTCGCGGATGTTTGCCGGCCCAATGCGGCGGGAATAATTTCGAAGCGCTGCAATGTTTCTGGAAAATTACCAGTAGAGCCACACGTCTTGCTTCAGTGATGCCCGCATCGAGGATCGAAACGCTTGCGCGTGCGTAACGAATCGGTCGTCATCGCGGTTGTTGCCGTCATGCACATGAGTGTGCGGCAGCGCACGCAACGGGATGCAGCTGCTTGCAAGAGGCAGATCGTTTGATCCGACGACACGCGTGGTGATCGCGCGATTGTCCAGCCTGTTCGTGTCGGACCGACACGACGTGCCGAAAACGCCGCAACACATCGAAGTGCGCCACGCCGGCGAATGCTTTGGCGTCGAGGTGCGACGCAGTCCGACCGCACGTCGTCTGATCCTGCGCGTGCGTGGCGCAACACGCGATGCCGTGCTGACGATTCCGAAACGTACTTCGATGGCGGATGCACGCGTGTTTGCGGAGAAGCACGGCGCGTGGATCGGCGCACGCCTGCGGCGCTTGCCGGAGACGATCCCGATCGCCGCTGGCTCCATCATTCCCGTCCGTGGCGTTCCGACCGTCCTCGTCTCGTGCTCGAACGAGCGCGGCGTCGCGTGGCTCGATCTTTCACGCGCAACCGATGGCGCGGCGCAGACTCTGTGTATTGCTGGCGACCCCGCGCATCTGTCGCGCCGCGCCGTCGACTGGCTGCGGCGCGAATGTCGGCGCGACCTCGAACGCGCGGTGGCGAAATCCGCGACCGCAATCGGCAAGAAACCGCCGCCAATTACATTGCGCGACACCGCGTCGCGCTGGGGCTCCTGCACTTCAACAGGCCGCCTCAACTTCTCGTGGCGGCTGATCCTCGCGCCGTCCTTCGTGCTCGACTATCTTGCCGCGCACGAGGCAGCGCATCTCGTCCACATGAACCATTCGCCGAAATATTGGGCTTTGTGCCGCTCGCTCAATGCCGACACCGACCGCGCAGAAGCGTGGTTAAATGCGCAAGGCGCGAGCCTGCACCGCTATCGCACGCCCGGGTCTATAGGCGAGTGAACGCGAGATAAACGCTGTCGCGGCCTTCCGCCCGCGCCTTCGTTTCGTAGCGGGTCGATTGCCAGCCCGGCCACGCATCGCGCCAATCGCCCGGCCGCGCCGCCTCCCACCGAAAATCTGCCCGGCGCAGAACATGCGCGAGCGTCCAGCCAGAATAGTCGTCGATATCTGACGCAAATCGCAGCATGCCGCCCGGCTTGAGCGCACGCGCGATCAGGTCGAGCGTCTGGTCGCCAACGAAACGTCGCTTGCGCTGTCGTCTTTTCGGCCATGGGTCGGGATAGAGCAGATTAACATGCGCCAGCGAAGCCGGCGGCAAGCATGTCAGAACTTCGCGCGCATCGCCGTGATGGATGCGGACATTATCGAGCGCCTGCGCATCGACGACCGCGAGAAGTTTTGCCACTCCGTTGACGAAAGGCTCGCAGCCGATGAAGCCGGTGTCTGGATTCGCCGCAGCCTCTCGTGCGAGATGTTCGCCGCCGCCGAAGCCGATCTCCACGCGCAGCGCGCGCATCTCTCGCGCGAAAAGCTTCGTCGTGTCGATGCGATCGGTCGACAGATCGGGCGCGAGACGCGGCAGCAGGTCTTCGACGAGCGCCGCCTGCTGGGCGCGCAGTGGCTTACCGACGCGACGCCCGTAGAGATGGCGGTCCACCCGTCATCTCCATAGTGACGACGTAAAATTTACGCGAAGTAAGTCTTCAACTTGTCGGCGAGATCGGTCTTCTCCCAGGAGAAGCCGCCGTCCGCGTCGGGCTTGCGGCCGAAGTGACCGTAGGCCGACGTGCGCGCGTAGATCGGCTTGTTGAGCTGCAGCGTCTCGCGAATGCCGCGCGGCGAAAGCTTCATCGCCTGCATCAGCACGCCTTCGAGCTTGCCCTCCTCGACCTTCCCTGTGCCGTGCAGATCGGCATAGATCGAGAGCGGTTCGGCGACGCCGATCGCGTAGGATAATTGCAGCGTGCAGCGGTCTGCGAGGCCCGCAGCGACGACGTTCTTCGCGAGGTAGCGCGCGGCGTAGGCCGCGGAGCGATCGACCTTGGTCGGGTCCTTGCCGGAGAAAGCGCCGCCGCCGTGCGGGGCAGCGCCGCCGTAGGTGTCGACGATGATCTTGCGGCCGGTGAGGCCGGCGTCGCCGTCCGGGCCGCCGATGAAAAATTTGCCGGTCGGATTGATGTGCCAGACCGTGTCCTTGCCGATCCAGCCCTCCGGTAGCGCCTTGCGCACGTAGGGCTCGACGAGTTCGCGGACCTGCGTGGACGTGAGATCCTCGACCAGATGCTGATGCGAGACGACGATCTGCGTCACGCCAACGGGCTTGCCATCGACGTATCTCACAGTGACCTGGCTCTTCGAGTCCGGCCCGAGCACCGCTTCCTTACCGGAGTGACGCGCTTCCGCGATCAGCCGCAGGATCGTGTGCGCGTAGTAAATCGGCGCCGGCATGAGATCGGGCGTCTCGTTGCAGGCGTAACCGAACATGATGCCCTGGTCGCCCGCGCCCTCTTCCTGATTAACGCCGGGCTGACGGGCATCGACGCCTTGCGCGATGTCGGCCGACTGCGGATGGAGCAGAATTTTTACGTCACAATTCTCCCAGTGGAAGCCGTCCTGCTCGTAGCCGATGTCCTTGATCGCCATGCGCGTGGCATGCTCGATCATGTCGGGCGTCACGGTCGAGGGGCCGCGCGTCTCGCCCGCGATCACGACCTGGTTTGTCGTCGCCAGCGTCTCGCAGGCCGCACGAATCTGCCAAGGGTCGATGCCGGCCTTGGGGCCTTCACGATAGAAGAGGTCAACGATTTCGTCGGAGATGCGGTCGCAGACCTTGTCTGGATGGCCTTCCGAAACGGATTCGCTCGTGAACAGATAATCGCGACGCGCCACAATAATCCTCCAGGCGCGGAAGACGGACCTCAGCGCGAAAGTCGGCGGTTCAGTGCCAGCCGCCCTTACGGGCGTCAAGTCGCGCTTAACGGGCGGGGGTCAGCGGCGTTTTCGCCTAGGCGAGGTACTCTCTTCCTTCGCTGCGAGTACGGAAACCATGTCGAGAACGGCTCGCCGGGCGGCTTGGCTATCGATCCGCTGGAAATCGCGCAAAAGCTTTGAGGCGTCGCGGTCGGCGCCGGTTTCCGCATGGTACGGCGTGCCCCCATCGGCAAAGCCGCTCCCGGCGCCATCGCTCTCGGCAAAACCGCCGCGTGTCGCTTCGTCGGATACTGCGAGCGGGTGAAACAACGCGCCTGGATCGATCTTCAGCGGTTCGGCAAGCGATAGAAGTTTCTCGGCCGGGATGCGACCGATGCCTTTCTCGTATTTGACGATCTGCTGCTGAGAGACCCCGACGCGGCCTGCGAGTTCGGTCTGCGTTATCCCAAGTTCCTTCCGACGATCGCGGAGAAGCCGGCCGATTTCGCCAGCGATTTGTTCCGCTCTCGTCCCGTCCGATTTCAATTCAGCGCCGCCACAGGAAACATGCTCTTCATTTGTTATAACACATTTCCGTTCCGCATTCCTGTTTGGCTTACCTTACGTCACCTTGATTGTGGACGTCTGTCGACACGGTAGAAGCCGGCGAGCGCTATCGCGGCCACGATCAGCCACAGGATCAGCGGTGCAATCACCGGAAAACGCGCGAAAATCGGAGGCGGCAATGCGCGCGGGGCGGCGGCGTCGAGTACGCCGACTTGCCCGAGAGGCAGGCTTGCGATCACTCGACCAAAACCGTCGACGACGGCCGAAATTCCGGAATTTGCGGCACGAATCAGCGGCACGCCTTCCTCCACCGCGCGTAGCCGCGCCTGTGCGAAATGCTGGTGCGGTCCCGGCGTGATGCCGAACCAGGCATCGTTGGTGATGTTGACCATCAGGCCCGGACGCGGCGCATCCGGACGTGACGGCATCACGGCGCCGGGAAAGATCGCCTCGTAGCAGATCAGCGGCTGCACGGGCGGCAGGCCCAGCACCGTGACCGTGCGCCGTTCGTTGCCGGCCACGAAGCCGCCCGGCAACTCGACGAATTGACGTACCCCGATCCTTCGCAGGAACCCGCCGAAAGGCAGATATTCGCCGAACGGCACGAGATGCACCTTGTCGTAGGTGCCGGCGATCTGGCCGTTCTTGCCGATGACGTAGAACGAGTTGTAAGCGTCGGCGGCGCGGACATTCGCGCCCTCCAACCGCACGCCGCCAGTGAGCAGCACGGTGCGGCCGGCAAGCGCCGTCGAGATCAGCCCGAGTGCACGCGGCTCCTGTGTCAGCACGAAGGGAAATGGCGATTCCGGCCACACGAGATGCGTGACGTCGGCGAGGCCGCTCGTCGTCGGAGAAGTCGCGCGGTCGGAGAGCTCGATATATTGCCGCACGAGATCGAGCCCGCCATCGCCGCTGGTGCGGACGTTCTGCGGGATGTTCGGCTGCACGATCCGAAGTTTCACACCGGGCAGTGTGGCTGAGGCCGGTCCGCTCGTGCGGAACGCGCCGTAGCCGAAGACGAGCAGCAGCAATGCGGCGATGCTCGCCACCGGCCAGACGCGGATACGGCCCTGTGCGGAAGCCCCGTCGACGCAGGCCGCCGGCAGCGCGCCGATCAGCAATGCAAGCAGCGTGAGGCCATGCAGTCCGACAAGCGACGCAACTTGGGCACCCCACAGATGAATGCCGAGCGCCATGCCCCACTCGTTCCACGGGAAGCCCGAGAACAGATTGGCGCGAAGAACCTCAGCGACGGTCAGCGCCGCCGCGAAGGCAAAGACGCGCAACGGTGAGGCGGACCATGCAAGCCGCGCAAGCGCGAAACCGAAAGCGGTAAACAATGCCAGCGCCGCCGGCAGACCGAGCACCCCAAGCGGCAGCAGAAACGCGAACTTGTCGGGCTCGACGAGAAAGGCGGCGCCAAGCCACCACAGTCCCGCGACATGGAAGCCGAAGCCGAACCACCAGCCGTCGAACGCCGCATCACGCGCGCCCTGCAATCTCGCGCGAAGCGGGCTATCGCTCGTGCCAACATCGCCGTCGATGAGCCAGACCGCGATTGGAAAACTCGCGAACAGCACAAAGGAGAGGCCGAGCGGCGGCATCGCGAGGCCGGCCAGCGCGCCTGCGACGAAAGCCAGCGCGATCCGGCGGAAGCCGGTCGCGAGAATGCAGGCATCCGCCAGACGATGCACGTAAGGTCCCGAATCGTTGACGCGACTGTATCAGGCCGCCCCGTGACGGCCCTACGTCTCGGCTGCCGGCGGCACACCCGCCGCAGACGTTTCCACCGCTTCCTCTTCGGACATGCGACGCAGACGTACGCTTTTCACTCGGCGCGGGTCGGCATCGAGCACCTCGAATTCAAGCCGCGCCGGCCGGTCGATCACGATCTCGCCGCGCGACGGCACGCGCCCCGCGAGGCTGGCGACAAGCCCGCCGATCGTATCGACCTCGGCGTGCTGTGCCCCTTCCGGGATGGCCCAGCCGGTGTGCGTCAGGACCTCCGCTAGATCGGCGCGTCCGTCGACCACGAAAGCATCCGCACCGGCTCGCACCACCGCCACCGGCTCGGCTTCGTCATGTTCGTCCTCGATATCGCCGACGACCATCTCGACAACATCCTCGATCGACACGAGGCCGTCGGTGCCGCCATATTCGTCGATGACGAGCGCCATATGCGTGCGTGTCGCCTGCATGCGCACGAGAAGATCGAGCGCCGGCATCGACGGCGGGATGAAAAGAACCGGCCGCACGATGCCCGTCGACGACAGGCTGACGGTGAGGTCGATTACGTCGGCCGAAATCCGCGCTTTTTCCGGCGCTGCATTTTCATCGGCTGACGCGGCGGCGCTACGCTGACGGCGCACCTCGTCCTCGGCGCGTCCGGCGAGGTGATCGACGAAGTCGCGGATGTGAACCATGCCGCGCGGATCGTCGAGTGTCTCGCCATGCACCGGCAGACGCGAATGGCCTGCCGTGCGGAACAGCGACAACACTTCGCCGAGGCTCGCCTTGACGCCGATGGCGATGATGTCGGCGCGCGGGATCATGATGTCGCGCACACGATGCTCGTGCAGCGAAAGCACGTTGCGCAGGATGGCGCGTTCCTGCGCCGACAGATCGCTGTCGTCACGCGGCTCGTCGTCGAGCGCCTCTTCGAGCTCCTCGCGCATCGACGGCGATTGCAGACCAAAAGCGTGCCGCAACCGCTCGACAAGACCTGGGCGTGTCGGACGCGCTTCGTCGACACGCGGCGTGTCGGACACGGACGGCGTGTGGCTCACCGCGAAATCTCCACAGGCTCGCTCTCGCGATAGGGATCGGCAATCCCGATGCTGGCGAGAATGCGCCGTTCCGCCGCTTCCATATCTTCCGCGTCCTTTTCCGTTTCGTGATCGAAGCCGACGAGATGCAGCGCGCCATGCACGGCGAGATGCGTGACATGATCGGTGACGCTTTTGCCCTCGTCGTGCGCTTCGCGCGCAACCGTTTCCCAGGCAATGGCGATGTCGCCGAGCGGCACGTGTTTTAATCCGCGTGGCGTAGCTGCAGGGAATGACAGTACGTTCGTCGGCGAATCCTTGCCGCGAAAATCGCGGTTCAGCGCGCGGATCGCATCATCGTCGCAAAGCATGATGCTGACCGGGCGATCCGGAAAATCGATCGCCGCATCGGATGCGCAGGCATCGAGTGCAGTACCGATGCACGTGCGCCAACGCGCGGCAGGCTTCCACAATTCGCTCGTCACCAGAAGATCGAAAGGCGCGCTCACCGCGTGCGAGAGCTCCGCTCGGATTCGGGGCGCGGTGGCGCCTTGCCGTAAGCATCGACGATGCGTCTGACGAGATCGTGACGCACGACGTCGCCTTCGCGAAACACGACGTGGCCGATGCCTTCGACGCCCGTTAGCAGCGCGATGGCCTCGTCGAGCCCGGAACGCTGGCCCGGCGGCAGATCGACCTGTGTCGGATCGCCGGAGACGATCATGCGCGAGTTCTCACCGAGACGCGTGAGGAACATCTTCATCTGCATGGTCGTCGTGTTCTGCGCCTCGTCCAGCAGCACACACGCGTTCGTCAGCGTGCGCCCTCGCATGAATGCGAGCGGCGCGACCTCGATCATGCCGGTCTGCAAGCCGCGCTCGACGGTGCGGGCCTCCATGAAATCGCCGAGTGCATCAAAGATCGGTCGCAGATAGGGATCGACCTTGTCGCGCACGTCACCCGGCAGAAAGCCCAACCGTTCGCCTGCTTCGACCGCCGGCCGCGACAGGATGATGCGCTCGACATGGCCCTGTTCAAGCAAATTGACGGCATGGCCGACAGCGAGCCAGGTCTTACCGGTGCCGGCCGGACCCTCCGCGAGCACGAGTTCGTAACGTTTGAGCGCGCGAAGGTAGGTGTCCTGCGCCGCGTTGCGCGCCCGCACGAAGCCGCGCTTGCGGGTCGACACCTGTTCGAATGTGCCCGGCGATTCCGTCTTCGCTTCCTCGAACAGTTCGCCTTGGAGCGCGCATTCCTCGATCGCGCCATCGACGTCGCCAAGCGTGAGATGCATGCCGGACGTCGCGAGCAGATAAAGCCGCTGCAACACGCGCGCCGCATGCGCACAAGTCTCCGGCGCGCCTTTCACCGTCAGCTGATTGCCGTTGGCGGTGGCGCGCACGTGCAGCCGCCGTTCCACGCGCGCAAGATTCTGGTCGTAATTTCCGAGAACGACCGCAAGCGCGCGATTGTCGTCAAACGACAGCGTCGTTTCGGAGAGAGGCGCTGCAGCGGCGACTCCGACTTCCGTCGAAAGCTGCGGCGGCAAGGGTCCGCGTGTACGAAGGCGGCCGGATGCGCTCATGCGGCGATCTCCCGTGCGTCCATCAATGTACCGCCATGCGAATTCGGGCCCGCATGATCAAGCCGCACGTCGCAAACGTGCCCGACGAGATCGGCTGGACCATTGACATAGACGGACCCGAACCAGGGCGTACGACCGATAATCTGGCCGGGATTGCGGCCAGTTTTCTCGAACAAAACCGGCGCGATTCTACCGATGAGCGCGCGCGCATAGGCGGCGCGCGTTTCGTCGACGAGCGCCTGAAGATGAAGCAAACGCGCATGCTTCACGCTTTCCTCGACCTGATCGTCCATGTCTGCTGCAGGCGTGCCGGGCCGCACCGAATATTTGAAGGTGAAGGCGCCGGCGAAACCGATGTCACGCACGAGCGAACATGTTGCCTCGAAGTCCGCGTCGGTCTCGCCGGGAAACCCGACGATGATGTCGGTGGAGAACGCGATATCGGGCCGCGCTTCGCGCAAACGATCGACGATGCGCCGATAATGATCGGCCGTGTGTTTGCGGTTCATCGCGCGAAGGATGCGGTCCGATCCGCTTTGCACCGGCAGATGCAGGAACGGCATCAGTTTCGGATTGTTTCGATGCGCCGCAACGAGCGCGTCGCTGACGTCGCGCGGATGGCTCGTCGTATACCGGATGCGCGCAAGACTTTCGAGCGCCGACAACCTTTCGATCAGATCGGCGAAGTCGGTTTCGCCATGTCGATACGCATTGACGTTCTGCCCGAGCAGAACGAGTTCGCGAGTGCCGGCGTCGATGAGCGCCTGCGCCTCGGCAAGGATACTGTCGGGCGGGCGGCACACCTCGCCGCCCCGCGTGTAAGGCACAACGCAGAAGGTGCAGAATTTATCGCAACCTTCCTGCACGGTGAGAAATGCGGACACCGCACGTTGCGCGGACGGACGCTTCGCCAGCGCGAGCAGATGATCGAATTTCTCCGCAGCCGCGAAATCAGTGGCGACGGGCCGCGCACCTTCGCGCGCGCGCTGCACGAGTGTTGGAAGCGCCTGATAGGCCTGCGGACCGACGACGACGTCAACGCCCGCCTCTCGGCGTAAAACTTCCGCGCCCTGCGCCTGCGCCACGCATCCAGCGACGATGAGCACCGGCTCATGGCCCGCATCGCGACGTGCCTGTTTCCAGGCACGCAGAAGGCCCAGTTCGGAAAAGACTTTTTCCGACGCACGTTCGCGGATGTCGCAGGTGTTGAGCACGACGATGTCGGCTTCGTCCGGCGTCGCCGCAAGCGCCGCACCGTCGGCGAGCAACGTTCCGATCCGGGCGGAATCGTAGACGTTCATCTGGCAACCGAAGGATTTCACAAAGACGCGCGGTGGTTGGGTCGGCGCGGCGTTGCGCACAGGCGTCGTCAAGAAGCGGATCCGGGCGGGGAGATTTGGCGAGGCGCTGCGGGCATCGAATGTCCTGACCATACAGCGGCCCGGGCGGTTTGGACAGGTTCTCCCGCACCCGCGTCTGGCCGTTCGCCGCGTACCAGCCGCGAAAAGTGTGCGCGAATGCCGGCGCGAAGCGTGGCCGTGGCGATCTTGCGGTCGCTGCCCGACGCAAGCGCCAGCGGTTCGCCCCAGACGAGGTCGCAGCGGATGGGACCGTGTCGTAGCAAAATCGGCAAGTGCGGCAGCAGGGGCGTGTCGCCAAACCAGGCGATTTCCGTGCGCTCTCGATAGCTTAAGGGCAGACCACCCGCACCGGTGTAGGCAATGGTCGCCGGGACGACCGCAAGGGTTTTGGCCTCCGGCACGGCGGACAGAAACATGTCCGAGGCGGCAAGATGCCCGGACCGAAAGCGTTCGAGTCGCGAGCCGTTGCCGGTCGTGCCCTCTGCGAAGAGCAGGACGGCGCCGCCTTGCGAGAGTTTCGTCGCGATCTCAGCGTTGACCGCGCCGAAGGCGCGGGTGCGTCGGCGCGAGACGAACAGCGTGCCGTAAGCGCGCACCGCCGGGCCGAGCAGCGGCCAGCCGGCGACATCCGCCTTGGCAAGAAAACAGAGCGGCGCCTGCGAGGCAAAGGCGAGAATGTCGGTCCAGCTCACGTGGTTGGCGACAATGAACACAGGCCGCCCGGCAGAAAGGATGCCGTGGGCACAAACCTGCAGGCGCAGCGCCCGGCACAGGCGTTTGGCGGCAAGGACCTGCAGACGGTTGGCGGCGCTTTGTCGCCCGGTCCGGCGCAAGATCCATTGAATTGGGGCACCGGGAAAAATCGCGAAGGCCAGAACGACGAAGAACCCGGCAAGGCGCAACATCATCAAAGGTCGCAGCGCAACACGACGGCGTCGCCGCGTCCGCCGGCGTAATAGCCTTTGCGCGCCCCGACGGCGGCAAAGCCGTAGCGGGCATAGAGGGCGCGAGCGGCGACATTGTCGGTTGCGACTTCGAGAAATACCGCATGCGCCCGCGCCTGAACGAGCGCCGACAGGTGGTGCGCAAGAAGACCCGCACCAATGCCGCCGCGGCGCGCCGCGCGATCGACGACGATGGTCATGAGATCAGCCTCGCCGCCAACGACACGGCTGACCACGAAGCCCGCGAGCGCCGGCTCGCGCCGCACCGCGCCCGTCATCACGCGATCGGCACGCGTCGCCTGCTCGCGAAAATCTTCTGCCGTCCAGCCGGGCGTAAAGGCTTGTGCATGAAGCCGCGCGCATTCCGACGCATCGGCCGTGCGCAGAACGCGGAAGACCGACGAGGCCACGAGGGCTCAGCCGGTATAGGGCGGCGCGATATAAAGCGGCTCGGCCGGCGCAGTGCGCGCCTCCGCAACGAGCCCGAGCCGCGCGACAAAAGCCATGTCGGGCAGCGGCGTCGCGAGGCAGGTCGACACCGCGGGATCACGGAGCGACTCGTCCTCGGTCAGGAGTGGCGCGGCCGGCCCGATGAGGTGCAACGGCCCCTGGCCGAGGCTTCGTCGTCCGGCATGTGGCTCCGTCATCTTGGCCTCGAACAATGGCCGTCCGCCGGCGGAAAATCCGGCGAGATAAATCTGGCCGGCGCGCGCCGGCATCGCGGCAGCGACGACGCCATCAAGGCCGGCGACGATCAGCGGCGCGGCGAAGGCTGCGAGCGTCGAGACCCCGACGACCGGAATATTACGCGCGACGCCGATCGCCTTGGCCGCCGAAATACCGATACGAATGCCGGTGAAGGAGCCCGGACCAACCGTCACCGCGACGCGGTTAATCGTCTTGAGGCCACCTTCGACGCGTTGCATGACGCGGTCGATCAGCGGCAGCAAAGCTTCGGCATGGCCGCGCGTCATCGCCTCGGATTCTTCGGCCAACGGCTCTTCGATCTCGTCGTCGAGGACGCAGGCCGCGATACGGCCGAGCGCCGTGTCGATCGCGAGGACGCGCATGGCCGGATGCCGGCTTGGTCAGATTTGCTCGACGGCCTCGACGCCGGGCACGAAGTGCTTCAGCAGATTCTCGATACCGTGCTTGAGGGTGGCGGTCGAAGACGGACAGCCGGAGCAGGCGCCCTTCATCGACAGGAACACGGTGCCGTCCTTAAAACCGCGGAAGCGGATGTCGCCGCCGTCGCTCGCGACCGCCGGACGCACGCGGGTCTCGAGCAACTCCTTAATCTCGTCGACGGTCTCGGCGTGCTCCGGCGCGAAGAACTCGTCTTCCTCGCTGCCTTCTTGGCCGTCGGCGAACACCGGCTGCCCGGAGACGAAATGCTCCATCAATGCGCCAAGTACGATCGGCTTCAGCTGTGTCCAGTCGCGCTCGTCCTTGGTGACGGACACAAAATCCGCGCCAAGAAACACCTGCCGCACGCCGTCGATGTCGAACAGCGTCTTGGCCAGGGGCGAACGTTCGGCCTTGTCGGACGAGGGGAAGTCCGCGGGATTGCTTCCGGCCACAAGCCGGCCCGGCAGGAACATCAGCGTCGCCGGGTTTGGCGTGGATTCCGTCTGGATGAACATTTTGCGTCTCGGGCAACTGAGGTTGTTGCCTCAAGACTTATGCGGCACAGCGCACGAATACAACGCGCGTTGCGACGTCAGAGCACCGTCCGCACGCGCCAGAGTTCGGGAAACAGCTCCACGTCGAGCATGCGGCGCAGATAGGACACGCCGCCGGTGCCCCCGGTGCCGCGCTTCATGCCGATAATGCGTTCGACAGTCGTCACATGATTGAAGCGCCAGCGGCGGAAATAATCCTCGAAGTCGACGAGCTTTTCGGCAAGTTCGTAGAGCTCCCAGTGCTTTTCGGGCGCGCTGTAGATTTCGCGCCAGACTTCCAGCACTTGCGGATTTTCGGTGCGTGAAGAACGCCAGTCTGTGCGGTTTGCTTCCTCGCCGATGTCGAACCCACGCCGCGCGAGCACAAGTATCGCCGCGTCGTAGAGGCTGGGTTCGGCAAGGATCGAATCGAGGACGCGAAGCGGTTCCGGCGTATGTGCGTGCGGCTTCAGCATTGCGAGATTGCGATTGCCGACAAGAAATTCGATGGCGCGATATTGCCAGGACTGGAAGCCGGAGGACTGCCCGAGCGAGTCGCGAAACTGCACATATTCGCTTGGCGTCATCGTGCGCAGCACGTTCCATGCGTTGGTCAGCTGATCGAAGATGCACGACACGCGCGTCAGCGTCTTGAAGGCCGGCCGCAAAGCGTCCGTGCGGAGTGCGACACAAGCGGCGCGCATCTCGTGGATGACGAGCTTCATCCAGAGCTCCGACGTTTGGTGCTGGATGATGAAGAGCAGCTCGTCGTGTGCGTTCGACAATGGCTTTTGCGCCGCCAGCAGCGTGTCGGTGGCGAGGTAATCGCCATAGGACATTTTTGCGCGCAGATCGGTGATCGCGCCGTCCGTATTGTCGTCGTAACCGCTCATGTCACACGCTGCCGGGCATGGAACTCCGGTCTGTCCCAGGAGCGCGTTCGCATGATCCGTTCCAGCCGCCGCACCGCCTCGCGCACATCATCATGTGAGAGATAGAGCGGCGCGAAACCGAAGCGCATGATGTCGGGCGCGCGGAAGTCGCCGATGACGTCATCGGCGATGAGGGCCTGCATTGCGGCATAACCGTCGGCGAAGCGAAACGACACCTGCGAGCCGCGCCGTACGGGATCGCGCGGCGACACGAGTGCGAGGTCGGGACAACGCGCCTCGACCTCGGCGATGAACAGTTCCGACAGTTCGATGGAGCGGGCGCGGATGGCGTGCATGTCGATGCCGTCGAACACATCGAGCGCGGCATCGAGCGCCGCCATCGACAGGATCGGCGGCGTCCCGGCGCGCATCCGCTCGGCACCCGAAGCGGGACGGTAATTCTGCTCAAACAGAAATGGCGCGGCATGGCCCATCCATCCGGCGAGCGCGGGGTCCACGCGCGCCTGCAAGTCCGGTCGTACATAAATGAAGGCGGGCGCGCCGGGGCCACCGTTGAAATATTTGTAGCCGCAACCGACCGCGAAATCGGCTCCTGCGCCCGTAAGATCGATCGGCAGCGCGCCGGCGGAATGGGCGAGGTCCCAAACCGTGATCGCGCCGACGGCGCGGGCGTTTGCCGACAGGTTCGCCATGTCGTGCAGCCGGCCCGTGGCGAAATCGACCTCCGTCAACATGAGCACGGCAACGTCCGCGTCGAGCGCATCGGCGACGGCGTCCGGCGCAACCGTTTTCAGCCGATGTCCACGCCCGAGCAGCTTCGCAACGGCGTTAGCGATGTAAAGGTCGGTTGGGAAATTCCCGATGTCGGAGAGGATCACTTGACGAACCTCGCCCGCGAGCGAAAGCGCCGCTGCGAGCGCTTTGAACAGATTCACCGAGGTGGAATCGCCCGCGACGACTGAGCCCGACGGTGCGCCGGTCAGACGGCCGATACGGTCGCCGACGCGCGTCGGCAGTTCCATCCAGCCGGCTGTGTTCCAGGCGCGGATGAGGTCGCGGCCCCAATGGTCGTCGATCTCGCGATGCAAACGCTTGCGCGCCGCGTGCGGCAGCGGCCCGAGCGAATTACCGTCTAAGTAAATGACGCCTTCCGGCAGATCGAATTTTTCGCGCGTGCGGAGAAACGGATCGGAGTCGGTCACCGCCGTATCATGGCGCGGTCTCCCGGATTTGTCGCTGCAACGCCGGGGCCCGGCGAATCAGGCTTGAGAATTGCAAAGCTTTCCGCAACCCGCGGTGGCGGAGGAGATGACGGAAGCGGAACCATGGCGGGCGCTTCTCGTTGACGACGGCAACTCGGGGATACCAGACATGAAACTCGTTCAAGCCGCCGCCATTGCGTCCGTTCTCACTGTCGCGGGTTTCGCCGCCGCTCCCGCCGAAGCGGGTTGTCTGAAGGGCGCATTGCTTGGCGGCATCGCGGGCAAGCTTGTTGGCCATGGTTACGCCGGCGCTGCCGCTGGCTGCGCGTATGGCCATTACAAGTCCAACCGGAACGCCCGACAGGGCGATATCGACACTGGCCGCAGTGTGCGTCGGGACAACCGGTACTGATGGTTCGTGCACTGATCACCGCTGCCGTCGTTCTGCCGATCACGGCGGCGACGGCGCAAGAAAACAGGTATGCGATCACAGCCGTCGAAAAGGCCGCCTGCACGGCCGACGCGATGCGGCTTTGTTCGCACACTTATCCGGATGAAGATCGGTTGCTTGGTTGCATGCGTGGTCACGTAACCGATCTCTCATTAGTCTGTTCGATCACGTTCAAGGCGGGGCTGAAGAAGCGCGGCATGACGCTCTGAGCGCGCCGTGTATGTCTGCTTTCAGTACGGCAGGCCCACGTAATTCTCTGCCAGCGCCGTCATCGCCGCATCCGAGCTGAACAGATACGACAGTTCGGCACTCTGAATATTGATGTCGAATGCGCTTGCGTCCGGGAACCGATGCATGAGCTGCGTCATCCACCATGAAAAGCGCACCGCCTTCCAGACTCGCGCTAGCGCGCGCGGGGCATAGGCGTCGAGCGCATTCAGTTCGCCCTTCTTTAGAAAAGCTGTCAGCGCCTCGGAGAGATAGAAGACATCGCTCGCGGCGAGATTGAGCCCTTTCGCACCGGTCGGCGGGACGATGTGAGCAGCATCGCCGGCGAGAAACAGGCGACCAAAACGCATCGGCTCGGCAACGAAGGACCGAAGCGGTGCGATGCTTTTCTCAATCGAAGCGCCAGTGACGAGTTCGGGGCAATTTGCGGGGCCGAGACGGGCACGAAGCTCGTCCCAGAAACGGTCGTCGGACCAGTCCTCGATCTTTTCGTCGACAGGGCATTGCACGTAGTAGCGGCTGCGGCTGTGCGAGCGCATCGAACACAGCGCAAACCCGCGTGACGAATTGACGTAGATGAGTTCTTCGTCGACGGGCGGCGTTTCCGCGAGAATCCCAAGCCACCCGAAGGGATAAACGCGCTCGCAAGTGCGCAGAATATCGGACGGAATTGACGTGCGGCTCACGCCGTGAAAGCCGTCGCAGCCAGCGATGGCATCGCAATCGAGCCGAAGTTCTTTGCCATCGACGCGACATGTCACATAGGGCGCGGCGCCGTCGATATCGTGCAGGCGGACATCGGCGGCCTCGTAAATCGTCTGCGCGCCACATGCGTGACGGACGTCCATCAGGTCGCGCGTGACTTCGGTCTGACCATAGACGGTGACGCTTTTTCCCGTCAGGCGCTTGAAGTCGATGTGATGCTTCACACCGTCAAACAACAGCCATGTGCCGTTGTGAACGAGACCTTCGGCATGCAGGCGTTCGCTCGCACCGACCTCGTCGAGCAGTTGCACCGTGCCGTTTTCCAAGACGCCGGCACGGATGCGGCCGAGGACATAATCGGCGGCGCGCTGTTCGAGGATCACGGCATCGATGCCGGCATGGTGAAGAAGCTGGCCGAGCAGAAGGCCTGCCGGCCCTGCGCCGATGATCGCGACCTGTGTGCGTAACGTCTTCACCGCCGACCCCGCTTCGCCACGCGTCGAACGCGAGGCTCATCGGGTCTATAGCATAGGCTTGGCCGTCCTCACGCGGCCCGCGAGGTCGCAGACACGGCGGTCCGGACGCGCCGCGGCGATGGGACGTGCAGACGCGCGCCATCCCGACCGCTTTCCTTTACGCGGTATAGTTCTGCATCGGCACTGGCGAGAAGATCGGTCGTCGGATCTTCCGGACCGCCGACGGCAAGACCGATCGACACGGTGTAGCCGATGATCTGGCCGCCGCTGACCACGCGCGCCGCCCGCACAGCCTCGAGAATGCGGCTGGCGAGTGCCTGCGCGTGCCGGCCGTCGCAGCCGCGCGAGATGATGACGAATTCCTCGCCGCCGAAACGCGCAACGATGTCGCCGGCGCGGACATGTTCGCGCAGGATGCCTGCAAGGTTCACGAGAACGGCGTCGCCGGCTTCGTGGCCAAAGGTGTCGTTGATCTTCTTGAAATGGTCGATGTCGAGAAAGAGCAGCGCGCGCTCTTCGGTGACGAGATCGCCGGCACGCCGGTGTTCGCCGTCGATCTCGAAAAAGGCGCGACGGTTGGAAACGCCGGTGAGCGGGTCGCTGCGCGCCATCTCATGCACGGCGCGACGGGCGCGACGCGATTCGCGAAGGCTGAGTGCCGTGAGGAAGCTGAATCCTGGCGTGACGAAAAACGGGATGATGAACGCAAACTTCAGATGCGTCCCAACATCGCCGACATCTGTGATGCAGTACAAGAGCCACGCGACGGCCAGCGACAGAAACGCGCTCGCGACAGTCATCACGAACGTGACGCGTAGCATGCCGAGCCGCGTCATCGCGCGGAGCAGACCCCGTTCCATGAGACTCCTCGTTCCCTTGCGGGATCATCGCGCAATCGAATGAATCGACCATGAAACGAGACGCGTTGCTTTCGTGACAAAGTAGAGAAAAAGTCGCGCGAAGATAGAAAGTACGAGCCGTCGCACGCTTAACTCACCTTGCGACGCGACATCCGCGATGCTTAAGCCTTGGCGCACGCGCTGTGCCCAACCTGACCGGCTTCGCCAAAAGCCTGTCATCTCGCGCCCGACATGCGCTAAAGACGGACCTGCCGTAAGGGCTGAACGCGTTTGACCGCCTTGATTCGATACATTTTGCGCCTGCATGGGGCGCTTCGGTCCCGCGCAATGGCGCACGCGTCGTGGCCGGATCGCCGATGAGCGAAACAACCGACTCTTCGACGCTCGGACCCGCAGTCGGCGCGGCGACGTCGCCCGCGAACGAACGCCGCAACCGTCTGGCACTGCCGGTCTGGCTGCGTGCCTTTGTCCGCGCCCGCGAATCCGGCCTTGCGCTCGTTGCGCTGCTCATCGGCGTTGCGAGCGGCCTGCTTGTCACCGGGCTGGGCATCCTCGAGCAGAAAATGCACGAGGTCCTATTCGGCCTGCCGCGCGCGATGCGGCTGAGCCTTTCGGATGTCGCGCCGCCTTGGCGCATCATCGGTGTGGTGACGGCAGGCGGTATCGTGCTGGCGCTTCTGTCGCTCTGGGCCGCCAACAGCTTCAAGGGCCGGCTCGCCGACGCCATCGAGGCCAATGCGCTGCACGGCGGGCGCATGTCGGTGGGAGGCAGCTTCTACATCACGGCGCAAACCGTGATCTCGAATGGGTTTGGCGCCTCCGTCGGACTGGAGGCCGCCTATACGCAGATCTGCGCCGCGTTTTCGTCGCTAACGGGCCGGGCGCTGAATGCCCGGCGCAACGATATGCGTCTGCTCGTCGCCTGCGGCGCCGCCGGTGCGATCAGCGCCGCCTTCGCAGCTCCGCTGACCGGCGCCTTTTACGCCTTCGAACTCGTGCTCGGCGCCTATACCGTCGGCTCATTGGTGCCGGTCGCGGCGAGCGCCGTGGTGGCGAGCCTCGTTTCCGCGCATCTCGCCGATCATCGCCTGCTGTCGGTCAATCTGATGGTCGGCCCGGTCAATTCCGAACTCATCGGACATATTGTGGCGATCGCGCTGCTTGCCTCGCTCCTCTCCGTGTCGCTGATGATGGGCGTCGCGCGGATCGAGCGGATGCTTGGCGCGCTCAAGGCGCCGCAATGGCTGCGACCGATTCTTGGCGGCCTTGTTGTCGGCGGGCTTGGCATCGCAACCACCCGCGTGCTCGGCGCGGGACACGGCGCCTTTGCGCTCGTGCTCGTGGCCGATATCCCCGCGCTGACCCTGGCAACGCTCGCGGCGATGAAGGGCATCGCCTCCGCGGTGTCGCTCGGTTCGGGCTTTCGCGGCGGTCTGTTCTTCGCGTCGCTTCTCATCGGCGGGCTTGCAGGGCGCGCCTATGCGCAGACGCTCGGAATCCATCTGCCGGCCTTCACGCCGGACCTCGGCTCGATGACCATTCTCGGCATGGCGGCGCTCGGCACGGGCGTGCTCGGCGCGCCTTTGACCATGACCTGTCTTGCACTGGAGATCACCGGCGATCTCGGCATCACGGTCGCGGCGCTCATCACCTGCTCATTCACCGCGCTCATCGTGCGCGAGAGCTTTGGCTATTCCTTCGCGACGTGGCGGTTTCACCTGCGCGGCGAAAGTATCCGTGGTCCGCACGATGTCGGCTGGGTGCGCGATCTGCGCGTCGGGCGGCTGATGCGGCTAGACGTGCGCACAGTCACTGCGGACCGCACGATTGCCGCAGCACGCATTCTCGTGCCGGCCAACGCCGCGAAGGAAATCGCCGTCATCGACTCAGGCGAACGTTATGTCGGTCTTGTGGTTGTCAGCGACCTGCACGCGACGACGCTGGCCGGCGAGACGCCGCTCGCCACGCTGGCGCAGATGCCCGACGCGTTCCTGTTGCCGACGACGCCGATCCGCCGCGCGCTCGATCTGTTCGAAAAGCAGGAGGCCGACGTGCTCGCCGTCGTCGATGCGCCGGAAACGCGCAAGGTTGTCGGCTGGCTATCCGAAGCGCACGCGCTGCGGCGCTACGGGCAGGAACTGGAAAAACGTAACCGAGAAAACATCGACGCCTAGTGCGGGAAGACTAGAATTTCAGATTAGTGCCCATATTGCCGTTCTTGTCGAAGCCCATCGGCGTGTCGCCGTAACCGCGCTCACTTCTCTCAGGCAGGGGCAAGCCACCGTCCGGAAGCGCCTTTTCAGACACGACGTCCGCTGGTCGCGACTTCTTCTTCGTCAGCGGCGCAGTCACGCCACTATTGAAGCCGCCCTCAAGTTCGCCGGGACGGCGTTCCGCCTTCGGGGCAGCTGCGGTTTTCGTGGCCCCGGACGCTTTCTTCTTGACGGAAGGCATCGGCGCGTCGGTCGAAAATTTGTAGTCGGGCATCGACGATGCCCCCTGTGCTGCGGCTCCCGAGGCGACAAGGGCCAGACCAAGAGGCGCGGCGAGACTGAGAACGGTGAAGCG
The DNA here is from genome assembly GCA_965246795.1 of Beijerinckiaceae bacterium. Taxonomy (GTDB): domain Bacteria; phylum Pseudomonadota; class Alphaproteobacteria; order Rhizobiales; family Beijerinckiaceae; genus JAJXWB01. The sequence goes on along the minus strand of CBDFFN010000009.1, from coordinate 17,972 downwards.
ACGGGCGAACATGTTCGATCCCTGAACGGTGATGGTGGCCGCACAATGGCGAGCGCGCCGTCGCGGTGCAAGCCAGCAAGCGAGAGCGGGAACGGTTGCGCTTCCGCCGCGTTCGCGAAACATTCCTTATGGGGTAGGATGAACATGGCCGAACGCGCGCCGCGCACCTTCTGGAAGGGCTATCTGCGGCTCGCGCTGGTCACGATTCCCGTCCGCATGATGACGGCGACACGCAGCGATGGCGCGTTCCATTTCCACCAGATCGACCGAAAGTCGAAGCAGCGCATCCGCTACCAGAAAATCGTGCCCGGCAAAGGGGTCGTCGCGCCTGAGGACATCGTTTCCGGCTACGAGGTGGAGCCCGGAAATTATGTGCTGTTTGAGGGTGACGAACTGGATTCGCTGAAACTTGAATCGCGCCACACGATCGAGCTTACGCAATTCGTCGATCATTGCGAGATCGACCCGCTTTACTTCGACCGGCCCTATTATCTGCTGCCCGACGGCGATATCGCTGAGGAGGGCTATCGCGTCGTTCGCGAGGCCCTACGCGAAGCCAAAAAGGTCGGCATTGGCCAGCTTACCTTGCGCGGCAAGGAAAACCTCGTTGCACTACAGGCAAGCGGCGCGGGCCTGCTGCTTGAAACACTTCGCTACGAGCAGGAGGTAAAAGACGCGGACGATGTCTTCACCGACATCGGCGCGGGCAAGCTGCGGCCCGACATGGTCGCGATGGCGAAGTCACTCATCTCAGAACATTCGCACAAGTTCGACCCCTCGAAATTCAAGAACCATTACACCGAGGCGCTGCGCGACTTCGTCAACAAGCGGTTGAAGGCCGGCAAAACCGTGTCTGTCGACGACGACAACGAAGCGCCGAAGACGGGGCAGGTCGTCGACTTCATGGAAGCGCTGAAGCGCTCGCTGAAAGGTGACAAGGCCAAGTCGACGCGGGAGGCGCTGTCGCAAGACAACGAGGCGCTGCCTAAGAAAGGCGCGGCTCGTAAGGTGGCGAAGAAGACACCGGCCAAGCGCGCATCTACGCGCAAGAGCGCGCCGGCGAAGAAACGCAAGGCTGGCTGATGGCGCGGGCGGCACGCACGACCGCTCGAAAAGCGCCCGCGAAGCCGAAGGCGCGAGCCAAGACATCGGCAACGGATTCACTTGCCGCCTATCACGCAAAACGCGATTTTGCCGCGACGCAGGAGCCTCGCGGAAAGCCTGCACGGGGCAAGAAGAACAATGCGCTTTCGTTCTGCGTGCAGCATCACTGGGCGACGCGCGACCATTACGATTTCCGCCTCGAACTCGATGGCACGCTGAAAAGCTGGGCGGTCACGCGGGGGCCGAGTACGGATCCCATCGACAAGCGACTGGCGGTCCGCACCGAAGACCATCCGCTCGACTACGGCGACTTCGAGGGCACGATCCCAAAAGGCCAGTACGGCGGCGGCACGGTCATGCTGTGGGACCGCGGCACCTGGACGCCGCTGACCGACGATCCGCAAGCCGAATTCGCGAAGGGCAAGATCGCCTTCAATCTCGACGGCGCGCGCATGAAGGGCCGGTGGGCGCTCGTGCGGATGAAGCCACGCAGCGCGGCGGACGCAAAGCGCGAGAACTGGCTGCTCATCAAGGAAAAGGACGAGCATGTCGCGCCGCTCGGGCGCTGGCTCGACGACGCGACAACGAGCGTTTCGACCGGCCGCACGAAAGCAGAGATCGAAAACGGCAAATCGCGCGTGTGGCAGTCGGATCGTACGCGATCGGACAAGAAGCCCGTTGTGGCGAAACCTACCGCAAAGGCCCGCCGAGGCGCACCGCCGGACTTTATCAAGCCGATGCTCTGCGCGACACAGGCCCCACCGCCACCGGAAGGCGAGGCCTGGCGCTACGAAATCAAATACGACGGCTATCGTCTGCAGGCCTGCGTCGATGGCGCGACCGTGCATCTCTATACGCGCGAAGGTCTCGACTGGACGAAGCGCTTTCCGACCATCGCACGCGGGCTCGCGGCGCTCGATCTGCCGCGTTGCGCGCTCGATGGCGAGGCCGTCGTTTTCGATGCGCGCGGCATCAGCGACTTCACGAAACTCGTTGCTTCGCTCGAGAACGACAAAGCCGACATCGCGTTCGTCGCTTTCGATCTGCTGTCGGTTGGCCGCAAAGATTTGCGCACACGGCCGTTGAGGGAACGAAGGCTCGCGCTCGAAGAAGTGCTGGCCGGCGCGGACGGTGACAGCGTCCGCATCGCGCCGACGATGGACGGCGATGGCAAGGCGGTGTTCGAGGCCGCGATCGCGGGCGGGGCGGAAGGCATCATCGCGAAAAAGAGCGACTCGCCATATCAGTCGCGCCGCACGCCCAATTGGCTGAAGGTGAAGGGCGAGACCCGCGTCGATGCAATCGTCGTCGGCTACATGCCGTCGACCAAGCGGCCCTTCGCGTCACTGGCGCTAGCGATGAAGGACGGGTCGGGCCTGCGCTTCGCAGGCGGCGCAGGATCGGGATTTTCACAAGCCGAACTCGCGCGCACCAAGAAGAAACTCGATGCGCTGAGGGCCGATGCACCGCCGCCCGGCATGACAAACCGCCAACTCGCGCAACGCAAGATGGTCTGGGTGCAACCGCAATTGCAGGCCGAACTGCAGATCACCGGCTTCACCGGCGACGGTCAGCTGCGACATGCGCGTTTTCTCGGCTGGAAGGAAGACCGTAAAGGCGGCGCGCCGAAACGCGACGCGCCCGCAAAAGTGCCGGTCGTCGCGGAGACGCCGACAACGGCAGCACTCGCCGAAGGGCGGCTCACCAATCCCGATCGCGTTCTCATTCCGCAGGCGAAGATCACCAAGCAGGTGCTCGCGGACTATCTCGCCGCCGTGGCCGACCGCATGCTTCCGCATTTGCGCGAACGGCCCGTGAGTTTTCTGCGCGCCCCCGACGGCATTGAGAAAGAGCGGTTCTTCCAGCGTCACGCGCTGCCCGGCATGAAGACCGGACTTGGGAAGGTGCCGGACCCCGGTCGTGGCCACGGCGACTACTTGCAGATCCTCTCGTCTGAAGGCTTGCGTACCTGCGCGCAATTCAGCGTCGTCGAGTTACACGGCTGGGGCGCGATCCTGCCAGATCTCAAGCGTCCCGACCGTGTCGTCTTCGATCTCGATCCCGACGAGAGCCTTGGATTTGCCGAAACCCGTCGCGCGGCCATCGAAATTCGCGATCTGCTCGACGCCGTCGGGCTGAAATCCTGGCCGCTGCTGAGCGGCGGCAAAGGCATCCACGTGATCGCGCCGCTCGACCAGAAATCCGATTGGGAGGTCGTCGGCGGCTTCGCGGAGGGCGTCGCACGGGGTCTCGCGAAGGCAGCACCAGACCGCTTCGTTGCCGTCGCTTCGAAGGAGAAGCGCAAAGACCGTATCTTCGTCGATTATCTTCGCAACAAGCAGAGTGCTTCGGCCATCGTGCCGTGGTCGCCGCGCGCTCGCGCAAGCGGCACAGCAGCGGTTCCTGTCACATGGAAGCAGCTTGCGAAAATCCGCAGCGCGGATCAGTTCACGCTCGCCGCCGCGGCGAAGCGGGAGGATCCTTGGGCGGGCGAATTCTTCGCGACGAGACAGGGAATTGCCGACGGTGTGTTGGCAGCAATTCGCAAGGCGCTCTGACGCAATTACATGCGCGTGTTCGCGCGGGTCATGCGCTGCAATTGTGGCTTGCCGTCGATGAACTGGTGCTTCAACACGCCCGCAACGTGCAACACGAATAACGCGCCAAAGGCCCAACCGAGCCAGAAATGCGCGATGCCGAATTCGTCGTGAATCTGATCGCGCAACGCCGGTTCCTGCGACATCACGATGCCGATGCGCGGCCACGGGATGAGGCCGAAGAGCGACATCGGATTCTGCGCCGCATTCTTCCACGCCGAATCCATGATCCAGCCGGTGAGCGGAATGGCGACGATCAGCACGTAGAAACCCCAATGCACAGCCCGTGAAACCACACGCTCCCAAGACGCGTATGTGGCGGGCAAGGGCGGCGGCGGATGCGTTGCGCGCCACGACCAACGCATCAGCGCGAGGCCGAGCACCGTAATGCCGATCGACTTGTGAGTATTGATGACAGGCCGGACCGCCTCGTCCGGCCAGAACCGCACCGACAAGATGAGCGCGATGTTGACGAGCACGAGTGCGGCAACGAGCCAATGCAGGACGATCGCCGTTCTGGTGTAGGTCGCAATCACTGCATCGCCGTTTGCCGGAGATCTATCGTCGAGCCGTCATCCTACCCGCCGCTCTTCGTGTCCGACAATGCGACGGAAGCAGCACGAGCAGCCGCCTTTGCAGCGCAATCCCCGCGTCATACGCATCGGCGTACGCCGCTGGTGGCATGGTGCATCTACGCTGGCGTCTTTGCGTTCTGGATTGCGCTGACGGTTGCTGCCTTCGTGGCAGATGGACTTTTCGCCTGGGGAATCGGGATTGCCTATATCGCCTACGATACGCTGCTGATTGTTTTTGTGGCGTCGCAGATCGCGAGGCTCCGCGCAGCATCGGTGATGCAGGTTGCGAGGTACGAAAGCAGGTCAACGATCGCAATCGTCATCGCTGCGTGGAACGAAGCGGTGGCGCTGCCACGTACGATCGATGCGCTTCTCGCACAAGACGATGCGCCCGACCTGATCGTCATTGCCGACGACGGCTCCGACGACGCGACGGCAGACAGACTGCACGAGCGCTACGGACTTGCGTGTCCGAACGTCGGCGAAGTCGCTTCGGCACCCGGTTTTGTCTGGTTGCGCTTGCCGCATTCGGGGAAAGCGCAAGCGCTAAACGCGGCGCTGGTTCGTGTCGTCGCAGACGTCTTCGTCACCGTCGATGCCGACACGATCCTTCGCAGCGACGCGATTGGCACGATGCGCGCCGCTTTCGCGAATGACCCCACGCTTGTCGTCGCCGGCGGGATTCTCGTGCCCGTCTGCCCGCCGACACATACCGGCCGCGCACTCGAGTTTTTCCAGCGCTACGAATACATCCGGAATTTCATGTCGCGCTACGCATGGGCCCGTCGCGACGCGCTCTTGCTGATGTCCGGCGCGTTCGCCGCCTTCCGCCGCGACGCGCTGATGAAGGTTGGCGGCTTCGACACCGATAGTTTTGTCGAGGACTACGAAATCATCCATCGCATCCAACGCTACTCGCGCGAGAACCGACTCGGTTGGCGCGTGCGAATCCTCGGGCGTGCGCGCGCGACGACCAGCGCGCCTGCAACACCAGGCACGTTCCTGCGGCAGCGCCGACGCTGGTTCGCGGGTTTTCTCCAGACGCAATACTGGCACCGCGATATGACGGGCGCGGCGCGTTTCGGCTCGCTCGGCCTCGCCATGCTCCCGGTGAAGGCGCTTGACATGCTGCAGCCGATCTACGGGCTGACCGCGCTTGCGCTTCTGCCGATATTTTTCGCCACCGATCGCGCGGCGCTCATCGTGCCGGCCTTCGGCATCATGACGGTAAAGATCGTGATCGATCTCGTGTTCTACTTCGCCTGCATCGCGCTCTATCGCCGCTGGACCGGCGACAACACGACATCGGCGGGTATGCCTGCGATCATCGCCGCTTTGATCGAGCCATTTGTGTTCCAGCCGCTACGCCACCTGGGCGCAGCATGGGGCTGGATCGCAGTGCTCAGCGGCGACCGTCGCTGGGGTCGCGCACCGTCCGTCTAGCTGGCGTTCGCTTCGGGCAGGAACGGCGCCCGGCCGCTGGCGAGTGCTTCGTCGAGCATATCGAGCCGGTCCTGGCCCCAGAAAATCTCGTTATCGAGTACATAGGCCGGCGAGCCGAACACGCCGACCTCGAGCGCGCGCTTCGTGTCGGCTTCGTAGATCGCTTTCGTCGCGGAATCGACGGCGGCTTTCATGACGGCATCCGCGTCGAGACCGCCGGCGTCGAGCAACGCATGGACGGTCGCGGGATCCTTGAGATCGCAATCTTCCTCGAAGATCGCAGCGAAGGCACGAGGAAGGAAGGCCTCGACATCATCGCCGCGCGCCTGCAACGCCACGACGATGCTATCGATGAATGTCGGCTCGAACGGCCAGAATTGTGGTTTGATGTTCATGGGCAGGCCGCGCTTCGCGCGCCAGCGCTGCAACTCGATCAACCTGTAATTCACGCGCAACGGATGACGTTTCGCGAGCGGCAAACCGCCAGATTCCGGAAACACCGCGCCGAGCGCGACGGGACGGTAATGCACGTCCGCGCCGTGCTTGCGCGCGACATGAATAAAGGCACGGTGGCCGAGATAGGCCCAGGGCGAAACAAGCGTGAAGTAATAATCGATCATGCGCGGCATGGGTTCTTCTGCCACGCCGCGTGAACTCTTGCTACGCCTTGAGGACGATCACCTTCGTGTTGACCGGCGTGCGCGAATAAAGGTCGATCATGTCCTGCGTCAGCAGGCCGATGCAGCCGCTCGTGATGCCGGAGCCGATCGTCTCGGGGTCGCTCGTGCTGTAGATCGTGAAGACCGTGTAGACGCCGTTTTTATAGAGATAGAGCGTGCGCGCGCCGAGCGGATTGTCGAGACCAGGCGCCATGCCGCCGGCATATTTTGCCGCCTCGGGCTGGCGCTTGATCATCTCTTTCGGCGGCGTCCAGACCGGCCATTCGGCCTTGCGCCCGATGTAGGCGTCGCCGTTCCACCGGAAGCCGTCGCGGCCAACATTGGCACCGTAGCGCGTCGCCTTGCCGTTCCCCTCGATGCGATAGACGTAATAATTTGCGGGATCAACGACGATCGTGCCGGCCGCTTCCTTGCTGTCGTAGTCGACGATCTTGCGGAAGTATTTCGGATCGACCTTCGTCACATCGACGGCGGGGATGTCGAATTTCTTGTCGGGCACGGCAGCGTAAAGCGCCTTCGCCTCGGTCAGATCGACGGACGAATTGCAGCCGCCAAGGCCCAGCGTGCCAAGGACGATCGCACCGGCCACAAACGCGGCTCCAGATTTTCCCCCGATCATGCCCATCGTACCCACTCCCCGCTTACGCGCCTCACGTCCCGCGCGGCATGCACCACGCCGACACCGGCAAAAGCAGTGAGATCACGGCATGAATGAGGACGGCAAGCAGCCCGGAACAAATCGCCGGACCGCTGTGGCCGAAAGTCAACAATCGGCAGAGAAGTGCTCGCGGCTTAGGCGGCCTTCGCCTGCGCACCGAAGCGTCCGTAGAACGTCTCGCCAGCCTTCGCCATGTCGATGAGCAGCTTTGGCGGCACGAAGCGGTCGCCGTGCTTCTTCGAGAGCTTGTCGCAGAGTGCTACGAATTGCGGCACGCCCATGAAGTCGATGTAGCTCAGCGCGCCGCCGGTGAAGGGCGGGAAGCCGAACCCGAGGATCGAGCCGACGTCGGCCTCGCGCGGATCGGTGACGACACCTTCCGCGACGGTACGCGCGGCTTCCACTGCCTGCACGACGAGGAAGCGGTCCTTCAACTCCTGTACGTCGATCTCGTCGGGATCGAGCGGCGTGCCGGCAATGTCGGCGAGGCCCGGCCACAGGCGCTTCTTTCCCTTTTCGGGGTAATCGTAAAAGCCCTTGCCGTTCTTGCGGCCGAAACGGCCCTTGTCGACGACCATCGTGCGGATGAGCTTTTCCTGCGCGGGATCGACAGCCTGTTCGCCGAGATCCACCTTGGTCGCCTGCACCACGCGCCACGAAAGATCGAGCGCGACCTCGTCGTTAAGCGACAAAGGTCCCACCGGCATCCCCGCCATGCGCGCAGAATTCTCGATCATCGCCGGCGGCACGCCTTCGGCGAGCATGAGATGACCTTCGCGCAAATAATTGCCGACGCAACGGTTGGCGAAGAAGCCGCGCGTGTCGTTGACGACGATCGGTGTCTTCTTGATGAGCCGGACGAAATCGAGCGCCGCGGCGATCGCCTTGTCGCCAGTCTTGTCGCCTTTGATGATCTCGACGAGCAACATCTTGTCGACCGGCGAGAAGAAGTGGATGCCGACGAAGTCTTCGGGCTTCAGAGACACTTCGGCGAGTGAGGTGATCGGTAGCGTCGACGTGTTGGACGCGAAGATGACGTCCGGCCCGACGACGGCCTGCGCTTTTTCGGTCGCCTCCTTCTTCACCGCGCGATCCTCGAACACGGCCTCCACGATCAGGTCGCAGCCCTTAAGATCGTTGTAGTCGGCGGAGGGTTTGATGCGCGCGAGCAGAGCATCCTTGTCGGCAGACTTCGCGCGCCCCTTCATGACGCGGCCCGACATCAGCGTCTCGGAATAGGCCTTGCCCTTGTCGGCGGCGGCTTGATCGCGGTCGATCAGCACGACGTCCGCACCGCCGGCCGCCGTGACGTAGGCGATGCCCGCGCCCATCATCCCGGCGCCGAGCACGCCGACCTTCTTGATCGCCATGCGTGGCGCATCTTTCGGGCGGCGTGCGCCCTTTTCCAATTCGCCTTTCGAGAGGAAGAGCGAGCGGATCATCGCCATCGCTTCCTTCGAGCGCATGATCTTTGCAAAGTAGCGGCTCTCGACCTTCAACGCCGCATCCATCGGCAGCTGCAGACCTTCGTACACGCACGAGAGAATGGCCTTGACGGCGGGGTAGTTGTCGAAGGTTTCCTTGCGATAGATCGCATTGGCGGCGGGCCACACCATCATGCCGCCGGGCGAGAAGACCTTGCCAGACGGCGGCTTGAATTTCTTGTCGTCCCAAGGCGCAACCGCGCTGCCGCCAGCCTTGATCCACTCCTTGGCACACGAAACAATCTGGTCCGGCGCGGCGACCTCATGCACAAGATTCATCGCCTTGGCTTGCGCCGGTTTGATCTGGTCGCCCTTGAACAGCATCTGCAGCGCATCCTGCGTCTGCATCAGGCGCGGCACGCGCTGCGTTCCGCCGGCGCCGGGAAAGAGTCCGACTTTTACCTCCGGCAGGCCGACGGCGGCCTTCGGCGAGTCAGCAATGACGCGATAGTGGCAGGCGAGCGTGACTTCGAACCCGCCGCCGAGCGCAATGCCGTTGATCGCCGCGGCCCACGGCTTGCCGCAGGTCTCGAGCTTGCGGAACACAAGCGAGCCACGCCGCGCATTCTCGAAGAAAAACGCCATCGCGGCCTCTTCGCCCTGCGCCTTCAGCACCTCGGCATATTGCTTCGCGCCATGCTGCAACATCGTGAGATCGGCGCCGGCAGAGAAAGATTCCTTACCCGATGTGAGAACCGCGCCCTTGATCGCCGCATCGCTCGCAACGCGATCGACGATCGCCTCAAGTTCGTCCATCACATCGGCGGCCAGCACGTTCATCGGCCGATCCTTCATGTCCCACGTGACGAGCGCGATGCCGTCGGCGTCGGTGTCGAAGGTGAAGTTTTTGTAGGTCGTCATCGTCTCACACCCGCTCGATGATCGTGGCGGTGCCCATGCCCGCGCCAATGCACAGCGTGATCAACGCCGTCGACTTGCCCAAACGCTCGAGTTCGTCGAGCGCCGTCCCGAGCAGCATCGCGCCGGTCGCGCCGAGCGGATGGCCGAGTGCGATCGCGCCACCGTTCACATTCACCTTCGCGTGGTCGAGATCGAAGGCCTGCAGATAACGCAGCACGACGGCCGCAAAGGCCTCGTTGACCTCGAACAGATCGATGTCGGCGATCGTCATGCCGGCGCGCGCGAGAACTTTCTTCGTCACATCGACCGGGCCGGTCAGCATTAACGCGGGATCGGAGCCGATATTCGCGAACGCTTTGATGCGCGCACGCGGCTTCAGGCCGATCTTGCCGCCCGCTTCTCGCGTGCCGAGCAGCACGGCCGCGGCACCGTCGACAATGCCCGAGGAATTACCGGGATGATGCACGTGATTGACGGCTTCGATCTCGGGATGCGCCTGGATCGCGACCTGATCGAAACCCGCTTGCTCGCCCAGCATCGCGAATGAGGCTTTCAACGCCGCGAGCGACTGCATGTCAGTGCTCGGGCGCGGATGCTCGTCTTTTGCAAGAATCGTGAGTCCGTTGATGTCGCGCACCGGCATCACGGATTTTGCGAAACGGCCCTCGTCCCAAGCCTTGCCAGCACGCTTTTGCGACTCGACCGCGTAAGCGTCCACATCATCGCGTGAAAAACCGTACTTCGTCGCGATGAGATCGGCCGAGATGCCCTGCGGCATGAAGTAAGCCGGGATGGCAATTGAGGGGTCCATCGGCCACGCGCCGCCCTCCGCGCCCATGCCAACACGGCTCATGCTCTCGACGCCGCCACCGACGGTCAGATCGTGCTGGCCGGCCATGATCTGCGACGCCGCGATGTTTACGGCATCGAGGCCTGACGCACAGAAGCGGTTCACCTGCATGCCCGGCACATGCGTGCCGTAGCCCGCTGCCATCGCCGCCGTGCGTGCAATGTCGGAGCCGGACTCGCCGACCGTGTCGACACAGCCGAGCACGACATCGTCGACGAGCGTCGTGTGCAACGCATTGCGATCCGCCAGCGACGATAGCGCCGCCTTTGCGAGACCAAGCGTCGAGACTTCGTGCAGCCCACCGTCAGGCTTGCCGCGGCCACGCGGCGTACGCACGGCATCGTAGATGAAGGCTTCGGTCACGCGCGTCTCCGGTGAATTGTTTTCACGGCGAGCCTCTCGAGCCGCCGTTGTTAGGTCTTCTATGCGAGCCGAAAGGCGCTAGGTCCAATCAAAACATCTCCGCCGGCATCGCCATCATCGTGTCGGCGCCAGCCGTGATGCGGGCAAGGCGAACGCTCGTCTCGGGCAGCATCCGCTCGGCGAAGAATTTGCCCGTCAGCAGTTTCGCATCCATGCGTGCGGCGACACCGTTGCCCTGCGCCTTCTTCGCAATCGCCGCCTTGGCGATACGCGCCCACATGAAGCCCATCGCGACAAGGCCAAAGAGGTGCATGTAATCTGTCGATGCGGCGCCGGCATTGTCGGGCTTGCCCATCGCGTTCTGCATCAGCCACATCGTCGCTTGCTGCAGATGACCGAGCGCCTTCGCCAAAGGTGCGAGATAGGGCTTCATCGCCTCGTCGCTCTCGTTTTCCTTGATGAACTCCGTAACCTTGCCGAAGAACGCCATGGCAGCGCGGCCGCCATCTTTCGGCAGCTTGCGGCCGACGAGATCGAGCGCCTGGATGCCGTTCGCGCCCTCGTAAATCATGGCGATGCGCGCGTCGCGGACGAACTGGTCCATGCCGTATTCGCCGACATAGCCATGGCCACCAAAGACTTGCTGCGCCTTCACGGCGTTCTCGAAGCCGATGTCGGTCAGCACGCCTTTCAATACCGGAGTCATGATGCCGAGATGATCGTCGGCTGCTTTTCGCGCGGCTTCGTCGGGCGAGCGATGCAGAATGTCGGCTTCCAGCGCCGTCCATAGCATCAGTCCGCGCGCCGCTTCATTAAAGGCCTTCATCTCCATCAGACCGCGCCGCACGTCCGGATGCACGATGATCGGATCGGCGGACTTCTCCTTTTCCTTCACGCCGGAAATGGCGCGGCCCTGCAGACGGTCGCGCGCGTATTCAGCGGCGTTCTGCGTCGCGACTTCCGATTGCGAGAGGCCTTGCGCGGCAACACCGAGGCGCGCCTCGTTCATCATCACGAACATTGCCGCGAGGCCCTTGTTCTCCTCGCCGACGAGCCAACCTTTCGCGCCGTCGTAGTTGAGTACACAGGTCGCATTGCCGTGGATGCCCATCTTGTGTTCGATCGCGCCGCACGAAACCGCGTTGCGCTCGCCGACACTGCCGTCGTCGGCGATGTGATTGCGCGGCACGACGAACAGCGAGATGCCCTTCACGCCGGCCGGCGCGCCCTCGATCCGGGCGATGACAAGATGAATGATGTTTTCCGCCATGTCGTGTTCGCCGGCGGAGATGAAAATCTTCTGGCCCGTGATGGCGTAGGAGCCGTCGGCTTGCTTTACGGCCTTTGTCTTGAGGAGGCCGAGATCGGTGCCGCAATGCGGCTCCGTGAGATTCATAGTGCCGGTCCATTTGCCGGCCGCCATGTTCGGGACGTAGGCCCGCTTCTGTTCGTCGCTGCCGCAGACGAGCAACGCCGCCATCGCGCCCGAGGTCAGGCCCGGGTACATCGCGAAGGCCATATTGGCCGACGACATATATTCGCTGACCGCGGTCTGCACGACATGCGGAAGGCCCTGGCCACCGAAGGCTTCAGGAATCGCGAGCCCCTGCCAGCCCCCCTCGGCATAGGCAGCGTAGGCTTTTTTGAAGCCCTTTGGCGTCGTCACCGTGCCGTCTGCGTTGCGCGTGCAACCCTGCCGATCACCCGACATGTTGATCGGCTGCAGCACGTCTTCGGCGATCTTCGCCGCCTCGTTCAGAACCGCCTCGACAACGTCACGCGACACGTCCGAGAAGCCCGCAAGATTGCCGTAACGCTCGTAGCCAAGCACGTCGTCGAGAATGAACAGCGTCTCTTCAACGGGGGCGCGATAGGTCGGCATCGTGAGGCTCCAACAGATCGTTCACATCTAAACGATCTTCGCGATTCTTGCAAGTGGTGGTATGGCATCGGGGAGTTTATCGACGTGCAAGATTTCATGAACTCCCATCGAAAAATCGAAAGACCAAGCCAAACAAGCGTGAGCATAAATAAACATTTGATACTTTCAAATATTATAGTGCTACTATAGCAACTCTGTATGCATTGAGCTCTTATCTATGCAGTAGCGTACCGAGAGGACTTCAATGCGACCGCGATCCGCTTCGCCCGGCGTCGAGCCGCTTTTCGAACGACACAGACAAGCGTGCGAGTCGACAATCCGATCGTTGAAAATCGCGCTCATCGCGCACCTGAAATTCCCGATCGCGCAACCCTACGGCGGCGGACTGGAGATGCACACGCATCTCCTCGCGAGAAAGCTCACCGAGCGGGAACACGATGTGACGCTCTTTGCGGCACGCGGATCGGAGTTCGGCGGGAAGACGATCGCCATTTGCGACCCGACGGGTGCATTGATCGGCGCGCAGGAACTCAGGCAGGAACAGGCGGCCTACGAGGCGATCGTCAACCGCATCGCGGTCGGGGATTTCGATATCGTGCACAACAACAGTCTGCACCCTTGGCCGTTGCATAGCCTGCCGAGGCTGCCGCCGATGGTGACGGTTTTGCACACGCCGCCCTTCATGCCATTAGCGGCCGGTGCGGCTGACGCAACCGGTAGCCGTTTCGTCGCAGTCTCGAAGTCCGTCGCGAAACAATGGCGCGGCATTATCGATCATGCCGACATAATTCCGAATGGCGTCGAGCTGCAGACATTCATGCCGGGTGACGCGCGCATCGAACCGCCCCGGGCCATCTGGTTCGGGCGGATCGTCCCGGAGAAGGGACTGCATCTCGCACTCGATGCCGCCCGACTTGCGTCGCTACCCATCGATGTGGCCGGCCCGGTCTGCGACCGCGCGTATTGGGCGCAAGAGATCGCGCCGCGCTTCAATGCCGACGTGAACTATCTCGGGCATCTCGATCATGCCGCGCTTCGCTGGCACATTTCGCGTGCCGCCGTCGCACTCGTTACACCGCGCTGGGAGGAACCGTTCGGTCTTGTGGCGGCGGAAGCGCTGGCTACCGGAACGCCCGTCGCCGCGTTTCGTCGCGGCGCCCTTCCGGAGGTGATCGGTGACGCGGGATGCCTGGCGCAACCGGACGATGCGGCCGATCTAGCGCGCGCCGCGACGGATGCCCTTCGGATCGATCCCGCGCTCTGCCGACGCCGCGCCGAAGAGGCATTGGATTGTGGCGTCATGATTGCGCGATACGAAGCCATCTACAGCGACATGCATCTGGCGACGCCGGTGATCTCTGCGGCCGCGGGGTGAGCGCAACTCCTTTCGCGGTGGCGATCCCGGCGCGCGATGAAGAGGTTTTGCTGCCGCGTTTGCTCGAATCGCTTGTCGTGCAGACGTCCGGTTGGGCTGACGGGCATATTTTTCTCGTCGCTAATAATTGCACGGATGGCACGGCGGAAGTCGCACGGCGCTTCGCACCAAGACTGCCGATTGCGGTTATCGACACCGTCTATCCCGCCAAGAACGCCCATGTCGGGACCGCACGCAAGGCGGCGCTTGACGCGGCCTGCGAGTGGCTCGATGCGCGGCATCCGAACGGCGTGCTTCTGACGACCGATGCCGATGCGCATGTTCCGAACGACTGGCTTTCGAACAATCTGCGCGCGCTCGAACGGTGCGACATTGCAGGTGGCCGGCTTGTCGTCGATCACGATGCCATCGACGTTTCGCCGCTGCAGGATTCGATCGATGCGTACTGGGCAGGCGTTCGCGCGATCGATGCGACGATCGATCCACTGTCGCATGATCCGCCGCCGCGGCATGGCGATCATACCGGCGCCAGCCTCGCCTTCCGGACATCGCTCTACCGTCGCCTCGGTGGCTTGACGCCGCTGCCCAGTCGCGAGGACGTCGACTTCGTGGACCGTGCGGTGCGCGCAGGCGCGCGGCTTGCGCACCCGCCGGACATCAATGTGCGTGTCTCGGCGCGGACGGCGGGACGCGCAGACGGCGGAATGGCCGCGGAAATGCTGCGCCGGCAATCGTTGCAGGAGCGCGCGGATATCTATCTGCTGCCACACCCTCGGGACTGGATCGACCGCAGTCTCTCACGCCGCCGTCTCAGGCTAGCGTGGTGCGAGCGAACTGATCTGACCGCAGCGCTGGCCGTCGAAGGAATCTGCGGCGCGCACTCGTCCACGATCTTGACCGATTGTCCGAATGACATCGCGTTTGTCGAACGTGCAAGCGCAGCGCTTTCACACCCGTCCCGTGCGCCGATGGCCGTCGATGCCGCCGTCGCTTGCATGAGGGCCTATCTTGGAACGTCCGATAGCGCCCGCGCGGTCGCCTGATGCGGCCCGTCGGCTATTACGTTCATCATCAGGGCATGGGGCACTTCGATCGAGCGCGCCTTATCGCGTCACGATTGAAACGCCCCTGCACGCTGATCGGCACGATGAGTGGTCGCGCCACCGACGACATCGACACATTGCCTCTGCCCGACGATGCTGCCGCTCCGGCCTCGGCATCGATGCGCGACGGGCCGCGCGCTTTTCACTTCGCGCCAATCGATTTTCCACCAGTCCGCGAACGCATGGCGAAAATCGCGTCGTGGGTAGCCGATCACAATCCTGCGCTCGTCGTCGTCGATGTGTCGGTCGAAGTCGCCTTGCTCTGTCGACTGCTATCGGTCCCGACGATCTATGTTCGTCTCGCCGGCGATCGATCGGATCCGGCGCATCTCGAAGCGTTTCGTTCAGCCGATCGCATCGTCGCGCCGTTTCCGCAATCCTTCGAACATCCGGCGACGACCGGATGGGTACGGGAGAAAACGCTCTATGCGGGCTTCATTCATGAAATGAACTCGGACGAGGTCGCGTCGGAGATGCCGGGAACGATTGCCGTCGTTCTGGGCGCCGGAGGGTCACGATTGTCGACCGACGATCTCGTCGCGGCTGCGCGCGCGACGTCTGAATATGTATGGAACGTGTATGGAGTAGTGCAAAGCAATACCGAAGGCCTACCTCCAAATCTAAGACTTCACGGCTTCGTCGCCGATACCGATCATCACGTTGCAAAAGCGGAAATCCTGATCGGTGCAGGCGGCGACGGCATTTTCGCGCTGGCCGTGCGCCACGGCAAGCGTTTCATCTGCATTCCCGAGGCGCGTCCTTACGACGAGCAGCTTGTGAAGGCGCAGGCGCTCGCGGCTTGCGGTGCCGCCATCGTACGGCCGACATGGCCGATAGCAGGGGATTGGCCAGCTGTATTGAGAGCCGTCGAAATTCTCGACCGGCGCATGATCGCTGCGCTTCGCAGTCACGGATCACTGGCCGAGGTCGTCGCCGCGATAGAGGGCACCGCCGCGATATTCGATCCGTAAGCGACATTGCACGTCACGATACGCGTGCTGCGGAGACCTCTGCGGATGTCGGTGAGCGCAGGATACGATAATCGTCCCCGGCAATGCGTGTGATGAGCCCGGCAGCCTCGAAACCATCGAGCCATCCCTGCATCGGCCACGTGCCATGTCGCCTGCGAAAAAGCGTGGCATTGCGCATGATATCCACGAAATGCTGCAGCGGTGGCTCGAAGCTGTCGTGCGGTTGATGGAATGCCCTTGCATCGGCGCACATCAAGACGGGTACGCCCGAATCGGATGCCCGGAATGCGAAGTCGGTGTCCTCCCCGCCATAGCCGGTGAAGCTTTCATCGAAACCCCCGAGCGAGTCGAATGTCTTGGACCGCACGGCGAAGGCGAGCGACCAGAAAAGGCCGGGATGCGCCGCAGGACCAACCCCGGACGCCGGAAATAGACGATCGAGATGCGCGGACGAGCCGGTGAACAGATCGGCCTCGGTCCAGCCGTCCGCGACCTGCGCTTTGAGATAGCAAACTTGCGCGCAGATCAACGCATCGTGGCGTTGTGAAACTTGTGCAAGTTCGTGGATGCAGCCGCGACTCGGGATGCAGTCGACATCGAGGAACACAAAACGGTCTCCGCGCGCCGCGCGCCGGCCGGCATTGCGCGCGGCGGCGAGCGGAAGCCGGTCGCCATCGACTGTGATCTGCGTGACGGCAAACGGCAACGCCGGTAGAGGCGTCGGCAACCCCATCTCGGCAAGAACGAAATCGCCGGCGAAGCCGTCACGCGACAGGCCTTCCAGAAGCCTCAGGAGATGGTGCGGCCGCCCTTTGTGAAGGGTAATGACGCTGACGGTAGTATGCATGCTTCTAAGTTTGGGTCGGAAGCATCCGGCGGCAACCGGCGTCGTGGTCGGATCAGGTCGGGCTTTCCACTGTTGCCGGACGCGAGGCGACGGATTGATGCTGGACGGCGCGCAATTCCGCGATCGCGGTATCGAGCTCGTGCCGTTTTCGCTCGAGGCGGCCGATCTGTTGCTGCAGATCGCAGACGTCCGAGCCTATGCCGGGATCCAGCTCCGGACTGCCCCGTTCGAATATGCCGGCAATCTCCTTGATCGAATAGCCGAGTTGTTTGCCGCGCAGGATCATCTCGATCCGGCGGCAGCTTCCGGCGTCGTAGAACCGCGTCGTCCCGTGCCGCAGCGGCGTCACGAGGCCGCGATCCTCGTAGAAGCGCAGCGCCCGTAGCGTAAGTCCGTACCGACGCGCCATGTTGCTGATCGTCAGCATCGTCGCGAGACTGGCCTCGCCGGCCTGTGCAACTTCGCGACCGTCGCGAGACGTCTCCATTGTAACGGCATTCCCCTACGTGATGACGCGTCAGTAACGGGAGTGTCGCGCAAATATCGCTTTATTACAACCAAAGAGGGTATTTTGCCGGCTTGGGCTGTGCCGGGATGACACAAATCTCGGCAAATTAACTCTCCCTTTACCCTGTTGGATCGAAAGTCGTTTCGATCGGTGCCAGGCTGGGGGTCCAGGTGATTCGATCACGCGTACTCTGCGTGGATTTCCGCTCCTCGATCGATCTCCAGGCGTTTTCATGAACAAGGCTGTTCCGTGGCGGATTAAGGGTGTGGCGTTCGACGCGCGCGAGGCTGCGATCGAAGCGGCGCGACGCTCGGGCATGAGCCTAGGCGAATGGCTCAACACCGTCATCGAGGAACAGGCCCACGAAGAGGGCCGGAACGAAGACGATCTCGACGCCGACGATCGTTTGCAAGCCGTAAGCCGCCGGCTGTCCTCCCTTCGCGACGACGGCGACATGCGCGAGCGACCGGATCGCAAGCGCAGTGCACCGCAACGTCATCGCCCTTCACCGAACGACGATTTCGACGCGCCGCCGCGACCCAATCGGACGTCGCGTCAGGATGCGTTCCATGAGCCGCGCCGGGATTCCAGCCCCTCGCCAAAAGCCCAACGCGCATCGCGCCCAGAACCGCTGCATGCGCCGATTCAGGAACCGCGTCAGGATTTCGACG
>CBDFFN010000008.1:0-598133 GCA_965246795.1 Beijerinckiaceae bacterium | reverse complement strand
CTTCGCGGCCGGGGACGTGGAAGACCCTTCAGCATTGCTTTAGACTTCTTCCAACAAACACGCCTTGGGAGGCCGCCCATGAACATTGCCCTGCGCGCAAG
Organism: Beijerinckiaceae bacterium; assembly: GCA_965246795.1. Lineage (GTDB taxonomy): Bacteria > Pseudomonadota > Alphaproteobacteria > Rhizobiales > Beijerinckiaceae > JAJXWB01. The sequence goes on along the minus strand of CBDFFN010000008.1, from coordinate 598,032 downwards.
TGCGCCGGCACGTCGCAGCCTGAAACTCGACGCGAGCGACAATGTCATCATCGCCGTCGATTCGTTTCAGGCTGGTCACGAGGCCTATGGGATCACCGCGACAGAGCGCGTGCCGCGCGGACACAAGATGGCCGCAAGCGCCATCGGCGAAGGCGAGCCGATCCGAAAGTTTGGCCAGATCATCGGCTTCGCCTCTAAGCCGATTGCGCCGGGCACATGGTGCACGAGCACAATGTTGTCGTGCACGAATTCGAGCGCGACTACGCCTTTGCCGAAGGCGCGCGGGACGAAGCGATCCTGCCGCTCGCGAGCCAGGCGACATTCGAAGGCTTCCGCCGCGCCGACGGCAAGGTCGGCACGCGCAATTTTATCGCCATTCTCACCAGCGTGAACTGCTCCGCCTCGGTCGCGAAATTCATGGCGGAAGAGATCAACCGCTCCGGCCGTCTCGCCGATTATCCCAACATCGACGGCGTCATCGCGCTCGTGCATGGCGGCGGTTGCGGCCTCGACGTGAAGGGCGAGGGCCATGACGCGCTGATGCGCACGCAATGGGGCTATGCGACGAACCCGAATGTCGCCGGCGTCGTGATGGTCGGGCTCGGCTGCGAAGGCTTCCAGATCACCAACTGGAAAGAGCGCTACGGCATCAAGGAGACGGACACGTTCCGCTCGATGACGATCCAGGAAGTCGGCGGCACGAAGAAAACCGTACTGGCCGGTGTCGAAGCCATCGCTACGATGCTCCCGATCGTCGATCGCGCAACACGTGAAACGTGCCGCGCCTCGGATCTCGTGCTGGCTCTGCAATGTGGCGGCTCCGACGGCTATTCCGGCTTCACCGCCAACCCGGCGCTTGGGCACGCCGTCGACGAACTCGTGCGCCACGGCGGAACAGCGATCCTGTCGGAGACGCCGGAAATCTACGGCGCCGAACATCTGCTGACGCGTCGCGCGGCATCACGCGAGATCGGCGAGACACTCGTCGAGAAAATCCGCTGGTGGGAGGACTACACCGCGCGCAACAAGATGGAGATGAACAACAATCCCTCGCCAGGCAACAAGGCGGGTGGCCTCACTACCATCCTCGAAAAATCGCTGGGCGCGGCAGCCAAGGGCGGCACGACGACGCTGCGCGGCGTGTACGGTTATGCCGAGCCAGTGACGGCAAAAGGCTTCGTGTTCATGGACACGCCCGGTTACGACCCGGTTGCGGCGACAGGGCAGGTCGCGGGCGGCTCGAACATTCTCGCCTTCACCACCGGGCGCGGCTCTGCTTATGGCTGCAAGCCCGTGCCGTCGGTGAAACTCGCAACGAACAGCGAAGTCTATCGCCGCATGATCGACGATATGGATATCGACACGGGCGACGTGCTCGACGGCGTCTCGCTTGCGGACAAAGGCAAGGAGATTTTCGAGGTGCTGCTGCGCGTGGCATCGGGCGAACGTTCGAAGTCGGAGCAACTCGGCTACGGCGACGCGGAGTTCGTGCCTTGGACCATCGGCGCGACGATGTAGCTGGCGACCGTCAGGGGTTTCTCGCGGACTAGGCGCGTAAGATTTTTGGGTCCAGACTGACCGTAACAACGCCAAAGAAAAAGCAAGGGAGGTCGTCATGGACCGTCTGGCCGCGCTCGATGCGAGTTTTCTCTACGGCGAGACGCCGGAAACACCGATGCATATCGCCGGGCTCGCGATCTTCGATCCGCCGCCGCCGGGCGTAAAACCATTCGATGTTTTCCGCGAACACATCCGGGCGCGGCTGCATCTTCTGCCGTTTTTTCACCGCAAGCTGACGCTGTCGCCGATACAGCTCGATCATCCCGTATGGGCCGATGACGAGGAGATCGACCTCGACTATCACATCCGCCACATGGCGCTGCCGAAGCCTGGCGCGCAGACGCAGCTTCTGACGCTTATTGCGCGTCTGCACATGATCCTGCTCGATCGCGCGCGGCCGCTCTGGCAATATTACATCATTGAGGGGCTCGAGGGCGGGCGCTTTGCGGCCTACGTCAAGATGCATCACGCCGCGATCGATGGCGGCGCCGGCATGGCCGCGCTCGAAATCATCTTTGGCTACGATGCGAACCCCGAGGCCGTGACACCGCCAAAGGAAAAGAAAGCGGCAGCGCCGAACGTTCTGGAACTCATCAGCGATTCCTACGCCAATTTCTTCAACCAACAGCGGCAGTTCTTGGAATCGCTGCCCGACATGGGCAAGGCGCTCGCCAACGTCAGCAAGCGGCTGACCGACGATCTCGCAAAACCCTCGCCGCTGCTTGTCGCGCCGAAGACGATCTTCAACGCGAAGCTTTCGAACCAGCGCAGCTTCGGTGTCTGCACATTGTCGTTGGCGCGAAAGCGAAGGCGGTCGGCAAGGCCGCTGGCGCGAAGCTCAACGACGTCGTCATGGCGATCAGTGCCGGTGCGCTTCGCCGCTATCTGCAAAAGCGCGGCGAGTTGCCGACAGAATCACTCATCGCCGCTGTGCCGGTGTCGCTGCGCGAGGCCGGCAACACCGACATGAACAATCAGGTGACGGTCTTCTTGTGCAAGCTCGCCACCGATGTCGCCGATCCGGTCGAGCGGTTAAAAACCATCATGGCTTCGGCGAACGATTCGAAAGAACGGCTCGGCGACGTGAAGGACGCGATCAATATGGACATGTCGTTCGTCGGTCTGCCGATCATTCTGACAGGCATGGCGCGCATGATGGGTCAGGGCACGATCGCGGACCAGATGCCGGCGATGACGAATGTGCTGATCTCGAACGTGCCCGGCCCGCGCAAGCCGATCTTCTGTGCCGGCGCGAAGATGGAGGCCTATTACCCCGTCTCGATTCCGGCGCATGGCGGCATTCTCAACATCACGGTGCAGAGTTATCTCGACCGGCTCGACTTCGGCCTCATCGCCTGTCGCGATGGCGTGCCCGACATCGAGAAACTGACGGCGTTGTTGGTGGAGGAATTCGATGTTCTCGCGCGCGCCGTCGGTGTCGAGGACGCAAAGGCCGCCTAGTCCCAAGCTTTAAGGCACGAGCGCCAGCACGGCACCGACGACCAGCGCGCCTGCCGCGATGAGCGACGGCACAAGAAACGATCCACTGACCTCGCGCATGTGGCCGGCAATCAGCGGCCCGACGACCTGCCCGATGCCGAATGTCGCGGTCATAACCGCGGATATTTTCTGCGGCGCGTCGACCGCATAGCGCCGACCGATCTGCAAGCCGACGGCCGTGATCGCCATGATCGTACCACCAAGCAAAATTGCCGATGCGATGATGGAGAGCGGGTTGGGGCTGACCACACTCAGCGCGACGCCTGTGCCCTCTGCCACCATCATGATGGCGTAACTCGCGACCTCGCCGGTCCTGCGTGTGACCCACGACCAAAACGGAATCGACATTGCGCCAGCGAGGCCGACGATCGACCACACATAGGGTTCGAGCGGAGCAAGCGCCGGCGTCTCGCGCGTGATGACGACGATAAACGTCGCGGTGATCACATAACCGATGCCGAACAGACCGTAGGAGATCACAAGCAGCGCAAGGTGGCGCGACCAGACAATCGGCCCTTCCCGCGACGGCTTGGCCGAGTCTGTTGTGCGCGCGCCGTTCGGCACAAGCCACGCGATGAGCAACGTCATGACGGTTGCAACGATGCCGGCCGCGCTCCACATGCCGCGCCAGTCCGTGCCAAGCGCGGCAAGGATCGCGACAAGAAGCGACGAGATGACGATCCCGATGCCGACGCCGCAGAACGGCGCCATGCCATAGAGGCCGCCAACCCGGAGCAACGGACCGAAGACGATCGTCGCGCCAGCGACCATAATAGTGGCGCTGCCGGCGCCGCTGACGAAGCGCAACGCGAACATGACGGGGACAGATTGCGCCCAGGCCATCGCGAGAAGCGCGATGCCACTGATCCCGACGCCGCCGACGAACCAGCGATGTGCGCCGCGCTGCATGATGCCGGTGATGCCGAGCACCGCCGATGCGAGATAGCCGAGATAGTTGGCGGCGGCGAGGAGGCCTGCGGCGCTCGGCGTCAAGCCATCCGCGATCATATGCGGCAGGATCGGCGTGTAGACGAAACGGCCGAGGCCGAAGACGGCGCCCATCGCGAGCATGCCGCCGACGACAAGTCCCGCGGGCGATGCGCCTGAAACCTTCTTCTGCATGGGCAGGGCTTAGCAGCCGGCCCGTCGCGGTGCGAGCAGCGCGCCCGGCATGCCCGTCATGCGTGCGTGGGACTAGCCCGGCAAATCGAGCACGGCCTTGGCGACGATATTCTTCTGCACTTCGCTCGAACCGCCGTAGATCGTCGCCGGTCGCGCGAGCCAGTAATGACCGAGCACGTCGAGTCTGTCGTTGCCGAGCGTCGCGGCTTCATCGATGGCGCCTTGCTCGTCCGAATATTCGATCAGCGCCTCGGTGATGCGCTGATACAGCGCCGTGCCGAAGATTTTCAGAATCGACACGTCGGATCCCAGATCCTCTCCGCGTTTCAGAATGTCGGCGAAGCGTCCGTAGGTTTCGGTGAGATCGGCGACGTCGAGACGCAATTGCGTGAAGCGCTCACGGAACGTTTCGTCCTCGAACAGATTTTTTGCGCGCCCGAGCAGCGCCAGACGATTGAGCGCGACCTGACTTTGCTTCGGACTGCCGAGGAATATGCGCTCGAAACCGAGCAGCGCCTTCGCCATCGTCCAGCCCTTGTTGATCTCGCCGACGAGATTGCCCTTGGGCACGCGGACATTGTCGAAGAAAGTCTCGCAGAATTCCTCATGGCCGCCGAGTGTCTTGATCGGACGGCGTGTGACGCCGGGCGTCGCAAGATCGACGAGCAGGAAGGAGATGCCCTCCTGCTTCTTGCCGTTCTTGTCAGTGCGCACGAGCAGGAAAATCCAGTTCGCGTCCTGCGCCAGCGTCGTCCAGGTCTTCTGGCCGTTGACGACCCAGTGATCGCCATCGAGCACCGCCTCGCAGCGCAACGATGCGAGGTCGGAGCCGCTGTTAGGCTCGGAATAGCCCTGACACCACACATCCTCGCAGGCGAGAATTCGCGGCAGATAGGTTTGCTTTTGCTCTTCGCTTCCGAAGCGGATGAGCAGCGGCCCGAGCATCACGATGCCCATATCGGGCGCGCGCGGCACGCCGGCACGATCGAACTCCTCGACAAACGCGATCTGTTTGCCGGCCGACAGGCCCATGCCGCCATATTGTTTTGGCCAGGAGGGTGCCAACCAACCGCGCGTGGAAAGTTTCTGGCTCCACGGTTTGATCTCGTGCCAGTGCACGCGACGCGGCAAATGCATGTATTCGGTCGGACAATTCTGCGCCACGAAGTCCCGCACCATCTGGCGGAACGACGTATCGTCCATCGCTTCGTAATCGTCGAATTTTTGCTGCGCGTTCATGGGCGTCTCACGAAATATCGGGCGCTGGAGCAAGCGTCGCATAGCGGCGACGGTGCGCACCGGCATTGCCGAGCCAGGCGGAGAGAACCAGCGCGCGGCGAACATAAAGCCCGATGTCGTGCTCGTCGGTGTAGCCGATGGCACCGTGCATCTGGATCGCCTCGCGCACGACATGCAGCGCGCTTTCCGACGCGCGCGCCTTGCATGCCGAGGCTGCAAGAGCGCGTTCGCGCGGATCTTCGGTCGCATCCAGCGTGCGCACCGCGCGATCGAGCGCGGAGCGCGTCAGCTCGATCTCGACGAAGAGATCGACCGCGCGATGCTGCAGCGCCTGGAACGAGCCGATCGGTTTGCCGAACTGCTTTCGCGTGCGCAGATAATCGAGCGTCATCGCATGTGCCTGCCGCATCAGGCCGAGCATTTCGGCGGACGCGGCGATACGCGCTTCCTCCAGCGCCGCATCGAGCGCATGTTCGCCGCGGCCGGATTCTGCGACAACGTCTGCTTCCGCCACCGCAACGCCATCGAGCCGCAGCGTTCCGCAGAACGTGCCATCCGTGTAAGGCCGAACGTCGAGCGTCACACCCTTTGCATCGGCCGGCACATGATAGAGGCCGACGCCACCTGCCGCACGCGCCGCAACGATGAAGCCATCGGCCCCAGCCGCACCGGATACGTAGAGTTTCGTGCCGCTCAGTGCGTCGTTTTCGAATCGCGCCGTGACATCGCCGGCCGACATCTGGCCGGCCTTGTCGGCGATGGCGGCAACGAGCACACGACTGCCATCACACAAGCCCGGCAAAAGTGCCGCCTCCGCGGCCTCTTCTCCGCCTTCGACGATCGCGCGCGCCGCAAGTATCGCGACGGCCGCGAGGGGCTCCGGGCCGACACCGCGTCCCGTTTCCGCCAACAGCGCCGCCGCGTCGGCAACAGCGAGCCCCGCGCCGCCAAACTCTTCCGGCACGCGGATGCCGTGCCAACCGAGTTCGGCCATTTCGGACCAGCGTGCACGATCGTATCCCGGCGCCTTGCCGCGCCATGCACGCACGTTCTTCGCGACATCGGAGCCGGCGACGAAATCGGCAGCGCTGTCGCGCAGCATGCGCCGCATTTCCAGCGCGTCGTCGCCCGACGTCTCGTGCTGCAGTTCGGCTGTCGCGCCCGTCATGTTTCCTCGTATCTTTTGCGCGAAGTCTACGCGCGCCGCCGGAGCCGCGCAAACACGCGCGTGGGTTTGACCGGCTGCGGCACGCATGGGAAAATGCCGTCAATCCTACAACAAGAATTGCTGGAAACGCGGATGGCGCTCGACCCCGAGAAATTATTGCACTGGCCGTTCGAGGACGTGCGCCAGACCTACACGCACAAAGACACGATCCTTTACGCGCTCGGCCTTGGGCTCGGCGCCGATCCGCTCGATGCGAACCAGCTTCGCTTCACTTACGAAAAAGATTTGCTGGCGCTGCCGACCATGTCGGTCGTGTTGGGCTCGCCAGGGTTCTGGATGAAAGACCCGGCTGTTGGCGTGAACTGGAAGATGCTGCTGCATGGCGAGCAGGGCATCGAGATGGTGAAGCCGTTGCCTGCTTCGGCCGACGTCGTCGGCAAGACACGCATAACTGATGTCATCGACAAGGGCGCGGGCAAAGGCGCTCTCGTGCTCAGCGAACGCGACATCGTCGATGCGAAGACAGGCGACGTTTACGCCAGGACGACATCGACCTCGTTTCTTCGCGGCGACGGCGGCTTTGGTGGATCACCCAACGGCGCACCCGTGCCGCATAAAATGCCGGAACGTGCGCCAGACGTCACCGACGACTGGAAGACCGCACCGCAGGCGGCGCTCATCTATCGACTTTCGGGCGACGACAATCCGTTGCATGCCGATCCCGATGTCGCAAAGGCCGGTGGCTTTTCCGCGCCGATCCTGCATGGGCTCTGTTCGCTCGGCGTCGCCGGGCATGCGGTGTTGAAGCACGCCTGCGACTACGATCCCGCGCGCATGAAATCGTTGAAGTTACGCTTCACGTCGCCTGTCTATCCCGGCGAGACGATCTGCACGGATATCTGGCGGGACGGCAAGGAGATCTCGTTCCGTTCGCGCGTGGTGGAGCGCAATAAGGTCGTGCTCGACAACGGCCACGTGCGCGTGGGGTGAATACAGTCTCGCTCTCTCGTGCGCTCGATCTGCTGAAGCCCGGTGCGCGCGTTTTCATCCACGCGGGTCCTGCCGAGTCACGCACATTCGCGGATTCGATCCGCGCCGATCCCGACCGCGTCGCCGGTGTCGATTTCGTCGGCGTGTTCATTCCCGGCATCAACACGACCGACTATGCCGCGCTCGCGCCGAAGGCGACGCTCACCTCGACCTTCGTCAGCCCGCCTTTCGCGCAGAGCTTTCGCGATGGGCGGCTGAAGCTTTTGCCGAAAGCCTATAGCGGCATGGCGCGGCATCTCGCCGAATATCCGGCCGAGATCGCCGTGTTGCACGTCTCGACGCCGGGACCGGACGGGCGCATGGCGCTCGGCATCAATCAGGATTACGCGCCGATCGCCGCGCGCGGCGCGAAGCAGATCATTGCGCTCGTCAATCCGCATATGCCGCGCGTGCAGAGCGAAGTATCGCTGGCGCGCGAGGCTTGTGCTGCCATCGTCGAGATCGACGAGCCTCTGAAATCGTTTCCCGCCGCACCACCATCGGGCACCTTGGCAAAGGTCGGCGAGAACGCGGCGACGATCATTCGCGACGGCGATACGATCCAGATCGGCATCGGCAAGGTGCAGTCGGCCGTGCTCGCCAATCTCTTCGACCGGAAGGACCTCGGCCTGCATTCCGGCATGATCGACGATGCGATCGCAGCGCTCGCCGACAAAGGCGTCATCACCAATGCGCGTAAGTCGATCGATCTCGGCGTCAGCGTGACCGGCATTGCAATCGGCACGGAACCGTCCTGGGCCTTTGCACGACGTTCGGACGTGCAGTTTCGCGACGCCTTCGTCACGCATGGCGCGGGCGTGCTGGGCAGCATCGACAATTTCGTCGCCATCAACAGTGCGCTCGAGGTCGATCTCTTCGGTCAGTGCAACGCGGAGGTGCTTGGCGGCCGGCAGGTCAGCGGCGCAGGCGGCTTTCACGATTTTCTGCGCGGCGCAGGCGCATCGAAAGGTGGACGCGGCATCGTCGCGCTGCCGTCCGCGGCAGGCGAAGTGTCGCGCATTGTGCCCGTGCTTGCGAGGCCGTCCATCGCAACGGGACCACGCAACGATTGCGACATCGTCGTCACGGAGCATGGCATTGCACGACTGCGCGACCTGCATCTCGACGCGCGCGCCGAAGCATTGATCGCCATTGCACATCCCGCGCATCGCAGTGTGCTGACGGACGCGTGGCGCGATATGCGGAAGTCGCTGTAAGGTCGCCGCGATGCACACCATCGTCAGCGGCGACCGAACCCTCGACAAATCCGACTTCGACAACGCAGTGCGACGCGCAGCGCGCGGGCTGCATGACGCGGGCATTGCGCCGGGCGACAGTGTCGCACTGTTCCTGCGCAACGACTTTCCGTTTCTCGTTGCGTCGCATGCGGCGATGAAGCTCGGCGCCTATGCCGTGCCGATCAACTGGCATTTCGTCGCCGATGAGGTCGCTTATGTCCTTGGCGATTGCGGCGCGCGCGTCATCGTCGTGCATGCCGATCTGTGGCCGCAGATTGCCGCAGGCGTGCCGAACGATATCCTCGTGCTCGTCGTGCCGACGCCGCTGGAAGTTGCAGCAGCTTATGGCGTCTCGCCCGCCGCATGTGCCGTGCCGACCGGCTTGACGGGGTGGGACGACTGGCTTGTGCGACACGAGGCATGGGACCCGCCGCCGCGCCCCGTCACGACAAGCATGATCTACACGTCCGGAACGACCGGCCGCCCGAAAGCCGTGCGGCGCATGCCGATCACGGACAAGAATCGTGTGCCGTTCCAGGCGTTGCGCGATCGCGTCTACGGCATCAAACCGGGGATGGTCGCGGGCATGCCCGGCCCGCTCTATCACAGCGCGCCGAACTCCTTTGGCCTGCGTGCCTCCGGAATGGATGCGAGCTTAATCCTGCAACCGCGCTTCGAGGCCGAAGGGCTCCTTGCGCTGATCGAAAAGCATCGCATCACGCATATGTTCATGGTGCCCACCATGTTCGTGCGTTTGCTGAAGCTACCTGCGAGCGTGCGTGAAAAATACGATCTGTCGTCGCTGCAGTTCATCATCCATGCCGCCGCGCCTTGTGCGCCGGACGTGAAGCGCGCGATGGCGGAATGGTGGGGGCCGATCGTCCACGAATATTACGGCAGCACCGAAAGCGGTCCGGTTGTCTTCGCGACGCCGTCGGACCTCGCGCGAAAACCCGGCTCCGTCGGACGCGCGGTGGAAGGCTGCACGATCCGCATCTTCGATGACGATGGCCGCGATGTTGCGACAGGCACCGCCGGCGAAATCTATTCGCGCATCCCGTATTATCCCGACTTTACCTATCACAATCAGCCTGCGAAACGCGCCGAGGTCGATCGCGATGGGCTCGTGACGTCCGGCGATGTCGGTTATCTCGACGACGAGGGCTATCTCTTCATCTGCGACCGCAAGCGCGACATGGTGATTTCGGGCGGCGTCAACATCTATCCCGCCGAGATCGAAGCCGCGATTACGGCGATGGACGGCGTGAAGGATTGCGCCGTGTTCGGCGTGCCGGATGCCGAATTCGGCGAAAGCTTGCTGGCAGTCGTCGAGCCGCAAGAGGGCGTTTTGCTCGAGCCTGCCGCCGTGCGCGCGCATGCCGCAAAACATCTTGCCGGCTACAAGGTGCCGAAGCGCGTCGAAATCTCACGCGATCTCCCACGCGAAGATTCCGGCAAGATTTTCAAGCGGCGTTTGCGCGATCCCTACTGGTCGGGCGCGGGCCGCACGATCTGACGTTCTCGTCTGCTATGCCCGTGGTTTGCACTTGTGTGGTAAGAAGCCCTGGTCCTTAGCTTTGCCGCAGTCGTGGCGTGCCGAATGCGACCAGCGGAGTATTAACAAACGTGAAGGCGGCGTTGCATGACGCGGAGGCGCAACGGCTTGCCGCACTCCGAAGCTACGACATCCTCGACACGCCGCGTGAGTCCGATTTCGACGAAGTCGTCAGCATCGTATCGCAGATCTGCAACACGCCGATTTCCGTCATTAATCTGATCGATCAAGGACGACAATGGTTCAAGGCCGAGGTCGGCCTTGGCGTGCGCGAGACGCCGATCGACAGTTCGATCTGTGCGCATGCCATTTTGCAAAAAGACCTGATGATCGTCCCGGATACGACAAAAGACCCACGGTTCACCGATAATCCGCTTGTAACAAGCGAACCGCATCTGCGCTTTTACGCAGGCGCGCTGCTCGAGACGTCGGACGGCATGCCCTTGGGCACAGTCTGCGTCCTCGATTACAAACCCCGGTCGCTCGACGAAAACCAGACGGCGCTTCTTCGCGTGATGGCCAATCTCGTCATGAAGCTGCTCGAACTTCGCCGCTCCAACGCACTGGAACGTGTTGCCCGCCTGGAAGCTCAGACACTGCTCAAGGAAAACGAGACGCTCGCGAAAGAGAGCGATCATCGTGTGATGAACTCCTTGCAACTCGTTCAGTCCGTGCTGGGCTTGCAGGCGCGTGGCGCAAGCCGCGATGCAAAGGCACAACTTGAAGCCGCGCGCGACCGTGTATCGGCGATTGCGACAGTTCACCGCCAATTGCATCTGACGGCCAGCCTCGAGACGATCGACATGGCCGTCTTTCTCGAGAATCTGTGCGACAATCTCGGCAAGACCGCGCCCGATGCCGTCACGCGACTTTCGCTCGAAGCCGATGCGATCAACGTCCCGTCAGATCAAGCGAGCAACATTGGATTGATCGTTGCCGAATTGCTCATCAATGGTTTCAAACATGCCTATGGCGGAAACCGTTGCGGACCGATCCATGTTGCGCTGAAGAAAACGGGGGTCGGCTGGCGTCTCACTGTGAGCGATAAGGGCGCCGGACTTCCGAATGGTTTCGATCCCGAAAAATCGATAGGCATTGGCATGCGCGTCATCGCATCCCTCGTTCGCCGACTCGATGCGAAACTAACGTTCGAAACGGGCTCGACGGGCACCGCGTTTGTCGTCCAGTCCGATGGTTGATGGCGACGCTGTGGCGGTCGGAGTATTGCCTTCATAATTGCCGACGAGTTGCGCCGGAGCTTTTCCTGCCAAAACCTTTTCTTGTCACTTTCGCTGCCGGCTCCGTAGGGGCTTGGCGAATCCAACGGATAACGGCGATCAATGGCGGATCTCTCGCCAACGCGGAGCGCCTCGCGATATGCGAAGGTGCCGCGCCGAACGATCGCCTATCGGGCCTTTGGACATTGCGCGGCACGACCAGCAACACGCGCTACACCACCCGCGCCGAGACCGGGACACTCGTATCGAAGCAGGAAAGTCTGGCGCGATCCGTCGCAACGCGCGCGGTACTGATCCCGATCCGCAAGACGGATGCTTGGTGGGCGATGGCGCAGGACGAACGGCGCGCGGTGTTCGAAGAACAGTCGCGCCACATCGCCATCGGCCTCGATTATCTGCCAGCTGTCGCGCGTCGACTGCATCATTCGCGCGATCTGGGCGAACCTTTCGACTTCCTCACATGGTTCGAATTTGCGCCGAATGACGAGAGCGCTTTCGACCACATGCTGGCGCGGCTGCGCGAAACAGCGGAATGGGGTTTCGTCGAACGCGAGGTCGAGGTGCGGCTGACGCGCGATCAGATAGCCTGAAAGATCGATCGACCGCGAGCCTCGCGGCTCGCAATATCGACGAACGAGCAAGCCGGGAGACTCGCGGCCCCAATTCGCGCAGGTTCGATCACGCAATGCCCTCGACCGCCGCGATCAGACGCGAAATATCTTCGTCGCGCGACAGCCGGTGATCGCCGTCCTTCACCAATGTCAGAACAACCGGGTCTTCGGCGAAATGCTCGACCAGCAGCATCGCGTGGGCATAGGGCACATCGGGGTCCTGCATGCCCTGCAGGATGTGGACGGGCGCGTAGCTGCGCAATTGCTTGTCGAGCAGCAGATGGTCCCGCCCTTCTTCGATCAGCTTGCGCGTGATCGGGTAAGGCTCGTCCGAATAGGCCGAGGGCCGATACCAGACGCCGTCGCGCTGGATCGTCTCGCGCGCTTCCACAGGAAGGTTCGGCCACATCAGCGCCTGCGTGAAATCGACAGCCGGCGCGATGAGCACCATACCGGCGATGCGCCTCTCCTCGCCAAGCGCCTTCAGCGCCCGAGCAACCAACAGCGCGATCCAGCCGCCCATCGAAGAACCGACGAGCACTTGCGGCCCCTTCGTCAGCGTCCGGATGACAGCCAGCGCATCTTCGAGCCACAGGCCAATCGTTGCTTCCTCGAACGCCCCCGGCGACTCGCCATGCGCGAGATAGTCGAAGCGCAAAAAGCTGCGGCCGGTTGCGATGGCATGAGCATCGAGTGCCAGCGCTTTGCCGCCGCGCATGTCGGAGCGAAAGCCGCCAAGCCACACGACGCCCGGCCGGTTGTCGGTGCCGACCACCTGCCGCCAGGCGAGGCGCCGTCGATTGTCGCCCTCGCCGACGTCGAGAAAGTTCGGCGGAGCATCGGGCAAAGTCGTGAGATCCATGTTCGTCAACGCTTTGTTGTTCCTTTACGAAGCATTGTCGGCATCAACATGCCCCAGCGGCGACCTATCCCCAAAGCGGCAGCGCCGCGCGGTTACGGCGGCGATGGCCCGCTCGAGGGCCGTACCATCCTGCAGATCGTGCCGCGCCTCGATGGCGGCGGCGCCGAGCAGACGACGCTCGATATCGCCGGCGCCCTGCATGCGGCCGGGGCCCGCGCGCTCGTCGCCTCGGAAGGTGGCCGTCTCGTCGGCGACGTGCAGGCGCAGGGCGCCGTGTTCCTGCCCTACCCCGCCGCGACCAAGAACCCGTTCGGAATGGTGCTCGCTGTCGGCCGGCTGAAGACGCTCATCGCCTCGGAAGGTGTCGACCTCGTCCATGTGCGGTCGCGCGCGCCGGCCTGGGTGGCGCTGCGCGCCTGCCGCGCTGTGGGTGTACCGCTGGTGACGACCTGGCATGGCGCACACCGCGCCGGCAACGCCATCAAGCAGCGCTACAATTCCGTGATGGCGCGCGGCGACGTCGTGATCGCCAACTCCGCCTGGACCGCCGACATGATCCGGCGCGACTATCCCGAGGCCGCACCGCGCATCGCCACGATCGCGCGCGGCATCGATCTGCGGAAATTTTCGGCCTCGCATATCGAGCCCGACCGGGTCCGTCGTTTGCGCGAGCAATGGCAGATCGGCCCGGACCAGCGCGTGGTTCTCGTTCCGGCACGGCTCGCGCGACGCAAAGGTCACCTGCTCGCGGTCGAGGCCGCGCGCCGGCTTTCGAAACAGGGCCACAACGACCTCGTCTTCGTCTTCGCGGGCGACGCGGGCGGCCACGAATCGACGCGACGGGAGATCGAACGCGCCGCCGTTTCTGGTGGCCTTGCGGACCGGGTGCGCTGCACCGGATATTGCGACGACATGCCGGCGGCCTACCTCGCGGCCAGCGTCGTCGTCGTGCCTTCCGTCGAGCCAGAGAGTTTCGGCCGTGTCGCCGTAGAGGCGCAGGCGATGGGCGCGCCCGTCGTCGTCAGCGATCTTGGCGCGGCGACGGAGACGGTTCTTACGCCACCGCAGGTTGCGACCGCAGCCCGCACCGGCTGGCGCGTGAAGGCCGGCGATCCCGCTGCGCTCGCCGAGGGCATTGCCGCCGCAGCACCCCTGCGCGCCGCTGCCCGCGACGCGCTGGCTGGACGGGCACGCGCGCATGTGGCGGCGAAATTCTCGGTCGAGCGGATGAACGGCGCGACACTCGACGTCTACGCGCGGCTTTTGACGCATCATGACGCCGCAAAGACACGCGCAATCGGTTGACTTCCCGCAGGCGAGCAACGATCTTTAGAGGGGATGTTCTGCGCCTGTTCTGTGTCGCCTCGGGCGTCGCCAGCGCAGACCTTTCCACCCAGTTTTAATAGCCTCGGAGCCACCGCCATTCGTCGTCCCATGAAAGCCCCGCCGACCCCGCAGAAAGAGGGGCCTCGCATCAACCGCGAGATTCGCGTTCCACAAGTCCAGCTTATCGATGCCGAAGGCGTGAACCGCGGCGCGATTGCCATCCTCGAAGCGCAGCAGATTGCTGATGACGCCGGCCTCGATCTCGTCGAGATCGTGCCCAACGCCAAACCGCCGGTCTGCAAACTCCTCGATTACGGGAAGTATCGCTTCGTCGAGCAGAAGAAGCAGGCGGAAGCGCGCAAGCGGCAGAAGACGGTCGAGCTGAAAGAGATCAAGCTGCGGCCAGGCATCGACGACCACGACTACGATGTGAAGATGCGCGCCGTCCGCCGTTTCTTCGAAGAAGGCGACAAGGTGAAAGTCACGCTGCGCTTCCGTGGTCGCGAGATGGCGCATCAGGACATCGGCTATCGCCTGCTCGAACGTGTCCGGACCGAGACTGCGCCGATGGCGAAGGTCGAGGCCGAGCCTTCGATGGAAGGTCGGCAGATGATCATGGTTCTCGCGCCACGGTGACCTGTCCGTCGTTTCGTTTGACGGCGACGATCGCATAGAGGGTGTCCGCGTATTGCGGCACCCGTAGCCACCCGAAAATGCGCGATAGGCCCGGTACCTGTCCGTAATGGACGGCCTCGGCGATCCGAAACTCGTTGGATATCAGCACCGCTGTCACGCGCTGCTGTGTCCATCGGTTCGCGACAAAGGCGAGATAACGCGGCCGACCCATGAGCCTGAACAGCAGCCTCTCCATCGCGCGATAGATGCTGCGTCGGTTCGGCATCGACAGGATCAGCACGCCATCTTCGCGCAACATGCGCGAGAAGCCTTCCAGCACTGGCTCCGGGTCCTCGACATATTCGAGTACGCTGGAGCAGATGATGGCATCGAATGCTCCGAGGTCGGCGAGACCGGGGTCGCCGACATCGCGTTGCATGAATTGCAGGTTCGCGTAGCGGGCAACGCGGGCATTTTCCCGTGCGGCTGAGAGCATCGCAGGGCTGGCGTCGACGGCGACGACTTCTCGCGCTTTTTTCGCGACAAGCAGCGCGATTGTACCAGGCCCGCAGCCTGCATCCAGAACGCGCATCGACGGCTCGATGTGGCGTTCGACCAGCCGGCTCCAGACATCGAGCCGTTCCCGAAACATCGCACTGCGGCGATAGCCGGCGTCGAAATCTTGCGCGATGGATTCGTGCCACGCGACGGCGTCACCGGCCGGTGTGTTTCGCAAAGAATTCACGCGCTGCGGCCGGCGACGCGAACGTTGGCCGCACAAAGGTGTCGGGGTGGCGCCAAGTAAAGCGAACTCATTTGTCGCGGATGGTTAATCGCTTTGCGGCGGAAATCGTCGCGCTTTCGATCCATCGTCCCCTCTTAAGGCGCGGAGCGTGCGCCGCAAAATCGTGCGTCAGACAGGGCGGACGCGCGCGATACGGAAATGACTTTGCGAATATTCCAGCAGGACCCGGTTAACCCGCTCTGGCGCACTGTTGCAGGGTCACGCCGTCCTGCGGGTTATCTCCATGTCGTCTCGCCTTCTTCAGCGTCTTCTCACAAGCGCCGCCGCCTTCCGCGCCGACAAGCGCGGACAGGTCGCGATCACGTTCGGGTTGACGCTCGTGCCGATGATCACGCTTCTCGGCGCCGCCGTCGATTTTAGCAACTTGCGCCGGTCGAAAACGGTCTTGCAGGGCAACGTGGATGCCGTCGTGCTCGGCGCGCAGCAGCAAAGCATCACGACCAATGCCGCGCTGATGACCTATGCGCAGCGCTTTCTGCCAACCGTCAATACCGCAATCTACACGGCGGCCGACGGCAGCATGTGCGTGACTGCCAGCCAGGCCGTTTCGACAAACTTCCTGAAGCTCGCGCAGATCAACACGATGACCACGACGGCATCGGCCTGCTCGCTCAATCAGGTGCAGACCACCGGCACCTACGAGATAGCGCTCGCGCTCGACAATACCGGTTCGATGGGCGTGGCCGACACGACGACCGCCAAAACGAAAATGGCCAGCGAAATCACGGCGGCGAAAGCCTTCATCACGCAGATGTACGCGGCCGTACCCGCCGCCAACATGCAGATTTCACTCGTGCCGTTTACGACCGCCGTCAACGTAGGCTCGACCTATTCCAGCGCGAGTTGGATGGACACGCAGGGCAAATCCTCCATCCACTGGGAGAATTTCCCGAAGCTGGGTTCGGCCGTCTCGAGCTACCAGCAGACGGCGGAAGCGTCGATCAACTCGCGCTTCGATCTCTATTCGCAGATCAACCAGAGCTGGGCCGGCTGCGTCGAAGAACGCCCGCAGCCCTATACGTTTACCGACACGCAGGCGAGCAGTGCGACACCCGATACGCTCTACGTGCCGATGTTCGCGCCGGACGAGAGTGACACGCCGAATTCCGGCTACCGTTCCTACAACAGCTATCTCAGCGATCTTGGCGGCACCTGCGTCAACGGCGACAAATACGACACCGTCGATGCCGGCACGGCCAGCGGCAGCATTAATGCGACCTACAAGGACGGCACGAAATTCTGGGGTGATAACCAGCAGAAGTTCTGCAAGTATCTAATGAAATATGCCGCGATCAATCCGCCGACGCTGGACGTGCAGAGCTCCATCGCCTCGTGGCTGAGTGCCAACGGCAGCCCCGGAAACAACAACTGGACGATCAACGGATCGGCGAACGGCAACTACCAGGTGCCGGCGACGACGATCGCCAACCTCATCACCAGCAGCAAGTTTTACGGCATTAACTCCGGCAGCACGTCCGTCAGCTTCTGTACGAACTTCAACGTCGCCTACAGCAGCAAGAACGGCTACTCGATCGCGAGCAACAGCTGCGGATCACAGACCAGCTATTACAACGTCTACGCCGGCTGGTATTACGGCTACTACACCGCGCAATCGACGGGACTGTTGTCGGCCGCACAGGCCAACAATCCGGTCGGCTCGGCCTGGTCGGCCGCGACCAACACGATTTCTTCGACGGGCTGGGGCGCATCCAACGCCTATACCGCCTGGACCGGCTCCGGCTGGGGTTTTGGCGGCTCAGGCTGGGGTTCTGGCACCGGTTGGGGTTGGGGTTCGGGCCTGAATTCCAGCACGAACAATCCCGGCCAGACGGCATCGGGGCAGTCGAGCACTCAGTTCCTCGGCAAGAACCAGTTCAACATCGGCGGCGGCGCGAATTCGGGCTGTGACGCGACGCTGCAGCCGGTCACGACACTGACGAACAACGCAACGACGCTGAAGGCGAACGTCGACAAGATGGTCGCCAACGGCGCTACGAACCTCGTGTCGGGCATGATGTGGGCATGGCGCACAATCTCGCCGAACGGCCCCTTCAACACCGGCACGACGCCGGTGAAGGCCTACGGGACCACCAACAACAAAAAGATCATCGTCTTCATGACGGACGGCTACAACAATTGGGAAGACGACGACTCGCAGAACGGCGGCGTCTATTCCGCGCTCGGCTACTACAAGAATAACCGCGCCGGTGCGTTGACCGTGAGCGGCTCTTCGCAAACGCCCACCGCGAGCAACAATCGCTCATACCTCGACGCCGCCTTCCTGCAAGCCTGCACGAACGCAAAGAATGCCGGCGTGGAAGTCTACACGGTGGCCTTCTCTATCCCGAATGCGCCGATCGACGCGCAGGGCATATCGACGGTGCAGAGCTGCGCAACCGACAGCGCGCATTACTTCAAGGCGACCAACGGCACCGAGCTCAGCACATTCTTCCAAAGCATCGGCCAGTCGATCACGCAATCCTACCTGCGACTGAAGAGCTGAGCCGATGACCGCAAAACTCCTCGAACGCATCAAGGGCGCCCGGTCAGGCGCCCTTGTCCTGACCGCGTCGACCGTCGCAGCGCCACTGATCGTACTGCTATGCGTCTTCGCGGCTTCGTCCGACCGCTTCGCGCCCGCGCCGCCGGCCGAGATTGCCAGCGCGCCCGTCGCCTGATCCTTCCGCAAGGACGCTGTCCTCGCGCGGAAAGACGAGGATCATCAGCGTGACGAGGCCGAGCGCCGTCGTCTTGCTCGACAGGCTCGTCGACGTACTCGCCACCGTCACGAAGAACACGAGCATCGTCGCCGCCGCCGCGCCACCGATCGTGACCAGCCGCCAACAGAGCAGCCCAAGCGCCGCGAAAAGGCCGCAGGCGACGATCAACCCGTAAGTCAGGACGAGCGCGGCCCAGAAGTTTTCGATGCCAAGCTCGATGCCAAGCAGGCGTTGCGTGATCTGCACGACCGCCGGGTCAGGTCCGAGCAAAAGATCGGACCAGGACAGCGGCGTGAACATGTCCCAGATCACGAGGCGGGCATTCGTGCTGCCGGAATCCTCCGAAAAGCGCGCCGCAGTGCGATCGAAGAAGCCCGTTGCCGCGACAGCGAGACCAACGCCGCCAAGCAGCGGCAGGCCGAGCATCACAAGACCCATTCCGCGCCGCAAATCGATCCCGCCGGAGGCAAGTCGGCGCGCCAGCGCCAGCAGCCCGAGCGCGACGACACCAAGAATCGTGAAAACCATCGAGACACGACCGCCGAAAGCGACCAGCGACGCCAGCGAGAGACCGAGGAGCGGAAACCGGATGAAGGGCGGAAGCCACCGGGTTTCGCGGCTCGCGAGACACAGGCAAAAAGCGCCGACCACGATGGCGTTTTCGAGGGGATGGCCGAGCAGTGCCGTCGCACGCCAGCCCTGAAAGGCGATCTGCACCTCTGGCTCGCCGCTGCCCATCTGCGATGGGTCGATAGGCGCCTCGGAGAAATTCAGCGGCGTCAGATGCCAGCCGGTGAGATATTCGAGCATTGCGATCACGGCATTGATCGCCATCAGCGCGCAGATCGTCAGCGCGATCCCACGCCGTACGTCCGGGCGGATGCCGTCGAGCAGCAGCACGAGAAGAGCCGGAAGTACCCAGGTGTCGACAAGGATCGTCACCGGATTGCCCGATACAAGCGCGGCGTGAAACGCGGCGACGACGACGGCCGCGAGATAAAGCAGAATCAGGGGATCACGGCCGAAAATGCGCGAGGCCATCTGCGCGCGGCTGTTGGCGAAGGCGATCCGCAGGCCGAGCGCCATCATCACGAAGATCGTGCCGGGATGCAGCTTCTCCCAAGGGAAGCCGCCGGGCACGGCATAGTGGTAGCCGAAGCGCTCGAGCAGCATCGGCGAGATCGCGAACAGCGCCACGACAGCGGCGAAGACGGCGGCGAGCGTAGCATCTGCAGCCGTAAAGCTCCGCAGATGGTGCGCGAGATGGTGTTGGGACGGCAGCAAGGACCCACGCTTCCGCAAATGGCCAAAGGCGACGGAGACTAGCGCCGGAGTCTTTGAGGTTTCATTAACCCTGTCGTTCAGATCGGCGCGACAGCGTCACGCGTTGACTGCCGCGACAGGCCCGTGAAATCGTCGCGTATGTCCGACGGGCTCTCCAATCACCGCGACGGCGCACCGACCGGCCTTGCCGCGCTGGAAACGCAGGTCCGCAACGATCTCGCGCGGATCGCGCACCCCAAAATGGCGTGGCTGACGCCACATTCCGGTCCCGACGGCCGTCCTGCGCTCGACGTCCTGATCGTCGGTGGTGGACAATCCGGCGTCGCCGCCGCCTTCGGGCTTCTGCGTGCCAAGGTCGACAACGTGTTGGTGATCGACAAGGCGTCCCGCGGTCTCGAAGGCCCGTGGCGCACCTATGCGCGGATGCCGACGCTGCGTAGTCCGAAGGACTACACCGGGCCCGATCTCGACATCCCAAGCCTGACCTACCAATCGTGGCACGAGGCGCGTTTCGGCGTGGCGCACTTCGCCGCGCTCGATCTCATCACGCGCGAGAACTGGGCCGACTATCTCCTCTGGGTGCGCGACGTGACGGGCGTGCGCGTCCGCAACAATACCGCGCTTCTCGATATCGCACCGACCGGCGCATTGCTGGCGGCGACGATCGAGCATGCAGACGGCACACGCGAGACCGTGCATGCGCGCAAGATCCTGCTGGCGACGGGGCAGGACGGCACCGGCGAATGGTGGATGCCGAAACTGCTCGCCGATCTGCCGGCGGAGCGGCGCGCGCATAGCGCCGACGCAATCGACTTCGCCGCGCTGCGCGGCAAGCGCGTCATCGTCGTTGGCGCCGGCGCGTCCGCCTTCGACAATGCCGCGACGGCGCTGGAGGCTTGTGCGGCATCTGTTACGCTTTTATGTCGGCGCAGCGAGCTCCAGGTTGTGCAGCCCTATCGCTGGCTGACGTTCCGCGGCTTTCTCGATCATATCGGCGATCTCGACGATGCGTGGCGCTGGCGTTTCATGGCGCGCATCCTCGGCCTGCGCGAAGGTTTTCCGCAGCCGACCTGGGATCGCTGCGCACGTCATGCGAATTTCGAGATTGTGACTGGCGCGGCGCTCGATGCTGCGCATGTGGGACCGGACGGCATCACGATCACGACGAGCACGGGCGCATTCGACGCCGATTTCGTCATCGCCGGCACCGGCATCGACATGGATTTCGCGTCGAAGCCGGAACTTGCGCGCTTCGCCAGCAATATCGCGAGTTGGGACGACCGCTACACGCCACCGCCGGACGAACGCGACGATCGGCTCGCGCGATTCCCCTATCTCGCCGCGAACTTCGCCTTCAGCGAGAAGGTTGCCGGCCGCACGCCGTGGATCAAAAACATTCACCTGTTCTCGATCGCATCCACGATGAGCTTCGGGCCCTCCGGCTCATCGATCAACGCGATGTCGACGATCGTCCCGAAAGTCGTTTCGAGTCTTACGCGCGGCCTGTTTCAGGGCGACCTCGAACGTCACTGGGCGGAATTTCAGGCCTACGACGTGCCGCAGGCAATCATCACCGAAAGGAAGACTGGCGCGCGGAATGCTTCCGCGCCTGTGGGCGCGCCTGTAAAAGGGAACTGACGGAGCCGCGTGCTGACGCAGGCTTGAGCCGAAAGGACAGCATCCAGATATGCGCATCATCAACGTCGCCGCAGCGCAGCTTGGCGCGATCCAGAAGGCCGACAGCCGCGAGAGCGTCGTCGCACGCATGATCGCATTGATGGATCAGGCCAAAGCGAAGGGCGCCGACTTCATCGTCTATCCGGAACTTGCGCTGACGACCTTCTTCCCGCGCTGGTATCATGAGGATCGCGCGGAGGCTGATATCTGGTTCGAGGCGCAGATGCCCGGTCCGGCGACGCAATCTCTGTTCGACCGCGCGCGCGAACACAAAATAGGGATGACGTTCGGCTACGGCGAGAAGACGCCGGACGGCCACCATTTCAATACGTCGATTCTTGTCGATCGGCACGGCACGATCGTCGGCAAATATCGCAAGGTGCATCTGCCCGGCCACGCCGAGTTCGACCGCGAACGCGGCCATCAACATCTGGAAAAACGCTATTTCGAGCCGGGCGACCTCGGCTTTCCAGTCTGGCGCACGATGGACGGCATTTTCGGCATGATGATCTGTAACGATCGTCGCTGGCCGGAAGCCTATCGCGTCATGGGGCTGCAAGGCGTCGAGATGATCACGCTCGGCTTCAACACGCCCTCGATCAATTCCCAGAAGCCCGATGAGGCCGGCGAGAAGCGCATCTTTCATCATCGCCTGTCGCTGCAGGCCGGCGCCTACCAAAATTCGACCTGGGTCGTCGCCGTCGCCAAGGCCGGCATCGAGGACGGATTCCCAATGTTCGGTTGTTCCGTCATCGTCGACCCGGACGGACATATCGTGGCCGAGACGAAGACCGAGGATGACGAGCTTCTCGTCCATCCCTGCGACCTCGATGCGACGCGGTTCGGTAAGGAGACGATCTTCGATTTCTCGCGTCACCGCCGCATCGAACATTACGGGCTCATCACGGCGCAGACCGGCGTGGTGCTGCCAGCATGAGTGACGCCCTGCCCGACAGCGATCATGTCTCCTTCGACTTCGCGACGACCGCGCCACGCGACCGCTACAAGCTGCTCTGCGGCATCGTCGTACCGCGGCCGATCGCACTCGTGACGTCGATCGATGAAGAAGGCCGCGTCAACGCCGCGCCTTTCTCCTTCTTCAACGTCTTCTCGGAGAATCCGGCGCAGATCGTGCTCGGCCTACAGCACAAGAGCGACGAGAGCTTCAAGGACACGACGCGCAACCTCGCGCGAACACAGCATTTCGTC
The DNA here is from genome assembly GCA_965246795.1 of Beijerinckiaceae bacterium. Classification (GTDB taxonomy): domain Bacteria; phylum Pseudomonadota; class Alphaproteobacteria; order Rhizobiales; family Beijerinckiaceae; genus JAJXWB01. The sequence goes on along the minus strand of CBDFFN010000008.1, from coordinate 575,274 downwards.
GTCAACATGGTCGACGAGGCGCTGGCGCCTGTCATGAACGATTGCGCCATCGACTTTCCACAAGGCGTGAGCGAAATCGCGGCGCTCGGAATTGCGACATTGCCTAGCGTTCACGGTCCGGCACCGCGCATTGCGGCTGCGCCCTTCGCGCTCGAATGCCGGCGTTCGATGTCGCTTGTCTTCGCCACGACGCGAGAATTGCTGATCGGCGAAGTCGTCGGCGTGCATGCGCGCCGCGATCTGCTCGACACGAAGGCGCTGCACATCGACACCGCGAAATATCGCCCGATCGGGCGACTCGCCGGCTCGGACTACGCCCGGCAGGGCGAGGTGTTCTCGATGACGCGCGAGACGTTTGCGGAGTGGGACAAGAAGCGGGTCTAAAGCGGCTACGCCGCGAGCAATACTGTCCCTAAGGCCAGCGTCACCGCCGCCTGTGTCGGATCAATCACCGGCACGCCGAGCGCATCTTCCAGAGGCTTGCGATGCCGCGCCATGCCGGCGCAGCCCATCACGATGACATCGGCACCGTCTTCATCGCGCAATGCGCGGCCGATCTCGATCATCCGCGCGAGCGTGCCCTCGCCCGACGCCGTTTCTGCAACGCTCATTTCCAGCGGCCGTTCGCCCGCAAGTCGTTCCGTCAGCGCCATCGCCCGAAGATAGCGCACGTGCCGCTTGATCGAGCGCTGCTTGATCGCGATGACGCCAAAGCGCTCGCCACGCGCGAGTGCTGTCAGCACACCCGACTCGGCAATGCCGAACACCGGGCGATCCGTCGCCTCACGGCACGCCTGCAGGCCGGGATCGGAGTAACAGGCGATAACGAACGCGTCCGCTGTGTTGTTCGCGGCCACGAGCTTGCGGAGCGGCATGATGACACTGTCGCAATCGGCCTGCGTCTCGATACCTATCGGCCCCTCGGCCAATGTCGCGCAATCGATCGCGGGGCCGCCGCCGAGTTGCAACGGCGACAACGCATCGGCGATGCCTTTCGTGACCGTCGCATTGGAATTCGGATTGATGACCAGAATGTTTTTAGCCACAGGCATTGCGCGCTCCGCCTTTCCTGTAGTGTCGTGCGCCTGACCCAAACTGTCCAGCGGAGAGCGCATGCAGCCCGCCCATGATCTCGTCATCCGCGGCGGCACGCTTGTCTCCGCGACATCCACGATGGCCGCCGATCTCGCTATCGACGGCGAGACGATCAGCGCCATCGGCCGCAATCTTCCGCAGGGCGCGCGCGAGATCGATGCGACGGGGAAATATGTCCTGCCCGGTGGCATCGACAGCCATGTGCATATCGAGCAGCTTTCCGCCGCCGGCATGCTGAATGCCGACACGTGGGAAAGCGCGACGACATCGGCGGCGTTCGGCGGAACGACGACGGTCATCGCCTTCGCCGCGCAGCATGTCGGGATGCATCTGCCGACTGTTGTTTCGGACTATGCCGCGCTGGCGCGAAAAGGCGCGGTGATCGACTATTCCTTCCATCTCATCGTCGCCGATCCGACGCCCGAGACGGTGCGCGAACATCTGCCCAAACTGCTGCGCGAGGGACACGGCTCGATCAAGATTTTCATGACCTACGACCGGCTGCGCGTCGAGGACGAGCCGCTGCTCGATGTGTTGATAACCGCGCGCGAAGGCGGTGCGATGGTCTGCGTGCATGCCGAGAACCACGGCATGATTTCGTGGATGTCGAAGCGGCTCGTCGAACGCGGCTACACCGACCCGAAATATCACGCCGTGAGCCATCCCCGTGCCGGCGAGCGCGAGGCCTTCGAGCGGCTGATTGCGATGTCGGAGCTGATCGATCAGCCCGTGATGATCTTTCACGTCTCGACGGCGGAGGGTGTCGCGACGATCCGACGTGCGCGTGGCGAGGGGCTGAAGATTTTCGCCGAGACCTGCCCGCAATATCTGCTGCTCACGCGTCACGATCTCGACAGACCCGGCATCGAGGGCGCGAAATGGATGTGCTCGCCCCCGCCGCGCGAGAAATCCGATCAGGATGCGCTGTGGCGCGCGCTCGCGCTCGGCGATCTGCAGACCGTGACGTCCGACCACGCGCCCTATGCCTTCGATGCGACAGGCAAGCTGCGCGCGGGGCCGGCTCCGAACTTCAAGCAGGTCGCGAACGGCCTGCCCGGTCTCGAACTACGACTGCCGCTGCTGTTCGATGCGATGGTTTCGCAAGGCCGGCTCGGCATCGAAAAGTTCGTCGAATTGACGTCGACCGCGCCGGCGAAAATCTACAATCTCAACGGCCGCAAGGGCGCGCTTGCGATCGGTGCGGATGCCGACGTCGTTCTTTGGGACGCGAAGGCTGAGGTCGAGATCACCGACGCTCTCACGCACGACCGCGCGGGCTACACACCCTACATCGGTCGCAAGATCCGCGGCTGGCCGACGACGGTGCTACGGCGCGGCGAAATCATCGTCGATGGCGGTGCGCTGCATGCTACGCCCGGCAGCGGCACGTTCCTGCCGCGTGATGGCGGACCGGCGGCAAGACCTACGGGCCGCATCGCGCCGGAGTTCGATCCGGCGCAGAATTTCGGCGCTGAACTCTACTGAGATTTGGCGCGCGGCCCGCAACAGAGCGCGAGATTGTAGTGGGCCATCTTGTCGTAGCCCGTGTGCACGATTTCGTCGTTCATCGAGAACATGAAGACATTGCGGAAGAAGCGCTGCATCAGCTTCTTCATGTCGCCCTGGTTCTTGCAGTTCACGTGACCGAGTTTTGAATATTTCGACGCATAGGCCTGCGATTCGAGTGACGGCGAGCCGGCGATGAAGACGCCGTCTTCGTTCAGCGAACGCGCGATATTGCCGACATAGGTCGCCTCGTCGGATGTCGGAATATGCTCCAGCACATCCATGCTGTAGGCAGCGTCGTATTTCTCGGCCAACGGCCCTTCAAGGATGTTGTGAAAGCGGAAATCGACAGGCCAGCGGTCGCTTGCCTGCCCCTTCGCGGATTCGACGAATTCGGGATCGAAGTCGACCGCTGTTAGTGCACCGACGTGCTGTCGTACGACGCGGGAACCGAACCCGTCGCCGCAGCCGATCTCCAGCGCGCGCGCCGAACCGTCGATCATCTTCGCGACGAACTTGTAGCGCGCGAGCGTGAACGCAAGACGCTTCGGGTCGTCGAGCCAGGCCCATGTCGTCATGAAGCCCATCGTCGCCGGGCCATTCTTGCGCACTTCGGCGACCATCTCGCCGTACTGCTGCTCGCCCTCGCGTTCGGCGGCACTCATGCTGATCTCCGTCCATCGTGTGAAGACGCCGGGCGTACGGCCGCGTCCGCCATCACCGCATCGACGGCATCGAGGGGGTCGGGCGCGACAAAGCCCGTGTGGTCCGTCGCGTGCGTCACGTCAAGCGACGTATAGCGCAGGATTTCCGCTGGCGGAATGCCGCAGGATTCCGCGCCCCGGCCCAGCACGAGGGACGGCGACATGCCGCAATGCGTCGCGATGTGTCGCGCGATCTCGGCATAACTGACGTCGCGCGATGCCGAAAGTTGGAAGACGCCGTCGGCCTTGCAAAGGCCGATGTCGATCAGCGCATCGACGACGGCATCGATGTAGAGCGGGGCGATGCGGTGATCGTCGAAAGCGACGACCTGCTCGCCACGCGAAAGCGCTTCCGCCCAGCGGGCAAGAAGCGGCATGCCCGGCGTGAGGACTTTCGTCAGTCGCACGACCGTCGCGCCGGTGCCTGTCGCCAGCACCCGATCCTCAGCCTCAACTTTGGAGCAGCCATAGACGCTCGTCGCGTCGCGCGAGTGATCGGCCGGCACGTGCGACGCGCGCCCGCTGAACACCGCGCAGGTCGAAAGGAAGACCGTCTTCGCGCCCACCTTTTTCGCCTGTGTGGCGATGGCCGTCGGCGCTCCGACATTGATGCGTTCGACAAGCTCGGGATGTTGCCGGCATTCGTCGAGCTTCGTCATTGCGGCGCAGATGAAGACGACGTCGCAGGGCGGCAGCGTGACATCGCCGGCGGCGGCCGCGGCGAGATCGAAAAACACGAGACTTTCACCGTCTGCCTGCGCAGGACGCCGCGTCGTACCGATCGCGACACCACCGCGCTGTTGCCATGTGCGGGCCAGCGCCGCACCGATCGTGCCGTCCGCGCCGATGATGAGCGCGCGCGTTTGCGCGATGGATCGCGCTTTCGAACTCATGCCGTGCGTCGCGTTGCGTTGGGCGCTTCAGCGACAAGAGCATCGTGATGCGCGCGCAGAAACGCCGCGCCAATCCGTGACGACGCATCCCTCGCATAGTGATGTGTTCCGAGCAGCGCACGATATTGCGCCTGCAAATTCTCGTCTTCGACCAATGGAGTAAAGGTGCCATCCAGGCGATCCAGCATCTCGGCCGCCAGATCGCGGATTTCCGCGGGCGTGTTGTTGATCTGCGAAATGCCGCGCGCCGTGAACTCGGGTGACAGCCGGTATTCGGACGCGGGATCGGCAAAGGCCGTCACGAAAGACATCGCTTGGCCATCGGCATCGGCGAGGCGTTTCGGGATGGCGAGATCGTTGGGAAAAAAGCCGTAGGCACACCCGAGCGGCGCGGCGTTGGCGAGCGCGGACGGACGCCCAAAAACGCCGGCAATGTTGAACAGGCCGGATGAATTGCCGAGGAAGAAGCGGCAGCGCGCGCAGAGGAACACGTCCATCGCGGCGCTCTTTTGTGCCGATATCGCGTAATCGACGACGTTCGGCGTGGCCGGCAAGGGCCGCATGGTCGCGTCGCCCATACGGATACACCAGCCGCCGCGCGCCACGATTTCCTCCATCGCCTCGGCATAGTCGGCGATATCCACGTTACGGTAGGAGTGGACCCATTCGTGCCGTTCGGCATAGCCGCCCTCACGCGCATGCACGCAGACGAACCACGCGCCTTCGGGCACGCCCATTCCGCGAAGCTGTGCTTCACCTTCGGCGATCTCTGTGTCTGTGAGATGCAGCAACGGTTCACGGCCGGCCCATCGCGCCTGCACGTCGAATGTTCGCGATGCGGTACGCATGGCGGAGCAATAGATTTGGAGATCGTCGACAAGGTCCGGGAAGCGGAGCAGCGGCCGCAGGAAACACGCGACGAATGGACTGCGGATGATGGTGAAGTATCTTGCCCAGTGCGCGACGAGCACCTCGTTCGCGGGCGAATACCGGTCGCACAGCACGACAGGCACGATGCTACGGCCTGCGAGAAGATTATCCTTGAGATAGGAGTCGAAGTCCGTCGCCAGATGGCCGACGGCCTCGATGATCCACTGCGGCGGATCGATAAAGCGCAAGCGTCGCCGTCGCGCGACGGTGGCCGGCAAGCGGTAGAGCGCTTTCAGGCAGCGGTCGAGCACGCGGCGCCCGCGCGAATCCGCAGGGCTGTCGGGCGCGAGGCCAAGGGTGCGTAGGACCGTCCAGCACAATTCGCGCAGCCGTCGGCCGAGAAACTCACGCATCGTCGGCGCACGCACGCGTTGCCCCGCGCGGATAATCTTGCAGGCAGGGTTCAATCACCGACCACCCCCTACACCGGCAAAGCTGCCAGTGCCAGTTGGAGAGCCGCGTCGGCTCCGACGTGGCTACGCAGGTGCGCGCTGCGCCGCCTGTGGTTTGCGGTCGCGTGAGGTGCGTTCGAGCAGCGTGCCGAGAATGCCCTTCGGCATGTAGATGATGAAAAACACGAGTAGAGCGCCGTAAATCAGCGTATCCAGCGCTAGCGCCGCCGGACCGAGAGCCGCCTGCAACGCAGCGGAGCCCTGAATCGTCACGCGAAGCACTTCCGACAGGACTTGCGTGAACACCGCGCCGACCGTCGGACCGAGCATGACGTAGAGCCCGCCGGATACGACCGCGAAGACGATGTTGAGCGAAACGCCAAGGCCCGCGATCGTGTCCGGCCCGATATACATCTGGTATTGCCCGTAGATCGCGCCGCCGACGGCGCACATGCCGGCCGATATCGCCGTCACCTTCAGCTTGACGCGCGTGACACCGATGCCGACGGAAGCTGCGGCATCTTCGTCCTCGTTGACCGCTTCGAGCGCATAGCGGTCCATGCTGCGGTCGACCCAGCGCCAAATAACAAGACCGACGAGCCACAGTACGAGCGCGATGTAGAAGGACAGGAGCCGGTCCGGTTCGAATTGCGCGGCGACGAGAGAGATCCCGTCGCCCGCGCGACGCGGCTGCGTGCCGAGCGAGCCGCCCGTGTATTCGCGCAGACCGACGATGCAGAGCCGCACGAATTCCGTCAGCGCCAATGTCAGCAGCGCGAAATAATGGCCGGTGATGCGTCGCCGGAAGCAGGGATAGCCGACGGCGACGCTAACGATCACAGAGACCAGCACGGCGATCGGGATACCGATCCAGGGCGTCAGTCCGAAGAAGTTCCAGAGCAGCACGCATCCGTAAGCGCCGATGCCGGTGAAAGCGCCGTGGCCGAGCGATGTCAGGCCGAAACGGCCCATGATCGACCAGCCCGTATAGATGAATGACCAGATGAGGATCTGAATCAGGAGATGCAGATAGTAGCGCTCCGATCCGGCGAAAAAAGTCCGGATTGCGAACGGCAGCAGTACTAACAGCACGAGTCCAATGAAGGCGAAGACGGTGCCGCGCTTCACGTCTTCGCTCCAAACAGGCCCTGCGGCCGCACGAAGATCACGACCATGAAGAACAGAAACGCAATCGCATAGCCCCATTCCGTCGCGAAGCAGGAGCCGCCGACGACGATGAACTGGCTGATGATGAAGGCGGCGATGAAGCCCCCGATGAGATTGCCGAGCCCGCCGAGCACGCAGACCATGAAGATCAGCGGCCCAAACTGCAGGCCGATCGAGGGATAGATGTCGTATTGCAGCACCATCAGTGCTGCCGCGAGACCCGCGAGCGCGCCGCCGACCGCCGACGTCACGAGATAGATCTTTCGCTGATCGACGCCGAGCAGCGGCATGATCTGCCTGTCTTGCGCGATGGCGCGGATCGCGATGCCAGTATAGGTGCGCGAGAGAAACAGCCACAGGCAGAGAATCGCGGCACAGGCGACACCGAAGGTGATGATGCGCGACCAAGCGAAGGACATGTCGCCGGTATTCAGCGAACCCATGCGGATGCCGATATTCCGGAAGTCGATGCCGAAGGCCATCGTCGCGACGGCCTGTAGAAGGAACAGCACGCCGCCGGTGACAAGCAACTGGTTGATCGGTGCGGAATCGAGCACAGGCCGGATGACGAGCAAGTGCAGCAACGCGCCCGCGAGCGCCACCACGATGACGCCGACCAATGCGGCAAGGATAAATGGCGCACCGCCTTTGTAGGACGCGTCGATCGCATACATGCCGATCATCACGAGTTCGGCGTAGCAAATCCACACGACGTCGATGACGCCGAAGACGAGGTTCAGGCCGAGCGCCAGTAGCGCGAGAAGGCCTGCGAGGAGGATGCCGTTCAGCACCGCTTCGAGGAAGAATATGTCGAGGTGGCAGTCCATCAGAGCCCGAGATACGCTTTGCGGATGTCGTCGCTGTCGAGAAGATCGCGCGCCGGCCCGCTCGCCTTGATGCGACCGGCTTCGAGCAGATAAGCGCGATCGGCGACCTTCAGCACCTGCCGCACATTCTGCTCGACAATGAGGACGGTGAAACCCTCCGTGCGGATGCGCCGAACAAGTTCGAACACCTGCGCGACGATCACCGGCGCGAGGCCCATCGAGGGCTCGTCGAGCAGCACGAGTTTCGGGCCGCTCATCAGCGCGCGGCCGATGGCACACATCTGCTGTTCGCCGCCCGACAATGTGCCGGCGGCTTGCGTGCGCCGTTCCTTCAGGCGCGGAAATAATTCGTAGACGAAGGCGAGCCGCTCCGTCGCGCGTGGTCGCGCGCTCGCGACATAGGAGCCGATCTTCAGGTTTGTCTCGACGGTGAGTTTTGGAAACAGCCGTCGCCCTTCCGGCACATGCGCGATGCCGGTTTCGATGACGCGATGCGGCGGCGTTTCGCGCAAGGAGGCACCGTTCATCGTCATCTTACCGGCGCTGGCAGGCAAAAGGCCGGACAGCACGCGAAGCAATGTCGTCTTGCCCGCACCGTTGGAGCCGACAACGGCTACCGCCTCGCCGGCGCGCACCGACATGGAAATATCGAACAGCGCCTGGAACGTGCCGTAGCCGGCATCGACGTTCGACACTTCAAGCATCGGCGTCGGCCCCAAGGTAAACTTCAACGACGCGCGCGTCGCGCTGCGCGGCGTCAGGCGAACCGGCGAAGATGACTTCGCCGTGGTCAAGAACAACGACGCGGTCGACGACGCGCATAAGCACGCCCATAATATGCTCGACCCACACGATGGTGATGTTCTTCTCGCGCCGGATGCGGCCGAGCATGTCGGCGGCCTGATCCATCTCGCCGTGATCGAGCCCGTTGAGGCTCTCGTCCGCGAGCAGAAGTTTGGGCTGCGTCGCGAGTGCACGCGCGAGCTCGAGTTTCTTCAACGCCGCCGCGCCAAGGCCGTCGATGGCCGCACGTGAGTCTGTCGGCAAGCCGACCGATGCAAGCGCCTCTTCCGCCTGCTCCCAACAAGTTTTGCGTGCGACGCGGCCGTCCTGCCCGAAGAAAGCGGACAGCGCGACATTTTCGAGAAGCGAGAGACTGCGGAACGGCCGAGGGATCTGGAATGTGCGGCCGATGCCGCCGTGGCAGATCGCATTGGCCGGCAGGCCCGCAATCTCGCGACCGTCGAAGCGCACACTGCCGCTCGTTGGCGTCAGCAAGCCGGCGATGCAGTTGAACGTCGTGCTCTTGCCCGATCCGTTCGGCCCGATAAGCCCGACGATCTCGCCGGGTTCTACGGAGAACGAGACGTCGTTGACCGCCTTCAGCGCACCGAAACGCTTGCTCAGTCCGCGGACGTCAAGCAGCGGCATGCTCTACTTCGCGTAGGCGTGCCCGGCCGGGAAAGGCATGACCGGATCGGCAGTCTTGATCGCGGCCGGCCACACGACCTTGATCTCGCCCTTTACGAACTGCATCACGACAGGCTGCGAGCGCTCGTTCTGTCCCGCCATCTGCGTGCCCGGCGGAAAGAATTTTACGCCGTAACCCTGGATCGTACCGCCCGGCGCAATATCGGTGTCGAGCGCCGCCTTTTGGATCGCATCGGGATCGGTCCCGCCATATTTCTTGATCGCGCGCGGCAACACGTCGGTCAGAAACACCCAGGTGTGATTGAACCCCATCGAGGCATGCGGCGGCATTTCGCGCGACGCGGGCTCCGCCGCCTTGTAGCGCTTCTCAAGTTCTTTCGTGAGATCGCCGAGACCGGGTGTCAGCGTCTTGGCGTCGAGGAGTTGCGCGGGCGCGGGATCGACGTCGAGCAGATAGTTCACGTCGTCCTTGAACGTCTCGTAGAGCTTGTCGATCTGGCTGTAGCCTGCGCCATGTCCGATCAACGCCTGGAATTTCAGACCCGCTTCCTTCGCCTGACGAAGGAATAGCGTAATGTCGGGATTGTAGCCGGTGTGCAGGATCACGTCGGGCTGCGCGCGGCGTAGTTTCGTCACCAGTGCGGAGAGATCGGTCGAGGTCGCGGCATAGGCTTCCTTGTGGACGATCTGCATGCCGAACTGCTTGCAGCGCATCTCGTTCGCGCCCGCAATGCCGGACCCGTAGGGACCATCCTCGTTGATGATAGCGATCTTCAGGTCCTTCGGCTCCTTGCCGAATTTCGACTTCGCATTCTCGTTGACGAACGTGCAGGAGGCGTCACCGTACTGATCGGAGTGGATGTTGGCGCGGAACGCATATTTCAGATTGCGATCCTTGAAGACGGCCGACGAAACGCAGACGTTGGCCCAGAAGATTTTCTTTGCCGCGTCGATCTTGGCCGCCATCGGCACGCATTGCGCGCTGGAGAAGACACCCATCACGACGTCGACCTTCTGCTCGTTCAGCAGCCGCTCGGTCTCGTTGATGGCGACTTCGGTCTTGGACTGCGCATCGGAATAGATGCCGACGATCTTGCGACCCTCGACGCCACCGCGCTCGTTGATGAGATCGATGGCGATCTTGTTGCCAACGGCCGCAGCTTTCGAGCCGCCGCCCGCGAGTGGGCCGGTGTAGTCGTAGAGAACGCCGATCTTGAAGTCCTCGGCGGAATGGGCGGGCGAAGCCATCGCCAGACCAAAGGACACGATAAATCCGAGCTTCGCGATCACGCGCGCCATTCTTTCCTCCCCAAACCGACGTTTCTTTTTTGCGAATGTGCGGAGACGGCCGCGCCCTTGTCAATGCCGCCTCTCGTAGTGGGTGCATGCATCCGCTTCGCAAGCACGCGCCGATGGGATACGCGATGGTCGACTTCTCACAGGACCGATCGAGCGGATGAGCACCAAGAGCTTCGCACCCGGCGGCTACCGCTACATTCCCGCGGTCTTCCAATATTCTGCCGGTGTCGCCGCCGAGCCCGGTTTCGCCATCGAGCGTGTGCGTTTCGACACGCCGGTCCCGCTCGCCGCGGGCTTCGCACGTGTCGAGGCGATCTTGCGTGAAAGAAGTCGCCCGCTCGAAAGCTTCTGCGCCTGCGAGTTGCGTTCGCCTGCACCATTCACGGAAGACGGCTTTCGCGCCTTCAACGAAATCTATGTTGGGACGCTGCAGCGCTGGAACATCATGCGCGGCGACGACAACCCCGTTGCGCGCAGCAATGTCTGCCCCGCTGCGACGCCGCCAACGGAGCCTTCGTTCTACGCATTTTCTTTTACGGTGCCGTCAAAAGATACGACGCAGAGCTTCGTCGTCGCCGGCAGCGGGGAGGCCGTCGAAGGCAAAGGCACCTATCGCGAGAACACCGTGCGTTTCGGCGATGTCTCGCCCGAAGGCCTGCGCGAGAAGGCGAAATACGTGCTGGGCGAGATGGAGCGGCGGATGGGCCTGCTTGGCTTCGGATGGAAGGACACGACGGCCGCGCAAGTCTACACCGTTCATGATCTGCATCCGTTTCTTGCCGATGAAATCGTGCGGCGCGGCGCAGCGCGCCACGGGCTGACGTGGCACTACGACCGGCCGCCGGTGCAGCACCTCGAATACGAGATGGATTGCCGGCGTATCGCCACGGAACGCGTCATCGTCTGACGGCGCGGCCGGGCGTCGCATCTGCATAAACGGCAATCGGACCGTCATCGGGCTGTTACACGACATCCTGCAGGGTGCGCTCACGATGAGCGTACGAATCAACGGACTGGCCGAGCCAGGCGATCTGCACATTGCGGGTGTCGCAAAAGCCTACGATCACTGGGCGCCGATCTACGATCTCGTCTTCGGCAAGGTCTTTGCCCGCGGGCGTCTGGCGGCGGTAGACTCGCTCGGCCGCGCCGAAGGTCGCCTGCTCGAAGTCGGCGTCGGCACGGGCCTTTCGCTATCGGCCTATCCCCAATCGCTGAGCCTTGTCGGCATCGACATTTCCGAGCCGATGCTCGCGAAGGCCCGCAAGCGGGTGCAGAATTTCGCTCTCAAGAATGTCGAGGCTCTCACCGTCATGGACGCGGAGAAGCTCGAATACGAGAACGACTCTTTCGATTATGTCGTCGCGCAATATGTGGTGACGGCAGTCCCGAACCCCGAAGCCGCACTCGACGAATTCGTCCGCGTGACAAAGCCGGGCGGCGAAATCGTGCTTACCAGCCGCATCGGCGCTGAAACGGGCTTGCGCGGCACCATCGAGAAAGCATTGTCGCCGATCGTAAACCGGCTCGGCTGGCGCACGGAATTTCCGTGGTCGCGCTACGAGCGCTGGGCGGAACAATCCGGCTGCGTACGCATCGCAGAGCATCGCCCGTTGCCGCCGCTCGGGCACTTCTCGCTCATACGCTTCGTCAAACTTCGCTAGCGTTTCGACGCGTTCCGTCGCCGCGTGACGGGCACCTTTCCCCCTTTTGCTCAAGGAGACAGATGATGGCCGGCTTTCGCGATGCGCTGCGTGAACAACGTTGGGACGACCATCGATATTATCACCACAGCCGGATCAACCAGTCACTGCATCTCGTCAGCGCGCTCAGCTTCATCGCTTCCTACGTCATCGCGTTTTCGGACGTCGCGATCGCGGCCCTCATCGCCTGGCTTGTGTCGATGACCTCGCGCCAAGCCGGCCACTTCTTCTTCGAGCCGAAAGGCTACGACCACGTCAATCACGCGACGCACGAGCACAAAGAAGACATCAAGGTCGGCTACAACCTGCGTCGCAAGCAGGTGCTGATGGCGATCTGGGCGCTCTCGCCGTTGCTCCTCATCTTCGCTCCGACGCTCGGCGGTATTTTCGAGCCGCACAAGACAACCGGCGAACTCATCCGTCACATCGGCCTGCTGTGGTTTTGGGTCGGCGTGGGCGGTCTGATCTTCCGTACCGTGCATCTCTTCTTCCTGCGCGATGTCGAGACTGGCCTCGTCTGGGCCGCGAAAATCATCACCGACCCGTTCCACGATGTTAAACTCTACTATCGCGCGCCGATCGCGCTTCTGCATGGCGAGCTGATCGACACCGGCCTGCGCGAAGAGGTCGAGGAAGAGCTCGCGACCCGTTCCAGCTGAACGCGCACGCGACAGACGTGGACGTCGCCCGCCTATTCTCCTGCGGGCGCCGTCACCACGGGTTGCCGATGTCCAAGCGGCCGGCGCTGGCGCCACCAGACACCGGCTATTTCTTTGAGGATACGGCGGCGGATCGCGCGGTCGGACACTTCGGCCGGATGCCACCAGCCGCCGGCCTCCATCGCTGTCGCGGCGCGAACGAAGCTCTCGGCCACAGCGTCGAAACCGGCATCCGTGTAGTCGAGACTGAAAATCAATCGGCCCGTTCCGACCCACGACAGCGCCAGACCCTCGGCCCGCAAATAATATTGGAACATCCAGTTGTAGCGCGACGGACGCGTGTAGAAGACCGTCCAGATCGACGACAGGTTCGCGACGCGCACCGGCAGCCCGGCCGCTTCGAGCCGCGCGTTGAGAGCCTTTGCGCGATCATCCCAACGCGCATCGATATCGCGATAGAGCGCCTGCACATCGGCGGTCTTGAGCCGGTCGAGAAAGACCGACATCGCGCCCATCACGTGCGGATGGGAATTGAATGTTCCCCGCGCGAAGCAGATGTCGCCCGGCCGGTCGTCACGGAAGCGCCGCATGAGATCGGCGCGACCGCAGAGAACGCCGACAGGCAGACCGCCGCCGAGCGTCTTGCCATAAGTGACGAGATCGGCGCGGACACCGAAATAGTCCTGCGCGCCGCCGGCCGCGAGGCGGAAGCCGACGAAGACTTCGTCGAAGATCAAAACGATGCCGCGCGCGCTGCAAACGTCGCGCAGCTTGCGAAGCCATTCGGCATAGGCCTGTCGATCGAAGGCGGCGCGGCGGCTCGAATCGACGAGCGCAGAATCGGACGGCGCATTTGCGTTGGGATGCAGTGCCTGCAGGGGGTTGACGAGCACGCAGGCGATATCGCGGCGACGCGCCAGCACACGCAGCGTCTTTTCCGACATGTCGGCGAGCGTCAGCGTGTCGCGCGCAGGCACGGGATTACCGATACCCGGCTGCACGTCGCCCCACCAGCCGTGGTAGGCGCCGCAGAAGCGGATGACACGTCGTTTGCGCGTGTGATAGCGCGCGAGACGCACGGCCTGCATCACGGCCTCGGTGCCCGACATGTGGAACGACACTTCGTCGAGGCCGGAGATTTCGCGCAGCCGGCCCACATTCTCTGCGACGACCGGGTGGTACGCTCCGAGCACAGCGCCAAGTCCCGCGACCTTGTTCGCGCCCTCGGCCATACAGGACTTGTAGAAATCGTGGCCGAAGACGTTGACGCCGTAAGAGCCGGTAAGATCGTAGAAATTGTTGCCGTCGATGTCAGTCACCGTGACGCCGGATGCGTTGCCAAGAAACGATCCGTGACTGAGATTTTCACGCACGACGCGGCTGTACTGGAATGGCACGCGATAGCGGCTGGTGAACTGCAGATCGGAGACGCCTGCGGCGGTTTGCGCCGTCGCCGCGCGCGTTTTCGGAAATTTCTCGCAAAAGGTCTGCGCCAAGGCCGCGAAAGCGTTGCGTCGCTGCTGCACGACGGAGGCCGGGGCGTCGTCGGACTGGAAGAAGCCGACATCGTCGTATTCGTAGAACGGCAGAAGCCCCGCGATGCGGCGCGCAATGCGCGCATGACCCGTCAGCGACGGATGTTTCGCGCGCGACAATTCGAGCCGCTCGCGGCCCTTCCAGACCGCGCCCGCAAGAGCCGCGGTGGCGAGGCCGGCGGCGGTCAGTATCGAAAGATTCGTCTCCATAGCGCGCGGCACTACGACACTTGCTTCACGAAACCATGACAGTCAGATCGACCCTTTCCCGCATCGCGTCGCAGGAGGATTTGAACTTCCTGCTGACCAACCGCATCCCCCGTCGCCTCGTGACGGAATGGGTCGGCCGCATCAGCCGCAGCAGGAATCCGCTGGTGCGGGACACGGCGATGTTCCTGTGGAAAGCGTTCGCCGATCTCGATCTATCCGAAGCGAAAAAGATGCGCTTCGCGAGCCTGCACGAGTGCTTCATTCGCGAGCTGAAGGACGGCGCGCGCCCGGTCGACCCAGATCCGTTCGTTCTCGCGAGCCCCTGCGATGCGATCGTCGGCGCCTGCGGACCGATCGAAGGTACTGACGTTTTTCAGGTGAAAGGCTTCCCTTATTCGCTCGAGGAATTGCTCGGCGATCGGGCAGCGGCCGAAGCCCATCGTGACGGCACATTCGTGACGCTGCGGCTGACATCCAGCATGTATCATCGCTTCCATGCGCCCTGCGACGGTGTGGCGACACAGGTCCGCTACATGTCCGGCGACACATGGAACGTGAACCCGATCGCGTTGAAGCGCATCGAGCGCCTGTTCTGCCGCAACGAACGCGCGGCGATCCAGCTACGTGTGTCCGAACACGATGCGACAATCACGCTCGTCGCCGTCGCCGCGATTCTCGTCGCGAGCATCAGGCTGAAATTTCTCGATGTTGAACGCACATTGCGCGAGGGCGGCCCTCGCACGATGGCCTGCGATGTCGGTGTCGAGAAAGGCGAGGAGATGGGTTGGTTCGAGCATGGCTCGACCATCATCGTGCTCGCGCCCGCCGGTTATTGCCTCTGCGACGGTGTCGCCGAGGGTTCGCACATTCGCATGGGCGAACGGCTGCTGCGCAGGATGTAAACGCTTGCGGCCGCTCGTGTTGACAGGCTTGAGCAAAAAAAAGCCGGAAGATCGAAACCCTCCGGCCTTTTCGGCGCTCTCGTTGACGCTATTTCTTCTGCAGGAACGGCGCCTGCGAGGGATCGGCGATCTGGCCCCAGATCGACAGATCGTTCGGCGCCGTGCCGTGGCGCACCGCCCATTCGTACCAATTGTCGACGACCGTGCCCGTCAGCAGGATGCCGATGGCGCCGGTGAGCGTCGTCAGCACCGCAAACCACCACGCCCAGCGATGAATCGATTCCATCGTCGCGTTGAAGCCCATCGTCCAGCGCCAGAAGAGCGCCGCACGCTCCGTGCCGGTGCCGCGATCAGTGATCTGTTCGAGTTCGCGTTCGCCGCCGTAGCGGGTAACCGCGAGGATCGTCGCGCCATGCATCGCAAACAGCAGCGCCGAACCGTAGAGGAAGGCGATCGAGAGCGCGTGGAAAGGGTTGTAGAAAAGATTGCCGTAGCGCAGCGAGAAATTGTTGGTCCATTCGAGATGCGGGAAGATGCCGAAGGCCGGCGCCTCGCTCCACTGACCCATCAGGATCGGCCGGATGAAGCCGATCGACAGCATCAAAAAGATCGCCGACGCGAAAGCCCATGGCACGTGCGTGCCCATGCCAAGCGCGCGTGCGCGGCGGTACATGCGCACCCACCACAGCAGCACCGACGTCGTCATGCAGAAGCCGGCGATCAGCCACCAGCCGCCCTCGTTGAGCGGCGGCAATATCGTGAGGCCATACTTTTCCTCCGGCGGATTGAGTCCAAGCCAGAAGAGGCGTCGAACGAGTTCGATCGGGCTCCAGTTCACCGACATCAGCATGTTGAGGCCGATGATCTCGAAGGCCGCAAAGCCGAGAACCAGCGACGTGATGCCGGTCCAGCCGAGATAGATCGGCCCGACCTGCGCATCGCCGATCCAGCCGAGCAAGTAGGAGAACGTCGTCGCCTTCTTGCGTTCGTAGAGCCCGCCGGCGGGCAACGGCACGCCGAGGTCTGGCAAGCCGCGGATCTGCACGCGGGTAAAGATGTTTTGATAAGTGGCCATTGATGTGCCCTCTTCTCTCGCGCTTTAGAAGCCGGCCCAGATCGGGATATTGAGGTACCAGTTCCACCAGTCGGGCCAGCCGCCGATGAAGAACGGGCCGCTGATCACGATGCAGACGGCGCTCCAGAACGCTGCCGACAACGCCAGGAATAGGCCGAGGCGGTGGATGCCAAGCGTGCCGATCGAGTAGCCGATCGTGTCGCGGAAATAAGTGTTCTCGTGTTCCGGTGTCTTTACCAACTCGCCCTTCGCCGGATTGACGGAGGAGAGGATCACGCCGGCATGCATCGCAAGCGCAAGCGCGTTGGTGAAGAAAAACGACACTGCGATCATATGCGCGGGGTTGTAGTGGAAGTTCACGTATTGGTAGCCGGTCGTCGACACCCAGTTTAGGTGACTATAAATCCCGTATGGAAATCCATAGGCCCAGGCACCCATCAACATCGGCCGGATGATGACCAGCGTGACATAAGCGAGGATGGCGAAGCCAAAGGCGACCGGCACGTGATAGCCGATGCCGAGTTTGCGGCAGATTTCGACTTCACGCAGCGCCCATGAGACGAAGGCGATCGTCGCGCACATCGTAATGATCTGCCACAGCCCGCCTTCCGCCATCGGCGCAAGCCGCAGGCCCCATTCGACGCTCGGCGGATCGATCGAGATGAGCCAAGGATTCCACGTTGTGCCCTGTGAGGCGCCGTAAAAGATCAGCGCTGTGCCGAGCGCGGCGAAGAAGAACGTCATCACGCCAAAGAAGCCGACCCAGAACGGGCCGACCCAGAAATCGAATAGGTCGCCGCCGACGAGCGTGCCGCCGCGGACCCGGTATTTGCGTTCGAAATTCAGCAGGGCCATCGGTGCCTCCCAGCGGCAACAGGCGTCGTCATCAAACCCGCGAGCGCGGACCATTTCTTGGAAATCAGGCGGGCAGCCGAAGCCGCCCGCCCGAAGGATCTGCGATTGTTAGCCAACCAGCGGCGGCGCCGGGAGACCCGGAACCGTTTCGGTGATGAACGACGTTTTCTTGCGGGCACCCTCGAGCCAATTGAACCTGTCCGTTGAGAGCAGGATGAAATGGATCAAAAGTGCGAGACCGAAGAGAAACGTGAACAGTGCGATCAGCGTGCGGCGAGGATCGAAGAGCAGCCAAATTTTCCACATGACAGCGTCTCCTGCCTTACGAGATCAATGTGACGACGCCCGTCAGGGCGGCGCTGAGGCCATCGGTCAGCGCTGCATATCCCTTTGCGGACGGCAGCCAGGGCCGCCATTGCCACACGAGGAAATGCGCGATGATCGCGATAACCGTGAACCCAATAAAGCTGGTGATGAAGAAGCCGTGGAATTCCTTGGCTTCCGCTTCCGTGAGACCCGTGAGGGTGTCGCGTCCATCGGCCATATTATGTTCCTTCTTTTGCCTTCCGGCGGTTACCGCGCACATCCCGCGCGGCGGAGATGCGGGCCCCTCGACCCGACTTCCGCGCGCCCGGCGAACCGGACGCGAAGCTGAGAACGTTCATCCCATGAAGATGAACGGAACGATGGCCGCGGCGCGGGCGCGCGTCTCGGCGAAGATCGTGGGTCGCGCGATCGGCTTTACGGCGAACGGATTGGCGCGCCGTGCGAGCGTCGCGGCGAAGAAGAGGGGATAGCTTGCGCGCAACGCAATTTTCATCGCGCGGCGATTGTTGGCGTAGGCGCGCGGGTTTCCGACGATGGATGTCGCATGGACGAATGTCATCGTTTTGATGTCTCCGAAATCGCGGGTGGTGTCGTTGTTTGCTTGGTGTCACGCATCGGCCATCTCCCGACGCGACGATTTCTCTCGCGCCGTTGCCGGCAGATAATCGGGCGTGACGCACGACGCACCGTCGGCGCGCGCCGCGCGTTCCGCATTGTCGCGCAGCCGCTTCGCAGCTGAGATGCGAACCAAAACGGGCTCGCGCTCAAGCGCCGCATCGAGCAGGCGTTTCGCCTCGTCGTCCCACGGCATCGCGCGTTCGTGACGTGCAGGTGTCGCCTCGACAGCGTCGAGCTGCGTGCCGAGGGGCAATATGTGGAAGAGCGCGTCAAACAGCGCGTTGCAGACTTCCTGCACGAGGTAGGTTGCGCCGGCGTAGCCCATGAACGGCGTGCCGGTATGCCGGCGAATAATGGCACCGGGAAAGGACGCCGCGATAAACATCGAGCGTCCGCCAGCTTCCGCGGCATACATGCGCTCGTTGAAAGAGCCGAACAGCACGAGCGGCGGATTCGCCCTCAGCGATGCGCGCACCGCCTCGTTGTCAGGCTTCTTGCCGGCGCTGCGCGAAACGCTGAGCGTGCAGGGCAGACCCATTTCCTCTTCGAGAAAATTGCGAATGCCGCGTGCGTAAGTTTCCGTAGCAACGACAGCGAATGATGCCGTGCCGAAGAAATCCTGCGTCACCGAGCGCCAGAGATCCCAGAGCGGCTTGATCGTCGTGTGTTTCTCGCGCGCTATAAAAGGTTCCGGGTCCAGCCCCAGCAATTCCCCGAGCGAGCGCAGGAACGCCGTCGTCGAATGCAGACCGATCGGCGCTTGTAGATACGGTCGCTCCATCGCCTCGCAAATCATGCGGCCGAATTCGCGATACATGCAGATATTGACTTCGGCGTCCGCGAGCTTCGGCACTTCCGCGAGGTGGCAGCCGAGCGGAAAGGTGAAGTTGATCTCGGCACCAATGCCTTCGACGAGCCGGCGGATTTCCGCGAGGTCGGACGGCATGTTGAACGTGCCGTAGGCCGGCCCGATGATGTTGACTTTCGGCTTTGCACCTTCCTTGCGCGGCTTCAGCTTCGGTGCGCCCTTTTTGAAGCCGTATTCCGACCAGAGCCAGGACATCGCGCGGTTCGCGCATTGCCATTGATCCTCGTCGATCGTGCGTGGCAGGAAACGCTGGATGTTCGTGCCTTGCGGCGTCACGCCGCCACCTATCATTTCGGCGATCGATCCCGTCACGACGACGCAGGGCATCGCGGGATCGAGCACGGAATGCGCCTGTTTCATCGCGCCTTCGGTGCCGTGCTGGCCAAGCTCCTCCTCGCCGAGACCTGTGACGACGATCGGCAATTCATGCGGCGGGAGCGCATCGGTGTAATGCAGCACTGACGTGACAGGCAGATTCTCGCAGCCGACCGGCCCGTCGATCACCACCTGCAATCCCTTGATTGCGGTGAAGACGTAGACAGCGCCCCAATAGCCGCCGGCGCGATCGTGATCGACGACGAGCATCAGGGAATCTCCTCGGCGAGCTTTCGCGCTTTGGCGGCGCGCGCTTCGAGTTTCTTCCGATACTCCGGATAGTCTTTCGGTGAATCCTGCCAGATGCCAGCATTGTTCCCGACGCCGACACCGGCAAAGAAGGCGTTCATTGTGTCGAAGCGCTTCTTGTTGCCGAGCGCGGCATTGATGACCTGCGCAAGAGAGCCTGCGCCGGCGGGACCGAACAAAGGCCGCGCCGAAATAAGATTTGTGAAGTAGAGCGCGGGGATCGCCTGCTCCTTCGCCTTTTGCACAACCGGCGTCGTCCCGATCGCAAGGTCTGGCGAGAATTCCTTCAGCGCCGCGAGGTCGTGTTCCAGCGATGCACGGAACTGGACGTGCACACCCTTCGCCTCGAGCCATTCGCGATCGGCCTGCGACCAGGGCGTGCGCGGACAGGCGGTGCCGACGTATCGGAGGTCGGCGCCACTCTCGACGAGCAAGCGGGCAACAAGCAGCTCCGAACCTTCGTAACCCGAGAGAGTAATGCGGCCATTGATCGGCTTTGCAGCGAGCGCGCCCTTGATCGCGGGCAGGATGCGATTCTGCGCTAGCGCAATGCGCTCGTAGCCGACGCCGCAGGCTTCGCCGATCGTACGCATCCATTCGGCAGTGCCGTCATGTCCGACAGGCCCCGATCCAACAACCGTACGACCCGCCGATTGGAATTCGCGGATCGACGCTGTGTAGAAAGGGTGAATCGCTGCGACAGCCGCGCAATCGAGCGCCGCATAAAGCTCGCGCCATTCGCGCGTCGGCACGACAGGACCCGCGGCAAGACCCATAAGATCGAGCATTGCGCCAATGCCGACGGGATCGGCCGGAAACATTTCGCCGAGCAAAGTGACGGTCGGCTTTTCGGACACGCCGCCGCGCGGCGCCATCACGGGGCCGGCTTCAGCCTCGCTGCGCGCATAAGCGAGCATCGCGCCGGCGAGCACGTCTTTTGCTTCGGCGTGCGTCGGAATGCCAAAACCTGGAACATCGATGCCGATGATGCGGACGCCGTTGATTTCTTTCGGAAGCAGTCTTAGCGGCACGCCGGAAGCGCTGGGCACGCAGAGGTTTGTGACAACAATGGTGTCGTAGAGTTCGGGATCGGCGAGTTTGAAGACCGCTTCACGGATGTCTTCGAACAACTTGCCGGTGACAAGCGTCTCGGAATTGAACGGCACATAGCCGACAGAGCGTTTCGCGCCGTAGAAATGCGACGTGAACGTCAGACCGTAGACGCAGCAGGCGGAACCCGAGAGCACGGTCGCGGTGCGCCGCATGCGCAGACCGACACGCAGGGAGCCGAACGCCGGACACATGCTTTGCGGCTTGTCGTGCGGGCCGGCAGGATAGTCTTTCGCATAGCGCGCGAGCGTCTCGACGATGCCGGATTGACCTGCTGCCGTTTCCGCCGCGGCAACCATTTCGTTGCGGCCCGCATGGCAGCCACCACCAACACTGGTCGGCTCATCGGCTGGCGCGCGTGCGATCACGCTCGCGTCCAACTCGTCATGTATGGTAGCGGCGTGATCCAAGCACTACACCGCGTCGTAGATGACTTCGAGCGACGGTTTCCCGATCGCCGACTTGCCGCACATGTCTTCGAACGTTGCAGGCTCCAGCACGACATGACGGCCAACCGTGTCGGCCGAAAACAGGCCAAGCAGTCCGTCTTGCGTCATCGGCTTCGGCCGTACTGGCGGTGCATCGGCAACGTTTTGTGCAAGATCCTCGAAGAGTGGCGCCCAACGATCGCCCGGCTTTCCGATGATCTGGTAATTTGCACTCTTGCGGCGGATCTCATCGTCGGCGGGGATCGCCGCAAGGATCGGAATGCCGGCTGCATCGGCATAGGCCTGCGCCTCGCCTGTGCCGTCATCCTTGTTGATCACCATTCCGGCAACGCCGACATTACCGCCGAGCTTGCGGAAATACTCGACCGCGGAGCAGACGTTGTTGGCGACGTAGAGCGACTGCAGATCGTTCGATGCGACAACGATGACCTTCTGGCACATGTCGCGCGCGATCGGCAGACCGAAGCCGCCACAGACAACGTCACCGAGGAAGTCGAGCAGGACGTAGTCGAAACCCCATTCGTGGAAGCCGAGCTTCTCGAGCAGTTCGAAACCGTGGATGATGCCGCGGCCGCCACAACCGCGGCCGACTTCCGGCCCACCGAGTTCCATCGCGTAGACGCCGTCGCGCTTGAAGCACACGTCGCCGATCTTTACCTCGTCGCCCGCGAGCTTCTTCTTCGACGACGTCTCGATGATCGTCGGACATGCGCGACCGCCGAACAGCAGCGAGGTCGTGTCGCTCTTCGGATCGCAGCCGATGAGCAGCACCTTCTTGCCCTGCTGCGCCATCATGTAGCTGAGGTTGGCGAGCGTGAAGCTTTTGCCGATGCCGCCTTTGCCATAGATGGCGATGATCTGCGTTTCTTTCGTCGCAGGGATCACCGGCATTTCGGGCAACGGCTGCGCGGCTTCGGCACGAAGAACTGCGGTCATCGCAGCATGCGATGCCTGTGGCATCGGATGAACGGGAGCGTTCACGCCAGACCTTTCCAGTCGAGGATCATCTTGAGGCATCCGGCATCGCCGAAAGCAGTCTCGTAAGCGGCAGGCGCATCGGCGGCGGACGCGCGATGCGTGATGAGCCCGTCGAGCGACAGCGAGCCGTCGCGGATCATCGCGGTGACGGCGGCGAGATCGGCGGGCTTCCATTCCGCAGCGATGCGCAACCGCGCCTCGCGCATGAAGGCTGGCGGAAACGCAAAAGCGATCGGCGATTCGTAGAAGCCCGCGAGTACAAGTTCGCCACCGAATGCGAGGCGCGCGATAAGCGCGTCCATGAGCGAGGCATCGCCGCTCGCATCGACGATGCAGCGATAGTTGCGGCGCATATCGTCGTCGGGCGAAAGCACGGTGTAGCCGGTCGCGCCGTCGCGCCGCGCGGTATTCTTTTCCCACACGACCGGCGAAGCGCCGCGCGCAACCGCGATGCGGGCCAGCAGTCTGCCCAATACGCCATGCCCGACGATTAGCTCGGGGGCATGTGCATCGTCGGCCGCGAGCGCATGGTACGCCGTCGCGGCGAGAGCCAGCAGGGTCGCGCGCTCGCCCCAGGCATCGTCGACGGCCACGGCTTTGGCGGCCGGCACAACAAGATGCGAAGCGGTCGCGCCAAACAGCCCGCGCGCATCGCGAAAACTTTGCGAGCCCGGCACAAAGACACGCTGGCCCAGCTGACGGTCGCTATCGGAGCCTGCGGCGACGATGCGCCCGACAGACTCGTAACCGGGGACCAGGGGATAGCCGAGCCCGGGAAAGGGCGGCATGCGACCGGAACAGAGCAGACGCTCGGTGCCGGTGGAGATTCCGCTCCACTCGACGGCGACCACGATGTCCGTCGCAGCTGGAGCGTTTAAATCAAGTTTCGCCAGCGCAATGTTTTCCGGCGTCCGGACGACGACAGCGAGTGACTGCGCGGGTGCGCTGCCGGTCATCTTGTCGTTCGGCTGTTGGAAAGCGAAAGGCGTCATATCGAACCGGTTGAGACCGACAGAAGCGTCAGCACGATGTCAGATTACGTTGACGTAATGGATTGTCAATTCATGTTGACACTTTTGAGGGTGGATCTGCGTTGCGAGTTGGAAAAACTTTCGTCGCTCACTCGCAACGCTGTCGGCATCGCGCAGCGATGCCCATCCGAAATGCGCGTTCAACGACGCGCCGTGATCACACTGCAGAGCAGTGGCCGGCGCGTCTTCACATGATCCACCGTGTGAAAGCCGGCGGCGTGAAGCATGTGTCGATATTCCTCGATCGTTCGCGCGCGACCGGATCCCATCGCCAGAAGATAGAAGCCGAAATAGGCATGACCCATGCGGTGCGTGTCGCTGCCCGCCACCATCGGCTCGGCGATGATGAGTGTTCCACCTGGCGGTAGCGATTCAAAAATCCGATGCAGCAGCGTCGCGACACGATCGTCGTTGTGATCGTGCAGCACGCGGACGAGCGACATGGCATCAGCGTCAGGCGGCAGCGGATCCCGCCAGAGGTCGCCGCCGCAAATATTTGCCCGCTCGAAAAGCTTTGCTTCGACAAACCGTTTTCGCGCGATCTCAGCGACGGCCGGGAGATCGACGAGCGTTCCACGCAATTTGGGGACATGCGAGAGGACCGCGGCGAGAAATGTACCGTCGCCGCCGCCGCAATCGGCGAGATGATGGTGCTTGGCAAAATCGTATGCGTCGAGAATGTCCTGCGTGACGAGCGGCTGCGACTCGCTCATAAGCTGCGTGTAGGGCGCGCTGTTGCCCTCAGCCCCACCACCCCCCGCATATGGCCAGAAGGAATGCAGCGCGTTGTCGTCCCTGCCCTGCAGCAGCGCGACGGAATCGGAGAGGTCGGCATAGAGTTGGTCGTGATGCGCGATCATCGCAAGCGCGCCGGGGTTGCCGAGCAGTGCCGCGCCGTCCATGCCGAGGCCGTAGCGCAGTCCGCCTGCGTCATCCAAGCCGCGCGTAGAGATAAGGCCAAGCGAGGCGGCGGCCTTCAGCAATGTTGTTGTGGCTTTTTCGTCCAACGACAATTTCGGCGCGAGCACCCGCGCCGCCAGCGGCCCGTCACGCAGATTTTCGAGCAGACTCAGCCGCACGCAGGCGCTGAGGATCTGCGCATAGACGAAGCCGGCAGTCAGATCGAAGAGCGCATTCGCTCTCCGTCTGGCAATACCTCGCGTGAAGAAAAAGCTCGCGGCCCACCGCTGGAACTTTGGATCGGAGAGGAGCCGGTCGCGTGCGGCGTAGAAACGATCGATCAGACGCACGCGTGAAGCGCATTCTCAAGCAGCGGCGAGCGCAAGCCCCTCAGGTAAAAACTTCTGCGTTTCGCGAAGGATCAGCGCGCGAAGTTCCACAATGCCGGCGCACGGCGGGATCGAATCGACGGCATGCGCAACGATGTCGTCGAGATGGCGGATAGCCAACCCGACGCCGAGTTCGGTCGCGATGTTCGGCCGATCGCAAATCGCATCCTGCCCGACCGGCTTGCCGAGTTCCTGCGCCGTGCAGGCGACATCGCGGATGTCGTCAGCGGCCTGGAACGCCTCGCCGAGACGCTCGCCCAATGTACGCCACGCGACATGGTCGACGCCGGCTGCGGCCGCACCCGCCATGGTCGCGCCAGCGAAAAGCGCGCCGGTCTTCGCGCGGTGATAATAGGCAGTGTCGATGACCGGCTCGGATTCCCAAGCCTGGCCCGCAACGATGCCGCCGCGGCTGCCGACGGCGCCGCCGACAATACGCATCAACGCGGGCAGGCACTGCACGTCATTCGCCGTACCTTCCGCGAGCGCCTCGAAGGCGAGCACGATCAAAGCGTCGCCGGTCAGCACGGCGAGGGGTTCGCCGAACGCTTTGTGCACAGAAAGCTTGCCGCGCCGGACGTCGGCATCGTCGAAACAAGGAAGGTCGTCGTGGACCAGCGAGGCGCAATGCATGAGCTCGATCGCGCAGGCCGCAGCAAGAGGCACGCGGAAGCTTTTCGGCTTGCAGGCCTGCGAGACCGCAAGTGAGAGCCGCGGCCGGATGCGTGCGCCGCCGGGGAACACCGCATGCGCCATCGCGTCGGCAAGTTTCGGCGGGCAATCGGCGGTGGCACCGCGCAAGAGATCAGAGAGCGATTGCTCGATGCGCGCGGCGACATCCATGACACTCTCCCGACTGTCAATTTTGACAGACATTTGTTGTGTCAAGAATGTGTGACAACATGAGGCCTGTCAAATCGGGCGAAGCGTGGCGTCGGAACGGGTCATCATTATCGGCGCGGGGGCGGGCGGCCTTGCCTGCGCGATCGCGCTCGCTGCAAAGGGCTGCGCCGTCACGCTTCTCGAAGCGGCTTCACTACCGGGCGGCAAAATTCGCACCGCGGCTGTCGGCGATGCCGCGATCGATGCCGGCCCGACCGTCTTCACGATGCGATGGGTGTTCGACGAGTTGTTTGCTGAAACCAGCGCACGCGTCGACGATCGTCTCACACTGACACCGCTAAACATTCTTGCGCGGCATGCGTGGAACGCGAACGAGCGCCTCGACCTTCACGCGGATCGTGAGGCTGCGGCGGACGCGATCGGCGCGTTCGCCGGCGCATCGGAGGCACGCGGCTTTCGCGCCTTTTGCACGCATGCTCAGGACATTCACGATACGCTGCGCGACACGTTCATGACCGCCGACCGACCGAGCGCGCCCGAACTCGTTTTTCGCGCCGGCGTCGCGGGTCTCATGCGCGCCGGCCCGTTTTCCGACATGTGGACAGCGCTCGGGCGCTTTTTTCGGGATGCGCGGCTGCGTCAACTCTTCGGCCGCTACGCCACCTATTGCGGCTCGTCGCCCTTTCGCGCGCCGGCGACCTTGATGCTCGTCGCGCATGTCGAGCAGGAAGGCGTGTGGTCGGTCGAAGGCGGCATGGTGCGCCTCGCGCAGGTGATGGCCGATCTCGCGACCGAAGCGGGTGCAGAACTCCGCTACGACGCGCCGGTTCATGAAATCCTTGCTGACCGGCAACGTGTACGTGGTGTGCGGCTCTCCGACGGTACAATCATCGAAGGCGATTGCGTCGTGGTCAATGCCGATGCGGATGCGTTACCAACGGGACAGTTTGGCCCCGCAGCAGCCAAGTCTAGCGGCGTCGCAAGGACGCGCGAACGTTCGCTCTCGGCCGTCACCTTCGCCGCGCAGGCGACTACGTCCGGCTTTGCATTATCGCGCCACAACGTGTTCTTTTCGCGCGACTACGCCACCGAATTTGACGAAATTCTCGTGCGCAAGACACTGTCGTCGGATCCGACGGTTTATGTCTGTGCGCAGGATCGCGACAACGAAGCGCGCCTGACCCACGACGGACCCGAGCGTCTGCTGTTGCTCGTCAACGCACCGGCCATCGGCGACACCCATCCTTTCGACGACGCGGAGATTGCCGCATGCGCGCAACGAATTTTCGGGAAGCTGCGGGAATGCGGCCTGACGATCGAGCAGACGATGCCGGCGACGGTGTCGACGCCGCGAACCTTCGGCAACCGCTTTCCGGCGACGGGCGGCGCGCTGTACGGGGCGGCGACGCACGGCGCGATGGCGACCTTCGCACGGCCGGGCGCGCGCACGAAAGTGCCGGGACTGTATCTGGCGGGCGGGAGCGTGCATCCGGGGCCGGGCGTGCCGATGGCGGTGCTCTCGGGGCGCATCGCGGCGCGCAACATTCTCGCGGACCTCGCTTCGATGCGCCGGTCCCGCCCGGTGGCTATGCCTGGTGGTATGTCGACGCGCTGAGCGACGATGGGCGCTACGGCCTGACGATCATCGCGTTCATCGGCAGCGTCTTCTCGCCCTGGTATTTTCGTGCGCGAAAGCGTGGTGGAGACGACATTGCCGATCCGCGCAATCATTGCTGCCTGCATATCGTGTTGCACGGGCCGCGAGCCGACCGCTGGGCCATGACCGAGCGCTCGGCGCGAAGCCTCACGACGACGAGCGACACGCTGACGATCGGGCCGGGTGCACTGCATTGGGACGGCGAGACGCTGCGCATCTCCTTTGACGAGATCACCGCGCCAGTGCCTCGACGTGTCCGCGGTACGGTTCGCATCTGGCCTCAGGCTCTAGCAGACGCGCATTTCGTGCTCGCCGAGGAAGGCGCGCATATCTGGCAGCCGATCGCGCCGCGTGCGCGCGTCGAAGTCGAATGCAGCAAACCGGCGGTAAAATGGTCCGGCGATGGCTACTTCGACCACAATGCTGGCGCCGCGCCGCTCGAGTCCGGCTTTTGCGACTGGACGTGGTCACGCGCCGCAACGCGCGACGGTGCCGTTGTTTTCTACGAAGGCATCCGCCGCGATGGCTCCCGCTTCGAACTCGGATTGCGGTTCGATGCGAATGGCAACGCGCATCCGGTCACAATGCCGGTGTCACATGCTTTGCGGCCGACGCTCTGGCGCATGCAACGAAACGTGCGCAGCGATGCGCCTGTGCGGCTCATCCGTACGATGGCCGATGCGCCTTTTTACGCGCGCTCCGCTTTCGCGACGCGGATCGATGGCGAGGATGCTGTCGGCGTGCATGAAGCCTTGTCGCTCGACCGTTTTCGCACGCCGGTCGTGCAGGCGATGCTGCCGTTCCGCGTGCCGCGCCGGCGTTAGCTCAGGCGCGGAGGCGCATCCCGCGATCGGCGCGCTCCAGCCGCTCGAAGATGGCAAGCGCCTGCAGTGTCCGGCCGCGTAGATCCCACCAGGCCGGCAACGACGCGATGACAGGTCGTGCAGCGGCATCCACAAGAAACCGCGTTGCGGCGAGCGGCGGGAGGGTTAGTTTGTCATGCGCGACGGCGCGTGCCATCGAGATCGCCGCGATCTTCCGCGCTGGCGGCACGACGGCCCGCCGCGCGACACTGTCACAGCCATTACGAAGCACTTCCGTGCCAATGCTTTCATAGAGCCGGCTTGCTGCACGAATGCCGAAGCGACAGGCGCCCGGCAGTCGCACAAGCCCTGCATCGGCCCGCCGGTAGAGTCGTCCCGCCTCGTCGAGCAATCGCGTCACGACCGAACCAAGTTGCGGCGAAAATCTCGGCTCACGCAAGAAAGCATCCGCGTCGATCCTCGCCTCGCATAGCCATTTCTGCGGCAGATAAAGTCGACCCAACCGCGCATCCTCGCCGACATCGCGCGCGATGTTCGTAAGCTGCATGGCGACGCCGAGATCGGCCGCGCGGGCCAGCACCGGCGCGGACGTGCGCTCCATCGCGACACTCATCAACACGCCGACACTGCCGGCGACACGCGCGGCGTAATCGTGCAGATCGGCAATCGTCTCGTAGCGTCGTCCCGCTGCATCCCAGGCAAAGCCTTCGAGCAGTGCATCGAACGGTTCACGCGGCATATGCGTCTCGGCAACAACGGCGGCAAGCGCCCGATCGGCGGCAATCGCCTGTGGACGGCCGGCGTAGATTGCGTCGAGCCGATCAGCGAGCGCATCGACCGCGACCTGTCCGCCGCCATTGTCGATGAGATCGTCGGCTTCGCGACAAAACGCGTATATGGCGCTGGCACGCCGCACAATCTTTTCCGGCAGCAGCAACGACGCCGCGAAAAAGGATTTCGAACCGCCGCGCAGCGTCGCACGGCAGGCCGCAAGATCGGCTGCGGCGTTAGGCAAAGGCGTGGGCATGCGGCACCATGTCGTCGACGATTTTTGCGGAACAGAGCACGCCCGGTAGGCCAGCACCCGGATGCGTCCCGGCCCCGACAAGGTAGAGGTTCTTGACCTCCTCGCTGCGGTTGTGGGGACGGAACCAGGCGCTCTGCGTGAAGCGCGGCTCGAGCCCGAAAGCCGCGCCATGCAGCGACAGAAAATCGCTCTCGAACTCGCGCGGCGTCGTCACGCGCGACGTGACGATGTTGTCCGCCAAGCCCGGCAGCAGCGTCGCCGCAAGCAGCGCCTCGACCTTTCGGCGGAACGGTTCGGCCTGCGTGATCCAGTCAGTGTCGCCTTGCAGATGCGGCACGGGCACGAGTGCGTAAAAGCCGTCGCAACCATCCGGTGCAAGCGACGGATCGGTGGCGGTCGGGCGATGCAGATAGAGACTGAAGTCGTCGGCCAGAACGCGGTGCGTAAAAATGTCGTCGATCAGGCCGCGATAGCGCGGCCCGAACAGGATCGTGTGATGCGCGACGTCCTCGTAGCGTTTTCGCGTGCCGAAATACCAGACAAACACGCCCATGGAATGATGTGCGCGCGCGAGCTTCTTGTCGCTCCAGCGCCGTCGCGACGTATGGCCGAGCAAGGTCGAATAGGTGAAGCTTGCGTCGGCATTGGAGATGACGATATCGGCATTCATCTTCTCGCCCGAGGCGAGCGTGACGCCGCATGCGCGACCATCGCGCGTTTCGATGCGCTTTACGTCGGCGTGGTAGAGAACGCGACCGCCCTGCCCGCGCAAAAGCTTCACGAGGCCTTCGACGAGGGCGCCGGTGCCTCCCATCGCGAAATGCACGCCGAATTTCTTCTCGAGGTGTGCTACCAGCGCATAGATCGCCGTCACCGAGAACGGATTGCCGCCGATGAAAAGCGGATGAAAGCTCAGAGCCATTCGCAGTCTGGGATCGCGAACACGGCTGGCCACCAGACCATGCACGCTGCGATGCGCTTGTAGCGCTGCCATCTGCGGCACCGCCCGCAGCATGGTCATCGCGGAATCAAAGCCGACGCTGCCGAGCTGTTCGAAACCGACGCGATAGATCGCTTCGGCATCACGCATGAAACGGTCGTAGCCGGCGAGATCGTTCGGCGACATTTTCTCGATCGCTTGCCGAAACGAGGACTCGTCAGCCGCCCGGTCGAGCACCGTGCCGTCGTCGAACACGAGCCGATAGAAGGGATCAAGCGCGCGCATTTCGACATCGTCGGACAGCGTTCGTCCGCACAGCGCCCAAAGCTCATCGAGAAGGAACGGCGCAGTGACGATTGTCGGGCCGGCGTCGAAGGTGAAGCCGTCCTGTACATGCACGCGCGCGCGGCCGCCCGGCTGCCCGAGGCGCTCCAGCACTGTGACGCGCCAGCCCTTCGCCGCCAGCCGTACTGCTGCGGCGAGACCGCCGAACCCGCTTCCGATGACGACCGCATGCGGTCGCCCATCCGGCCGGCCTTCGCCGGCCGCATCACTAGGCAAAGGACCATGTGTCAACATTCGCTGACACAATAGCCGTCAATCCGTGTTTCGCAATACGCCTGCGTTTCGCGCTATCGAGACGAGCGCTTCGACAACCGGCTGCGGCGTCTCCTCATGGACGAGATGCCCACCTGTGAATGTCTCGACGCGCACCGCAGGCAGGACGCCCGCGATCTTCGCCGCATCGGACGGTGGCACGGCGCGGTCGTGCGATCCGATTATGAGGTGCAGCGGCACGGACAGTTTCGGCAGATCGCGGAATAGCGTCGCGAGGTCCCAGTTTGCCATCATACGCAGCGCCGCATCGGCATGGCGCCGCGTTGCGAAGAGTGCCGCGTAATTGTCCAACCCCTGCGCGTCGATGCGCGAACCGGTGCCCTCGATCAGCCGCTTCACACGCTTTCTGTCGCTGGCCGCCCAAGCCGCCAGCGCCGGCACAAAGGGATTTGCGACGAGCATCCGAGCCATCGACGGAAAGATCTGACCCGCTGCGCCGGCGAAAGGCACGAGCGCTGCGTTGATGCCGACGATCGCCGCCGGCTTCATCATGCCATCGAGCGCCATGCGGATGCCAATCGCCGCGCCGGCCGAATGCCCGACACAGAAGGCCGGTGCGAGATCAAGGGTGTCGAGCAAATCTCGGGTCGCGGCCGCCATCCCGGGCAGCGACATGCGGCGCGAGGGCGGCAGATCGGTGAAGCCATGTCCCGGCAGATCGGGTGCAACAACGGTGAAATGGTCGGTCAGCGGCCAGAGCATATCGCGCCACGAATGCGTCGCCGCGCCGGTGCCATGCAGCAGCAACAGCACCGGCCCCGCGCCTGCGACCTGCACATGCCAGCTGAGGTCCGCGGCTTCGACGAAACGGCTGGCCTCGCGGTTCGGCCAGTCGCGTCCGGTCGTAATCCAGTCCGGCTTGCCGCTCACGACACGCGACCGAGCGCGCGCACAGCGGCATCGACGCCGCGTGCATCGGCATGTGGCAGCGGGACGTAGCGCGCACCCATCGCCGCCGCGATCATGGCGGCCTGACCGCCCGGCGTCACCGACGTGTCGATGAATGCGGACGCAAAGTCGTTCGCGCGCCAAAACCTTGCGGCGGCAAGCGCTTCTTCGTGTGCGCGGGGTCGACCACCTGCCCCGTCGCGAGAAACGTTGGCGCGGCCGTCCGACATCACGATCAGCGTCGGCGTACGGCCGCGCACGGCCTCCGTGCGTGCAAGTTGCGTAGCGGCGTCGAGGCCTGCGGCGACCGGCGTGCCGCCGCCGCCCGGCAGCGCGGCAAGCGCACGTTCGGCGCGCACGAGCGAGCGCGTCGGCGGCAGCAGCAGTTCCGCGCCATTGCGCCGGAATGCCATCAACGCGACCTCGTCGCGCCTTATGTAGCAATCGGCAAGCATCAGCCGCACGGCGCCCTTCGCCTCCGCGAGGCGTTCGCGTGCTGCGGACCCGGAGGCATCGACAAGGAAGATCGTCACCGTGCGCGTGCGCTCCTCGAAGCGCGCAATGCGGATGTCGTCGGGCCGGATCGCAATCGCATCGCGCGAAGCACCTTCGCGCCGACGTAAGGCCTGCCACGGTGCGGCCGCGCGCAATGTTGCCACGAGATCAAGTCGGACACCCCCGCGTAAAGTGCCCGCACGCGCGCCGAGCTTGCGACCATGCATGCCGGCGTTGCGTGCGCCGGCCTTGCCACGTTGACGCGCAGCGCGCGAGGCCGTGTCGCCAGCCGCAAGTTTCGCCAACAGGCCCAGCGGCAGCGCGGCCTGCGCGGCCTCCATCACGACATCGTCGAGCGGCGCGCTTTCGGATTGCTGTTGCGAGGGATCGTCGGGCGGCGGATCGTCCGCTGTTTCTTCTTCCGCTTCCGCCGGCATCTGCACGGCGCGAGGCGAAAGCACCAAAGCCGCCGCCATGCGCGCATCGTCGTCATCGACCGCGGTGCGGCCGTCGAAGGCTGCCAGCGCGCGCGCGACCGCTACGGCTTGCAGTGGCGCACGCAGAGATTCGATCCCAAGCGCGAGGGCCGCGCGGCAGAAGGCCGACAGCACTTCGTCGCTGCATCTTACGCAGGCGATGCGTCCTCGCGCATCGGCGACGGCGCGCGCCGTCGCGTCGTCGGGCACTGTCACATCGCGCGGCGACAGACCATCGAGATCGAGCACGATAGCGAGCCGGTCAACAAGCGAAGCCGCGAGCCGTTCGTCCTCGATCCCCTCGTCGAGCGCAACGACGCCGATTCGTGCCGGCGTGACCATTGCCAAACCGTCGCGCTCCACGACGACAGCGCTGCGATCGAGGACGGACGCGAGGTGCGCCGACGTCAGCGTCGGGAGCCGCTCCGCCATCGCCGCGACGACGATCCCGTTATGCACGCCAGCGAGCAGACCTTCCGATGCGACAGGGCGGCCGGCCGACAGCGTGGCGACAAGATCGAGCCCGCCGAGCAGCCGGCTCTCGTCGATCGACGCCGGCATTTTTGCGATCGGCATTTCGCCGGCGAAGCGCTTCAAAGCGACGAGCCAGGCGTCGCGCACCGGACCCGCTTGCGCCCTCAGATGCACGCCACCGATGCTCGCGGGATCGATCGAGACGATTGCCGCCGCAGCCAACGCGCGCGACCACAGCAACGCAGGATCAGGCGCATTCATGACGCGGCGAAAATCTCAGCCATCGCGCGCTCGACCCGTGCAGTGGAGCGCGTTTCGTCGAGCACATTGCGGCGCAGGCGATGACGCAGCGCCATCGCGGCGACGGCGCGTAATTGATCGTCGTCGACGCGTTTTTTGCCATCGAAAGCCGCGAGCGCCCGCGCGGCGCGTGTCAATGTGAGTTCGCCACGCAATCCATCGGAGCCGAGCGCGAGACACAGCTGCGCCGCACGCCCGAGCGCCGCATCGTCGACGTCGACATCGTTCAGCCGCTTCCGTGCCGCGATGAGCGTCTTTCGCAGCGCTGCGTCCTCCGGCGCCCATTTGGCAACGAAACTTTGAGGGTCGCGTTCGAACGCGTCACGGCGGCGCACGACCTCGATGCGCTGCGCGATGTCGCGTGGTGTCTCGACATCGACGGACAGCCCGAAACGATCGAGCAATTGCGGCCGCAGTTCGCCCTCCTCCGGATTGCCGCTGCCGACGAGCACGAAACGCGCGGGATGGCGGATGCTCAGCCCCTCGCGCTCGACGACATTCTCTCCCGAAGCCGCGACATCGAGCAGCACATCGACGAGATGATCCTCGAGCAGGTTCGCTTCGTCGATGTAGAGGAAGCCGCGATTCGCCCGCGCCAGCAGGCCCGGCGAGAACGCCTTTTCGCCCCGCGTCAGAGCACGCTCGAGATCAAGCGCACCGACGACCCGGTCTTCCGTCGCGCCGAGCGGCAGATCGACGACCGGCGGCGGTGTCATGCCAGCCTTGCGCTTCGGCGCGCCTGGCGCACTGCAATGCGGGCAGAGTTCGACCGGCTGATCGGGGTCGCATCGATAGGGGCAACCAACGGTGGCGCGGACCGGCGGCAGCAGCGCCGCCAGGCCGCGGACCGCGGTGGATTTGCCTGTGCCGCGGTCGCCAAAAATCAGCACGCCACCAATCAGCGGGTCGATCGCGGCGAGCAGCAGCGCCCGCTTCATCTCGTCTTGGCCGACGATGGCGGAAAACGGAAAGGAGTCTCGCACGTGTGTGGAAGCCGGTGACTTGCGGGGGCGAGACCGTAGCAGAGGGACCGAAGCGCCGTCACGTCCGCTTGTCGCTGACGGTGCCCGCACGCCTTGTCAAACCGCGCCCAAGCGATATTTTCTGGAACACGTCGAAAGAACGGCGATCAACCCCCGGGTGGAACTCAATGACAGCGAAGAAAATTGCCGTCGCCCTCGCCTTTATTACCGCCTCGTCCGCAGCGTGGGCCGCAGCCGGCGATCCGGCCGCCGGCGAGAAAATATTCAACAAGTGCAAGGTCTGTCACCAGATCGGACCGAACGCTCGGAACGGGGTCGGCCCGGAGCAGAACGGCATCGAGGGCCGTAAGGCCGGCGTGCAGCCGAACTACAATTATTCGGACGCCAACAAGAATTCCGGCATTACCTGGGATGAGGCGACGTTCAAGGAATACATCACCGATCCGAAGAAGAAGGTGCCGGGTACAAAGATGGTCTTTCCCGGCCTTACGAACGAGAAAGAACGCGACGACGTCTGGGCCTATATGATCCAATTCAAGGCTGACGGCTCCAAGAAATAGCGGCGGGACAATCTGGGAAGAAATAGCGGACTGTCACATCGCTGCCATCGCGCGCCATGCCCCGCTCCGGTAAAAGCTGGAGCGGGTTCGGCGAGGAGGATTTCTGGTCGCGATGTCTCAGGTTTCAATGCGGCAGATCGGTCTGGCGGCCGTCGGTGCACTAGCGCTGCTGGCCTCTTCGGACGCATCCGCCGCTTCCCGCAAGAAGCATAAGCGCGTCGAGCCTGCGGCGCAGCTCGCCTGCGAACGCGCCACGTACGTCGGGGATCCGGTCTGCGATCTGGGCGCTGGCGAGAGTAAAAACCTTCCACTGCCCTCCTCACGGATGCTTCGCAAAGCCGAGGATTCGTCGGGCTTTCTCCATAACGATCGGGTATCCGTCGACGGAAAGACTAATTTCAACGACAACCGTTTCGGCGATGCGCCGTTACACAAGTTCCATCTGAAAACGCAGCGCAAGGACGCGAACGGCGGCGCGCAGCTCGACTACAAGTTCTGAGTTCGACGTATCGGCGCACGATGCGCGATGCAATCGACCCATGCTGGACCCGCTGTTTCGTCCGTGATTGACGATCCTTGCGCGACGACGTGCGGGCAAACGGTACGGATCAAACCATGAATTTCCAGGCCCGCGGCGTAGATTTCCGTTTCGCAGACATGATCGCGCTGCCCGAACATCTCGTGCAGATGCGCGATCAGGTCCGTCGTTTCGTGACAATCGATGTTCTGCCACATGCCGATGCATGGGAAACGGAAGGCAAGATTCCGCGCGAGACGTTTCGCAAGATGGGCGAACTCGGCCTGCTCGGTATTCGCTATCCGCAGGAATTCGGCGGCAGCGAACTCGGTCCGCTCGCCTCACTCGTCTTTGCCGAAGAGATGGGCCGCTCCGGCTACGGCGGATTCAGCGCATCGGTCCTCGTCCACACCGACATGTCCGCAAGCCACATCGTGCTGCGGGGCACACAGGCGCAAAAGGCGCGCTGGATGCCGGGGATCGTGCGCGGCGAAACGATCTGTTCGATCGCCGTCACAGAAGAGGGCGCGGGCTCGGACGTCGCCGGCATGCGCACGCGTGCGCGCCGCGACGGCGACGACTGGGTCATCGACGGCTCGAAGATGTTCATCACGAATTCGGTCTACGGCGACCTTATCATTGTCGCAGCGCGCACCGATTCGGCGGCCAAGGGCAGCCGCGGCATCTCCCTTTTTCTCGTCCCGCGGCATACGCCGGGGGTGTCGGTGACGAAGCTCGACAAGCACGGCTGGCTTTGCTCCGACACCGGCGCGATCGCGTTCGAAAGCGTGCGCGTTCCGGCCGATGCGTTACTCGGCGAACTCAATCGCGGCTTCTACTCGATCATGGAGACGTTTCAGAACGAACGCATCGTGCTCGCTGGTATCTGCGCCGGCGAAAGCGCACGCGCGCTCGACATCACCGTCGACTATGTTAAAACGCGGCGCGCTTTCGGTGGATCGCTGTGGGACCAGCAAGCCGTGCGGCACAAACTTGCATCGCTCGCGACCAAGGCGGCTGCAGCGCGACAGCTCACCTATGCTGCGGCACAACTCGCTGAGACGGGCGCCGAATGCGTGCGCGAAGTGTCGATGGTGAAGGCGCTCGCGCCGGAAGTGCTTCACGAGGTCGTCCACGGGTGTCTACAGCTTCACGGCGGCTCGGGGTTCATGCGTGGCACGACCATCGAGCGCATGGTGCGCGACGCGCGCGTTCAAACGATCGGCGGCGGTGCGACGGAGGTAATGCTGGAGGAAGTGGCAAAGCGCATGTGATCGATACGAATAGTTACGCTTCGATACGCGGGACTATCAAATGTTGATTTGGCTGTCGCAACTTCGACGGTGCCGGATAGCGCGACGCAACCTTGTCCGCGCTCACGTCTTGTAGGGTCTCCAACACGGAGACACCTATGCGCCGCATCCTTATCGCTACAGCTTTCGCATTCGCCGCGACTGCGGTCCACGCGCAGTCGATGGGCGAGAAGTCGGGCATCAATTCCGTCGTCGGTGTCGCGCCTTCGACGCAGGATTTCGTGACAGAAGCCGCCACGAGTGACATGTTCGAAATTCAATCCTCAAAACTCGCTCAGACGAAGGGTGATGCTGCGTCGAAGACCTTTGCAGCGAAAATGATCGAGGATCACACCAAGACAACGAACGACATTAAGTCGATGGTGCAGTCAGGCAAGGTTAAAGCGAACATTCCAGCCGAAATGTCGGCAAGCCAGAAGAAGATGCTCGACAAGCTCGGCGGCCTGAGTGGTGACGATTTCAACAAGCAGTACAAGTCCGATCAGGTAAGTGCGCATAAGGAAGCGGTCTCGCTGTTCGACCGTTACGCGAAGGGTGGCGAAAATGCCGATCTGAAGGTCTGGACTGCAAAGACAGTGCCTGACCTGCAGATGCATCTGAAGATGGCGCAAGACAACAACAAGTAAGGTCTGCCCGAGCAACTTGCCGTCTTCATCGAAAAGTCCGCGCCACTCGCGCGGGCTTTTGTCGTGTTTTGTTGCAACCGACGATTCGCCAACAATGGTGATTGGATGCGCCTGAACGCCAACGCGAGCCTGCTAATAGCACTATGAACTGGTCGCTTTTCCTAGGAACTACTGCGTCGATCTTTTCGATGAGCAGCTTTCTGCCGCAGGCCTGGAAGACTTTTCGGACCCACGATACCAGCGGGCTATCGACGCCGATGTATCTCCTGACGGTGGCTGGCTTTGCGCTCTGGACGGCCTACGGCATTTCGTTGGCCAGTTGGCCATTGATCGTCAGCAACGGTTTCTGCCTCCTTGCATCGGGCTCAATCCTGATCTTGAAACTCGTATCCGTAAAAGAGCGGTGATAGATCCCTGACGTCTGCGCAAGCTGCGCGAAACGAGTCCTCCGCATGCGAGTGTCAGACGGTGTTCGAAAACGCCTGACGGAAAACACTGTGGTTTTTCCTTTTTGAGAACCGATTGGCGCGCGGCGGCGTTCGTCACGCTTGCGGCCATGATGGCCGCGTTGCAAATCGGTAAGGGCGCAGTCGCACTTCCGGACGTGCGCACGGCCTTCGGTGTCGATCTCGCCAGCGCAAGCTGGCTCATATCGATGTTCAACGTCATCGGCGTGTTCGGCGGCGCGCTTATCGGACAGGTCGCGGATCGTTTCGGCTATCGACGGACGATGCTCGTCGGCCTGACGCTTGTCTCCGTCGCGAGTTTGACAGGCGCTGTCGCGCCGAGCTTTGCGCTGCTGCTCGTGACACGCCTCGCCGAGGGCCTTGGCTTCATGCTGGCGGTCATCGCCGGACCGCCGTTGATCGTGCGCGTCACGACCGAAGCCGATCGCCGGCTCGCGTTCGGCTTCTGGGGCAGTTATATGCCGGCCGGCGCAGCGCTGATCATGCTGTCGGCACCCGCGCTTCAGCAATATTCGTGGCGCGCGCTTTGGATTGTCAGCGGCATCGCTGTCGGCGTATCCGCTCTGACACTTGCCTTGACGACGCGCGAATACGCGGATCGACGAAATGATGTCGACGCCCTACCGTCGCCGCTGCGATCCATCCTCGGCATTTATCGCAGCCGCGGTCCGCTTGTTCTCGCACTGACCTTCGGCGCCTACACCGCGGCCTATCTCGCCGTGATGGGTTTGTTGCCGACTGTTTTGCGCGAGGTTGACGGCGTCGCGAGTGGAAAAGCGGCGATCCTTGCCGGCATCGCAATCGCGATGAACGCGGTTGGCACGATCATCGGCGGCTGGCTTCTTCATCGCGCAGTCCCGCGCCCCGTCGTCATCGCGACCGCCAGCGTTGCGATGGCGCTCTGCGCCTTTGCGGCATTTGAACTCGGGCCATTTTTGCTGCGCTATCTCGCTGTTCTGCTATTTTCTCTCATCGGCGGCCTGATCCCGACCGCGATTTTCGCAGCAGCACCGGTCCTCGCGCCGAGCCACGATCGGCTCGGGGTCACCAATGGCGTGATCATGCAGGGATCGAATCTCGGGCAGGTGATCGGTCCGCCGGTCGTCAGCTATCTCGCGCAGATGTCGGGAAGCTGGAAATGGACGCCGCTGGTTGTGTGCATCTCATCGGCGATCTTGCTCGCCTGCGCGTTCAGCCTGTCGCGGATCGAGCCGCGCGCGCCGACAAAGTAACTTAGTGCTGTCGATTGCGCGACAAAATGCTTGCACCTCAAACATCAAGGCAGGTGCCCTGACAAATTTGTCAGATCGGCAATATCGGCTTCGACGGTGCTGTCTCGTTGCTTGCCGACGATGGTGCGGACGGCCACTTTCCCGCGAGACGATCAGCGAGATCGTCGAACCGGAGGATGCGAATCGGCCCACTCACCGCACGGGCGCGCGGCGGGACGAAATCATAGCCGCGCTTGCGGCGGTCAGGTGGGCGGCTCGAATCAACCATCGGCCACTATCTTATCCCGAAGTGCCTTCTCGATCACCGAAGCGTCTGTCAGGATAAGCACGCGGCCGGTTGCCATGCTCGTGCGCGTTACGATCGCGATTGCGTGCTTGGGGCAGACGCCGAAGCAGGAGGCTCGCACCATCTTCGCGTCGACCGCCTTCGCGCGCGTCTTCAACGTCTTGCGTATTGCCTTACCGTCATCGTGTCGCCGGAGACACTTGCCGCAGACGAAGACGATCTCGCGGCGCTTTATGCGCACGGACTTCATGGGCATCTGCCGCCAGGATGATCGGCGGCCGTCAAACGAATTCTCATGCGTTGAATGTCCGCGCGATCATTCGCGCACGCAGCCTACGAGCGACGTCAGACGACTTCGGCTTTCAGCCTCTCGAACACAGCCACAAGCTCCGTTCGGGTTGCGTTGTCGATCGCGCCAGCCGCCACCTGCGCTTGCGACCACATCCATGAACGCGCGGGGTCGTCGCGCATGGCCCATTCGGGAAAGAGCCGGCCGGACACCGACTCGTCGACCAGTAGCCTGACATCGAGGTGCCGGTTGTCGGTGGAAATCCTCGCATATGTCGCCCTGATGGCGGCTTCCGGCCCTTCGATGAATTGCAGATAGGCGTCGGCGCGGCAGATTAGGGCGCCGGACACGTCGTCGCGCGTGTTGTTGCGGCGCGAGTCCGCGAGAATGCCGTTGAGCATCGCTTCGTCGAAGCCGAACGGTTGCGACACGTAGATAATCCGGATCAGACCCACTGGATACCAATCTCGATTGCTATTCTGACCGGGAAAAGCGTCTGCAAACGCATGGTCGGAGTGAGAGGATTCGAACCTCCGACCCCCTCGTCCCGAACGAGGTGCGCTACCAGACTGCGCTACACTCCGACTTGGGGCGGCTTATAGACGCGAGCGTCCTGCGCGACAAGCACGCGCGCCGCCGCAGGCTCGCGAGTCAGATCGAGGGATCGGTCGCCGCGATATCGGCATCGCGGTCGCGACGGCTCCGGCCCGGTGCGCGGAAACCACGAGCGCCCGCCTGCATCACCGCACGGCCCAATGCTCGGATCGGAGTCAGCACGCGGTCGAAGTCTTGCACGCGGCCGACCAGTTTCTCTCCGCGCAGAAGTTCGCGGTCGAGCGCCGCCATCGTTTCGCTCATGCCGGGATCACGATCGTCGATCCACACGCCGAGCACGCGCGACCACGCGATCGCGAGGCCCTGCAGCTTCATCGCGCCGACCGGGCCTTCGGAATCGATACCAGCGGCCTCAAGCATGAAGCGCATGGAGTTGACCGCGACGCCGTTGAGCGCCAGCGCGGCTGCGGGATCGCGCCGCGTCCATTCCATGATGCCGTCGAGCGCCTCGCGATGCGGCGCCATCGCGTCGAGCCGCCGCATCAGCACATCGAACAGGCGCTCTTTAGTAGGTTCGCCGACAAGGTCGTCTGTCGTACCTTCCAGCACCGCCTTGTCGAGCTGCCGCGACCATGCGCCGAGCACCGCCCCTTTCGACGGGAAATGATCGCGGAATTGCGCCAGCGTAAGACCCGCGCGCGCTGCGACGTCAGTGAGAGTGAAATCTTCCCAACGCCGCTCTGCCGCCAGCGCCAGAAGCGCCTCGACGATCTTCGTTTTGGCATCGCCCGCCGGAGGCGTTGGCGTCGAGTGGATTGCATCGCTCATGGGAAAAACCCTTTCGCGCTGAGATATAAGCGGCGTGGCGAGCGAAATCAGCCCGCGAGTTCGCGCCCGCGTCGGACCGCCGCATCGACCGCACGCCGCATAAGTTTCGGCAAGCCATCCTCGGCCATCAGGACGGACAAAGCCGCCGCCGTCGTGCCGCCGGGGGAGGTGACGTTCTCCCGCAAGGTGGCTGGCGGGGTCGCGGGCGTTGCCTCCATCAGGGCGGCCGCGCCTTCGACGGTTTTGCGGGCAAGCTCTGCCGCGACGGCGTCCGGCAGGCCGGCCGCCCGGCCGGCTTCGGCCAGCGCCTCCGCCAGCAGAAAGATGTACGCCGGCCCCGAGCCAGAGACGGCGGTTACCGCATCCATCAGACCCTCGTCGGGAAGCCAGACGGTTGCGCCGACGGCGCTCAGCAGCGCCTCCGCTTCGGCTTTTTGCGCAGCGTTTGTCGTGGGACCGGCGACCAGCCCGGAGATGCCCCGTCCGATGGCAGCGGGCGTGTTGGGCATGGCTCGCACGATCGCGCCCGCGGCGGGCAGGCGCGCCTTGAGATCGGCAATGCTTTTGCCGGCGAGGATCGAGACGAGCAGTGTTTTCGCGCCAACGAGAGGCACGATGGTCGGCGCAACGGCGTCGAGTGCCTGTGGCTTTATCGCGAGCAAAAGGCACTCGGCCGGGCCTGCGGCAACAGACGGATTTAGCGCCAGCTTGTGCGTCTCGCACAGCGTACGCAGATCCGGCGAGGGCGTGGGTTCGACAACAATTGTCCCCGCCCCCGCAAGTCCGCGGGACACCCAGCCCGACAGCAACGCCAGACCCATGCGGCCGGCGCCGACGAGCACAAGTCCTTTACGATCGGACATAGCGCGCGAAACGTCAGGCTTCGCCAACAGTCTCGAACATGGCTGCGGCCAGCGCATCGCGCGCACGCTTGCCGGCCCAGACGACGAACTGAAACGCTTGGTAGTGTCGCTCGCAGGCGGCAATGGCATTGGAAAGGATGCTTTCCAGCTGCATCGACGACGGCTGCACGCCGCCCGATAGCAGCAGGCCGTGGCGGAACATGACGACGTCTTCCTTTGACCAGAGGTCGAAATGGCCGAGCCACATCTGCTCGTTCACGAGCGCTACGAGATCGAGAACTTCGCCACGCTTGTGATCGGGCACCTTGAGGTCGAAAGCGCAGCCGACATGCATCGTCTCGATGTCCGGCAGCCACGTGTACGCGATGTGATAATCGGTCCAGCGCCCCTTCACGGAAATGGCGATCTCGTCCTCATCCTCGCGCTCGAACAGCCATTCGTTCACGGCGGCGAGACGCTCGACGATATCGACGGGATGTTCGCGACGGGGGGTTTCGGTGGAAGTGGCAAGCATAAGAAGGCGACCTGGAAGGGAGCGCGGGAGACGCGGCGAAGACGCTGACAACAAACGAGTTCGGGCCTTCAGATCCCCGAGACGAATCACCCCCTGCTTTGACCTTACGTCAGTCCGCCGCGCGGAACAGCGGCGGCAGATGCGCCGGCGCGGGTCGCTACCGGCGACCCAAGAGTCGAAGATTCGCGCGAATCCGTCCAGCCCGTGTAAGCGCCGTCCACATGCGTTGATGAACGACTCAGTGCGCGCGTGTCAGTCCGAGCGCGGCATAGACCTGCGCCACGATGGCGACAAAGCCCGGCGTCGCCTTCATCGCAAGATCACGATCTGGCGGCAGATCGACCGGCAGCCATTGTGCCATGCGCGCCGGCCTTGCTGTGAGGATGCCGCAACAGGAGCCAAGCAGCACGGCCTCCGGAATATCGTGCGTCACGAAGACGATCGTCTTGCCGCTTTCGCGCCAGATGCGCAGCAGTTCGAGGTTCATCGCCTCGCGCGTCAGCGCATCGAGCGCGCCGAACGGCTCGTCCATCAGGATCAGCTTCGGGTCGTGCACCAGAGCGCGCGCAATCGCGGCGCGCTGCTGCATCCCGCCCGATAGTTCGCGGGGGAAGCGCTGCTCGAAACCGGCAAGGCCGACCATCGCCAGCAGCGCCTCGGCGCGTGCCTTCGCGGCGCGGCGCGGAAGGCCGACGATCTCGGCGGGCAGCAGAACATTTTCGAGAATCGTGCGCCACGGGAGCAGCAGCGCCTGCTGAAACACCATACCGACGTCGCGCCCGGCATCGAACGGCTGCTGCGATGTGCCGACCGTTAGCGTGCCGCCATCCGGCTGCAACAGGCCGGCCAGCATCTTGAGAACCGTCGTCTTGCCACAGCCCGAAGGGCCGACGAGCGACACCATCTCGCCCTCGCGAATGTCGAAGGTGACGTCGGAGACGGCGAGCAGATCGGCGCCTTCGACGCGATAGCTCTTGCGAACGTTCGAAAGCCGGATGAAGGGCGCGCCCGCGCTCACGCCAGCCATCGCGCCCGGTTCGCGGCGACGAAGGCGTCGTCGGAGAGATCGGCGTGATCGCGGAGCACGCGGTCGATCTCGCCGCTCTGGCCGGGGCTAAGGCCTTCGGCAGGATCGAGGCACCAGATGCCTTCGAGCAATCCCTGCCGCCGCAGCACCTCGTGACAACCGGCGATGCAGCCATGAAAATTGTTGGCGACGTCGAAGAAGGCCGCGTTGCAATCGGTGACGCGCGCATCGAGCGCGAGGAGATCGGCATCGGGACCGCCGGCTTTGTGCGCGGCCTTGCAGCGTTCGAGTAGAGCCACCGCGCTTTGCGTCCAAACCGACCAATGGCCGAGAAGACCGCCACGAAACGAAAGCCGATACGTCGCGCCGGCGTGTCGCACTTCGAAGGGCAGGCTCAAGTCAAGCACGATGTGATCGTCGTTACCGGTGTAGAGCGCGACGCGGTCCTGCGCACCGGCCGCGACGACACCACGAAACACGTCGAGCGTCCGATAGCGGTTGAACGGCGCGACCTTGATGGCAACGACGTTGTCGATGCGCGCAAAGGCTTCCCAGAAGGCAGCGTCGAGTTCGACGCCGCCGACGGCCGGCTGAAGATAGAAACCAACAAGCGGGATTTCCGCCGCAACAGCGGCGCAATGCGCGACGATGTCGGCGGGCGTGCGGCCTTTCAATGCGGCCAGGCTCAAAAGGCCGGCGTGATAGCCAAGCGAAACGGCGAGCTTTGCTTCGGCAATCGCTTTTTCTGTCGGACCCGCAAGCCCCGCCACCATGACGAGCGGGCGTTTCGTCCAGTCTTTCGCGGTCTCCTGCGCGATGCGCAAAACGGGC
Organism: Beijerinckiaceae bacterium; assembly: GCA_965246795.1. Taxonomy (GTDB): domain Bacteria; phylum Pseudomonadota; class Alphaproteobacteria; order Rhizobiales; family Beijerinckiaceae; genus JAJXWB01. Next base: position 531,367 of record CBDFFN010000008.1, on the reverse strand, counting down.
TCGTAGAGGCCGACATCGCGGATGGCGAATTGCGTCGTGTGAACACCGACCGCGAGTCCACCCGCGCCGGCATCGATGTAGTAACGCGCGAGCGCGCGCTGTCGCTTCTCGTCGAGCGTGCGATCGGCACGCAATGCGAGCGGATGTGCGGGGATCGCGACGCCGTCTGCGATGAGCGCGCTGATTGCGGGATCGAGGTCGGAACGGTGCAGCGGCATCATCCAAACTCCGGTCCGGCAACGGCGATCAGTTCTTCGTGCGTCGTCGCACTCGCCGCACCAAGACACATGCGCGAAAACGGCCGCTCTAACTCGAAACCCTGTTCCTCGCACCAGCGACGCAGGTGCGGGCGATCGTCGGCGAGGTCGATGAGCAACGACTGGCTTTCGCTGGCAACGATCTGCTCCAGAAGCGCTATCGCTTCGGTGTCATCGCTTGCGAAGGCCGGCCCGATGTGACGCGCACGATCGCCATCGCGCACCAGCGCAAGCGCATCGCCGATGCGATAGATGACCGATCCTGCGCGTTGCGACAGCGCGCGAAGGGTCGGCGCACGATCGAAGCCGAGGGCTTCGCAGTCTGCCGCGAGCAGAGCGTCGAGCCCTTCACGCGTGTCGTTGACCGTGCCCGCTGTCGCCGCAACTCGCGCAGGCCGGCGCATGCGCATCAGACCGAAACCCGTCTCGGCACAATCAAGCGTGCGATAGACGGCCGCGCCAGCTGGCGTCGCATCGAGCCACGGTTGCAAACCGCGGGTCCGCGCTTCGTCGATGCAGTGGCGCATCAGCCGATCCGCGAGGCCGCGCCGTCGCCACGACGGCGTCACGAGCACCATCGAAATCCATGTTACCGGCGGCGATGGGAGCAGCGCCGCCGTCGCAATCACGCGGCCCGCATCGTCGCGAATGCCGAAAACGATGCCGCGCTCGAGAAACACGCACCAGTCGTCGTGCGTTTGATTCCAGTTTGTTTCGCGTGACAGAACGAGTCCCGCATCGGCATCGGCGACCGACAGACGCTCGATGGAAAGCGCGGCCTCAGTAACGGCCATCGCGCACCTCGAACTTCGTCGGCTTGCCAAAGCTAGCCATGTCGCGCGCGACCCAATCGCAGGTCCAGCGGATAAGTTGCTCCGTGTCGACAACCGGCGGCCCGAATTGCTTCGCGGCTTCACGCGTGTCGGTGATCCAGGCGGTCTGCTGTTCCTTGCCGACGATGACGGCTTCGCGCCCAAGCTGCTTGCCGACAGCTTCCGCAAGATCGCGCACGCGGAGAATATGTTCGCCGCTGACGTTGATCGGACTCGTCGGGCTCGTCGCACGCGACAGGCAGCGCAAGGCCTGCGCGGCGGCATCGCCCTGCCAGATAAAATTGACATGGCCCATCGTGACGTCGATCGGTGTGCCCGCGATGACCTTGCGCGCGATGTCGTGCAGCACGCCGTAGCGCATGTCGATTGCGTAGTTGAGCCGGAACAACTTCCCCGGCGTGCCGCGCTGTCGCGAAAAATATTCGAACATGCGCTCGCGGCCGACGCAGGATTGCGCATATTCGCCGGGCGGATCGGGCGGCACGATTTCGTCGGCGCCCCGTCCATTCACATCGACGAAGGGATAGACGCAACCGGTCGAGAAGACGACGATCCGCGCGTCGGGGAACGTCTCCGCGACTCTCGCCGGCAGCAGCGCGTTCATCGCCCAGGTGAGCGAGAGATCGCCCTCGGCGCCGAATTTTCGACCCGCCATGAAGACGATATTCTTGATTTTCGGCAGAGCAGCGAGTGCCGCTTCGTTCATCAGGTCGCAGGCGATCGTCTCAATGCCGCGCGTACGGAGAGCGCTTTCGAGACCGGCTTCGCTGAAACGCGCTACGCCAATCACGCGGCGGTTCGGCAGTGCGGCTTTCGCGAGACCCGCGACGGTCGGGCCCATCTTGCCGCCGACGCCGAGCACCATAATGTCGCCATCGAGCGCTTCGAGTTCGTCGACGAGCACTTGCGTTGGACGGCAGAGCAGCTCTTCGAGCGCGGCGACATCCGCAATTGTGTCTGGCAGCGTTTCGCGCGTCAGCAAGGTCATGCCGGCGCTCCGCGCAGCAAGAGACGTTCGACGCCGAGCACTGCGCCATAAAGCAACACGCCAAGGCCCGTCAGCAGAATGACGGCCATCAGCATCGCCGGCGTATCGAGCGAGGATTGTACCTGGATCATGATGTAACCAAGCCCGCGTTCGGAGGCGATGAATTCGCCGACGACAGCGCCGGCGACGGCGAGAATCGCGCCGACACGCATTCCGGAAAAAACATAGGGCAACGCACCCGGCAGCTGGATCTTCGTGAACAATTGCCAGCGCGAGCCGCGCAGTGACCGCACGAGGTCCAGCAGTTCCGGCTGCACCTCGTTCAGACCGCGCGACGTCGTCAGCAATATTGGAAAGAAGCAGATCGAAAACGCGATGAGGATGTTCGGCACGATGCCGTAGGAGAACCACACGATGAAGAGCGGCCCGAGCGCGACCTTCGGCACCATGTTTAGTGTAACGAATAAAGGTAGCAGCAGCAGCGTCAGCAGCTTCGACCAGCAGAAGAGCGCCGCAAGTGCGACACCAACGATCACGCCCAGCGCATAACCGCCAAGAATTTCCAGCGCCGACACGGCGGTGTTCACCCCCCACGCGTAGTTCGGCGTGCCGAGCGTCGCGAGCGTCTGCAACGGCGACGGCAGGATGTAGACGGGGACGCGGAAGGCCTGCACTGCAAATTGCCAGACGACGAGCACACCCAAGTGCACGGCCACAACGATAAGCGCACGACGCATCGCGGCACGGCGCGCGATGCGACGTTCGACGGAAAGATCGCGTGGCGCGAATTCGGATGCCGACGGGGACGACATTCCCTCAGGCTACCGCGACGCCCTGATCTAATCAACCGTCTGGTTGATTAGGCACGCAATCCTTGCAGCACGAGATCGACGACATGGCGGCGTCGCTCCCGCACGGCCCGCGGCGTCGACAGCGACTTGCGGAAGATCGCCGACAAGGTGCCGCGGTTGGAGAAGTAGAAGTAGCCGAGTGCCGCGATCGAGATATAGAGCTGCATCGGATCGACACCGGCCCGGAAGACGCCCTTCGCGACGCCGCGTCTCAAAATATCCCCGATCATTTTCACGAGTGGCGAATGCATCTGCGGGAGCCGCGCCGATGCCTTGACATGCGTTCCTTGCCAGCGGTTCTCGTCGTTGAGCAGCGCAACGAAATCGGGATTGGCAGCGAGATAGTCGAAAGAACTCTCGATCAGCCGCCGCATTCCTTCCTCGGGCTCGAGCCCGGCGAGGTTCAGGCGCGACTCGTGTGAGCGGATTTCCTCGTAAAGCGTCTCCAAGACCGCGAGATAGAGCGCGTCCTTGTCGCCGAAGTAATGATAGACGAGCTGCTTGTTGACACCGGCCCTGCCCGCGATTTCATCGACGCGCGCGCCGGCGAGCCCTTTCTGCGCAAATTCCACGCGCCCCGCGCGCAAAAGCGCGGCACGCGACGCACCCGGATCGCGTCGGCGTGTCGTCTCGCCGGTTATTGTGGCCTGCACCATTTCAACCACCTGGTTGACAAGAGCCCGCGTTGGTAGACGATGCGGGTGTTACCGCGCAATCCCGCCCGTCGCAGGAGACTTTCGTGACCCGTCCGCTGCGCTTTCTTAGCCTCGCCTGCGCCACGTTCGCGCTCGCGTTTCCCGCTGTTGCGGCGGAAAAGGTGACGCTGATCCTCAACTGGACGCCGACCGCCGACCACTCGCCCTTCTACACTGCGAAAGCGAAGGGACTGTACGAGAAGGCCGGCATCGATCTGGTCATCGAAGTCGGCAAGGGTTCGGGCGTGTCGGCACAGCGCGTCGGCATCGGCAGCGCCGAATTCGGCATCGCGGACTTCCCGACGGCGCTCGTCGCGCGCGGCAAGGGCGCCGATGTCGTCGCGCTGATGAGCATTTACGCGAACACCGGCCAGACCTTCTATTGGAGCAAAAGCTCCGGCGTGAACGGGCCAAAAGATTTTGCCGGGCACAAGATCGGTAATCCCCCGGGCGATGCGGCGCGCGTCATGTGGCCCGCCTTCGCGAAAGCCGCCGGCATCGACGTGAACGGCCCGACCTTCGTGAATATCGCGCCGCAGGCGAAACTGCCGTCGCTGAAGAGCAAGGCCGTCGACATCATCACCGACTTCTACAACGAGCACGACCTGAAGGTGCAGGCATTTGGCGAGGATCTCGGCGTGTTGCGCTGGCCGGATGCGGGCCTCAACCCTTACGGCAATTCGCTGATCGTCAACGGCGCGTTTCTCGCGAAGAATCCGAAACTCGTCGCCGATTTTATCAAGATCACGCAGAAGCAATATGCCGATTGCGTCGCGAACGCCGACCCTTGTCTCGATGCTCTGCTCGCTGGCACATCCGGCCTCGACAAGCCCGTGCAGGCGAACCAGTGGGAGCGCATCAAGAGCATGATGGCCGACAGCTTCACGACGACGAAGGCGCTCGGCTGGATCGATGCGGATCGCGTGAAGAAGGACTTCGATCTCGTGCAGACCTACATCGGTCTGGACAAGACTTTCGAGCCAGCTTCCGCCTTCTCGACGAAGTTCCTCGACGAGGGCGTGAAGATGGACAAGTCGAAGGTGCGACCGTAGCAGCGGCGCGTCGCAAGACAGAGCCGTTTCTCGCGCGAGCAAGAAGACGTGGTGCCTCCGGCGCGAATCGCACTTTGGCGAATGCGCGTGACTGCAACTTCACCGTGTGACGCCACGTAGTAAGTGCAACGTCCGTCAACCGGTAAACTCCACCATGAAGCGCCTTCTGCCGTGGGCCGTCCTCGTCGGACTTATCGTCAATCCTGCGATCGCCTTGGCGCAGGAAGCTCGGGCGATACGCTTGGTTGTTCTGGGCGATAGCCTCAGCGCTGGCTTCATGATTCCCGCATCAACCGCCTTTCCGGCTGCCTTGGAAGTGGCGCTTCGGCAGCGCGGGTACGCCGTTTCCGTGACGAACGCTGGCGTCAGCGGCAACACGGCAGCAGACGGGCTTGTGCGACTGGATAGCGACGTTCCCGAGGGAACGGATGGTGTCGTGCTCGAACTGGGCGCAAACGACAAGCTCAGGCGTCAAGACCCGCGTGCCGCGCAAGCCGCCCTGGAGGAAATTCTCAGGCGCCTGCAAAGTCGACGCATTCCTGTTCTCGTCGCCGGCATTCGCTTTGCGGATGCAGCAGGTGCGCCGTACAACGGCATCTTCGCAGCCGCCGCAAATCGGTACCGCGCGGCTTATTATCCCGATATCTACGCAAGACTTTCTAGCGATCGCCGATTGACGATATTCGACGGCGTGCATCCCTCGCCCGAAGGCGTCGCGGTCATGGTGACGGGCATCTTGCCGACCGCAGAGCGTTTTTTGAAGGGGCCCGTCGCTGCAAAGCTCCGTCGCTGACGAGCCGCCGTTTTGAACGACGCTACCGCGTATCGCTGGCGAAGCTGGTGGCGGACGCAGTCTGCGAGAACCGGTCTCCGCCTCGGAATTCCCGCGCTAACGGGAATTGTACGGGAAATTTAGCTTATATCGCTGCGAAACAGCGATAGAGCCCGGCATAATACACTGATTAGATGGGGATTCGCCGGGAAATTCCCGTGCATCGTCACCGGGAATTTTTTAGCCGTCAGGGGGAAGCCGTGTGCGCTATGTAACGCGGCGCGAGTATACCACGATCAAGATCTCTGACGGTCGCCATGGCTACCAAACGAAAGCCGAATGCCAAGCGTGGGCGACCTCCAACTGACCCGCGCCGAGACGCCGGGGCGGAGGTGCTCGCAGACATTCTGGCTCTTATCCCTCAGACCGTTAGGCCAGACTGGAATGAGGAGGCCTGGTCGAGCTCCCACTTTGTCGCGATCAGGCGAGTTGTGCAGAGCCTAAACCCGGATGTCGTGATCCCGACAACGCCGGACCCTGCGCATAACGTCAAAAATCACAAAGGTCGTTTGGTGAATACCATCGGCTATTTTAATTCCTTAGCCCGTCGGCTGAACGGGCTTGGGCCGTCTTACGACGCTTGGCGCCGAGACCCAGCGTCTCCGCAGGCACGTACAATGGTCATGGCTTCAAATCGCCGTTGGCTACACCATGCCGAGGAGCGGCTGAAAGCTGAGGTCAGTTCCGACGTATTGAATGAGGATATCAAGACGGCTGGACTTATCAGCCAGCTAGCCGTCTTGCACGATGATAAAAAATCGGTGGATCGAGTGGTCCGCTACCTTCAGACCGCTCTTGAGGTGAACGTGGCGCGGCTCGATGAAATCCAGAAAAGCAGCCGTGAGCTACGTCAACGAGCGGCCCCGATTAATGCTGATGGAATTCTCATCAGCTAGCCACGCACTCTCCCGTCTTATTCAGACGGGAGCTGTCCGTGTCATCATTCTTACCAGGTCTCAAAGCTAAGAGCCGCCGCGCGCGCGGCGTAACGCGTGCAGCCGCCTCGGCGGAATGCACGAGACGCTTTGCCCAAAACGATTTGCTTCCGAGCTTAGCTCTGGTGGTGATCCCCATCGCAGAGCTCGCTTTGCCCCGTCACGCGGTTCGCAAGCAGGATGAGGCGCACGTTGTTCAGGTTCGCTCAGCAATTGAAACCTTCGGCTTTACGATCCCGATCTTCATCGGCAAAGGGAATGAAGTCATCGACGGCTTGGTCCGCATTGCTGCAGCGAAGCAGTTGGGACTGACCAGCGTGCCAGCCGTTCGCGTCGAGCATCTCGACGTGAACCAGCAAAAGTTGCTGCGACTCGCGTCGAACCGCCTCGGTGAAAAAGGCGAATGGGATTTTGACGAGTTAAGAATCGTTTTCGACGAGATGATCGCCGACGACATCCCGGTAGCGCTCTCGGGCTTCACGACAGGCGAAGTGGACCAGATTCTGCTCGGTGACGATCGCCCGGGCATAGAACGCGGCCCGCTGGTGCCCGACCCTACCCTGCTTCCCGTTGCTCGCCTCGGCGACCTCTTTGTCTTGGGTGATCACTTGCTCGTATGCGGCGACGCTCGCGACCCAAGCACGCTGCGTCAGGTGATGGGAGCCGACCGCGCACGCCTCCTATGCACTGACCCTCCGTACAATGTACGGATCGCCGGCAATGTCAGCACGAAGCACCGCCGCGAGTTCGTCATGGGCTCTGGTGAACTTTCGGACGAGGAGTTCGGCGCATTTAACCGCGCCTGGATCGACGCAGCGCTACCTCACCTTGTGGACGGCGCTCTTTGCGCACCGTTCATCGATTGGCGCGGGCAGGCGACCGTCACCGCGGCCGCCGGCACGTGCCACCTCGAACTCATCAATCTTATCGTGTGGAGCAAAACTAACGGCGGCATGGGCAGTCTTTATCGCTCAGGTCACGAACTACTGCCGTTGTTCAAATACGGCCGGGCCGCTCACGTGAATAACGTTCAGCTCGGTGCCAAGGGGCGCAATCGCACAAACGTCTGGTCCTATGCCGGTGCGTCGACCGTTGGATCGGATGCCCGCAGAGGGCTCAAAGAGCATCCTACCGTCAAGCCGACAAGCATGCTGATGGATTTCCTCCTCGACGTTACGAACCGCGGCGAAATCGTTTTGGATCCTTTCGTTGGCAGCGGGTCCATGTTGATCGCCGCGGAGCGAACGGGTCGTTGCGCGAGAGGTATTGAGCTCGACCCACTGTTTGTCGACGTGGCAATCCGCCGTTGGCAGGCGGAGACGGGCCGCAACGCGCTTTGCGCGAAAACCGGCACACCGTTCGATGAGATAACCGGCCAAGGCCGCATCCCACCATCGGCGCCATGCCTTCCGGCTGCGACACCTTATTTGCTCCTGCCGCCACCTCCGCGAACCAGCTCTTGATTGCGCGGCCGCTGTGCCGCGTTGCGCACCGCAGGCTGACGATCGCACGACGGCCTATCCGCTTTTAGTGACTGTCACAGCGGCGGCGCATCGCCCAGGCCAAACGGCTCAAATTCCTACAGCCCCAATTATTGCTGACTGCGAACGGCTTCACGATCTGCGACCGTGCAGCTCGTCCGCGCATAGCGTCGCGGCGAAAGCGTCGGCTCTGGGGCCGGGATAAGCAGGGTCAGAAATGTCGGAAGAGGAAGAAGGGCCAAAGGGCAAAAAGGGCGATTACGCGGTCGGATACGGCAAGCCGCCTCTTCACACCCGCTTTCCTCATCAGGCTCGATCATCAAGCACGCGCAAGCGCAAAGAGAAGACGCTCCAGGAATATCTCAGAAAGGAGCTGCAAGGCTTTTTGACAGTCCGCGATCCCGCAACGGGCCAAATCAAGAAGGTCTTGGCCGCGCAGCAGATCGCACGGAACGTGCGTAACAAGGCAGCTCAGAACGATCCAAAGGCGGTCAGCATCTTCCTGAGCCTTGATGGGCCCGGAGCGCTCACGCGCGTCGCGGCCGAGGTCCCGGTCCTGGAAAGTGTTTCGAAGGACGAGAAGGCGATCATGGCCCGCTTCGCCCGCAAGTTCCTTGCAGCGGAACAAACACAGTCAGAAGCGAGGACGTTCGATCACGAAAAAAGCGACGCTGCTGAAGAGAGCGTCGATGAGTAGCGACAAAGCGAAGTGACCAGTCTCATGGAGATCTCTTACGAGGTCGAAGAATTAGACACGATTCTGCGAAACGATTTCGCGAGCTTCGTCGCGATTGTGTTTCACACACTTCTTCCGTCTGCACGGTACGACGATAATTTTCATATTGACGCGATCTGCCACCAATTGAATTTGGTTCGCGACGGATCAACGACGCGACTAATCATCACGCTTCCGCCACGTAGTCTAAAATCGATCTGCGTCTCGATCGCCTTCGCAGCCTTCATGCACGGACACGACCCAACTTTAAATATTGTTTGCGCGTCATACGCTCAAAGCCTCTCAGTGAAGATGCAGAACGACTATCGCACAGTGTTGACCACTTCGTGGTACCGACGGATTTTTCCGCGCACGGTAATCAGTACTCTGAAGAATTCCGAGCACGAGGTGCTGCTGACTGCACGTGGAGGCCGCCTTGCGACGTCAACAGGCGGTCCTCTTACGGGACGCGGCGCCGATCTCCTGATCATCGATGACCCGCTTTCAGCGGTCGATAGCGATTCTGATGCCGCGCGCAATGCGGTCAATGACTGGTTCGGACCAGTCGCCCTATCGCGCCTCAACGACAAGAAGACAGGCGCCGTCATTGTCGTCGCTCAGCGCCTACACGAGGATGATCTCGTCGGTTATCTGCTTCGCAATGATCCGGAGGGATGGGTTCATCTAAACCTCCCCGCGATAGCCGATGTGCGCACGCTCATTCCTACCGGCGCTCATACGTCATTTGAGCGCACTGTCGGCTCCGTCTTAAACCCGGAGCGTGACACGTTAGAGGAGTTAAACACTTTTCGACGTACGCTTGGCGAACGAAAGTTTGAGGCCCTCTATCAGCAGCGGCCAACGCCCCCTGGCGGGACGCTTTTCAAGCGCAAGTGGTTTCGCTATTTCGATGAGTTGCCCGCTCGCGAAGATGATGATCGCGTCTATCAGTCATGGGACACCGCAAGCAAAACAGAAAGTCATCATGACTACAGCGTTTGCACGACGTGGCAGATCAAAGGCGGGATGTATCACCTTCTCGACGTGTGGCGCGGCCGCCCGGAATTCACTGAACTCAAGCGCATCGCTCACGATCTCGCTGTCCGGTATAAAGTTCGAGGCGTTCTCGTAGAAGATGCGGGAATCGGAACAAGCCTTGTCAGCGAGCTCGTTTCGATGCGCGTCTCTGCGATAGGCATCAAAGCAACTCAAAACAAAAAGACACGCGCTGAGTCTGCGACACCCATCTTCGAGTCAGGCCGCGTAAGGTTCCTGCGCAACGCATCATGGCGCGACCTTCTCGAAGCGGAATTGCTTGCTTTCCCAGGAGGACGTCATGACGATCAAGTCGACAGCATCACACAAATGCTACGGTACGAGATGCCTTCTGGCCTCACAATGAGATGGATCAAGTTCTGACTAGATGACAAATCGCTATCGTCCCTTGCTGACTTCACTTCCGAAATACTGCACAAAACGCTCGATTGACTGGAGTATGCCCGCGACCATCACGCGAACGCCTTCCGGCGAAGGGTGGATGTTGTCGAAAATTGTGAAACGCCGGTCCGACGGCAGCCTTGCATAGATGTCGAGTTAGTATGCCAAGCGGTAACGCTTCGCGACTTCGGCTAAAAATTCCGTTGTACGGGGCTCCAGCTGCATCATTGAAGCCGATGCCAGCGATGAGCACGGAGACGTGTCTCGCTCTTAATCGGCGTACGACTCTTCGAGCTTTGCCTCGATCTGTGCGAGGTCACGGCGTTTTAGCTTGTCATTCGCTCCAAGTTCGAGAACGACGCTGTCTGTTCCTTCCGGCACGTCTCTATCAAGTCGGAGGCATGGTCTTCGGCCGCGCGGCGCGCTGGCCCACCTCTTGAAGAACAGAGTCTATCTCGGCGAGATCAATCATCACGGTGACAGCCACCCCGGGCAGCATCCTGCGATCCTCGACAGCGATCTCTTCGAGCAGGTGCAGATGAAGCTGACGGGTGCAGCCGTGGCCTTCGGTCAGAAGTGAGCGCGGGGAGAGTTCCTGCTCAAAGGATTGCTGTACGACGATCACGGCCATCGCATGACCTCATCGACAACTCGCAAGGGCAACCAGCAGTTTCGATACAATACCTCGCGTGCCCTCGCCGAGTTCGGCGTCCTTGCCGATCATGCGGCTCTGCAGGCGCTCGGCGACGAAGTCGTTGAGCCGGACCTTCCGGGCTTTCGCATCCCGACATCGCCGATGTCGCGGAGCTTATCGGCCCAAGCGGAGAAGCTTCGCTTCAGACTATTTTTGGGGCGGGATGGGTCGGTCGCAGCAGCAAGGTTCGTCTTCGGACCATCGATCCACTCAAACCACCTTAATCTGCATCTGCCGTCGCTGCCGAGATGGACCGTGCGGCATGGTCATTCGAAAGTATGAGAGGAAACGAGGCGTTGCGCCGCGTTGCGGCGTGACATTGCTGCGTGGCATTCGTAGCGTTCCTCGCCGCGCGACGGCATCAATGGCCGTGCCCGATCGAGCTTGCCTCCGTCGAAGGTGCCCCGGACGACGGAGGAATCATGAAACGCTCTGCAACGCGAACCGCGATCGCACTTGCCGCGACGGCCGCCCTGATAAGCACGGCAACGGCGCAAATGAGTGGGCCCGGCTATACCAAAACGGAGATCAAGATTGGCAACGTCATGCCCTATAGCGGCCCAGCGTCTGCCTACGGTTCGATCGGCAAGACCGAAGCCGCGTATTTCAGGATGATCAACGACAAGGGCGGCATCAATGGCCGCAAAATCAACTTTATTACTTACGACGACGCCTACAGCCCGCCGAAAGCGGTCGAGCAGGTCCGCAAACTCGTTGAAAGCGATGAGGTGCTGCTGGTCTTCAACCCGCTGGGTACGCCGAGCAACACCGCCGTGCAGAAGTACCTCAATGAAAAGAAAGTCCCGCAGCTCTTCGTGGCGACCGGCGCGACAAAGTGGGACGATCCGAAAACTTTCCCGTGGACCATGGGCTGGCAGCCTTCCTACCAGGCCGAGGGGCGCATCTATGCGCAATACATCCTCAAGAACATGCCAGATGCGAAGATCGCCATCCTGTCGCAGAACGATGATTTTGGAAAAGATTACGTCAAGGGTTTCATCGATGGCCTTGGCGGCAAGCTGAAGCCCATCATACATCTGACGTACGAAGTTAGCGATCCGACGATCGACTCGCAGATGCTGCGTCTTAAAGAGTCCGGCGCAACCGTCTTCTACAACGTGACGACACCGAAATTCGCATCGATGGCGATCAAGAAGGCACGAGAGTCGAATTGGACCGCGACGCAATTCCTTGCCAACGTTTCGGGCTCGATTGGTTCTGTCATCAAGCCGGCAGGCTTCGACAATGCGCAGGGCATAATCTCGACGATTTACATCAAAGACGCGAGCGATCCCGCTTGGAAGGACGATGCGGGGTACAAGAATTGGCTGGCCTTCATCGACAAATATATTCCAGATGCCGACAAGACGAGTACCAATTTCGTCTATGGCTATTCCGTCGCCCAGACCATGGCGAAGGTCTTGGAGATGTGCGGCAACGATCTGTCGCGTGAAAACGTGATGAAGCAGGCCGCTAGCATCAAGGGCCTTGAGCTCGACATGCTCTTGCCAGGCATCAAGATCAACACGTCGGCAACAGATTTTGCGCCGATCCAGCAAGAGCAGATGCAGCGCTTTAAGGGCGAGACTTGGGAGCGCTTCGGCCCGATCTACGACGCGTCCGAAGGCAAAAGCTGAGGCTCGGATGACCGACACGGTCGCTCAGGCGATCGGGTCATCGCCCAAACAAAGAAGACACAAGCGTCGAAGGTCAAGAGTTTAGCTTTGGCGTAAAAGCTACGAAAAGCGCGCTACCATTTAAAAGATGTGGTCGGAGCCGTGCCGCCCGGCTAATTTAAGTGCAGCTGTTGCTGGGCAACCGGGCGATGTCAAGGTCGCTGGTTTGTGCCCAGATACTGGGACCCGCTTGAATCTCATGGAGGCTGCTTTTGGAGACGAACAAGAGCAAGGCCTGGCTTTTCGTCGCCGCTCCAACATTCAGATGCATGTCGTTATCGAAGCTCGATCGAACCGGCATTTCAGGCCGTTGGACCGCCACTTCGCCGGTAGCATAACAGCATCCCACTCAAGTGTCCGGGAATGGGCTGGTGCGCCGATCCCGGAGCCTCCTCGTTTGGCTTGAATGGGAGCCGCGAACGTTCTTCATGGCTTGTCAGTTCCCAGCATAGCTGCGAGCTCGTTTACTTCTCAAAGAGAGGCCAGCATCCAGCGGCCAAGGAAAGCGGGATTACGGGTTCGCGGAACGTGACGCCAGCGCATAAAAGATCCAGGTGATGATCGCGCAGTCGGAGAAGCTCGTGGAATAGGGTCGTGACCGCTGCGAGTTGCTGCCGCATCACCGGGTTGAGAACCGGCGAAGTCGCGGAATACCGGTTGGCCAAAGCCGATTATGATGATCGTGAACGCCACACTCGAACGATGGCGATATCAGGTCGCCACGCCGCGCGAGAGCGAAGGAGCGGCTGGCGCTCGGGGCACTCGACACCGCGCTTAACGTTAGTCTTAGAACACTCCGATTAACGAATGTTTGTAGCGGGAACCGTACTTGGCATAGAGTGCGTCGTGTCCTAACAGCACACAAGAGGAACAGCACGGAATGGCTGATTTACCGCTTGCGCAGTTTGTGCGGAAAGCGATCGACGCCGGTTAAGCGAAGGGCGGCGTAGGCTCGGCCTCCTCGACAGTCAGCCGCCCGGTGCCAGCGAAGAGCTACAGCCGAGGGCGGTGTTGCGTTGCGCCGAGGAGTACGGACGAGCTGTCCGTGCAAGTCGTAGTAATGTCGCCCGTTATCGAAATCCGCCTTGAGCCGTGAGCTGACCTCAAACCTGCGATCCTCCGAGACAGTCACTTAGCCGAGGTCGAACAGACGATGGATGTCGGTGCGCAGCAGCAGGCCGTTGGCGATCTCATGAGCACCGCCAGCCGCAAAAGCCTGAATATGAGCGGCGTCCAAGATCGGAAGTGTCCGTTCGCCTGTCACCGCACAACGCCGATCGTAGCTGTCTGTCATCGCTAGGCGGAACGCGCCCTGGCCAAGCCGAGGTGTGACGAGCGTTGGCGCACCGTGACGCAACGACGTCGGTAGAGTCTGCGAAGTCACGACCGCTTCTGCTGAAAGCCGCTCGGTCACGGCTCCCAAAGCGCGCGGCCGTCTACCTCGTCGGTGCCATAGCTGCGCCCTTGCACGATATTACGCGCAAAGCTCGGAGGCAGGGGCAACCAGAGCGCCTGCGGCCAGAAGAAAGGCTGTGTAAGTACGCGGCAGCCGATCACTGGGTCGACCCGCGGATCTAGCACTCCTCCGTGTCGGCGGTAGTGGGCGATCATCTCGGGAAGGCTCGCCACACCATTCTTCGTCCCGAATGCTTCCCAGGCCATCGGAAGCGGCACAAGCGAAAGCGTGAGAAAATACGCCCCCGCCGACAATCACGTCGTGCGGTGCGTGCAGCTTGAACAGGAATAATTCGCCTGGCCGCAACGCGCGAAACGTCTTCGTCCCGCTAGGTTGCCAGAAATTTACCTCGTCCGGCGGCGCGTGCGCGAGCGACTCGAACCAGTCTCGGTCGGTGATGCCGATGTAGAGTCGAACCACGGCCGAAGATTGGCGTCCTGCCGCTCGCATGGCAAGCCTATCGTCAAGGTCTGCTAATGGTGCGGTACCTTACGTCTGCTCCTGGCGCATTATTCCCGTGCGGTCGATTCGACTTTACGACCGAGATGGGTGGAATGCGGACATCAGCGCTTCGTCCTGAAGCCGACATTCCGCATCGCGCCCAAGTCGGTCGTAGATGCGCCATGATTACCAGCCCAGAAGCAGACATTTGGGGATGAGCCTTTGTCCGGCTGCGGTTGGCGGATAGGAAAATATAGCCGTTGATCGGGGAGATTGGCCGCGGATGGAAAGCGACCTACAAAAATTCCGGGCGGTCGCGAGCAGTACGAAGGCGACAACTTCGAGGACCGCTCGGGGAAGGCGGCCGGGAGGACGCCGAAGGTGTATCAACGCCGCTGCGCGCGCCATGAGCCGGAACAGGCCATAGATGGCGCTGTCCAGCGGCCGAAAGCACCACCCTTGCTCGCGTGACCGGAGGCCGTGATCACGTTGGACGCCGCGGTGAACTGGACGTTGACGGCGCCTTTTGCATTGATCGAGCCGGTGCCGGATATCGGCACGTTCGGCGGCGTCTGGATGCGGCCGTCAATAATGCCGACGTCGAACGTGTAAGTTCCGCACGAACCTTCCAGTGTATCGGCCGACATAATCCAACTACCGTCAAACGGATCTGCTGCTGCTGGCCAAGCCGTTGTCAGTAGAACAAGCGCTAAAAAACGAGGCCACATCGTCAGATTCCTGATTTTACGACCAATGCGCGCCGACGCTCGCCCGTTCCGCGATTCGCTTCGACGAGCAGACTATCTCCCAGCGTTGAACGGGCTCAACACGCGAAAAAAATCAATTCAGCTGAAGCCACCGTCGCCCGTCGCGCTCCAGCAATCTGTCAGCCGCTCTCGGGCCGGCGCTGCCGGCCGAGTAGTCCTGTATCGTACCGTGGCCGGCAGACCACTCGTCCAGGATGGGCTGCACCGCGGCCCACCCGGCTTCCAGCGTGTCGGCTCGCTGGAACAGCGAGGGATCACCGATCATCACGTCGTAGATCAGCGTCTCATAGCCCGTACTGCTCGGAAGATTGAACCAGTCGCCGTAGCGAAAGTCGAAGGCCACGCCGCCGAGCTTCATCTTCGGCCCTGGCACTTTCGCTGAAATGCTGAGGGTCACACCTTCGTTCGGTTGCAGGTGCATCACCATGACGTTGGGCGTCAGTCTGTCGACCGGCGTGTCGCGGAACAAGGCGTACGGCGCCGGCTTGAAGTGAACGGCGATCTCCGTGCGTCGCTCACCGAGCCGCTTTCCCGTGCGGAGGTAGAACGGCACCCCGGCCCAGCGCCAACTGTCAATCTTGAGACGCATCGCAACATACGTCTCCGTCCTGCTGTCGTGTGCCACGCCGGGCTCGTCCCGATAGGCAGCGGCAGCAACTCCCTTTAAGCTTCCGGCACCATATTGCCCGCGAACGACGTCCCGTCCCACGCGCATCGGATCGAGCGGTTTGATCGCCTTCAAGATCTTGGTCTTCTCAAGCCTTAACGCATCGGCATCGAAAGACGTGGGCGGCTCCATGGCCGTCAACGCGAGCAACTGGAAGAGATGGTTGGGCACCATGTCGCGCAATGCGCCCGTCGCCTCGTAGAAGCTCGCCCTGCGCTCCACGCCGACCGTCTCCGCAGCCGTGATCTGCACGTGGTCGATGTGCTCGCGGTTCCAGAGCGGTTCGAAGATACCGTTGCCAAAACGCAGCGCCATGACGTTCTGGACCGTCTCCTTTCCAAGGAAATGATCGATTCGATAGACTTGGCTTTCGTCGACCTTGGAGAGGATCTGCGCATTCAGTGCACGCGCGCTGGCAAGGTCGTGCCCGAATGGCTTTTCAACAACAACGCGTCGAAAGCCGGTTTCCGTCGCTTTCATCAAACCGCTGTCAGCGAGGTGTTCGATCACGGGACCGAAGAACCTCGCCGCAACGGCGAGATAGAAAATCGCGTTTCCGTTTCCGAGCGTTCTCTGCAGCGCCTCATAGGTTGCCGGGGCTTCGATGTCGCCTGCCAGATAAAGCAGGCGCGAAGCGATCCATCCCCAAGCCGCGTCATCGACAGTCTTTGCGGAGAACTCGCCGCCCTTGTCGTTGGCGAAACCTCTGAAGGCGTCCGTCATCGCGGCGCGGTAGGCGTCTTCGCCTTTCGAAGTGCGGTCGACGCCGATGATGCTGAAGCCGTCCGGAAGAAGCTCCGCCCGAGAAAGATTATACAGCGCCGGCATCAGGAGCCGTTTCGTAAGGTCGCCGTCGCCGCCGAAGATGACGAGTGTGCACGCAGGCGCGGGATCTGCTTGAGACAGCGCGTGCGTGTCGGAGAGCCCAACGCTGGTTCCGGAAATTACCGAATTCGTTGAAGGCATTCAGGCCTCTCTACAGCGTGACGGACGGCGGCGCTTAGATGGTACGGCAGCCTCACGCCCCAGGCATTCCATCGCCGGCGCGTTGCTCGGCGGGCTTGCTGAGACGCGACAGGTTGTGCGCGGTGTTCACCAGCGCGATGTGCGAGAACGCCTGGGGGAAGTTCCCGACAAGGCGTTTTGTGGGGACGTCATATTCCTCCGACAGCAGCCCGACATCGTTTCGAAGGGCGAGCAGCCGATCGAAGAGCCGCCTTCCTTCGTCTTGTCGGCCGAGCAAGACCATCGCATCGGCGAGCCAGAACGAGCACGCGAGAAACGCGCCCTCGCCGTGCGCGAGGCCGGTCTCCACCTCGCCCGGATCGTGACGCATCACAAATCCATCCTGCAGGAGCCTGCCCTCGACGGCACGAACAGTTCCTGAGACGCGTGGATCATCCACGGGAAGAAAGCCTGTGGTCGGAATGAGGAGCAGGCTGCCGTCGAGGAACTTTGACCCATAGGACTGCGTGAAGCTGCCGAGCTCCGCGTCAAACCCGTTGGCGCATACGTCGTCGTGAATTTCCTTTGCGATGGCGTCCCATCGTTCGAGCGGTCCTTCGAGGCCGAACTCTCGCGCGATCTTGGCGCCGCGGTCGAACGCCACCCAGGCCATGACCTTGCTGAACGTGAAGTGACGTTCGGGCTTGCGGCTTTCCCAGATACCGCGGTCGGGCTCGCGCCAGATTGTCGATAGGTGTTCGAGGAACGCCTGCTGCAAGGCCCACGCGTCGGCGCTGCTCGCCAGGCCGCCGCGCTGCGCCTGGTACAACGCGTCCATCACCTCGCCATAGACATCGATCTGGATCTGCCCGTGCGCCCCGTTGCCGATTCTCACCGGCTTTGCGCCTTCGTAGCCGGGCAGCCAATCGATCTCCCATTCCGTCAGGCGGTGCTCGCCGGTGATGCTGTACATGATCTGCGCCTGTGCCGGCGCACCCGCAACGGCGCGCAGCAGCCAGTCCCGCCAGGCTCCAGCTTCGTCGTAGTACCCGGCGTTCATCAGCGCGAGCAGTGACAAGGTCGCGTCGCGCAGCCAGCAGAACCGGTAGTCCCAGTTCCTAATGCCGCCGAGCGTCTCCGGCAGGCTGGTCGTAGGCGCCGCGACGATGCCGCCGGTCGGCGCGTAGGTGAGCGCCTTGAGCGTGATCAGCGAGCGCATGACGGCGCCGCGGCGCTCGCCCGCTTCGATACGCGCTCGGCTGGACCATTCACACCAGTATCGGTCGGCTTCCGCAAGCAAGGCGCTTGCGTCGAACGCAGTCGGCGGCGCAAGGTGTGATGGCGCGTAGGTCACGACGAGCGACACGGTCTCGCCTGCCGCAACTGAGAACGCGCCGATCGTCGAGGCACCTTCGCCGTGCATTGAAACTTCGGTATGAAGGACGACTTGGTCGGGACCCGCGATTGCGCGAAGCGTGCCATCAGCGAGTCGATGCACCCAGGGCACACGAGCGCCATAGCCGAAGCGCACGATCCATTCCGCGCGCATCTCCACCCGGCCGCGTTCGCCGATGACCAGGCGGATCAGCTTCGAATGCTCGCTGCGCGGCGGCATGAAGTCCACAAGAAGGACCGCGCCGTCGTCAGTCTCGAACCGCGTTTCCAGGATAAGTGTGTCGCCACGGTAACGTCGCGTGACCCGCGCCGGAGCATTGACCGGAGCGACTAGCCACCTTCCATGCTCGCGTTCGCCCAACAGCGCCGAGAAGCAGGCGTCAGAATCGAACCGCGGCCAGCAAAGCCAATCGATGGACCCGTCGAGACCGACGAGCGCAGCGGTCTCGCAATCGCCGATAAGGGCGTAGTCTTCGATGCGGCAAGGCAAGGTTTCACATCCGGTCGGAGGCTTCGTTCGTAAAGCGGGCGTTCCCCAGCCCGGTTCCGATCGTCATGACGCCCCAACGCTCGACGTCGCGCATGAACGGCGCCTCGCTCAGTCCCTGCACGACGGCATCGTTGTTCATCAGCACGATGGTTGACCTTCCCTCGATCGATGAGATCGCCTGCCGCAAAAGGTTCGGAAGATTGAAGCCGGGGTGTTCCCAATCGCCCGGCAAATTCTGACCACCCTTCTCGATCGAGCCGTCCTCGCGGATGAGCCCGGGACAGCCGACGCCGATGAACGGCGCCAGGTGCCTTTTATCCCCGCGCACGTGATCGGCCTGCGCCTTTAGCATGTCGACGACGCGGCCCACCGCCGTGTCGCGATCGGGCTTTTCCTCGGCGTGCTTCCAGAGTTTCGACGCGAGCACTCGCGCTGCCGAGAGTCCGGATGCACCGGGCTCGATCTCGACGGTGCCGACCCGGATGTTGGAGCCGCCGATGTCGACTGCGAGGATTGCATTGCATCCCCTGATGACACCGCGGGGCGCGAGATGCGCGCAACCGATAAGGCCGGCCTCGTCAGGATCGCTGCGGATCGCCTGCAAATCAAGCGTCTGCCCCGCGGCTTTCAAGAGAACGGCCGCGCGGCCTATGGCGAGCTCGCCGATGCGGCTCGCCCGCAGGCCGCCGCCGACCACGATCCGCTGCGTCCTCGCCCATTCGTCGAGCTTCAGGAACCGGCGGACAACGGCAGCGAACTCCTGCGCGAAATCCTCGATGGTTCCGATCAGGATACCTGCAGCTTCGGCATCGCCGTTTCGCAGAATTCGATCGAGCGTCCGCTTGCCGATGTCGGCGGTCGCCGTCTCGCCCAATGGATCTTCGTCGTTTCGACTCACCTGCTCGCGGGTCGCATCCAGGAACGCCCGGAACGCCCGCCCGCTCGCTCGATCGCCGATAAAGCCTTCATCGTCGCGCAACTCAGCGTTGTATGTATCGATGGAGACGCCCGCGACGCGGGATGCGCCATGGCCGTCCGGAAAGCCGTTCGGGTCCGTCACGGTAGGGTCCTATCGAAGTGACGCGAACCTTTTGCGACGAGAAAGGAGGCCGTGAGCGCCTTGCTTAGAGCTCGTAGATCAGGCGCGCATGCGCGCGAGTATGCCGGCGGCGAACAGGACGGGCCGGGACGCGAGCACCGCCGACGTTACGCTGCCGCGTATGGCGGACGACCAGTCCACCAAGCCTGCGAACCACTTGATCGATCGGAGTTGCGGTCGGGCCCCGTCATAGATCGTGTCGACGAGCAGAAGGCTGACGAGGTACGCAGCGATGATCGTGATGATGCCCCACGCGAGGTGGCCTTTCCCGATCAGGAAAAGGCCGTACACCTTAGCCGGCTCCGCAACGATGAAGGGAACGGCAAGCATCACGAGGGCACCGTAGGCTGGCAGGCGCTGCGACAAGCGCTTGGTCCAGGCGATCGGGCCCGTCTTGAGGAACACACGCGCCAGCGGTCGCACCGCGGGGACACCCAGCATGTCGAGCAGGGTGTATGAACTAACGACCATCCGACCCGGGAAGACGGCAGCGCTCCTCAGACGTGACATCGATCGCTCCCGCATCGCCGTGACCCATGACCAATCTAGTCGCCCGACGACGAAAGATTAGGTGCGACGCCGATCGCATGCGGCGCAGCCGTCATTGCCGCCGCCGATCGGCGGCGCTACGTCTTAAACGCGTGCAGCGTGCGTGCGTCTCCGACCTCTGGAACATCCCATGCCGACTTCCGGAGAACGCGCTGACCTGGGCGCCTCAACGGCCGCCATCTCGGCAGAGGCGAAGGCCGCTCATCCCGCGCGCAGTGTCCTCATGCTCGGTGCGCTCGGCGTGGTGTTCGGCGATATCGGCACAAGCCCGATCTACGCATTCCGCGAGTCGATCAAGGCTTCCGGCAGTCCCGGCGATCCTGCCGTTGTTTTAGGCGTCCTTTCGCTGGTCTTCTGGGCAATCGTGCTCGTCGTCGCGGTAAAATACGTGCTGGTCGTCATGCGCGCCGACAACGAGGGCGAGGGCGGCACGATGGCGCTTCTGTCGCTGGCGCTACCGGCCGCCGGACGCTTTAGGACGACTTTGCTGGTGATCGGTCTCGGTGGTGCATCGCTCTTCTTCGGTGACGCGATGATCACACCGGCCATCTCAGTGCTCAGCGCCATCGAGGGCGTCGAGATCGCGACGCCACTCCTGAAGCCCTATGTCGTGCCGCTGGCGGCCGTCGTGCTGATCGGATTGTTTCTGATTCAAAGCCGCGGCAGCGGGAAGGTCGGCCGGTTCTTCGGGCCCGTGATGGCGCTCTGGTTCGTATTGCTCGCGGCACTCGGCGTGTGGAATGTCCTAAAATATCCTGGCGTCGTCGCAGCACTCGACCCGCGTTACGCGCTCGCCTTCGTCACGCATGCGAACGGCTGGGTCGCCTTTACGGTGCTAGGATCGGTGTTCCTCGCGTTAACGGGCGGCGAGGCGCTTTACGCCGACATGGGTCATTTCGGACGCGGTGCGATCCGCATCGACTGGTTCGCGTTCGTAATGCCAGCTCTGTTCCTCAACTACCTAGGCCAAGGCGCGCTGGTGCTTTCCGATCCGACTGCGGCGGCGAACCCGTTCTTCCTACTCGTCCCGGCGCCGCTGTTAATACCGGCCGTGATTCTGACCACGTTTGCGACCGTGATCGCGAGCCAGGCCGTCATCTCGGGCGCATTCGCGCTCGTGCAACAGGCGATCCAGCTTGGCGCGTTACCTCGTCTTGAAGTCAGGCAAACCTCCGACGAAGCTGTCGGACAGGTGTACGTGCCGCAGATCAACTGGCTGCTCATGATCGCGGTGCTAGGTCTTGTGTTTGGCTTTCGCAGTTCGGATGCGCTTGCCAACGCGTACGGCATCGCCGTTGCGGGCGACATGCTCGTGACTACGATCTTGGTCGCAACCGTCGCTCGTGGCGTTTGGCGCTGGTCTTGGGCGCTCGTAGGCCCGGCGGCGCTTGCAATCCTCGCGCTCGACCTAACCTTTGTTGCGTCGAACGCGCACAAGATCCCCGACGGCGGCTGGTTTCCGCTACTTGTCGGCGCCGTCGTCTTGACGCTCATGCTGTCCTGGCGGCGCGGTCGCGAAGTCGCACTCGCGCGACGCGAGAAGGATGCGATGTCGCTGACAGCCTTTGTCGCTGAGCTGTCAGGTCCGACGCCGCCACTGCGCGTGCACAAGCCGGCGATCTATTTTACGACACGGGAGGACGTCGTTCCTTCGGCGTTGTCGCTGAACCTCAGGCATAACGGCGTCGTTCACGAGCCTTTGGTGCTGCTGAAGGTCATCACCGCGCGGGTGCCGCGCGTTGGCGAAGCAGATCGCATGCGGGTCAAGGATCTCGCGCCGGGCATCAAGCAGGTCGAGGTCGTCTTCGGCTTCGCCGAGAAGCCGGACATACCAGCGACTTTGACCGCGCACGCCGCCACGCTCGGCGAGGATGTATCCCGCGCCTCGTTCTTTCTCGGCCGCGAGGTGCCGATACCATCGCTGCGTCCGGACGTGTCCGCTTGGCAGGAGAGGCTCTACGCGTTCATGACCCGCAACGCCGTGCGCGCGCCGGACTACTTCCTCATCCCGCCTGCCCGCGTCGTCGAGCTCGGCACCATGATCGAGATCTAGCTTGTAACTCGGATCGACATCTGAGCAGGTCTTGCGCGGCAACGTATCTTATGGCGCCGCGCCAACATCGAACCGACGACGGAAAACGTTACGTCAGCTAGAACGAAGCGCGGCAGCAAAGGTACGTGGCGTATGCGTAAAACCTTGATCCTTGTCGCGTTTTTATCAGCCCATGCCGCGCAGGCCGCCCCGCAAAGCACCGCGGTTCGCGACGTCGTCAAGGACCCAAAACCGCTCGTCGGACGCGAGATACGCCTGACGGGGTTACGCTGCGCAAGTGAGCCTGGGGGGCGATACGCATGCGGAACGTCGCGACGCGGCAAACCCCTTCGCATCGAGAGTCTCGGACTGGATTTCCGAACGTCCGCCGATATGCGCAAGACGCTGTCGTCGCGGTGCCGGGCAAGCCTCGAACGCGTCGACACCTCCTGTCGGTTCGACGTGGAGCTGCGCGTCATCGGATTTCGGATCGATCCACCTGACGCGCGTGCTAAGGCCGGCGTTGTCAGGCTTTCCGCCCGCCGCATGGACCTGTTTGCGCCCGGAAGTCGCCGCTGACTTAGCGCAGACGCGTCGACGACAGCGGACAAACGATGCTCGACTGGGACGATCTTCGCTTTTTCCTTGCCGTCGTCAGAAACGGCAACCTCTCTGCCGCGGCTCGGGAGCTCAATGTCGCGCAGACCACCGTCGGACGGCGTCTTGCCTCGCTAGACGTAAGCCTTGGTGCGCAGCTGATGCAGCGCACGCCGGACGGCTATATCTTGACGTCTGACGGCGAAAGGGTGCTAGCGCAAGCCGAGCGCGTCGAACATGAAGCGGTGTCGCTCGCTCGCGGCTTCGTCGGCGGCGGTGCGTTGGCTGGAATAGTGAGAGTCGCCTGCACGGAGGCCCTCGCCGTGCACGTGATCGGACCTCTTCTCGGCGACCTTCATGTGCGCCATCCGGGGTTAGCGCTCGAAGTCATACCGCACGTCCAGCAAATCAGCCTCTCGATGCGCGAGGCCGACATCGCGGTGCAATTTGCGCGCTCGGACCGGCACGACTTACGGGTGAAGCGGATCGGCCGCGTCGCCTACGGCCTGTACGCGGCACACGGTTATCTCGAGCGCTTCGGCATGCCGGACTTCGAGAACGGCTGCGCTGGGCACTTCACGATGTCGGTAATGGGCGATCCGGATGCTGATAAGCAGGCGGCCTGGATGGGACGTTTGGCGCCGCGCGCGGAGGCAGGACTTCGCACGGGCAGCCACGGCGCTTTGGTCGCGGCGTCCGCTGCCGGCGGCGGACTGGCGTGCCTTGCCCGTTTTCAGGGAGATCGTAAGGGGCGTCTTCGCCGCCTTTCGACGCCAATGCCGCCACCCAAGGCGGACATCTGGCTCCTCGTGCACAAGGATCTGCGCGACACGCCGCGGGTTCGGACAGTCCTCGAAAGCATCGCAGCCGCCGTCAAGTCAATGTCCGGATCGCTAGACCCACGAAACTAGCCACCGGAGTTCCCTGCGTTTTTGCAGACCCTCTCGCGAAATCTGCAGCGCACGTTTCCGGGTCCACATCATTACGTGCTCGTCGACGACCGGACGCAACTGTTTGCGACCGGTCTCAATCGGTGAGGACAAAATATGGTTGGTTCGACTTACGCAGGAGATGCTCCGCATCTCAGTCCTGTCACGCCATCGGAAGATGCGCGGACGATCCTGATCAACAACGTGTCGTGGGGCGCAGTTCTCGCAGGCGTCGCGACATCGCTGATCGCTCAGCTTGTTCTCAACATGATCGGAATCGGTATCGGCGCGTCCACGCTAAACCCGGTTACGGGCGATAATCCGACTGCAAGCACGTTCTCGATGAGCGCGGGATTCTGGTGGGCACTGTCCAGCGTTGTCGCCGCCTTTATTGGTGGCTACGTCGCAAGCCGCTTGTCGGGTCGTCCGAAGGAGTCTACCGGCGCTTGGCAAGGCCTCACGACCTGGGCGGTCACGAACCTCGTTGTCTTCTACCTCCTCAGCACGGCAGCTGGTGGTCTCGTCGGCGGCGCTTTCAGCACGGTAAGCGGCGCGCTTGGCGGCCTCGGGCGCACGGCCATGTCTGTCGCGCAGACGGCCGCGCCGGCTTTGGCAAACGTGTCTGATCCGTTCGCATCGATTGATCAGTCCGTGCGCTCGTCGACCGGTAACGATCCGGCGGCGCTGCGCGACGCCGCTTCGACGGCAATGCGTGCTGTCGTAACCGGCGATGACGCGAAGGCCGCCGACGCTCGCGAGAAGGCCGCGCAAGCCCTGTCAAAGGCGCAAAACATGTCGATTGAAGACGCCCGCACGCGCGTCGCAGTCTACGAAAAGCAGTATCGCGACACGGCTGCACAGGCGAAGCAGAAGGCTGCGGAAGCAGCCGACGTCGCAGCACGCGCGGTCTCGCACGGCGCTCTGCTGGGCAGCCTCGCGCTTCTGCTCGGCGCACTTGCAGCTTGGTTCGGCGGACGCTTCGGCGTTGTCGATCCGACGCTAACCGCCGGCCTCGTCGGCGCACGCCCTCTCACCACGACGCGTGGCTGAGCGACCCCACGCGTCGCGGCGAGTCCGCGACGCGTTTCATTCCGATCAATGCGGAGACATCACATGACACAGACAATCACTGCACTTTTTGATAATCGCGCCGATGCGACGCGCGCCGTGAGCCAGCTCGTGGCCGCCGGCATTCCCGCTTCGAACATCCGGACGACGCCAGAGACCGACGTCGCTCCGGCGACTGGCACGCGCACGGCATACGATACGACGCGCGACGACCAGGGATTTTGGGCATCTTTGAAAGATATGTTCATGCCTGAGGAGGATCGTCACACTTACGCGGAAGCAATGTACCGCGGTAGCATTATGGTCGCGGCTACCGTTGACGATGTTAACGCTGCTCGCGCGGAGGACATTCTTGAAGAGCATGGGACCGTCGAGCTCGACGAGCGGGAAAAGACCTGGCGCAAAGACGGCTGGACCGGAGCGCCGACGGCAGTCGCCGCTTCGGGATCGGCAACGGGCCTCGCCGCGACGGGTGCAACGGCAACGGGGGGCGACCGCCTTGGGGCTGCAGCGTCGGATCTTGGCAACCAGAAGGTCGACATCGTCGAAGAGCGTCTTTCGGTCGGAAAGCGCCAGGTGAATTCCGGGCGCGTGAAGATACGTAGCTACGTCGTCGAAACGCCTGTGACGGAAAAGGTCAACCTGCGAAGCGAGACGGTGAAGGTCGATCAGGTTGCCGTCGACCGCGCACTTGCGCCGGGTGACGACCCGTTCCGGGAACGCACGATTGAAGCAACGGCTACATCGGAAGAGGCTGTCGTAGCGAAGCAAGCGCGAGTCACCGGCGAGGTGCGCGTGTCGAAGACGGCGGACGAGCGTGTTGAGACCGTTCAGGACACGGTGCGTTCCACGAAAGTTGACGTCGACGATGGTTGCATCGTCGAAGGTGCGCCTGTCACCCCGAAGCGCTGATCGCAACGGCATATCGTGGCGCGGGACGATCTCGGTCGCCCCGCGCATCTCCTGTCAGAAAGCAAGCCTCTTGAACGACGATACCAAAAGCGTACCGCTGATCGAGGAAGTCGCGCATTTGAAGAAGCGGACGGTCGAAACCGGCAAGGTGACCGTCCGAACCGTCGTCGGGCACGAGGCGCATCTCGTCGAGGCGAAACTTTCGAGCGACAGCGTTCATGTTCACCGGGTGCCGGTCGATCGCGAGGTGGCTGTTCCGCCTCCGGTGCGGACGGAAGGGAATGTAACAATCATTCCTGTCTTTGAGGAGCGGCTTGTCGTCGAGAAGCGGCTCTTCCTGGTCGAGGAAATCCACGTAACGAAGAGCCGAACCTTCGAAAAAGTCGAAGTGCCGATCGAGTTGCGCACTCAGCGCGCGGTCGTTGACAGGACAGACGAGCAAAGCTGACATAAACAATCAACGCGACGACGCCTATCTGTATTGGAGAACACTATGGGATTACTTGACGACGTCCTCGGCTCCGTCACGGGTCAAGGAAACGGAAGGTCCACGTCGGGCGGCGGCATGGCCTCCATGCTCCTTCCTATCCTCATGGCGATCATGGCCAACAAGGCAGGGGCTGATGGCGCTGGGGGTCTCGGAGGCATGCTCGGCGGCAACGCGGCCGGCGCGCAGGTCGCGGGCCAGTCGGGCGGCCTGGGCGGCTTGCTCGGCAGCCTGCTGGGCGGCGGCGGCTCATCAGGTGCCAACGCGAGCATGCCGGGGGGTTCGCTCGGGGGAATGCTCGGAGGTGGCGGGCTTGCGGGCGCGCTTGGCCAGCTCGTGTCGAGCTTCCAGCAGAGCGGTCACGGCAACGCGGTCGACTCCTGGGTCGGCAACGGTCCTAATGCCCCGATCGGACCGCAGGAGGTCAACGAGGCGCTCGGGTCGGATACGCTGGACCAGCTTTCCAAGCATACTGGCATGCCGCAGAACGACATCGCTTCCCAGCTCTCGCAATGGCTTCCTCAGATCGTGAGCAAGCTCACGCCGAACGGGCGACTGCCTACGCCTGACGAGGCGTCGAACTGGAATTGAGTTTAGAACCTCCCTGAAGCGCGAAGCCGCCTGCGCGGTATACTTGAGTGCTTGTTGCGGAGCGCCACGGGGCGTTGTCGATTGCAGACAGCCGATGGCCGCGGTAGCTGATCGTTCAACAGTCGGGCTCAAGCAAGCCGCCGCTGACTTTCGCTGCCGCCGGAAGTCGAATGCGTCGACGACAATCAACAGGGGCAGTGACGACGGGTGAGAGCCGAAGAGGCAACCGTCGATTGACGCGTGCACGCGCAGCGAATGCCTACCGGTCAAATGCGACCAGAGCCTTGAGCTTTGAGGCAACGAGGCGGTGCAGCCTCCTGCGGCTGCTCACCGTCCCGTTGCGGACTATCGCGCCGCTTTTTGTGTCGTCGGATGGTTACCGAGCAGACCCGTCTTTAGAGGACCGTTACTCGCCAGACCGCGTCCTTGACTCGCTAAGCGCGGATGCTCAGCCGCGCGGACACGGGCGCTGGCATTCGACACTGACGTAACCGTTTTCATTCCATCAATCCGATCGTATGGTCGGATCCGCATCGACCGATGCGCCGATCATGGACATCAACGATCCGAAGGCCTGACGAAGTCCTCCTTTTCGAAGCGGATCAGCCTCAAGCCTTTGAGCTACTCTTCGCTGTTGTTGCGAGCAAGTAGGACGGGCAGAAATGTCCGGCAGCCTCATCGACGTGCAGTCCCGAGTACGACCTCACCCGCAACTACTTGATCGAGGTGCTAAAGAACGTGAGGTTTCACACGTCGTTTCTGCGAGCGAGGTTCGAGGCGAGCCTTGCCTGAACTTCCTGCGCGGTTCCTAAAACGCGTCCGCGAGAACCTGTGCGCTGCCAGCGATAACGGACATACAATGGCTGGTCGCGGCGGAGCCTCACCAGCGATTGATCGGCGCGTAGTGGTGTCAGCGCCCTCCGCCCGCTGTACCCCCAGCCGAGCCGTTGCCGATGCTTCCAGCCGTTCCCGAACCCATGCTTCCGCCGCCGCTGCCCGTCGCTCCCGAACCGGCGTTCACGCCACCGGACGCGCTCGAGGTGCCTGTCGCGCTTGGAACACCCATCGAGCCGATGGCAGCAGCTCCGGCGCTTGCGCCCGAACCACCGGATCCAGGGGCAGCGCTCGAGTTCGCGCCGTTCGTGCCGCCCTGCGCAAAAACGGTTGCAGCCGACAGTACCGCCACCGAAGCGACCGTTACAAAAATCAGCTTTTTCATATCAACTCCTTGCGATGTCGCGTAGCGTTAACTCGAACGACGCGACGCGGTTCACCTAAAAAGGTGGACGTGAGCTGTGCCCTTGGCAACTCCGTTCGTACACACGCGTTGAACGTCCGTGACAAGTTCTTCATTTCATCCCGTCGCAATCTTCCCAGGCAGCGCCGTCGTCGCCACCTACACGTTGATGGACATGCTCGGCGTGCCGGCGGTCTTGCTGCTCGCGCGCCGGCTTCTCGAGACCGGGCCGGTCGCTTGGATACGAGTTGGTTCGCAGCGCCTGCCCGCCTACGTCGCTCTGATCGCCCTGGTGGTCCCGTTCATCATCGCCGAGCCCGCGAAGATTTACAGCGTGGTCCTCATGGGACAAGGACACGTCGTCTGGGGCGTCGCAACGATCGCGGTCGCTTACTTGATTAGCCTCGTCGTGGTCGACACGATATTCGAGGGGGCGCGAACGCAATTGCGCTCGATCGCCTGGTTCGCGCGGCTTCTCGATTGGGCGTCGCCGTTCCGCGGCGCCGTGACGACTTATCACGACAACACGACCCTACAGGTACGTTGCGCGTTTATTGCAAGCTGCCGTGACGCATAGGTGAAGGTTATTTATCCGACCACACAGAGGTGTGCGCGTCTCGTCGCTCCCGAAGGCGGCTCGTATGGGTGCGCCTGCGTTCTGCGCATCGCAATTAACAGCATCGCGCTATATGCACTGCATGCGCGCCAATCGCGCGACTGGAGACAGAACCATGAGTTTGTTCGGCACGATTATGTCAAAGGTTTTCGGCACCCACGCTGAGGCGGCGCCCGCCGGCGGCGGTTCCGGAGCGCCGGCAGGAACGTCGTTATCGCCCTCTGCCGCGGGCGGCGTGCAAACGGCCAGCACCGGTGGCGCCGCGACGGCTCAGGTCGATGTCGGCCAGGTGCTGGGCGACATGGCCGCGAAGAATTCGCAGACGCTCGACTGGAAACACTCGATCGTCGACCTGATGAAGCTGCTCGGCATGGATTCGAGCCTCGAACATCGCAAGGAGCTTGCGAAAGAGCTCGATTACACCGGCGACATGAGCGACAGCGCCACGATGAACGTCTGGCTGTCGAAGCAGGTGATGAAGAAGCTCGGCGAGAACGGCGGCAAGCTGCCGGACGACCTCAAGACGGCTTGACTTGATATCAAGGGAGCGAGGCGTTCAGTCTCGCTCCCCCTCTCTCAACGCCGGTCGGCACCCCGAAGCCGTGCCGACCTTGCGCAAACCGGCTCACCAAGCCCCTGCCCGTAAGTCATTGGCGAGAGAGTTACGCAGGCTTGAGCTGCCCGGATCTTCGACTTTGAGGTGGATGATGCTCAAACATATCGTCGCGTTAACTCTTTCCTTGTGCACGAACCCCGCACGCGCTCTCGACCGCTGTTACGAACAAGATCTACAAGGCCGGCAGCGGCGGTTTGTCATTAGCGACGGAGAAGCGACCGATACGAAGACGGGCCTGGTATGGAAGCGATGCGGTCTGGGCACGGATTGGCGTTCGCCGCTTTGCGTGGGCGCAAGGTCGACGTTCGCGCTTCCGGATGCGGAACAGCGTGCCCAGCAGCTCGGCTCAGACTGGCGGGTTCCTTCGGGCCCAGAGTTGCAGACGATCCTCGACCCCAACTGTGGAAAGCCTGTGGTCGATCCGAGCGTGTTTCCGGACGTTCAACCAGACGCGGAAGGCGCTGCACCGTACTGGACGACCAATCCGGTCGGCATGGCGGGACTTTACTACTTCTTCGATTTCATGGACGCGTCGAGCGACGGGCACAGTCGTGGCTTTCCGCTCAACGTTCGGCTCGTAAGGTCCGGAATTCCGCGTTCGAGCGGAAAATGACGTAGTGCGGACCTCTTCGCACAAGATGCGATCGCCGTGTTTTCGCGAAGTGGGGGACAAGCCCGTTGCCGAGCCCTTCGTCTTGTGCATGAATCGACTGGCATAGACCAGCCCTGGCGATCTCGACGGATGGGAAACTAGCCGAGACATTGCTTTATGTGGTCTCGCAGGCGCCGCGCCGCGGCGGATATCGGATCGCGTTGCAGAAGCGCGATCTCGGTGTCGCGAAGATCGGGCAGACGACCACCGTCGATCACCGTGAGATCGGCAGGCACCATCTCCTTCGGCAAGACCGTGACGCCCAGACCGGCTTTAACGGCGGCGACGGACCCGGCGAGCGACCCGCAAGTGTAGGCGACGCGCCAAGGTCGTTTCACGCGTTCAAGCGCGTCGACTGCGCGCTTGCGATAGACGCACGGCGTCGGAGAAACGACGAGGGGGAGCGCACCGCCCTTGTCGGGCAGTGCAGCGTGCGAGGACACCCACACGAGCGGCTCGCGCCAGACGCGGACGCCTCCGCTCGCGACGGAGCGCTCGCGCTTGATCAGGGCGAGGTCGAAAGCGCCTTTGCCGAATGCGTTCATAAGATGAAGCGTGAGGTCGCAAGTGACCTCCAGGGACACCGCCGGATAGGCGCGCGCGAACCTTGCAAGCACCTCCGGCAGATGAGCCGTCGCAAAATCCTCCGGCGTTCCAAGCCGCACGACGCCGGCGATCTGCGGTTCGTTCACCCGCGACACGACTTCGTCGTTCAACGCGAGAAGGCGGGCGGCGTAGGGCAGGAACAACTCGCCCTCCGTGGTCAAACGAACCAATTGGGGGCTGCGCTCCAGGAGCTTGCGGCCGAGCGCCCCTTCCAATCGCTGAAGCTGCAGCGAGATCGTCGACTGCTGCAAGCGCATCGCTTCGGCCGCACGCGTGAAGTTTCCCGCGCGCGCTATTGCGACGAACGCGCGCACGCAATCAAGATCGAGGTTCGTCAGCGATTTTGGCACGATCACTTTCCGCAATGATGAAGCCGAGCAAATTCAATTTCTCATTGAGGGAGCGTCGCTTTACGCGGGAGGCGCACTTGCCGCAACCGGAGGGCCGTTTTGCTCGATCTCGCCGCCCAAAACCTCTCCTCCCCGCCGGTCTTGTTCTTCGCCCTCGGACTCCTCGCCGTAGTCCTTCGTTCGGATCTGGCGATACCCGAGAGCATCGCGCGCTTCCTGTCGCTGTACCTCCTAATGTCGATCGGCTTTCGCGGCGGCGCCGAGGTCGCGCACACCGGCTTGAATGTCGCACTGGTGGCTACAATCGGCGTAGGCATACTCCTGTCGGCTGGGATACCTTTGCTCGCCTTCATCGCGCTACGCGCTATGCCAGCACTGTCGCGCATCGATGCGGCAGCGATCGCCGCGCATTACGGGTCGATCTCCGCCGTGACGTTCCTTGCCGTGACGGGCGCGCTCACGCACGCCGGCATTGCGTTCGACGGTTGGCTGGTTGCCGTCGCGGCGGCGATGGAAACACCGGCGATCTTCACCGGCCTGATGCTTGCGCGCTTGGGACCAAAAAGAGAGGGCTCACAGCCATTGGGCGCAGTGGCTCGCGACATCGCCGGACATGCGTCGATCGTCATGCTGCTCGGCGCCTTCCTTGTCGGCACCATCGCGGGGCAAAAAGGCATGACGGCGCTGAAGCCGTTCCTGCTCGACGCCTTTCCCGGCTTCTTGTCCTTCTTCCTGCTCGACATGGGGCTGCTCGCGGGACGCTGGCTTTTCAAGGGTTGGCGTACGATCCCGACACCACTGGCGGCCTTCGCCGTGCTAATGCCGTTGACAGGCGCCGTGATCGCCGCCGCCCTCGCACACTTGATCGGTCTTTCGCCCGGCAGCACCGCCGTGCTGATCACGCTTGCAGCGTCGGCCTCCTACATCGCGGTGCCGGCGGCCATGCGCCTTGCCCTGCCGGAGGCCAACGCTGCACTGCCCCTTACGCTGTCGCTCGGCATCACCTTTCCATTCAACCTCGTCGTCGGCATACCCCTGTACATTTGGGCGGCCGGCAAGCTTGCGAGATGAGCGTCATGCAGCTGCATCAGAAGAAGCGCGTCG
The DNA here is from genome assembly GCA_965246795.1 of Beijerinckiaceae bacterium. Taxonomy (GTDB): domain Bacteria; phylum Pseudomonadota; class Alphaproteobacteria; order Rhizobiales; family Beijerinckiaceae; genus JAJXWB01. The sequence continues at coordinate 499,315 of CBDFFN010000008.1, read as the reverse complement.
AGATAGTCATCGAGCGGCCGCTGCTGCGAAGGCTCGAGACGATCCTCAGTAGCCTGCCAGCGACCGGCTACACGGTCCTGCCTGTCTTGTCGGGTCAAGGGCATGAGGGCGCCTGGGAGTCCGCCGGCGCCGTCGGGGACGCCGGGCAGATGGTGACGGCGGTCTGCATCGTTGATCCAGCTACGTTGGATGCCGTCCTTACGGCGGTGTTCCCGCTCGTCGAGCGGCAGATCGGCATCCTGTCAGTGAGTGACGTCTCTGTTGTGCGCAGCGAGCACTTCTGATCGCATGAGCCGCCCGTACTCGGACTAGACCGTCGCGAGCGCGACGATGCACGGCAAGGAGCGCGCGATCGCGCCCGCGCTGCAGAAGCGCCTCGGCGCGAGAACGGTCGTTCCGGCCAGCCTCGACACCGACGCGCTCGGCACCTTCACGGGGGAGATCGCACGGGTCGGAACCATGGGGGAGACGGCGATCGCAAGCGCGGCTTGGCATGTGAGCCGCGGGCGTGAAGCTCGCCAGCGCGAGCGAAGGTCCGTTCGGACGCCTCCTCACGTGCCATTCGTCCCATGCGGTCGCGAGCTTGTCGTCTTCGTCGACGACGAGAACGGCTTCGTCGTTTCGGACAGCTGCCTCTCGCTTACCACCAACTTCATAAGCAGGACAAGCATCGCACATCCGCGCGCTGAAAGTCTTGCTGCCTATAGCGGGCTTTCCGAATCTTGCGGCATCGTAAGCCGAACAGATCCGAGCGCTTTTGGTCCGGAGGGCTCCTAGCGTCGCAGAGACCGCGAGTCTGCCTCGTAGCAGTCAAGGGATGCTAATTACCTAACCCCGCACTTCACGTCCCAAACAATGCGCTGCGTAAACCTAGGCCGAAGGATCCAAGACGCCCCGCACCGTGTCGGCGACCGCCTCGCGTTTGTGGCGAGGCAGAATTCTCATGACGAGGATGAAGGCGGACAGACAAAGGCACATGCTGTTCGGGATGATAAGCGGCCATGCCATGACGAGCACGCCGTAGCCCACCCACAGAGAAAAGCCGACGACGGTGAGAGCGTACATCCGTGCTGAGATAGCCGCCACGTCGCGCGTTTTCACGATGCGCCAGGCTTGCGGTACGAAACTCGTGACCGAGCAGACGGCGGCGACGGTTCCGACGATAGTGGCAGCGTCCATGCCACACAACTTGCATTTTTAGTTTGAGTTCACCGATCCATCCAGCGATTTTCTGTAGAGTCGACGTGCCGACGCCTCAGCAAGGTGTTTGACGCTAGTCGCGTGCTACTGAACTAAGACCTGACGGCACCGTCACGATAAAACATCTAGAGCGCTTCGTATCGTGGCGCAGATCGGCATGGCCACACGGAGCCGGGCAGTGCGCCATGTTTATCACGCTGACGACAAGGACAACGACTCACCGGGAGTTTGAGACGAAAGGCAGATAGCGGACGCGCTAATCGGTCGCTGGGCTCGGCGCGAACGCTACGGCGTCATGAGCGTTGACGCCAAGAATGAAATCGCACTTCCACACGCGCTTGCCAAATGGCGCGAAGGCCAGTGCGTCCACGCCGTTGTGGATGTTCCAGTGGATGCTAAACGCTACGTCCTGTACTGGTTGCAGCAGACGCTTCGCGCGGTCGACAATTCCTTGATCGACGTAGCCGTCATGGACAGATCCTGACGGCGGCATACCGTGTCGGTGGGAAGCGGGCGTGAAGGCCGGCGATCGAGTGCGGGTAAAGCCGGATGCGCCAGACATCGACCTCTGCCGAGCACAACGGGCACGGTCTTTACGGCCGGCGCGCACGCTCGCCGGCGCCGCCGTCTAAACCATTGAGTTCGACGGGGTCGGCTTCGCGCGGCGACGGAATGGGAGCGACGATGAAGCTTCCTGACGACGGCGGCGGCACCGGCCACGCAAGCCGCGCCGCAAGACGTGGCCGCGCGTCCGTTGCCAGGAGCGCGCACCGCGAGGGCCGGCCAATGCGGAGGCTGCTGTCATGGTGCTGTTTGGCGCTGCGTTGGTCGAACCGCATACCGCGTGGTTCGCAGGCGCCTTTCGATAACGCCCCGCCGGAACGAAAAGTCGGCGCCGGGCTTTTGCGGTGGTCTCCAAACGAAATTCACAATGCGCAACTTCTCACCACTCGATATTATTGCCGGAGCCCTTGTTGCGGCCATCCTGCTCGGACCACTGACCGCCGGGATGCTCGCATCTCGCTACGCCAGCGACGAAACGAAGGCGAAGAGCCAGGCGCCTGTTAATTCTGCGCAGGAGCAGCGGAAGTAGAGCCTCGACTCGGTTTCCCCGTCGGTAACGAATGCCTGCTGACATTAGGTTACGAGTAGGAGGGAACAATGGCCAACGATCCGATCAAGACGAGCGAGGGAGACCGCGATCGAGTGAACGTGCATCAGAAACACGAGGTGGCTTACTGGACCAAGAAGCGGGGCGTCACGCGCAAGCAGCTTGAGGCCGCGGTGGAAAACGCACACCGCTGCAGGTGACGACGCAATTCGTCGGTAATGGGCCGAGCGTCTTTGCGAATGCTGACCAGCACGGCCTCGAAGGCGTCGTCCGACGCTTGCCAGCATTCGCTAAAGGTCTAAGGCCTTTTCCTGATTGGCCAAGGGCATTTCGTTTGGGGATTGCGGACGATCCTGCTTGCCTACGTCGTTAGCCTCGTCCTCGTCGACACGATCTTTGAAGGAGCCCGGCCGCAGCTCCGGTCGATCGCATGGATTGCGCGTCTGCTCGACTGGGCGTCTTTGGGCCGAACAGGCGTAACGAAATACGTCACGACGTCACGGCTATAAATGTACCTCCTTGGCTAGTTCACGAAGCGGTGGAGCCACGGCGTGACGCGATCCAGCGGCGCACGCGCGCGACCCGCGGAGCGCACGACGAAACACTGTTCAGGCTCGTGACCGGCCGAACTGCGCGGCGTTCAGCAGCTCTAGTTCACTGAGGCATACCTGCACGGCTGGGATGGCGCCGCGCAGCCGCGCTCTCTCTAGGCGCTTCACGATCTCCGCAACGCATACCGCGGCGTCGGACGGGCTAATGGGTTCTCCTCGCGTGATGCGAGGTCGCTCATGATCAGGATTCCACAGCCCTCAACGCACCGTGGTCTGAAACGCAAAAGGCCCCTGTCCGCCGAAGCGAAACAGGGGCCGGACTTTCAGGTCGAGATTTTAGCGCTGCTGATTTGTGCCGCCAGGCGGCGTTGTCCGCATCGTATCCGCTGCACCTGCCCCGCCAGTGCTGACCGAGCCGCCGCCGGTGCTTTGCGTGCCCATCGGGCCTGCTGCGCCCGGTGCAGTACCGTTCGGCGTTGCTGCCGTGGAGCCTGCATCGCCAGCTCCACCGCCTCCGCCTCCCCCACCACCGCCGCCGCCTTGTGCCATAGCAATTGAAGCCGCTGTTATCACCGCAACTGCGGCTATCCCACCGATAAACAAATTTCTCATCTACGAAATCTCCCTGCGCCTCTCCGCAAGTAATGGATTGCAGAAAGTCTTACCCAACGCAAAAAGGCCCCTGGTCCGCCGAAACAAGACGGGGGCAGGATAAAGCGGGTCGCGGACCGTGTGAGGAGCCCGCGACCCTGACCTCCGCCCGTCTCTGGAGGCCGGGCCGCGGCTGCACGATGAAATAGAGCGCGCGAAAGTCCGCGGCTACATCAAGACCTCAAATACAAAAGGGCCCGGCGGCCGGCTGATATTCGGAAGTCGAATACTCGTAGTCTGTGCGATCGATCTCGTCGTCGATCATTGGCTCTCTGCGACGCATGTGGGCTGCCGTGGCAAGCGAAACCTTGGGGCGGCTAAATGTTGGGCTGGCACCAAAACTGTCGGCCTGCCGTAGCCGCTTAGCTTCGATAAGAGACTGCCCGAGCGCCGCTCCGGCGTAATGCTTCAGCGACTGCTCGTCGCAGTGTGCAGCGATCTCGCGGCCGATCGTCCGAAGGTGCGTACGGCCGTAACAGAACGCTGCCAGGCGCGCCCTGACGTCTTGCGGAAGCGCCGAGACGATGCCCGCGATCTCGTCAACATCCCCTCGATAAAGCCGAGACAGGACCGCGTCGCCGACTGGCGCGCCTTCCTCAACTGAGTTCGCCGATCGTCTCGCTGCCAACATGCGGAAATCCTTCCGCGGCATAATGGTGACCAAAGCCTTAAGCGATTCTCAATGAAAGGCGCTGTCAATCCGCAGCACGATCGTTGATGATGGCCGCCGTCGGCTCGTCGACATCGGCGGTCACCATCGCCACGAACTCGCCCCGGCCGATCTGGAGCTTCTCGAATACGATCGTCGAAAAGGCCGTCGTAACGAGCAGCAAGGCCTTCATGACCGGGAAAGCCTGCGCCAAAGCCTCGGCGCCGGCCGCGACGGCCAACTGAAGCTGTTCGAGGGACGCTTGCTCGAGCGCGGCGGCGGTTACGGAGTTGGGGCGGTCATCCTGCAATTTCCCGGAATCGAGACTGTCGGCCGGGGGCGATGCGCGCACAGCGAATTCCAGCGGCGCGTCTTGATAAGCTACATCGCGGATGTCCTTTGTCAGAATCGGACCCGGGGCCTCCACGCCATACCGATCGCGGATTGCAAGGGCCCTTCAAATGCCGGCCGCGAGCTACGGTATCGCGGCGGCGCGGCATCCGTAAGCCGCGCGGGCACATGGCGGCGACTGAGGTAGTGCACCGCTGGCCTGGCCAGTGTACATAACCCGGCATGGCGATCTTTCCGCCGAGCAGCTGCTTTGCCGATGCGCTCCGTCAGGCAGCCAGCACCGTGACCCATGCGGTCTCATCGAGTTCTGGATCGGCCGCCGAAGCGCGGAGCGTAAGGTTGTCGCATTGAACCAAACGCGGCGGGGAATGGCCGGGGAGAAGGCGCGACGCCACGGTATCCTGGAGGCTCGCGGCAGGCGTTGGTCGCCCGATCCAGAACCCTTGCGCCTGCGCGCAGCCCATGACTCCTAGTACTACCAATTGCTCGGCCGTCTCGACGCCTTCTGCAACGATGTCGATGGACGTCTTGCGGCAGAGATCGATCATGGCCTCGATAATCGCCGCGCTGCGTGGCTTGGTCGCAATGTTCGAGACGAACGAGCGGTCAACCTTCATCCCGCTGATCGGCAAATCCTGGAAGTGGCGCAACGACGAAAAGCCAGTGCCGAAGTCGTCGAGAACGATCCGGATCCCCGCGTGGCTGAGAGCCTCGATCGCCTCGCGGACAACGTGGTCGTCCTCGAAGAGAACCGATTCCGTGACCTCGATTTCGAAGCGTTCGGCGGACAGCCTGTATCGCGCTAAAGCGCTGAGGGTCACTGCCACGATGTTTGCTGTCCTGAACTGCTCAAGCGAGAAGTTTACCGCCATGCGGACGTGCGGCGGAAGCTCGCTTGCAGCGCGGCAGGCCTGATCGATGACCCACTCGCCGATCTCGTGAATCAGTCCGGACTTCTCGGCCAGACCGATGAACTCGGCCGGGGATATCGCGCCCTGGTCGGCGTGGGTCCATCGCAGCAGCGCTTCGAAGGCAGTGACCTCGCCCGTGGCGACGCTCACGATCGGTTGGTAGACAACGCTGAGCTCATCACGCTCGATTGCCTTGCGTAAGTCCAGAGAAAGCGCCTTGCGCTTGCGCACGGTCAAATCATCCTCTGCCCGGAAGAGCCGGAATCCGTTCTTGTTCGCGCGCTTCACTTCGTAGAGCGCGCTGTCGGCGCACGCGAGGATAGCTTGCGCGTCGTGGCCGTCGCCGGGCGCCAGCGAGATCCCAATGCTCGCGCGGACTGTGACGAGTTCAGCTTCGACCTTGAAAGGCGTCCTGAACTGAACAAGGAGGCGCTCGGCAATCTCGGCGGCAAGCGCAGGCTCTCCGACATCAGCCAGCAGCAGCACGAACTCGTCGCCGCCGATGCGCGCCAGCATATCGTCTTCGCGAATGCAGGCGGTGAGGCGCTGTGCGACCTCGATCAGAAGGCGGTCGCCTGCGGCGTGGCCGAACCTGTCATTCACCGGCTTGAACGCATCGAGGTCGATGCTCAGGACGGCGAACCCCTTGCTGTGACGATGGAGACGTGCGGTCGCGGCGTCGAGACGTTCCGTGATGCCCTTGCGATTGGGCAACCCGGTGAGCGCATCGATTGCCGCCGCACGCTCCGCGTCGACCTGCGCCAGCACGCGAGCCGCAAATTGGGCGGCGTGCGCAGCGACGCCCCCCAGAAGCACGAAAACGTAGCTGGCGAACAGGAGAATGAGGAAGTAATGACCCGCGTCGTCGGCCCGGATCAAGGCGATCGAGATGCCCGCCGCCATCGGCGCCAGGAACGCGGCGACCGCGACCGGCACGGTGGCCAGGACGAAGCAGCCCGCGCACATCATGCCGACGGCGAGGCAGCACACAATGAGCTGCGTCGATGCGTTCTCGAAGAACAGGACCGGGACGGCGCCCCAGATCAGTCCGAGCACGCCAGCGTTCACGACCGCTCGGATGACGGCTTGGCGTGACCGAAGACGGGGAGCCGCGCGGCCGCGCCCTGAACGAAGGCGCAGATAGACGAACATCGCGTAAGCGATCGCCGCGAAGCACCACGCAAGGAGGACGGACGCGGGCTCGGACGCGGCGAGCGACAACATAAGCACGACGGCGTTGAAGACGCTGGCGATCATGACAGCCGGCGAAAAGCGCGCGAGCGCCGCGGTCTGGGACGAGCGCATCCTGCCGTACGTCTCGTCGCCGGGATCGCCTTCCGGCTTGAGCAGGTATGGCACGAGGAAGGCCTCGGAGAGGCGACGTGCTACATAGAGCATCTGCGGCGGAAGGACGGGAAGAATGATCACGCGATAGCCCCAGGACTCGCGTCGTTGTACGAAGCCGGACTTAACGAAGCGCGCGGGCGGGCGCGTGGGATGCCACCGGAAATCTTTGCGGATCGACAACCATAATATCGTTACTTTCCGGGAGGCCCGATCCTTTTAGATGGCCCGTGTGCGTAGCGGGATATCCGATCCGCGCTTTGCGCTGGAGTTCACGCGGCGCGACGAGCGGACGCACCGGCGCACCGCGGACGGCCGCAATGTGGCCATCAGCCGCCGCGATTGCACGACGGTCGGCGGCTCGCCCCCCTTGAGCGGACGGCCGCAATGTGGCCATCACCCGCCGCGATTGCACGACGGTCGGCGGCTCCGCCCCCTTGAGCGGCCGGCACGGCGTCCGGCTACCGAAACGTTCGGCGGCCGGACGCCACTGTCCGCGAAGGTTAAAGGACCCGCTCGATGGCGCGGGTGAGGTCATCAGGGCTGAATGGCTTTCGCAGGAAGACGCTGCGGTCAGGCATCGCCGCGCTTTCGGCGCTGAAGCCGCTGACGAATACGATCGGCAAGGAGGCAGAACTCTGTCGCGCCCGGTTGGCCAAAGTCAGCCCGTCCATCAAAGGCATGCGGATATCGGTGACCAGTACGTCGACGTGCTGTTGCGACAGCAGCTCAAGAGCCGCCTGTCCGTTCACGGCGTGAATGACCTCGTAGCCCGCGTCCTCGAGTGCCCACGCCATCACGTCCGCGAGCATCGCCTCGTCCTCCGCCACCAGGGCTGTCAACGCTGTGCCCATGTCACGCACCTTTCGGTAGAGCGATCGAGACCGTCGTGCCCTTTTGAAGAAGGCTATCAATCACCACACGCCCGCCAAGTTGCTTCGCGAAACCGAAAACCTGGCTCAGACCCAAGCCCGAGCCTCGCCCCACCGGCTTCGTCGTGAAGAACGGATCAAACGCCCGCTCGACAACCTCCGGAGGCATGCCGGTCCCCGTGTCGGCGACATCGATCATGACGACATCTGGATTGGCCTGATCACGTCTCGCCTTCACCTTCACTTGCCCGCCGTTGGGCAAAGCATCCCTGGCATTCAGGACGAGGTTCAGGACGGCATTCTCCAGCTGGTTGCGGTCAAGGGTAATCGTTGGCAGGTCCGGCTCGAGTTCGAGCACGAGGTCGAGGCCATCGCCCAACCCATCCCGCAAAAGCGGGACCATGCCGGTGATGGTCTCCGCCACGTCGGTCTCGGTTGCAACAACCGGTCCCTGCCGCGCGAAGGATAGCATGCGCTGCGTGATGGCCGCCGCCCGAGCCGTTGCTGCAGACACGTGGTCAAGAGATCTCCGGATATCACTTCCAATATCCGGACCGAGCTTCTTCTCGATTCTAGAAACGTTCATCCCGATGACGGCAAGAAGGTTGTTGTAATCGTGCGCTAAGCCCCCAGTAAGTTGACCGAGAGCATCGAGTTTCTGCGCGTTGTGCAGGATCGCTTCGACGCGCAGGCGCTCGGCGGTTTCTCCCTTTAGCTTCTCAAACGCCTCGTCGCGCTCGGCGAGGCTCTTCCTGAGCGCCTCGTTGACGCCGGCGAGCTGTTCGGGCGACGGCCACGCCAGCGCGCGCGGCAACAACGGCCACAATAGGAGCGCCGTGGCGACCGACGCCGCCGCGGTCACAACCTTCAAAACCGCCTCGAGTCCATAGTCCGGCGACCACAGCGTCCAGATCGAGAAGAAATGCGTCGCGCCGCAGGCGAGAATGAAGGTCGCGAAGCACCAGACGACCCATCCGAACTTCACGTCCGGTCGCCGCGACAGCAGATATGCCAGGAAGACGGAGATCGACAGGTATGACAAGCCGATCAGCGCATCCGAGATGGCGTGCGTCCACACAAGTTCCGGCCGCCACAGAAGGCAGATTCCGTGTGGCGAAAGACTGTCGGAATTCCAAAGGCGCGAGAGGAAATCAGGCATTTCAGGTGCACCCCGATTCGGCGCGCATTTCGGAACACAGGCTTTCCTCTGTCAACGGGATTGGCGTTATGGATAGGCAACCGCAGGTCGGCGGCGTCCGCAAAGAAATCGATCAGTTTACCGAGCATCGCGTCTCACCGGGTTGAGTGGCAGAAGCGCTGATGCGCGGCAAGATTAAACGTTTATCGAATCGTCACACGACGGCGCAGCCATAGCCGGTTGTCGAAGGTCGCAACGACCCGCGCGGTAAATCTATCTTCACGAATGGGATCAATCCTTTAGTCGGGCAACCGCGACGGGGGATGAGCGTGCTTAAGGTCATGGCAGAGGATCAAGAAGACCTGCCGGTGTCGACTACATTGAACACGCTCGATCCAATCTGCCGATCCGTGGCCTTCGCCTTCGGCATTCCGTCCATCGAATTCCGCTTCCATAACCGCGTCTGTCGATGGACCGCGCAGGGCGGGTTGCGGATGGATGTGATGCCGGCTTTGCCCGTTCAGGGATCGCTTGCTCTTCGGTGCCCGATCCGCAAGCGCTCCGGCGTCGCGTACGGTGAGCTTGCGATCATCTCCGACGTTCTCCGTGCATGGTCAGAAAAAGACGGTGAGGAGCTGCAGAACTTCGCCGTTCTTTTCTCAGATGCGCTGCGATCGGATCGCGCATTCGCCTTTGCGAGAAGCTTGATCGAGAAGGGGCGGCGGACGCGCAAGGTTCTGCGCTCGCAAGCCCAGGAGCTCTGGCGGCGGCAGGCATTGTTCGCGCAGACGGAGCGGATGGCGAAGGTCGGCGGTTGGGAGACAGACCTCACGACCAACGAGATGACGTGGTCCGATGAAATATACCGGATCAGCGGGATTCCCGTCGGCAAAACGGTATCGGTCGAGCGCGCGCTTTCGTTCTATCCGCCGGAGGCGCGCAAGCGGCTGAGCGGTGCGATCATTCAAACGATGCGCGAGCACGCGCCGTTTGATCTTGAGCTTCCCTACCGTAACGCCGCGGGCGAGGAACGCTGGGTGCGTTCGATGGGACAAGTCGAGGTCGTCGACGGCGCGGCCGCCCGCGTGTTCGGCGCATTCCAGGATGTCACCGAGCAGAAGCAGCATGAATCGCAGGTGCGCCATGCCGCGTACCACGACGCGCTCACGGGCCTGCCCAACCGCAAGTTCTTCCACGAGCGGCTTGACCAGGCGCTGGCAGACGCGCAGCGCGCGGGGTCCTGCGTCGCGCTTCTCCTGCTCGATCTAGACGGCTTCAAATCGATCAACGACACGCACGGGCATGACGCGGGAGACGCCGTCCTGCGCATCCAGTCGGCAAGGCTGCGCGCCGCTGTGCGCGACAATGACTTCGTCGCGCGACTGGGAGGCGACGAGTTTGCGGTCATATTGCCCAGCATCGCCAGCCCGAACGACACGCTGGTGCCCGCCGAACGGATCCTGACCCGCCTGCGCGAGCCGATCGCGTGGCAGGAATTGCGTCTCGAGTGCAAGGGCAGCGTCGGCATCGCGACCTTCCCGCACCACGACGTAAATCAGACGGGGCTCTACAAGAGCGCTGACCTCGCGCTCTACAAGGCCAAGGGGGACGGCCGCAATCAGTCCGTCCTGTTCGCCCCCGCGCTACGCCTCGCGCGCGAACGCCGCGACGACACGCTCGCGGTCGCCCGCACTGCGCTAGACGAGAATTGGATCGTCCCGTTCTACCAGCCGGTGATCGAACTGGCGTCCGGACGCGTCAGCGGCTTCGAAGCGCTGCTGCGCTGGCGACATCCGTCGGAGGGGCTGAAGCTTCCCGGAACGATTGCGCCCGCTTTCGACGATTTCGAGCTCGGATGCGCGCTTGGCGACCGCATGCGTTCCTGGGTTCTCGCGGATATGCACCGATGGCGGACAGAGGGCGTCGCATTCGGACGCATCGGCCTCAATGTGTCCGAGCCTGAGTTTCGCCGGGGCGAACTTGCTCAACGCATCCTGCGCGATCTTTCCACCCTTCGTATCCCGACACGCGAACTCGTGCTGGAGGTGACGGAGAACGCTCTGATGAGCCGCAACGCCGATCAGGCGCGGACAGCGCTAGAGCGCCTGCGAGCGTCCGGCGTTCACGTCGCGCTTGACGATTTTGGCACCGGTGCATCTTCGCTTGTGCATCTTCAGCAGTTTCCCGTCAGCGCCATCAAAATCGACCGGTCGTTCGTGAAAGGCGTTTGCGAGGACAGCCGAAGCCGCGCGATCGTCTCGGCAATGGTCGCACTCAGCCGCGAACTGGACTTTGATCTCGTCGCTGAAGGCGTCGAAGATTCGGAGCAGTTGGACTTCCTGCGGCAAATCGGATGCAGGAGGGTTCAAGGCTTCCTGCTCGGACGTCCAATGCCCGCCCAGGAAGTACCGGGCTTTCTGGGGAACTGGGCGTATGACCACCAGGTGCGGCAAGGCTCGCTTGCTTCGATTATTCCTGAGTGTTCCGCCGACCCCAACACGCAGGCGTCGACGACAAGATGTGAGCCGCGGACCGCTAAGGAGCGGGTTCGTCTGGCATCGTAAGGGACACCGCGCCGCGAAAGCGGAGCGTGTAGGCCAGCCAGGATCACGTACTTAGTACACCGCTATGTTCCGCGTCGTTCGAAGTCTGACCGGCCGAGAGCAGCCGACGACGTTCCACTCTGGCCTGCTGCCGGTTTTGTGGACACCGAGATTGGGTGTTTCATGAAGTTGGAGAGTTGCCATGCAGAGACGGAAGTTCAGTCGCGAGTTTAAGGTTGAAGCGGTTCGATTGGTGACGCGAATGCGGCGTGAGTGCTGCGCAAGCCGCGCGGGATCTCGACGTGCACGAGAATGTGCTTCGCAAATGGGTGAAGGAGCTTGCCGCTGCACCGACACAAGCGTTCCCAGGACACGGGCAGATGAAGCCCGAGCAGCTGGAGATCGATCGGCTGCGACGTGAGGTCACGAAGCTCAAGGCGGAGCGTGACATCCTAAAAAAGGCCGCAGCCTACTTCGCGAGGGAAGCGACATGAAGTTCGCCTTCGTCGCGAAGCACCGCGCAGTCTGGCCGGTGGCATGGCAATGCGAAGCGCTGGGCGTGTCTCGATCTGGCTTCCACGCGTGGCACGCCCGGTGCCGCAGCACGCGAGCCCTGATCGACGAGGCCCTCATACCGAGGATCAGGGCGAGCTTCACGTCGAGCGCGCGCACTTACGGCGCTCGTCGGGTCTGGCGTGACGTCTTGGCGGAAGGGTTCGCGTGTGGTCTTGCACAAGATCGAGCGGTTGATGGGCTCGGAGGCCCTGCGGGCGCAGGCCTCGTCGTCGTGGTTTTCCAAAAGACTCCGGAGAGCGAGCCGTCGCGACTATCGCGCCGAATGTGCTCGACCGACAGTTCTACGGCGGATCGACCCAACAAGAAGTGGCCTATCGGCGCATGCGCGCATGCGCCTGCCGGCTAAGAGATTGCAGACTTCACCTATATCTGGACAGCCGAAGGCTGGCTCTACGTCGCTGCGGTGATTGATCTGTTCTCACGTCGAGTCGTTGGTCGGTCAATGAAGGCCGAGATGACGGCGCAACTCGTGACCGACGCACTCGTCATGGCGATCTGGCGTCGCGGTAGACCGGACGCCTTGCTGTATCACTCGGATCAAGGCAGCCAGTACACGAGCGAGCAGTTCCGCACGTTGATGGCCGATCACGGCAGCGACTGTTCGATGAGCCGTTCCGGGAACGTCTGGGACAACGCGGCGATGGAGAGCTTCTTCTCGTCGCTGAAGACCGAGCGGATCGGCCGCAAGGTCTATCGATCACGCGATGCCGCCAGGTCGGACGTGTTTGATTGTACACGAGCGGTTCTACAATACGACACGAAGGCACTCGACCATCGGCTACATCAGCCCGGTTGAGTTCGAGAGGAAGGTCGGATTAGCTTCAGCGTCCATCAGACCGGCAGCAGGCCAAACAGGTCGGACTACGCTGCCTTGTCCGACGACCTTCGACGTAGCTGCCGATGGTGCACAACTACACGCATTGAAAGCGACATGTAGGACTGCGTTTAGGCAACCGAGGCTGAAGCCTCGAGCGCTAGCTCACGTTGGCCGAAAGCGTTATCAATCGCGCGCGTCAGCGTATCGTAACTGTCCTGCATTTGAGTAAGGCGGCTCCCATTTTCTTCTATAATTCGCTCCGCCGCTGCCAGCACCCCTGTGACGCGTTGGTTTTCGTGCATGGTAGAGTCAAGATCCATCCGCAATTCGCGGATTTGCATCCGGGACTGGTCCAGCTCTACCATTAAAGTGACCTCCCGTTGCCGGAGGTCATATACGGTTTCCTCAAGCTCGCTTATCCGCCCACTGGCCTGCGTAAGGCTGCGTGCTGCATGCTCAACTCGCTTCAGATACTCGCTCACATCAGGCGCGGGTTCCTTTCTAGGGCGCATGCTGACTACGGAGCCGCTGCCGTGCATCGGTGTCCTGAACTCGCCGTTGTAGAAGCGCGTTAGATTTTGTTGCAAGTCAGACATTCAATCGTCCGCTCTCGTACGCTATAGGATCTGCGTGCTTGGTCTGACAGACGGCCGCCGATGGCTCCCCGCTACGATGCCTTCGGAGACCGCGTTTGGCGGACACCAGATCCAGTAGCGTATGCAGGCGCCACGCGTTTAGTACCCGCGAAAGATCAGTAGTAGCGCTCAACGGTTGCGCCTCGAAAGGGCTACTCTGTGCCAATGATCGCGCTCTACTATCGCCGCTTCGTATTGGCTTACAGCGCGTTCGCAAAGCTCCGAAAGGCGAGCATTGTTGGAACGCACCCCGGAAACCTCCGCCGACATTGCCCGAAGTTGCTCGAGCGCGGCCGCCAAGCTGTTAAGAGACAAGGGACTTACGTCGGAAGCACCTGAGGGTATTCTCTCACCCTGGATCACCAGCGCGCTGAAGGCGCCTTCGATCAAGTTATCCAGCGAAGCGCTGCTGAAGTTCTCAGTCATGACCGTGGTTCAGATGAAGGTCCGATAAGTTATTCGGGCGTGAAGGTCTTCTGAAAACCCGCTACAATTGTGTCGTGGAACTTGACGAGCCATTCCTCGGCACTGCGCGCCCGCGCTTCAGCGACGTCGGAGCGTTTGTTCGCGACAGCCAACCGCGATTCCGCCATTCTCGTTTGATCTTCGATCCGCTGAGTCAATTCCGCGACCCTCGCTTCAGATGCAGACGCGCGAGTATCGGCGATCCGGACCGCTTCAAAACACTCGTTCACGAGGTTAAGGGCGGCCGACCAGTCTCGCTGCGGCGTAGGCTCCCGACTTGACGCGTCTTGCACTCTATCTCTCAGCGACATCGCGACCACTTGTCCAGCGGAGCTCGACAAAACGTGCGTGTTCTCTGTGATCTTTGCAGCTTCCATCGATCGTTAGTCCTTACTGTTCGCGTTATGAAGGAACGCAACTCTGCTGTCGCTCTGCTTGGATGTGGAGGCAGCGAGCCGTCTGACTTCGTGGTCCCGATCCTCTTGTGTTTCTTCTTCCAGCAGCACAGGCTTGCGCTTTGCGCTGCTCAATTGCTGCAGCAAGCCTGTGCGGCTGGCGCGGGCGATATCGAGTGCGCCCTGGGCCATCGTCCGTTCGGCCCTTTCCTTCTGCAGCTCTTCGGAAAGTCGATCGACTTCCCTGCCGAGCGCCGACCGCTCCTTCTCGTGCCGAGCTATCAGGTCCTTGGAGTGCGCCGAAAGGCTCTCGATCTTTGCGCCGGCACCGTCGACTAAGGCTTCCTTCAAGGCGAGCGACGACTCGGTTACTGCAAGCTTCTCCCGCAGCTCCGCATGCGTCCGCTGCAGTTCCGTATGATGAGTGCGCCCAAGCGCAAGTTCTCCTTGCAGCGCATCGTTTTGGGCCCGCGAGGCAAGCAGTTCCGCGTGTGCATTCCTCGCGTCTTTTTCAGCGGCAGCGAGCGCAACCGTCTTCTCGTCGAGCAGAGATCGGACCTGCACCGAATGCTTATCGGCCGCGGCGTGGCGCGAAATTGCGCTATCCAGCTTTACGGTCAGGGCCGACGCAGCGGTCTGCGCCGCTGTCCGCTCATCAATGAGCAGTTGTTCAGCGCGCGCCCGCGCACCAGCCTCATTCTCCAATGCCAGCCTCGCCGTTCCAAGAGCTTCTTTCTCACCGCGCATCTCAAGCGCGCTGCCGGCGACTTCCCGTGTAAGACCGGCAACAGTGGCTGCGGCGGTCTCCAGTCTGCGCTCGACTTCCCGGCGCTCGAGCTCCAGCTGATCGCGGGCGTCGCTGGCAACGCCGAGTTCGCGCGTTCGCACCGCGAGCCGCGCCTCAATTTCGTCGCCGTAGGCCTTCAACCGGCCGACTTCTAACTCGAAACCGGCAGACCGCTGCCCTTCCACACGCGCATCTCTCTCCCAGGAGGCCGACGCGCTCGTCTTTTCCTCCAGCGCGGCCGCCAGCTTGCTCAACTCTTCCGACCGCGCGTTCGCCTGCGTCTGCAAAGCTTTAAGTTCGGCCTCTTGCGCCAAGTAGTCTTGCGACAATGCCGCCAGTCGGCCGCTGGAGTCTGCGTGGGCGTTACGCAACGTTGCGCAGCTTTCTCGCTCCCGGGTCAGCAGAGTTTCGAGTTCCAGCAGTCGCACCTCGACTTGCGAATGGCGGTGCAATACGTCTCTAACCGGCCCGGTGATCCGATTGAGGGCTGCCTCGAGGTTACCTAGCTCTCTTAGCCGCTCTCCCAGCATTTCTAACTGGTTTGTGACGCCTTCGCTCACACGGCCTACACTGTCATGCGAGGTGATCGCCAAGGTGGGACGATCATCTTCCTGAAGCATCGGGCGGCTGCTTCGAATTTTCGACCAAAAGTTCACAGGATCGCCCTTCGAGATAAACCTTTATGACTCCTTAATTTTTTGCACACAACACCCGCGGCAGCTGAAGTGCGACTTTTCTGTGAAACGTTGCATTTGCATTACGGAGCGATGCACCCTCCGCTGCGATACAGCCGGATTTCGCTTGCCGGAGCTGGTGCATCGTTCGTAACAGGTGCGTCTCCGAACGCGTGCCCCGGTCGAACAGCATCGCTCGATCGATTTAGGCATGGCCTCTGCATCGGCGAGCAGAAGCGCGAAGCCTGATCGTTATCCCTATCAGACGTAGCCGCTGCAAGATCGTAAAACGGGCAACCAAGCGCGACAGACTAGATACAGCTTGCGGATAGTCACCGTCGTCCGCCCTTCGCTGGTGCAATGGGACAAGTCGAAAGTTCTTACTTCCATTCAGGTAGATGAATGATATTCATCTCAATCAGTATTCGTATTTAGTGCTCGACAATTTCCGGACACGGCATTTCTTGTTGCGCGGGCCCTGTGCGGGCTCATAATGATCGTCTGGGCGTGGGCAGCATAGTCCGCTATCTCATTCCGGATTTCCTATGGCAACTGAAGCTGCTGGCGTTGTTGTGATCAAGCCCCTGACGATCATCTGGCCGGCACTCGCGATCGCATGAAAAGCGGAGGCTGACGGGCACTCGACGAACCGCTTAAAAGCCGGCCGACGAGGCCATGCGATCCGCAAGCGACTTTATCAACGCAATCGGCCGATTGTGTTGATAAAGTCGGCTTGTGGATCGCGCGGCCTCTTCGTCCAGCTTTGACGATGATCGTCCGTAGCTTCGTTAGTCTTTGCTTGTTATGCGACCGCCATTCGCAGTGACCTCAGCTTCGCCAGCTTCCGGAGATTCTGGGCGGTTGCTGCAAGGTGGAACTCGTCACGAGCGCCGTTCGGTCCGCGTAATCGTAATCTGCCAGGTTGCAGAATGCGTTTTAGATGCGCGAACAGCATCTCGATCTTTTTCCGCTCGCGTCGCGATGTCAGATATGCGTCGGTCTTAGCAATATCGCGCGCCATGTCGCGGGCGCCTTCGTGGATCGAGCGCGGAACCTTGCGCGCCGGCGTGTTTGGACAGCAGCGCGGCTTAAGCGGGCACACATCGCAGTCGTGCTTGCTCGCGCGGTAGCGCATCATACCGTCATCATCGACGAGAGGGCGCGGTGTTCGGTAGACCTTCTGCCGTTGCCTCAGCTGCTTGCCGGCTGGGCAGGTATAAGCATCCGTCTCATGATCGTAGACGAACGCGGATCGGCTGAAGGTGCCATCCTGGCGGTCCGACTTGTCGAACACCGGAACGTGCGCTCGATCCCGCGCTCGTGCACCAGCCAAGCGAGGTTCTCAGCCGAGCCGTAGGCACTATCCGCAGCCAGCCGCGCCGGCCACAAGCCGAAGCGATCCTGCGTCCTAGCGATCATGGTGCGGGCGGCGCCGACCTCCGCCTGCCGGATGGCGCGTGTCGCTTCCACGTCGACGATGACCGCGTGATCGAGATCGATCAGATAGTTTGTAGCATAGGCGAAGAACGCGTGTCCTTTATGGGCACCGGTCCATTGCGCCGCCGGGTCAGACGGCGAGATGAACTTCGGAATGCTCTCGCTCGCGGCGCCGAACGCCGCGTCGTCGAGCACGTCCAGATACTCACGTGCGGCGCGGCAGGCATTGGGACCGACCTCGGCGGCGCTCCATTCGCTACTCGGGAGCGAGCGCTGCTTGTTGGCGTCCGCCGCAATGAGGCTGGCATCGACGGCGAAGCCCTCACCGCCGACCAGGCCCTCCCGGAGGCAGCGCTCGACGATAGTCTCGAACAGATGCCGCAGGATGTTGCTGTCCCTGAAGCGGCCATGCCGATTGCGCGAGAAGGTCGAGTGATCAGGAACCTTCGCGTCCAGGCCGAGCCGGCAGAACCATCGATACGCGAGATTGAGATGGACCTCCTCGCACAATCGTCGTTCGGACCGGATACCCATGCAGTAGCCGACGATCAGCATGCGCAGCATCAGATCGGGGTCGATCGAGGGGCGGCCGGTCGTGCTGTAAAACGGCTTCAGCTGCGTGCGAACGCTCTCCAAATCGACGAACCGATCGATGTGGCGGAGCAGATGATCGTCCGGCACGTGATCATCGAGGCAACAGTCGTAGAAGAACTGCGGCGCATCCGTCTGCCTGCCCATCATCTACTCAGTCTCCCTCGCCAGAAGAACTGAATCAGCGCATCGCCACGATCACAAGCGCCCGTTTATCAACACAATCGGCCAACAGCGGATGTTCGAAACGCCGCAAATCGCATCCTATATGCGCGGTATCGCGACCGGCTCGCTATGTCCGACAGCGACCTCCGGCAGCGTCTTTTATGCGTTATGCGGCAAGCGTTCTAAACACCGCGATCGTTTTCCTTTTGCGGATATGCTTCGCATCTGAATGATGGAAGCGGCCATCCACTGGCTCCTAAAAAGGCCGGCGTCGATATCGCGGAAAAGATCTAAGCTGGAGGCGACGGCGGGACACCGGCATCGGACCAGGGTTCGTCCTCCGGGGATGTACCGAAGGTTCGAAAGCTGGCGGGATCCTGCCCGTAAGCCAGCCGGAACGATCGCGAAAAGTGACTGCGGCTCGAATACCCGATGCTTTTGGATATGAGTTTTATTGGGACATCGGTGGTGGCGAGAAGGTGAGCTGCCAAACGTAGCCTCACCGCAGTCAAGAATTCGATCGGCGTCTGACCGAAGGTCGTCTTGAAACGCTCTGTGAAGACGGACCGGCTCATGCCGGAGAGCGCTGAAAGGCTTGAAACCGTATGTGGTTGTGCCGGCTCTTCGACGATGGCGGTGATCGCGCGTGCAAGCCTACTGTCCTGAAGCGAAGCGAAGAATGGCGATACCACATTCCGCTGGAGCAATTGCTGTCGTAGAACCAGTATGAGACATTGTTTCATCAATGCTTCGGTCATTGCGCGCATCCCGACGGCGTGGCTCGACAGTTCACCGAGCATTGCTTGGAACGCGTAGCGAAGTTGCTCGACGTCGCTTGTGTCGACGACGATCGGTTCGCTGAGACTTTCAAACAGACCCAACGTCCCGGCATAGGTCGCGAGGATCGTGCCGCAAACAATACGCGTCTTTGGCGCTCCCGTGCCCGCCAGAAATTTGATCAGGCCGTCATTGATGATCTCGCAGGTCTCGTCGGCGGGTACCTCGCGAAAGACCGACGCGGCATCTCCCAGGCTCTGGTGGGTGCGGGCCGGCACGACCATGATGCAGTTTGTGTCATAGGCGATCGGACGGCTATTGCCGCTTTGAAGCGTTCCCTGACCCTCGAGAACATAGTGAATCGTCACGCCTTCCATCGGGTCGAAACTTAGGCGATAGCCATGGTCGATCTCGCAGAGCGCGAACGCATGGAGGCGCACACTGAGAGTTGTGAGAAGGTTGTCCAAAATTTGCCCGGCCATCGGCATCAATTCTCGCGCATCAGATCACACGGTCGAGCCCGTTCGCGGACGAAGTTAGGCGTGCGATGAACATTTAAGCGCTGGCGAAAAATGCGCTCATTCTGCATCGCGCCGTCCGCCACTCATCTTCGCGGTTTCGGTTGCCAGATCAAAGACCGTCCCCAAGAAAGCGGCATGAACGAAACTCTGCGGAAAGTTTCCGACCATTTCACCTGTCGCCGGATCGCCTTCTTCCGCGAAGAAGCCAAGATCGTTCGCGTAGGCAAGCGTCGCGTCGATGATGGATCGCGCTCTTTCAAGATCGCCGCGCATGATCCAGTACTGGGCTACCCAGAATGTTCCCGCGAGAAATGCACCTTCCTCATGCGATGGAAACAGTAGGAGCAGGCGCCGGTACAGCGCACCGTCGGCAAGATCACGCTCGATCTCCGCAATCGTGACCAGCATCGCAGGCGTGTCGGCGTCGCAATAAGCCCAGACCGGAAATAGCGCTGCCGACACATCGACATCTTCTCCGCCGGCAATGGCTGCATAGGCGCCGCTCGTCGTCATGCACTGGGTGATGACGAAGGCGCGGATCGCTGTCGCTGTCTGGCGCCATAAGAGTGCTTCGGCCTTGTCGCCATACTCGGCAATGAACTCCAGGCCGCAGGCCATGATGACCTTGCTGCTTGTATACTGCGCGGGCTCGCGCTCCTCCCAGAGTCCGAAATCGGCTTCTTGCCAGTGTTTCGTGAGAAAATTCGCGGCGTCGCGGATCATCGCAAACTGCGGTCGATCGGTCGTTGCGCCGTACACGAGTTTCGCTACGAGCAGAATATTGCCAACGGCATCGAGTTGCAGTTGTGTGCGCGCGCCGTTCCCTTTGCGCACCGGCGACGCACCGCCATAACCGACCCATCCGTCGACCGTCAGCTCTTCCGGCACCGTCTCTCCGGACAGTGTCAGAGCCGGCGGCAGGAAGATGTCGTCCGAGCGAACTTTGCTGGAGCCGAGGAAATCCAGAAGGCGGCGCGCCTGCCCGACGTCGCCCGCGCTACGGATCAGAGCGCTCGCAATCATCCCGGCGTCGCGAAGCCAGACGTACCTGTAGTCATAATTGCGGTCGCCGCCTTTTACTTCGGGCAGCGAGGTCGTAACCGCAGCAATCACGCCGCCGCTCTCGGCGTGTGTCAGGAGTCGCAATGCTCGCAGCGACCCGGTTATTCCCCGATCATATCCGGCGTGGTGTTTGTCATTCGAGGCGAGGCTTTCCCACGCGTCGATCGTCACGCGGCGCCAGAGCTGAAGGGCGCTCGCATTGGGTCGCAGCGCGTCCGACGCTAGCAACGTCGCCCAGCTTTCGTCTCCTGAGGGGACGTGCATGAGCACGTGACCGTCCTCGATCGTCAAAGCATGGGATGCAAACAGAGTGTCGTTTCCGATCCTGACACCGGCGTCCACCCGCAGAGGCATCGAACCTGATTGGCCGAAATTCGGTGCAGGTTCGAAGCGCAGGATCGCGTCGGAGCGGACCGCTGACAGGATCCGACAGATGCCGCGGGGAACATCGGATCCCATTGGCATAAAATCCGTCACTGTCGAGACATGGCCCGCACACGACAGGTGCGTCTCCAGCACGGCGCTGGACGAAACATAGGCCCGCCCAATCGATCGGCTGCCGGGCATATCAAGCCGCCACGCTCCGCCACGCTTATCAAGAAGCGCGCCAAAAATGCTGGGGCGATCGAACCGATCGGGGCAGTACCAGACGATGTCGCCGGACCTCGTAAGAAGCGCGGCGGTGCGCTGATCACCGATCACTCCAAGATCTCGAATCGAAATCGCAACCTCTGACGGGAGCTGGTCGTATCTGCTGGCGCTCACGCAGATGCATCGCGTGCTATGGAGCCGCACAAACTAGCACTCATGGAGGTATCGGCGAAATCGAGGCGCATCTTCATGCGCGATACTCATTTGGTATGATCATGCTCGCTTGAACATGACGATGAACGATGAAGCTTCGCCAATCACGTTACGGTGATTTGCGTCGAAACATTTCGACATTCGATAGATCAGCCTCGCAGTACAATCGAGCACGTAACTCGGCTGATGACGCACATGTTATCAAACGACAGCGATGCGGCGATTGCGTATCAGTGGCAACGCGCGAAGTCAGAAACGACACGACGCTTCGAACAGCGTGATGAGAAAATGGCTTCTGACACATCGGACAATGTAAGCGCACGCGACCGCTACGACGCAATCGTTGTCGGTAGCGGCGCCGGTGGATCGACGATGGCGTGGAAGCTGGCGAAAGCTGGCAAGCGTGTCCTTGTCCTCGAACGCGGCGACTATCTTCCGCGTGAGCCCGAGAACTGGAAGTCGAACGACGTCTTCGTCGACAATCGTTACAAGACGACAGAGAAATGGGTCGACGGCAAAGGACGGTCATTTCATCCGGCAACGCATTATCGTGTCGGTGGTAACACCAAGGTCTATGGCGCGGCCCTCTTCAGACTTCGCGAACGCGATTTCGCAGAGCGGGTAATGCAGGATGGCGTGTCGCCTGCTTGGCCGATCGGGTATGCGGAGTTTGCGCCGTACTACCTCGCGGCAGAGCGCCTATACGAAGTTCGCGGCAAGCGCGGAAGCGATCCGACCGAGCCTGGATGTGCCGCCGGGTACGACTACCCTGCGATCTCTCACGATCCGCTTGTTCAGGAACTTTCCGACGGCCTGTCGAAGTCTGGCTACAATCCGTTTCCCCTCCCGCTTGCTCTTCGGCTCGACGAGTCACAGCCGCAGACCAGCGCTTGCGTGCGCTGCGGGATCTGCGACGGATTTCCGTGCCCCCTGGGAGCCAAGTCGGATGCGGAGGAAGCCTGTCTTCGTCCCGCGCTCGAAACGGGAAACGTGACGCTTCTCACCGGCGCGTATGTTGAACGCCTGCAGTGCAGCGCATCGGGCCGTGAAATCGCTGGCGTCAGCGTGCGCCGGGCCGGGCAATCCGAGATGTATCGAGCCGATATAGTGATCGTCGCTTGCGGCGCCATCAATTCGGCGGCGCTGCTTCTTCGCTCGGCCTGCACCACGCATCCAGACGGCGTCGCGAATGGCTCTGGCGTCGTCGGCCGACATTACATGTGCCACCTCAACTCGGCCGTCTTGGCATTGGTGCCGGAGCGCAACGAGACACGGTTTCAGAAAACGCTGGGACTGAACGACTTTTACGACACCGACGGACACGTGCAGATGCTCGGCAAGACCGACGGCGGCCAGATTGCAGGCGATGCCCCGGTTTGGGCACCCAGGGCCGCCTTCGATGTTCTCGCCGGCCACGCGATCGATTTCTGGCTGATGAGCGAGGATCTGCCCAATCGCGACAACCGGGTCACCCTGCAGACCGATGGGACGATCTGCTTGTCCTACACTCCGAACAACCTGTCTGCACATCGAAGACTGCGACAGAACTTCGAGGTCGCGATCAACAAGGCCAGAAACAACAATGCGCTCTGGCGACATGCCTTCATTGGTCGCCGCATTCCACTTTCCGGCGTCGCACATCAGAACGGCACCATCCGGTTTGGCCTTGACCCGTCGTCATCCGCTCTCAACACCGATTGCCGGGCACACGAGGTCGACAATCTCTATGTCGTCGATGGCAGCTTCTTCGCCTCGAGCGGCGCAATCAACCCGACGCTCACCATCATCGCAAATGCCCTTCGGGTCGGCGACACGATCTGCAAGCGGCTGCAATGAAAATGGCTGAAGGGCGAACGCGCACGGATTGTCTCGGAGTCGGATTGGCCGTGAAAGACGTGAAGACGTCGAGCGACTTCTACAAAGGCCTGTTCGGATTCACCGGCGAATCGAGCCGGCTTCGTTTCGGCGACTTTCAGCTGGACTTTCTGACGTCGTCCGCGCGCCGGCCGGTCCCGCCGGACAGTCGCAGTCACGATGCCTGGTTTCGTCATTTCGCAATCGTCGTGCGGGACATGCAACAGGCGTGGCGTGTTCTGTCCGAGGCAGGCGTCGAGATGATTTCATCTGAACCACAGACCTTGCCCGCCTGGAATGCGGAGTCGGCTGGTATTCAGGGGCTCTACTTCCTCGATCCCGACCGGCACCCTGTCGAACTGATCCAGTTTCCGCCCGACAAGGGAAAGGCCATCTGGCATGAGCCGGGCCGCGACCTGTTTCAAGGCGTCGACCACACGGCGATCGTCGTGCGCGACATTGCAGAGAGTCAGGCCTTTTATTGCGACGAACTGGGATTGCGACCAGGCGCGTCCGCGCACAATTTTGGCGAAGAGCAGGACAGGCTGAGTGGGCTCGCCGGCGCTTCCCTTCGCGCGGCAACGCTGAATGGGACGACATCCTTCGGACTCGAGCTTCTGCAGTACGAAGCCCCGGACGGCGGGCGTTCGATGCCGTCCGACACAACACCGGATGATCTGTGGTGGTCGGCGACGATTCTCACGCCGGCGGCAAACGGTCCGCGCGCCGGCACTTACTGTCACGATCCTGACGGACACGGAGTCATCCTCCGATGAGCTGGTTGCTTGCACCGATCGCAATTTTTTTGGGTGTCGTGCTCACGACGCAAGTCGCGACTAACACCCAACTCGGCAAAGCGCTGCACAACCTCTATCTGGCGGCGCCGATCAACATGGCGGTTGGCCTGCTGGCGACATGTATCCTTGTTTGGACGGTGACGTCTGAATGGCCGACGCGAGATATGGTCCGAGCGGCGCCTTGGTATTCATGGCTGGCCGGCGGAATTCTCGGCACCGTCTATCTCACAGGCAACATCATCTTGGCTCCGAAGCTCGGTGCAGGCGCCCTCATCGGTCTCGTCGTCACCGGTCAGATTCTGTTTTCGGTATTGCTCGATCATTTCGGCTGGATCGGTTTCGAGCAGCACTCGGCCGGGATCGCCCGCTTGATGGGATGCGCGCTCATGGTCGCCGGTGTTTTTCTGATTTCAAAATTCTGAGAGCCTGACCGATGCGCGCAGAGGTATTATCTTGACGATAAAAATTCTCGCGGGCCAAACGGCGCTAGTCACGGGCGCGACGTCCGGCATCGGGCGCGGCGTCGCCGAAGGCCTTGCAAAGGCGGGTGCCGCCGTCGCCGTTAACTATCGCGCAGGCAACGAGGACGAGGCGGCGGAAGTCTGCCATGCCATCCGCGATGCGGGCGGTGAAGCGACCCCTGTCCGGGCAGATATCTCCGTCGAGCATGACGTCCAGCGCATGATCGACGAAACGGTCTCCGCCTTCGGTGCGCTCGACATCGTGGTCGCGAACGCGGGCGTGCAGGCCGATGCGTCGTTCCGCGAAATGACCCTCGAAGAGTGGCGCAAGGTGATCGACACCAATCTGACCGGGGGCTTCCTCTGCGCCCGCGCCGCCGTAAATCAGTTTCTCGATCAGGGACGCCGCGGCGTGTCGCGCTCCACCGGCAAGATCATCTTCATGAGCTCTGTCCATGAAGTCATCCCTTGGGCCGGACATGCCAATTACTCCGCCTCGAAGGGCGGAATGCACATGCTGATGCAAACGATTGCTCAGGAAACGGCGCCAAAAGGCATCCGCGCCAACAGTATCGCGCCTGGCTTCATCAAAACGTCCATCAACAAGGCCGCCTGGGATGATCCCGAAAAGCTCAAGAAATCACTGTCGCTCATTCCTTCCGGATATCTCGGTGAACCGGACGATGTCGCCAATGCAACCGTCTGGCTCGCGTCCGACGCCAGCAGTTACGTGACAGGCACGACGATTTTCGTCGATGGCGGCATGACGCTCTATCCATCGTTCCGCACCGGCGGCTGAACGCGCGCGCGTAAACGGGTTCAAAGGGATGGCAGCATGGATCTCGGTCTCAGAGGCAAAGTGGTCGTCGTGACCGGCGCCGACGGTGGCATAGGTGCCGCAATCGCGAGCGGGTTTGCGAAGGAAGGTGCAAGCGTTGCCCTCGCCAGCAAGTCGACCGACAAGGGCAATGCGGCAGCGAGCGAATTACGGTCGGCCGTGCGGGGCGCGGATGTCGAAGCATTCGCAGTCGATCTGACCTATGGGCCTGCGGTCGAAGGTCTTGCGCAGGCCGTGCACGAACGATTCGGCCACGTACAGATTCTCGTGAATGCCGCGGGCGGCGTGATCAAATTTGCGACGTTCGACGAGATCGACGACGAAGAATGGATCAAGCAAATCGATTTGAACCTGCTTTCGGCCGTCCGCACGATCAGGGCGTTCCTGCCCGATATGCGGAAGCTTCAGTGGGGACGGATCATCAACATCGCGTCCGAAGACGGCATCCAACCATTCGCCGAAGTGCCGCACTATAGCGCTTCGAAAGCCGGCATGCTTGCGCTGACTAAGAGCCTGTCGAAATATCTCGCGAAGGACGGCATTCTCGTCAATTCGGTTTCTCCAGCGTTTGTCATGACGCCTCTGGTCAAGCGGATGCTGGAGGGAGAAGCGGAGAAGCACGGCATTGATTTCGAGGAAGCCAAGAAGCGCTTTCTTGCAGAGAAGCGGCCGCACATCGAATTAAAACGACCCGGCGAGCCCGAAGAGATCGCGGCTGCCGTCCTTTTCCTGGCGTCAGAAGCCGCCAGTTTTATTATTGGTACAAACCTGCATGTCGATGGTGGTTCGGTTCCCAGCATCTAGTTTGTGGAGTAGACATACTAACTTCGTACGTCAGCCATCTGCGATTGATCGATCAAAATAAAAGAAATCTTTTTGAATAGCGCGACAACTTCAACTCGGTGTCCTCAACATCCGCTTTGGGAGACGGTCCAATGTTACGACGTACAGTCGGCCGGTGGTAGCTGGGTACTTGCGTGTAGAGAAACCGACTACTACAATGATCATTCGGCGTGAGTGTCGTTCAGATTAGAAGCGCATCAATGGTCATTTAAGCCCACTTAAGATCCGACTGGATGACAGTCTTAGGAAGGCTGCATTCGCAAGCATATGCGCTCAGGACAGCTCGCTGTTGCACTCAAAGCGCACATCGAAACCGCAACTAGCTTAGCGTGATCCAACGTTTCCTGAAGATCGCGCCCGTGGGAGCCTACTCCCAGTGCCAAGGAGGCAGATAAGCTAGCCGACCCACCCAGCGTGATAAACTCGACCCGTCAGGTCCATCCGCCATCCCGCTGCTGATACCGACGGGAACGAGACATGCAGTTCATCGAAATGCAGGTCCGTCACTTTCTTGCGATGGAAACCGTGAACTTTACCTGCGCGGCAGAGCACTGCAACGTCTACCGGCCGCCTTGGCTCGCGAGGTCAAGTCGTAGTAATAGAATTGGGCGGCCGAAGCGGAAGAACTCATAGGGGTGACGTAGGATCGGCAATCAACACCTTAGCCAAACCTTGCGCTATGTGACCGATGATAGTCGCGTCAGAGAAGCCGCCGTCCCGGATGGTCGTCAGGACATCGTCAGCTGCGTGCTCCGCGCAGGCGACAAGAAGCCCACCGGACGTCTGCGGATCAGTCAAAATGTGCCGGCGCCACTCCGGAAGATGATCCGGCAGGGAGACGTGTTCGCCGTAGCTCGTCCAATTGCGATGCGAAGCGCCTGTGACGAAGCCGTCCATCGCGAGCGATTGCGCCATTGGAAGCAGCGGGACAGCGTTTGCGTCCAAGACTACGGTCACGCCAGCCCCGCGCGCCAATTCCAGCCCATGACCGAGAAGACCAAAGCCCGTGACGTCGGTCATCGCATGCACGTCATTGTTCTTCGCCAATACGGCGCCGACGCGATTCAATTTTGTTGTTGTCGTGATGAAATGCGCATATCCCTCGGTCGATAAGGCACCGCGTTTGATCGCGGCCGAATAAACACCGACGCCGAGGGGTTTTGTCAGGATGAGAACATCGCCAACTTTCGAGTCGGCGTTGCGACGGACATGTTCACGACGGCAGGTACCGACCACAGCTAATCCATAGACCGGCTCTGGATTATCGATTGAGTGACCCCCGGCAACAGGGATGCCGGCTTCGGCGCAGATGCTCGCACCACCGCGCAGGATTTGCGCCACCATTTCCGGCGCAATCTTGCCAACCGGCATGCCGAGAATCGCGAGTGCGAAAATCGGTGTGCCGCCCATGGCATATACATCAGAGATCGCGTTGGTCGCGGCGATGCGCCCGAAATCATGGGGATCATCGACCATCGGCATGAAGAAATCCGTCGTCGCGATAATGCAGGTATCATCATCGAGCGCCCAGACCGCGGCGTCGTCGGCAGTCTCGGTTCCGACAAGCAGGCGTTCGAACGGACTCGCGATGGGCTGATCGGCGAGAAGCTGCTTCAAGAGCGCCGGCTCGATCTTGCACCCACAGCCGCCGCCATGAGCAAGGCTGGTAAGGCGCACGGCGGATAGGTCATTCAGCGAGGCTTGGATGTTCATCGGTCAAGTTCTCTCGATATTTCTACAGCCTGTGCGCTAGTGGAAAGCTTTGCACGCGCCATCACGATCGTCGTGCAGGCGCTGTCCACTTTCGGCAGATCTCGGCCCGAGGCCAGTTGGATGCGTAGTGGCTTGTCGTCCCCGCGCATGATCGGGCAATACGGATCGGGTTTGTCGATCTGATCGAGGAGTCTTCGACGGCCCGCGCAGCCGCCCGCACAGGGTTCGCGATATCGGCAGGTCCAGCATGCCTCAGGAAGAGTTCGAGCCTCGTGGAAGTCGGCGGACCGCACGATGTCTGACCCCGCGGAAAGGAGCTCAGCGAGCGGTGCGCCCGCCCCTGGCCAGTAGACGCAAGGCTGCACGGTTGACCGCGGCGTCACGCGGACGGTCGTCGCCCCGCACCCGCCGACCCGCGGCGGCAAACCCGCCATCGCGCGCACCAGGGGTTCCGCGATGGCGATGACATCGGTGCGCGCGAAGAGCATTTCAAACGCAGTCCAGTACTCGTCGTATGTCAGAGCAAACGCATCTGTGCGGACTGCTTGGTAAACGTTGATGCGCAGCGGCGCGTCAAAGCGGGCCGCGACCTCTGCAATCTCCGCAAGACGCTGATGATTCGCCTTCATCATCACCGCTATGATCGATACGCCGACACCGAGGCGTCGGCATCGCGCGGCCTGCTCATGTACGAGATCCCAGTTGCCGGCACCCCGTTGCAAATCCTGCTCTTCGCGAGTTGGGTAATCGAGGGAAAATTCGATATCTTTGAAAGCCGTGACGTCGTCGTCGGACAGCAAAGCCACCGAGTGGCCATTCGATGTAATCGTGAGTTTAACAGGTTCTGCGCGAAGGAGATCGAGCATCGGACCGAAATCCGGATGCATTCCATTTTCCCCGGTGCCGAGATTGACCGATCGGACCGGCAGCGCATCCAGCACGGCGCGCACTTGGTCGGCTTGCAATCGGTCGGTGCGTGTCGGATCGCGGTAACAGAACGCACACGTGAGATTGCATTCATTGGTCAGACCGAGGCCAAGCGCAAACGTCGTTCCTGGTGATGCTTCCTTTTCCGCGAGTACGGTCGGACCGAGCATGGACACCTCGTAGAGACCACGCGAATATCGCCGGCTCTCCCTTGTACATCGTTGCCGGCCGAAACGATCGGCCTCACGCAAACGTGAGGCGTCGCTGCGAAACGCGCCGACTAGTGTCAGGGATAGCTACCCCACCGGGGAGGATCAGCGTATGAAACGTATGTTGCGGTTGGCGGCGGTTGCGTGTGCGATCGGCGTCTCAGGCGGCGCACGAGCTGCTGATCCGCCGCCGTTCGTGTTCACCGCGATTCCCGACCAGGATGAAACGCGGCTTGTCGAGCGCTTTACGAAAGTCGCCGATTATCTATCGGCAAAGCTCAACGTGCCCTTCAAGTATGTGCCTGTCAAAAGCTATCCGGCGGCGGTGACGGCCTTCGTCAATGGGCAGGTGCAATTGGCGTGGTTCGGCGGGTTCACCGGCGTGCAGGCGCGCGCAGCTTCACCTGGCGCGCAGGCAATCGCGCAAGGCGCGGAAGACGACCATTTCAAGTCCTACCTCATTGCCAATGCCGCGACGGGACTGAAGGCATTAGGTGATCTGCCCAATGACCTTCAGGGTAAGACTTTCACCTTCGGGGCGCGCGCCTCGACGTCCGGTCGTGTGATGCCCGAATATTTCCTGCGCCAGCGCTTCGGAAAGCCACCCGAGGAAATCTTTTCAAAAGTCGCGTTTTCGGGAGATCATTCACGAACCATCCAGCTCGTGCAGTCGGGCGCATACGAGCTTGGCGTTGTCGACTATTCCGTTTGGGACCTCGACCGCAAAGCAGGCAAGGTCGATGAAACGAAAGTCTCCGTGATTTGGCAGAGCCCGCCGTTTCCGGATTATCAATGGACCGTCCGGGGCGACATCGACAAGACGTATGGCGCGGGATTCACGGAACGGCTCAAGACGACACTCATCGGCATCGGCGACAAGAGCATTCTCGAACCCTTCGGTCGCTCGAAGTTCATTCCGGCGGGCAATGCCGATTATGCGCCGATCGAGGCGGTCGCCAAGAGCAGTGGTCTACTCAATTGATGCAGGCTGGCCACCCTGCGATTGCGCTTCAAGAGGCGAAGGTCGGATACCGCGATTTGCCTGTTCTGCGAGATATCGATCTCGTTGTGAACGACGGCGACAGGATCGCGATCCTTGGTCGGTCCGGAGCCGGCAAAACGACGCTCCTCAATCGCCTTCACGCGGCCTGCGCCGATCATGCGGCGCTCGTTCCACAAGCGGCGGCGCTCGTGCGCACGCTTTCGGTCTTTCACAATGTTTACATGGGACGGCTCGACCGGAATTCGACGCTCCACAATCTCCGTACTCTCGCCTGGCCTGCACGCAGGGAGAAAAGCGATGTCGCGGAAATTCTCGAATGGGTCGGACTTGGCGACAAAATTTTCGAGCAGGCGGGTCGTCTGTCGGGCGGGCAGCAACAGCGCGTCAGCGTCGCGCGCGCGTTTTACAACGGGCGTCCGATCGTGCTCGGAGACGAGCCGCTGTCGGCGCTCGATCGACGTCAGGGCGCGGCGATCTTGGCGCAGTTGGTTCGGCGCACCCGAACGCTTGCTCTCGCCATGCATGATCTGCCGATGGCGCTGACATTCGCGACGCGTATCATCGTGATCGATGGTGGTCGCATAGCGCTCGATACACCGGCGGACGGTGTGGCGCCGAAGGATTTGACGCGCTTTTACGCGCTCGGCTCTTCGTGACGCTGCGGGCGTTTCCGGCGCTCGGGTATCGCAATGCGAGTGTCGCTTTTTTACTGCTGGCCGTGGCGTCGTTCGCTGCAGCAGACCTGCAAATCACGGCGCTTCATCCGTTTGCGGAAATGCTTCGCATCCTGCGTGGATTGGTGAAGCCCGACCTGCTCGCGGTCGAAGGCGCGGCTCTGGCCAACACGGTCGCATTCGCCCTGTTCGGCGTCACGCTCGGCGCTACAGCAGGTTTTTGTCTGGCGCTTCTGTTTGCAAGGTCGCGCTTGGTCCGCGTCTCCTGTGCGTGCCTGCGATCGGTGCACGAGTTGTTTTGGGCGCTGCTCCTGATGCAGGTCACGGGGCTTTCGCCGATCACCGGCATTCTTGCCATAGCGCTGCCGTACGCCGGAATCTTCGCAAAAGTCTTTTCGGAACTGATCGAAGAGGCCGACCTCTCTGCCGTGGCGGTCGTACCGAAAGGATCATCGATCCTATCCACGTTCGTGTATGCGCGCGTACCCGATCTCATCGCGCCTATGCGTGACTACACCCTGTATCGGCTCGAGTGTGGCCTGCGCTCGACGCTGGTGCTCGGCTTCATCGGTCTTCCGACGATCGGCTTCAATCTCGACAGCTATTTCAAGCAAGGCGACTACGCGCCTGCCGCGGCTCTCCTCTTTTCCTTCTATTTGCTCATTGCGACCCGCCGATTGTGGGCGCGTGCATGGACGCTGCCGATCCTGCTTATTGTGGGCTCCATCATCCTGCCATCAGGCCCGGCCGGCGGGTCGCTGATCGACAATGTCGTCCGCTTCTTCGGCCACGATATTGTGCCAGCGCCGCTGCGGTCTGCGGACCTTCTGTCGCTTGGGCCCTGGACGGCCTTCGCCGCGTGGCTGTCCCGGATCGCGACCACGCAGATCGTCCCCGGCGTCCTCAATACGCTTATCCTGTCGCAAATTGCCCTGATCGGCATGGCGTTGCTGGCTCTGATTGGCTTTCCCTTGACCTGCGGCCGCTTCGCGGGGCGCATCGGCCGCCCCTTCGGCCGCGCCCTCCTTGTCGTCGTGCGATCGACGCCGGAATACATGCTGGCCTATGTGCTCCTTCAGATTTTCGGCCCATCGATGCTTCCCGCGATCATCGCATTGACGCTGCATAACGGAGCTGTCGTGGCTTATCTCATGGGCCGCAAAGCCGACGATCTCGTATACCGCGCCGACTCGCCGCGCCGCCGCATAGACCTCTTCGCCTATGAGGCGGTGCCGCGACTTTATGGTCAGTTCTTGGCGTATGCTTTGTATCGCTGGGAGATCATCTTGCGCGAAAGCGCCATCTTCGGCCTGTTGGGCGTGACGACGCTCGGTTTCTATGTCGACGCTGCGATCTCGGAGTTGCGGCTCGACGTCGCGATCGTTCTGATTCTTGCGACCGCGGCGCTTTCCTTATTTGTGGATGCGTTATCGCGCGCCATGCGTCGGCGTTTGCGAATCGCCGATCTTCCCACGCGTCTTTCAACGACGGACGGGCAATTCGTTCCGGTCAGCGCGCTTTGATGCCCAATCATGATCCCGCCAATCCCGAAACCGAAAGTTTGCGCGCTCCGTTCGAGCGGCGAAGAGGCACGCCATGAATCCATTCACCGACATCGCGCATTTCCTCAGCGCTGACACAAACGATTTTAACGCGCTTGGAATCTGGAAGTATGGACTGCTTGCGATTTTCTATGCGCTGTTTGCAGGCGGGCTAGCCGCGGCCTTCATCAACTGGCGCGACGATCCCGCGCAGCGAAATGCCCAGGCTGCCTCGTTGTGGATCGTGCGCATGCTCGTCGGCTGCATGTGGTTCGAGGGCATGCTTTGGAAGCTCCCGTTCTCGCCGGGCAACGGTCTGCACTACTGGATGGAGCAAATGGCGGGGCGCGCCGCCTTCGCGTTTCATCGCGATCTCGTCGCCAATATTTTGCTGCCGCATTTTGCCCTGCTCAACCCGCTCATCTTTCTCGCCGAGCTTGGCTTCGCGGCTTCGTTTCTGCTTGGACTTTTCGTTCGGATGTCGAGCGTCGGCGCAATTCTGTTCTCGCTCAACTTGTGGCTCGGGATCTACGTCAACCGCGGCAGCGATCCCGCGGAATGGTCTTGGAGTTACATGTTCCTCATCATGCTGCAGCTGCTATTCCTTACCTACGCAGCCGGTCGTGCGCTCGGCGCGGACGCGATCCTGCGTCGCCGGCTCGGGACGCGTGGCGTGATCGGGGCGATAACATGATCCGTGCGATCGTCGTCATCCTCTCGGCGCCGCACAAACCTTGATCCGATCGGGCGGCGTGCGCGTCGCGATATCCGGCGGCTTGAATACCGCGAGGTAGGCGACGACGCCTGTCAGCTCTATAGAGCTCATCTGCTTGTAACCAAGCGCTGCAAGCTCGCAGCGCAGAAGATCGGGCCGTGTGCCGTGGCCGCCGATCGGCCGGTCGAGGTCAATAATTCCGACCTTGGCGTTGGCCTTTAACGCCGGCACGAGATTGTACAGAAAGCCAAACGGCTGCGCGATCTCGTGATACATATGCACGAGGATTGCGGCATCGACGGAATTGGCAGGCAACCGCGGATCGTGCGGTTCGCCCCGCAGCACGGTTATCGTCGTCGCGCCTTCGCGCTCGACGCGCGCTTTAAGGCCCGCAAGATAAGACGGCACGACATCTTCGGCGAAGATGTGGCTTTCCGGGCCGAGCGCGCGCGCAAGACGCATGGCGTGGTAGCCGCTTCCTGCGCCGAGATCGGCGATGTTCATGCCGGATCGCAAGCCCAACCCGCGAACGATCTGCCCGGATTCGTCCGCTGCGTCGCGTTCTTCCTCGGTCGCCCAGATTGGGCTGATAATCTCCGCAACCGGCCGGTCGGGTTTCGGGAAGGCCGAGGTCGGTAGACCGGGAGGCGCGATGGTCCCGACGTCCTGTGCACCCGCCAGCATCGGGGCAGTCGAGCAAAGCAGGGCGATGGCGATCAAGCGTGCTTTCATCGCGAACTCTCCGGCACGCAGGTCGCTGGCCTCCGCAGACTGCGCTGCAAACGCAAGAAGGTCGTACCGATCACGAAGGCTGCGCGCACGGATGCTTTTAGATTTCCCGAGACCTTTGACGTACCGCCCATGCGGCGACGCTGGCCGACGGAAACTTCCAATACACGTAAGCCAGACGCAGCAACTCGCATCTGCATTTCGAGATTCCAGCCGAACGTGTCTTCTCGCATGCCAAGACGCTGCAGAGTATCGCGTCGTATCGCGCGGAACGGCGACATGTCCGTGAAGCGGACGCCATAAGTCCTGTGCAGGAGAAAACCGGCGAGCGCACCCGCTACGCGCTGCTGCGGTGAGAGGCTGCCTGCCTCGCAGTCGCCACGCACCCGCGTACCGTGCACGAAATCCGCCTCGCCTTGTGTGACCGGACGGACGAGGTCCGGGATGAATTGGGGCCGGTCACTGCCGTCACCATCCATGAAAAGCAGAATCGCCGTTTCAGGGCGCGTGGCAGCGATGCCGCTCATCATCGCGCGGCCATAACCGCGGCGCGGCTCGATGACAACGCGCGCGCCAGCGGCTTGCGCACATGCGGCCGTTTCATCTCGCGATCCGCCATCGACGACGAGAACCTCGTCGACGCCTTGAGCCAGCACGTCGCGGACCACGGGGCCGATCGCGCCCTCTTCGTCCAGGCATGGAATGATCGCGGTGACATGCGTCTGGCGATCGCGGAAGCGCACTTAAAGGCTCCAGCGCAGACCGCAATTGGCGCAGGCACCTGGCGGTTTTGGCGACTGCAGCGCCGTTCGGAAGTCCTGGTAGGCCGGACCGTTCCAGATATCATCAAGCGAGTGGGTGCGCGCGTCGCCCAGCGTGTAGTTCTCGTAGCCATGCTGCGAGAACGGCGCGATGCAGCACGGCAGCGCTCGTCCGTTCGCAGTGAAATACATCAATGTCCACGGACGTCCGCACAGCGACCATGGCGTCGCCGCATCATCGCGCTGCAGGCTTTCGCCAGGCTCGCTCGCGGCGCCCGATGCGGAGAACGTAATGCCCAATCGCTTTGCAAGATCTTCGGCTGCGCGCAAGTGGACGGCATCTTCTGTTTCAAGCTTGTCGAATAGCGCCTGATCGGGGCGCGCCATACCGATCACATTGGTCTCGAAATACACTAACCGCTGCAGGTAGACTTCCCGAACGTCGATCTCATGCGCAACGGTTACGAAATCAGGCAGTTCAGGCAAGGTCTCCCGCAGGCCCGTCAGCCAGACCGAAACACGCGGCTTGGTCTGCGCCTCGCGTTCCTGAAGCTCCCGGAAGCGTCGCACGTTGCCGAGAATGCGCTGAAAATAATCGCGGCCGCGCACGCGGATGTAGCTTTCGCGATTGGACGCGTCGAGCGACACACGCAGTTCGTCGAGGCCAGAGTCGATCAGCGCGCGCCCGTTCTTCTCGCTCAACACCGTGCCATTGGTGTTGAAGAGCACGTAGACGCCGCGGTCTTTGAGTGTCCGCACCATGCGCGGCAGCTCCTTCACGAGCATCGGTTCGCCGACGCCATGAAGAACCGCTCGCGCAAGATCGGGCACCTGATCGATGATGCGCAAAAACAGATCGAAGCTGAGGTCGGCGGGAGGCTCGAGCTCGGCATAAGTGCGCGGGCACGTCGTGCAGAGCAGATTGCAGCGGTTCGTCGTCTCCAGGTACAGGCAAACCGGTGGCCGCGTCGCGATGGGCGCGCGCGTTGGATCGGCCGCCTCGAAATAGCGCCTTGGATCGAGGTTCGTCATGCGACGTCCTGCGCGCGGCCCGCGTCGCGCAGACGCCAAAGGTCGACGGCGCCCGCAACGGCGACGACCGCTATGCTCGCACCCCAACGATGGGAAAACTCGATCTGATCGGCCTGGAAGCTGTAGAGCCAGAAACCTGTCGTCATCATTGCGAAGGCGCACCAGGATCCAAGCAGCGTCGCGAACGGTGCGACCAGCAAAGCGTACCATGGATAAACGGGCGTCAGAAGGAACAAGAACGTGAGCTGCAGCACAGCTGCCTCCCCCAACCGGTCGACGAGATCGCGCCGAGACCGCAAGGCCAGACCGATGGCGAGCCCGAGCAGGAGCGCGCCGGCGACGACGAGATAAACGTCCTTGATCCATGACGGCGCGCCGACGCGGTAGGCGAGCTGCACGAAGAACAAACCACTGCCCGAGGAAAGGCCCTGCTCCTGCAGATATTGTCCGAGAAAGCCGAACACGCCGGCACCCGCAGACAGAGCGAACGGCGCATAGAGTAGCGCCGCGAGCGATAGCACGAAGAGCGGAAGCCGCAGATCAAATGGGCGCCATGCCGATGGCAGGAAAAGCGCTGCGAACGGTTTTGTAAGAGCGCTTGCCGTAAAGGCGGCGACCAGACCGTAAGGGCGTAAGTAGGACGCGGCTGCGATACCGGCGATCGCCATGCTGATCATCGCGGCGTCGACATGCGCGTTGTTGGCGATCTCCCATGGCGCAAAGGGATGCCACAGATATAGGATGATCCATCGCCACGATTTCTCAAGTCGATGTAGCAAGCGCAGCATGGCCCATACCGCAACCGCTTCGAAACAAAGCATCGCCAGCTTCATAGCCAAAAGACCATCCGCGATACGCGTAACCACAGCGAAGATGACCTGCGCCACGGGCGGATAGATCGTGACGGCGTATTCCTTTTTGTCGACATGCGGATAGATCGCGTCGTCGCGCAGCGGGATC
The DNA here is from genome assembly GCA_965246795.1 of Beijerinckiaceae bacterium. Lineage (GTDB taxonomy): Bacteria > Pseudomonadota > Alphaproteobacteria > Rhizobiales > Beijerinckiaceae > JAJXWB01. The sequence continues at coordinate 463,231 of CBDFFN010000008.1, read as the reverse complement.
AGAGTGGGATCGGCGGGGACATGAAGGTAGGGATTGAAGCCTGCATTCAGAACGCGACCGTCCCAAATATAGCGGTATACGTCGTCGGACAGCAGTGGCGGCGTCAGCAACAATATTGCACGGATTGCGACAGCCACTGCGATCACGACGATCGCTGCCGACCGAGTCCCAAAGCGACGCAGGGCGACAAACACCCCGAGTGCAAGTCCCGATTGAAGCGTGACAATCGCGAGGAAAAGATTGTCGCTTGTACCGTGTGCGTCAATGGCGGCGGTGGTCAAAGCAATCTCGGCGAAACCAGCAGAAATTAGCGCCCCGAGCGCGACGTTGCTGCTACCTCTCACGCTCGATCGCTGACTATGTTCGCGGCGTTCAGTACGGCACGCGTTTCGATCGCGGGACCTCCGAGACGCGCAAGGCCCGGTGGAACGCGGCCGTCCAGCTCCATGCAGAGCATCTTCAAACTTTCCGCGTCGTCGACGTCGTACCAAGGTTCAAGCAAGACGCTCTCGACACCAATCTCTTTCACGCGGTCGAGCGACTGAGCCAGTACACTCACCGTGCTCCAGGCAATCTCCTCGAAAAGGCGAGGGTGCGAGGACTTGCATCCAATCAAATAATATCCGCCATCGAGAGCGGGACCAAAGACGACGCGCTCGCCCGGCCGCCGCAGATGCGCGATCGCCTCCTCGAAGAGGTCGGGCGGCAACGTCGGGCTATCTCCATTAACGAGCAGGACGCAATCATGATCACGTTCGAGCAGCGTCTCAGTCGCATCGGACAACGCGGTGCCGAAACTACTGCCGGCCATGCAAAGGAACGCAAAGGATTCGGGAAGGACTACGCGAAGTTCGGCTTCGCCGTCTGCGGGTGCGTAGACCGCCGTACCAATTGCGTTAAAACGCGTGCAAACTGCAACGACCGAAGTTGCGAGGTCCATCAGAAAGGCGCGTGACAATTGCGCCGAACGCTCAGCGCCGAGCACGGGAATGAGCCGCGTCTTGCTTATGCCGACGCGCGGCGCCTTACACATGATGCCGATTGCGCTTTTCATACAATTCCCGTGACGTGAAGCATTTCCGGGTAACGTCAGCGCCAGACATTTGAGGTGCCGACTACAGAATAGCCGTGAGGGCTCGCAGAACCAAGCAGATGGAAGGCCCATTTGGGGGGAAAGCCAATTGTGAGATATCTGCTCGAATGCTTGTGAAGGTTCGCTTAGGCGACCACGTTGACCCGTCGGCTCGAAGGTAAGAGCAGCAACAAACGCAGCGCGTTCCATCGCTGGCGTTCACGCGCTCGACTGCGTTATTGGCGACATCAATCAGTTGTGTCGTGTTTCATGAGCAGGCTACGCCGCTGTCTTCCATCCTTGCGTGGTCACACCATTGCTGCCGACCAAGCCGGTGTCACATGGACGATACACGAATCTGCTTCCACGTTTCAGGGAATGCGGAGGTCGGTCGCCATCGACCCGGAGTCGGATCGGCGGACCCGCAAGTGCCGAGCTGTCTCGTTGTGATGTGGTCGCCGGCATGGCTGCGGCTCGGGAACAACCAATCACCAGATCGTAAGCTGCTTTTTGTCAGCCACCCCAAAAGCGCGTCGCGCGTAGGCTCGGTCAGCTCGACTGGCACTGGTCGCCTGGTCTTTTGTTGAACGACTGTCGTGCGCACTCGAACTGTATCACCGAGGTAAACGTCGGCTACGCGAAGTTTGACGAGATCGCAGCCTCGCAGCTCTCTGTCGATCGCGCATTGCACATCGCGAGGTCCCGAACGCCGAGGTCGTGTCGAAGGCGTGTACGGATAGCCCAGATATGCTTCGGTTTGAGAGGCGGTTTAGGGCCAACAATTCGGCCGTGGTTTCACGAGACGCGGGAAGATGATTGAACAGTTCTCATGGTGATCTCCTTTCGGAGACGACCATGCTGATACGGTCGGCGGATACGGGCGAATTGCTCTGATCGGAGGGACGAGATGGAACTGCGAGTGTTTGCACGCCGGAGCTTCATTCACACAGCGATAGCAAGTGGCGGGCTGACATTCGCCGGATGGATTGCCACCACGGACTGAGCCACTTCGGGGCGGCGTACGGCTAGCGTCACCTCGGCGCTGCACATCGCGAGCGCTCGAATTGTCTCAACGCCGATACCCGTAGCACCGCCGGTGACAATGGCGCGCTTGCCAGTCAGGTCGACACCTCTCGCAACTTCCTGGGCCGTCGAGTGAAACCCACACGGGGTTTGCAAACTGTGCATTGTTGCTCGTTTGAACCATCGCGTCGTCAAGCCACTTCGACTTTGCAGGCGGGTCGCATACTTCCGCTCCGACTTACAAAACGCAGCTGTCCTGCAGTGCGTGACTGCCAAAACGTCGCCGCGTTGCAGCGGCCCGGCGACCCTTTCAAAGGCTCGCCGGTTTGCCGACGCTCGGCCGGACGAATGAACATGTCTGAAATGCAGTAGAGCGATAGAAGCGGTTAAAGCTTCGCGTCGCCTTCGCCGAATTGCAGGATTGGCGTGTTCCATCGCTTTTCGTCATCGTCATCGCTACCCTTGGCAGGCCGCGTCGCCACAAATGCCCATAGGCTGGCATCTTTGGACACTTGCGCGGCGACGCGCGTAAGCGCCTCATCGACACGCGTTCCCGCATAGGGCTCCGAACGTCGCAGCTCGTCCGCATACACTCGGCGGAATGCATCCGGCTGCATGCCCTGCAGCGCGGCTAGTTCCGCCTCGTCCTTGTACAGTTTCGACGCGAGAAGTTTGAGGACTTGCAGCCGGGAGAGCGGTCGCGAGTCGTCGGCAATGTGCTCTACGCCGGCTCTATCGCCTAGACGGCGGGTTTTCGTTCGACCGTCAGGTTTTTTGGTGCGTGTGGCCGTCTTCATCACGCGCCCTCCCCTTCGGCTGCGCGGCGCGCCGCAACAGCGTCGAACGTCTCGCCCGTCTTGACGAGAACCGGATCGACGCCCGTGACCGTCTTGAAGCGTCGGAGCGCCACGTCGACGTAAAGCGGATCGATTTCCACCGCGCGACAGACGCGGCCGGTCGTCTCGGCGGCCATCAGCGTCGACCCCGATCCTAGGAATGGGTCAAGCACGAGATCGCCCCTTTTCGTCATGTCGCAGATCGCGTCAGCCAGCATTGCCGTCGGTTTGACGGTGGGATGTTCACGCAAACCCTCGCGCGCGTCGGACCCGACCGTCGATGCTCCTGGATGGCTCCAGACATTAGATCGATGCCGGCCGCCCTTACCGAGATTGATGTTGTTGATGTGATCCGCCGCGCCCTTCTTGTACATCGGCAGCAGCTCGTGCTGGCTGCGGTAGAAGCTGCCCATGCCGGCGTTTGTCTTGGCCCAAACGATCAGGTTCAGAGGCGTGAGGCCAAAGGCTTCCGCGGCGCCCGTGACCGAGGCGAGGCCGCGCCAGTCGATGAAGTTGGCGATGATGCCGCCGTTGATAAGCGAGGGCAGTACGGCTGCCATCCAGGCGCGATTGAACGCGGCAAATTCTGCGGCCGTCATTTCTCCGGACGCCATCGCAAACTCGCGATGATGCGCGCCGCCGGTCTGCGACGCTACTATCGCCACCTTCTAGGTCGCTCTGCAGATCAGACAACCGCATGTATGCAAGATCAAAGAGATCGCGATTATTGGACGGGGTTCTCTCTAGGGCGATCGCGAAGTCAGAAACCTGCTTCGGGGTCCACGCCGCACCCTCGGCGTCCTGTTCGGCTTTGGCCCGGGCATGATGCGTAAACCACGGCCTTGCAGAGACATCGGGATGAGCACGCGATATCCCTTCCAATGCAATAAATGTCTGCTTTCCGGGGATGTCTTTTAAGAGGTTAAAGAGTTGATCGCGGGCGCCCTGAGCGTCATCGCGAAGCCCTGGCGAATAAACGCCTTTTCCAGCGCGCTCATTATCTTCCTCGCGCCTTATATGGTCGTGCATGAGCAGGTAGAGTTCACCAAGCAATGTTGGCGCACGATAGCTGTCTCGGACGCCGAGATCGCCTCGTGCACGATCGCCGCGGAGTTTTGTGATAAAACGCATCGCAAAATCGGTTTTTTCATCGGCGCCCTTCAGCGCAGCGAGGTAAGCCCTTACAGCGGGGATCGCAGCTTCTGGCTCTACGCCCACCCAGACAGCGAACCAAGCCGATTTATGCTCGATTGCCCTAATCGTCTTGCTCTTGCGACGCGCGAGTCGGCCTATCATGTCATCGGGCAACGACGATCCGTTGATGATCTTCAGTAACGCCTGGAGTTTGCCATAACTGTTCGGCTCACCAGTGCTGACAGCGCTATAGACATCAGATGCAAGCGCGTTCCAAAGCCAACCTCCCGACCAGCCTAAGTCATGCAAAAGATAGAAGCTCTCTGCCTCGCTCGGCTTCATTGTGAGTTCGAACGTGATCTCGGACAATGCCAAGCGTTGAACAACCTCCGGAAAGGCATCGTACAGCCGGGGCATCCAGCTCGGAAAGCCGTTCAATTCATGCATGGCATAGCGAAAAGCCAGTTCCGCCTCGTGCTCAGTTAATCCGCTCGGCCAGTCGGAGACTTCGCGAGCCTCGATTTCAAGGCCGGTAAGACCGAATATCTCAGCAAAGCGCAGCTGATTTGGTGGCGCGCCTTCTGACCGAAGCGTCGGCCTATGACGCCGCCAGTATGCTACAACGCCATCACGGAAAGCTTGCGCTATTTCTTTGCCAAAACCATCACGCAGAAGCGTCCAATCGCGTTCCCGAGAGTTGGAATTATCGCCAGCAATTTTTCGCATGCGCTCATGCAGATGATATTGCCAGCTGCTCACGTCGCTTGGATTCTTGAGCTGCGGGTCGCGGAGACCGCCTGGATTGCCCTCCATGGCTTTTCGCCAACGTGTCTCGGCCAACGCTTCCTTTTGCCTCCGAAGCTCGCCTTTGCGTCTCCAAGCCGCTTCTGTGCGGCGATGCTTTTTAAGCTCCGGTGACGGGGGTGGCCGCATCAGCCGGCGAAGTCGATCCAACAACTCAAGACTTCGGCCGGCAAAGGTATGAAGGGCCCGGCGGCGTACGGCCGTCCGGGTGCCGTCGATATAAAGTCGATGCGCCAAGGTCAGCACAACCAGCTTGTCATCCGGGTGTCTTCGCCCCTCGGCACTGGCAAGCGCGGTACCGAGATCACCAGCTTCGAAGCGAACGTAGCTTCGCCACACGCCCGCGTCCCACCAGTCGGTGAGCCGCTGGCCGTTTGCTTCGCGTTGGCGCCGTTCGTGATCTACATGATGCCAGAAAAGAGCCCAATTCAGCTCTCGCCAATCAGGTACAATCGCTGGAAGCTGCAACTTCGTATCTGAGAAGTGTTGCCCATCAAAAAACTGCGCGAGAGGCAAAAGCCGCAAGAGTTCTAGGCAATCCCAAGAGATCGCCGCACTCGATTGCGCCACGATCAGTTGCTCGGCTGCCTTTCCGGCAGGCAAAAGCAACCAAGCATACATTGAAGAAAATCGACAATGGCCATCATCGATATAGGGTTCCGTCTTAAGTAGCGGAAGGCTTGCCTTGATGAATGCCGGCAGCAGTTTGCTATCGGCACGCTCGACGAAACTTATCAGCTCCCGCGATAAGCCATCGACAGAATGTGGGTTTCGCTTCTCGACTTTCGCTATGCAGCGAAAGAGCCAATCGACCGTAGTCGAGGTTATCTCGGCGTCCTTTAAAAGTTCGGCTAGCCACTCGCGGTCGAGAGTTTCGCACTCCATCAAGAAAGACTTGCGAACGTCTGCAATATCTCGCGGGCCGCCCACGGCAGCGACGGCGCGAAATGCGGCTATTCGGGCGTATCGTTCTGCTCCGGGTTGTAGCGCAAATTGCTTCGCATGATCGAGCGCGTCCTTCAATTGCCCTTGCCAGATCATCCGAAGCAAAAACCAAGAGGCTTCGGCGTTGCTGGCGTATTTATTCAAGAGGGCGATGATGTCTTGCGTCAGTTCCACGCTCGAGAATCGCTGGACAGCGTCATAGCCCATCGTCGAGCGACCAGACGCGCCTCCTGCAATTTGTTCGCAGACCTGATTGAGTATGCTCCGACGCAGCTCTAAGGGCAGCCTTGCGGGGTCGCCGCCTTCAAAAAATACTTCCGGAGCCAGCTTTTTTATGCGTTCAGCAATGCGGACGTCCATGATTGCGAGCCACGGAAGCACTGGCCGGAGGTTCGGCACGACGACTTCGAGCCCGTATTGCTCCCTGAAAAAGAGCTCCTCAATGCGACGACGCGACGTGTCTTGCTCAAGCAAATTTGCAAACCACTCCGCCGTCAGGAACTCGCGCACACTTCGATGGTGAAATCGCACTGTCCCGTAGATCGCATTGTCGAAGACAGGGCGTGCCAGCAAGATGGCGCATTCAGTATCGTCCCAGCTCGGTAGTATCTCCTTTATCGGAAGGCCGATCGACGTGGCTGCTCCATCAGGCACACGGATGGTCTGTGTCTGAGCCAAGGTACATGCCGCCGCTACGGCGCGCACGCCGATACGGATACGTTCGGCCGAGATGGGTCGCGCTTCTGCGCGTCGTTGGTCTCGCTCAAGGAGTCGGCGTTGGATACCGCTTTCGATGATTTCAAAGCGTCCGCCCAAGCGCTTGTTAAGTCTCCAGTATTCGATAAGGTTTTCCAAATCCTGCGGTCGGGATGTAAACGACCACGCATCAGCCCGCTCCACGGCATCCATAAATGGTTTGGTCTCGGCGAGTCCTTTTGCTTTCGCGAATACCTCGATTTGGCTTGCGGATAGGTCGTCGAAGGCGACGACCTTATACGGCAAATCATCGCCGGTTTGAGCGTCGCGCTTTCGGAGGTCGAGCTGTCTGTGTGTTTTGTCCTTGCTTTCAGTCGCTACGACTTGTGGTGTCTCGTACGGGAGATATCGGTTGCAGAGTGCGAGGTCCGTCTTTGGCCGCCAAGCCGTAGCACGGCCTGTAAGCACTAGATGCACTCGTTGTAACGCGGTTTGAAGTTCGCGTCCGAGCAGTCGAATGGCCCGCTCAAAATCACCCGGATCCCGCAGACGGGCCTCATCGACTGAGTCAAGAAGCAGCCAACCATCTTCGCTCGACTGGAGCCATGCTCGAAAGTCCTCGTGACAGCCCTCTTCGAATGAGTGTTCTAAGCCATCGACTAGATATTCGAGGCGAAGGAAGAAGGCGGGATGTTGGTTGCGGGAGAGGCGGCGCGTCGCCTCCCGGATCTCAGCCGTTTTGCCGGAACCGGCCTCTGACAGGAGGACTATGCGGTGATGGGTGAGGAGATCAGGCCATCCGAGCTTCTTACCTGCGCCAAAAAGTGAGCGGATTTCGACGTCATCATTTTCCGCGCTTTGAGAGAGCTCGTGAAACGTCCGCTTCAATTCAATAAAGTCATCAAGCGACGAGGGCGACATGGCTGCTTGTACCCATGACTGACAGTTGAGAGCCGTTCGCCTTGACGTGGGCCGACTCGTCTGACGATTGTAGCAAAGGAGGTCGGCTCTCGCCGCCTTTCATAGTTAGGCAGACAGAATCCTCTGCCTTCCCGAGCACCCCTTGTTCGGATTTTAAATACTCCAGAAATTCGGAGCGGGCGAAGATATTTGAATTCTCGACGCCAACCTTGGTAAGTTTCCGCCTTTCATCAAAGACGCAAAGCAGACCTTCCTAATGTCTGCAGTGGGCCACTCTTACCGTTTCTGGAGCGACGCCGCTCGGCGTGTCTGCTGTACTAGACCAAGCGTCATACTTCGAGTGCGGCGGTGCCTGACAGCGATGATGGCGTTAGGAGGATTTGTTGTCGTTGGGCGAGCGCCTAAACCGTCAACTAGCGCTTGGCGGAGAGATGACGCCATGCAGCGGTTCCTCTTCCTCGGACACGAGGTCCCCTTTTCGGCTGATCTTCGTCAAGCTGAAACTTCTTCGCCTGACGCTTCCGATCTCTATCTACTGGCGGACGCTGGCCCGTTGTCGTTTTTTTTTGTATGTTTTCTTCTCGATCAACTGGCGCTACGAGCTGGACGCCTTCGGCCGCTCGACCTGACAATCGCGTCCGAAAAACGGGGGACGGGTAATGCGAAACGGCGGGCGAACGCTCATTATTGCCGCCTTGCTCTCGTCCGCCGCGATGGCCGAGGACGTAGCACCGCGCTTACTGCAGGGGGAATGGTACTCGGCCTATCACGACCGCGGATCGCCGATCGCCAAAACGAACGCCGTTCGCATTGAGCCGACCGGCGCCATGTCCTCTGCATCCGGCTCTTTCATGTGCAAACCAGTTAAGTGGACGGCCTTTCTCCAATACACATCGGCGGAACACCCGGGTTCCTGGAGCGCTGAGGAAGACTGCACCTTCGGCAGTGGCGGAACGACAACCCGTCGTTGGACATCTATCAAGGTGGAGGTCCAGAAGGGCGACCTCTGGCTGAGCATCGACAGCCAAGAGAACATGCCTGGCGGCGTCTTTCAGGAAAAGCCGCCGTTGAACCCGGCTTTCATGCTGCTTCACCGCTGCAAGTAAGCGAGGCGCAGAGTGGAGTGGCTCTGGATCATACCGGTAGCAGCGCTGGCGTTTTACGTTGGGCGCCAAAGCCGATCGACCGCCCCGTCGGTCGATCAATCACGCTCCGATACCGCCCTCGCCTCGAGCCGCATCTTATTATTCGAGACCTTGCGACGCGAGCTTGCGAATTACCTCGTGCGCCGTAACCCAGACGCTTTTGTTTCGACATACCGAAAGGCTCGATCGGCCGAAACGCAAATCGAGAACGCCGACATCGAGTTCCGAGATGCAATGTTCACGCTCATCACGAAGCAGTACGCCAACTACGAGGACTTCGACCTCGTCGCTACGCGACCTTACGTTCTCTACCCCGACGGCTTATCCTGGCACAGCGACGAGGCCGTGGTCGATCACTTCATCATGCTGGTGAAATTTCATTCGCTTCAGCGAGCTTCGAAAGAATGGCCCTACGCTCAACCAGCTACGAGCGAGAAGGAATTCGAACACCTTCGGGGCTACGTGCAGAAGATTAAGGACACGCGGTTCGAGCAGCGCTTGAAGGATGCTGTTGAGGAGTTTTTCCAAAACAGAAAGGGCGATCTGCTATCAGCGGATGTGAGCCAACCTGCTTATGAGACCGCCCGCCTTGCGGCCTACTACGCTCCCGGTGGGCCGGATAACCGCTATGCTTTCCATTTCAAAGACACGGACGAGTACGGGCTATACAGCAGCTTCGTTAGCGACAAGGATAAGCACTATAAAGGGCACTACAGGACAGATCCCTCCTTCAAGGAGACGAAGACGCTGGACACGCTGCGGATCGACGAGCGCATCTGACTGTGATCGCTTCTCCTTGCTCCGCGCATGCAGCAGCAGCTCGCCAACGATCATCGCCAGGGTCGCTTCCGTCGAACGGCTTGCCGTACGCGTCACTTCGATAACGCCGCTATCACACGCGTGAGCCGCAGCAGGAATTCGCGCACGCAGCCGGCAACCGGTTTTTTGGGGAATTGCTAGAGGCTCATCTCGAGGCTATTGGACCCAGCATCGTCTATGAATTCGATTTCGACGGCAGCGCACCGGTACATACCGCGATGAAGTAAACGTGAATTGACGGCCTTTTCGATAGGCTTTGCCCGCGAAGGGATGAAACGTTGCGGTCGCTCGGATATTATGCGTCAGCTTTTAGATAGAGTGAACGCGCGCACATTTCTAACTCCCGCCCCCTCCGTCATTTCAACGACATCCGAAAGCAGACATTGCCAGCGTCTGCAATGGGCCAGTCTCGGACAGGTGCAGGAAGCCGGCTTCTATCTGTAAGATCGACGCAATAGAGCACCAGCAAAATCGCAAGATAGGCGCATGCTTTCGGTATCCACTTCAGCGGCACCGATCGCCAGCATGCCCTTTATCTCGGCACCGGAACATTACGTGCTGCGTAAACTCTAATTCCCGAGCATTGCAAGTACGCCGCTCGCGGCAGTAAGCTCATCACTTACCGCCGGAGGGGCAGGTGCCTGTCGCAACCAAGCAGCGATTTGCGAGGTGGGCATTGCTAGCGATAATCGCGCTTCCGTCGCTTCCGGCCTTCGCGGTCTTCGTTATTGCTCTGCTGGCGGCACTGAAGGGATGCTGGCCGAACCAGGCGGACGTCTGCCTGCTCGGACCCTGGCCTGTCAGCACAATCATCGAAACCGTCCTTAAGATGACTGTGGCTTACCTGGTTGACGCTCTCGGGCGTTCAGATCTTTGGCTTCTGGCCCTATACATTGCCACACTATTCTGGACCGTGCTTTGCTTGAGCGCTGTCGTTGCTGGCTGGAAGCACCTTGCGCCGCGTCTGCTACTCGGCGGGCTAGTGACGGCGGTGCTCGGGCCGTCGTTTTTCTTCGGGCCACTTCTGTCTTTCGTCGCGCTCGCGCGAGGCGACGCCTGTAAGATCGACTCGGGTGTCAGCGAACGGTGCGCTCTTTACGGCGGCGCAATCGAGAGCGCCCAAGCGACCATCTCATTCGCAGAGCCAAGCATATCGCTCGGCGCGTTCTTCTTTGCCGCGCTGCTCTACGTCCTGTTCGCGGTCGCTGTCTGTATCGCTGCGTTGTTCGCCCAAAGGCGTACGTCCAGGTTTCGCAGGCAGCCCGCACGTTGAATTGCCATTTCCGCTACCGCCCTTGCGGACGTCGGCGAGCTGTGAATGACTATGTTCCGGAGATTCTCGGGGGGCAACCGATGAAGCATGCCATGTCTAGGCTGGGAATTCCGTTCGCTGCGCTCGTTAGCACGTTCGGCGCCGCTTCATTTCCCGCCCAGGCGCAACTGACATTCGATCCCAAAATCATAGGAGCGTCGCCGGCTAGCGCCTATGCCCGGTACTACGCCCCTTATGCCATCCAGGCCGCGGCCGCTTACACCGATGTGGCCGTCTTCAATCAATTAACAAGACGCGCGATTGGAGCCGACGTCGATCTAGCGACGCAAGGGTTCGCCGGAAACGAGACAGTCCTCCAGCGGGCAAAGGAATATCTACGCTCGTGGCGCTATCAGTTCGGCAACACCGGATATTTGACCTGCTATGAATCCGATGCCGAGTGTCAGCAGGCGGTCGTCAAGGACCGCTGGACCAAAGCGATTTCCGACGGACCGACCTTTCATGTCTGGGCCCGCACCCGCACGGCGGCTAGCGCTTCGGCATGCAACGAAGTCAGCATTGTGTTCCGCGGCTCCACGACCTCTCTTGCCGACTGGATTTCTAACTTCAATCCGCTCTTCGGCAGCGTTGTCGATGACGAGTACCGGCAGCTCCGCCGAAACATCGATGCCATCATCAAAAAAATCCGTAGCCTTCCCTGTGTACGTCAGGCCGGGCAAACGCCCCAAATCGTCTCTGTTGGTCACTCCCTCGGCGCGGGTCTGGCGCAATTCGCAGCATTGGCAAACAACCCGTCCCGTCCGAAGATCGCAAAGGTTTTCGCTTTTGATCCCTCGCCTGTCACCGCTGCCGGATACGTCGACAGGAAGGTCCTGAAGATCAACATCGATGATGTCGAAATCGATCGAATCTATCAGACCGGGGAGGTGCTCCAGCCTGTGCGCTCCGTCGTCCAGCAGCTTCCGAGCGGGTCCGCTCCGTGCGTTCGGACGGTCGCCTTCGACGTTATCCCGCCAGTCGGACTTGTCGGGCGTCACAACATGACACAGCTCGCGGGGTTTCTTGTCGCCCTCTCATACTATCCGAACCAGCAGCAAGCGTTTCTTCCTACGCCCAAGATCGAGAGCTGCAAGGCCCGGCGCTACAGCCCACCGGTGACGGACGGGGACGTACCACCGATCGCCCCAGCGACGCCCACCGAACGCATGGTGAATGCACTGCCTCCCGTACCAACGAGACTAGCCCGATCTGTCCCCGGCTCCCCGTTCGCTGTCGATCCGTCTGGATTTTTTGCGCTCGGAGCAGGTGAACCAGTCGCAAATGTCGGTGCGCTGTTCAAACGTCGCCAACGCCTTTCGGCTATTCCACCTCTCCAATCGTCATTGCAAGCGTGGGATGTCGCTGCAGGGCTGGGATCGTCGGCGTTCTGAACGGGCTAGATGGAATGTCCGCACGAATGTACGAGTTCGACTAAGCGGCAAGACGGCGACTTTGCCTCTTCCATGTTGTTCAGGAATGGCTGCAATTTTATGTGCCGGCATGCTAAGGGCTTGCATGCAACGTAGCCGAGGCGACGAATCTTGCGTGCCAAGGGTCGATAGGCGCTATGCCTACCGGCCCTTGTCGCAGGCAGTCCCCAAAACCGCCCTGCTGTATAACGGCGACTTAGTCGTTCGGAAAAGCGGCGAGCAAATCCTTGAGCGCACTTCCCGTCGGCACGGAAACGGCCGCCTTGTTTGCTAATTTTGCTCTGTGAGACGTCATATCGAATGTTGCGGGATATGCTCTCTGAAGACCCGTGATGTCGGAAGTCGACAATCTCGTTGCCTGAGGGAAGTAACACGGGCTCGCTGTTCCCTCAGCGAGGAAATCCGGATCAAAGAAATATTTCATTGCAGACTCGACATCAAAGCCGGCGTCCCAAATGTATTTGGTCGAGCTCGCCTGCAGCCGGTTGAAGTTGTTCCTCACTTCCGAGAGAGGCCAACCGTAACTGGATGAGATTACATCGTATTTGAAATTGCACGGAGAAGTCGGCTTCTGATGTTCGTGGTGAAAGCCAAGCGCGTGGATGAACTCGTGCTTGATAGTAATGCTGTCATTCGTTCCTTGTAGAAATATATTAGCTCCAGTGGCGATCGATCCAGCCAGCGACTGGCGACCGATATAGGCCGAACAGCAGCCGTCGTTCAAAGCAACCCTTAATTCAGAGAAATAACGACCGTTGGCGCCCTTTTGACAATCTCCTTGAGCGGCGAGCTTCAGATTGATCTTAGCCTGTTGAAAGAGGGCTTCGGCTTCGTTCTGAACAACCGAGCGCTCAGAGCTGTCTCCACCGATAAAACAGAGGCGCAAGGTCTGCCCCGGCGTCCATAGGCTCGCGCGTTCGATCACGTAACGACTGTTGGCGTCGCTTTGCTGTGCCAGCGCTGCCTGCAAGTCCGCTTGGGTCAGCTCGGCCTCTTTGTGCAGATTAGGGTTGGCAATCCCTCGCACGTCATGCGCGAATGCCGGAAGGCCGAACAACAGGAGCGTTACGACAATACAGGCCAAACGGCTTCCGACGACTACCGACTCCATAGCTTTCCCCTTGACAGCCAGCAAGCGATCCCAATGATCGGCGACACGGTCGACACTATGACGAGTTCCGTGGTGGGGGAAAAGAGGATGAGCAAAGCGCTTTTCGTCTTTGTCTGTCTGTTGTGCGCGCTTGCAACGCCCGCTTTAGCAGCAGACCCCGCAACGGTCTCAGATCTTGAGAAAAGCCAACTTCCGTTTCTCGGTCAATTAGAGGGCGCTGCGGGCGAAGGTCGCTTGCCCGTACGCTACGCTCTCGTTATCGGCATCAACAAATACAATACACCTCAACTGGTCGCTTTGCCCGAACTCAAAAATGCGGAAAACGACGCCGAAGGGGTTGCGGATGAACTGGAGAAGATCGGATTTCAGGTGAGACGACTCACCGTCAAAGCAAAAAAGCAGTTTGAACCTAACAGATCCGACATCATCACACGGAATGAGATTCTTTCAGAGCTCGCTTGGCTGATCAATCAAGCGAAGATGAGCGCCGTCACTGCGATGCGTGATCCGGTCGTGCTCGTATATTTTGCTGGTCACGGCCTGAGCTTCAACAATCAAGACTACATCCTCGCTTCGGATTTTGATCCGAAGTTCGCCGAGGATCTCGAAGCAATGGCCATTCCGATTCAGATGATCCTCGAGCGGATAAGTTGGGCGCGCCCTGTTCTGCGCATCATGATCTCCGATGCCTGTAGATCCGTGACACCCTCGGTTTTGCGTTCGGTGTCTGGCGCCGGAGATGTCATGATTACCGCCAAGCCCGGAAACAATATCTTAAAAGACCTTGGGACGATTGACGATGCACCGGGCAGCAATGACACCTTCCGTCTTTACGCGACCTTGTCTTCAAAAACGGCGAGCGATCTCGGTAGGGACAACAACCATGGTAAGTTCGCCTCCGCGCTCATTGACGTTTTGAAGGATGCAAGATCGAAGGCAAAACCAGACAGTGACAACTTGAAGAGTTTGCTGTCAAGCGTAGCAAATTCCGTCTTCCAGAAATTGGCGAACGAGAACGGCAAGCAGGCGAGTGAATCGAATACGAGCAGCGGCGATTATCTTCTTTTGCCATCTTTCAAGAGTTACACGGACGAGCGGGACTCCTGGGACGGAGCGAAAGCGTTCGCGAAGCAACTTGCAGATAGCGCGCGCGTCGATGAGCCGGCGTTCGCTGCTGCTGCTTACTGCAGCTTTCGACGCTTTCTGGACGAAGCTGGCCGCTATTCCTATTACGGATCAGCAGCTGCGCAGAAAATGCTTCAATATAGAAGTTCAACGACAATCTGTCCCGACGCGCTTTCGAGTGTACTACCGACAAGTTCAGCGACGACTTTTGAGCGAAATCCGACTTCGGGTTGGATAGCGAACCAGCCGGCACGATCGATCGACCCCAGTCCGGCAAGGTCAATGGAACGACGCGGCTTTGTTCCTAAAGCCAATAAGCTGAGATATGCGCAAACGAATTCAGTAACTCAGAATGACGCGAAGCCTATCGATGCAGCCACGCCCGTCCCTCCGGTCACGGTCGGCGCCTTGCGTCGTTCATTTCCTTTGTCATTAGTCGTCGACCTTTCCGGCTTCAACGACGATGTACCACTCGACACATTGGCGATTACCTCGTCACCGACAAATCTCCTTTCTATCAAAGATAGAAGTACAACGATTCGAGCCTTGACGGCGGGTTCCTTTGTGCAAGTCGAAAGAGTAGCGACAGCGAAAACGGACACGTCTCCCGGGCTTCTGCAGATTCGCACGTCAGATCAGGTTTCTGGCATCGTAAGACAGAATTCTATTGACATAGGCCGCGTCGCTCTGAAGTTTCCTGTGCCCATGAGTGTGAACCGAGGCACTCCAGCGCTTTCAGACGATGCTGATCGGCTTCTCCGGGATAATTTGATCACAGGTATTCAGATTGTCTATCCGGCTGACAGTAAACTCTCCGGTTTCGCGAGCGCTCAAGCGTTAGCTTCCAGCTTGTTCGTCGATTTGCAGGATCTCCTTTCCAAGTCGTTCCTCAAATAAACAGGGGACCGATCAATCCAGATGAGCTTCTTGTGGTCGCAACCATGGTGCCGCTTTCGCGGGACCTCCGCAGCCGGGTAGCCTCCCAAAGTTCCTCTGTGGTGTCCTACGATCAAGCCGTCGATCTTTCTGACGTCCTTACCCCAAGGACGCGCGGTGCGCCTGACCGGTCTGATCTCTGTTCGGAGCAGCTAGCGAAAATACCGGAGCCGTCTGCGACCAAAAAGGCGATCGTTGCCTATCTTCAATATGGCTCGCCGTCCCAATTGTCTGCCGCGGACAACATTCGTCAGCTGCTGAAGCAGGGAGGTGTCGACGTTCCCGGAGCCGAACTGGTCAAGGCGGTTCCACAAGCTAATGAGATCCGCGTATGTCGGTCTAAGGACATGCCTATAGCCGAGCGCATGACTGCTGCCTTTTCGAAATGCAACTTGGGCGCTTTTATCCCGAGAAAGATAGGGTCATGTCAAAGCGTCCCAAGGATTCCGACGGTGGAAATCTGGCTTGGGCAAACCAAGCCGTGAATACCATCTGCGCTTGTGCGGTCATCGCTCTCGGAATGCTTTCTGTAAATGCACGCGCGGACGATGTCCGCCTGAGCATCGCACAGCATGGTGAACTTAAGCAGAAAGTGTCAGGGGCTGATGCGGACGCGATTCTCAAATCGATCACCACTATGTTCGCATCCAGAAACTGCGAAATCCGGGCCTTGCGGGACGGTCCAGTCGCCGTTTTCAATGACCAGCAAGGCCCGTTCGCAATCAATTCCGTCGAAGACTACGAACGATTGAGAAGTGTGCCACAAGACATTCGCGTGGTTGGAGAAATAAATTATTGCAGTGGCCGGTATGACTTGGCCATAGCGGGCTGCTCAGATATCGGCGGTCAACTGATGACGGTTCGTCGCTTCTCTAAAAAACTTGAGCCGATCATATGGGCGCATGAATTGGGCCATACGACCGGCCTTCAGCATCGCGATGATCCAGGCGCCTTGATGAACCGTGAGGCGGTCGCCGGGAACACGGACATACGTCCTGAGGAGTGCACTTCGTTTTTCAGGCGTGTCCTTCAACGATCGCCCGTCGTAGCGCAAAAGCGAGACGCCGAGCGTACGGAACCCAAGCCAGCGAAGCCACAAAATATGTCATTTTCAGCGTTCGTCGAGACCGCATGGCCCGAAGGTGTTCCTTACAATCTTGCAAAGTCGTTTTCCGATCGACTCGTCGATGAACTTGTCTCCATTCTGAAAGATAGGACAAAGGATCATTCGTGGAGCAATATCGTCGCCGTTCTCGGGACGAAGGGATCGCCGGATGCCACATCGGCACTCCTGAATTTTTTAAGGGAACGACGCGGTGAGCTTTCCGAGAGCGAGTATCTTGCCGTCTCCAGCGTTCCGATGTCTCTTGGCTGGTCCCTAGCAACTCGTTCGGAGAAGAGTCAGCCGGTCGACCAGGACGCACATTTGGCGCTACTACAGATGACAACGCACGAGTATTGGAGAGAAAACGTCAGCACCCGATGGTCGTCACCTCTGCATCGGACAAAAGCGGCTCTTTACAATTCGATGGTCGTCAAAGCGTTTATCGCGTTGGCGCTAAGTGGATCAGAAGTCGCCAGCATTCGCCTCGAACGCGTCGGACAGCCAGTGAACTCACCGGGTCAGGCGATGCCGAGTCTTAGAGCGTTGGATAAGGACGTCGCCAGGAAGGCTGGCGGTCCCGCAGCAGCACGTGCTGTAAGCAGTGTGACCAGCCAGACCGCTGAAGCTGTGCGCCGAGGCGGCGGCGCTTCGTTTTTGCGTGAACTCAATAGGCAACGCGAGGGCGTCGCGTCGAAAGGCGGTATAAGCAAATATTACGCTGAATGAGACGACGTGAATTGGCTCCTTTCGCGCCGAATGCGCCTAAGCTTCTCCGCGTGATGAACGCGGCGATTCCGTACATCTTGCGATACAGGAACCATGGCACGGGGAAGAAGAAGCCTGACCAGCAGATCGCGCCCCACCAAGATTTTTTGGCGTTTGCGAGAACGTGAGCAAAGGCATCGAAGTTCGGGCCCACGAACAATCGCAGGTCCTTCGAGATCTCGGACGGGTCGGCACGCTCAATCCCGCGAAGCGAAGGCTCGTCGACGCTCATCACTTCACGCAAAACGCGCTCAGATCAATCCTCCCGTTCAATTCATGCATGCGGGCTGACGGTGAACGGATTTGACCAACCGCTTGGGGTGTACCCGTCCGTCGCGGCAACATACAGGGTGTCCGCCGCGGAACCCGACATGTAAGTCAAGGACGAAAGCTGCGCCGCTGTGATGCTGATCTGCGTGTTCGACGCCTGGTCGACGCCGTTAAACACGAAATGCTCACCGCCGGCTCCGGTGTCCTGGAAATAATATGCCGTCATCGGATCGCCGTCGGCGTCGGCGACCGGGAAGAGTGCGGACGCCGCAATCGAGTTTTGTCCCGTCGCGAGCACCTTGTTTGGCGCGCTGATCGTAGGCTTGTTGTTCTGACCTGGCGTGACAGTGATGTCGTGGGCTTGAGCCCGCTCTGGAACCGGCGCCTTGAAGCTTGTTTTCGAACCGGCACGAGCGGTGACCGATAAGCAGACGTTCCCATAGTCTTCTTAGGGCCACGTAGCGACATTCGGAACGTCAGCTTCGGGCCAGAACATGATGTTGCAGATTGAGGCGAACAAGCGGTGCCTAATTCACTTCAGCCAGCGTTGAACCGCATCTTTGAGGAATAAGGCGTCCTCGCGGTTTGACGAGGGATTGCCCGCACGATGTCCCCAAATACTAGGGATGGGCAGCAATTCCGCCGCATGAAGCCGAGGCAACTCGATCTCGTTATCGGCGACGCGGAAGTACAGGTCTGTTCTGCTCGGCATCAGCAAGACCCTCGCTTTAATCGCTGAAAGCGCTGCGGCAAGATCACCTCTGTATAGTTCATTGTTGCTTATGTCAGCAGCATCCCAGGTCTGTAGCTGCGCATAAAGATCCGCAGCCGCGCGCCGCGCAAATCGGTCTTCCCAGTCGGTGCGCAGGAAAGTTTCAAGATCGGGCGCGCCCAACGCCGTATGGTGCAGGTCGGCGCGGTAGAAATCTTGGCTTAGTGCCCAGCCCGCATAGATACGTCCGAACGCGCGCATGGCCGCCGCCGGTTCGGCGGAGAAGCACCCGTTGCCCTGATACTGCGGCGCAGCTTCCAACAAAGCCATGAGGCCACGGAGAAAGACCTGGTTGTGGACGGCCGTGCGCGCACTGCCGCACACAACGACGATCCGTTCGACCTGCTCTGGATAAAGTGCAGCCCAGTGATAGGCCTGCTGCGCGCCCATCGACCAGCCGTACACTGCATGCAGGCGTTCGATTCCCCAATGTTCGGTGACAAGACGACGTTGCGCGTCCACATTGTCTCTGACGGTGACGAGACCTGGCCATGAGGGATTGTTTGAGGGGCTTGAGGATAGACCGTTGCCGAACATGTTGGGGATGACGACAAACCAACGCGTCGGATCAAGAATGGTCTCTGGTCCGATCAGCCATTCGAGATCGGCATGCTGCGCTGAATAACTGGTCGGATAGAGAACGACGTTGTCGCGATCCGGCGACAGCGTCCCATACGTCTTCCAGCTAAGAGTGGCGTCCCCAAGCACCGCACCAGATTGTAGGATTACATCGCCGAGTTCGTACTTACCCGACTTTGTCGGCCAACCCATCACAGCTTAAAGCTGCGCACATACTCGACATGCCAGCGCGCATACCCGTCCTGCAGAACGCCGAGCCGGTCACGGATCGCAGCATGCACGATTGCTAGCTTATAAAACGGGACAGCAGGATATAGATGATGCTCGGTGTGGAACGGCATGTTCCACATGAGCACCCGCATGATCCAGTTTGTCACTGTTGTGCGCGTGTTCGTCAGCCCGTTATTGTCCAACGTGCAAAGCGTATGTTCCGTCAAGAGATAAAGCCGCAAGAACGGCTGTCCCAGCATCTGGGGTCCGATCCAGAAAACAAGTGGCGCCCACCATCCGATGAAAACGACCGATAGCGCGACGCAAGCTGCCATAAAGCCAGCCATCAACCGCAGCGAGAGAATCACGCGTGGCGCGGTTCGCGGCGTGATGAATGGATAGGCCAACAGGTCGCCGCGCAGGCCGTCGAACAAAACGACTAGACGGGAATGCCAGTAGGGGATCGCCAGAACGCGCCAAATGTACGCGTTCAGATTTGTCGGTGTCGGCAATGCCGTCAGTTCCGGATCGCGCTCCGGGTCTTGCGTGTGCCGATGGTGGGCAAGGTGAAAATATAGGTAGAACTGCCAGTTCAGCAGCGAAGGGCAGGCGCTGAGCCATCCCACCGTACGGTTTAGCCAAGGAGAGGCAAAAGCCGTCATGTGCATCGTTTCATGGATTGGCGCGAAAAGCGCCGCTTGGGCGATACCCAACACGAGCATGGCGGGCAGTAGTGTCAGCGGTCCCGACTGCGCCACGAGGGCAACGCTGGCCCCCAGAAGCACAAGGTGAAACGCCAATTGCGTCAGTCCGCGTGCATCGGATGGCTCCGACAATAGACGAAGCTCCTCTCCGGACAGCAGATTGCGTCCTTCAGCACTCATTTCAGCCTCGTCTCTAATAGAGCACGAGTTTTGCATGTTTCGTGCCGGTGCGCTTCGGACCAAGCATGACCACAGTCTCGACCGTCTGTCCTCACGATTGCCCTTCGGCCTGCGCGCTCGACGTCGAGATTGTCGACGGGCGTGTACGAAGCGTCCACGGCGCCCAGAACTCCTACACGCGGGGCGTGATCTGCGCGAAGGTCAGCCGCTACAGCGAGCGCGTTCATCATGCTGATCGTCTCTTGCACCCGCTCCTTCGCGTAGGAGCGAAAGGCGCCGGCCAGTGGAAGCAAATCACGTGGGACGACGCGCTGGACCGCATCGCCAAGGCCTTCTGTGATGCAAGCGAACGCTACGGTGCCGAAGCTGTTTGGCCTTACAATTCTGGCGGCACTATGGGGCTTGTGCAACGAGATGGCATTCACCGTCTGACGAACGTCATGGGCTATTCGCAACGCAAGCGAACGATTTGCACGTCGATCGCGACAGCGGGCTGGATGGCCGGCGTTGGACGCATCGCGGGCCCTGATCCGCGCGAGATGGCCGCATCCGACCTGATCATCGTGTGGGGCGGCAACCCAGTGGGTACGCAGGTCAACGTGATGGCGCACGTAACGCGTGCGCGCAAAGAACGCGATGCGAAACTCATCGTGATCGATCCCTATCGCACCGGCACGGCCGCAATCGCCGACATGCATTTGGCGCTGCGCCCCGGGACGGACGGCGCGCTTGCATGCGCCGTGCTGCACATTTTGTTTCGCGACGGCTTCGCCGATCGCGCCTACCTCGCGCGTCATGCCGAAGACACAGCAAACCTCGAGGCGCATGTGCGGACGCGGACGCCGGAATGGGCGGCGGAGATCACCGGTCTGAGCGTAGGCGAGATCGAGGCCTTTGCGGCGCTCTACGGCGGTACGAAACGAAGCTACATCCGCTGCGGCTTCGGCTTCACGCGCTCGCGCAACGGTGCGGTGGCGCTGCACGCGGTGACCTGCCTGCCGACCGTCAACGGTACCTGGCAACACGAGGGCGGCGGCGCCTTCTGGATGCATGCCGCCATCTTCAATTGGGACAAAACGCTCACCGAAGGCCTCGATGCCAAGCAGCATGGTCCCCGCGAACTCGACATGAGTCGCATCGGCGCGGTCCTGACCGGCGAGATTGAAGCGCTGAAGGGCGGGCCGCCTGTCGCGGCCATGCTGATTCAATCCGCCAATCCCGCGGCGTCGGCGCCGAACAGCGATCTCGTGCGAACGGGCCTGATGCGCGACGATCTCTTCGTCGTCGTGCACGAACTTTTCATGACCGACACGGCACAGCTTGCCGACATCGTGTTGCCCGCAACCACCTTCCTGGAACACGACGACATCTACGGCGCCGGCGGCCACAGTCACATTCAGTTCGGCCCCGCCTCCATGCCGCCACCTGGAGCGTGCCGCTCAAACCACGATCTCCTGTCGGCGCTCGCGACGCGGCTGGGCGTCGACCATCCGGGCTTCACCATGGATGCACGCTCATTGGCGGACGAAACGCTGCGGAGGTCGGGCTGGGAAGGCCTTGAGCGCCTAGAGCGCGAGCGTTGGATCGATGCGCAACCGTCGTTTGCTGAAAGTCACTTCCTCAATGGCTTCGCGCATCCAGGCGGGCTGTTTCGCTTTGCGCCGGACTGGGCGGCGCTGGGACCTAACGCGTCCGATATGCCCACCCTCCCCGATCACTGGGCATCCGCAACGGAACAGTCCAACGGCGAGCACCCTTTTCGTCTCGTCGCCCCGCCCGCTCGTCAGTTCCTTAATACGAGCTTCTCCAACAATGCGGTGTCGCGCCAACGCGAGGATAGACCGTCCGCGGTCCTTCATTCCGCAGATGCGACGAGTCTCGGTGTCCGGGCCGGAGATCCAATCTTAATCGGCAACTCGCGGGGCGCAGTGCACCTGCATGCCCGCATTTCGGATGGCCAGCAACGTGGTGTCGTCGTCGTTGAGAGCATCTGGCCGCATGCGGATTTTATCGGCGGGCGCGGCATCAATGTCTTAATTGGCGACCGGCCGGCGGCCCCAAATGACGGCGCGGCATTTCATGATACTGCGGTTTGGGTGCGGAGCGCGCATGCGCAATCAAATTTCGTCGATGGTACGGTCGTTGCAAAAGCACGAGAGCAGATGAGGTCGATCGATGAACAGGCGTGAATTCGCGCAAGGCACTCTTGCAGCTGCACTTGCGACGGGCTTTCCGCTCGGAATTCAACGCGCCGCGGGGCAAACGCGCGGTGGTACGCTCAATACGATCATCCAGCCGGAACCGCCGGTGCTCGTCACAGCGATCAACCAGCAGCAGCCAACACTTACGCTTGGCGGGAAGCTGTACGAAAGTCTCCTGAAGTACGGTTCCGACCTCAAGCCGATGCCGGGCCTTGCGCAATCCTGGGAGGTTTCGCCGGACGGGCTGACATATACATTCCACCTTTTTCCGAACATCACCTTCCACGACGGCGCGCCGATGACATCCGAAGATGTCGTGTTCACCTGCACAAAAGTGCTAATGGAGACTCATCCGCGCGCTCGCAACACGTTTGCGCGGCTGGAAAAAGCCGAGGCGCCCGATCCGCTGACGGTCGTCTTCAAGCTGAAACAGCCGTTCTCGCCCTTCCTTGGGTCGTTCGATTGCACGTCGGCGCCGATCGTGCCCAAGCACATTTACGAAAACACCGACTATCGAAAGAATCCTGCGAACGACAAGGCGATCGGCACCGGCCCCTTCAAGCTGAAGGAATGGGTGCGCGGCTCCTACGTGCATCTCGTTCGTCACGAGGGCTATTACCGCAAGGATCGTCCGTATCTCGACGAGATCATCTATCGCATCATTCCGGATGGCGCCTCGCGCGGTCTTGCGCTTGAGAACGGCACTGTGCAGTTGACGCAATGGACCGACATCGAGCTGTTCGATGTGGCGCGCTTCAAGAAGATGCCGAACCTGCAGTTCACGACGAGCGGCTACGAATATTTCGCGCCGCATTTCTGGCTCGACATGAACAACCGTGTCGCACCGATGAACGACAAGCGGTTTCGTCAGGCCATGATGTACGCGATCGATCGCAATGCCATGCGCGACCGCGTGTTCTTCGGGCTGGGCAAGGTCGCGACCGGGCCGGTCTCGTCGAAGACACGCTTCTACGAGCCCGACGTGAAGAAGTACGACTACTCGCTAGACAAGGCGAAGGCGCTTCTCGACGATATGGGGCTGAAGGCTGGTGCAGGCGGAACGCGGGCGATGATCAAGCTTCTCGTGCCGCCGTATGGCGAGGTCTGGCAGCGCAGTGCGGAATTCGTAAGACAATCGCTGGCCCGCGTGGGCGTCGAAGTCACGCTCGGCGGCACCGATATGGCAGGTTGGGCAGCGTCGGTCGGCAACTGGGATTACGAGATGACGCTGAACCTCCTGTATCAGTTCGGTGATCCGGCGCTTGGCGTGACACGCACCTATGTTTCGTCGAACATCAAGAAGGGCCTCCTCTTCTCGAACACGGAAGGTTATTCGAACCCTGAAGTCGACAAGCTTTTCGACGAAGCAGCCATTGCGACAGACGACGCCAAACGACAGGCGCTGTACTCGCAAGCGCAAAAGATCCTCGTCGAGGATGTTCCCGTCGCTTGGCTTATCGAGCAGGATTCCCCAAACTTCTATGACAAGTCGATCCATAACCTGATCACGTCAGGCATCGGCGTGCACGAGACCTTTGCCGAGGTCTATAAATCTTGACGAAGGTCCGCGGCGCCGCCTCGCTCGGCATCGCGGCAGCCCTGTGGGTCATGCGCCTCGTCGCCGTCGTTCTTGTCATCGCAACATTCAACTTCGTGCTTGTCCGCGCCGCGCCCGGCGATCCGGCGCAGGTCATGGCCGGCCAGTCCGGCGCGTCCGATCCGAAAATTCTTGCCGACCTTCGTCGCGAATATGGTCTCGACCAGCCGTACTACATTCAGCTTGCAAGCTATCTGAAGCGCATCGTCACCTTCGACTTCGGCTATTCCTACCGGCAACGCCGACCGGTGCTGATGCTGATCGGGGAGCGTCTCCCCGCGACGCTCCTGCTCACGATCACTGCCTTCACGCTGGCTGTGCTTCTTGGCGCGATGCTTGGAGCTTCTGCCGGACTTGTCGCAGGCAGTGCGGCCGACTCGCTCTTCACTGTTCTGTCCCTCGTTCTCTATGCAACGCCGGTCTTCTGGCTTGGGCTTATCCTCGTCCTCCTGTTTTCCGTCACGCTCGGTTGGCTGCCCGCATTCGGGTACGAGACGATCAATGCGCGGTTGTCGCCGTTCGCCCACGTCCTCGATGTCCTGAAACATCTGATCTTGCCGGCGTCGTCGCTTGCGGCGGTTTACCTTGCGATCTATGCGCGCCTGATGCGCGCCTCGATCATCGACGTTGCGCATCAGGATTTCATCAAGACGGCGCGCGCGAAAGGTCTGTCCGGCATGCGCATCGTCTTCGGACACATGCTGCGCAACGCGCTCGTGCCGATCGTCACAGTCGCGGGCATGCAGGCCGGCGCGCTGATCGGTGGGGCTGTCGTCGTCGAAACCGTCTTTGCCTGGCCGGGTCTTGGCCGATTGACCTATGACGCGGTTCTGCAGCGCGATTATCCCGTGCTTCTCGGCATCTTTCTCATCCTTTCCGTCATCGTCATCGCGTTCAATCTGATCACCGATCTTCTCTATCGGATCATTGATCCGCGCATGTCGGCCGAGGCGGCGTGACGTGAGCGCCTTGCGGGCCTTCGCGCGTCATCCCAGCGGACTCGTGGGTCTCGTTCTTCTGCTTCTCGTTCTCATTGTCGCGCTGACCGCGCCCATCTTTTTCCCACTCTCTCCCTGGGAGATGGTCGCCGCGCCGTTCGTGCCGCCCTTCAGTGAAGACATGCTCCTTGGCAGCGATACGCTTGGCCGGGACATCGCCTCCGGCATCGCGCATGGCGCGCGGGTCTCGTTGCTGATCGGCGCGGCGTCTGCACTGGCGGCGCTCCTCATCGGCGTGCTGGTGGGTTCGATCGCCGGTTACGCCGGCGGCATCGTCGACACCCTGCTGATGCGGATGACCGAGTTGTTCCAGACGATGCCGGCTGTGATCTTTGCCATCCTGCTGGTGGCTACGTTCAGCCCGTCGCTGGCGACGATCATCCTTGCAATTGGCGCCGTGAGTTGGCCCCCGCTTGCACGTCTCACCCGGGCGGAATTCTTGCGGTTACGGCACCGCGAATTTGTCGAGGCAGCGATCTGCCAAGGCGAACCGACGCGACGCATCATCTTTTCGCATATCTTGCCGAATGCGATTTCACCGATCCTCGTCACCGCCTCCCTGACGGTCGCCACCGCCATCTTGATCGAGAGCGTGTTGAGCTTCCTCGGGCTCGGCGATCCGAACCTGATGTCGTGGGGCTTTATGGTCGGTTCCTCACGAACGGTGATCCGGCAGGCATGGTGGATGTGCGTGTTTCCCGGGCTTGCCATCCTTGTGACCGTTCTCGCGATCAACCTCCTTGGAGAAGGCCTGGTTGACGTTCTGAACCCGCGCCTCGCGCGACGTCGTACGTGAGCGGTTCCGCGCCGTTGTTGCAAATCAACGATCTCTCGGTCGCATTGCCGCCCGGCGCAGATCGACAGTTCGCCGCGGAGCAGGTTTCGTTCGCAATTGGAAGAGGCGAAATCGTCTGTCTCGTCGGCGAGTCCGGCTCCGGAAAATCGATGATCGCGCATGCGATCCTATCGCTTTTGCCGCGTGACGTCTCGGTTACCGGTGGCACGATTGCGCTCGATGGGGACAATCTTCTGGCGCTGAGTCCGCAAGGGATACGTCGGTTGCGTGGCGGCGCGATCAGCATGGTTTTCCAGGAGCCATTGAGTTCACTTAATCCGCTCAAGCGCGTGGGCGAGCAGGTCGCGGAAGCGATCACTGTGCACGACACCGCGGCGGGTCGCGCAGATGTCGCGGCGCGGGTTTTGCGCCTGTTCGAGGAGGTTGGCCTGCCGGACCCTCCTCTTCTCGTGCGCAGCTTTCCTTTCGAGCTTTCCGGTGGCCAACGGCAGCGCGTGATGATCGCGATGGCAATGGCAAATCGCCCGGGGTTACTGATCGCCGACGAGCCGACGACAGCACTGGATGTCACGACGCAGGCGCAAATCCTCACCTTGATCGATGATCTCAGACGATCCCATGGCATGGGTGTCCTCTTCATCACCCACGACTTCGGTGTGGTCGCAGCGATAGCGGACAAAGTGGTGGTCATGCGGCATGGCCGCGTTATCGAGCAGGGCGTCGCAGAAGATGTCCTCTTGCGACCGCGTGACGCCTATACACGCAATCTGATCGATGCCGTCCCGAAAGGCCCGACATCCATCCGCCACCAAAACCGGACGGGCGCCCCGGTGCTGTCCGCCAGACATCTTCGCAAAACCTTCACGACACGTCAGGGTCTGTTCAGGGCACCAAGGCGCACAGTTGCCGTCGACGACGTTTCTCTCGACCTATTCGAAGGCGAAACGATCGCAATCGTCGGCGAGTCCGGATCAGGCAAATCGACGCTGGGACGCCTGATTATGCGTCTGACAGAACCGGATAAAGGAGTGATCGAATTAGAGGGGCGAAATTTTTGCCAAATGCGCGGCGAAACCCTTCGGTTCGCGCGCCGCCGGCTGCAAATTGTCTTCCAAGACCCGTTCGCAAGCCTCAACCCACGTCAGACTGTCGGCGAGGCGGTGGCGCGTGGTCCTATCGCCTACGGCGTATCGCGCGAGGATGCGCGGAAGCTCGCGCGGCGTCTTCTCCACCGCGTCGGTATCGGAGAACGAGCAACGGAACGATATCCGCACGAGTTTTCTGGTGGTCAACGACAACGCATTTGCATTGCACGATCTCTTGCACTCGAGCCGC
Organism: Beijerinckiaceae bacterium; assembly: GCA_965246795.1. Lineage (GTDB taxonomy): Bacteria > Pseudomonadota > Alphaproteobacteria > Rhizobiales > Beijerinckiaceae > JAJXWB01. The sequence goes on along the minus strand of CBDFFN010000008.1, from coordinate 436,410 downwards.
GCGTCCTGCTTGCCGACGAAGCGGTGTCGGCGCTCGATGTGTCCGTGCAAGCTGAAGTCCTGAAGCTTCTTGCCGAACTGCGCGATGAGATGCATTTGGCAATGTTGTTCGTCACACACGACCTCCGCGTCGCGGCAGCCATTGCCGACCGCATCATAGTGTTGCGACAAGGGAAAGTAGTCGAACAGGGACTTACCTCCGACATCTTCCACAAGCCCGCAGCTCAGTATACAAGAGACTTGCTCGACGCGATTCCGGGGCGTTCCGTTTTTAATTACACTAGAAAACTCGAGGCCAGCATCGCCTGACATTGGCGCGGCTTTTAGCCCCAAGGCGAATTACTGAACGACACATGCGGCGGCTCAATGCGACGCGTACCTGCGACGGCTGCCGCTCATCAGGCTCAGACTTGCCGATAAGCTCTTACATCCTGAGCCGAATTGGTAACTCCGAATATGCATCCGACGTTAGGCCTGCAACGGACGCCCGCAAATATCTGTCCTGGCCTTGTCCGAAATGGGTACCTGGCAACAGAAGGATGCCATTCTGACGTGCTAATTGTTCCGCGACTATGTCGGCTGACATTTCTTCGTATGGGTGGCGTAAGTATGCGAAGTAGGCGCCGAGAGAGGTGATCGTCCACCCCCGCACCGGCTCTAGTGCGCGTTGGAAGGCGATTGCTTGATTCAACATGAAGGTACGTCGTTCGTCACGCCATTCCGCCAGGTTTTTTAAGGCCCAAGTGGTTGCGATCTGCGCCGCGCGAGGGGGGCAGATTTGGATACAATCCTGAATCTTGATCGTACTGTCAGCAACGTTCTCTGGATGTATCAAAGCTCCAATCCGGTGTCCCGGAATGGCAAGCGATTTCGAAAAGCTGTAAATCCCGATTAGCCCGTCGCGGATGTCAGTAGAAAACAATTCATGTGGTCGCAACTTGTTATTCGGTAGGAAGTCTCGGTACGTTTCATCTATAATGAGCCACACGTTGCGGTCGCGACAGAGCGCAGCAATCCGATCGATCAAGGCTGGGGGATAGATTGCGCCGGTAGGATTATTCGGCGTAACCAGAACTACGGCCCGCACTTTAGAGTCGATGAGATCGCGAAGTTGCGCCACGTCGGGCAAGAAGTCGCTTCCGCACGGGAGCTGGCGACATTCGATGCCAAGCAGGTCTAATGTCATTTTGTGATTGAAGTACCATGGCACAGGCAGGACGACGGCTTCACCCTTTTGTGCAACCAATAAAGTAGCAATCAGAAAAGCTTGGTTGGCGCCCGATGTTATCGATACACTTCCAGGAGAAATGGCGGCGCCATAGAGGGCCGATACATGTTCAGCGTATGTGCTGCGTAATGCTAGTTCGCCCGGAACCGGCCCATAACGTGCGGTGGCGACGCCACCCGCGGCTTCTCCAAGTTGCGCGAGAAGCTCGTCTGGAGGCGCGTAAGGCGGCGCAGCTTGCGACAAGTCGAGAGCAGGTCCAAGGCGTCCGTCGTAGGACTCTAACCAGCGCCTGGCTTCCAGTATTGCCGGAAAGGCCGTGTTGCTTACTCCTGGACTGATCAGGGGCACGGAGGGGTCTCATCGTTAAGACGCCTGCCGGCGTCGTTCCCCGACGCGACTGGCAGGCTCCAATTATTCCTGATGTAGTCGACCGCATGCTCACTGTAGGTCGTGTAATCAGAGGTCAATTCTGACCCGGCAGGAATATCAACGCGAGCATAAAACTGGACGCCAACATCCGCGGCAATATTCGGCTCGTCGGAGTGATTTAAATACCAGCCCATTGTCAGCTGATTGAAGTCGGCTGGGCACACTAGGGCGCCGGACACGACTGGACAAAAATCCAGATACATCCGACGAATTTCCAGATCCTCGATCTGCATCACGTCGCTAATCGGCACACGGACGGTGGGCCCGGTGTCTCCGGCAAATAAAACCGTGCCCGCGGGAATGTCTCGAATGGCGAACACGCCCACTCCGTTCGCCGCACCGCGGATGCGGGTATACAAATTGTAATGAGGCATCGCCACCTCGTCCCTAAAGATCGCCCCTCGTTCTTCGCTTCTTACTGCCCACGGCATAACTTCAGCTGGGTCCCAATCCGCGCAGAACGCGCCGTAGTCACAGGTGATCTCATCGCCCGGACGTATTATCCTCCGAGCTACCGACACGAACGACTGCTCCTCGGTATTCGGATCGTCAGCGTGATTAAGGAATTTCGCATGATCGCCTGAAAGGACGCGTTGGCCACCGAGGTCCGTAGAACGATACGAGTACGTCTCCAGATGTTCGCGCGCGGCAACAGGAAGCGCTTCGAAATCCGCGTCGGAGATTACCTGATCCAAAGGCGGCAAGAAGCGCCAGATCACCTGCCCGGGTTCGGCCGGTTCGCACGCAAAGACGCCTGTCCCGTGGATGGTGCTTGGTCCGACTCGCGTTTTAATCACGAACATGTTGCAAGACAAATGAGGGAGTGATCAAGAATGGTGCAAGCGCGAGCGTCCCGCGGCCGGAAAGCGTGATGCGGTTCCTTGGGATCGGCGACTATTGCGATCTCGGTTCGCTATATACGAGACTGATCGCAGAAGGCCACGAAGTTCGGGTCTTTATCTCCGAGCCGCAATGTCACGGCACGCTCGCGGGGGTGGTGCAGCGGACGGATGACTGGCGGTCAGAGCTACCATGGATCAGAGAAGCCAGCGATGACGGTATCATCCTGTTCGAGAATGTTGCTTCCGAGCGAGGGGCGATCCAGGACGCTTTACGCGCGGAAGGATATCAAGTCATCGGAGGCAGTTCGTTCGGCGACCGCCTCGAGAACGATCGCGCCTACGCGCAGCGCATTCTCGAAAGCTTGGGCTTGCAGATCGCGTCGATCTGGGAGTTCAACAATCTAGCCGACGCCCGGGCGTTCATTGAGAGTCACCCGGCACGCTACGTTCTGAAATTCAACGGCGACGGATATGGCGCAGCTGACAACTATGTCGGACGTCTGAAAGACAGCCAAGATGTCTTGGCGGTGCTGACTGCAAAGTTCCGGCAGTCGGAATGCGAACGAATGAGCTTTGTGCTGATGTCGTACATTGACGGCATCGAGATGGGCGTCGGAGCGTATTTTGACGGTAAGCGTTTTCTTGAGCCCGCATGCCTTGACTGGGAGCACAAGAAATTCTTTCCGGGCGATCTTGGCGAACTGACCGGCGAAATGGGCACTGTCGTCACCTACCAGAACACTGGCCTATTCTTCCGCAGAACCCTCCAACGCATGCAGTCCTTGCTCACGCAACACGGATACTGCGGGTACATCAACTTGAACACGATCGTTAACGAGGCCGGTATCTGGCCGCTCGAATTCACATGCAGGTTCGGCTACCCCGGATACTCGATCCTAGAACCGCTTCAGGAAACATCATGGTCCGTTTTGTTTCGTCGCATGATTGGACGATCAACGGCCGACCTTCGTACAAGAACGGGATACGCCGTAGGGATTGTACTGACCACGCGTCCGTTTCCTTATATTCGAACGTTCGTTCCGGAACCTGTTGGCTTGCCTATCTTGTTTGAAGGCGAACTCTCGGCGGCGGACCACGCGAACATCCATTTCGGTGAGATGGGCCTGGAAGGTGGCCAGTGGGTAACCGCAGGCTATCATGGTTGGACAATGGTAGTCACGGGAACCGGCCCTACGATCGAAGAAGCGACGCGGAATGCGTATCGCCTCACCGATCGCGTTGTCATTCCAAATTTGCGTTACCGCAACGATATTGGCGCGAAGCTGATCGGCGGCGACCACGCTACCTTACATCGCCTCGGCTTGTTCGGCGATTGACGCGGAACGAGGTATCAACGATCCGACAGGCTGACGAGACGCTTCTCCCCTCCTCGCGCTGGCGTATTTACGCTTATCTCGGCTGCCTCATGACGCTCACGAGTCTGAGCGATCCAAACGGCGCCTTGTTGGACGTTCCTTTCAGCCTCGTTCTCAAAAACTCTTTGGGGCTGCAGGCGCATGAATTATCCACCTATCGGCTGATTGCCGGTATTCCGCTGTACGCTTCCTTACTTTTTGGCCTTGCGCGAGATAATTGGAGTCCGTTCCGATTGGGCGATCGAGGCTATGTGCTCACATTCAGTCTTGCGAGCGCTGCGATATTTGCAGCATTCACGGTCGTGCCAGTCTCCGTCCGAACACTTCTTTTGGCGTCTCTGACTCTGACGACGCTGTCCTTGTTTATTGCAAGCGCGCAAATTGGTCTTGCAGCAGCGATCGGGCGGCAACACGCAATGACAGGTCGAATTAGTGCTGCTTGGAATGTCTTCACGGCGCTCCCGTCAACGCTGCTTTTTTTCGGCAGCGGTCTCCTCAGCGAATATTTGTCTGGCACCACTTCAGAGACAGCCGTGCGAGTGCTGCTTTCCACTGGCGCAGCCTTGTCTCTGATCGTTGCTGGCTTCGCGCTGTGGAGGGCCAACGATGTCTACGACAACGTGCGGCGCGAACACAGTATCGTCCCGCGTTTCCGCCAGGATATCCTCACGCTCGTGCATCACCGCCCAGTTTACCCAGCACTTCTAATTTGGCTCCTCTGGAACTTCTCGCCGGGCTCTATCACACCCTTGCAATATCACCTGCAAGACGCGCTAGGTGCTTCTGCGTGGCAATGGGGCTCATGGAACGCCATATTCGCCGCTTCTTTTGTCCCAACGTATTTTCTTTACGGCGTTCTGTGCCAGCGTATTCCGCTTCGTCGCCTCCTGTGGCTGGCGACAGCCGTTGCAATACCCCAGTTTGTGCCGCTGATTTTTGTCGGTTCGGTATCGCTTGCAATGACGATGGCCGTGCCGGCTGGGCTGATGGGCGGTCTTGCTACGGCCGCGTACGTCGATCTTCTAATGCGTTCGGCGCCGCGTGGCTTACAGGGAACTATGCTAATGGCAGCGAGCTCGATGTATTTTATTTCCACACGCTTCGGCGATCTACTCGGGAGTTATGTCTATGACCATACGAGCGGCTTCGGCGTATGCGTTCTTTTGACGACGCTTTGCTACGTCTTTATTTTTCCAGTGTTACGATGGATTGCGCCGGAGCTTGTCGCTACGACTGACAGATAGCCCTTGCCCAACGTTTTAGCCGCTCTGAGGAACGGTCTAGCTAGGCCCGCCGTTCAATCGCGCGGAGCCCACCATGCATAACCAGACAGAACGTCCAAACCTCATACACCTCGCGACGGCGTTTATGCTGCTGGCGTTCGTCCCCCTATCAAGCACACGGCGAGTAACATCGGATGCTTCAATTACAGCCCATGCTGGTGCGCTGCCACCGCAGCCCAAACCAAGCATTAAGCAGATCGTTTTGGGCACGTATCAAGCTTTCGGCGACGACCGCACGTTGGCCGTATCGGCTGGCACAACGTTCTATGGGCTGCTCGCCCTTTTTCCGGCGATTGCTTCACTAATCTCGATCGTTAGCCTTTTCGCTGACAGCGCATTCGTTAGCGCACAAATCGACGCCTTGACCGGCTTTCTTCCCGAAGGGGCGTTGGAGATCATCAAAGAGCAGATCACGCGGATCACGGCGAAAGGCGACGCGGCGCTAGGAGGTGCCTTCGCGCTTGGTCTTGTCACGTCCATCTGGAGCGCCAACGCCGGAATAAAGGCGATGTTCGACGCGCTGAATGTCGCTTACGGGCTCAAAGAACGGCGCGGTTTCATTGCCCTCAATGTGGTCGCCTTGGCCTTCACAGCCGGGTTTATCGTCGTGTCGGCTTTGGCCGTCTTCCTTCTTGTGGTTCTCACGCCGCTGATCCAGCGTTTCGTTCAGAGCGATTTCGCTCACTACGCCCTATTGATTGGTCGGTGGCCGCTTCTCTTCATCTTTCTAAGTCTCGCCATCGCCCTGCTCTACCGCTTTGGGCCTACGCCTCAAGATGGTCATTGGCGGTGGCTGACACCCGGAAGCATCTTCGCAGCGCTAGCTTGGTGCGCTGTCTCAACCGCGTTCTCATACTACGCGGCGAATTTCGGATCGTACAACGCCACTTACGGCTCGCTGGGAGCTGCAATTGGTCTGATGACGTGGATGTGGCTTTCAATCACCGTTATTTTGCTCGGCGCTGAAATCAATGCGCAAATTGACAAATCGACTGACGAAAAGCGCGAGGATCCGATTTGACGCGGAGCCGCGCAGCTTCAACGTTCGCGGCGCGGTCATCCGGACCAAACGCTCCAGCCGCTTCAGTACTGCGCCGCCGGTGGACTTCCCGAAGGGGTCAACCGCTGCTGGAACGAAGCCATTCTCCCGCGGTTTGCGAGCGGGACTGAAGTCCACCCGGTTTCATCGGAACAGACCCGCCAGGTCATCGGGCTGGCGTGGTTTCGGTTTCAGCCTGCCCTCTGAAAGTCGTTGAATGATATCCGAAACACCGCGCAACTTGGCGATCGTTTTGTCAGGAGGAAACGCTCTCGGTGCGTTTCATGCCGGCGCCCTGTGCGAGATCATCCGCAGCGGGCTTCGTCCGACCATTGTCGCCGGTGCATCGGTAGGCTCGATTTGCACCGCTCTTTTTGCGGCGCCTCGCAATGGCGATTCCGAGAAAACACTTCGAAGCTTCTGGCAAGAGGCGGCCCAGGACCTGTTTTCCGTCACCCGAGGCCAGCAGGAGCTTGGGTCTGCAATCCTTTCGCTGCTCTACGGCCGCCCAAACCTCTCGACGAGCTACGTCGCCATGCCGGGCTTGCTGGCAGGCCGGAACGCTCTCCAAGAGCTAACGCCTCTTCGAGCGACGCTCGACCGCTTGGTCGACTTCGACGCATTGTCGCAAGGCTCGCCTCGCTGCATATTTGGTGCGACGGCACTGCAACCGGACGAGGCTTGGACGTTCGATACATCGCGTGAAGCAATCCGGGCCGATCACGTCCTCGCAAGCTGTGCGCTTCCGGTTTTATTTCCACCGGTCAAGATTAACGGCCGAACATTCGTCGACGGGGGCGTGAGCGCGAACCTTCCGCTTGAGGCTGTGATGACCGAGGACGGACCGTCACTCGATTGCCTCGCCTTTGATCTCTTCTCAACGGGAGGACCCGTGCCGGACACACTCGACGCTTCCATCGAGCGATTACAAAGCCAGATGTTCGCGTTTCAATCGCAAGCAATTCTGGAGAAGGTACGTCAGTCGGAGCGCCCTACCCGCGTCATCTACGCGGCCTACAGGCCCGAAGAACGCGAGAGCGCGGGCAAGACGCTGGATTTCTCTCGTCGGTCGATCGAAAAAAGATGGAAAGCAGGCGAGGAAGCTGGCAAACGCGCTCTCGCTCGACTCGCATCACCGGCTAATGAAGTGGTTGATCGCGTATAAGGTCAAGCATTTCTAATTTTTTGGGTAAAATCTTATGGCGACCCGCAAGGATATCCTTTGATAGCAAACGGGTGCTTGCTAGCAGCTACGATGCCCTCGCCCACAAGATATCTCACGACCGAGGAGCAAAAATGCCTGAGAAAACAATGGATGATCTCTTTCATGAGCATCTGAAGGACATCTATTATGCCGAGAAGCAGATTTACAAGACGCTGCCGAAAATGGTGAAGGGTGCAACCGACCCACAACTTAAGACGGCGTTCACGAACCACCGCGCTGAGACCGAAGGTCAGATCAAACGGTTGGAGCAAGTCTTCGAACTGATCGACAAGCCGGCACGCGGAAAGACATGCGAGGCCATCAAGGGTATCCTTGCAGAAGGCGCGGAGACATTGGAAGACTTCGGCGACAGCCCGGCGCTCGACGCTGGTCTCTGCGCAGATGGTCAGGCTGTCGAGCACTACGAGATGGCTCGATACGGGACTCTGATTGCTTGGGCAAAGCTCATGGGGAAGGCCGACGTCGTTTCCCTGCTATCTGAGAATTTGAAAGAAGAAAAAACGGCCGACGCGCTGCTGACAAAGATCGCGACGTCTGTCGCTAATCCGAAAGCCTAAGACTTTCACGCGGACAGAAAGATTTCTTCTGTCCGCGTCCATCGCAGGTTTTTCGCTGCCTTTGCCCTTGATTTGGACGTGCTTTGAAGTCTGCAAATAGACCGATCGACCACCTGTCGTTTTTGACGTCGCGACAGGCTGAGAAGATGGCGAGATCGCCGCACGCATTCGTTCGGGGCAATACGATCGAGCACTACCGCTGGCTTTTAAAAATGACGCAGGAGCTGCCAGATGGGCCTCCCGTCTGGATTTGCGGAGATTGCCACGTCGGCAACCTCGGACCGATCGCCGACGCGAATGGCAATATCGATGTCATGATCCGCGACCTGGATCAGACGGTGATCGGAAACCCGGCGCACGATCTTGTTCGATTGGCACTGTCACTCGCCAGCGCCGCCCGGGGATCGAACCTGCCAGGTACGACAACAGCAAACATGATCGAGAACATGGTCGAAGGCTACGAGCTTGGCCTCGCCGCGCTGGATGAGGAGAATCCGGTGCAGGAGCCGCAGATCATTGCAACGATCAGACGTCAGGCCCTCGGCCGGAAGTGGCATCATCTGGCCCGTGAGCGCATCGAAGACGTAAAACCAGCCATTCCCCTCGGCGACAAATTCTGGTCACTGCCAGATGACGAGCGATGGCATCTCGGGGTGCTGCTGGACCGGCCCGAGATCAAGAACCTCATTCTCTCTTTCAATCGCCGAAAAAAGGCCGCGACCGTTGAACTGGTAGATGCTGCTTATTGGATCAAAGGGTGCAGCTCGCTCGGGAAACTTCGGTACGCCGCGCTCGTGCGTGTGGCCGGCGACCGAAAATCGAAGCTTTCTTTAATCGACATCAAGGAGGCGGTGACATCTGCTGCGCCGGCCGCACCGGAGACAACGATGCCGGATGATTTCGCGGAACGCGTCGTTGCCGGCGCTCGGGCACTGTCGCCGAACCTTGGCGACCGGATGGCAGCCGGGCATCTCTCAGACCGGCCCGTCATCGTTCGAGAGCTTCTGCCGGAAGACCTCAAACTCGACATCGAGCAGTTTACGCGAAAAGAAGCGGTCAACGCAGCGCGATATTTGTCAGGCGTCGTCGGCAAGGCGCATGGACGCCAGATGTCGTCAGACGACCGCCGTGTCTGGAAATCGGAATTGCGGGCTCGCCATTCTGCCGACCTCGCTGCCCCCACCTGGTTGTGGAACACCGTTGTACATTTGCTCGTACGTCACGAGGAAGCGTATCTGAAGCACTGTCGCACGACGCTAAGGAGTGCTGCCTGATGTCCGCAGTCATATTCGAAAAGACGACAGTTGCCTGAAGAGTCGTCGATTGATGATCTGTGACCAGCCGAATGTCGCTGGGAGTAGTCCTGTGCCGCGTACCGTGTCCAATTCTCTACCGCCGGGCTTCGTCGTGCCTATGGCTCCTACGCTGGTTGAGACTGCGCCAGACGGCGGGCAATGGCAGCACGAAATCAAATATGACGGATACCGAACGCAAGTCGTCATTCGCGACGGCAAGGCCGTCGCCTACACGCGCAACGGGCACGACTGGTCGGATAAATACGCACCGGTCGTCTCGGCGGCTTCCCGCTTGCGCTGTCGCTCAGCACGTCTGGACGGCGAAATGATCGTGCAAGACGCTCACGGCCGGTCCGACTATCACGCCTTGCGTCGCGCCATCGGCAGCGAGCCGCACAGGCTCGTCTTCTACGCCTTCGACCTTTTGGCAATCGACGGGACGGACATGCGCCCTCAACCGCTGCGTGAGCGCCGCGAGCGCCTAACAGGCCTTGTGCCGTTCGATGATCGCAGTCCCGTGCATGTCACGACGCACTTTGTCGGCAACGGTCCGACCGTGTTCGCGCATGCGGATCAGCACGGCCTTGAGGGCATCGTGTCGAAGCTGGCGGACAGCCGATACACCTCTGGCCCCACATCGGCATGGCTCAAAACGAAAGCCTTCACAGTCGAAACTTTCGAGATCATCGGCGTGAAGATCGCGGACAACGGTATGCCCTACGCCATCATGGCGAACGCGGCCGGCGAGGATGCAGGCGAGGCCTTCGTGACGCTTCCCAAACCCGAGCGCGAAGCCTTTTGGCAATGCGTCGAAATGCTGGCCACGCCACGCGCCAGGCTCGCACCGTTTCTAAAACGCCGGCACAAGGCGACTTGGCTAAAGGCCGGGCTTTCGGCGCGGGTCAAGCATTTGCGCGGTGAAGAAAAGCTACGGCATGCCACGATCGTCAGCGTAGAGGCATCCCGCGCAAAACCGTGGAGACAGTCGCCTTAACGCGCGCGGCCAATTCTTTGTAAGCTTGCGGCGACAAGTTCTCCGCACTCTGGAAGCCTTACACCGGCCCGTGGCCTGGCGCGCGCTCTACCATGATGCCAAGGCGTGCCATCGGCTTTTTGAGCGCTATGGCCAGCTTGTCGGGCGTCCATCCCATGTCGCCGCTAAAGGTGTCGGTCACGACGTATTGCAACCGGTTTCCCGTTGCTAAGGCCATTGAGGCAACCCAACAATATTGGCTGCGGCGTTATAGATGATTAGCAAAGCGCCCGCATAGCCCATGAGTATTGTCGGCGCGAGCGTGACTTTCCACAGAATGTAATTCTTTGCCGCCCGTTGTTGCTGCTCTGCGTTGTATTCGTCGAGCAATCGAAAAAAGTCTGTCGGTTGCTTGCGCACGGCTTTTCCAAATGCCGCCATGGCGGTTGCGCGATAGATCATCAGAGTTATCTCCCAAGTGACGAAAGCTACCAAGGAGATTCCGATTAAGAGAACGGTCCAAGCCACTCCGCGAGGTGTCATGTTTGGTTTTGCGAAATTCCACAGCGCTAGGCTTCCAGCGTAACCAGCCGCGATGATAACGTTTGTGTAAGCCTGGGCCTTTTCGAATATCTGCACTTGGCCTTTTACAATTTGGTCCATGCGCTCTTTGGCGTCGCCAATGCCTGTGATCGTCGAGGATGGGGCTGCTTCTGCATCAAACGGCATTACTCCGACAGTCACCTGCGCACGAGTGTTAAAGGGATCGTGATTGACGTAGCTGACACGGTAAGCGACGCGCCGATCGGTTTCATCCATGCGAACGAGAATGCCGTCACCTACGCGTGGCGTCGCGTCCAGGGCGTATATATCTAATAACTTGTGCGGCGCTCGCGCATCGGTGACGCGGACCAAACGCCTCCCTGCAAGATCAATTGCCTTCGGCTCGCTTGCGACTTCTTTAACAGAGCTGTCTTCATGAGATGCATCCGGCATCATCATCTCCCTAATTCGTTCATTGCGATGATGCTTCATCTGTTCGGTCAGGCCGTCATGATCGCCGATACCCGATTCTACAGGATCGTGCTCGAAGTCGTGTCCAAACGCGACGCCGCCTAGCGGGGGGGGCATTTGACTCTCGCAATTATTGGAATGACGATGCGCTGCAGAGGGGGAAGATTATGCATAACGTCAAAATAAGTGAGCTTCCGGAAGACGTCCGTGTGGCCATCATTGAAGCGGCCGCACAGGTTGTTGTTGCAGTGATTGCCAAGGCCCCGGATGGAGCGCCTGAAGTAGGAATCAGGAACATCGACCCGGCTGTTGAAGCGCTGATGAAAGCGTTCTCGAACTATCTCTAGTTTTGCCGCTGCGGGCTTAACACCATCTGTTCGTTAAGCCCGTCCGCGTCGCCGATGCCGGATCCGCCCGACGGCCAGACCTATACGTTTATCCATTTCAGCAATGAACAGGCGCACCGGGTTGCGCGCAAGGCGCGCCGGCCGCAGGGTTTCCAAGCGGAATTTTTGAGGCTGCTCCACTTATCTGCCGCTGAAGGGCTAGCTGATCTGGCGTGTAGTATTGTGAGCCGGACTTCGCTGCATTTCCACGTACTGAAGCAAGGCCACGTTCTTTTTTCAGGTCTTTTGCTCCGTCAGACGACGGCGAATGCGTGACCGCCGCCCCGCCCACACCCAAACTTTTGCTTGGTGGATGCGGAGGCACGAACTTCGGCTGATTTCGGAGTTCCGGTGCAGCCGAGACGGCTGCTGCTGTAAGCGCGAATGAGACCGTCACTATGACAGAACACAATGCTCGTATCGACATCACACCATCCCCGATTGATGATTGCACAGATTGCGCTTCGTCGTTGAGGCCGTCAAATTGGTGGAATCTTCCTGTGCGGAGCGCGCCGCAGAATTGACTTGGCAGCTTAAAGCCAACCCTATCTGCGCGTCCGCAATCTTCGCGGAAAAAACGAATTGATGGTCCTCGATCTTCGGAGCTACAATTCAGTTCGGCTAGGGGGCTCGTTATGCATAGATCGTTCATTATCGTCGGTAGCGTCGTGCTTTGCGTAGCGCCGATTGTTTCGTCGGCTGCCCCAATTGTTTCTCGTCATCCCGACCGAGACATCTCACGAGAGACGGGAAGGCGGATCTCAGGAAACTCCGCGTCCTCTTCTACTTATGGAAAGTCTACGGCACAGGCGACGAAGCCAACCAAAACACGGGGAAGCCACGGAACGGTTTGCCGTCGAGGCCTACCAGACTGCTAATCAATTTGCCGATGCAACATGCTGAAACAACATCGCGCGCAGCCGATTTCTTGGCGCCGACAGCTTATGGCCTCGCCTCACGCCGCCTCTACAATCGCCGGCACGAGCACGCCGACAACGCGGCCGATGCACCTTTCCGGCCAGCATCCGCGGCGCAGCGGGCCCGTCGCGGACAACCCATTCGCCGGGCGCCGGCCAACCGTACCGGAACCACAGGCCGACGTGATCGCTCTGCGGACCGACGCGCATCATCTGCACGAAGACCGCCCCGCTCGCTTGACGAGCGGTGTGCGCGCGCATTCTTCATCTGAATACTGGCAAGTCGGGGAGCGCGATGATGTCCGACCTTGATCCACTGATCTGTGACTTCTTGGTGTGGCTGCAACGCGAGCCTCGCGCCTACGCCGAGGTCATGGATGTCTGGCGCACGTCTTGTCCGCGTCTGACAGTTTGGGAAGATGCGATGGATCGAAGCCTTGTGTCGCGCGCGTTGCGGCCTGGAGCCGCCGCTGTGATCGCTGTGACAGATGCAGGTCGAGAGCTTTTGATCGAGAAACGCGGCAACGATGCTGCGCTCATTCCAGCATTTCTCCCGGAGAACATAAGCAGCTGATTCGCGGCCGTAGTTGCCATCGCGATCGGGCTCATCATCGTGACGGTGCTGCTCGTCGCGACGATGCTACCCAAACGGTGGCGGTGAACTGCAGTTTCCTTCTTGCTCAGATCTACCTTGACGCGTGATCACGTTCTGCGATGTTCGAATACATGCGCCTCTTGATCACTTCGGCAATATTTCTGCTCCCTGTCGTCGCCAGTGCTCAAGGTACAGCGGCACAAAAGCTTGCGTGTACGGGCGACGCATTCAAGTTCTGTGGTCCGCAGATACCCGACGTTCCTGCGGTCACGACGTGCATGCGGACGAACTACGCCAGCCTAAGCGCGAAGTGTCAGGCGCAGTTCGATCGACCTACGAAGAATAAGCGGTAGGTGACTGCGAAGCCCGTGCGCAGCGACCTCAGCGTCGCCATCCTACTTAAGCTGCCGAAGCTTCGATGATCGTAAAGGGCGTTCTTGTGGGGGTCACCGACAGCACTTTGAGGCCAGCCGCCGCAAGCAGATTTTCGTACTCACCCACTGTTCGCTCTCTTCCGCCAGTAACGGTAAGCATATTGAGGTCAAGAAGAGCGCCGAAGCCTGGGCTGGTCATTTCGCCAAGTTGCATTTCGATGATTGCGACTCGGCCATTGGCAGCTATCGCCCGCCGACAGTTTGAAAGGATGCGGGTCGCTGCCGCGTCGTCCCAGTCGTGCAGAATGAACTTCAGCAGATAAAGGTCGGCGGCTGGAATGGCTTCGAAAAAGTCGCCTCGCTGGAAGGAGACACGTGCCTTAAGGCCCGTCCGCAAGATCGTTTCAGAGGCGCTTTTTCGCGAATGTTCTAGATCGAATATGACGCCGTTCAGTGTAGGATTTGCTGCCGCCAAGGCACATGCAAGCGCCCCGTCCGCGCCGCCAATATCGACGACTGTGTTTACGGCGCTCGTATCAAGTAGACGTATAACTTCGGCTGCGACGATGACAGAGAAGCCCTGCATGAAGCGGATGAATGCAGTGGCTTCCTCAGGATTGCGGGCGTAATGTTCGAAATGGGAGCAACCAAGCGACGCTTCCGATTGCGCGCTTCCTGTCTTTACGGCGTCGATAAAGCGGCCCCAAGGTTGCCAATGACCGGCTGAGCCAGAGACAAGCGCCATGGGCCGAAGTGAGTCCGGCACATCGTCTCGCAACAATTGCAGCATCGGCGTCGAAGCAAACTGGCCATTCGCGTCGACAGATACCATCCCTATGAGACTTGCGGCCCGCAACAGTCGATGTAGTCCGTCTGGGCTCGCACCAGTCTTTTGCGCGAGCGTCTCGGCAGTAGCAGCTTCCTTCGAAAGATGATCGGCGACGGACAGGGAGGCCAGCGCGTGCAAAATCTGCGTGTTCCAATAGCCATTGATTAGGCCTTGGACTGCCGAGGCAGCTGATCCATCCATGACGACATCCCCACCCTGTCGGCATGCAGCCTACATCATCTGCTCCGACAGACCATCGGCGTCGGCGATGTAGCATTTCCCGAATAGTGTTCGCGATCCTGAACGCCGAGAACGGCGACGATAGATGACGCTAAGCTTTCGGCGGCGCAGGAAGAATGAGTGGCCCACCGGTACGCCTTCACCAGCACTCGCGACTGTTGCTCGCAGCTTTACCAACGGTCCGTGAGGCATCAATGGACCGCCGTGCGCTGTCTCAGCTGCTGCCCGCGCAGTAGCGGCTTCGACGTCCTTGCCTCGCGCGTCCATGCGCCCGCCCTCGTGCAGCCATACCCGAAACCAAGCCAAGCAGCTTTTCGTCGTTATCGAGACGAAGGAGCTAAGTCTTAGATGATGGATGGTCTATTCAGTCACCATGAAGTCGGCCTAACATCGATCAGGAGGTCGAACCTCAACCTGCTCGCTAGTTGCACGATCTAACAAGAACCGCGGTGCATCACTGGCCGGCGCAGACGCCCGTTAGTTCCGCGCGCTCGCGGTATCTAGCCGGCTGCCGCGCTGCACCTGGCCGCGCTTCCGATAGGCAGCCAGCGTCGCATCGTGAGACTCGCGCACTGCGCTGTGCCTCGTCACCTTCGTCATGCGAACCGGGCGCGGTGGTCGAAAAAACCTCGCAAACTGCTCCACCGGCCCCGCCGAAAGGTCAGCAGACCGCAAATCCGACGATACAAGGCGGGATGACAATGAAGACCTGCCCGATCCCTGGAAGCTTAAATGGAAGACGGCCCTGCTAAGGTCCGGTCGTCTAGGAGCACAAAAAGCCCGACCGCGCGTGAGCACGGCCGGGCCAAGTCTGCATCAGAATGATCGGTCAGTAGCCGTAGCGAGGACGACCATATCCGTAGCCGCGCGGAGCGCCGTAGCCTCCGCCATAACCTTCGTCGTCGTCACCGTCCCCATAGCCCCCGCCATAGCCGCCTCGCCCAGCGCAGGCGAGCTGACCGCCCTGGTTCCGAAGCATGTACTCCGGGCAGTACCTGAGGTCGGCCGTTGAAGTTTGCGGAATGCCGTAATTGCCGAGACACGTCGCCGTGAGAATGGGCCCATTTCGCGAGATGACGGTACAATTCGTGATGGCTTGCGCGCCGGTCGCGCCAATACAGAAAAAAGCGACAGCGGTCAGTGTAGCGGTTCGGATCATGGCTTGTTCCCTCGGGACTCGCGGAGCGTACCGGAGAGATTGTGATAGATACATGAATGCAGAAAAGGCTCCACCCCGCCGGACCCGAGACAGGGGCCATGCGGCGCGATAGCGTTGGGAGATGACTGACTTCACTGGCCGCGATCTTCACGTCATCAAGCGCGCTTTGGCAGTTGCCATCGCTGCACTCGAGCGAGCGCCGCAGACGGAATTTGTCCCTTACTCCGACATGGCGCACATGAAGATGCTGTTGGTCGAGCTGATGCCGTCCGACGTCGAACTCGAAGTCTTTGCCCGATCCGCGCGCCTCGCACTCGCTGGCAAGCCAGACTCCTAAAACGCAAAAAGGCCCCTGCCCCGCCGAAGCGAGACAGGGACCAAGTCTAGGGAGGCCGCGCTTCCTGCCAAAGCAGGCCCGGCGCGGGCGGAATGGTCAGTTCAGATTGCACTGTAGCGAAGACTGCGTCACGCCGTTTCGCACAGTTGTAACTTGGTGGCATCGTCTCTGGAACTGAGCATGGCTGGTCTGTACAGCGCCGCCTTTCTTCGCCCACGCCGGCAGCGGGTCTGCAGCCCGACCAGAACTAGCTCGGCACGTCCCGCCAGCGTTGGCATTCATATAGCGGTCCACTGCGCCCATAGGACCACGCATGACCGACTGATACGGTTGATAGCTGGGGCATCGGTATGCTGCGTCGGCGTATGCGACGCCTGAAAAAGCAATCGCCATAAAGCTGGCAAGTGCAGGAATGCTGATCGAACGCATGATTGTCTCCCGGTTGCTGTCGCTCAGGAAGCGATAGCGAGAGATTTGCTTAAGTTCGCGGATGCAGGAAGTGATGATTGTCACATCGCTCGTCTAGACGAGCAGCTTCTTGGCAATCACCCTATCCGCCGAAGAGAGCCCGGCACCGGATCGTCGGGCGGTGTCGTCAGCGAACCTTCAGCGCAACTGCACCGATGATTTCGAGCAACGGGAATTCAAGCTTCAATCGTCGGGCTAATTTCCGGTTCGCTTCCGTCAGCTGCGCAGACCGCTTACGCATCTTGTCAAGAGAACGAACGTGATCGAGCCATCCATCTCCGCTCGTCAAATCTGCTTTAGCTTGGTCCCGCCGCAGCCGCGCAAGTTCGGCGCTGTTTCGGAGCATCAGCTGCATAATCTCGTCTTCTGAAACGGCGCGGACGAGATTTTCGGTCAAAGCGACATAACTCGGCGTGGCGATCGCCCCGCTATCCCTAAGACCCGGATGCTAGATACTCGCTAATCTAAGTTGATTACGGCTGACTTATATTCGACCATTAGCGAGCACTTCCAAAGGCGCCGGCACGACCCACGTCTCGATTGCGCATTCGGCAGGATCGGCGGTTTCATCGAGAAAGAGGATGCGCTTGTTGCGTCGGTCGACACGGACGCGGCCACCTTCCTCTTTGCAGCCGGAAGTGAGTACCGAGACACTCGACGAGAGGCGGTAGTGATCATTCGAAAGCGCTTCCGCTTGCGAGTGATCATCAGCGTCGACGGAAGCGCTTGCGATCAACATCGCGGTAATAACAGTCGCGGCGGAAGCCATTTTACGGAATGCGTTCGTGTTTCACGCATAGGCGTTGAATGGGGCAGCAAAGCGCCCGCCGGTTTTCTCGGGTCCGGCGGGCGCCTTCTGCTGTGCGATACGCTGCACGTGCAACGCAGCCAATGTGCCGACATATGGTTGACGAAACACTACGCCTGACGCGCTCAGGCAAAGCAGGTTTGCAAGCAACCTCTGTGCAGAATAAGAGGCTCAATCGCAACAGCTTCCATCGTGATGCAGAGATTGAGCGCGGCGCAGACGACAATGTGAAGCGGCCGATAATATACAATGAAGCGAGCGCGGTTCACGTCGACCCTCGTTTGTGAGAGTGTCCGCCTGAGGAATTAGGCGGGCACTCTGTACCAAGTCGAACCGTCACGCCGACGGTAGCTTGAAGATGATGCCGCTACGGCATTGCGGAATGCTTAACCCGGCACCGTAGCGTTCAGTCGAAACTAGCGGCTCGTGATGTGCTCTGGCGCGATAACGTCGACGATAGCCTCTGCCGCGCGCTTCACGACCTGCGCGAGGCGAATGCGCTGCCATTCAACAAGGCGTGAACTATCTCCGTCAGACGAGCACGCCGATGACGCGGCCTGAGAGTTTTGCCGAATGCGGAGGGACGTAAGCGGGCCGCGCCGGAGTTCGAACAACGGCGCGGCCCTCACCGATGCAACGCAGGGGGACGCGAGGACCGGCTGCCACAGCGTAGCACGCCTCTAAAACGCAAAAAGCCCCTGCCTCGCCGCGCGTGAGCACGACGGACTGCCGGGAGTGGGTGACTTACGGCTGAAGAAAGAACGAGCTGCTGACAGGCAAGCCTACGCCGGTGCTTGCGACAGTCGCGCGCAGTCTCGAAAGCTGACCGAACGGCCGTAGCGGTCCGCCGTGGACCTTCTCCGCAGCGGCGATAGCGGTCTCTGCTTGGACGTTGATGCCCTTCGGGTCCATGCGGCCAGCTTCATGTAGCCACACTCGAAACCAAGCCATCGCAGCGCTCCGTGCGCACAAGCGATGGAAGCGCAAAAGGTTGCGAAGTGGGCCACGCCGGGGCTCGATACGGCGTGGCCCTGACCGCCAATCAACTTTGGGAGGTGTCCGACGGACGTTCCGATGATATCACGCCTCTAAAACCAAAAAAGTTCCTGCACCGCCGAAGCAAGACAGGGGGCCCTGCAACCCGGCAACCGCAGAACGACCAGCGGGCGTCCTGGTGATACAATCCTGACGGTGCCGACCCTTTCTCAAACGATGGCCTTCGTTCGGTCGAAGCACGCGAATGCAATTATCGGCGTACGGTTGGCCGATCTTGTCGGTCACGCCGCCGCTACTGCCTAGAGGCCGGCGCGAATGCCGCCCTTTGCCACCGCACCTTGATAGCGCCTTTGCCGGCATAGGTGTTCGAGCGGTTGTAGAACTCGCCGTCGAAGTTGGCGGACAGAGCGATGTTGTCCAGCAGCAAGGTCGCGTACCATTCGTCAGGATTACCGCACCCGGCATATTGATAAGGCCAGCGAGCTAGTTGCGGACGAGCGCGAACTCAGGGACGTAGGCGGCTCGAATGGAAGGGCGCAGGCGCATGCCGTTGCAGAGGTCAGAGGCCTCACGATTTCGCGTGGAGCGGTCTGACGAGATCGCAAGCAACGCTCCGCGCCGGCTTTGACCTGTGCGCTCGATCGGGCGATGCCCGCAGCAGTGCGTCAGCAGAAGGCGAGGAACAGCGCAGCTAGCGCGCAGCAAGATCGACGAGATGCGGCGCTCACACATATGAGAAAACTAACGTCCTACATGGAAGCTATCTAGCGGGAGCGCTCGATGGCTGTTAAAGCTTCGCAACGTTCGAATGAGAAAATTAGGTTCGCTGAGATCGCAGACTCATGGCTGCGCGATGAAGCGCCATGGCAAAACCTCGAAGACTGGAACATAGTTTGGCAAGGCATCAGTGACGATAACCGCTGTCACGTCATGCCACGTTACGAATGGCACGCTTACAAAGCGCTTCCTGCACGGGTGCAAATATATCGAGGCGTGGCCGCACGTAGCGTCAAAGATGCCCGACGCTCATTCTGAATTACGATCCGAACGCTCGATCTCGTGCAGCATTGCGTTATCCGTGTCGATACGCGCATCCTGGGGTCGCGGACCAGTTGAGTTTGGGACGGTATAGGCAGATCACTGAATGTGATTGAGAGGGCGTTCGATCTCGCCAAGACCGGCCACTTTTCTGACGTCGTGGAACTCGAGCGACACATGCGTAAAGCCGGCTTCAGCACGTTGGGCGATCTGGAGGGGCGCGATCTTCGCAAGCAATTGAAGGCAGTCTGCGACGAGGTGCGTGGGGAGACTGCAAAGCCCGCGTCTGCAAAGCAGCCGTTCAAGCCGAGACCGAAGTCGCGGCCCTCGATGTTCTAACCTGGCGCGCATCATTCGCGTAGATTTGCAACGGAACGTGACGCGATCTTCGGGCTTTGTCGAAGATGCCCAAAAAGCCAACTGTCCCAATTGCTGTCTTGCTTCTCGTGGCTGCCACGTTGGCGCTTGCCGTAGCACTGATGATATTCGGTCGCGTTTTCGAACTGGACCGGTCACACCTCACCGCTGCGGTCGCATTGATTTTCCTCGGAGGGATTGTCGTCGGCATTGCAAATACAGGCGGAGCGCAGAAGTGACCAAAAAAGAAGCCTCAGGGCTTCGCCGCGATGAGCGTCGAACAGCGTCGGCGAGCCTCAGCAAAAGGTGGCCGCAGCGTACCGGCCGAAAAGCGATCCTTTCGCAGAATCTACGATTGGCTCGGTCAAGAGCCTTCGTTTCTCGAAATCCGCCGTGCAGGCGCGCTCGGCTAGATCGATCCGGATCGCGTGACGGAGGATTTCGACTACGTGCAGACCTATATCCGTCTGGGCAAGCCCAACAAGGCGGCGTCGTCGTTCTCGACGAGGCCGTAAAAATGGACAAGTCGAAGGTCAGGCCATAGCGCGCCGCGCCCGATCGCGTCACAGGCCACGACGCTTTCCAAGTCAGCCTCTTTGCTTTCGCGTCCCGGCGACAGACCACTTATAACGGCATGACTGCTGCATATGCAGGCAGGCATGGAACGGCTTGCCTTCATCAAGAATCGGCGCGCGCAACGCGCACTTGAACTCGCCGTCGGGCCGATCCTGCTCATCGCAGTCTGGTGGGCCGCGTTCAAAGGTCACTGGGTCAACAAGGATCTGCTGCCTTCACCGTTCGACACGCTGTGTGACACGGCGTCGAACATCGCCGCCGGTAAGATGACGCTCGATGTGGCGAAGACGCTTATGCGTGTTGCCTATGCCACAGTCATCGCGATCGTCGCAGGTGTCCCAGTCGGCATAGTGCTAGGATCGAAAGCGGCCATCTACCGGTCGGTCGAATTCCTGATAGACTTCTTCCGCTCGACGCCGGCCACAGCGATGTTTCCGCTTTTCCTGCTGCTATTCGGGCTGGGCGACGTGACCAAAATCGCCGTGGCGGCGTTTGCCGCCTGGCTGGTCATCGTCTTCAACGTCGCCTATGGCGTCATGAACGCGCGCCCAACGCGCATGCTGGCGGCGCGCTCGATGGGCGCATCGTCGCTGCGCATCTTCCGGGACGTCATCTTCTTCGAGACGCTGGCGCAGACGTTCATAGGCCTGCGTACGGCCGTCTCGCTCGCCCTCGTCGTCATCATTGTCGCGGAAATGTTCATCGGCGCGACCGATGGGCTCGGACATCGCATCATTGACGCGCAAATCTCTTACTCGCTAACGGACATGTACGGCTCGATCCTGATCACAGGCGCGATGGGCTACGGGCTGAACCTGCTGCTTCTCCTCCTCGAACGGTCGGTCGTTCATTGGTCCGGCAAATAATTTCCCTTCACCTACGGGGTCTTTCATGCGTCTCGTCAAAACTCTTGTCGTCGCCATCGCGCTCGTCGGCGGCGGCGCGCCAATCGCGCACGCGGCTTGCGACAAGATGGAAAAGGTGACGGCCGTCTGGCTGCCGATTATGCAGACAACGGCTTATTACGTCGCGCTCGAAGAGAAGCTGTTCGAGAAAGCCTGCATCGAGATCATCTCGACAAAGATGGAGGCGCCAAACCAGATCATCGATGCGCTCGTGGCGGAGCGCGCGGATTTCGGGGCGCCCGGCGCTGCCGCCGGCATCGCGATGATCGCGGAATCAAAATTTCCGGGCAAGCTGCGCATCTTCGGTTTACAAGGCGGTGGCGTTGCGGTCGGTCGCATCAACGATGGCCTGATCGTCAAGCCCGATAGCCCGATCAAGAGCATCGCCGACCTCAAGGGCAAGACGCTCGGCCACGTGCCCGGCATCCAGTGGCGCACGATCTCGCGTTACCTCGTGCGCGCGGCCGGCCTCGATCCGAGCACGGATGTGACGCTCGTCGATCTCGCCGTCGGCATGCAGATGCCAGCGGTCGTCGGCGGCACGGTCGACGCCACGCTGTCGCTGGAGCCGGTCGGTTCGATCGCGGTCGCGTCCGGCAAGGCGAAGCGGGCGCAGACCAATCCGGTCGCGCAGGTGATCGCGGACCCGTTCTATTCCGGCGCCTCCATCATGACGAGGAAGTTCATGACCGAGCGGCCGGAAGTGGCGCGCAAGGTGGTTGCCGCCATCGACGAGGCGACGGACCTCGTGAATGCCGATTTCGCGAAATACAAAAGCGCGATCCCGAAATACACGCCGATCAAGGACGATCAGCTTGCCGATCTCGCGCAGCCTTATCTGCGTGGCTTCAAGGACCTGAACGACACGGATATCAAATCCTATCAAGCGCTGGTCGATGTCTTCATCAAAGAAGGCGTCATCCCCGCGCCCCTCGATGTGCGCGAACGGCTGCTGAGCAAGGCGGCGATCGCGCGCTGATGGCAGTCGAATTGGGCGATGCGGGCGCGACGACGCCTGTGGTCGCGCCGGCAGACGCGGCCGACCGCGTCGCGGGTCCAAAGCGCCTCGGGCTTCTGACGGTTCGCGGCCTGCGCAAGAGCTTCGCCGGTACGGTGATCTACGACAATTTCGATATCGACCTGCCGCTCGGTCAGCTGATTTCCGTGTTCGGTCCGAACGGTTGCGGCAAAAGCACGCTGATCAACATGATCTCGGGCCTGATGCCGATGGACGCCGGCGAAATCCTCTACGACGGACAGCGTATCGCGGAGACACGCACGTCCTACGTCTTCCAGAATTACCGCGAAGCGCTGTTTCCGTGGATGCGCGCGATCGACAACATCCATTACCCGCTGAAGGTTCTAGGACTCGCGCGCGCAGAACGGACCAGCCGCGTGGAACGGCTGCTCGCTGACTTCGATGTCCCGTTCGATCTCAACGCCTATCCCTATACGATGTCGGGCGGCCAGCAGCAGACCGTCTCGATCATGCGCGCGCTGGTGACCGAGCCCGACGTGCTGTTTCTCGACGAGCCTTTTTCCGCGCTGGACTACGAGATGACATTGTTCATGCGTGAACAGCTGCAGAAAATCTTCATAAAGCGCCGGACGACGATGTTGCTTGTGTCGCATGACCTCGACGAGGCGATTCAGCTTGCCGACAAGGTTGTCTTGCTCACGCGGCGCCCGACGCGCGTGGCGGAGATCGTCGATATCGATCTGCCTTGGCCGCGAACTCTCGACACGACCACGGAAGCGCCCTTCGTCGCGCTGAAGCGCCATTGCCTCGATCGCTTCTGGCGTGAGGTTTCGCGGGCGTGACGGATGGCTGCATCGCATCTCTGTCCCGTATGTCTGTGAAACGGCTATAACAGCTAGATGTCGAGCAGCGGCCGGCACAACTTGTCAAAGTCGAACTTGTGCGAATGGACTTGCAAGCCGTAACCTTGCATCGCAGTAACCTCTAAAGCCGGAGACCGTCGTGATAAAGGTTCGCAGCACTCCGGCAATCCTGCGCGCGGTCCTGATGGCGGCCTGCGCTGTTTCTGCCGTCACCAGCGCGCATGCGGCCGAAAAAGTGATCCGCATCGGCATGACCGCGTCCGATCTGCCGAAGACGCATGGCCAGCCCGATCAGGCGTTCGAAGGCGTGCGTGTCACCGGTCTGACGATGTACGACGCATTGACACAATGGGATTACGTGACCGGTACACGCATCGCGCCTGCACTCGCAACGGACTGGCGCGTTTCGCCGGACGACAAAACAAAATGGATTTTCGCCCTGCGCCCCGGCGTGAAATTCGGGGACGGCTCGCCCTTCAACGCTGATGCCGTCGTCTGGAATGTCCAGAAGGTCCTCGATAAAGGCGCGCCACAATTCGATCCGACGCAGGTCGGCTTCACGGTTTCCCGCATGCCGACATTGCGCAGCGCGCGAAAGATCGACGATCTAACCGTCGAGATGGTGACGGCCGAGCCGGACTCTTTTCTCCCAATAAATCTCGTCAATCTGTTTTTTGCGTCGCCAACGCACTGGGCTAGTAAGCTAGCCGCGGTGGCGCCATCCGTGAACGATCCAGCCGCGCGTTCCGCGCAGGCGTGGGCCGCCTTTGCAATGGACCCGTCGGGAACCGGTCGCTTCACCCTTGCAAGTTTTCGAGCGCGCGAGCGGCTTGAGATGGTCCGCAAGCCCGACTACTGGGACGCACCCAATGCCGCGAAAATCGATCGCATCGTTCTGATGCCACTTCCCGAGGCGACCTCACGGACCGCTGCGCTTCTGTCGGGTCAGGTGGACTGGATCGAGGCGCCGGCGCCCGATGCGGTCGAAAGCATTAGGGGTCGCGGCTTCAAGATCACGACTAGCAAGATGTCGACTGTCTGGCCGTGGCAACCGTCTCTGCTTGAAGGATCGCCCTGGCGCGACAAGCGCGTCCGTCAGGCCGCCAATCTGTGCGTCGACCGAGGTGATCTGATTGCGATCAATGGCGGTCTCGCAGACGCTGCCGCGGGTATGCTGCGCGCCGACCATCCCTGGTTTGGCAATCCGACGTTCAAGCTGCGTTTCGCGCCCGAGGACGGCGTGAAGTTGATGAAGGACGCCGGCTATAACGAGACGAAACGTGCGCAGGTGAAGGTCCTGATGGCACAATCTGGTTCGGGTCAGATGCAGGCTGTGCAGATGAACGAACTTATCCAAGGGTCACTGCGCAACTGCTTCATCGATGTGACTCTCGAAACCGTCGACTGGGGCGTGCTCTTCACAAATTGGCGAGAGGGACCACGTGTCCCGAGCGCACGGGGTGCAAATGCAACAAACGTCTCGGTAGCGACCATGGATCCGTTTTTTGCGTTGGCTCGGTTTGCCGACTCGCGGATGGTGCCACCGCTTTCAAACAATTGGGGCTTCATCAACGATCCCGAACTCGACAGATTGACTGCGATCGCGCGCACGACCTTTGATGCAAAGGACCGTGACAAAGCCTTGGGCGCAATTCACGAGCGGCTCGTTAACGAGGCCATGTTCGTCTGGTTCGTGCATGATGTGGCACCACGCGCCATGAGTGCGCGCATTACAGGTTACTCGGCGCCGAACGGCTACTATGTCGACTGGGGTCGCCTCGATATGACCGCGCAATAGCTCAAGCAAGGCAAAGAAATGACGGCAAAGATCAGGTTTACGTTCGCGCGTGGTGGCAGCTTCGATGCGATTGTGATGGCCGAGCGTGCGCCGAAGACGTGGCAAGCGCTGAAGCGCTATCTGCCGCGCACGATCAAGGCCTACAACGCACGCTGGACCGGACGCGAGACGCACACGAAGATCGACTTGCCTGAAAAGCCACCGCGCGAGAACCAGGTGCTCAACGCCGCAACGGGCGACGTGATCTACGCCTGCGAATGGTCCGACCGCGACGTGACAGGGTTCGAGGCGATCGGCTGGTTCTACGGAACGGAAACCGTACGGGACTGGCGCGGCGAATCGCGCGTCAATCTGTTCGCGCGCGTGGACCAGTCGCAGTGGCCATTCCTCGAAGAAGTCGGTCTGCGGACCTGGCGCGAAGGCGGCGAGGATTGCGAGATCACCGCCGTCGACGACTAACCGATTAAACTGCAGGCGGCGCGACGACCGCAACGCCGATCATGCAATCGCGCGTCACGAGTGCCGCAAGTCTATCCTCGCTCCAGTGGTCCGTGCCAGACGGGCGCGCGGGCAGGACAAGGTAGCGCATGTCCGCATTGCTGTCGTGGACATGCAATTCGACATCCTCCGGCAGATCGAGATCGAATTCGCGCAACACGGCACGCGGCTCGCGCACAGCGCGCGCTCTATAGGCCTTGCTGATGTACCAGGACGGCGGCTGGCCGAGGATCGAGCGCGGATAGCACGAGCATAATGTGCAGCAGACGAGATTGTGCAGCGTCTGCGTGTTCTCCGTGACGATCAACTGCGCCTCGCCAACGCCGATGCCGAGTTCCGCCGCAGCCGACTTGCCGTCCGCGAGAAGACGCCGGCGGTACCCTTCGTCGACCCAGGCCCGCGCCACGATTTTCGCGCCGAGATGTTCACCCGGTGACTCGATCTTCTCGATCTCGCGCCGCACTTCGCCGGGGAACACAAGACCCCGCGCCGCGAGAAGGTTCTGCAACGCATCGATGATGATCTGACCTTCGATGTTGCCGGCATCGTCCTCGACCACGAGTGGTTCGTGATCATGATCGTGGCCGTGATCGTGATCGGCGTGATCGTGATCGTGACTATGGCCTGCCAAGGCGTGCCTCCGGTTCCTGCTGTTGCGACGGCAAAGACGCCGCATCGGTAAGCCAATGATCGTAGACTTCGATGAAAAGGCGATCCGATGCCGGCCCTTCGTAGTCCGGCCAGAGATCGTCCATGCGGAAGCAGACGCGGTACAGCGGCACGACGGGTCCACCGCAATGGCCGAGCGACAAGTCCTCCGGGTTGAGATAGGCGCCGCAACGCTCAAGCACCATCCCGATCTTGTCGCGGATGTATGCGGGCGTGCGGACATGGCCGGTTTTGCCAAGATCCAGCACCCGCACCTGCTGGCCCGCCTCGAAGCGCGCTGTCACGGCGCTTGACATGCGGCGGGCTCTTCCCAACGGCTGCGCACGCGCGCGATCTCGTTGTCGAGATCTGCGCGATCGATCACGCCCTTCTCGATGAGAATGTCTATCATCGCTTCCAGTCGGCGACGATAGAAGGACAGCGACTTGTACTTGTCGGCGCCAAAGGATTCGAAGCCGCGGCGCAACTCGTCGAGCGACAGCATTCGTCGTGTGCCGTCGCCCAGAAGATTGCGCACGGCTTCCGTCTGCTTCTCCCAATGCAGCCAGGGCAGATCGACGATCGGGATCGCGCCCGCCTCATCGCCACCGATGTCGTGATAACCCCGCAAGTCGGTAACTCCTCAGGTCCGCCGGATCGCGAAGCTCTCAACGTAGGCTTGCGGCTTCTCCGGATCAAACTCCTTGCTCATAATCGTATGTTTGCGCATCGCGGAAGGCGGCGGCTGATAGCCGAGTTCGCGCATGCGCGCTGCCGCTTCGGTGGAGAGAAACACCTTTTTCGCTACACCGGCGTAGTCGACATCGGCGGGCACGATGTTCCATCGCCGGAACTGCGTCAGAAGCCAGATGGCTGTCGACTCATAAGGGAAGGGCTGGAAGCCGATCCTGTCCGGCCGGTCGACGATGCCGCCAAGCCCGTCGGCATAGCGGCCGAGAAGGACCTGCTCCAGCACGGTTTTCGGCTGGTTGAGATAGGTAGCGGGCGCCAGCATTTCCGCGACCTGCGCGCGGTTCTCGCGCTTGTCGGCAAATTCGCCGGCGCGCAGCAGCGCACGAAATAATGCGCCGTAGCTGTTCGGTGCTTCGGTCACGAGCTTGCGCGTGACCGACACGACGCAGCAGGGATGATCCTCGAAAATGTCGCGTCAGCGCATGGATGAAGCCGACGCCTTCGAACACCGCGCGCTGGCCCCACGGCTCCGCGAACAGCATTCCGTCGAGATTGCCGGACGCGAGGTTGGCGACCGAGTCCGGCGGCGGATAGACGCGCAGCTCGACATCGCGGTCCGGGTCGAGGCCGTGTTCAGCGAGATAGTAGCGCAGCAGCATGGCATGCATCGACAATTCGTGCGGGATGCCGAGCTTGAATCCTTTCCAGTTCTTCGGATCGCGGCGCTCCTTGTGCCGGACATGCAGCACGATGGCATTTCCGTTGATGTTCTGAACAGTCGGCACGAACGTGTCGGTCCCGGTCGCTCCGACGCCCATCGACATCGTCAGCGGCAGACCCAACACAAGATGCGTCGCATCGAACTCGGCGTTGATCAGCTTGTCGCGCACGAGTGCCCAACCAGGCGTACGCGCCAGCGCAACCGTAAGACCTTCCTTCTGGTATTCGCCCATCGCGTCGGCAAGCAGCAGCGGGACAGTGCAGGTGATCGGCACATAGCCAGCGGTGAGCTTCGCCTTTTCCGGCTTGCCGCGCTCCTGCGCGATGGCTTTGGCGGTGCCGAGCGGCAGAACCTCGGCGAGCGCCGCAAGCGCCGTCGACGTCCCGACAGCCTGGAGGAACATGCGCCGCTGCAGGTTATCCGGCACGATCGCGCGGAGGAGCGTCTCCTCGATCGCGCGCTCGGCGCGCGCCTCGAAGCCGTCGCAAGCAAACCCTGCGTTGTCTTGCGCCGCGCCGCATCCACAGCGGCAGGCAGAGGTGAACGGTGGCGTTTGCGACATGACGACGGCTCCGGATTGCGGCCGTCGTCGCAACCGACGTGCCAAAGAAGCGATCACCTCAAAGAGTGGATGCCCTCGCGGCTGTCATGTCGGTCACCGGAGTTGATCAGGTTCACCGCAGTTCTGCCCGACGTTCAGGCAATCCGTGCGGTGCGGACACGTTGCATGGTCCCGCTGGCTCCCCGGTCAGCGATATGTGTTGCCGGGGCACAGAACGTGCAAAACTTAGCGGCGCCGATCTGGATTTTACGGAGCTGACGGACGAAGGCCGTTTCTCGCTTCGGCGATAACCGCGGGCGGTGCGTCCACACGCTGGTCGATCGCGAGGACTGGGACCGCGTTCGGCCCCGCGCCAGTCAGCGCTTTCACGACTACGCCGAACCAACGAAGGCCTGCGTTGCGTTCGCTCCTTCGATTCGCCGAGAGGCGTAGCGCAGCGCGCCAAAGCGCTTTAGTGGCGCTTGCCTAAATCAGACACAAATCCTAGCGGCTGGTCCTTTTCGCAGGACTTCGACGGGCGATACGCGATTGAACGCCGGTCGGGCCCGCATCGTCTTCACTCGCGAGGACTGCCGCGGTCCTGCCTCTCGCGCTTCGGACCCTGGCGCACGCAGACGAGACGGATCAGTTCGGCGTCATCGGCGGCCTAAACAGCTTCTTCGACGGCTCGCTGCGGGTCTTAAGGGCTCAAAATGATCCCGTGACACGTCGGTGGTGCCGCGCCACCTCACGACCTGACTTCAGCTAGCGAGCCGACTGCAGTCGCTCCCGCCTTGCCTGCTTTTCCAAATCCTCGACACCTGCATGGCCGACCATTTTGTACCCCCTCGTGCGGTAAGCACCTCCATCCGTGTCAATTCCTCGGCAACAAATCTGAATGAGGGGTGCTGCCCCATCAGCTCGGCTATGATCGGCAAAACCTTCGCATTGTAGTCGGCCGCGTTTCGCTTGCGCGTTTCCACGCCCTTGCGTCCGATCGATGGGTCGACCATTCGACGCTTCGCCGGCCGAGACATCGGCGCGTTTCGAGGGAATGCCTGACTAAAATGCGCGTTGTCGCCCCTGCCCCGCTCAGCCTCAACAATCCACCCTTCGATAAGTTTGCGGACTTCGTCAGGCGAGGCGTCGGGATAACTACCCAAGTAGAGCTCTGCCGAAAAATACGATATCGCTCGGAGGATGTCGGGTTTTCCACGAAACTCGTCCAAATCCGGAACGAGGATCGGTACTACAAATTTGCAAGAGTCACGCAGGCAGCCAAACAACTTCGCCCACGCCTCCTTGTTTTTTGACCGATCCTCGAAGACAGGTTGGTGGCCGACAAAATCGGCGGATTTTATCTTGGCGAGGCAGGCAATGTCCGCTTCGCCTCTACCGAGCGTGCCGTGCGGAACACCCTCGCAATCTCGGACATACCAAAACTGCGTCAATAGCTGCCCGCGCGAGGTTTGAGCCGTCAGCTGCGATTTTTGCGCTTCGGCCTTCCAGGTCGCCAACCGTTCCCGCGTCTGCCGAAGATCGAGCGTCGGATGGCTTCCCAACAGGATCCAGGTCCTAGCCTCGAGCAGCGCCGATAAAACATCTAGGCGGCGGCGAAATTCGTCAAGGTCGGGAATGACAAGGACGTAGCGCTCGTAGCAATGGTGTGCCGCTTCGTGCAGCCGCACCCAATTTAGGGGAAGGCGGGATCGATCCTCGGCAATCGACGCCCCTTTGCGCTCGTCAAAATTTGGCAATCGGGAAAGTCTTTCGTAGTCGGCGGCAACCCTCTCTTTGAATGGAGTGTCGGTAGGACCGTAGTCGCGGACGTAGCAGAAGTACTCGATTTGCGGGTCGGAAAGCGGGACGGACATGGCTCGGACGCCTTACGTCGGCGCGACCGCAAGCGGTGCGCGTTGATGTGCACGAGGCGCCGCTCGCGGTCAGCAGCTACTCCCGTCCCCGGTTTCGCTGCAGACCAGCAAGTATCGGTGGAGCGCTTAGCTTCTTCCCGTCCCCGGGCTAGCTTTACGATCCTCGCATCCGTCCCCGGAACGAAGCCGATCCTTAGAGTTCGGTGGTGCCGGATGTCTCAGCCGTCCCCGGCAAGACTTCCGATCCCTCGCATCCGTCCCCGGAACGCCGATCTCTGCGACGGGGAGCGCGGCATGCGCCCTGTCGACGTCTTTAGGCTAAAAGTTCACCGGCTTTGCACAAGCCGCTCCGACACTTATCCACAGCGCAATCGGAAGGTGCGCAGAAGGCAACGGCGGCCTTCGGGGTGTCACATCATCATAGCAGAACCGTCGCTCGACGATCAGTCACGTTAGGGTGTCGCGAAAGGCATATCGCCGAGCAATCCCTACGTGCGTTGCCAAACATCGCTCACGCTTTCGCGGCTCGCGGCTGGTCGCGTTACAGTCGTCGTAGCCGGCGAAAACAAGGAAGCCATTCGATCAAGCCGCCCTCCTGTCACCGTAACAATTTCGCATTGCCTCAGTAGTTTTGTTACGAGAACCGTATCGGCGGCTCTTCGCGCGCTAATGTCTTCTTGCCGGCGCCGAGGTTTGTGCTTTAGTTTCTCGAGCGGCCTACCGCTACTGAGAGCGGCCGATCGTCTGACACGCCCGACGAGGTTGAGGATTATGCCGAGCAAGCTGCTCAGGCGGTCTGTAAAGCTTCGAGACCCGCTCGTGCATAAGGGTGGCCGTGGTCGACCACCTCATGTTCCCAACGATGCGCGCCGACAACTCGTGACGGCTCTCGCCGCGAAGGGGCTAAACACGGTGCTTATCGCCAAAAGGCTCAACGTAACGCCGCCGACTTTGCGACGGCACTACGCGCATGAGATCGAAAGCGCGCGCTTGCACGTACGTGCCGAGATGTTGGACGTCGTTTATCACGCCGGGATCTCAGGCCAGACCGGCGCTGCGATCGCCTGGCTTCGACAAAATTGCGGCTGGGACCTAATAACGCGCCGGCGCGCCGGGAACGGGAAAACCGCGGACGGGCGTTGGAAAAACCAGGAATGGGACCCGAAGAAGGGATTACCTCCATTATGATCAACGGCTTAGGCAACTCCGAATCCGCGTCCTTTGCTCCCGTAACATTGGAAAAAGTGAACGGAACCAACGGCCTAGGCCAAATCAATGCGGAATACTTTTCCCAACTTTTTGCTTTCTCTAGCGCCGTACCGACCGTCGGTTCAATCAGTTAGACCGCAAAAGCGCACTTTCCGCGAAACGGTAAACTAGAAAAGAATTCGTAGACCGTCGCCGATCGCAGACTGGTTCGACGATTATGTTACGTCAGCCACGCATACTTGTGATTAAGAGACGTTGAGGCGTCTTGTACTTATGCGCGACATGTCAAAGGGTTACTGGCGAGCGTATCGCATCTATGGTCTCAGAGACTTCAATTGGGCGATTTGGCGCGCCAAAATTGCGCCGAGTCTCCAATGCCGACTTTGGAATCTCCGGATTTTTTCGACGCGGCCCGTTCCAGTTCGTGCCGGTGATGGCCTTGGCGATGGTCGATAAGCTTTCGAACGTCTTGCCCTGCCAGCAGAAGCCGTCTGGCACGACCAAAACCTCGTGCAGTACGCCGGCGTGCTCGCGCACGATGATCGAGCCCGCCATCACTTGCTAACGCGGCTCGGCATCCGGCCTGCCCATCTCTCGAAGCGTGCGGGCGACGCTGCGCGACAGGCCACCAAAAGCCTGTTCCTGCAGCCGATACGTTAGCGCCCTCGCCATTAGGTCTTTGGTCAGACCAGAGGGAGCGTCGGTGCCGTGAACTTGCCGCCACTCCTTTTCGTAGCTCTACGATCGACAGCGAAGCGATGCGATCGATTTCTACGTTGAGGGCAGCCGGCGCTTTCGCCGGCTGCCCTTTCCTGTCCCGCGCGATCAAGCAGATGCCGCAGCGGCTTCGAGCCGTCGCGGAAGGCTACGCCCTGATCTGTCGTATCGATGGCCGTCTCGGTCTTTCGAGTTTCACGAACAGGCGCGCTTTTACTGACGTCAGCTTTCGTCTCATTTCGCCGCTTCGCCGGCTTCGCATCGCCCGCCTGCGCCTCGTCCTCGACGCCGATTGCCTTGCGACCGGCTGCCTTGATGGCAAGGCTGTATGAACGCGCGTCCTCATCTTCGCGCCAGACGGGCATGTCGGGCTTCGCCTTGATCTCCCGCATCAACTTGCGAGCGACCAGGCTCAATCCGACTTTCGAGGCCGCTGCTTTGTTCATCTTCGCCGGTACGCTCGCCGCGCCATCGTCTCGCGTAATGCTGCGGCAAGAACGATAAGCTGGCTATCCGTCAGTTTACCCATGTCATGCTCCTGTTCGTTCGACAGTGAGGCTTGTCAGGAGCACGGCCCCGCAGTGGCTGAGCCGGCGGGGTAAAAACGACGTCATTTGCGCCGCTTGAGCCATTCACGCTCTGATCGTAGCACAAGTCTAGTCTTAAAGCGGATTAAGTTCTTCGAACTGGAGAAGATGTAATTTGTCGTAGCTGGATATTTGCGCTATGCCGCGCGCTCCCCCAAATAACTACGGATTACCAAGATGCAGCTCTCCAAGAGGCAGGAAAACCGCCTCCAATCCATCATCGACTCTGCGAAGCAAATCTTGGCTGACGCGGGTAAAGCGCAGCCGAAGGGCGCCAAAAGCTCTGGTGGTCATCCGACGACACGCCGTCGCGGCGCCGATCTTGTCGCTTTCAAGAAGATGCTGAAGGCCGAACGCAAGAAGGGCGCGTCCGTCGCCGACCTCGCCAGCAAGCATGGCGTCACGCCGTCCTACATCTATCAGATGCAATAAGCCGTCACGCTTGCGCGGCAGCGAGGCTTCAGATCAGTCCCGCCGCCGGCATCGCCGTGGATCAGTGTGTAGAAGCAGTCGCCGACGAGGCTTCATCGGAAATGCCGACTTTTGCCCATACGAAAAAAGCCAGCAGCGCGACCGGGATTCCGATCAACGAGGTTCCGACGAAAAACCAGACGAAACCCGTCCACTCGATGATGAAGCCCGAGAAACCTGCCAGCACGCTTCCGGGAAACGCGCAAAGCGACGTCAGCAGACCAAATTGGCTTGCCGCATGATCGGCGGATGCGAGCGTCGACATGTAGGTGATCAAAACGATCGATGCGAAAGCATAGGCAAAGCCTTCGATACTGACAGTCGCGGCGAAGGTCCAGAAGGCAGCGCCGCTGTCGCCGCCATGTGCCGCGAGATAAGCCAGGCTCAAGTGAGATACTGATCCGGCAACTGTTCCGATAAGGAGACTCGGCAGCATGCCGATCTTCGGGATCAAAGCACCAGCTGCAAAGGTCCCGCCAAGCGCTATCCAAAAACCGAAAAGCTTGGTCACGGTCGCGATGTCGGTATTGGAAAAGCCCTGATGCTTGAACAGCGGCACTGCCATCGCGCTCGCGATATATCCGGGCATCCGAAAGCCAGCCACGAGAAGCAAGATGACGGGCGCGTAGGGACCGAGGCGGATCCATAGATCGCGTATTGGAGCCCAGATGGTCTCAACAAAGCCCGCACGCGAAAGCTGCGTCTGCTTGTCGGACGGCGGCTCCGGCGCGGCCGCGGCGGCGATCATGCCCACCAGCATGAGTCCTCCCATGCAGAGGTAGGCACCTCTCCATCCAATACGGTCGGCAAGAAAAAGAGCCCCTGCTCCTGCAGCAAGGTTGCCGATCCGCCAGCCGATCTCTGTCCAAGATGACAACACTGCCTGCTTCTCAGGCGGCCGAACGCTAGTAATGCGCCAGCCGTCAATGACGAGATCGAGAGTTGCCCCTGCAAAGCCCAGCGCGAGTGAAAAGGCGATCGTCCAAGCCAGCCAATGCGCCGGGTCGCCGAAGGCAACGCCAACCAGAGTCGCCATGACGCCGAGGTGCGCGACCAAAATCCAGCCGCGTCTTCGGCCCATCAGCCGCCCGAGCATCGGGGGATTGTACCTATCGAGAAACGGCGCCCATAAAAATTTGAACTTATACGCCAGCGTCAGCTCGCTCAGGAGCCCGATGGTCGCGATCGAGATCCCGGCATCGGACAGCCACGCGGACTGAGTGGAATACGTCAGCAAAAATGGGATGCCTGACGTAAACCCAAGGCCTAATGCCGGCGCGATCCGTCGGTCAGTAAAAAGCGCTGACCAGAATGGTGCTACTTCGGCGCGCTGTGTGGTCGCTGCATCCATGCCCTAGCATCGACGATACAATGCGACCTGACCAGTCTCTATGGCGACATTGGTACCGACAAAATTGTGCTGCTTCGCATCGAGTTGCGTCGTATCGCCGTTGCGTTTAGCCCGTACTCTGCTGACCTTTCTACCGGTCCTTTGTTCTCTCCCTTCATTACGAGTGGTACCGGGTGACGGATCTCGAGATCGCGCGGTCGACACAGCTTCGGCCTATCGGTGACATAGCCGCTTCGACCGGTATTTCGTCCGAAGCGTTACATCTGTACGGTCAACACATCGCAAAGTTGGACCAAGACTATCTTCGGGACCTGGTACACAGGCCTTCCGGCAAACTCATTCTGGTTACCGCAATTAGCCCGACGCCCGCTGGAGAGGGAAAGACTACCACTACGATCGGGTTGGGCGACGCGCTGAATCGCATCGGGGCGCGCACGATGATTTGTCTGCGCGAGCCTTCGCTCGGCCCATGTTTCGGGCAGAAGGGCGGAGCCACCGGTGGTGGGCGCGCGCAAGTTGCACCGATGGAAAAGATCAATCTTCATTTCACGGGCGATTTTCACGCCATCACCTCGGCAAATAATTTGCTCGCCGCGATGATGGATAACCACATCTATTGGGGCAACGATCTCGGTATTGACGAGCGCAGAATAGCTCTTCGGCGTGTGCTTGATGTCAATGACCGGGCTTTGCGAATGACCGTATCGGGCTCGGCGGTGTCGCAAATGGCTTCCCACGCGAAGACGGTTTCGACATCACCGTTGCCTCGGAGGTGATGGCAATCTTCTGCTTGGCCCGAGATGGCGCCGACATGGAAGAGCGTCTCGCGCGCATCGTGGTCGCGCAGACTAGAGATCGAGCTCCTGTCACAGCGAAGGAACTCAAGGCTGCTGGCGCAATGTCAGTGCTGCTGAACGATGCCATCAAACCGAACCTCGTGCAGACGTTGGACGGTTCGCCCGGAGAGACCTTATCCACGGTGGTCCCTTCGGAAATATTGCACACGGCTGCAATTCGGTAATCGCGACAAATGCCGCGCTGCGGCTAGCCGACTACGTTGTAACCGAAGCTGGTTTTGGAGCCGATCTCGGTGCCGAGAAATTCCTTAATATCAAATGCAGACAGGCGGGTTTGACGCCGGCGGCCTGCGTTATTGTAGCGACAATCCGCGCATTGAAGATGCATGGTGGTGTCGCGCGGGCCGACTTGGAGCGAGAGGACGTAGGAGCAGTCGAACGAGGTTTTGCAAACCTTGCGCGCCATGTCGGTAACATGCGCAGCTTCGGCCTACCGGTCATCGTCGCCGCCAACCATTTCAAAAGCGATACCGCATCCGAACACGAACGGCTTGCTGCGCTCTGCATCAAGGAACTGGGAGTTCAGTCCGTGGTTTGCCGGCACTGGGCTGAGGGTGGCGCCGGCGCGGCGGACCTCGCGCAGGCCGTTGTCTCACTCTGTGAGGAGCCGTCGCAATTTAAAACTCTTTACACAGACGAGATGCCGCTCGCTGAAAAGATAAGCAAGATTGCGACCAGCCTTTACGGCGCGTCAAACATTCGGATCGAGAACCGAGCGGCCGCACGTCTCCGTGAAATCGAGACGGCCGGATACGGACACTTACCGGTCTGCATGGCCAAAACGCAGTACTCTTTCACGACCGATCCGTCTGTTATGGGGGCACCGACCGGGCATGAGATCCCAATAAGAGATGTGCGGCTTTCTGCCGGCGCCGGCTTCGTAGTCGTCATCTGCGGGGACATCATGACAATGCCGGGCCTGCCTCGCATCCCGGCTGCCGAACGGATGTTTGTAAACAAGCGCGGCTTAATTCAAGGACTTGATTGAATCAGCCTCGAACGCAAACTTGCTACGTCCGGATTGCGCCAATCGCGGACGTTTTTAACGGCGCGGTCGGTTAGCGAAGTCGTTCTTTAGACCGCGCCCGACACGCCAGTCGAGATCTCGGTGAAAGCGAGGGTTTCAAAAAACGTAATCCTCGGATCGTTGCCGTAGCGCGAGCGAATTCCGTCGAGCCACGGCCCGGAGTAAAAGGTCTTCGCTGCATCCCTGCTCTTCCACATATAGACGCCGCCCGCCGTCTTCCCGTCGTCCATGCAGATGAATTGTTTGCTCACTAGTCCCGCCACGTCGAGAAAGCCTGACGAAATCTTGGTGAAATGCGCGCGGCATTCTTCGAGACCGATCGTTTCGGGAAGATCGTACAGGACGAGGGCGGTGATCATCGTGGTCCTCCGGCCGGCGCTTCATGCGGCGCCGAGATAAGCAGTACTGATTGCGGGATTGCGTGCGAGCTCGTCTGTCGCGCCGCTCAGCACGATTTCGCCCGTATCGAGCACGAACCCGTGCCGCGCAAGCTGAAGCGCCGTCGCGACATCCTGCTCGACGAGCAGGATGGACATGCCCTGCGCATTGATCGTTCGCAACGCCTGACCAAGTTCGCCGACGAGTTTCGGCGCAAGACCGAGGGACAGTTCGTCGATCATCAGGAGGCTCGGGCCCGCCATGATGCCGCGACCGATCGCGCACATCTGTTGCTCGCCGCCCGACAAGGTCGATGCGTCCTGGTTGAGCCGTTCCTCAAGGCGCGGAAAGGTCGCCAGCACGAAATCGAGATCGCGCTTCACGGCCGCCGGCCCATCTTGGCGCAGATAAGCGCCCATCAGAAGGTTTTCACGCACTGTCATCCCGGCAAACAGCCGTCGGCCTTCTGGAACATGCGCGATGCCAGCCTGCACGAATGCTTGCGGCGAGGCATCAACGAGTTCTTTTCCCCCGAGCACGATTGTCCCGGTCCTGGCGCGCAACATGCCGGACAGCACACGCAGGAAAGTCGTCTTGCCAGCACCATTCGAACCAATCAGGCAGACGATCTCGCCGCTTTGGACGAAGATATCGACGGCACGCAGAACTTCGACGTCGCCGTAGCCGGCAACGATGCCCCGCGCTTCAAGCAGAACTGCCATCAGTGCTTTACCTTCGCGGGGTCTACGAAGCCCGTGCCCAGGTACGCTTCGACGACCTGCGGGTCGCGGATGACGTCGGCAGGCACACCATCGGCAATGAGAGCGCCATGATGCAGTACCACGATGCGCGAGCAGGCCTGCGTGACCACCTTCATCAGATGCTCGATAAGAAGGATCGTGATGCCTTTCGCGGCAATCGCCCGGATCAGCGCGAGCGCGCCATCGATTTCGGTTGCATTAAGTCCCGCATTGACCTCGTCGAGGAGCAGCAGGCGCGGATTGGTCGCGAGCCCCTTTGCCAGTTCGAGACGCTTGCGGTTTGGCAGTGTGAGCTGCGATGCGGGTATGGAAGCGACGGCCGCCAGTCCGGTAAAGGCGATGCATTCCGCTGCACGATCCTTTGCCTCTTTTACGCTGCGGCAGCCGCCGGCGAACAGTGCGCCAGCCGCGACGTTTTCTAGCACCGTCATCTTTGGAAAGGGCTGCACGATCTGGAACGTACGCCCGATGCCCGCCCGCGCGATGCGATAGGCCGCAAGTCGGTCGACGCGC
Source organism: Beijerinckiaceae bacterium (assembly GCA_965246795.1). GTDB lineage: Bacteria > Pseudomonadota > Alphaproteobacteria > Rhizobiales > Beijerinckiaceae > JAJXWB01. The sequence continues at coordinate 398,679 of CBDFFN010000008.1, read as the reverse complement.
GCGCCTTCGAAACTAACCGTGCCTTCATCGCATCGCTGCGTCCCCGTGATGACGTTGACCAGCGTCGTCTTGCCGGCGCCGTTGGGACCGATCAGGCCGACGATCTCGCCCGGCGCGAGATTGAACGACACATCACGAAGCGCCACGAGGCCGCCAAAACGCTTCGTCACATGCGCGATGCGCATGAGCGGCGCAACAAGGGAGGACGCGACGGCGCTCATGCGCGCTTAGCGGGGGCAGCAGGGGCACTTGGCGTTGGGGGTTGCGGCACGGCAAACGGACCCCGACGCCACGAGGGCCTCACAATGCCACGCAAACCCTGCGGCAGAAAGATCAGCAGCAGGACTATGAGAATGCCGAGAATGCCGGCGTGGAAATTCAAGACATTGCGCCAGACGAATTCCTCGAGTGCGAGGAAGATCAATGCGCCGATGACCGGACCAGAAGTCGTGCCGACGCCGCCGATGAAAGCCATGACGATCGGCTTGACCGAATTGAGATCATCAAAGGCGTCCGTCGGATCGATATAACCAATCCACGTCGCATAGATGGCGCCGGCAAACCCTGCTGTCAGCGCCGAGAGAGCGAAAGCGGCCGTCTTTGCGGCGGTCGCGTTGATGCCGAGCACGACAGCGGCATCCTCGTTCTGCTCGATGCAGCGGAGCGCCCAGCCGAGCCGGCTGCGCAGCACAGCCGCGGCGAGGCCGATCGTGATCAGGGCGGCGGCGAACATCGCGAAGAAATAGAGCCGCGACTGAGCGGTCACGTCTTGGCCCGCGGATACCGGAATGTTCAGGCCGAGACCACCGCCGGTCAGTGGGCCGGCGGTATTGGTGATCTCGCGCAAAACGGCGGCCAGCACGAGGCTCGCGACAGCAAAATAATGCCCGCGGAGCCGCAGGATCGCCGGGCCGATCAATGCTGCAAAAAGGCCAGCAAGGACGCCGCCGGCGATCCAGCTCAGCGGCAGCGGCGATGTCGTCGCAGTCCGCAGGATCGCACCGGTATATGCGCCAATGCCGAAGAAAGCGGCCGTCGCGAAAGACGGGTAGCCCGTAAAGCCACCGATCATGTTCCAGGATGAGGCCAAGGTGACGTACATCAGCGCGATGGTGAGGAAGCGAATTGTATAATTGCTCGACACGAACGGCATGACCGCGAGAAACGCGACGAGCGCGACGCCGGCGATGATCGTGAACGGTCTCATACGAAGCCGCGGCGGCCCATGATGCCGCTCGGGCGCACGATCAGCAGCAGGATAAGGATCGTGAACGACAGGGTCAGCGAGTGCTCCGGACCGAAGAACAACGCCCCGAAACTCTCCAGCACGCCGAGCACCAGTCCGCCGACGAAGACGCCAGAGACGCTGCCCAGCCCCCCAAGGATGCAGATGACGAAGGCTTTGCCGAGGTAAGTCGTGGCAGCGAGCGGCGAGATGGGAAAGATCGGGCTGAGCAGCGCGCCGGCCGCGCCGGCAAGGGCGGCGCCAAGCGCAAAGGTGAGCGCAAAGATCTTTGCCGGATCGACGCCCATCAGTGCGGCAGCGTAGCGGTCCATGCGCACTGCCACGATCGCGCGGCCAACGCTCGTGCGCCGCAATAGGAGATAGAGCAGCGTCACGAGCAAAAGCGCAAACAGCATGCTCACCAAGCGGTCGACCGGGACGACGATGTTAAGACCCGGAATGGTGTCCGACAGATCGAGGACGCCGAGCGGAGGCCGCAGGCTGATCTTACGGAAATCGGCCTTGAACAGCACGAGCATGATGTTGTCGGCGAGCAGCGCCAAGCCGAAGGTCGTCGTCATAGTTACTAGGACGGGTGAATCGATCACGCGGTTGATGACGATAAGCTGTACACCGTAGCCGATGAGAAAGAGCGCTCCTGCCGCGATCGGTACGAACAGATAAGGATGGATGCCGAGCAGCGTGTAGGCAAAGAAGGCGAGATAGGCGCCGAGCACGATGAACGAGCCGTGCAGGAGATTGATGACGTTCAGCACGCCCCATACGAGCGAGAATCCGACGGCGATGCAGGCGTAGAGACCGCCAAGCAAGAGGCCGTTGACGAGGATTTGGGTGTAAAGCATGCGTCCGACGCAACCCTCAGCGGACGCTGAGCTTCATGTCGCCGCCCTTGATCGCTTCGGGAAAGATTACGACCGGTTTGCCGCCCTGAATTTGAAACACCGGCGGCACGTAGGAGGTAGCCTGCCCGACGGTGTTAAACGACAGCGGCCCAAAAAAAGTCTCGAAACCGCCGGCCGCAAGCGCAGCACGCACCTTGTCGCGGTCGCTCGAACCGGCCTTCTCGATCGCCATCTGAAGGACGACGGCGGCGGCGCTACCGGTCGCGTTCGTGAAGTCGGGTACGGCCTTGAACTTTTCCTGGAACAGCGCCGTGTAATTCTCCGAGCTTCCGAACACGTCCTTGCTCTTGTAGCGCTCGGCTGGGTGCCACCAAGTGGCGCTCGTCACGTTCTCGGCGAGCGGACCGGTGGCGTCGACGAATTCCTGATACGCCGGCGCATTGATCATCGTCACTACTTGCGCACCGATGGCGAGGTCAGCCATCTGCTTGCGTATAAGGATCATGTCGTTGATGTAGCCCGTCGCGATGATCCAGTCGGGCTTTGCTGCCTTGATCTCGGTCAGCGCCGAGGCATGGTCGAGTGTGTTGATGGCGTATTTGCCGAAGTAGACGACGTTCAAGCCGCGCTTCTTAGCGGACTTCTCGAATTCGCCGCCCAGCGCCAGCGGATAAAGATCGTTGCGGGCCAGGATCGCGACAGTTTTGACGTTCGGCGCCTTCGCCTTGACGATGTCAGCGAGCGGCTCCGATAGGGTGTCGTTTGAAGTGAATGTGCCGAACAGGTTCCTGTAGCCCTGATCGTAGACTTCCGCGGAAGACGCAGTCGGCGCCACCGTCGGAATGCCATAGCGCTCCGACACGGTGCTCGCGGCCTTGCTGGCGCCCGAGCCGAATGGCGAAAACATGAAGTCGACCTTGTCGTCGGTCGCGAGCTTCTCGGCCAGCTGCACGGCCTTCGGCGTGGCGGACTGATAATCGTAATAAAGTATTTCGATCGGACGTTTTTCACTACCGACCGAAATCCCCCCACCCTTATTCACGAGGTCTTTCCAGAGCTCGTAGCCTTGCTGCAGCTTCAAGCCTTCTGGCGACAGTGCCCCGGTCAACGGCAGCGGCGCACCGATGCGGATCGCCGATGCAGCGTATGCCGGTGCGTGAACCACACATGCGGATGCAAGCGTGGCGGCCGTAAGGATGACGGCGCGACGAGACAGTCGCTTGCTCATAGGCGTGGCCTTTCGCAAAATCAGATCATCCATCGTAGCAACGGGCGTGCCATTTTGTATCCAAAGATACCTTCATTGACGGAAGGATGACCCTGCGGCGCGGTCTGGGCGCAGAATTTGTATACGGTTCGCTATGACTCTGCGGGAATTGATCAACCGGGAACGCGCCGCGCGCACGCCGACGCCGAGCGTCGTCGCGGATGTCCTGCGGCGGTTGATCCTCGACGGCCAGTACGCCGCCGGGCAGGCCCTTCGGCAGGACGAGATCGCCTCTCATTTCGGGATCAGCCGCATCCCGGTGCGGGAGGCGCTTCGCGGCTTGGCGGCGGAAGGGTTGATCGTGCTGCACGAGCGCCGCGGCGCCCGTGTCGGGGTTCTACTCCCCGACGAAGCCGACGAGATTCTGGAAATCCGCTACACGCTCGAGATCAAGGCCATGCATCTTGCGATGACACATTGGACCAGCGTGCTGTTCGACGAACTAACCGAACGTCTTGCCGAGATGGAGGCATCCACATCAATCGACCGTTGGAGTGAACTCAACCGCACATTTCACGACACCCTCTATCAAGGCTGTGCGCGACCGAAAATGCTGGCATTGATTGCGGCACAGAATGCGCAGGTTGAGCGCTACATCCGCGTGCTCGTGAGCCAGTCCGATTATCGCCTTCAGGCCCAGGACGAGCATCGCGCAATCCTGGCGAGCGCGCGCGTGCGCAATGGCGTCGCGCTCGCCGCGCTCATCGAGCAGCATGCCGTGCAAACCGGTGTAGCACTGAGGCGCTTTGAAATTAGCTGCATAAAGTCACGCTCCGCAGACATTTAATCATTCGACCTGCCGGCGGCTAAGAAACGCCTTGCAGATCATGTTGAGAACGATGGCGTAAAAGCCGACGATTTGAATGTCAGAAATGAGCCCACGCTGTGACATTCAGAGCGACTGAATCATATGCGGTCACGCAGCGCCAGATTACGATTTAGAGCATCTCCAACGCGATCGGCCGTGAAGGTCTTGAAAACAGTTGGTCGAGCCGAGCGCGATGTTCAGCTGTCAATGTCAGATCAGCGGAACGTCGATTGTCTTCGACATGCGCTGTCGTGCCAGCTTTCGGGATTACAAGGACGTCATCGCGCGACAGCAGCCAAGCCAAAGCGATCTGCGCAGGTGTAGCGCCTAGTATCTCAGACATGGCGCGGAGCCCAGCGTTGCGGATTAGCCGGCCTTGTTCGACCGGGCTGTAGGCCATCACCGGAATAGACCGCTTGGCCAGCCACGGTATCAGCTGAAGTTCGGGGCCGCGGCGCGAGAGATTATAGAGGATCTGATTGGCGGCACAGTTTTCACCGCCGGCCGCGATCAAGTCTTCCATATCATCTGTGTCAAAGTTGCTGACGCCCCACCGGCGTATCTTCCCCTGCTTTACCAGGCGTTCCATGGCCTCGACAGTTTCCGTCAGAGGTACATTGCCACGCCAGTGAAGGAGATAGAGATCGAGCCGGTCCGTCTCAAGCCGCTTGAGGCTTGCCTCGCAGCTTAGGGGAAGTCGCTTGCTTGAAGCATTCTGCGGATACGCTTTGCTGACCAGAAACACGCGGTCGCGTTGTTCGGCTATCGCCTCGCCGACCAAAGCTTCGGATGCACCATCAGCATACATCTCAGCCGAATCGATCAGCGTCATGCCGAGATCGATACCCTTCCGAAGTGCGGCGATCTCCTCGCGGCGAGCGGCGGATCGCTCGGCCATCTTCCATGTGCCCTGTCCAAGGACTGGAGCCGACAGGCCGCCGACGTCGATTGTTTTGATGTCTGATGCCATATCGGTCTTCTATCTGAAGGACCGTAAACGCGCATGAGCGCTGTGAAACATAGAGCTGGGCGACCTCTCCTGATCGTCGACGGCGATTCCTTCGCCCATCGGGCCTTTCACGCTCTGCCAAAGACGATCCGCAGGTCAGGAAACAAAGGCGGAGGCGCCATTGTCGGCTTTGCCAATACGCTCATCCGTTTATATGAGGCGGAAGCACCTCGCGCCGTCATCGTCGGATGGGATACCCTCGATAAGCCCACCTACCGCAGCCGCGCTTTCCCGGACTATCAAAGCGGACGTGTCTTCGATCCAGAGCTTCTCGACCAACTGAAGCTGCTGCCTAAGCTCGTTGAAGCGTGTGGATTCGCAAACGCCAAGGCTGCTGGGTTCGAGGCCGACGATTTCCTGGCCGCCGCCGTTCGTCGCGAATGCAAGCGCGGCGGCGAAGCAATTGTCGCAAGCGGTGATCGCGATGCCTTTCAGCTGGCCAGTGATCGGACAACCATCCTGTACCCCGTGAAAGTGGAGAGATACTTCGCATTGGGCCAGCTGAAGTGCGGGAGCGATATGGGGTTGAGCCGACGCAAGTCGCCGACTTCATCGCATTGCGCGGCGACCCCTCTGATAAACTCCCGGGAGCTCGTGGTGTTGGGCCAAAAACGGCAGCGAGCCTGGTCACGACGCATGGAAGCCTGGAAAAGCTTATCCGAAGCGGGCGTTTTGCTCACCAGGCAGATCAACTGCGGCTGTTCAAAAGCATCGCGACAATGGACGCGTCCGCGCCGTTGCCTCGCGTGACGACGCGGAAGCCAACTTGGGCGAAAGCAGCCGACCTCGCGACAACATGGGCGCTCGAGCGTTTGGCCGAGCGTTTCAGAACGATGTCGGACGACGTTTAAACCGCTTTCCGAACTCGCTCCCGCCAAGACCAGGAGTCGAATTGTCGTCTCGACGCGACGGGCGCTTAGTTTCGCGCTTCAGGATGACTCTCTGTCGCGCATATGCAATTCGCACGCTCGACCGCAGCGGAGAACAAACGAATGAAACAACGAATTTTCACACGTCGAAGCTCTATCATTTCCGTCGCAGTGAGCGGCTTGCTGACATCCTTCAATTGGATTGGTACATCGAGGCAAGCAAAAGCTCAGGTCGCAGGGAAAATGATGACGACGCCATCCGGACTTAAGATCATTGACAGCCAGATCGGTACCGGCGCCACGCCGACGCCGGGTCAAACCTGCGTCATGCACTATACAGGCTGGCTCTATGAAGGCGAGAAGAAGGGCCGGAAATTCGATAGCTCCCTCGACCGCGGCCAACCTTTCGAGTTTCCGATCGGAAAGCAAAGGGTCATTGCCGGATGGGACGAAGGTGTCGCGTCGATGAAGGTTGGCGGAAAGCGCACGCTTATAATCCCGCCAGAGCTCGGCTATGGAGCGCGTGGCGCCGGAGGCGTCATACCACCGAACGCGACGCTGCTTTTCGAAGTCCAACTGCTCGACGTCAAAGGGTAGGTTTCATGGAGACGTCGCCGTCAGCGTGGCGCCTGTACAATTGAGTCGGCAAACAACGCTAGGGGCAACGAACAAAGCTGTTGCCGTGTCTCGCTGGGAATGAACGTCGGATTGTGCCGCCGTGCTTTCTCACGAACCGCGAATGCTCACCCCGATTCGCTCCCACGGATTACTCGGGTCAGGCGGAGCCTACCACCGCGGTGATTGGATCGCTCGAGCGACCGTCGGCGAGCACCTCGACCTGAACAGCCGTGAAGCCGACGCGCTCGAAATACAATTTGATCAAGGCGGCGTGACCCTCGCTATCGAGCGCGCGCCAGATCGCGACCGCTTTGGTCGGGAAGCAACGATTAGAGAAGCTGACGACAAACGGCGCTCCCGAGACAAGTACACGACGTACCTCTGCGAAAGCCGCGATCGGTTGCTGTAGGTACTGTGCTCCGACGCAGCAGAGCGCTGCGTCAAACGCACCCGTCTTCATTGGAAGGTCGGTGTCCCGATTGAAATCCTGCACAAACCAGCTTTGAAGGCGCGGGTTTGCGGCGAGTTCTTCCGCGTTCATGCCGTGACCCACGACTTCGGAATAGCGACGGTCGGCAGGCAAATGGCTCACCCAGCTCGACATCAGGTCGAGAATGCGACCGCCCTCCGGCAGCACGTGGCGGTAAAATCCGGTGAGCGCCTTTATGGCTTCCTCGTCGATGTGCGTGACAAGTCGGGTTGGCGCATAAAAAGCCAAGTCGTCACTCGTATCCTGCTTGCCGAAAGCATCTTCCGGCAGTTCCGACAAAATGCTCTCGATCATAAACCGCACCTTTCAGACGCGCAGGTCAGTCAGCCTTCCAGATGATGCGACCGCTCGCCTTTTGAGATCGGGCGTTCTGTCACACCTCCTTGTCGTAGAGCATGTGACCGTGGAGCCGCGCTAAGATCTTCGGACGTTGAGAAGGCTGAGACGCCCGACGTATAATCGCTCTGAAGCACTTCTCTTGTCGCAATCGGCTCAAAGCTAGGGAGCCATGCATTAGCCGCGGACCTGCATCGCGGGTTGTGACTTGCATGATGATAGTTGCTGCGATACCCGCAGCGCATGGAGCGCATTCGGTTCGACAAGATGGCTTGCCCGATCGCACGCAGCCTCGAGCGCGTCGGCGAGTGGTGGAGCATGCTCATTCTTCGCGACGCTTTTGGCGGGCTGAAGCGTTTCGATCAATTCCAGGAAAGTCTCGGTATTGCTCCCAACATGCTGACACGGCGGCTCAACGCGCTTGTGGAAGCCGGAATGATGGAGAGGCGACTCTACCAGGAGCGCCCTTCGCGCCACGAATACATCCTCACCGCGCAGGGCCGTGACTTCCGCACAGTGCTTCTCGCATTGTTCGCATACGGGAACCGGCACTTCGCCCCTGAAGGCGAGACGTTTCGGATCGTCAACGTCGAAACAGGAAATCCGGTGGAGCCGATCCTTGTCGACCGCGTAACGCGCAAGCCGCTGACCGCACCCGATTTCCTTGTCGCCGCCGGTCCGGCTGCGACGAAGGCGTCCCGGAATCGCCTGCAACGCGAAGGTTCGCTTCTGACGCCGCCGCCCGTTTTGGCATCACGCCCAGGATCATCGCCATGAACGTTAGTGTCGACGCACGCACACTACGGGCTACGCCGCTCGCCGCGCAGCCGGCCGACCAGCAGACAATGAACCCGCGCACGAAGCGGCTTCTGCAGGGCGCCATCATTCCGACGATCCTAATGATGGCGTGGCCCAACGTTCTTATGATGATGGCGCAAGCCTCGACGGGCCTGATCGAGACCTGGTTCGTGTCGCGACTGGGCACGCCAGCGCTCACCGGCATGGCGTTGGTGTTTCCTGGATATATGATGATGACGATGATGTCGGCAGGCGCCTTCGGCGGCGGCATCTCGTCTGCCATCTCACGCGCACTTGGCGCTGGCCGGCGCGAGGACGCCGACTCGCTCGTTCTTCACGCGATCATTATCAATCTCTCGCTCGGGCTTCTAACATCGGCGATCTTCCTGCTTTTCGGCCGGGAGATTTACTCGGCGATGGGAGGACAAGGCGCGTCACTCGATGCCGCGCTCGCCTATTCCAACGTCGTGTTCGCAGGCAACATCCTTGTCTGGTTCATGAATGCGCTCGCAAGTGCAGTCCGCGGTACCGGCAACATGATGCTGCCCTCCCTCGCAGTCTTCGCCGGGGTGCTCCTACTTGTGCCGCTCTCGCCTCTCCTGATCTTTGGCTACGGGGTCGTGCCGGCGCTTGGTATTGCCGGCGGCGGCTACGCGATCGTCATTACCACTGTGCTTTCCAGCGCTGTCCTCGCCTGGTACATCGTTTCCGGCCGCTCGATTGTGCGCTTCAGGATGGCGCCTCTGCATTGGCCTTTCTTCGCAGATATTCTGCGTGTTGGCGCAGTTGGTGCAATCAGCACATTGCAGACCTCCTTCACGATCGTGCTCATTACGGCGCTGGTTGGCGCGGCGGCGGGGCCGGCAGCCATCGCCGGCTACGGTACCGGCGCGCGGCTCGAATACCTTCTTGTGCCGTTGACGTTCGGCATCGGTGCGCCGCTTGTCGCGCTGGTCGGTACGAACATTGGCGCTGGCCAACGCGAGCGAGCACTTCGCATCGCCCTTACCGGCGGCGCTATCGCGTTCATTGCGACGGAAATAGTCGGCCTCGCCGGCGCAGTGTGGCCGCAGGCCTGGCTCGGATTGTTCGGCGACGATCCCGCGCTGCTGGCCAGCGGCACTGCATACTTGCATTGGGTCGGGCCATTCTACGGCTTCTTCGGGCTTGGGCTGTCGCTTTACTTTGCCTCACAAGGAGCGGGACAGCTGGGCTGGCCGCTCTTCGCCGGCTTTGTACGTCTGCTTGTCGCCACGATCGGGGGCTGGCTCGTACTGCGGACCACCAACTCATTACCTGCAATGTTCGCCGTCGTTGCTCTCGCGCTCGTTGTTTACGGGCTGACGCTGGGTATCGCTGTGAAGAGCGGAGTTTGGTTTCCAAAGCGCAGCAACGCATAACGATGCGCGAAGGGATGTCTTCGAGAATTTACCAAAGACGGACGTCCACCGAGCGCCCAGGGTCGGACTTTCAAAATGTAAATTCGCTTAGAGTCTGAAGAAGCCAAAGTCGGGCATCCACGTATTCCCTCGCGAACAACGGAATGATTACCGATATCTGGTTGCATCGTCAGCGAGCGTGGATGTCGCCGGCGGATAAAGCGGAACTCGTCGACGTTACGAAAGGTTCTGATCAAAGCGATGCAAGTTTGTTATTCACCTATGCGTTCACGGAAGATCTGATTGTTCATGCAAATCTAGGGTGAACGTAAATATCCTTCTTCATTCAAACATTTTATAATTGGTCGTATGGCATGCACCGAGGCCACACTGCACTACGACTGAAATGAAGTTGATGATGGCGAGTACAATTACATAAAAGCCGACGAACGCGCCGGTCTGCGTCAGCGCCGGCGATGGCTGCGCGGCGCTCAACTCTTTGATGTCGAAGAGCGTAAGCATCCCAGCAAATAAGAGAAGCATAGCTAACGCGATGACAACTGACCAAACTGGCATATGCAGGCCGAACACTGCACTGCCGGGGTAGGCGTGGCCGGGACGCGCGACGATATTGAGCAGAACTTGGCGGACGGACACGATCAACAGGAAGAGCGACCAGACGAGGCCGACGCCGATGTTTCGTGCATCGTAGCCGTTACGAACGTGATGGATGATACCGAAGCAGATGCCCAACATCGCGACACGCTGCAGTAGGCACAATGGGCATGGTAACTCACCGCCGATGTATTGAAAGCCCATCGCCGTGGTGAGGATTGCAGCCAAACCTACGAGGGTCGCGAGCAATGCGAGGTCGACCACCCGCGGGGCATAAGCAGACGGAGCATTCATGTGAACACTACGCTCGGGAAAGTCACTTCCAGCCACGGCAAGCGAAAGCCGTCTTCCGGACTGTAAATCTCCCATAAAAACTCAGCAGTCGATACTGCCAAGCAGACAGCGAGCGCCGTCAGCGCAAGCCAGCGCGGTCCCCAGCGGGCAGCCAATAGCGCCAAAACCATCAACGCAAACACCGCGACCATCATGACGCTCGAGCCTCACGACGCGGCTCTACCGCGTCATTCGCATGCTCGGGCAGAAGCCAGATTAGCATCGCGGAGCACGCCGTAAAGGCGGCGGAAATGAGAATGAGCGGTCCAAGCTGTCGGTGGAAGAAAGCATCGAACATGTAGGACCCACTGGCGTCCGAGGCGATTGAGGCGGCATTCTCTATCGACATCATAGCGGCGTAACAAAGACCTTCCTGACCTGCCGGGCAGACCTGCGCCGCCAATGTTCCAGCCATGATGAGAGCGAAGACAGATGAGATACCGGCCGAGAAATAGACGAGCAAGGCCAGTCTTTGATTGATTAGGGCGAAGTTTGCGAGCGCTGTCGTCACCCCAAGCCATACGCAGATGTAGAACATCGTTCGTAAAGGCAGCCTCTTCGCCAGAAATCGACACATGAGAACGCCGACGATAGACCCGGCAGCTTCGGCCGCATTGAGTGTGCCGACGAAGCTCTGCGTGAAGCCGAGATTGTTGGTCACATGAAAATAGAGAGGCGTGTGAAAACCGGGATTGTACGTGAAGCAGAATAGGAATGCCGCGACCAAAAGGAGCTGTCGCGACTGCACGAGCGCTCCTATCTCGCTACGTATTGTGCGCCAGTCACTTGTCTTCGCGCTTCCGGCCGGCTCCGGTGTGAGTTTCCAGCTTAGCCGATGACGCAAACGAGCGGAACGACGAGAATAATTGCCGCAACATGAAGCCCGACGGGGGCTACAAGGTTTTCGGACAGATAACCGCCGCCAAGCCGAGCCGTTAAATTTGCGACGCCGTACCAGAGCCATTGTTGCGTTACGAGCTGATTGGCGTTGCCGTACCGTTTCCCGCTCTCGACAAGAACGCCGCCGGCGACCGCGCTCGCCATCGCTAGGCTGAGCGAGAAAAGGCAGATCATGACGATGCTTTGCGAGAATGTCAGCCAAAGCGTGAGGCACGCGGTCGCAGCAAGGCCGTTGGCGGCGATGAGGTAGCTTCGACGTCTCGTGCCGAACAGTGGCACGTTGTCGGATAGCGCACCATAAATTGGCTTCACCACCCACGGAAGCGCCAGGACGACATGCATACTCGGGAGTTGTGTCGCCGGCCAGCCGGCAACATCCTTACCGAAATGATCGAAAGGTTGGCGCGTCAGACCGGTGAGCGCGCAAAGGCCTTCAACGACGTAGAGGCCAGCGAACAGCAGGACGAGGTTTCGCGTCGACGTGTCGTCGCCTGTTTGCGGCTTGATCATCTCACTTCTTAAGTTCGTCGCGAGATCGCTATCTTACCACAATGGTTCGTCGACGACGCAGGCTTCACCCGCCATCATCGCCTGGTCGTCCGGAATTTGATGAAGCATTATGCTGTCACGCCTACGCACCGCATGCATGTCTGATCCGATCAAGAGCAGGAATGCGCCCGAAGCTGGCTCTAATACCCGACGGTGAGCAGAAAGACACAGGCGATGCGCAGCATTCTTGCGGTTCGGTCGTCCAGTTCAAACAACCGAGGTCATATATCGCCAGACCGATTGGCTTGTTGCTGAAGAAAGAAACGTAGCATCTCGCGGCTTGCGTCTGGTCCACGCGGCTCAGTGTAGGAGCCCGCAGCATTGCCGCCTGACCACGCATGACCCACGCCGTGCAAAGTCCAATGTTCCAGCACGGGTCGCCCGTGTTCGTCGGCTGGACCGTACGGCGGAAGGCGAGACCACCTTCGGATTTCCCGTCAGTCGCTACGATACGAATGCTTCCAGCAAGTGCCGATCGTGCGATCACCTGGTCGCCATTGAGGGGATGAACAGTCGCGTCTCGGTCGCCATGAAACACGATCGTCGGAATTGCGCTTGTCAGCGATCACCGAGCGCTGATTTGACGGCTGAACTAGCTTGCAACGCGCCGAGCACATGGATGCTCGCGATAGTGTCCGCCAAGCCTACCGCTGAGCCCGCAAAGCTTAAGTTTCCTTGCGATACAAATCGTCGAAGGTCGGGAATTGCGGTGCCTCTGCACCATCTGTCTGAACGCAACTCATGCGCCATTCGGCGACGAGGACGTGTGCTGGCGATCACACCACGTTTCGGTGTATCACCCCCTCGCGCTCGTAGTGTCCTGCCGGCTTCCGCGCTTCACCTTCCGCGCTACGGATTGACTGACACGTCCAGATATTCGCTCGGCTTGCGGCTTAGGATGGGTGAAGCTTCTTCCGAGCTTCTTCCGCAATCTTTTCAGATCGCTCAGGATAGGCATGCTGATCCCGAACAGCTTGATCGCGAATCGGATCGTTTGCGCGGTTGCGCTTTCGCTACTGCATAATCGCGTAGGCGAAGCAAGATGACGGAGACGACAGCCACCAAGACTGAAGGGCGGATACTGGACACTTTGGCATTCAGCACATTGCGATTTCAGCGCGACCGTGGCGGGTCTATCTGTACTTTGGGTGGCGTAAGCTTACCGGAGCTAAGTCCCTTTCCCGTATTGCCGGGCACAAATCCTTGCTTGCCAGGAGGGATCGGCTGCGGGTTCAGACTTTTCGTGCTGCCCGGCGGTATTGGCTGAGGATTAAGCGACTGCCTCTCCCCGGCGGCGAAACACAAGGTCGGCGCTAAAACAGCGAAGCAAACGAAAGTACCGACTACAAAGCTTTTGCACATCTTCATAAGTGGCATTCCTCTCGATCCAAGCTACCAGTTCGGGCTCGATTGCCAAGTCGAGCGTTTGGCCGCCGCCTCTAGTTCCAATTCGGCTGCGTCGACTTCGGTCTTCACTGAGCATCTTAAGTGCAGGCCCGCCGTGAGCGGCGATCCCGAGCAATGACGCCTGATGAGCTACATTCACCGTCACTCGCGCTGCCGTGCATTCAAATAAGATCGGTGGTAGCGAACTTTGTGATGTCGTTCAGTCCTGTCAGGCGGACCGCGTCATCGGGTATCGCGAAATCACCTGCGCTGTTCCAGAACAACCAGCCGTCTGTCGGGCCGGCGACGAAAACGGTGTCATGTACGCCGTCAGCCATGATCGATTTGGCGGCATTAAGTGCCGTTAGATAGGCGCTGCCAGCTACGCTCGTCTCAGCATAATGCGAGACATCAATGCCGATCGGAAGATCGATGTGATCGAGGCCGCTGACAAAATCGGTGATCGTGTCGCAGAGATAAGTTTTCCCATCGACGACACTGTCGCCGCTAGCAAACGCGAAGGTATCTGCGCCTTCTCCGCCTGTCATCGTGTCGCGTCCAAGGCCACCGATCAGCGTGTCATTGCCGCCTTTGCCGTAAAGTACGTCCCGCCCTGCAAGGCCCGACAGGATGTTTGCGGCCTCGTTGCCTAGAAGTGTGTTGTCGGTCCCATTGCCGGTTCCATCGATCACCGCCGATCCGGTGAGGCTCAGACGCTCGATATAGGAGCCGATCGAGAAGGTGACCGAAGACGAAACCGCATCCATTCCACCGTCGTCGTGACCAAGGCTGGTATCTTCTCGCGCTTTGTCTCCAGTGTTGTCCACGATATAGGTGTCGTCACCCGCGCCGCCGAACATCGTGTCTAAGCCCGCGCCCCCGCTCAGCGTATCGGCGCCCTTGCCGCCGCGAAGAACGTTGGCATAATTGTTTCCGATGAGCTTGTCGTCGAAGTCACCGCCGGTGAGATTCTCGATCGATGAAAGCGTGTCGTTGCCGAGACCACCGCCGACATCCTGAGTCTTGTTTGTGCCCAGCGTAATGTGCAGCCCGCTAGTCGCATCGCTGTAGTCGGCCGTATCGGAGTCGATAAGACCGCCGCCGCTCAGCGTGTCGTTGCCAAGACCGCCACGGAAAAGGTTATTACCGCTGTTACCGACAAGTATATCATCACCAGCGCTTCCGATTGCAAAAATATCTGCGGTGCCTGTGAGGACTAGCCGCTCGACGTTTGTCGGCATGAAATAAGATACGCGCGAATAAATCGTGTCTTTTTTTCCTTCGTTAGCATTCTCGCGGACGATGTCGCCCTGCGCAACGACGACGATGTCGCCATTCGGCCCGGTTCGGACAAGCGGACCATTGTCGACGTAATAAACGTCATCACCGTCTCCCCCGATCATTGTGTCGGCGCCGAGACCGCCGTCCAGCGTGTCAGAGCCGCCCCCGCCGGTGAGTGTGTTGCGCCCACTATTGCCAGTCAGAATATTGTCGAGATCGTTGCCAGTCCCGTTGTAATTCGGGCTCCCGCTCGACGGATCGCGGAGGGTGAGGTCTTCAACATTCGCGGTAAGCGTGTACGACACTTGGGCATATACGAGATCAATGCCTTCACCAGCCAGCTCGATGACGATATCGTTGCTCGACCTAACGATGTAAGTGTCGTTGTCGGCCCCGCCTTCAAGCGTATTCGCTCCATCCAGTCCATCGAGATAGTCGTTGCCGCCGAGACCGTACAGGTGGTTGGCGCCAGTATTTCCTTGCAGGGCGTTGTCACCTGCGTTTCCGGTGCCGTTGAGGTTGGCATCGTACAGAAGATTCAGGTCCTCGATATTTGCGCCGAGCGTGTAAGTCACGGTGGAAAAAACGTGGTCGTGGCCTTCGTCTGCATTTTCGA
Organism: Beijerinckiaceae bacterium; assembly: GCA_965246795.1. GTDB lineage: Bacteria > Pseudomonadota > Alphaproteobacteria > Rhizobiales > Beijerinckiaceae > JAJXWB01. The sequence continues at coordinate 383,337 of CBDFFN010000008.1, read as the reverse complement.
CGATTACGTCACCAGGCGTAGTGACAACTTGATTGCCAATAATCCGCGTCCGAGACGCGACATCGACGTAATACAAGTCATCGCCTGCGCCGCCCGCCATCGTGTCGGCGCCGGTCCCGCCGTCAAGTGTGTCCGATCCCCCGCCACCTGTCAGATGGTTGCGTCCGCTGTTGCCGGTGATCAAGTTGTCTAGGCTGTTACCGAAGCCAGCGAGATCGTCGCTGCCGCGTAGCGTCAGGTTTTCGACATTGTTTGGCAGTTCGTAGGTAACTGTCGAAATCACCTCGTCGCTCGATCCTTCGTTCGCGTTCTCGATGACCAGATCACCGATGCGGTGAATGTATGTCACCTGTCCGTTCTGAACGACAGGCTGATACCAATCCCTTATATCGACGTAGTATTTGTCGTTGCCGGCCCCGCCTTCCAATCGATCGGCGCCCTCCCCGCCGTCGAGCAAATCGCCGAAATCGCCTCCTTTAAGCGTATCGGCACCGCCAAGCCCATAGAGCGAGTCGTAACTTGTGCCGCCGACAAGGACATTGGCGCCATCGTTACCGTAGATATCGTTGCCGCCCGTTCCGCCAATCGCATTCTCGATCACCACATTGTATGCAATTCCGATATTTCCGTTTAGGCCGCCGATGTCAGAGTAGTGCCCGGCGCGAAGATCAATGACCTGAAAAGTATCAAAGCGATATGCGTCGATCGTGTCGTTCCCGGCAGCATCCCAAATCGTGAAAATCGGCGTTGTGTTGATCGAGAAGTCGTAGAAGTCGTGTTCGGTCCCGCCGACGTTCGTGCCAAACCCGTAGACCGTGTCGTAGGTGCGGGTCGACATGTTGGCGCCGTACTTTGCTTGGATCGCCATGATGTCGTCGACCATCGGAGTCGAAGCGCGCGCGTGAAATCCGTTGAGCGAACCGTAGTCCGCGCTATTTCCGTCCCTACCTTCGTTGAAATACGACATTACGCTATATTGGCGTGTATCGCGGCTATACGTCGGGTCGTCCGGAACATTGTTGTCTCCGGCATTGTAGGGGCCTGGATGTGAAAGGCCGAGTGCGTGCCCAATCTCATGCACGTAAGTCGACAGGCCGGAACTTCCGTAAACGAGGTTGCTGCTATCGTTCGCATCGTAGTCGGAGTTGATGACAATTGAGGCGTGCCGGTACGCATGATCGCCCGCATGATTGTCTCCGACGGAAGGGAACGTTACGCCGCTGAAATCGTCACCGCGACCGTCGTAGGCGAACGAAATCTGTTCCTGCCCGCCGTGCCACTCCTCAATGCGAAGATTGACGAGGTCACCCCAGAACTGGAAGGCGAGTTTCGCCATAGCTATCTGGTTAGCATCCATCCGATAGCTGACGTCCGCGAAGTAATAGGTGATTGTCGGGATCTGCCATGTGTAGGTGTCGCCGTAATCGTCGTCCCCCCAATTGGTTGTGAGAGCGTTGATAATCTGGCTGTTCGTGTAGACTGGCAGCGACATTTGATCCCCCCATAGTCAGCCTGGCGCGAGGGACGCGGCAGAATCCGTCACTCCCCCCAACACGCCTCACATCACGCGCGAACGACGTCGAGACACTCGGACGTCGATGGGCGAGCGCTCGCGCGTCTGCCTTTTCGAACAATGGTGTATGTTCTAGGCGTCGAGGAAATACCGCGCTTTAGTCAGCGGGTCGAGTCATGGCGTCCCAACATCCTTGGCGGGTCGATCCGCAGGAGATCGTCGTGTCGGTGTAGGCCTTCCGCGTCCCGGACGGTCATTTCCCCGTCCAGGCGAGCCGAGCGGTATTTGAGCTTCGCGGATGATGCGACGACCGGCGCATATTTGTCCGAAGGGATGATGACAACACGCATAAAGCCCGGTGACAGAGTTTGCGCCAAACCCGGTACGGCAAGCGGTACTAGCGCGCTACTGCGAAAACAGTAAGCTCGCGGAAAGGCAGCTTAAGGGGGCAACTGATGTGGAATGATCGAATGTTCGGCGTCGTGGTGGGTGTCATCGCGATGTTCGTTGCTTCGTCATCTGCTGCTTCCGCAGCGCCAGCGGGCGGACGGGTTGTGATCCTCAAGAAAGCCCCGAAATCCATCGCCAGTAAATCGACGCAGAAGTTTCATATTCAAAGAGGAGTGGACGGGAAACTGCACGTGCGCAAAGGTCCCGAGCACAAATCTTATTCGAAGGTTCAGATTACTGTGCGGCGCGTTCCACCGCCACCGTTCAAACCGATCACCACCTTGAAAGTGAAAGCGCCCGCGCCGCAGCCGACGTTGGTCGTGCCCGCGGCGGCGAAACGTGACGGCTTACGCTGACACGCTTACCGAGCGTTAGAGCGATCAAACGCGTCATACAGAAGCGCGCAAAAAAGCGAGCGTCCGAGTTCTAAAGATGGGCTGGCGTCCGCCTTAGGAAACGCTATCCTCGTCCAGATAAAAGGGGAGAATGGTTCATGCGAAATATCATAATCGCTGCGATCGTCGGTATTGTCGGCGTTGTGTCTGCCAGCACGGTCGCCCATGCGCAGATGGGCGGGATGGGCGCGATGGGCGGTGTGAATCGGAACATGCTCAGCGGCCTGTCTCAGTCGAAGCCGAAGCCGAAGGTGATCAAGACCACGGGCACAAAGGGTCGAGGCGAGCCGGGGGCTGCGCGGACCAGGCTATCGGACACCTTCGCCAAGGTTGGAACAAGTCTGGAGCAAAAAGCCGGCGCGCAGGAGAAGGCAGCCATTCGCCTGCAGAAGCAGGCCGATCGTGAGGCCGCGAAGGGTTACACCATGTCATCACAGGCGCTCAAAGATCAGGCAGCGCTGAAGATGCAGAAAGCGAACGCAGACATGGCGAAGGGCAAGGCTTTGGTCGATTACTCGATGAAGATGTATGCGAAACCCGCAACCTCGCCAAAGCCCACGTCGGCGCCGGTTCCGCAGGCCTTGAAGGTTCCTGTCAACGCGAGACGTTGATCTGCAGGCGGCGGTAGGCGAAGGACTTGGGCTCACAGCCTTCGCTGCCCCCCAGATGTCTGTCACGGGGGATTGTCGTCGCGTCGGTAGCGTCCTTCGTACCGAACCGCCGGAGGTCGGGCATTGCTCCAGCCTTTGCCGGTTCTGAAAAGTCACTGGCGCAAGTGATGCCTGTGACTTGCCTGCGTTTCGCTTGCGTCTATCCTGCGGCGTACGAGAGTTGGTGGGAAGCAATGGTCTTACGCTCCACATCAGCCGTGTACGATAAGAGCTCCGTCCTTAAGTCTGGCAAGGTGAAGATAGCGGCCGCGCCGTATTTCGTAAAACAGCGCTGCCCTGACCGACAGGCCTCGCTGGAAGAAGCAACATCGGCTTTCGGAAGCGAGCCCCTGCCCGCCGAAGCGAGATAGGGGCCAATTCTTAGGCGGCCGCGCTTCCTGCCGAAGCAAGCCTAGTACGGGCTAAATTTGATTACCGCATCCGATGACGACGGTGATGACGAACCTTCATCCGAGACACACGCATACCTCGCATCCCGCGGCCGCCGGGATTTCCGACGCCCTGCGTCGAAGGCATATCTCTTTGCGCTGCAGTGCCTGTGCCGGTCTGCGCGGATGCGCCTGCGGTTGAGAGAAGTGCAGCGAACGCCGCCGCTGCAACCGCCAGTCCGATCTTCTTCATTTGTCATTCTCCGCGCGAGGTATTCCGCGACCGAGGTTATTGGGCGCGGGTGTGCTGCGGCAATGCGATGAGAAGACGCGATCCGCTGTTTCGATTAAAGCCACAGAGCAACGGGTCGAGAACAAGCCGGCACCGAATCGGAATGTTGTCTGCTCACGAGGCGGTGCGCTCATTCCGCGGCAAATCGTTAGCGTCTATCGAGCGAACCGACTCGGCTCCTCTCAAGCGCGGCGGCGGACTGTAGAGGCGTGCGCCATGTCGACGAAGAAGCTTCCTGAGCGTTCAGAAATGGCGATTAATGCCATTCTTACCTTGGTGAACAGGCCGCATTGGATGCGCGCCAGCGACGCGAGCGAGGTGTTGAACAGGGTGTTGGAGAACCTGACTGCGAGTTTCACGCCGTCGGAAAAGTTTGTCACAGAAGCGGAGGCGCTCTGTGTATCATTTCAAGAATTGGCCGATTTCGTTTCGCGGCATGAAGCCGGATCGAAGGTTGAGGCGGCGCGACAGAACTGCCGAGCGAAGGTCGACGATCTCGCGAAAGCATTGCTTGAAGGTTCAGGTGATCCCGTAAACCCGGCCGCGTTGGATTGTGATAATCACGCTTCGGGAACCCGTCCGTCACTCCGTCTCGTCTGGATGTGTCCGATCGCCTCGGGAGCAACCGCCTTTGCTTGCGCATTAGGCCGTGACGGCTTTGCCTACGGCAGTGAGGTTGCCGTTCGGCTGATAATAGCCAGCCTTCGAGTTGTAAGCCCGATTGTTCACGTCGTGGAACGGTGAAACGCTTACTTTGCGCTCCTGGGCGTTTGCAACGCCGACGCTCGAGATGAGATCGATAGACGACGCCACAACGATGGCGATTGTTGTTTTGACTGTATATGCCCTCGCTTCACTCGCCCTGATCGGCGAGCGAAACAACTTCGCGGCAGATGCTTGGGCGCCGCAAGTGCTTAAATAGGCAGGTGCCTAAGAATGAGGATTGTGTAAACGCAGTAGCCTTCCCACCGGACGGACGTATCTTTGCCTCCGGCGGAATGGACGATCAACTTCGTCTCTGGGATGCATATTTCGCATCACAAATCTGACCGAGCGTCAGTCGGTCCAGCAATCGAGTGCTGCAATTGCCCCATCGCCGCGCCGCGATACTACGCGGTCGCAACGCCGCCCGCTTACACACCGCCACCGCCACGCCGCTGCTTCTGGGTCGAGGACGTGTATCGACCGCGGCGAGTATGTCGGCCCGGATGGTACTGACGATGGCGCAGCGCCGACCGTTCAGTCGTTACGGTTCGCAGCTTCGAGCTCTGCGTAATAACCTGGCGGCTTGGGTATCTTCTCGGCCATTCCAAGCCTTTTTTCTCTGCGATCCATTTCGCGCCAAACGTCGTCTGGCCGAACGCCCGCCGCTGTCCAAAGCACGACGAGATTATAGAATAAGTCGGCGCTCTCGCTGATCAAAGCTGGCTTGTCCCCGCGTACGGCTTCGATGCCGACTTCAGCGGCCTCTTCGATGACCTTCTGCGCCATCTTCGGCACGCCTTGCTTTAACAGGCGTGCCGTTCGCAGACTTGTGCGCTCACGCGAAGCAACTTCGCTCACTGATCGCGCAAGTGTAACAAGCCTGTCGACGCTGACATCGATCGACGGCTGCTTCAGCCGCTTGAGGCGACCGGACGGTCGCTTCACCTTTGTTCGTCGTTTGCCTTTGGCTGCAGCCGGCATTGTGTTTTTCATCCGGGCAGATTACCCGGCCGTAGACGATTTGGCTCATCGTTTCAGGAAGCTCATACATTCCTGATTCGATGCCAGCGTGTTCGCGATCAGTGCTATGTTTCTCGGAACGAGATAAACGGTCCCCAGGCTGATCCATGTCAATGCGAAGAGCGCCAGAATTGCTGAAAAAGCATCTGTGTCATTGCATGCTCCCGGAAGCCGACCCCGAGCCATCGCGCAATGGCGCAGGGCTGAAGAGCGCGTCTATAATCTTGAGCGGATGTCGCGCGACGAACAATACGTGAAGCAGCTTGCCGAAACCGGCCGCGGCCTGCGCCTTTCGGCGGCAATAGCCTGGGCGCACGCGATGGCGGAGGATGCGATCCGCAGGCTCACCAAAATCTCGCTTTGACCGAAAATCTCATCCGCGCCGTTTCGGAAGACGAGATTATGCAGCTGATGCTTCGAAACAGCGCCGAGCTTATGCGGATTCGGGAAGACTTGACTGCATCGAGTGAAGACTCATTCGGAGAGGGATGGATCAATCGCGTCCGAGCGGACAGCAAGCTTAACAAACGCCTTGATGAGCTCACTCGAGCAAACATCAAATTAGCGAGACGATTAAAGATCGAGTTTCCTTTGGCGAGCGATAAGAAAATGTTGCTTAAAGCGAACCGGCCCTAACACGGGGTCTCTGTTCATGTGCCTTCGTGCGGGAAACATCGAATGAGAAAGATCGGATTTTCCATTGTGGCCTCGGTGATTGCTGCACTGGCTTCGACAGTGAACGCCTCAGCACAAACTGGCACAGGGACCGCGGCGCAAAGAGACTTGCCCTCGACCCAAGGCGTCGGCAATCCGGACGGTCGTAGCATGCGCGTCTCGCGGATGAAGGTGCGGTATCATCGCCGACACAGGACGCGGTGAATGTTCGATGTGACGTTAGCCCGGCCCGAATACCCTGATGGAAGATGCGATCCGCGCCGGCATGGCGCATCTCCACATCCGCTGCCATCATTGCCCGCAGGTGACGTCGATCCCGTGGAATCTGCTGCCTGACAAGCTGGCGGCCCTGAAGCGACCGATCAGCCAATACGCTGGCCGGTTGCGCTGCTCGCGTTGCAAACACTATCCGCCCCGCGAGAATATCAGCGCCTAGGGTCAGGGCCTCACGGCGTCGTATCACGCGGGAGGAAAACGAGGATGAAGGTCGGCGGAAGCCCCGCCGACACAAGGCGTGACAGCAGGCACTGTTTGCGGCAACAGTCAGGAGCAAGCGTCATTTCGGATGAATGCTACGGCTGAGAGAAATTGACCCATGTTCAAGAAATTCTCTCTCACAATTTCTGAAAAGCTTGCGGTGACCTTCAGGCCTGTTTCCGATGCAAGCTTCGATGATGTTTTAGCCCGTCTGGCGAAGACGACGGGACAGATGAGCCTCTCGCGAGAGCGTACTGCCGAACGCGCCTACCATTTTTGGATAGATGAGGGGCGCAATCATGGGCGGGATGTTGCTCATTGGCTGAGTTCCGAGGGAAATCAGAGATCGTCCGAATTGGACATTCGACAGCTTTGACACCGGCGCCTTTCCGCATTTCGAGCAATTGGACGCGGTCACGACTTCCTACGATTGGTTCACGGATCAGCTTTAGGCATGGCAACCGGTCAGATTGTATTTCGGTCCGATCTTATGTTGCTACTACCGTCTCTTTGGATGCCAGAGGCCAACGGAGCACTTTTTGATGCCATCCGACGCTTTGAAAAATTGGCGTCAATCGCTACGCGTCCGCAGGCTAACCAACACGAGTTTTGCATCGTCGGGGAAATATGTTCTTTGCTGGTTGCAACAGGTTTTGCGATCCGTCGACAATCCTGTCATCGACGCCGCAATAGTTCTTGGAAACAATCTTCAGCTTCCGGTTCTTGTTTATCACGGCGTTCGTGAGAGTTATCCGTTCGCGTCCGACCGCTTTCATCGCTTTATCCTGGGTGCATCGCGAGACCTCGCACGCGACTGCCAAATGCGCGGGTTGGCTTGCGTCCAGTATGTCGAACGCTCCGCGAAGCGTGAGCGCGGGCTTGTCTATCGGCTCGCGCAGGATGCCGCAGCAGTCGTCTTGGAGGACAACCCGACATTCGTCGCGCGCTGGCAGGCAAAACGCTTCGTCGCAAAAGCGAAGGTCGCAGCGTTCGCCGTCGAAGCGGCTTGTGTTGTTCCGCCCGCGGCACTTGAGGAAGGCATCGGCACCACCGCCGCATTTCGGCGCCGGCATAAGATTTTGCGCGCCGATTGGTTTGGATGGACCGACGAAGTCAGCGAGGTTCCCGCATACGACGGACCGTTACCGTTTGAGCCCGATGCGCTCGGTGGTTTTGATGACGTCGAGCTCGACGCCTTAATGTCGGAGTGCGCAATCGATCACGCTTTACCGCCGGCCGAGAATTTTTCTGCAACGCGATCGGAAGTTCGTCTGCGGCTGTCGCGCCTTCAAAATAGCGTCTTGCCCGCTTACGCAAGGATCCGCAACGACGCCAGCAGAGCGGAAGGCGCGAGCGCGCTATCGCCGTACTTGCACTTTGGCCTCGTCAGCCCTCGGGAGATCGTCGCCGCCGTTATGGCTGCAGGTGTCGACGATCGATCTCGAGAGAAATTCTTGGACGAGCTTCTGACGTGGCGGGAATGGTTTCATTACAAGGCGCGAAGCCTCCCTACCCCTGAAAGCTACGAACGCGTTCCAGCTTGGGCACGTCGGGAGCTGTCAGAACATGCCGGAGATCCGCGACCGCAGATCGAGACACTCGCGGCGCTAGTGTGTGGCGAGACTGCCGACGAGACGTGGAACGCCTGTCAGAAGCAGTATCTGCTCGATGGCTGGATGCACAACAATCTGCGCATGTACTGGGCGAAGCGCATCATTGCGATGACGTCGAGCCCCGAGGCCGGCTGGGCGACTGCCTGCTACCTCAATGATCGCTTCAGTCTCGATGGTCGCGATCCATCGACGTACGGCAATATTGCGTGGGCTTTCGGCGACTCGGCGCCCGGCTATGTACGACGTCCGATCTATGGACGAGTCGCGGGTCGATCGGATGGCGCGATACGAAAGCGGGTCGGCGAAGATTGGATCGCGCATGCGGCTACACGATCACCTCTAGCCGTTGATATTCCGGAGCAGCCGCCGGTCGACCCATACCTTACCGGTGAGGATCCGCTTTGATCTCAAAGACACAGACACAAATGCCGCGGCGGCCACGTCACTTACTTTACGCGCTTGTCACAACGCGTCTGCTGCGAGATTACGCTGCTCCTTGAGCGCCACGTACGCCGCGACGCTTATCCATGGTGTTAAGGAGATACCGCACTTTTATGAGCGGGTCGAATTACGAGAGACCTTGAAAATCCTGGAGCCGTAGATTTACGGCCGATAGCGAATGCTCAGACGGTCAGGTCCGAGGCAAGTTCTCGCATTCGAGATGCGCATTGCGTTTCGGCGTATTATTCACAGCTGTCGCCGCCTGTAACTTGCAAGGACGCCGACGGCCCGTGATCATATCTCACCGTGCACAATGCGGCCCTCAAACATCGTCGCGAGCACGCGCGTCTTCGAGATCTGATCCGCATCGATCTCGAACAGGTTTTGCTCGATGACGATCATGTCGGCCGACTTTCCGACGGCAATCGAGCCCGTCATGTGACCAAGGCCCATCGCGCGTGCGGGATTTAGCGTGTAGATCTCGAGTGCTGTTGCAAGATCGAGGGCTTGCTCGGGCCAAAGCGCGCCGGGCTGCAGCCCTTTCGGGTTGCGCCGGGTCACCATTCCTTCCATCCCAAACCACGGGTCTGGAAGACCGACGACCGGCCAGTCTGAGCCCGCAGCCAGCAGAGCGCCGCTGGCGTGTAGGTCTCGGTTAGGCCAATAGCGGGCTGCGCGATCGGCACCTATCACAGCCGCATTGGCAACCGTAATGGCGCAAGGAAACCAGATTGCCGGGCAAAGGTCGGCGACGACATTCAGTTGTGCAAACCGAGGAATATCGGCCGGATCGATGAAGCTCGCGTGTGCGATATGGTGTGTCGGTCCAGGCCCACGCATCCGGCGCACGACTTCGACGGCGTCGAGTATATCGCGCACTGCGGCATCTCCCGCGCAATGGACTTTGACGCCCTTGCCAAGCGTCTCGGCGCGCACCAGCCAATGCACCACGTCGGGTAAGCGCAGAAACGAGTGACACACGACAGCTTGGCCCTGCTCATCTGGTAGATAAGCGTCGAGCATGGCAGCGGTACGTGTCATGGGCACGCCGTCCATAAAAAGCTTGAGGAAATCCGGTCGAACATGTGGCGTACGATACTGTTCGCTACGCGCGATCAGTGCCTCTCCGAAAAACTCTGTGCCCGTCAGAGTATCGAAAACAGGCAGCGATCCTACGCACCAAGCATTCAGTTCGCCACGTCGATCAAGGCTGGCTAAGGCTTGCAACATTGTGAGAGTGGTATTGGCGTCTTGATACGCCGTTACGCCGAAGCCATTGAGGATTTCGACTGCACGCTTTGTCGATGCTGTCTCGCGGCCTAAGGGATCACTGATCGCAGCGAGCGCCGCCCGTTCGGCTAACGCGGAAGCTTTTTCCATAAGCAAGCCGATGGGCGCGCCAGTCGCATGGTCGCGTTCGATCTGGCCGAGCTCGGGGTCGGGCGTCGCGGCTGTCAGACCCATAAGTTGGATTGCGCGGCTATTAACCCAACGATTGTGCAGGCTGTCATCCCGCAACATAACCGGCCGCCCGCAGCTCGCCGCATCCAAGGCGGCTCGTGCTTCCTGCGTGCGGAGGCGTAGAAGGAGTTCGCTGCTCCAGATGCCGCCGCAAATCCATTCGTCGGGTGGGAGTGTTGCGGCGCGCTCGCGCACCAGTGACAAGATTTGATCGAAAGTCGCGCTTGCAGGAAACGAGAGCTCGAAGAGATCGAGCTGTCCCCCGCGTGTATGGTGATTATGTACGTCACCTAAACCCGGAAGGAGCATACGACCTTTAAGATCGATGACTTTCGTGTCAGCTTTAGATAGAGCTTTTGAACTTCCCGAAGCACCAACGTGTATGATCTTACCGTTCCTAACGGCGACCTCCGCTGCCCAAGCATTATCCTTGTCGACAGTGTAGATTTTCGCGTTGACGAGAATGAAATCCGGTGCGACCTGGGTCATGTATGCCTCGAGATTTAGTTTTTCGCTTTGTACGACATTCGACAAGCGATGGAGGGCCGTCATAATTTGCCGCAGGGATCGAACGACATTTGCAATCGCTTTGTTGACGGCGTGCGAGCTTCTGGAAGCAGATTATACGAGGGCCGACGAGGCCATGGGCAAGCGCTCGAGTTGACCGCTCTAGGACAGAATCAGACCCCTAGCGTCTAGCTGCGAACAGAGATTGGCGTCGAAGAAGAGCCGTATTTGACCCAAATGGGACATTCGAATCCAAGCCGAGCCGAGACGGATCAACTCCGCCCAAGCGTGTCGAGCGGCCCCGAATCGAATTGCTGAAGGATACGCTTCAATATCGCGACATTGTTTTCGTCTTCGGAACTCCCAATCGCGTCCTCTAATACCGCGCGGATGTCCTCGGCGCCCACCCGTTCCATTTCCCAATTCGGATACAGACGCTCCCGGTTTTCCTCGTTCTGGTCTAGCGTGACGATATCGTAATGGCGCGTATCGCGGTGCAGGTCTGCAATCAGCCTCTGCATTTCCGCAGCCGGTCCTTCGATCCATTGAAAGAAAACGCCACTGCCGAAAACCAACACGCCAGTGATGCTGCGCTCTAGATTATTACGCTGGGCGGACTCGACAATGCGACCAACCTCGACGTCGTCGACGCCGCTCGCAGCAAGGCTGCAGTAGACAAAATTGAAAAGCGCGGGTGTGTCATCATCCAACTCGACGCCACGTGCGAAACCGGGTTCGTCGAACATGAGTGGCTCCGCTCGGTCTAACGGCAGTCCGTTCGCCCAGTGAGTTTGGGTCCGGACGGTTTAACTGCCGACCATCCTACACGTTCACGCGCGGGCTTCGCCGGCAAGGCGGCACTTAATCTGCTCGAAATATCTCTCTCGCCTTCGAACCATGGAAATCAGCCATGCAGCATTCGCGGAACACTGCTGCGTGTAGCGACTTGCATGACGATAGTGACTGGCACTACGCGGAGGGATGGAGCGCACTCGGTTTAACAAGATGGCCTGCCCGATCGCGCGCAACCTTGATCGCGTGGGTGAGTGGTGGAGCATCCTCATCATGCGCGATGCCTTTGGCGGGCTTACGCGCTTTGATCAGTTTCAGGACAGTCTCGGCATCGCGCCGAATATGCTGACCCGGCGACTGAATGCGCTCGTGGAGGCCGGATATGAGGTAGTCACCGCGTCCTATTGCTAGAAATGCAGGAATGCCCCGGTATCGAAACTATCGAATGACCAATTTGGCCAATCTATAACCTCGATTTGATATCGGTAGTCGACAAAGTCGCCTCTCGATCCGTGGTTCGACCATACGGGCAATTTGAGCGCTCGATATATTCGACTGATCAGCCGATTTACTGTCTGCACTATTGCCATTGCTGCGACCAATAGACGGCACAGCGCGATTGCTCGAGATCTTACGACGGAGAACACACGGCTTCGGCGAAGCGCCTGAAGCTTAACAATTCGAAAGACGCGGGCACAAATCGTCGCACGGTGCAGACTAGCGACGCGTTTGCTCCATCTGATTCCGACCGCCCTACATTCGAACAGGGGCGGGCCGTCGGGGAGATAAAGTTTTGAGTTATAGATCGGATGTCCTTGAGCGGATTGTGCCGCCGCAGATCAATGCCGCGGACGAGACGACCGTCCGAGAGCAACGATTTACGGTATCCTACGAATATCCCGTCGTCTTCTCACGCGATATTTTCGACGTCGCCAATCCGATCTTCGCAGATATACTTTCGCGCGCGGGTGCAGGCGTTTCGCACAAGTGCGCGGTCTTGATCGACGAAGGTCTCCGAAGTGCGCAGGGTCAGCTACCTCAGCGTATCGAGGCCTATGCAGCGGCATACGGAGCAGAGATCGCACTCGTTCGTACACCTGAATTTTTTGCGGGCGGCGAGGCGTGTAAAAACGATCCGCACCTTGTCGAGCGTTTGCAGCGTCACTTAGTCGACCTTGGGCTCGACCGTCACGCATTCGTGGCGGCAGTCGGCGGTGGTGCGTTTCTTGACCTTATCGGATACGTCGCGGCGACGACGCATAGAGGTATCCGCCACGTCCGAATTCCAACGACGGTACTTGCTCAGAACGACTCCGGCGTCGGCGTGAAGAACGGTATTAACGCGTTCGGGCAGAAGAACTTGCTTGGCACCTTTGCGCCGCCCTACGCGGTCCTCAACGACTCAACGTTTTTGGAAGCGCTCGATCCGCGCGATAAACGCGCCGGCATGGCGGAAGCGGTGAAAGTTGCGCTTATTCGTGACAAGAATTTCTTCGCGTGGCTTGAAGCGCATGCCGACGATCTTGCTCGGTTCGAGCCGGCAGCGGTTGCCTACATGATCCAGCGTTGTGCCGAACTGCACATGATCCAGATCGCGTCGGGCGGCGATCCTTTCGAACGCGGCAGCGCGCGCCCACTCGACTTCGGGCATTGGGCTGCGCACAAGCTGGAAATTCTCACCAAACACGCGCTTCGGCATGGCGAAGCGGTCGCCATAGGGATCGCGCTCGATACGCGTTACTCGGTGCTGCGCGGGCACTTGAGCAAAGGCAACGAATTGCGCGTCTGCGACCTGCTGCAACACCTCGGTCTTCCTCTCTACAATCCGATGTTGAAGGCAAAGAACGATACGGGCAGCTCCGTCTTGCTGCAGGGACTTCGCGAGTTCCGTGAGCACCTCGGTGGAGAACTGACGATCACGCTGCTCGAAGATCTCGGCCAGGGTGTCGAAGTCCACGTCATGGACGAAGCTCTTATCATGGCCTCGATCGATTGGCTTGAGGAACACGCGTCGGTCTCGTCGCGCGCACATTGATGTCATTGCCTCGCGCGGGTTCCGCACGCGATCACATCGGCGCCGTGTTGCCCCCTGTCCTTCTCAATCTCCTTGTCGAGATCAACGACCTCAAGCGGATCACGTCTGCCGGTCGCGAGGGCTCCATCGCGATGCGATTGTTTCGGTCCGCGTGGCTGGCGCTCGCCGCGGGCCAAGATTCCGGTGTTGTCTCTTCGCACGCGACGCGCAAGGCGCTCGTCGCTGCGCGGCTTGGCGACCTTGATGCCGAGATGCTAGTCGCGTCCGGGCTTTCGCGGCTAGAAGCACGTCGGATCGAGCAAGGCGCGATAGACGCAGTCGTCGGATCGCTGGATTTGTTCGTCGGTCATTTCGACAGCTTCGAAATAAAACAGATCGCTCACACCCAATGTCCAGCGTTTGTCGCAGCATTGGAACAGCAGCCGCGCGCTGGCATCACATGTCCCGGCAAGCCTCGCATACTGCTCGAACCGCCGGAAAACCACGCCGAACATTGCTTGATGGTTGCGGTGTATGGCGTCCTTCTATCGCGAGCCTATGGAGCCGATCCCTCAACGGTCTTCCTCGCTTCTCTTGCGCATCACCTCCACAATGCGAGCATGCCGGATGCAGGCTTCACTGGCGAGACGTTGCTGGGGGATCGCCTGCAAACGGTGATGGATTTTCATACAGCGGAAAGTTTGCGACAACTTCCGGAGGCGTTGCGTATCCAGGTCGAAAACGCGCGACGCGTCCTGCCCGATGCTGCAACACCCGAAGGCCGCGCTTTTCATGCCGCCGACGTCCTCGATCGTGTAGTGCAGCTGAATCAATATGCGCGAGCCGCCGAGCTGACGCCTCAACGTATGCTGGGCGAGATGGAACTGGTGCACGCCGGGCCGGTAAAGTCCTTTCATGACGATGTGCTTCGGCAGGTCGGCCTGCTTTGATGCGACTTCTATCACCGATCACGCGCGCACCGCTCACGACGATTAGCGAGCATCTTCTGCGCGACGTCGACGGACAGCTCTGGCCTGTCCTTGACGGCATTCCGTATCTGCGCGTTGGTCGCGAAGCGCTCATCGAAGAAATCGTCGAGCGGCTTCGGCTCGATGACGCCGAAGGTGCGCTTGTCGCCGCGCTTGCCGATCAAGACGATTGGTGGACAGGCGCGCGATCAGACGACGTCGCGCTGCGACTCCTCGTGCGTGAGCGTGAAACACTGTCGCTCCGCGCGGCGATGGACTTGCTCGCGTTCGATCGCGTCGGCAATTATTTCGCACATCGCTGGAGCGACCCGACGTTTCTGTCTGGCCTTGCGCTCTTGGAAACGCATTGGCAGCACACGTCATCAGCGATCGAACTTGCCTGCGGTATCGGCCATTTCGGGCGCGAACTGGCGAAGCGCGGCGTCGCTTACATCGGCGGCGACGTCGTTTTCGCGAAGCTTTGGCTCGCGCGCCACTGGGTTTTGCCGGCAGAAACGTCACTCGTCTGCTTCGACGCTGCTGCTTCTTGGCCCATTTCGGATTGCCGCACCGACCTCGCGTTCTGTCACGATGCGTTCTACTTCCTCGAGCCGAAGCGAGAGATCGTGCAGGCACTGCGCGCTCTCGCGTCGCCGAAGGGCCGGGTCGTCGTCGGTCACATCCACAACAGCGAAGCGGCGACGCTCTCCTCCGGGCATGCTGTGTCGGCGGAAGAGATTGTCGCCCTGTTCCCCGATGCGACCGTCTACGACGATGCCGAATTGACGCGCGCACTAGCGGAGGGCCGCGCGCCGCGTGCGGCTTCGCCGCATGCTTTGCGTTGCGTCGACGCTTTTTCTCTCGAAGACTGCGCAAGGACATCAGCGCGCGATCTTGTCGATGGAATGACGATTCCGATTGCCTCGTCGCCGCTGCGGCTCAATCCGCTCTATCAGCGTGCTGGATCTGATCACACGATCTCGTGGCCGACGCCGCGTTACGAGGCGGAATACGCGGGTCTCGCGACCTATCCAGCGACCCTGACGGCCGCAGACGCCGCACGCTTGATGCAGGCACCGACCGCCGACGATCGACGCCGCCGCATCGTCGTCGACCTGCCGGATCGCTGGTGATGGTGCAAACCGTCGCCTGGGGCATCGCCGGATTTGGCTGGGTTGCGTGCGATTACATGTTGCCCGCGATACGCGCGGCCGGCGACCGACTCGTCGCCATCGCCGATCCGTCGCCCAGCGCGCGAAGCTTTGCCGAAACACTTGGCGTGAGCGCCGTGCCGACCGTCGACGATCTCGTCCGCGATCCTACCATCGAAGCGATCTATGTCGCCACGCCCAACCATCTACACCGCGCGGCTGTTGAGACGGCTGCAGCCGCGGGCAAGGCGGTGCTGTGCGAGAAGCCGATCGCCGTCACGTTCCCTGATGCCGAGGCGGCGGTCGACGCTTGCACACGCGCCGGGGTGCTCTACGGCACGGCGTTCGATCAGCGCTTTCACCCTGCGCATCGGGCGATGCGAGCGGCAATCAAAGCAGACCGCATCGGTACAGTGACGGCGGTTCGCATCGTCTATGCTTGCTGGCTTGGAGCTCGCTGGACGTCTGGTCACGACGAAGGCGACAACTGGCGCGCGGACCCGCGCCGAGCCGGCGGCGGCGCGTTCATGGACCTCGCGCCGCACGGTCTCGACCTGGTGGAATGTCTACTGGACGAGTCCGTTGTACACGGCACGACGATCATGCAGCGACGCATACACGACTACGACGTCGACGATGGTGCAATGTTCGTCGGCATAACGCGCACCGGCGTCCTTGCGAGCCTGCACGTCGCCTACAACATGCCCGACGCCCTGCCGCGCCGGCGCCTCGAAATTGCCGGCACCACCGGCCTCCTCGTCGCCGTGGACACGATGGGTCAGACGCCAGGGGGCCACGTCACTATCATCGACGGTGCGACTGGCGCCAGCGAACCGCTGCCCGTAGCCGATGCCGACGAATCACCGTTCCTCGCGCAGGTCCGCGCGTTCGGGTCGGCCCTGCGCGGCGGTCCCTGCCCGTTCGATGGCGCGCGTGATCTCGCCGTCATGCGACTCCTCGAACAAGCCTACGGTGCTTCTCGATGCGCGTGACCGGTCTTCCCGCTGACCTGCCTGACGCCGCACGCGCATACATCGCGGGCCTGCCGCCCGGCCGCATCGTCGGCTTCCCGATGACGTCGATCGACCGAACGGGTGTGCCGGCGTGGAAGATCGCGCTGTTTCTCGATGACGAAGCGCGGTTTCCAGGCAATATGCCGTCCGGCTACGGATATGGCAGCACAGACAGCGAGGCCATCATCGGCGCGCTTGCGGAGATCGCCGAGGCCATCTGCCCGACGCTGCGTCTGATGCAGACACCGTGGCGTGAGGGCTCGTACCGCGCGCTGCGCGATATCGTCGATGCCGGGGGCATCGTCGATCCACTGACGCTGTGTTTGCCTGCCGGCAGTCCGATCGATCACGATACGCCGCTGGCATGGACGCAAGCCGTGCGCGTTCGCACCGGCGAACGCGTTCTTGTGCCGCTCGACGTCGCGGCAACAGACTGGTTCGAACTGCCCCCAAACTATCAGCCGTTCACGACGCTTATCACTAACGGGCTGGGCGCTGGTCCGGACTTTGAGTGGGCGGTGGGGCATGGCCTGCTCGAATGCCTGCAGCGCGACGGCAACGGCCTTCTGTTTCGGGCACTCGACCAAGGCGTGGTGCTAAATCTCGATGACGGTCTTGACGACGATGCGCGGGCGCTCATCGCGCATGTGCGCGGTTGCGGAATAACGCTTCTCCCAAAATTTGCGACCGATGAATTCGGCCTGTGCAACCTCTATGTCGTCGGCTTCGACGAGCCAGGACGCGGGCCACGCGTGCCGATCATGCTCTCAGCGTGCGGCGAGGCCTGCGATCCGGACCGTAATCGCGCGCTTCGCAAGGCGGTGCTGGAGTTTTGCTCTGCACGGGTCCGCAAGGCTTATGGCCACGGACCACTGGATGAAGCGTTACGCGTTGCGCCAAAGGGTTACGTTGAAGCGTTCGTGCGCCGTGCACTCCCCAGCCTCGATCATGAGGAAAGCCGGGCGTTACGCGCGATGATGGAATGGGCGCAGGACGGCGAGGTCATCCGCAGCGCACTTGAGACGACAGTGTTCTCAACGCGCTCGACTAAGAGTTTCGCCGATCTGCCGGCCGCGGCTCTCGCGGATACACGCGCTCGCGGGCGATTTGCGCGGGAGCGGCTGGAAGCCGAGGGCTTCGACGTGCTCGCCATAGACGGCTCGCCGCCGGGCGGCGCGTTTGCCGTTGCGAAAGTCATTGTGCCGGGATTGGAGGTCGAGACGATGAGCTACGCGCGCATCGGCGAACGCAACACGCGCAAACTTCTTGAACGCGGTAGTGCGCTGATCCGGCTCTGTGACGAAACCGATGCGCGGCGCCCCGTTCGCCTTACCGACGAAGCGTTTTTGCGGTTGGAACCACTGACGGGTGGCCGCCAGCCGCTCTTTGACGTGGAGGAAGCCGCGCGCATCGTCGGACCGCTTTATCCGCTTTATCGCGAGCCGGAGGCGCATCACGTAGCGGTACGTCTAGGTCAGATCGTCGTGGAGTCAGCGGCGTGAAGGTTTGCTTCGTCAGCCGACGATTCTTCCCGGCCATCTCGGGGATGAGTGTTTATGCGGTGAATCTTCTGCGCGAACTTGTACGCGCGGATCATGACGTGACAATGATCAGTCAGTATCGTGGTGATGCATTCGGCACGCGGGTCTATGGCGGTGGACCGCCGCCTCTGGTGCCAAGCGTCACCATCATCGGTCTGGAACAGGTCGGCGAACAAACCGGCGGCGATTTCGAGCGCGATATCGCCGTGATGATCGACACGATCAAGCAGCAGCACACACGAACATCATTCGATTTGCTGCACGCGCAGTACGGATATCCCACAGGTTGGGCTACACTTCTCGCCGCCCGTGACTTGAACGTTCCATGTGTCGTTTCTATCCAAGGCGGCGATGGACACTGGGTCGGTTCATGCTGCGAGACGCATCGGCTGGCAATGCAGCGCGTCCTAAATAACGCGGACGCGCTTCTCATCGGCGGCGAAAGCTTTGTCACCGAAGTAAGTGAAAGACTCGGCACCGACCGCGGTCGATTCACGGTCGTGCCTGGAGCAGTCGATACGGAACGTTTCCGACCGACGGACGAGGCACGCGTTGGCGAAGCGCCCACTCCCATTCGCCTGCTTTACCATGGCCGCGTCGACCGTCGGAAAGGCGTACTCGATTTCATCGATGCACTGGCAGGTCTGCGTGCTCGCGGTGTTCCGTTTGCGGCGACCATTTCCGGTATCGGTCCTGACCTCGAAGCAAGCCGCGCGCGCGCGGCAAATCTCGTGCTAGACCCGCCGGCGTTGCGCTTCACAGGTTACGCCGACTATGACGCGGTGCCGGCGATCTACCGCGACGCCGATGTGTTCGTCTCTCCAACCTATGCCGAGGGATTCTCTAATACGATTCTCGAAGCGATGGCGTCAGGCCTGGCCAACATGTCGTGCTTCGCCGTCGGCGTAACGGACTGCCTGCGCGACGGCGATAACGGGATGCTTGTCCAGCCCGGAGACGTCGTGGGCTTGACCGACGGTTTGCAGCGCCTAACCGAGGACAACGTATTGCGAATGCGCATCGCGCGCACGGGGCTTAATGAATGTCGCCGCGTTTATTCTTGGACCGCGGTCGGTCGGCAGATCATGGACATCTATGCCCGTGTCGTTAACAACCGGACCGGCGCCGCGGTCGATCCACGACTGCCTATGACGCCGTGTCGATTTCGTGCCGAGCCTCATCTGCTTTGAAAAGTCGCTCATGACAAAACGAGCGCTTGCATTGTCCCCGCATCTTGACGATGCGGCATTCTCGTGCGGCGGCACGCTTGCTACCCTCGCGCTAGGAGGTTGGACCGTTACAGTCGCGACGTTGTTCACGCAATCCGTGCCTAGCCCACAGGGATTCGCGCTCGCCTGTCAGCTCGACAAGGGGCTACAGGCAGATCTCGATTATATGGCGTTGCGTCGTTCCGAAGATATGGCAGCGATGCAGGCCCTCGGCGTGTCGTTCCTGCACGCGGGTCTGCCCGAAGCACCGCATCGCGGCTACGAATCCGTCACAGCATTATTCGGGCCGCCGCACGCAAGCGACGTGATCTGCGAGGCGATCAAATCTATTATCGAGCACCAAGTCGACTTGATCGAGCCGGATATAATTTTTGCACCGCAAGCCATCGGAGGGCACGTTGATCATGCGCAATTAGTCCGCGCGCTAGACGGGAGGGAGCAACATATCGCTTGGTGGCACGACTTTCCTTACATTTTTCGGAATGGCACGCCGGCAGAGCCGTTTGGTACCAAGATGCGAGTATTGCCCGTTCGCTCCGTAAGGCTGAGCCAGCTGGCGACAACCTCGCGTGAAGCTGCATGCTTAGCCTACGCTAGTCAGTTGCAATTCCAATTCGGCGGTCCGGCCGGACTTGCAGCTGCCTTGGATGATGCCGGATCAGTAGAGTTCTTTCGGTCATCTCGCGAGCTACCGATCGGCTAACTCAGACGTGCAGCGATTTAAGCGGTACGGGCCGAGCATGCGATCGTGTAGCAAGCATGCCATCGATCAGCGCTAACGCTTCTCGATTTCCGCTATTGCACGCCTGCTCGAATGGCGTCCACGTCTGGCTGAACTTGAGCGGCGCAAACACTGCGCGGTACCGGCGCAATTCATCCGGTGTCAAAGGGATACTACGGACAAAAGCCTTATGAGCTGAAATCGCCTCCGCGCGACGGGAGTCCGCTGGATCCATCTCGAACTTAAGACAATCGCCGCAGAACAGAATATTCCGCGCTGCATCGTGCAGGACGGTGTGACCATCAAAATGGCCAGCCGTCAGATGCAGCGAAAGACTGGGCAAAAAATCGAGCACTTGATCGAACGGCCAAGTCACACGGAGTGCCGCGGACCAAGCAAGGTCACCTGGGTGCAATGCGAGCTCTGGTTCGAAATGATCCTGTAATTGCCAAATGGCGCCATATGAATGTGGATGCGAAGCGGAAAGAAAGTTGATGCCTCCGAGCGTTTCAATAAACGCGAGCGCATCCTCGCTATAGACTGCACAGCCTTCAAAGGCTACATTTCCGCTAGGTGTAATGAGCAAGTATCCAGATGACCCTATTCCGTCCACTGGATTGTTGAAAAAGCGCCAAACGCCCGTCTCGAGTTCTTCCCACTCACATGGGAAACGCTGTTGAGCCTCGTGAATATCATTGAAGCGCCAGCCAGTTCGCGGCAGTACATGGCGCGCATCGATGCAAAGAGGACAGCGGTCGGGTCGTTCGAAGTGGCGTTGCCAAAAACCGCAATTATCACAAAAGAACGCAGGCAGGGCCAGAGCATCTCTGAAGGGCGAAGATCGTATAAGCATTCGAAGATTTCTCGATGTCGTGACAGCAACCCGGTACGCTATGTCGACGGCGTAGGAAACAGCTTGGCATACATACGTCCGAGCGCTGAAGTTCCATAAGAGCTAGCGCGAGATTGTGAGGCACGTGGATCAAGTGATGCCTGTCTTTCGCCTTGCACATACTGCCCGTGACGAAGCGTCGGTGCGACAAGCTCGCTCATCTCAAATGGTTTTCGTCACATAGTCTTCGGCGCTGCCATTGGGCGTCGCCACCTTGCCACAATCGTCGTCGCGGTCGGACAACACGATGACCGGTAGATCCGCATGCGTCACGCGGATGGCGCGAAGGAGGTTGTGGCCCAGTATATGATCGAGACTTCAGTCGAGCAGAAGGTTTATGCATCTTGCTGCCGTTGATACAGCCAAATATTCCAACTGGAGTTCATTTCGTCGAAGACATTTCCTCTGGTTGACAAGGCCGGTCCCATTGATGCTCCAAGCGTTCAGGCTGTTGGAGAGATGGACGATGACCTACCGATTATTTGCGGGTGTTCTGAGTATTGCCGCATCGCTATTCGCCCCTGCGACGGCCGCCGAACTTCCGAAAGAAATCACCGTCGACTGGGCTACGTACAATCCAGTCTCGATTGTTTTGAAGAGCCGCGGTCTTCTCGAGAAAGAATTTGCAAAGGACGGCATCACGGTACGTTGGGTTCAGTCGGCAGGCTCCAACAAGGCACTCGAGTTCCTGAACGCCGGCTCAATTGATTTTGGCTCGACAGCCGGTTCCGCCGCGCTCGTCGCGCGGATCAACGGCAATCCGATAAAGGCCGTCTACGTCTATTCACAGCCCGAATGGACGGCGCTCGTTACGACGAAGGGCTCATCCATCTCGAAGATCGCGGACCTGAAGGGCAAGCGCGTGGCCGTCACACGCGGCACTGACCCGCACATCTTCCTCGTGCGTGCGCTGCAGACCGCTGGCCTTACAGAAAAGGACATCACGCCAGTTCTTCTTCAGCACGCAGACGGCAAGACCGCTCTGGTGCGCGGCGATGTCGATGCCTGGGCGGGACTCGATCCCATGATGGCGCAGGCTGAAATCGAAGACGGGGCGACACTGTTCTACCGCAACCCGGAAGCGAATACGTGGGGCATTCTCAACGTTCGCGAGGAGTTCCTCGCGAAATATCCGGAGACAGTGCGGCGCGTACTCGCAACTTACGAACAGGCACGGCGTCTAGTGATCGCCGACTACGACAGTCTCCGCAAAGAATTCGCAGCCGTGACGAAGTTGCCGGACGCGGTCATAGATCGTCAGCTCAAGCAGCGCACGGATCTCTCGTCGAGCCGCATCGGCGCGCCGCAACGCGCATCGATTTCCGCTGCCGGTCTCGCGCTCCAGTCCGCGGGTGTCATTCCGGCCTCCGTCGATGTAAGGCAGAGCGTCGATACGCTCCTCGATGAGCGCGTTTTCTCCGCCACTAATTGATGCGAGGGCCTCTGCGCCGCCTCCGCCCGTTCGCGTATTGTGCCGAATGACCGTCCCCTTGATAGAAACAGGCTCGGTCGACGAGGGGCATGAAGCTGTTCGCGAGACATCGAGAGTCGCCCTGCGGCGCGGCCTCGCGCTTCTCGCCGGCGTCGCGGCGCCACTTGTGCTCGGCATTGCCTGGGAATTCGCAGTACGTGCCGGATGGGCGACAGGGCGGCTCGTACCGCCCCCAAGTCGTGTTCTGGAGACGCTGCTCGATCTCTGGCGATCGGGTGAATTGCTTCGTCATATCGTGGCAACGCTTACCCGCGTTGCGGTCGGCTTCGCGCTCGGCGCCGCGGTCGGCACGATTGCTGGCGCGGTCGTCGGTTATTCGCGGTGGGCGCGTCGACTGTTCGACCCGTCGTTGCAGGCGCTACGGGCCATCCCGTCGATTGCCTGGGTGCCTCTTTTCATTTTGTGGCTTGGCATTTTTGAGGCTTCGAAAGTCACGCTGATCGCGGTCGGCGTCTTCTTTCCCGTCTATCTCGGCGTCATGGCGGCAATAGCCGGTGTGGACCGCAAGATCGTGGAGGTTGGTCGTATTTTCCGGCTGAGCGACGCGGCGATGATGCGCCGCGTTCTGTTTCCAGCCGTTCTTCCGACCTACATCGTCTCGCTCCGTTCGGGCCTGGGCCTTGGATGGATGTTCGTCGTCGCGGCGGAGTTTATGGGCGCATCGGAAGGCCTTGGCTATCTGCTTACCGACGGGCAACAGCTGGGCAAGCCCGCGCAAATCCTCACCGCGATCCTCATCTTCGCGCTGCTCGGCAAGGCCACCGACGCGCTCATCGTGGTGTTGTCGCGACCTTTCCTCAGATGGGAAGACTCGTTCTCGTCGGCGAACGCTCCGGATTGACGCATGCTTTCGCTCAACTGCGTGTCGAAGGACTTTCCCGGCGGCGTCCATGCTCTAGACGCCATAACGGCGTCCGTGCCTCACGGCGAAATCATCGCAATCGTGGGCGGTTCAGGATGTGGCAAGTCCACGCTGCTGCGCGCAATTGCCGGCCTCGACCGCGCAACAAACGGCCGTATTCGCCTCGACGGCGAGGAGATTACGGCACCGCATCCGAAGGTCGGGATGATTTTTCAGGAACCGCGTCTGCTGCCCTGGCTGAGCGTGGCGGACAATGTCGCGTTCGCAATCGAGGACATCAACGCGAGAGAACGCAAGGAGCGCGTTACGCGCGCGCTGACGACCGTCGGTCTCGAAGACAAGGCAGGAGCCTGGCCGCGGCAACTTTCCGGCGGACAGGCGCAGCGTGTCGCGATCGCACGCGCGCTCGTCGCGCGGCCCGAGGTTCTCCTGTTGGACGAACCGTTCTCCGCGCTGGACTTCTTCACGCGCGCAGATTTGCAGGCCACGCTCCTGGCTATCTGGGAAACGGAACGCCCCACCCTGCTGATCGTCACACACGATCTCGACGAGGCCGTGCTGCTGGCCGATCGCGTCATCGTCATGAGCCCACGGCCAGGCCGTCTGTTCGATGATATTGCCGTCGATTTGCCGCGACCGCGCGATCGGACGTCGAGCGCTTTTGATAATGTGAAACACCGCATCGTCACGTCGCTCGATCGCTCCATGCGACGCGCGAGCCGTGCGCCTTCCCCAGCGCTTGTCAGTGGCGAGGGTATCTAGAAAGATATTGGCAGATAGTCGGACTGGAGACCGAAAATGGACTCGACAGAACTGCGCGCCATGCAGGCGCCCATCAAGGCGCGCTACAAAGAGGAGCCGAAGGCCGCTTTCATTACCCTGAAGGCAAAGGGCTCGGTCGATGCGGATGGCATCACGTGCAAAGTGGATACGGGCCGCGCGCTTGCGACGGCCGGCCTGCATCCGGCGACTGGCGGATCGGGCCTCGAACTTTGTTCCGGCGACATGCTTCTCGAAGCACTGGTCGCCTGTGCAGGCGTGACGCTTAAATCGGTGGCAACGGCCATCGATGTTCCGCTGCGTTCTGGAGACGTGATCGCTGAGGGCGATCTGGACTTCCGCGGCACGCTCGGTGTCGATAAAGAAGCGCCCGTCGGTTTTGCCGGCATTCGCCTGCGTTTCGATGTCGGAACGGATGCGCCGCAGGAAAAGCTCGACCAGCTGTTGAAGCTTACCGAGCGCTATTGCGTCGTCTACCAGACGATCAAGAATGGTCCGCCCATCGAGATCACGATGCGGCGGGTCTGACGGGGTTCGCCGACGGGCGCACGGACGCGCCGGGATGCGTCGGCGCGAGCCGGGTGTGACCGAAGAGTTTCTGGCGCAGCGGGCCCGCTGAATAGGTCGTCGGGTAGCGCCCGCGACGCTGCAGTTCCGGCACAATGAAGTGGACTATGTCCTCGAACGTCTCGTGCGCGACGACATAGGCGAGATTGAAGCCATCGACGCCGGTGCGGTCGATCCAGTCTTCGAGCGCGTCGCAGACGGTCGTCGGTGATCCGACGAAGAGTGGCCCGATGCCGCCGATCCCGACATGTTCGGCGACTTCCCGCACAGTCCATATGCGGTTCGGATCGGCGCGTGTGATGTTGTCCATCGCCGTGCGTCCCGCATCGTTCTCGACGTGCCGGACCTGCGCATCGAGGTCGAGCTTCGAGAAGTCGACGCCCGTCCAGCCCGACATCAGCGTCAGCGCGCCCTCGGCGCTGACGTAGCTTTGATAATCCCTGAGCTTCGCTTGTGCCGCTGCGTCCGTTTCCGCGACGACGATCGTCGCCATCGAATAGATCAGCAGATCGTCGGCCTTGCGCCCATGCGCCGGCATGGCCGAGCGCAGCGTAGCAACGCGCGGGCCGATGACCTCGACCGAGGGTCCGGAGATGAACACGCATTCGGCGTGACGCGCCGCGAAGTCTCGGCCTTTCAGCGACGTGCCGGCCTGATAGACGACAGGCGTCCGCTGTGGCGATGGTTCGCAGAGATGAATCGCATCGATGCGGTAATGCGTGCCCTCGTGCCGGACAGGCTGCACGCGGGCGGGATCGACGAACGTACCGGCCACCGCATCGCGAGCGACTGCATCGTCGGCCCAGGATTGCTCCCACAAGCGATAGACGACATCCATATATTCTTCTGCGACATCGTAGCGATCGTCGTGCGCGCGCTGCTTCTCGAAGCCCATCGCCCGCGCCGCGCTGTCCAGATAGCCCTTGCGATACGCGTTAATAGTTGATCGGAAGCACTAATATTTGTCAGCGTCAGAGTTTGGCGGGATAAAAATACGCCGCCTAAGCTCACGCTAGATCTCTGAAATATAAACAAAAATCAGATCGCCGCACGCGCCGCTCGAGTGAATGTCGATGAGCAGCATAGGCGTCAATTGGAATTACTCCGCTGCGGACGCCGAGAGGAAATATAATGCGTTTACGTTCAGTTTTGATCGCGGTCGGCTTTACGAGTGCACTCGCGCTCGCCTCGTCGGCATCCGCGCAAATGCAGGGCCAGATGGGCCAAGGCCAGATGGGCCAAGGCCAAATGGGTCAGGGCCAGATGTCAGGTGGTCAAATGCAGGGTGGCCAGATGATGTCAGGCGACCAAGGCATGAGCCAGGGCCGGATGATGAAGAGCCGCAAGAAAATGAAGAAGCGCAAGATGATGCGCTCGATGTAATCAAGCGACTCTCTCGGCCGCTCATTCTTGCGGCCGCAAAGATGCCTGCCAGAGCCTTCCGGCGTCCGTCATTGCGAAAGCGATACAAGCGCCGGAAGGCATTTCGCATCGATTAGATTACTTCTCAACGCGCCGTCTTCAATGCAGGACGGACAGGAAGTCATATGAAAGCTCTTTGTTGGCATGGCACGAATGACATTCGTTGCGACAGCGTCCCGGATCCGAAAATCGAGGATGCCCGCGATGTCATTATCAAAGTTACCAGCTGCGCTATCTGCGGATCGGACCTGCATCTCATGGATGGGATGATGCCGACCATGAAGGCCGGTGACGTCATGGGCCACGAGTTTATGGGAGAAGTGGTCGAGGTCGGAAACGGCTTTACTAAGTTCAAGAAAGGCGACCGGATCGTCGTTCCTTTCAATATCAATTGCGGCGAATGCCGTCAGTGCAAGATGGGCAACTATTCGGTTTGCCAACGTTCAAACCGCAATGCCTCGATGGCTGCCGAGCAGTTCGGCTATACCACCGCAGGTCTGTTTGGCTATTCCCACATGACTGGCGGCTACGCCGGTGGACAAGCTGAATATGTCCGCGTTCCGATGGCCGATGTCGCGCCAATGAAAGTACCTGACGATTTGACCGATGAGGAAGTGCTGTTCCTCACTGACATTTTTCCAACCGGCTATCAGGGCGCTGAACAGGCAGGAATAAAGGGTGGCGAAATCGTTGCGATCTGGGGTGCCGGACCAGTCGGGCTGTTCGCCATCCAGTCGGCCAAGGTCTTGGGCGCTGAACGCATTATAGCGATAGAGACCGTGCCAGAGCGCATAGCCCTGGCAAAAAAGGCGGGAGCGACTGACATCATCGACTACGCATCCGAAGACGTCTTCGAGCGCATCAAGGAGATCAGCAAGGGCGAAGGAGCCGATGCAGTCATTGACTGTGTCGGTATGGAAGCCAGTGCCGGGCACGGCCAAGCGGGCTTGATGAGTGCTCTTAAGGAAAAGGTGCTGCCATCCGAACGCACTTTTGTTCTGGACCAAGCGATAAGGGCTGTTCGGCCGTGCGGCATCGTCTCGGTACCAGGGGTGTACGGCGGCCCGGTGTCGATAAACATGGGGCAAATCGTGCAGAAAGGGCTAACGCTGCGCAGCGGTCAGACCCATGTGAAACGATACCTCGAACCGCTTCTAAAGCTAATTCAGGAAAAGAAGATCAATACAACCTCGATGATCACACATCGAAGCACCGATCTTGCCGATGGCCCCGAACTGTACAAGACGTTTAAGGAGAAAAAGGACGGCTGCGTGAAGGTTGTCTTTCATCCTGCTTAGGCGCCGTCGCGCCGACAGAAATCTTCCGCCCAGACGCTATAATTGCTCTTGCGGTTGCAGAGCTTTGTGATCGCGAAGATTTCGCGATCATATTTTCGTTGTCAGCGCTGCCGTGACGCTTACGATCGAATGCGAGAAACTAATTCATCGCTCTACACTATTGTTATTGAGCGTCAGACCCTTTGTGGCGCTTGTTCGCGGTCCGGGCACGAGCAATTACCGATCTGGTGACTCGCGCGCCCTCTGATCACAAAAGGTACTCAATGATTACCGACCGCCGTTCCATCGTCGCGGGCGCGACGCTATTCGCCGTCGCTCCCGTTTTTGCCCAGACAGCATCTCCTCCCTCCCGCACGATGCCGTCCATGAATGTGACGGACGTAAAGATGGCGCCGCAATTTTATTCTGCCGTTCTGCCACGTGCAGAGATGTCGCTGTCTACGTCTCATCTCGGCGTTGAACTTGCCACCAATCGCAATGCGCATGAGTTTGCCGGCTTCGAGCTTGGCGAAGCAATCACCGTGAATATGGTCTTGAAGGACATCCTGTCGAACGTGCCGCCGATGGACAAATCCGCTGAAATGGCCCTCGTCGACAAGATGAAGGGCACGGCAAAAGGCGCTGCTTTCGATCGCGCCTACATCGCCTTTCAGCTCGAGAATCACGAATATCTGCGCGATCTCGCTGACGGCTACATCGCCAACTCGGCAGGCGCTACGGATGCTGCCGAAAAACAGGGTCGGCATCTCGCATCTCTTATGCTCGCTGTATTCAAGGAACATGTTGCGATCTGCAAGCGCATCTCGACCGAGCTGAAGGCCTGAGCACCGTCTAAGTCCGCGAGCGCCACGTGCGCCAAATCCCCTCACCAAAGAATGACCCCATGAATCATCTGTCCCGATCCCTTTTGGCCGCCACGATTCTTTCCGGCGCATTGACACCGTTCGCGGTGGCGCAGGTTACGACACATATAGTCCGTCCGGACGCCCCTGCCTTGATGCAGGCATCTTAACCTGGAATGAGCGGGCACGCAGAAATACGCGCAAGCCTAAGCTTGTTGCTTCCTAAGGCAACCTTCGACGCGCGAAGACGCAAGATGATGTCATGGTCATATGCGTAGCGTCTTAGTCAGTCTTTTCGGCGCCTGTTCGACCCGCGTGGAAATTGCGCCTGGCAGGCGGGTGAGAGCTGCGCATAGTTCGAGCCCATGCAGGCAATAATTGCTGGAATGTCTGGAATGACGCTACCGCAGAACTTGAAGGCGTCACCGGTGCATGCGACCCGCTGAGCCACGGTTCCTTGTGCAAGGGCAGGCGCGGATAGGAGCGACAATACGACTCCGACTGACGCCGCTCGATGAGTAATTTGGTGTGCCATTCTTCCTCCGTAGGATTTTGCCAATTGCTGAGGAAGCAGAATCTTCACCTCTTAATCGCCTTCATACCAGGCTGGTCGGGCGGCCAGTGGAAGCGAACAAGGGCTGGCTTGGCGACCCGCTGACGATCAGCAGCCGCCAAGACCTACTCTTAGCGCTCAGTGCGCCGATGAACCGAAAGCCGACTTCAGCTCTTTCGCGGCGGCGTCCTGCGCGGCCTTCGCATCAGCGACCACAGCATCCATCCCGAAGAACTCGTGAGTAACGCCCTTGTAAGTGAGGTGCGTCGTCTTCACACCAGCGGCCTTGAGCTTCTCAGATAGCATCAAGCCATCTGAAAAAAGCGGATCGATCTCCGCGTTGACGACCGTCGCAGGCGGAAGGCCTTTGAGGTCGACCATCGTCGTCAAATTGAGCATTGGGTTCTTTGCATCTTCGGGCTTCGCCAATGTTTTGTCGACAAACCAGCCGATTGAAGCTTTCGATAGAGGCACGGCGTTTTGGTTGGCAACATAGGACGGCGTTGTCAGGTCCGTGCCGGCGACCGGATACACAAGAAGCATGTGCAGAGGCACTTGCACTTTTCCGTCGCGAGCCATGATGGCAACATTTGCCGCGAGATTGCCGCCTGCGCTTTCGCCCGCGACCGCCACTTTTGCGGCATCGCCGCCGAACTGTCCGGCATTCGCCAATGCCCATTTGTAAGCGGCGAACGCGTCCTCGTGGGCAGCTGGGAACTTGTTCTCGGGCGCGTGGCGATACTCGACGCTGACCACGATCGCGTCGGCTTTCTTCGCGAACGCCATCGCAGAGGCTTCGTAAGTATCGAGGTTTGCAATCACCCAGCCACCACCGTGATAGTAGACAATGATGGGAAGCGGTGCCGAGCCAGCTCCTTCGGGCGTGTAGATGCGAACCGGCTGTGTGCCACCGCCCGTCTGGTAGGTCATGTCCTTCTTGGCCACCTTCATGGCCGCCGTCATGGCCACCGGGTCTTTACCTTCCGCCTTGAGGATCGCCTTCACGGCATCACCCGGGGTGGGCTGCATCCGCGCCTCTTCAACGGTGCGTGACTCTGTCGGCTTGACGCCCAGGTCCTGCAGCGTGCTCAGAACGCGAAGCATATCCTTGTCGGCGCGCTTCATGGTGCCGCTGTCGGGATTTTCGGCAACTGCGAGCGGTATCGTCTGAGGCGCGGGAAGCCGAGTCATATTAGATGAACGAATCTTCTTACGCGGACCGAGTTGCCGGGCGATACCAAGACCCGCGATTTCTTCTGAGTGTCCTCGAAGCGTCGGGCGACTGCATCAAGGTCCTGGACCTGGATGCAAACCTCCTTTTCATGACCACCGAAGGTCAGAGGATCATGGAGGTGAGCGACTTCAACGCGATCAGCGGATGCCCGTGGCCCGACTTTTGGCAAGACCAGGGAAATATCGACGCCAAGGCGGCTGTCGCCGAGGCATTGGCAGGTCGCGAGGGCCGTTTTCAAGGTCACGCTGCGACGATGAAAGGGACGCGCAAGTTCTGGGACGTCCGCGTTTCGCCCATCTTTGGCAATGACGGAAAGCCTGCGCAGCTCCTTTCCGTCTCGCGCGACATCACACCTCTAAAAGTTGCCGAAGAGCAGCGTGAGTTTCTGATGCTTGAGTTATCTCACCGAGTGAAAAACACCTTGGCGACGGTACAAGCCATTGCATCGCAAACACTGCTCGACGGCAACTCGATGCAGGATGCTCGCGATGCTTTTAGCGGCCGGCTCGTCGCTCTGTCAGGCGCTCATGACATTTTGCTACAGGCCAATTGGAAGGAAGCGAATCTAAGGTCGTTGATCGAGGCGGCGGAGAAGCTGCACGCCCCAGAGGGTAACAAGATGCGGGCCGATGGCCCGGACGTTCCACTTGGGCCGAAAGCTGCACTCGCCTTCTCGCTGGCTCTGCATGAGCTTGGGACCAACGCGCTAAAATAAGGCGCGCTCTCCGTGCCTGACGGCCATGTCGAGATGCGGTGGCAGGTGTCTCCTGAACCTGAAGCGACGTTCTCTTTCGCGTGGCGCGAGATGGATGGTCCGACCGTCGTGTCGCCGGCGAAGCAGGGCTTCGGTTCGAAGCTGCTCGATCGCTCGTTGGCGATGAGTTTGGGCGCAAAAATCGAACTAAGATACGACCCTGCTGGCGTCATTTTTTCGATCGCGGGTCCCGTGGCCGCCCTGTCCGATTAACGACTGGCTGAAGACCGACTCGATTTGCGATGCTTGCGAGAGGAGAACAATAGCCTTCGCCGGTCTTCACGCCAGCGCAACGGTGAGCCGCGTCTTGCTTTGTATCGCACGCGACGCATACGGCAGCATCTTTTAGACTGCGTCCGGAAATTCGTGGTGCTTCACGCTGAGACCTTCAATCGTCGACTTCTCTATCTCCGATCCGTATTCTCGGGTGAGCGACACCGAGGACTTTGGGTCGAAAGCGCGCGTGCTTTCATGCGGAGCGCGAACGGCGTTTCGTCTCGCCTCTTCATCATCTTGTCCGTCAATTGACAACGCGAGCATGTGACCTTCTGGCGAAATTATCTTGAGCGTGTTCGACAATTACCAACGCACCTTTATCGCGCCCTTGCCGGCGTATGTGTTCGAGCGGTTGGAAAACTCGCCATCGAAGTTGGCGGAGATCGCGACATTGTCGAGCAGCGCCAGTTCCGCACCGGTCTTCACCTGCACGGACGCGCGTGCTGGCCGCGCGCCATCGGCGATGAACGCCGCGCCCGGTAGGTTCGCAAGACCCGCGATCTGGTTTCGCACCGGCGCGAACTCCGCGACATAGGCCGCCTGCACGCTGGGGCGTAGGCGCATGCCATTTCCGAGATCGAGGTCGCCCGTCAGTCGCGCACCAAAAAACATCGGCACGGATGAAGCGGTCTGGCCACGCACGTTCAGCGCAAATATTCCCGCGCCGGCAAGTGGCGTCTCAGTAAAGCCATCGCTGCGAAGCTTTGCAGCTTCGACCGCGTAGAACGGCGTGAGCGTGACGCCCTGCGCAATTCCGAAGCGGTAGCCGAACTCGACGCGGCTACGGAACTCGGTTGATGTGAAATTGCCGCGAAGAATCTCGCCGTTGAGACCGCCAAATCCGCCGACGGTGCGCGTCGTGCGATTGCCGAACACCGAGACGCTGGTCGTCGAGGCTGCATAAACGTTGCCGAATTCGGCGAGCGTGTACCACGCGGCATGGCCGCCGGTGGTTGAGCCCGACGTCTGTCTTGCGCCGACACTGAACGAACCATCGGACCCACCAACCGCGATGCCGGTGAGCATGCCCGGCGCCCACGTGTAATCGACGCCGACAGCGCCGCCGCCCATGCCGATGCGTTGTTGCGCATTCCCCAACACCGCATTGGCGTTGATTGTCTGCGATGCGCCGTAACCGACACCCCAGGCACGCCACGAGTAAAGCGGACGCGATGCGGGCAGTGGCTCGCGCACGCGGATCGGTGTCGCAAAAGCCTGCGTTGGCGCATAGGCGAGCGTCGCTGCGGCAGGCGCGGTCGGCACAACGACAGAGTTGGGTGCGCCGCCGAACAGAAGAATCTGATCCGCGATCCCGCCGGTGAACAACCGTCCCGCCGTGAACGCCGCGTTCTGTGCGCCGGAGATACCTTCACCCGTCAGCGAGTCGAAGGCAGCCTGCGCCTGCGGGACGGTGAGCTGGTTTAGCGCGTTGAGGATCGGGCCCGCGCCGCTGTTGAGAATGCCGGCGTAGGTGAGACCCGATGCGATGTTAAGTTGGTTCCCGGTTGTTGCCGCCGTCCGATAATCGGGGACCGTTGTTCCATTGGCAGCGGTCACCGGTGCGGACGGCAGGATCGTCAGGAACACGTTGTTCGTGTCGTAGGACAAAGCCGGCGCGAGAAACGCCTTGTTCGTCGTGACCGTCGGGCTGAAGCGCGAGCCGGCAAAGCCGCCTGTCGCATTCAGGATCGTGTACTGCGTGTTCATGGCGAAGCTGCCTGCGCTCGCCGCGACATAGACCGTCGCATTGCCGAGCGTCGCGAGGCCCGTCACGTTCGTGCGGCTGGCGGCGGACGGCGTCGTCGCGACGCTGTAAACCGCGTTCGCACCGAAGGTGAGCGGCGCGTTGATCGTTATCGTGCCGACGCCGCCGTTGACGCTCGCGACGCCCGGCGACAGCACGCCATAGACGGTCGTCGCGCCGGCCGTCGTACCGTTGCCGGCAAAGACGGCGCTTTCCGCGATCGTCGTCGGCGTCGCCGCAAGCGAGCCCGTCAGTGTCAGCGTGCCGCCGTTCACGGTGGTTGCGCCGGTATAGGTGTTGGCGCCGGAGAAAATCTGCGCGCCGCTCGTCAGCGTGAAACCGCCGGTGCCGGACATCGCGCCGCTGTAAGTGCCTGCCGCATCGGTAACGGTCAGCGTGCGCGCACCGAGTACCGTGCTGCCGTTGCCGGTCAGCGTCTTGATCGATGCGCCAGCCGTCGTGCCGGAAATGTCGAAGGTTCCGGCATTTGTAACACCGCTCGACGCCGCGATGCTGCCGGTGCCGGACAGCGCAAGCGTTCCGCCATCCAGCGTCGTCGCGCCAGTGTAGGTGTTCGTGCCTGTCAGGGTTTGCGTACCCCCGTTGATGCCGATCCCGCCGGTACCGCTCAAAACGCCGCCGTACGTCGTCGAGCTGACAGTGATCTGCAGCTTGTTGAAACCGAGCACCGTTCTGCCCGTGCGCGACAACGCCCGGAATCCCACGCTACCTGAAGCGCCCGAAATGTCGAAGGTGCCGTTGTTGTCGACGACGTCAGACTGACCGATGGAGCCGGTTCCGGACAATGCGAGCGTTCCGGAAGAAATCGTTGTCGCACCGGAGTAGATATTCGATCCGGTCAATGTTTCCGTGCCCATGCCGGTGAGCGTGAGACCAGCGTTGCCAGAGCTTGAAATTCTTCCGCCAAACGTTCCGGATTGATTGGTCAAGGTCAGGGACGTGTTGAACAGGGACACATTGCCACCGGTGCCTGACAGGGTCGTGATCGATGCGCCGTTTAATTGGGCGTCCAAAGTGCCGGAGGTCATGACGGCGCCACTCGATTGTGAAATCGCGTCGCTACGGGACAATACAAGCGCGCCGCTGTTGATGGTTGTTGCGCCCGTGTAGATGTTCGCACCGTTGAGCGTCTGTGTACGATTCGAGATCGTAAGGCCGCCTGTGCCGGTCATCACGCCGGAATAGGTTGTCGAGCCATTGGTGATCGTCAGAGTCTTTGTGCCGAGGTCCGTGCCGCCGAAGCCGGATAACGTTGTGATCGACGCACCCGACGTTGTGTTGGAAATGTCGAAGGTGCCGGAATTGGCGACGCCGCTCGATGTCGCGATTGAACCGCTGCCCGAGAGTGAAAGCTGCCCGCCGGCATTGATTGTCGTCGCGCCGGTGTAGGTGTTGGCGCCGGAGAACGTCGCGACGCCCATGCCGGCAATTGCCACCGCGCCGCCGACACCACCGCCGATGCCGCCGTCCTGGATGACGCCACCGAACGGCCCGATGTTGCCGGTCAAGGTGAGCGCCTTCGAGCCGAGGGACACGGTTTGACCAGCTGATCCGAGAAGGCCTCCGATGCTGGCCCCGGTCGTCGTCTGCGAAATGTCGAAGATGCCGGTGCTGGCTAGATTGACGTAGCTTGAGTTCGCGATCGAACCGCTACCTTTCAGGGCCAGCGTGCCGTTGCCGCCGATATACGTTAGGCCGGTGAACGTGTTCACGCCGGACAGTGTCTGCGTGCCGCCAACCACATCAAACTTGCCCGCCGCACCGCCACCGATGCCACCGTTCTGGAGAATGCCGGAGAATTCCGCTGCGCCCGCGGTTACGATGAGCCGTTTTGCGCCGAGTGCCACCGTGCCTGCGCCCGCGAGCGTTTTGATGGATGTGCTGCTGACCACCTGCGAAACATCGAGCGTGCCATCAATCGAAACGCCGCTGGATTGGCCGATCAGGCCGCTGCCCGACAGCGCCAGCGTTCCGCCGGAGATCGTCGTCGCGCCGGTATAGGTGTGGTTGCCCGACAGTGTTTCCGTGCCGCCCGACACGGTCAGGCCGCCCGTACCGTTCATTGCGCCGTCATAGGTCGAAGCGCCCGCGGTGATTGTCAGCGTCCTTGCGCCGAGCGCCGTGCTCCCGGCTCCGGACAGCGTCCTGATCGAAGCACCCGCTGTTGTATTGGAAATGTCGAAATTGCCTGTCGCCGCAACGCCGCTCGACTGCGCGATCGAGCCGCCCGCCGACAGTGCCAGCGTACCGCCGGAGATCGTCGTCGCGCCGTTGTAGGTGTTGGTGCCCGACAATAATTGCGTGCCACCGGCCACGGTGAAGCCACCGGTGCCACTTAATACGCCGGTATAATTTGAGGAGGCGTCGGTCACCGTCAGCGTCCGCGCGCCAAGTGTCGTACCGCCTGCACCTGACAGGTCTTTGATCGACGCGCCGGCGGTGGTGCCGGAAATGTCGAACGTGCCCGAATTGTTGACGCTGTTCGATGTCGCGATCGAGCCGCTACCCATCAGCGCGAGTGTGCCGGACGAGATCGTCGTTGCGCCGGTGTAGGTGTTCGTGCCGGAGAGCCCGATCAGCGTCATCGCATCCGAATATGTCGTGACGCTGCCGGTGCCTGTGATGGCGTTCGAGAATGTGAGGTTGCCGGTGGCATGCGGCGACACGCCTCGCGATGAGCCAGCCGGCCGTCTCCAACGCACTGGCGCGTCTGCGCGATATCCTCGACGATCAACTCTTTGTCCGTGGGCGGCGCGGCGTCGAACCGACGGCGAAGTCGAGCGCGATGATCGCGCCAGTGCGCGATGCGTTGGGCCTGATCGAACGCCAGCTCGGCGGTACGCAGGATGTCGATCCTGCATCTTACAAGCGCATGTTCCGCATCAGCGCGATGGACTTGCTCGAGCCTCTCGTTCTTCCACCGCTGCTCAACCTGATCGCCGAGCGTGCGCCGGGTGTTTCTATCGAATGTGTTCTGACGCAGCCTACTCTGACGCAGGACATCCAGGCGGGCACGCTCGATATTCTGTGCTTCCCATATCCTGTGATCTCACCGGATATTTCGATCGTCGCCATCGGCTTCGTGAACCCGGTCCTCATCGCGCGACGGGGCCATCCCCTGATCGTCGACAGCCTGGACGCAGAGACACTGAAGGCGCTCTCGTTTGTCGTACTGTCGGCCGAGCTACGGGCCGTCACGCAAATCGACCGCGAATTGCTGGTGCATGACATCAAGCGTCGAGTCGTTACGACGGTCGCGCGCGGCTGGTCGATGCCTTCGATCGTGCAGGACACTGATCTCGTTGCCGTCGTTCCGCGCGCCTTCGCGGACTATGTCGCGCGCCGCTTCGATCTAGGCATCCACGAATTTCCGTTCCCGATGTCAGACCAGCATCTCTACATGATGTGGAACGCCAAAGTGGACGGCGATCCCGCGCACAAATGGCTGCGGGAGATTCTCCTTACGACTGGGAGGCAGGCGCTTGGCGTCCCGAAAGCCGTCGCGATCGGCAAGTCCTGACTGTCGGCACAGCGCTGCCTTCGCAGCGGCCGTAAGGGCATGGGACGGAGTGGGGAAGCCATCTCAAAGAAGACCGCTGTCGAGTATTTGCTGCCCAAAATTTGTTAGTGTCGGAGATCGTGTGCGAGCAAACGACGCGGTCCGGTTGCCGAAACCGACCGGCCGTCTCGGCATTGCATCACCTCCCACTGCGGAGGACACCCGAAATGCCCCGCTACTTCTTCGATCTCGTCGACGGCAATCAGACTTCGATTGATGATACAGGTCTCGATCTAGCCGATGATGACGCTGCCTTGGGCGCGCTAACGATGACGCTTCCGCGTTTAAGTGCCGACCGTGCCCAAAATGCCGCTCACTTGGCTCTGTCCATGCCAGTACGCGATGAGACCGGCCGACCAGTTTGTCGCGCAGAGCTGACATGGGTTATTCGCAAATCTTAAGCTTGCGTGTTGATGCGTCCAGTCAGAGAGGCACTCCTTGGAGGGCACATAAGAGCGTACAATACACTCCTAGCTGGACTACGAACGTTCTATCCTGTGCCGGATGCCGCAGCCGAAGCGCTTTCCAAAGTCCGGTTCCAAAATACGGAAATCGAGCGTGGTGACTTTGTCGTCAAGCAAGGAGATCATCTCGAACGGTCTTCCGTCGTTCTAGAAGGCGTCTTGGCATCGACTAATCACACGCCGACCGGCGCAAGCGTACATCTTGAGATTTTGACGTTGGCTTGCAAGCCATAACGCGTGCCAGGTTGCCTACATACAGCATTCAGCCGTGATCAACCTTTGCCGAAGCCAGCCGCAACTTGCAGCAGCATTTTGGAAAATGACGTTAGTGGATGGCTCGATCCACCGTGAGTGAATAACCGCGATCGGATCCATGAACGCGAGCAGCGAACTGCGCACCTACTTTGCGAATTCTCCTATCGCCTTCGCGTCGGTGAAGCGACAGAAGACACGTGCCCTTTCCCGATTTCTCAAGGCGATATGTCTGATGCGTTGGGCGTCAGTCCCGTGCATGTAAGTCGTGTGCTTTAAGAACTGCGAGCTTACGAGCTGACAGAAATAAAGAGCCAGAAATTACGCATCTTGAACTGGACAGGCCTCAAGGACGCTGGTGAATTTGATCCGACTTACCGACTTGTTGGAAATCGACGGGACGGACATTCGCGCTCGACCGCGGCACGAACATTCGAGATCGTCGGCGTGGAGGTCGCGGACAACTGCGCGCTCGACGCGTTCATAGCTGGTGAAGCGATCGTGACATCACCGAATGCCGACCGCCATGCATTTTGGCGTGTGTCGAGATGCTCGAACACCGCGCTCGGCTCCCCGCCGTTCGTGAGATGACGGCGCGACGTCGGTCTTTGCCTGCACGGCGGAGCGCGCGGAGTGCGCGCCTACTTCCGCTGCGTTCACCGGCGCCTGGCCTAATCCAGACTCGCTGAAGCAGACCGTAGGGCGCAAAATCTCGCGGAAGGCTTAACGCCGACCTTGCGAACCCTCCCTACGACATCCACATACCATCCATTGGGATGATGGAGCATGGAAATGGGCAGGGTCGTTGATTTCAGGCCGAAGACAGAGACCGAGAAAATCACGATCAACCTTGGCTTCGTCGACCTGGGTCAGATCGACCTCCTGGTGCAGGAAGGCTTTTACTCCAACCGCACCGATTTCATTCGCACAGCAATTCGAAATCAGCTGGATCGGCAAACAGACGCCGTCAAACAAACCGTAGCGCGACGTCGACTCGATCTCGGCTTGCGTCAATTTACGCGTCAGCAGCTTGAAGCTGCGGAGGCGACCGGTGAAGTGCTGCACATCCAAGTCCTAGGACTTGCAGTCATCGCCACCGACGTTTCGCCCGATCTCGCGAGAAAGACGATTGGCTCACTGCAGGTGCTCGGCTCTTTGCAGGCAAGTGCCGAAGTAAAGGCTGCGCTTGCCGATCGCATCCACTGATTGCTCGGTTTCCACACTTCACCAGAGATTCCCAATGAACGCTCACGTAAAGCTCGACCGAATGATGGAGGCGACCCGCCTCACCCGCGAAGGTCGGCTCTCAGAAGCGATGAGTGTCATTCGTGCAGCGCTGGCTGGCAGGACGCCAGAGGACGACGCACCCACTTCTAAGCGCACACCGTATGCGCAGCCTGCTACGGATGTCATCGACCTCGTGCCTCCATCACCGGAAACCGGCAACGCCTGGACGCATCCTGATCCGGCAAACGTTTCTTCCGCTAAAGCGCCGACGCGTCGTTCCAGCCGCGAGGGCGTTCTGAAGGGTCTCGGCTCGCTGCTGAACACACGTGCGCCCCATCGTTTCGCTCCTCGCGCCAGAACAGGTGTCCCTGTCGCACCATTTCCGGAAGGCGCACACTTCGTCGAGCGGACTTTCACAAACGCTGCAGGGAGCCGCGCCTATAAACTGTATATTCCCGCGACATACAGCGGCCAGAGTCTGCCGCTTGTCGTCATGCTGCATGGCTGCACGCAGTCTCCGGACGACTTTGCCGCCGGCACGCAGATGAACGAAATTGCCGAGGCGCAGCCGTGCTTCGTCGCGTATCCTGAGCAAGCGCAGTCGGCCAACCCGCAGCGCTGTTGGAATTGGTTCAAGCGCGCCGACCAGCAAAGAGAGCGTGGCGAGCCGTCGCTGATTGCGGGCATCACGCGCGAGATCATGCGGCAGTACGCTGTCGACCCGGCTCGCGTATATATCGCGGGCCTTTCAGCTGGTGGCGCCGCCGCTGTTGTGATGGGACAAACCTACCCCGACCTTTATGCCGCAGTCGGTGTTCATTCTGGTCTAGCGTGTGGCGCTGCTCAGGATATGCCGTCGGCATTCTTAGCGATGCGGCAGGGCGCGGCTATCGGCGTGACAGGAATGAGATGTTCGCACACGATGCCAACGATCGTATTCCATGGTGACCGAGACACGACAGTTGCTTTGATCAATGGCGAACAGGTGATTGCCCAGGCGAGGGGCTCGTCGCGAGCAGTTGGTTCACGGGTGAAGACAGAAGGTCGTTCGTCAGGCGGCATTCATTTCGTCAAAACCGTCGAGGCTGACACGAATGGACGGCCGATGCTGGAGCATTGGACACTTCTCGGCATGGGCCATGCGTGGTCCGGCGGAAATAAGTCTGGCTCATACACCGAGCCACGCGGCGTTGATGCAAGCCGCGAGATAATGCGCTTTTTCTTGCAGCACAGTCTTTGATACGGATCGCACGGTGCCAAGCGCCACGACG
Organism: Beijerinckiaceae bacterium; assembly: GCA_965246795.1. Classification (GTDB taxonomy): domain Bacteria; phylum Pseudomonadota; class Alphaproteobacteria; order Rhizobiales; family Beijerinckiaceae; genus JAJXWB01. Next base: position 343,810 of record CBDFFN010000008.1, on the reverse strand, counting down.
GCGTTTCCGCGCTCTGCGGGGCCAATAATTGCGAGCCGAGTTTTGAAGTGCGCAGTCCGCTAATCGTAGGCACACGCAACGCACACGGCGGATTGGAGTCGGCAGCGTTTGTCGAATGATGCCAGGTCGATTGCAGGCGCACTGCGACGGCGAGTTCTCGAACCAGCAACACCTCTGGTGGTACAGGCGCGGTCAAGGTGCGGTTAGCGACCAAACTGTCCAGCTTCTGTCGAAACCTTTTTAAAAATAGAAGCCTTTAAAACCGGAACAACTTTGGCGTCATCGTCCTTACTGACTCCGCGGACCCGGAGCAAAACGATGATCGCGGACCAAACCAGCGTGTTCCTCATTGCGTTTGCGCAGGCCGCTTATGTTACGCGCCTCCCAACCTGCATTCGGGTAATCGGCCAAGCTTTCGAGCCAGCGTTTTCGATAACCTCGACCGATGCCGATGACCGAATTGCGCGAGTAATCGCGCGTCTAGGCGGCTAGCGCCTGGAATGCCCTTTTTTCGGGTATGGCTGCACGAAGGCGGCCGGATGGACGCGCGAGGCAAGGACGTCGAAGCAGCAACCGCGCGGGCAGCTGCGGAGGTAGCGCACGGCGGTCCATTGATGCCTCACGGACCGTTGGGAAAGCTACGGGCAACTGTCGCCAGTGCTGGTGAAGGCATGCCAGTCGGCAGCTCATTCTTCTTGCCGCCGAACAAAGTGTAGGCCCGATTTCATACCGGAGCTGTTCGTTCGCCATTCTAATTTAGAGCTGCTGCACTTAATCCGCGTTCGTCAACGGATGATTCTTCGCCCCCCCACAAAGCAATGGTTCTAGCTGAGAAGCGACGCATCATGCCTGATGCGCCAACCACATAAAGAACGTCAGCGTGGACATGATCGCAAAGCAACAGAAACCGAGAACCAAGACGACTATACGAAGCATTGGCGATCCACCAAAGCGCCTCTATGAGGCATAGAAGGTCGCGCGACCTGACGATCGCGCGACTAGCAGGCGATGCTTTAGCGCTGCTGATTTTCGGAACCGGGTGGCTGAGTGCGCATCACGTCGATTGCGTTTGCCCCACCATTGCTCACCGAGCGGCCATTGTTGACCTGCGTGGCATAGGAGCCAACTGGTCCTGCGGAGGGGCCGTTCGGAGAAATACCGTCTGCCCCCGCGTCTCCACTTCCGCCGCCGCCACCACCACCGCCACCGCCACCTTGAGCGAATGCTGTGCTGGCGCTAAACATCGCTGCGACCGCAGCCGCTGCCAAGATTGCTTTTTTCATAATATCTCCATGCCAAATAATCGGCTCAGGTGCTCGCAGACGAACGCAATGGCAGTCGCCTCAAGTCATCCGATCATTAAGTGCATCGAAGAAGTATCGTTGCATCAGGTGCGACATACGGCCCACGTTAATTGTATTAACTAACATTGATCAGCACTATCAATTAATTGCGCTCCCTATTGATTGATTCATCCAACCTTTGTTATTGGCAACGCCATCACCGCCACTTATTCGGGAGGTATCGGCATCGAGCTTCAGGCGTTTGCCGGCTGAGAGAGAAGCGAGCTCCCGCCCGACTTTGGCCGGTGTTCGCATGCCCCGATATTTCTTCCATGTTCACGACAGCACGTTCGTACCTGACGAGGACGGTTCTGAACTGGCTGACATTTACGCCGCGCAGGCCGAAGCCGTCAGGCTGACTGGCTCGTTGCTCCGTGACCTGGGAGCGAGATTTTGGGACAATGGGCAATGGAAGCTGGAAGTCTGTTCCAGCGATCAAAAAGTGCTGTTCACTTTGACATTGACGGCTGCCGAGCCGTCACGTCCCGATTGAGGAAGGACGTTTCGTGCCCGCCAAATGTAGATAGTTCGGGTCGAAACCGGCAAACGCGTTCAGCCTCCCGACGTCCGGGATGACAATCTCCCGCGCCTTGAGAGAAATCAGGTTCTGGTTCCTTAGCGCCTGAATGACGCGGTTCATGTGGACGTCGGTCATACCCATCGTGTCTGCGAGCTCGCGTTGCGTGATCGGCAGCGAATAACCATCTCCGGATGGCGTGAGGCCCACCGCGCGCATGCGCAGGAGCAATTCGCAGAACAGATGCGCCACCCGCTCCTCCCCCGAGCGCTGCCCTATGTTGACCAGCCACTCGCGCAGCGTGGCGGAGTCGACGAGTGAGCAGCACATAAGCCCGCGCGCAAGGCTGGGCGATTCCAGCATCGACGAGACATCGGCTACCGGGATTCGGACGACCTTGCAGGGCGAAAGCGTGGCGATCGAGTGATCCATCGCTTTCAAAACGAACACATGCAAGTCGCAGAAATCGCCGGGGATTAGATACGCCATAATCTGGCGATTGCCCTCCTGGGTGAGCTTGTATCGGCACGCAAAGCCTTCGACGATAAGAAAGATGTCGGACGGGCTGTCGCCCTCCCGAATGAGGTCGACATGAGCCGCAACGGAGTGAACCGGCTGCGTGACTTTCCGCAATCGCAATCGGTCGCTGTCGGTCAGGTTGGTGAAGTGCTCTAATTTTCGCCGCAGCACGTCGGAAGTGGGCGGTCGTTCGATTGTCATCATCATAGTATTTGGCTGACGCTAGAGCGTCTGCCCCAACATAGATTGGTCGAAGGATAGGGGCTAAACCCGAGGTTCTACCTCGCGATCTAACCGGCGCGCTTGATCTAGGTTAGTGTCATGCGGGTCGGGTCCGAGCGAGCATGCTCCAATGCTCTACTATTTCGACAGCATGGATGACGGAAGATTCGAAGCTGATGACATCGGCGCGGAACTTCTGACACTGGAGGCCGCCAAACGGTTGGCCGTAAACGCGCTGGTCGATCTTGCGCGCGACAAAACGCAGGGACTTGTACGTCGTCAGCTTACGATCGAGGTTCGGGATTCGATCGGCAATACCGTATTCCAGGTTTCGCTGACGTTCGATGTCAGTGAGCCGGGACAACCAATGTCTTCCGATGGGGCTCGGTCTTCACAGCGGTAGCATGCCCAAAGGTAATCGACGTTGATGGCTCGGGTCTAATCCAGGTTGTAGCGCGCTGCTGGCGATGCGTCATTCTCGGACCATGCAATACTTCTTCGACCTTCGCGACGGGGACGATTTCGAGCCCGATGAGATTGGGGCTGAACTTGCTGACGAAGATGCGGCGAAGCGCATGGCGACCCAATACTTGCTGGCTCTCGCGCAAGATGCGGTTGACAGCGGCGTCGATCGACTTGTGTCTTACGAAGTCCGCAATACCTTCGGCATCGACGTATTCAAGATTTCGCTTTCGTTCGGGCCTTCTGATACGGCGCAGGCGTATGGGCTAAGCGGCCCTATCGAACCGTCTGCTACCCTGCATTAGGCTGGTTAAGAGGAACTATCAGCACTGGGAAGTCGGACAGCCCGTGTTCGGACACGTCCAGCGTCCATGGATCGGCGCGGCCTTCCTATATCGCCGTCAGGACACCCGGTCGCGTCGCGACAACGTCACGTCGCCAGTGAAAAATATCATCGCGCCCGGTGCGAGCGACGGAAAGCCAGTGAAGGCGGTGTGGATGGTCATGGCTTGCAATCTCCGAGTCTCGAACGTGACCCTACAGCGCCACTAATACGCAAAGCCTGGATGCACGCGCGTTCTTCATGTCCAGCATTGAGAGATTGTTGTCATGCCAATACCGTTTGAGATCGTCTACGTCTTCGCGACCATCGCGCTTGGTGGCGTTATCGCCTACGCCATAATGCAGTCGCGTAAGCGAAATCGGGCAAACGATCCAATTCGAGACCAAGCGGTCCGCGAGCAGCAAGCTCATCCTGAGAAAGCCAATCAAATCGCCGAAGACGCTCGGAAGAAGCTTTACCCGTCTTGAGCTTATCAACCTCCTCCAGGCTAACGCGAAGACGCGGCGGAGCATGCCTCAGTGAGAAGAGAGTCCTGCGAGAGGACCAGCTGCTAGGATCTGTCCACCTTGCGATGGCGCACTGGACCGCGAGCTCGCGCTGGCCAACGCGGAGGTTCGCGGCTCTTACCCGTCAGCGCGATCTGAACCTCGCGACGTGTTCGCCGTTTGCTTGGCCATGACCGACATACCGACTGATCTTGCCGATGCGCGCCGCCGTGAGCTGGCGATCGAGCATCTCCTTTTCGGCACCATCCGCTTCGTCGCGAAGCAGCACTCGAAGCTTCTGGACGAGCTTGAGGCCAGCATCGCGCATCTTGGAGATCGCAACGTCGAAAGCCAAGATGACGAGGCGGTGCGCGATGTCGCTAGGCGCTTTCTTGCGAGCCTGCGGCACGGCATTTGAAGCCTGTCCAGTGGTGACTAAGCCACCAACGCCTGCCGTCTCGCCTTTCATTTTGACGACGGTAATCCTCGGATTGGTTGCGGTTATCATCACCGTGACGGCTGGTCAGTCGGCCGGCTGCGATGCCCCGCGCCTCGCTATCGCGATCGGGCTCGTCATCGTGACCGTACTTCTGGTCGCGACGATGCTGCCCAAGCGATGGCGATGAAGGCCAAATCGCTGGCAAGCAAGCGGACCGAAGCGCTAAACCAACACTCGGCGCTCCAGAAACCTTCAGGCGCTCCTCCAGCGGGCCAAAATACGGTTACCGCTTACCGATCAGGACCCGTTGATGTCGACGGCGACCATCCAAAGACTCCTCCGTGCGACGCGCAACCGCGAGCAGCAGGCCGCATTTCTAACAATGACGCAGGGGGGCTAAGCCATGTCGGACGTCGGATTGCAGGCGGTAACTTTGACCTCGCCCGATCATGAGCCGTTGCCGTTCGTCCGACCGAACCCGTCCCATCCAACGATCATCGCCGACTACGAGCCGCGGCAGCGGAGCATGGTGCCTAACCTCCTGACGGCCGTGATGGCGCTGACACTGACGGCCGTCGTCGCTTACGCGACGTTCGGCACAAGGCCTGAGCTGGGTGAGGGTCGGTCTGCTTGGGTCGGTGGAACCGGCAGATAGTTGAGCCGCCGACGCTAGGATGGCTCGTCACGCATCACCACTATTTGCCCTGCCCCGCTGGCGCTCGATATCTTCAGGCTCGCGGTCGTCGACTTGCGTGATCTCGTTACGAGCGCCGCCCATCGCGTGAATGATCTCGTCGAGTTTCGCCTGAATTGCCTGTGTGTCTCGATGTTCGGCGCGCTGGATGAAGAGTGTCATGAACCACACCGCAATTGCGGCGCCTGCTTCCCAATTGAATTCGCCGAAGATCGCCCAGCTAATGGCGTAGGCGACTACGATAAAGAATGCTGCCGGATGTGCCGTCCAGGTGCCGAGAAGCGTGAGCAAGTGTCTCATGCGCGACGATGTGTGCTTCTCACCGCTTCAGCAAGCTTTGCTGCAGGAACCACGCCGACCGGGGCGCTTTATCACGTGCAGACAGGAGCCTCGAATGGACGACGATCGCGTGTGGACTTTCGAGGAAAGCCTTTGGACGGCAGACCCTGAGCATTACCGCGCTTCGATCGATGATGCGTGCCTCATGGTACTGCCGGCACCGCCATTCGTCCTCAGCGGTGCCGAGGCGATCAAGGCTGTTGCCGCGACGCCGCGTTGGGACACCGTTCAATTTGCCGACACGCGCATCGCGCGGCCGGAGGAAGGTCTGATCGTAGTAGCCTATCATGTCGACGCGTCACGCGGCGACGAGCGCTACACCGCGCATTGCACGTCGACGTATCGGCGGCGCGGCCACGAGGATTGGCAAGTCGTCCAGCATCAGCAGACGCCACCTCTAACTCGGCAACAGCAGACGTAAGCGAAGGCTCAAAGGCAGCTGGAGATCTCGGCAGCCGCTTGCGCTTTCGACATAGCAAACATGGAAGGAATTACGATGAGCAGCGATAAGGTCGAGGGCAAGATTCAGGAACTCGCTGGCCGCGCAGAAAGCGGCATCGGCGATGCGATCGGTGATACACAAGCGTCGGTCAGCGGACGTATTCGAGAAGGCCGCGGTGTCGCCAGGGAAACGCTTGGGCAGGTCAAAGATCAGCTTGGCGAGAAGGCTGGCCAGGTGGCGTCGGTGGCCCATGACGTCTTCGACAACCGCGATCGCCATATCGAGCAAGGTAAGCGAACCATCGAGGCTCAGGTCAGCGAAAACCCGCTATTGGCTCTTACGTTTGCAGCGCTGGTTGGCTTGTTGATCGGAATGCTTCTTGGTCGGAACAGACGGTAATTTTGTAACTATGCTGGCCGAGCAGTCCAGCAGGAGCATTCGTGCCAAGCGATAACGCCAAGTTGCCATCTGCTGCGGCCTCGAAAAGCCTATGGCCGCTCGCAATAGGCATGCCTCTCCTGGGTGTGGCGAGCTGGATCGTCTACAGCGCCCTTTTCATCGACCACGATCGACCGCTGCCCGCGGCATTGCCCGGCGTTCGAAAGCGTATTCGGACGCGAGCCGGAGAGGTTTCTCTTTATGCGGCCCCTGAAGGCGACGATCATTCGCTTTTGCTAATCCATAGCGTCAATGCGGCAGCCAGCAGTTACGAAGTGCGGCCGCTATTCATGTTTTATGCGGGCAAGCGGCCGGTATACGCAATCGACCTTCCGGGCTTTGGCTTCTCGTCGCGCGAAGACCGTATCTACACGCCGCGAGATATGGTCGATGCCATACACGCTGTTTCAGAGCTCATTCGCGCTTCGCACGATGACCTGCCGATCGACGTGATCGCTTTGTCGTTGTCGTGCGAGTTTGCCGCGCGGGCAGCATTAGAGCAGCCGCAGCTTTATCGCAGCCTGGGTCTCATAAGCCCTACAGGCTTCGACAAACGTCTGTCGGGCGAAGGGCGAGCACAAAGTACTAAGGGTAGTCCGCTCGCACATAAACTCATGACGGTCCCGCTGTGGAGCCAAGCGCTCTGCGATTTCTTCGTCAGCCGCCCGAGCATGCGCTTCTTCCTCGCAAAAACGTGGGGTTCGTGGCGGATCAACGAAGGTCTTCTCGAATACGATCAGAAGACTGCGCATCAGCCGGGAGCGCGCCATGTCGTGTGGTCGTTTCTAGCGGGCTTCTTATTCGCAGGCGACATCAGTCGGATATATCGCGCGCTTCAATTGCCCGTTTGGTCGGTACATGGCTCCAGAGGCGACTTCGTCGATTATAGATACGAAGCAGAAGTCAGAGATCGTCCGAATTGGACATTCGACAGCTTTGACACCGGCGCCTTTCCGCATTTCGAGCAATTGGACGCGGTCACCACCTCGTACGACAGATTCTTGGAGACATTACCGGGCGATCATCCCGCGAAACGCCATATGCGGTGAAGAAAGGAAGCTAGCGGGTTCGTCTTCGCCTTCAGCGATCTTTCTTTTTAGGTCCGCTGCGCCGTCAGCTTTCGTGTTTCAAACGAGCGCTGCTCAGCGCGATCCAATGTATCGCGGCAGCGAAGCGCGTCTTGCCTTCTAAATATTCATTAGGGAGAGCTGTAAGCGTGCGCTGGATGCATGGATCGTGACACAAGTGGAGCGAAGACCGGAGTGGCCGAAAGCGTCGCATCTCAGAGCCCCACCTAATTAGTCGGCAAACTTAAGTTCGACGTCGCCGATGTTGCCAAGCGTTGCGCTGACACGCGCGTTCGGAGCGGCGAATTCCATCCCCGTGCACGAACCCGTTGTGATGATGTCGCCTGCTTGAAGAGGCCGGCCCCGCAATTCTGCTTGACCGCAAAGCCAGGCCACGAGACGCCAGACATCTTCGGCGGGGTTGCCGCCCTGCGTCGACGCAATCTTGCGGTCGTCGAATATAAGTTCAGCGGTGACTTTCGTCAGATCGAGTGCGGACGGGTCCATCGACGACGGCGCTCCGACTACAAGCGCACCGTGACTTTGGAAGTCCGCCAGCTTTGCCAGCGCCGGGCTGGCCTTCCAATCGGCGAGGCGGGTTTCGACGATCTCGATCACGGGCAAAACCGCATCGATCACATCGATGCATTGGGCCCGAGAGGGCGTGCCAGTAAGGCTTCGACCTAACCGCAGCCCAACCTCGACCTCGATGCCACGCATGCGCCATGGCGACCCGGTCAATACCGAATTCGTTGGTAGGATGCCAGCCGCCGGACATGGCGCGCAGGTCGGCTCGACATCGCGTCCGCTCGCTCCGACTTTCCAGCCCGCGATAGGGCCGAATTCTGCTGCGATCAAATCCTGCACGAAGTAAGCGGCGTCTCGATTTGGGAGATGCACATCGCGCGATTCTATGTTTTCGCCATGACGCCATGCTCGAACAAGCCGCTCGGCAAAGGCTTCGATGCTTATGAGGTTTCCGCTCATTCGATCTTTTTTGTAATCCGATATGTCGCACTAACGCGCCGTGTCATTTATTGCCAAGCTTGCAGGCACAAGTGTCACTTGTAGCTGTCAGTCTTGAAGATCGCAGCAATCTTCGCTGCGGCGATCGCGCGAAACACACCGCAGAATGCGTCAAATAGCCGAAGCGTGAAAGGGCTCCGCTACGCGCGGCTCCGACATTGACGACTTCTTAAAAGACATCGTTGGAATCGCCGCCATCAGTTCCCTCGTATAAGAAGCCTTCGGTGCCTGGAACAGGTCGTCGCTGCGGCCCGTTTCCACGATCTTGCCGGCTTTCATCACGATCGTACGCTCGCACATCATGCGCACGACGTTAAGGTCGTGGCTGACGAACAGGAATGCCATCCCGGTCTCTCGGCGCAGCGTGTCGAGAAGATAAAGTACGGTCGCCTGAACCGAAACATCTAGCGCGGCGGTCGGTTCGTCGAGGACTACAAGGCGGGGCTGCGAGACGATGGCTCGCGCGATTCCGACGCGTGCGCGCTGACCACCGGAGAGCTGATGCGGGAAACGATCGAGAAGTTCGAGGGGGAAGCCGCAGCGTGTCGCCGCATCCTCGACCGTTCCGGTCAATACTGCGCCTCGCCTGACGCCGGTCAACTGGCGTAGCGGATCGGCGATGGCGTCAAAAGCGGAAAACCTTGGATTGATGCTTTCACCGGCATCCTGAAAGACGATCTGGATGTCCTTTCGCTGCGGCGCTTTATGAAACGTGCGCGCCGGAAAGCGCCCGATATCGACGCCGTCGAACACGATGTGTCCGTCGGTTGTGTCGATGAGGCGCATCACGAGGCGCGCAGTCGTACTTTTGCCTGAGCCCGACTCGCCGACGAGGCCGACACTCTCCCCTTCGCGGATCGTGAAAGACACATCGTCGACCGCCATCACGTCGCTATCGAAACGTTTCGTCAGGCCGGACACGTCGAGAAGAACAGGTTTTGCCTTACCGGCGGCATTTCTCGCGGGGGCGCGCGTCGCAGGCCGTTGTGCTTCGACGAGATCGCCCACCGTCGACGTCGGTGTCGGCGAAGCGGCGACGAGGCGGCGCGTGTAAGAATGCGCGGGCTGCGTGAAAAGCGCCGATGGTGTCGCGGTCTCGACGACCTCGCCGGCCTGCATGACGACGATACGCTGGCAATAGGTCGATGCGAGTGCGAGGTCGTGGGTGATGAACAGCAGCCCGGTCCCACGTCGTGCGCAGAGATCGGCGAGCAGATCCATCGCAACCTTCTGAGTCGTGACGTCGAGCCCGGTCGTCGGTTCGTCGGCGATGATGAGGTCCGGCGCAGACGCGATCGCCATCGCGATCATAACGCGCTGGCACATTCCCCCGGATAATTCGTGGGGATAGGCGGCAAGGCGAGCTTGCGCATCGCGGATACGCACGGCCTCGAGCAGATGGAGCGCACGCGTCCGCGCATCGGCTTTCGAGAGTGCTTGGTGCGCGCGTAAAACATCGGAAATCTGGTCGCCGACAGCGCGGATCGGATTGAGGGCGGCACGCGGGTTCTGGAACACCATCGAAAGCCCGCCGCCGCGCAAGACTTGCATCTCCTGCGGTGTCGCGGTCAGCAGGTCCTGCCCTCGAAAATGGATGCGCCCACCGGTGACCCTTCCTGCGCTGTCGAGAAGGCCCATCGCCGTCAAAGCGGTGACCGATTTGCCCGATCCTGACTCGCCGACGATGCCGACCGTCTCACCGCGCTCGATAGCGATCGATACGCCCCGCAACGCTTCGACCGGACCGTGACGCGTTGCGAAGGTGACGCGCAGGTCTTCGATCGCAAGCAGAGGGCGGGCACTCGCGTATGGGTCGCTCATGTCCGGGTTCGGGGATCGAGCATGTCGCGCAACCCGTCACCGAGCAGGTTGAAGCACAGCACGGTGAGCATCAGGGCGAGGCCGGGATAGGCGACGAGCCACCATTTGCCAGTCGAGATGAAACGCGCGCCCTCCGCGACCATAATGCCCCATTCGGGAGTCGGCGGCTGCACACCGAGCCCGATGAACGAAAGACCGGCGGCGTTGAGGATCGCCCATCCGAGATTCAGCGAAATTTGGATTGCCATCGCCGGCAACACGTTCGGCAACAGGAAACGCGTGATGACCGCGACGGGGGAATGGCCGGACGCGCGCGCCGCTTCGACCCAGCCGGCGTTGCGCCGCACGTTGATCTCGGCGCGTGCGAAGCGAATGTAGAACGGCAGATTGATGATCGCGGTCGCGTAGATGATGTTCTCTACGCGGTTGCCGAGCGCCGCAACCATCGCCATCGCCAACACGAAGAGCGGAAAGGCCATCAGCACATCGACAACACGACCGGTCCAGCGGTCGAGCGGTCCGCCGGTATAACCGCAGAAGCTTCCGATCAACGCGCCGACAACAAACGAGAGGGAGACAGCGGAGGCGGCGATCGCAAGATCGAGACGTGTTGCGACAAGCACGCGGGAAAAGATATCGCGGCCGAGCTGATCGGTACCGAACCAGTGACGTGCATCGGGTGCAGCAAGCGCATGCGGGACATCGGACGCCACCGGATCGAACGGCGCGATCGCCGGTCCGAGTATCGCGATGACGACGAGGCAGGCAGCTCCGGCGGCCGCAATAGCTGTGATGGGATTGGAGCGCAGGATGAAAGCGACGTGACCGAGCGCGCTTTGCCGCCGGCGACCCTGCGCTTGTGCGGGAAGAGCAAGGCTCATTCGATCGAGACCCGCGGATCGACCAGGCCGTATAGGACATCGACGGTGAGGTTTACGAAGACGAAGATCGTCGCCATCAGCAGCACGAACCCCTGCACCGGCGCATAGTCGGACGCGAGCAGCGCATCGAGCGCGTAGGATGCGACGCCAGGCCAGGAGAAGACTTTTTCGACAAGGATATTGGCGCCGAGCATGGTCGAAAACACGATGCCCGCGATGGTGATGACCGGCAGCAGTGCGTTGCGCAGGGCATAGACGAGAACGACGCGCCGGCGCGACAGGCCCATCGCGCGTGCGGTGCGAACGAAGTCGCTCGTCATCACTGCCAGCATTGCAGCCCGTGTCATGCGCGCGAGTGGGGCGAGAACGAACAACGCCATTGTCGTGGCTGGCAATACAAGTTGTCCAAGGGCTGCGCGAAACGCGTCGAAATCCCTACCGAGCAGGCTGTCGATGAGCAGAAAGTTGGTGATGCGCGGCGGCGCCGAAACGAAGACGTCCAGTCGGCCGGTCGGATCGGGGGCGATGCCGAGCACATAGTAGAAGATGTAGATGAGGATCAGACCTGACACGAAGGTCGGAACGCAGACGCCGAGCGTGCACATCAGCCGTACACCGTGATCGACGAGAGACCCAGGCCGCAGCGCCGCGGCGATGCCCAGCGGGATGGCCAGCGTCAGGGCAAGGATGAGCGCCGTAACCGTGAGTTCGAGGGAAGCCGGTAGCCGCTGCCGCAGGTCTGTCGCCACCGTCTGTCCCGTCGTCAGCGAGCGACCAAGATTACCGGTCGCGATATCGCGAAGATAGTAGACGAGCTGTTCCGGCACGGGCTTGTCGAGCCCGAGCTTCTTTCGCAAATCCTCGATCTCGGCCTGCCCGGCGTTCGGGCCGGATGCAAAGAACACTGCGGGATCGCCGGGAAGCACACGCATCAACAGGAAGGTGAAGACGACGACGCCAAACAGCGCCGGCAGCGATGACATGAATCGCCGCCGCGCGCGGACCGCGATCGAGGTTGCCGCGCTCATTGCGCGCGCGCCTGTCGGGCGGCGCGTCGGCTCGCTTGGCTTCGCGCCGTCAAGACCCGGACTTGCACGACATGTCGCGGAAATCGACCTGGCGATGGAACTGGTAAGTGTAGCCGTCGATCGCCGGCGACATCACGGCGTCCTGGTTCTGCTGCCATAACATCACGACCGGCATGTCCTGCGCTTCGAGTGCGATGAGGCGCTTCGCATAGGCTTCGTATTTCGCTGCGTCCCGCTCGAAGCGCGCCGTGTTGGCGACCTGCACGATCTCGGCATTGTTCCACGACGAATAATTCCAGCGCTGGTCGCCGGTGAAGAAGTTCCGGAAGAAATAGTCGGTCGATGGCAACCATGCGATCGACTGCTCGGTCAGGAACGGCAGTTTCTTTTCTGAAATCTGCGTCGAAATCTGCGCATCCGGCAGCTTCTGGATATCAATTTTGATGCCGATTTTTCCGAGGCTTTCCTTGACGAGCGCCGACATCGGCTCCGTTACGGCAGCGCCGCCGACGTTGAATGAGAAGGTCGTGTCGAAGCCATTGGGGTAACCGGCTTCGGTCAGGAGACTCTTGGCTTTCGCGAGATCCTGCTTCAGCGGCATCGGTTGTGGAAACGTCGCGGACTCCGGCTGGCCGGACCAAGATGCGCCGAACAGCTTCGCGCCGCGCCCGAAGATCGAAGCCTGGAACATATCTTCGTAGGGCAGCGCCGCAGCAATCGCTTGCCGGACCTTGACGTTGTCGAACGGCGCCATGCGCGTGTTGAAGGCGATCATCGTGAAGGCGTTGAACTGCGGCGTCGACACGATCTTCAGTTTGCCACGCTTCTCAAGCTCAACGACATCGCTCGCGTTGAGATCGATCGATACGTCCGCATCTCCACGTTCGACAAGACTAGACCGCGTCGCAGGTTCAGGGATCGTCTGCGCAATGATGCGCTTGAAGAACGGCAGCTTGCCGTCGGCGCCACCCTTCCACTCTTCGTTGCGGCGCAGGATCGCCTGCTCGCCCGGCTTCCAAGCCTCGACCGTATAGGCGCCGCTGCCGGCCGTGTTTTCCTTCAGCCACGCCTGTGCCCAGGGATCGTCCGCCGTCGCGTGTTTCTTCGCCACGTCACTGTTGATGATGATGGCGTAGACGGTCGCGAGGTTGGGAAGCGCAAGACGATCCGGCTTGTCGAGCGTCACGGTGAACGTGTAGTCGTCGACGACGGCGAATTGCTCTGCCTTGGTAAGCGACCCAGTCAGCAGTTGCGGCGCCGCCAGCGATTTTGACGTCACGTGGCGGTCGAGCGACCATTTCGCGTCCTTCGCCGTCACGGGCGTGCCGTCGTGAAATTTGGCGTTCTTGCGCAGCTTGAAAGTGATCTTCAGCCCGTCTTCGCTGATGTCGAAACTCTCTGCGAGCTCTGGACGCAATTTGTCCGGCACAAAAACGAAGCCGTTGCCCTGTGGTTTGCGTTCGAATGCGACAAGTCGATCATACGTGTTCATCGACAGGCCGAACGCCTCGCGGGTCGAACCGGGCAGCGTCGGATCAAGCGTATTGATCGTATTGCCTGTCACCTGCCGCAGCGTTTCCGCGCGCGACTGCGCGAAGGCGCTCTGCGTGGCGGCGCAAAAGATGAACGCGCCAAGAGCGCGCGAAACGAAGGGCAGCAGCGGATGGGGCACGGCCGCAATCTCCGGAGGAAAGGCAGTGGTTGAAGAACAGGATCGTCGCAGGTCTACCTCTCAAGTCAACGCAAGCGCGCGCTGTGGTGCCGCCGAAGCGGGCATGGGCCGCAAAGAATGCCGCCGGATTGCGGTCGACGCAGGCAGTGCGGACGCGACGAAACTTAGCCGGGGTGCTGGGGCACCTCGATCGTCAGGCAGGCCGCCCGCCATCGTGACGGCGATCTCAATGGGCTTGCCCCGCCGGTCGACGCGTGGTGGCATGGCGCGATGAGGCAATACGAAGACCAAATCTTACGGCGAGGCGTGGCATGCGCGCGCTGATTGTCGGCGGTGCAGGTTTCGTCGGTCTCAACATCGCCTTGAAATTTTCACGCGATGGATACGACGTCATCGCCATCGACAGGGCGCACCCGCCGCCGGCAGCGATCGCGGCACTTGGCGCCGATGCCGCCCGCATCGCGTTCGTGAAAGGCGACGTCACGCTGCCAGAGTCGGTGACGACACATATCGCCGATGGCATCGACACGATCGTCTATGGCGCCGCAATCACTGCCGGTTCTGCACGCGATGCGGCCGAGCCCGAACGCGTGCTGGCGGTCAATCTTGGGGGCCTTGTGCCGGTGCTGCGCGCCGCACGCGACGCGAAGGTGCGGCGCGTCATCAATCTGAGTTCCGCCGCTGCGCTCGGCCGGGCGATCGCCAGTCCGCCGCCACTCGAAGAGACGCTGCCGCCCGATCCTACGTCGCTTTACGCCATCACCAAGAGCGCCTCGGAGCGCGTCGCAGCGCGTCTAGCCGAACTCTGGTCGCTCGACGTCCTGAGCGTTCGGCTGAGCGCCGTTTTTGGGCCATTTGAATATTCGACCGGTGTGCGCGACACGCTGAGCCCGTTAAGTCAGATTATGATCGCTGCGGCGCACAGCCGGCCGGCGACCCTCGCCCGGCCTGGCGAGCGCGACTGGCTTTATGCGCCCGATGTCGCTGATGCAGTCGCATGCCTTGCGCAGGCATCGTCACCCAGGCACGGGCTGTACAACATCACCACACCGGAACGGTATGCCGCGCAGGTGTGGGGCGAAGCGCTGTCAAGACGCCGGCCCGGCTTTTCTTGTCGACTCGCGCGATCCGACGAGACGCCGACCATCGACCTACATGCCGCGAGCGACCGGCCATCACTTTCGCCAGCACGGATGCGTGACGAATTCGGCTGGATCGCCCCGCATGGATGCGCGGCATCCGTCGACGCTTTCGATGCATGGGCGCGTCGTTGGGGTCCCGCGCTGTGGAGCGGTTCATGACCGCGCGTGTTGCAATCGTAACCGGCGGCGGCTCCGGCATCGGCCGCACCACGGCTCTGCGTTTCGCACGCGACGGCATGCGTGTCGCCATCGTCGATCGCGAGAAGGCGTCCGCGGAAGCCGTCGTAGCCGAGATTACCGCGGCTAGCGGCGAAGCGCTCGCATTTGTCGGCGATGTCGCCGATCCGCAATCGTCGGTGGATGGCAGCGCGCGCGTGCTGGCGGATTGGAGCCGCATCGACGTACTCGTCACGTCCGCCGGTTTTTCCTGCGGCGGGACGGTGTTGACTACGACGCCAAAAGACTGGGACGCGGTCTTCGCCGCCGTCGTCGGCGGCACGTGGTTGTGGGCACGTGCCGTCATCCCCGCGATGCAGCGACAGGGGGGCGGCGCAATCGTAA
Source organism: Beijerinckiaceae bacterium (assembly GCA_965246795.1). Classification (GTDB taxonomy): domain Bacteria; phylum Pseudomonadota; class Alphaproteobacteria; order Rhizobiales; family Beijerinckiaceae; genus JAJXWB01. The sequence goes on along the minus strand of CBDFFN010000008.1, from coordinate 328,369 downwards.
CCGTCGCCTCGCAGCTCGCACTTGCAGGCGGGCGCGAGAATTCCGCCTATATCGCCGCGAAAGGCGCCGTGTTGAGTCTGACGCGCACGATGGCGCTCGACTTCGCTGCTGACCGCATCCGCGTAAATGCAGTCGCGCCCGGCGCGATCGATACGCCACTGCTCGCCCGATCGTTCGCGCGGAAGACAAATGCGGATGCGGCGCGCGAAGCATCGCGCATACGTCATCCGCTTGCGCGCTTCGGCACGGCGGCTGAAGTCGCAGGTGCGATTGCCTATCTCGCAAGCGATGCGGCCAGTTTCGTCACCGGGACGACCCTCGCCGTCGATGGCGGCTGGCTGGCGGGATAATGCGGGAAGTCTGCAGACATCGCATGCATCCCGTTCAACTTGCCGCCACAGTCTTGAAACTTCAAAGCCGGGTGACGACCCGCTCAAAGCGCTGAACAGCCGGTTGCGATAGTCTCCAGCGGAAAGTTCGATGTGTCGAGCACCGCCAATTCTGCACCAATTTTACCTGCAAGCGGTGCCCCACTCACCCTTCGTTGTAAGCTTAATATCTCTTCGTCGATCGCGTCCCGCTACCTTTGTAGTGACCGCTATTCTTTTTGAACGCACCGCTGATTCCGAGGTATGTAGCGGCGCACGTCCGGAAATCAGCATTTCGCGGATTTCGTTCACTGACAGGCCGACCAAGCGAGCTCGCACAATAGCTGTAAGAGCCCTTGATCCTCATAAAACTGCAATAATTGCAAGGTGACGTCGAAACGTTTTGCCTTCCACGATTGCTACGACGACGCGCGGTGGAATGGGTCTGTCTCTCTCACTTGTAAAAGCTCCGCGCGAGATCGAGCATTTCGTTCTGCCGCATCGGATCCGAGCTGCCCATCAGCTTCACGTCGACAAGTTCTCGCGCCTCGGGCTGCAGCTTCTCAATGACACCATTGCGGACGACACCGTAGCCATCGTTGCCGAAGATCATCTGCACCTCATCGGATAACATGAAATCGATGTACAGCCGCGCTGCGTTGGGGTGCGGCGGATTTTTCAGCATCGCGATCGCATAAGGCACGTAGGATGCGCCTTCCTGCGGCATCACCGGACGCACCGGAAGCCCTTTCAGGCCCTGCGCATCACCCGTGATGAAAGGAATGTAGATCGCGAACTCGCCACGCGCGACGCGGCGCGCGGCTTCCCGCTGCTCGCGCGTGAACTTGATGTCCTGACTTGCCATCGCTTCGTGGTAGGCGCGCCCGAACTTTTCGTTCGTGGCATAGAACATCACATACCCACCGCCGACCGCGCGCACATCGTCGGAAAGAATTTTGCCTTTCCATTTCGGGTCGGTGAGATCACGCCAGCTTTTCGGCTCCTCGCCAGGCGGCACGAGGCGGTTGTTCACGAGCAGCCCGTAATTGATCGTCATGACGGACGACTTGACCCCGTCGTCCTTGAACGGATCGCGCAGCTGCGCGGCATTGGGCACCGGGGCATGCGGCGCGAGGGTCTTGTCCTCCGCATTTATGACGACGTGCTGATTTTCCGAATTGAACATCACGTCGCCAAGGAAGCGCCCAGCGGTTTGTTCCGTGCGCATGCGTTCGCGCAATTCACTCGCGCGCGCTTCGAGGATTTGAACCGGGATGCCGTATTTCTTCTCGAAAGCGTTGGCTATCGCCTTGTTGGAGGGCACGCCGACCAGCGCCGTATAGAGGACCAGGCCACCCTCGGTTTTCGCGGCGGCGACGACCTTTGCCCAATCCGCATCCTGCGCCTGCGCGGCCGGCGTGACGAGACACGACAGGGCCACGAGAGCGAGCGTTCGCCTGGTCCATTTGGCTACGCTGCTGAAAGCCATTCCCGCATCGACGCTCATGTTCGCTCCCTCGATGTTCTTGTGAGTCTTCAGACAGTCAGAACGATATAGTCGTTCTCGACCGCGACGTCGTAGCGCTCCGCGACATACGGCCCTTTGACGAGATCGTCGCCGCGCTCGACCGCGACGTCGTACGTGCGCGCCTTGATGCGCTCGGGCTCGCAATAGGACTGCCCGGTCCGGATTTCGAACTCCCATCCATGCCAGGGGCAGCGGATGAACTCGCCCTTCCGCGTCACCGCATAATCACCGACGCCTTTCGACCGTACGAGACCGACCACCGCGCCTTTGCAAAGCTCCGCGCCGCCGTGTGGGCAGCGATTGAGCAGCGCATGGTAGGCGCCGTTAACGTTATAGACGCCAATCTGGCGACCGGACACTTCGACGATCCTGTGTGTGCCGGGCGGTATGTCGCCTGTCGGCGCGACGACGTGACGGCTCATGTTGCGAGAAGATTCATCGGGCGCGACGCATCATGGCAGGCCGTACAAAGCCTTCGCGTTACGATGAAAGACCTTCGCGCGCTCTTCTTCGGAGAGCACCATCTTGAAGGCGTAGCGCGGGTCGTCGAAATCCCAATGCGGATAGTCGCTCGAGAACATCAACCGATCCCAACCCAACCAATCGATGATGTCGCGCAGATGTTGCTGATTGCGCGCCTCGTCCATCGGTTGCGTCGTGAACCAGATGCTTTCACGCAAATACTCGGATGGTGCGCGGCGCAGATGCGGAACCTCGTCGCGCAGGCGCACCCAATGCTTGTCCATGCGCCAGCCCAATGTCGGCGCCCATGTGAAGCCGCCTTCGACCGAAACGACCTTGAGCTTCGGAAATCGTTCGAAGACACCCTCGAAAATCATGCTTGTCAGCACGCCCTGCATGATCGTGCTGAACGTGTTGTGTTCCTCGAGATAGTAAGTGGGCCAGCCCGCGCCAGACGACGGATGCCCGCCGCCGGTCGCCGCGGGATGAAAGGCGACCGGAAGCCCCGCACGCTCCGCGGCCGCATAGATCGGCCAGTATCGCTTGCGGCCGAGCGGCTCTTGCGCCTTCGGCGACAGCAGGACTTGTCGAAAGCGCGTGTCGCCAGCGCGCGCGTCGATCTCGGCAGCAGCGACTTCGGCATCCTCCTGCGGGACGATGACGGCCGCGACAAGCCGATCATCCCTCTCGACCCAACTGGCAAGCTGCCATTCGTTGACGGCGTGGGACAAAGCTTCCGCGAAATGCTGATTGCGCTCCTCGAAAATGCCGCGTCCCAGCGCGATCAGCATGCCGAACTCGATGCCGTTTGGATCGAGATGCTGCTTCTGCATCAGCGGCAGCGAGCAGCCTGGCGCACCGCCCTCCTCGGGATAAGCATCTGCACGCATGCCGCGCGCCATCATGCGCGGATGCGGCTCCTGATTATAGACGCCTGCGCGAATATGCGGCCCGACGGTCTCGATATGCTTGCGCCATTTCGCAGACAGGAAGGGATAGAGATCGGCGGCCGACTTCGCGACGATGTGCAGATCGCAATCGACGATCGTTGCGTGTGCGCGGGCCGGACGCACCGGCGGGCGTTCAAGAACGGCGTGGCTCATGCGGATATCTCCGATGTCGCAGCGACCTTAGCACGCGGGCGCGGCAGCCGCCTGTAGGTGGCGTAGGGATTGTCGATCGCGATCTTCCTGACAAGGTCGGTGGGAAAGCCATCGGGCACGACGTCGTCGTCCTCGAAATGCCAGTGCGGATAGTCGGTCGAGAACAGCAGCACCTCGTCCGATGCGAGATGCTCGACGACGCGTTCGACCAGTTTTGGATCGGAGGGCGCATCGAACGGCTGCAGCGTCAGCCGGATGCGCTCGCGTATAATTTCGCTGGGCACGCGATCGATCCACGGCAGTTCGGTGCGAACGCCGAGCCACATCTTGTCCTGCTTCCAAAGGAATTGCGGCAGCCACGTCGCGCCGGATTCCGCAAACACGAATGTCAGATCGGGAAATTTCTGAAACACGCCTTCCGCGAGCAGGCTGACGAGCGAACCTTCGAAGGCGGTTGATTGCGTGACGTAGTCCTCGACAAAATAGGACGGCCAGCCATTCCCCATCGGCCCCTGTCGATAAAGACTGCCAGCGTGCAGGCAGATCGGCAGTCCCGCGCGTTCGGCCGCCTCCAGCACTGGCCAATAGATGCGCCGTCCGATCGGCAATTCGCCGAGCGCCGGCAGCAGCACCTGCACGAAGGCCTTGTTGTCCGCGAGCCGCTCGATCTCGGCGACGGCAAGCTTCGGGTCTTGCAGACTTATGACGATAGAACCGCGCAGGCGCGGATCGCGCGGCAGCAGTTCCTTCGCGACCCAATCGTTGAGCGCGCTGATAATGGCGGCGGCCATATCGCCGTTGAACAACGTCGTCGCACCATGCAGCACATTGCAAATAGCATGCGACGATCCAAACGCATCGAGAGCTTGCACGCGCAAAAGCTCGATGTCGTCGCCGGGCAAGCTGGTCTTTGGCCGCCAGTCCGGCCGCCCGTGGATCGACAGCAACGGATTGTGGCTGGTGAGCGTGAAGCCGAACCGGTCGATGTAGCGATTGCGAAGCTGATCACTCCAGTATTCGCTCATGTAAGGCAACAGCGCCGACATTTGCGGTGGCGCCGGATGAATGTCGCAGTCGACTGCACCGGTGAAAGGTAGCTTCATCGCGATGCCTCGGTCTCTATCGGGACGGCCCAGGCGGCCAGCTCCGGCACGACGACAGTCACGTTGTCGCCGACAGCGAACCGTCCGAACGCCGGCGCATCGACATTGAGACGATGGCTGCCGGTTTCGACGATGATCGACCGTGTCGAGCCCCGAAAGATCGTGTTCGCTATACGCCCGGACCAGCTGAGCCCATTCGCGCACGCGACGGCATCGGCAGACGCTACCCGTGCATCTTCGGGCCGCACCATGACGGTGACACGTTGGCCCGGCGCGATTTCGTGCGCGGACTGACATTGTCCGCGCCAGCCGGGCCCCGAGACATCGAGCTTCACATGCGCGCCGTCACGATGACAGGCGTCGACTTTCGCATCGAGGAGGTTCGGCGTGCCGAAGAAGGCCGCGACCGTTCGGTTGACGGGATAGCGGTAGATTTCCTCCGGCGCGCCGATTTGCTGGATGCGGCCACGATCCATCACGACGACGCAGTCGGACAATGCCATCGCTTCCGACTGGTCGTGAGTGACATAGACGCTGGTCATGCCGAGCCGCTTCTGAATGGCGCGGAACTCGTCGCCCATCTGCAATCGCAGTTTCGCATCGAGATTGCTGAGGGGTTCGTCGAGAAGCAAGACTTTCGGCTCGAAGACAAGAGCACGCGCAATCGCAACGCGCTGCTGTTGTCCGCCCGAAAGTGCAGGCGCGGGACGCTCCGCGAAACGTTCCATCTCGACGAGACGCAGCGCCTTCATCACGAGATCGGCGATCTCGGTCTTCGGACGACGCCGCACACGCAGGGGGTAAGCGACATTGTCGAAGACCGTCATGTGAGGCCAGATCGCGTAAGACTGGAACACCATGCCGAGCTTGCGGCGCTCGGGCTGCACGAAGAGCCCAGACGCCGCATCGCTCACGACTTCGCTGCCGAGGCTGATGCGCCCGGCCGTGTTGTGATCGAGGCCCGCGATCATGCGCAGCGTCGTCGTCTTGCCGCAGCCGGAGGGTCCGAGCAGCGTGACGAACTCGCCTTCGTTGACGCGCAGATCGACAGCATCGACGGCAACGACGTCGCCGAAACTGCGGCTGACGCGTTCGAGAACAACGGTCGACATCAGATAATCCGAACTTCGGTCGTCATAACGTGCTGATCCGCTTCTTGATGACACTGAGCTGAACCCATCGGAAGACGATGACCATCAGCATCATCATCAGGCCGACGACGCTTACCTGTTCCGCACTGCCGTTGGCCCATAGTTTCAGGAGAACGACGGAAAGCACCTCCGAGCCGACGGAGTAGAGCAGCACGGACGCGCTTAATTCGCGCATAATGCCGAAGAAGATCAGCACCCAGCCGACGGCGAAGGACGGCCAAGCCAGCGCGATCATAATTCGCCAGAGCGTCTGTAGCCATGTCGCGCCATGAACGCGCGAACATTCCTCGAGATCGTAGGACAGCTGCGCATAGGCGCCGGACATGATGCGCACGGAGATCGGCGTGCCGAGCGAGATATACGCGAGCAGCAATGCCCAGATCGTGCCGTAGATCGGGATCGCATGCGGGAGAAGCGCGAAACCCCAAAGGAAACCGACGCCGAGGATGATGCCCGGCATCATCCAGGGCAACCATGCCATGCCATCGATGAGCAGGCGACCGCGCCACTTCGTACGCACCGACACGTAGGCGACAATGCCGCCAAGGATCATCGTGGCCGTCGCGCCGAGAACGCCGAGCAGCATCGTGTTCGCGAAGCCGCGCCAGAACTCGCTATTGCCGGCGACAGCGCGATAGTGCTCCAGCGTCAGCATGTCCCATTCGTAGAAACCGAAGAACTGGAAAAACGAACCGATGAGGAGTTGGCCAACGGGCAAAATGACGGTGACCGCGAAGAAGAGAGCGCAGAACGCAAACGTCACCCAGCGCCAGCGGCCGAGCTTCATAACTGTGGGCGAATAGCCTTTGCCGGTGACCGTCTGAAAACTGCGGCCACGCAGGATGACCCACTGCAACAGCACCAGCAGGAACATCAGCGCCATGATGACGAAGCTGACAGCCGTCGCATATTGATATTGCGGGGGCGAGCGCTGGTTGATCGAGTCGTAAATTTCCGTCGTGATGACGCGAATGCCCGCCGGTGTTCCGAAGAACAGCGGCGACTCGAAATTCTCGATGCCGCGGATGAAGCTGAGGATCGCGGCGCTCGTCAGCACTGGCAGCATCAGTTGCAGCGTGATCCTGCGGAACGTCTTCCAGCGCGACGCGCCGCACATGCGGCTCGCCTCTTCCAGACTAGGGTCCATCGCGCGAAACGCGTCGACGATCAGCAGAAACAGGAACGGCACCGAATATTGCATCATGTGCCAGATCACACCGCCGTAAGAATAGACGTTGATCGGCGCATTCTTCGAGCCCGTGGCCCATTGATAGATTTGATTCAGCAATCCGACCTGCGGATTTCCGAGCATCCCCCAAGCCATCGCTGTCAGGATCGGCGGAATGAAGAACGGCAACGTCACCAGCACTTCGAGCGTGCCGCGAAACGGCGTGTCGGTGCGCGCAAGAATCCACGCGAGAAGCACGGCGAGACAAACCGACGGGATGGTCTTCGCCAGCGAAATGCCGACGGTGTTCAGGAGGACGAGCAGGCTCTGCTGCGTCAGAACATCGCGATAACCATCGAGATTGAACGTGCCCTCGATGCCGGGCGGCGTTGAATGCAGGCTGCCATAAAGCAGCATCGAAAGCGGATAGACGGATAGAAACGCGAGGATCAGCGCAAGCAATGTCATGCCCGCGAGGCGCCCTGCCGGCATCGCCTTAAGCCGCTGCCACAGGCTTGCGGACGTCGCTTGGAATGCGACCTTGGTGTTGTGGCTCTGCTGTCCGGCTGAAAGCGTCATCGCTGCGTCAGGGATAAAGCTTCTTCGCGAGTTCCATCATCGATGGCCTCTCCGACAGTTTTGCGAGTCCCATCAGTTTCGCGTTCGCGAACGGCTGTGCCTCCGTATTGGCGCGCTCGGCGGCGCCAGTCACAACGGGCAGCATCCAGGCATTGGCATACAGCGTCTGCTGTTCGGGATCGAGGAAATGCTGGATGAACAGTCGCGCAGCATTCGGACGCGGCGCGCTTTTCAAGAGTGCCAGTTCCATCTGCGCATAGGGCGCGCCTTCATCCGGAACAATCACTTTGACCGGAAGCCCCTTCAGATCGGACGCGAAGGCGAAGACCTGCGGAATATAGATCGCATATTCGCCACGCGCGACGCGGCGCGCATCGTTGCGCATGTCGCGGCTGAACACCGGCTTTTGCTCGGCGAGCTTCTCGTTGAAGTCCTTGCTCATGTTGTTCTGCAGGACGGCGAACAAAGTATTGCCGCTGCCCAAGGGCCGCATGTCGTCGGACAGAATCTTGCCCTTCCACTTCGGCGAGTTCAGATCGGCCCAGCTCTTGGGGACCTCCTCGTCTTTCACAAGACGCGTATTTATGAGGATGCCCATCGGCTGGACATAAGCGGGCACACTGTAATCCGTCGTCTTGAACGGCGGACGAAGATTGGACGCGTTGGGGATCGGCGGCAGTTTCTGGACGAAGTCGCCGTTCTTCAACTGCTCTTCGATCATCGTCGACGTGATCATCTCCACGTCACCGAGGAAGCGGCCGGCGGCCTGTTCGGTGCGGATACGTTCGGCCAGTTCGCTGGCGCGCAGATCGAGACTTTCGACGGCAATGCCGTATTTGCTCTCGAAGCTCTTCATCACGGCCGTAAAATACGGCGCGCCGAGCGCCATATTGTAGACGACGACCTTGCCCTCTTTCTTCGCGGCGTCGACGACGGCATTCCAGTCGCTGCTTTGCGCAGAGGCCGATAGGCAGCCGAAAAGCGTCATGCCGACAGTCAACGCCAGATTTCGCACGACCCTCATCACGTTCCTTCCGCTCGCTTCGTATTTTGCGAGCCGCATTTTCTAAATCTCTACCACGATGAGCTGCTTTTCGATCGCCACCGGAAAGGTTTCAACCTCGTAAGGGCCTTCGACTTTCGCAGCACCGCTTTCGATCCTCACGTCGAAACTGCGCACTTTCAGGCGCTGCGGATCGCACCACGATTTGCCGGTGCGGATATCGAATTCCCATCCATGCCAAGGGCAGCGCACCAATTCGCCGCTCCGCGACAGGCGATATTTCCCTGGCTCCGATGCTTCGGCGAGCCCGACGATCCGTCCTTTGCAGAGCGATGCGCCTTCGTGCGGGCAACGATCCGAGATCGCGAAGAATTCACCATGCACGTTGTAGATGCCGATCTGCCGCCCGGCGATCTCCACCTGCTTGCTGGCGCCCGGCGCGATCTCGTCGGTCGCCGCCACGACATGACGCGCCATCAACGAAGTCCGTAGAAGGCTTGTGCGTTGGCGAAGAGCAGCTGATCGCGCTGCGCCTCGGACATCGGCATCTTGAACGCGAAGCGCGGATCATCGAAATCCCAATGCGGATAATCGGTCGAGAACAACAGCCGGTCCCAGCCGATCTGGTCGAAAAGGTCCGACAGATGCGACGCGCGCTCGGGCTCTTCCATCGGCTGCGTCGTGAACCACAGATGCTCGGCAATATATTCGGACGGCTTGCGCTTCAGGTGCGGCACCTCGGTGCGCAGGGGCGACCAATGTTTGTCGAGCCGGGCTGTTAGCGACGGAATCCAGCCAAGGCCGCCCTCCATGATGACGACACGAAGTTTTGGGAACCGCTCGAAGACGCCTTCGACGACGAGACTGACGACAAGCGCCTGCATCGTCTCCGCCACTGCATGGTGCTCCTCCATGTAGTAGGACGGCCAGCCGCCGCCGGTCGACGGATGACCGCCGGTGCCGCCGACATGCACGGCGACGGGAAGATTGTGGCGTGCAGCCGCCTCGAAGATTGGCCAGTACCGGCGTCGACCGAGCGGTTCGTCCGTCCGCGGCAGCAGAAGCACCTGAACGAAACGCGGATCACCCGCACGGAGCTCGATTTCCTTGACCGAGGCGACCGTGTCTTCCTGCGCGACGAGGATGGATGCCCGCAGACGCTGCTCTCGATCAACCCAGCGTTCCGCCTGCCAGCTGTTCATCGCGTTGCTGAGCGCAACGCCGAGATCGAGATTTCGCTGACTACCGGGATTCCACCGCAGCGGAATAAGCACGCCGGTCTCGATCCCGTTCGCATCGAGATGCTGTTCGCGCATCAGCGCGAGGCTGGAACCGGGCGGACCACCCTCCTCCGGATAGGCATCGACGCGCGCGGCATCAGGCGACATGCGCGGATGCGACAAAGCCTCGGAAAAGGCATGCCGCAAATGACTGCCGTAGATCGTGAGATGATCGATCCAGCGCCGGTCGAGATACGGATGCACTTCAGTCCACGACGTCATCGCGGGATGAATGTCGCAATCGATGACGCGCAGCTTTGCGCGTGCATCGCGCTGGCGCGGCCTGGCGTCGAGTTCGAGCGTACTCATGCGGCGGCCTCTTGTGCCGTGACGGTGTCTGACAAACGCGCATAGGTTGCGAGCGGATTGTCGACGCTGATCTTGCGGGCAAGATCGACCGGCAGGCCATGCGGCAAAGCCTCGTCGCCATCGAATTGCCAGTGCGGATAGTCGGTCGAGAAGAGGAAAATCTCGTCTGAGCCGACGCGATCGACAAGACGCAGCAGTTCGTCGCGTCCATCGGCGCCGTCGATCGGCTGCACCGTTAGCCTGACATGCTGGCGGATGAGTTCGGACGGCTGACGCGCCACCCACGGGACTTCTGCGCGCACCCCGCGCCATGTCTTGTCGGCGCGCCAGATGAAGCCGGGAAGCCAGGTAAGACCGGACTCGATCAGCACCACCTTGAGTTCGGGAAATTTCGCGAAGACACCTTCCGAGATGAGGCTCTGCAACTGGTTCTCGAAGCCGGCAGATTGGACGACGTAATCTTCGAGATAGTACGACGGCCAACCGATCGACGTCGGGGCATAGCGATACGTGCTGCCAGCGTGGATGCCAATCGGCAGGCCGAGCCGCTCGGCCGTGCGGTAGATTGGCCATAAATGCCGCCGGCCAAGCGTTGTCTCGCCCATCAGCAGCATGAGCACCTGAACGAAACGCGTGTCTGTCGCACAGCGCTCGATCTCCTCGACGGCGAGCTCCGCGTTCTGCGCCGGCACAATGATGGAGGCGCGCAACCGCGGATCGCGCGCAAGCCACTCGTCGCGGACCCAATCATTGACGGCGCGGCAGAAGACCGCCGCCATGTCCTCGCTGTGCATCGCCTGCGCGCCGTGCAGGCAGTTGAGGATGCCGAAGCGCGTGCCGAACGCATCGAGCGCATCCGACTGCATCGCGGCCAGCGACGTGCCGGCCTTCGTGCCTGGCCGGCTCCAGTCGGGGCGGCACGCATTCGGCGCGTTCTGGGGATAGCTCGTCAGGCTGAAATTCAGCCGGTCGAGCGCCCGCACGGATACCATCTCGCGCCAGTACGGATCGAAATAGGGAAGAAGCGCTGCCATCGACGGCACCGCCGGATGCAGATCGCAATCGATTGCACCGTGCAGGCTGTCGTTACGGATCTGTCCCGGCTGCGAAAGCTCGGCCATCCTCGTCCTCGTCGCGCCTTTGTGCTACGGCCGACGGCCTCGCAGCGCTTGACCTAATGTTGACCGCTCAACAAATGGATTGTCAAGGATCGATGCCTGCGCGCCGTCTTACAGCAAAGGTTCCGGCTAGCAGCGAAAAAGCGAGGACCGCGCGACAAGACACCGAAGCTCTGCCGGAGCCAATCGGCGGCCTGCTGGCCGAGGAGTTCATCGCGGTTTTGATCACCACAATTGCGACGCGGCTCAGTCGCGGCTCGACGCATTTCTATCGGACACGATGGGACATCGGCATGCTGGAGTGGCGGCTCCTCCTTGTGCTCGAACGCACCGATGGATTGAACGGAAGCGAACTTGGCAACGCCGCCGGGCTCGACAAGGCTGCGGTCAGCCGCAGTCTCGCCAATCTGCAAGAGCGCAATCTTGTTACTGTCGAACAGACCCGCAGCCGCGGTCGCGCGGCATTTGCGGCTTTGACGCCAGCGGGAAAAAAGACGTGCCGCGAAATTCTTAGTGCGTCGCGGCGCCGGCAGCAGGGGCTATTCAAGGTCTTTCCCAAAGCTGACAATGACGCGCTCGCCGCAACCTTGCGTCGCTTCGCGCAGGCGCTCGACGAAGTGGGCTGGGATGCATCGCCGCAACGCCGTGCGCCATGAAACATCGCCGGTCTGGCGCCCTTATCATTGCGCCGAGCGAAAACCTATTTTATGCCGACGCAAAGTTTACGTCCAAACGCGGAGGATTACGTCTTGAATGCACCCGTGCGTCACGACACTGCGCTCCGCGCGATCGCCGCTCTCATCGATGACCGCCCGCGCGATCGTGTGTTCGAGGTCGACCGCCGTGTCTTCACCGATCGCGCCGTATTCGAAGCGGAAGTCCGTCATGTCTTCGAGGCGACGTGGAACTTCATCGGCCTCGAAAGCCAGGTCGCACAGCCCGATGATTTCGTCACGACATATATCGGTCGCCATCCGATCCTGCTGACACGCGATCGACAAGGCGGGATCAACGCGTTTCTCAATACGTGCCGACATCGTGGCACGATGGTCTGTCCGTTCATGAGCGGACGACGCGCGCTGCATGTATGCCGCTATCACGGTTGGTCCTACGACAGCGCCGGCCGCAACGTCGCGATCCCGGAACGCGAAGCAGGCCAGTATCCCGAAAGCTTTTCGAGCGGCGATCACGATCTGATCAAAGTCGCAAAACTCGGAAGCTACCGCGGCTTCATCTTCGCGAGCCTTTCGCCGGATGTGCTACCGCTCGACGACTATCTCGGCGAGACGAAACACTTTCTTGATCTCGTCGTCGACCAGAGCCCGACCGGCCAGGTCGAATTTGTGCCGGGCGGGTCGACGTATACGTTCGATGCGAACTGGAAGCTGCAGTTCGAGAACGGGCTCGATTATTACCATTTTGCGGCGACGCACAGTTCCTACGTCGACATCCTCAAGCGGCGCCCGTCCCATGCGGCATCGAAAGCGGGATTACCTCTGGAGCCCGGCAATGAGGACGAAGGTCAGGGCAGCTTCAACTTCGATCACGGCCATGCGGTGAACTGGTCGATCAAGAACACGCAGCTCTATGGCCGTCCCCTGTCGGCGGCATCCGACGAACTTGCCGAAGTGCAGGCGCGGGTTGGCATAGATCGCGCGAAGTGGATGTTGCGACAGCGCAACCTGACGATCTTTCCGAACTTGCAGGTGATTGACATCCTATCAGCACAGGTTCGTACGTGGCGACCTCTCGCGCCCGACAAGACGGAGATGGTGTCGCATTGCCTTGCGCCGGTCGGCGAGTCTGCCGCGTCGCGTGAATTGCGTATCCGGAACTACGAGGATTTCTTCAACGCCACCGGCCTCGCAAGTTCCGACGACAACGTCATGTATGAATTCTGCCAGTCGGGCTACGACGCCGGCACCGCTGGTCCAACGCAAGGTTATTTGCGCGGGCTTGGCGCGGCGAGCGCGATGACAGGATCGCCGCATGCGGCGGAGCTCGGCTTCACGCCCAAAGAATATTCTTTCGGAACGACAGCCTTCGGCGGAGAGACGAATTTTCACCCCGGCTATCGCGAGTGGAAGCGTTTGATCGAACGCGCGGCAGCGAAGAGCCTGTGACCGGCCTCGAGACTGCCGCCGCGGTGCTGTTTCGTGAGGCCTCGTTGCTCGACAAGGGCGGGTGGAACGAATGGGTCGCGATGTATCGGCCGGACGCCGAATTCTGGCTACCGGCATGGCGCAACGAGTACGAGACGATCAGCGATCCGCGCACCGAGGTCTCTCTTATCTACCACGACGAGCGACGCGGGCTCGAAGAGCGGATCGCACGCATCGAGTCTCGCAAGTCGATCACAGCGCTCCCATTGCCGCGCACCTTGCATGTCATCGGCAACATCATGCTCGTCGATACGAACGCGCGCGCCCTCGAAGTCGAATCCGTTGTGGCCGTGCATGTCTATGACCCGCGCACGATGAAAGAGCACACGCGCTACGCCCGTTACGAACATCGGCTGGTGCGCGATGGCGACGCGGACACGTGGCAGATCGCGCGCAAGAAGATCACGCTTGTGAACGATCGCATCCCAACTGTCCTCGATTTCTTCAGTATCTAGGAAAGTCTGAGCGTGACGCCGCGGACGTTGTTCGACAAAGTCTGGGACGATCACGTCATCGCCGATCTCGGCGACGGTTTCTCGCTCCTGCATGTCGATCGCCATCTCCTCCACGATGGGGCCGGTCCCTGCCTCGCACGCGTTGTGGAGCGCGGCTATCGCGTCGCGCGGCCCGATCTCACATTCGCCACCGCCGATCACGTCATCTCGACGGCACCGGGACGGCCGGCAACCAACGCATCTCGCACGCGCGCGCTGGAGGCCTTACGCAGCGGTACCGCCGACGCCGGTATCGCGCTGTTCGATACGCAGAGCGGCCGGCAGGGCATCGTGCATGTCATCGGCCCGGAACTCGGGCTGACCTTTCCGGGCGCGCTCGTCGTCTGCGCCGACAGTCACACCTGCACGCATGGCGCGCTTGGCGCCATCGGTTTTGGCATCGGGTCGAGCGAAGCCGAGCATGTGCTGGCCACGCAAACGGTTATCCAGCGACGTCCGCCGACGATGCGGATCACCTACACGGGCCGGCTTCCACGAACTGCTTCGGCCAAGGACATCATTCTCGCAACTGTAGGCCAGATCGGTGCAGCAGGCGGTAGTGGGTTCGCTATCGAATATGCCGGCGAAGCCATCACGATGCTGAGCGTCGAGGAACGCCTGACACTCTGCAACCTGTCGATCGAACTCGGTGCGAAGTTCGGCATGGTTGCGCCCGACCAGACGACGTTTTGCTATCTGCGCGGTCGGCCATTCGCGCCGGAAGGTTTGGCCTGGGACAAAGCCACCGCCAACTGGCGGCAGCTTGCCAGCGATCCCGATGCATCCTTCGCGCGCGAAGTGCGGATCGCCGTCGACGATCTCGCGCCGCAGATGACATTCGGTACAAGTCCGGAGCATGTCATCGACATCGGCGACATCATTCCCGATCCACGCGACATTGCCGATCCCGCGAAACGCGACGCCGTCGAAGCGGCGCTCAACTACATGGGCCTGCAAGGTGGTGCGCCCATTGCGGGAACGACAATCGACTGGGTCTTCATCGGGTCCTGCACCAACGCGCGGCTCTCAGACCTGCGGATCGCCGCCGCGCTCGCACGGGGTCGTCATATCGCGCCGAATGTCACGGCATGGGTGGTGCCGGGCTCGCAGAGCGTCAAACAGGCTGCTGAAGCCGAGGGACTCGACATCATTTTCAAACAGGCCGGCTTCGACTGGCGTGAGCCCGGCTGTTCGATGTGCCTGGCCGCGAATGGCGAGACGGTTCCGGCCGGCGCGCGCTGCGTTTCGACCTCCAACCGCAATTTCGTCGGACGGCAAGGCGTCGGTGCGCGAACGCATCTTGCGAGCCCGGCCTCGGCAGCCGCGGCTGCCATCGCGGGATATATCGTCGATCACCGCGCGATGGCGTCGTGATGCCAAAGCCGTTGCGCATAGTCAGTTCGATCGCGGTGCCACTCCTGCTTGAGAATGTCGACACCGATCTGATCATCCGCGTCGAGCGCCTGTTCGGCGCAGTGCCTCGCGAAAAACTCGGCGACTTTGCTTTCGAGACTTTGCGCAAGTCCACCGCTAGATCAGGCCGTCACGCGTTCCCTCTCGATGACGATCGATATCGCGGCGCGGAAATCCTCATCGCCGGCGCCAACTTCGGTTGCGGGAGCGCGCGTGAAGGCGCCGTCTGGGCACTGGCGGGGCTCGGATTGCGTGCGATGCTCGCGCCTTCCTTCGGCGATATTTTCGTGACGAATTGCTACCAGAACGGCATGTTGCCGATCACGTTGCCGCGCGAACGGATCGCGCGCCTTGCAACGTTGTGCGAGCACGGTTCTGCGCCTTCTGTGGTGTCGATAAATCTCGAAACGCAGACCGTCACCGGTCCCGACGGCATAATCGACAGTTTTGCAGTTCCGGCCTTGCGCAGACGCGCCCTGCTCGATGGGCTCGAAGATATCGCGCTCACGCTGACCTATGCCGACCGGATCGGAGACTTTCGTGTTGCGGACGAAGCGGCGCGTCCGTGGGCATATCCATCGGCAACTTGAACGGGGAACGCGAAACCCAGGTCCCGCCCGGCTAGCGCGCAAAGCACTTTCGCGGCCAAACCTAAGCGCGCCAACCTCGTCGTTCGATCTCTTCTTAGCCATCGGTGGTTTTTCTGCAGCGCTGCATAAACGACGCTACGGAAAGCTTGGCATGACGCGCGCCCTATCCTGCCTCCCGAGTCGTGCACCCGCTTCGAGTGGCTGTTCGCCCCGCTCGAAGGGAGAATTTGCCAACCAGCTCGCAAGGCAAATTCGTATCTTGCGAAGTTTCGTGCCGATGATAGCCTTTAGTGGATGCGGCCACAGTAAGGGCCAACCCGGATGAAAAGAAGATTGCTTGTCGGCGCCGTGATGGCTGGCGCGGTGATGGCGGCCGTTTTGTACCCGGTCGTAGGTGATGCGATGCCAATCGGGCAACCGCCCACCGCTTTGATTGTCGATACCGGTGCCGGCACGCCCCGTGTCGACACCGTGCAGTATTACTACCGTCGCTATTATCGTCCACGCTATCGGTACTATCGACCCTATTATCCTCGTTACTATCGGCCGTATTACCGTCCGTTGCTCTTTCCGTTTCTCTGACAACCAACCGAGGCCGCCGCTGGGTGCGGCGGCCTCCCGTCGATCAGCCAAATCGACTTCATGCGCTTACTTGGTCGAAAGCAGACCTTTGGGCCCTAAGACGACTTTGCGCATCGGCTACAACACACTTGTCCAATCAGGCGATCGCAGACCGCGCCGCAGGCTCATCATCCGGCCGAAGCTCCTCCAAAGCCCGCTGTCGAGGCTCGACCCCCAGCGTGGCAACTACGAGGATTTGCACGAACAGCAGTCCGACCATCAACGCGAGGACGCCAGTAATCCCGGCGTCCTGAAAGAGCGAAACGACAATGAACGGTGTGACGATCGTCGCGCCGCGGCCTATCGTGTTGCAGAATCCAGACGCGCGCAGTCTGACTTCTGTTGGAAATAGCTCCGGAACGTAAATGCCGAACAATACCGCGACGAGGACGTAAATCGGCACCGTCAAAGCAAAGCCAACGATCGGAAGAAGAATGGGATCTTTCACGAACGGATAGATCATCCCGAAAACGATCGCGACCGCGGACGCCCCGATGATTGTTGGCTTGCGTCCCCAGCTGTCCGAGGTAAGCGCCCCGATCGCGGCACCAATCGGCGCGCCAAGGCCCATGAGCAGCGTGTAGCCGAACGACGTCGCAATACTGAGACCCTGCTTAATGAAGAAAGTCGGCAGCCACGTCACGAAACCGTAAAGCAGCGTATTGATAACAACGAGCGTTACGCAGCCGACGATCATCCGTGACAGCAGCGGCGGTTTGAACAGAGCGCCAACGGTTGCAGGAATTGCAGCAGGCACAGGAACCACGGGCGGAAGCGGCCCCCTCTTCGCTGTTTCGGTTTCGATCGACTGCAGTAGAGCTTCGGCCTCATCGTGACGCCCGGTTGCTTCAAGCCAGCGTGGCGACTCCGGCAGGTTCTTGCGCATATACCAGACAACCAGCGCACCAATGCCGCCGATCACGAACATCACGCGCCAGCCGAAAAGTGGGATAAGGATGTAGCCGAGAAGCGATGCTACCGGCAGACCCGTGACAACGAAAACTGCCATGAGACCTAGCCAACGGCCACGGCTTCGTGCGGGTACGAACTCCGTCATTGTCGAGTAACCGACAACATTCTCGGCGCCGAGGCCGATTCCGATGATGAAGCGGAGTACGATGAGAACCGTCATGTTCGGTGCGAAAGCTGCGGCGATCGATGCGAGGCCAAAAATCAAAAGGTTGAATTGATAGGTAAATCGGCGGCCGTAGCGGTCGCCGAGCAACCCTGTCGCGAATGACCCGATCATCATGCCGACGAATGTTGCCGACACGAAGATCGCATTCTGCGGCAGCGTCGAGAAACCGGTGCTGATCGCGGAGCCCAGCACCGTGCCCGCGATATAGATGTCGAAGCCATCGAAGAACATACCGATCCCGATCAGCCACATGATGCGGTAGTGGAATGATCCTACGGGCAGGCGATCGAGACGTGCGCCGGAGTTCACGGGCGTGGGCATGGTCTTATTCCTCCAGTTGACGCGCGTCCGTCTTGATGCGGAGCTCGCGCGATTGAAATCGATCAGTTAAGCCGACGTTGCCCTGCCGTCTCGCGGTACCAGTCGAACGGTGCCGGGTTCGTGCCGAGCATGACGCTCTTCACGTCAAAATGGTCATCAAAACTTTCCGTCCCGAATTCGCGGCCGATGCCGCTGTCGCCGACGCCGCCCCATGGCGAAGCCGGGTCGAGGCGATGGTGGTCGTTGATCCAGACGATGCCGGCTTTGACCCGCGCGGCAACGCGATGCGCGCGCGACACGTCAAGCGTGCGGACGGCGGCCGCCAGTCCAAACGGCGAGTCGTTGGCCAGACGCAAGGCATCGTCTTCGGTTTCGAAGCGAGTGACGACGGTGAAGGGTCCGAAGACCTCTTCCTGAAAGACGCGCATCGGTGCGGCGACGTCGGCGAACACGGTCGGCTCGACGAAGAATCCGCCCTCGTTACCGGCGACTTTGGCGGCAACGCCGCCTGCAACAAGACGCGCACCTTCGTCGTTTCCGAATTTTGCATAAGAAAGGACGCGGTCGCGCTGTCTAGCCGAAATCACTGGTCCGAGTTGGGTCGCGCTGTCGAAAGGATCGCCAATGCGGATAGAGCGCGTTTTGGCGCCGAGTTTTTCGACGAACTCATCGTAGATCGACGCCTGTACAATATGACGGCTGGCGCAGACGCATGTCTGGCCTGCACCGATGAAGGCGCCGAAAGCAGCGTAGTTCACCGCTTGGTCGACGTCGTAATCATCGAACACCATCACCGGCGTCTTGCCGCCAAGTTCCATGGTCTGATGTGCAAAGACGCGCGCCGCCGCGCTACCGGCGATGCGACCCGCCTCGGTCCCTCCCGTCAGGACCAGCTTATTAATATCGCCATGTTCGGCCAGATGGCGGCCGGTCGTTGGACCAAGGCCGAGGACGACGTTGAAGACGCCTTTCGGCAGACCGGCGTCCGTGAATATCTGCGCGAGTTTCAGCGTTGTCAGAGGTGTATATTCGGAGGGCTTCACGACAGTGGTGCAACCCGACGCCAGCACGGCGGCGAGAGATTTGCACATGATCATGAGCGGATGATTGAACGGCGTGCAGTTCGCAACGACGCCGATCGGTGTACGCAGCGTGTAGTTCAGGTAGGGGCCTTCGACCGGGATCACGCTGTCGCGTCGCGCGAGCGCGAGACCGGCGAAGTAGCGGAAGAAGTCCGGAAGGCGGCCGAGTTGCGCTCGTGTCTCATTCACGGGTCGACCGTTGTTCAGCGTTTCAAGGCGATAGAGCGCGTCGAGATTGGCCTCAAACGCGTCAGCAAGCCTATTAACTAGCCGGGCGCGCGCGCGGATATCCATGCCGCCCCATTCGCGGCTTTCGAACGCCGCGCGTGCGCTGCGCACCGCGCGATCCACATCGTTCTGCCCCGAGTTCGGAATCTGTGCGATCACGCCGCCAGTCGCTGGATTGCGCACATCGATGCGCTCGTCCGACCCGGCCTCGATTTCGCATCCGTCGACATAATTGCCGTGTTGCTCGATCCGCGCGATCGGTTTGTCCATCAAATTCAAGATGCGTCTCCTGAAATATCGGCGACGATCGCGGCACGCGACAGGGCCGACATAATGCGTTTCTCGGCGTGGCCGATATGCTCACGCAAAAGTCGTCCCGTACTTCGCGCATCGCGCGCCTGAAGGGCGTCGATGATTGCGCCATGCTCCGTGACGAGCTGCGCCGAGTCGCGGCCGCGTATGCTGTCGACGCTAACGCGCGTGAGTCGATCCGACTGTTCGATAACCTCGCGCGCCGCGCGAGCCATGCGACGGTTTCCGCAGGCGGCAGTCACCGCGACGTGGAAATTCCGGTTGTAAACGATGAATTCGTCGGACGGATCGATTTGGCGAAAAGCATCAAGGGCGCCGAGTTGCTCTTGCGTCGCGGAAGCGCAAGCACCGCGCCCGCAGGCGGGCTCGAGCAGCGCCCGCAATTGCAGCAGGTCGCGTGCATCGGCGATCGAAATCGGATTCACGCGATAGCCCTGTCGCGAGATCACGGTGACGAGACGGTCCTGTTCCAATCGCAGAAGTGCTTCGCGTACGGGCTGGCGGCTGACCTCATAGCGGGCTGCGAGGTCCTGCTCGCGCATGTCCTCGCCCGGCGCAAAACGACAGGCGAGAATTTCCGAGCGTATCGCGTCGTAAACGTTGGTTCGCAAGAGCATCACCAACATATCTTGCATCCTCGTGATATATCACGTCAAGACCACTTGACCCTTTGCAAACGACCTTTAGAGGGACAAGTCGCCTGTGCTAGTAAAGATAGGGAGCACCAGACCGCGAATGAAAAATATCACTGGAAGACAAGTCTCAGTCGAGCGTCACGGCAGCGGCAAGTCACTCTGGCTTTTTCATTCGTTGCTTGCCGATCGCGACAGTTTCGCAAAGGTTGTCGGTCCGTTGGCGAAGCGCTTCACGGTCCATCTGCCTGAGCTTCCGGGGTTCGGCACGTCTGACGCTGTCGATGGACTCCTCGCGGTCGCTGATCGCATGGCTGAAGCGGTCCGAGCATCATCGGACGTGCCGTGCGATGTGCTTGGCAACGGCTATGGAGGCTTCGTCGCGCTGCAGATGGCGATCCGCCATCCCGATCTCGTCAGCAGGCTTGTTCTGGCTGACTGCGGAGCATGTTTTTCGCCCGAGGGTCGACAAGCTTTTCTCAACATGGCCGCTGGTGCGTCGGCGGGCGGTCTCGAAAAAATCTGCGACATCGCGATGCGGCGGTTGTTCGCGCCGGCCTTTCAAGCTGCAAATCCGGAGTTGATTGCCGAGCGCCGCGCCGCGTTCTTAAGGGTCGACAAAGAGGTTGTCATCGCGGCCTGTCACGCCTTGGCAAAGCTTGATCTGCGGCCGGACCTTGCTCGCGTGACGTGTCCGACGCTCGTTCTCGTCGGCGAGGAAGATGAGGCGACGCCGCCTGAAATGTCGAAAGAGCTGGCAAGCAGCCTGCCTAACGCGCGGCTTCAGATCATTCCTGGCTGCGCCCATGTTCCACAATTGCAAGATCCAGCCGCCTTCCTCCTCGCAATACATGAGTTTTTAAGATGAAAGTCATTTGCGGCGACAGAGAGCGAAGATATGCAGGAGGAGCTTTGAACATGCGGTGATTTAAATTAAAGATGCAGGCGCCCAACGGCAGCTTTTCGCCACGGCCGTACGCGCTTTATGTCAGCAATGGCCAAAAGTAGACACTCGTTTGCACACGCATTTCGTGTCTTGTCAGGTTTTCATGAAGCGATAGGCAAAGCGATTAGACTCACCTATTATTGGTAGATCGAATACCTTGATCGAGTGCTTATCGTTCTTGTTCGCGAGCAGGGTGCTTTCCGCGTCAAGCACGAACTCTCGACCTCCGCGCGAACGTTTTCTCGGCTCGGTTCCGTCGCAAGTGTCCGCATGAGTGCGATTTGATCGTTCTTCACATCAAGATTTTCGTCTGTACGAAGCCGTAGCCTCGCCCTTCGGGTCCGACGACGTCGAATAACAGGCCGGTCCAGATGCCATTGCCTGGTTGGACGTCGACGACGGCGCGGCCCGCCCTGACGCGTGCGAAGCGGATAAACTCGCACACCATGGATCGGTCGTATATCGGGATCTCCGTTGCCGGGCATTTGACGAGCGCCCAGCGTGCGAATGCGATCCGCGATCGTCCACCATCGCCAAACTGATGGCCGTGGCAGCGAAGCTATGCAGCCCCAAACGTGTTCGTCTGCGCGGCATGCGCCAGCGCCTGCGTGTCGACGTATTCCCGGATCTTCAGCAACTTGCCGTCCCGCAAAGTAATGGCGAAGACGAAGTGGTCCTCGAACGTCTTGTTCGTGGCCGTGATCTTCCCCTTGGCAAAGCCGATGACGATGACACGGTCCCCCTGCGCCACGAACTCGGGAGGCTGCGGATAAGAGAACGGCACCTCTTTCGCAGCCTTCCGGAATGCATCAGCCACTCCGGTGCGCCCGCGGTGCGTACCGGCTAGCGGCCAATTTACGCCCGGAATGATCCATTCGATGTCTTCGTCGATCAGCGCGACAAGTCGCTCTTCGTCGCCGCTGCTGATAGCGGCGAAGAAGTCCTTCACGATCTGGACGTTCTTCTCGGAACTCATATCGTTTTCTCCAATCCTGTCGGGTCGTGTCGCGCACGATCCGACGAGTGTTTCTTGTCCATGCCATCGAAGACGCCGTCTGGATCAATCGAACTTGAACAGGTCCTTGAAGATCAGCTGGCCCCAGACATTTCCGCGTGCGCCCACAAGCAGTCCGCCTTCAGAAAGACCGCCGAGGTTGATTGGCGCGAAGCCGAGACGTCCCGCGAGTTCACCGATCTCCACGACTGCGGCGTTGTCCTCGCTCGCCAGGAAAACGACACGTCGACCTCCATGCGCGGCCGGTTCCCGAGCTAGGGCGGCGGCGGGCAGATGGTTAAAGCCCTTCACTAGTTTTGCCCCGGCGAAGGCCTGCGCGACGACTTTGGAAGAAGGCTGTCCCCCAAGCTTCTCGTTGGGTACGCCATAGGCGTTAGTGACATCGACGACGGTTTTCCCGCGCCAGTTCGGAAGCGCCTTGGCAACGTCGGGATGCGCTCCGAAGCCAACAGCTAGAAAGACGATGTCCGACTGAACGGCGTCCTCGAGTTTTTTGGGAATGATGCCGGATCCGATCGCTGAGGCTTCGGATGCAAAGCTGCTGGGATCGCGGGTGGTTGCGACCGAAACTTCGATGTCGTTGCGGGCAAATGCTTTCGCCAGTGCCTGGCCGATTTTTCCGAATCCGATGATTGCGTAACTCATGTCGTTTCCCTTGTTTACGAAACCTGCTGGCTCCGGATGTCTCGATAAAGCCCGCGGGCCGTGCGTCAGAGCTGTGCCAGCCCGCCGTCGACGGCGACCTCGCTGGCGGTCATGAAACTGCTGTCCGACGAGGCGAGGAAGGCGGCCGCCGCAGCCTGCTCCGACGGATCGCCCATACGTTGGAACGCTGTCATCGCGCCGTAAGCCTTCAGACCGTGCTCGCCCAGCGCCGCCGCCGCGAGTTCGGTCGCAACGGCGCCTGGTGACAGGACATTGACCCGGATGCCAGTGCCCTTCAGATCCTCTGCCCAGGTCCGCGCGAGGTTACGCACGGCCGCCTTGCTCGCGCTGTAGGCGGTCATTGCTGGCGCGCCTGTGGTGCCGGCGCTCGATCCGGTCAGGATGATCGATCCGCCTTTGCCCATCAGAGGAAGCGCCTTCTGGACCGTGAAGATCGTCCCCTTCACATTGGTGTCGAAGGTCTCGTCGATGTGCTCGGCGGTGATCTCGCCGAGCCGAAGCTGGCTGCCCGCTCCTGCATTGGCGAACACGATGTCGAGGGTCCCGCGCTCGGCCTTCACCGCCGCGTAGAGCCGGTCGAGGTCGGCTTCGTCGGAGACCGAACCTTTGACCGCGCGAGCACTGGGTCCAAGGTCGGCTACGGCGGCGTCGAGCGCGTCCTGCCGGCGGCCGAAGATGAAGACGAAGGCACCTTCGTCGATAAAACGCTTCGCCGCCGCACGGCCGATGCCGGTTGCACCGCCAGTGATCACAGCGGTCTTTCCATTCAGTCTGGTCATGACTGCAGTCCTTTTTGTCATCAAGTCGCTGATGGCTTGAGTTGGCCCTGAGACGCTGAAGGTGGGTCCGCCGGATTGAGGCGTTCAGTGCCAAAGCGTGCACATCGGTGGTGCGAAATCGATCCGGCTGGAAGCGTGATGTCAGCGCGATTATCGTTCATCGCCCGGCGACGTCTTAGACACGGCCGTTGAAAGTCACAGCGCGCGGCGCAAGATTGCACCATGATCGACTGGGATGACGTCCGCTATTTTCTCGCCGTCGCGCGCGGAGGCTCGGTGCGGACTGCTGCCGGCCGCCTTGGCGTAAACCACTCGACCGTCCTGAGACGCATCGCTCAACTCGAGGCACGCCTCGGAGCGCAAATGTTCGAAAAGCGGCCTTCGGGCTACCGCCTGACGACGGCAGGCGAAGAGGTTCTCGAACTCGCAAACCAGATGGAAGTGTCGTCGCACCAGCTAGAGACACGCGTCTTCGGGCGCGACCAAAGCGTGCAAGGGCTTCTACGGGTGACGCTCTCGCCGCCCCTCGCGAACCGACTACTTATGCCCGACTTCGCTGAGTTTGCGCGTTTGCATCCGGACATCGAGATCGAAATTTCGTCAACTGGTGAGCTGGCAAATCTGACAAATCGAGAGGCTGATGTCGCGATCCGCGTCGTCTACGATCGCAAAACGCTACCGCTCAATCTTCACGGCCTGAAGGGACCTGAAGTGTTTGGCGGCGTCTACATGTCCCGTGGTCGACTAGCTGAGCGGCGTGCACGCGACCCTGATCTCATCCGATGGATCGTCATAAGCGATCATGGCATTCCGAATTGGGCCAGCGAGGGTGAAGTTCGCACCGCGATGATTCCGTTCAGGATAACGGACAGCGAGGCGCAAATCGCAGCAGTACGGCAAGGCATCGGGATTACGACACTCCCGTGCTTCGTCGGGGATGCCGACCCCCTGTTAGTGAGGGTACCGGGCACCGACCTACACTTGTACGGAACGCTCTGGCTCCTAACAAAGGGAGAGACTCGAAAAACCAAGCGCGTTCGACTCTTCACTGAGTTTGTATCTCGCAGGCTCACCGTCCACGCTTCGCTACTCGCGGGGCTGTCCTTATCGCGTGACTAATTTCGGCGATCCTCAACGCAGTCGCAGCCGGCGATAGTGCAGGTGCGGAGGCGCTGGCGCGTCTCCATATCGCGAATGCGTCGGCAATCTTCATTGACCGGCTGCGGGCGAAGCAGGATGCAGCGAACCTTGCGATACAGGACCGCCAATCGCGCCGCATCTTGCGCTCGTCGTAAGCTACGGATCGCAGCATTCTTCGGGACGACGCCGTTACAGCGGTAAATACAGCCTCATTAAGCTGTGTCCGACTGTGATCGAACATTCAACTGCACGATTGCGAACTTCAGAAAAATAGATTGAAGTTCACAATCGTGCTGGCTCAACTTTCGCGAGAATTTGAGCCTCGTGCGACGAAAAGGAAAGGCGCATCACCTTTTTGTCCCCGATGACCGATCAGGCCTGCAACGCAAAGTCCGGCCTCTGCGCCACCGAAGCCGCCGCAGCAATTCCTGCAACCGCATCGCCCGTCTTCTGATCGCCGAACATGGCGCTACCGTTTGTGCCGCCCGTATCATAAAGTATCGACAGGAAGTTGCTGAAACTCGTCGATGGCGTCGTGTCGAGCGTGAAGTGGACTGTTGAGCTACGGTACTTGTCGCTGTCAATTGTAGAATGAAACGTCGATTTTTCACGACGACGAATGATGATTGAACTCAAGCTTCTCGACGTCTCACCGCGTCTCTACGAATCCCGCGGAAAATGTATTCCACAAGTTTCGCTACCCACTCTTGCGTAAGTGGCTGGTGCGGAACAAGGAGCCGGTACCAGATAGGACCGTACAGCGCGTCGATCACGACGTCATAATCGACTTCAACCACCAGTTCACCGCTCGCCACGCCTCGTTCAAGTACCTGTCGCGCTTCGTCGCGGCGCGGCAGCACATAGCCTTCGATCAAAGCGCGCATGGTCGCACGATCGCCCTGACTTTCGGCGACGATTGTCGCGATGGATCGACCGACGGCGCCGCCATAGACCTCGGCCACCAGCATCATCTGCTGCGTGATGTCGTCGATCGCCGATGCCGTTTCAGGATAGGCAATGCGGGGCTTTGCTTCCGACATCAACGCCGCCATGCCGAGCGCGCCGCGCGTCGGCCACCAGCGATAGATCGACGTTCGCGCCGCGCCAGACTTCAGCGCGACGGCCTCGATCGTGAATTTCGCATAACCCTTCTTGCCCAAAAGATCCCGGGCGGCGTCGAGGATCGCGACACGAACTTCGTCGCCCTTGGGACGTCCAGGTCTGCGCACACGCGAGGCAGTCCTACTCAAGCCGGCGTCCTTTTCGCGCACAATGCACGCATTACGGCCACATCCCTCCGTTGACTCACCAAGCCACATGCATAACGCTACATATCGTAGCGTTTGTCGTCTCCTTTGCAAGGAGACGGAATGAAAACGAAGGGAGAGAGCATTGCCGAATGTCCTGACGGAAACACAGGTCGATCATTTCCATCGTGAAGGCTACCTCTTTCCCGTTCGCGGTATCACGCCGCAAGAGGCTCTCTCCTATCGCCAACGCATCGAAGACTACGAGGCCAGCTCCGGAGAGGAAGTCAACAAGCGGCTGAAGATCAAGGCGCATCTGGCCTTTCCATGGCTTGTCGAGCTTGCGCGCGACCCGCGCATCGTTTCGGCGGTGCAGGATCTGATCGGCCCCGACGTTCTTCTTTTCGGATCGTCCGCCTTCGCGAAGAATGCAAATGATCCTCGCTTCGTCTCGTGGCATCAAGACTCCGCTTATTACGGTCTCGATCCGCACGAGGAAGTTACGGTGTGGCTTGCCCTGTCGGAAGCGAGTTCTCTCGCAGGTTGCATGAAAGTCATTCCGCGCAGCCATGTCGGCCCGGATCAAGTGCATGAGGAGACCTATGCCGCGAACAATCTGCTGTCGCGCGGCCAGAGTCTCAAAGTTGACGAGGATATCGCCGTCGAAATGCCGCTGACACCTGGCGAGTTTTCCATCCACCACGAGCGCACGGTTCACGGCTCGCCGGCCAACCAGTCCGATGACCGCCGCATCGGCATCGCATTCTTCTACATGCCCGCCCATGCACGTTCGACGCTCGGCCGACGTGCGGCCATGCATATCGCGGGAACAGATCGCTTCGGTTATTGGGACGCCGATCCGGAGCCCAAGGTCGATCTCGACCCCGACAGCATCGCTTTCATGACGAAAGTCTGGGGCGGCTATCGCGACGAGACGACGACCAAGCAGGCCGCGAACGTGTGACGAAATCGGCGCGTTCCTTGCAGCGCCGCCGCGAGTTGTTGTCGGGATTACCGGAGTTCGTCCATGCCTACATCACGATTTGTTGCAGGTCTGATCTCGCTTGCCGGAATGATGTCCGCAGGCATGTCGGTTCAAGCAGCCGAACCTGTTCGCGTTGGCGTCCTGCTTCCCCAAACGGGCGTCGGCGCGATTCTCGCAAAGCAGATGCAAGCCGCGATCGAACTCGCGCTTACACACGGTGACGGAAAGCTTGGTGGTCAAGCCGTCGACATCAGCTGGGGCGATACGCAAGGCAAAGTCGACGTTGCCAAGCAGCTCGCCGAAGAAATGGTGAAGTCGAAGAAGGTCGACTTCCTCATCGGGCCGGTCTTCTCGTCCGAGATGATGGCGGTGCAAGGCGGTCTCGCGAAATCGGACACGTTTCTCATTTCGCCGATTGCCGGCCCGGCGCCGATCGCCGGCAAGGGTTGTTCGGCGAATTTCTTCAACGTCTCTTCGCAAAACGACCAGCAAGCCGAAGCGATGGGTGAATATCTGCAGCGCGCCGGCGTCAAGCGCGTCTATGCGATGACCGTCAACAATCAGGCCGGCAAGGACATGGTCTCGGGTCTGAAGCGCTACTACAAGGGTGAGCTCGTCGGCGAAGTTTATACACGCTTTGGACAGGTCGACTTCGCTGCGGAACTGAGCACGCTTCGCACTACGGCGCCGGAAGCAACCTTCATCTTCTATCCCGGCGACATGGGCATCCAGTACGTCAGGCAATATGCGCAAGCCGGCTTGATAAAGACGTCGCCGCTGTACACGGTGTGGACAGTCGACCAGGCCAGCCTTCCTGCCATCGGCGACGACGCGATCAGTGTGAAATCCGCAAATGTGTGGAGCGTCGATCTCAAGAATTCCGTCAACCAGCGTTTCGTCTCCGACTTCAAGAAGGCAAACGGCTACCTGCCGAATGATTACGCCGCGCACGCTTACGACTCGGTGCGCCTGATCGACAGCGCGGTTGCAACGGTGAAGGGCGACATGTCGTCGAAGGCGGCGATCCGCAGCGCGCTCGAGACGGCGAAGTTCGAGTCGGATCGTGGGCCGTTCAGCTACAACGCCAATCACTTCCCTATTCAGGATTATTATATCCGTCAGGTTGCGAAGGATTCATCTGGGACGCTTGTTACCGAGACGGTCGAAACAATTATGCGCGCGCAGAAGGATGCGTATTTTTCCGAATGCAAGCTGAGCGGGTGAACGAGGCCGTGCACAACGCAACTGCATCGACGTCGCTGCATCCATGATGCTTCTGGTCGAGCAGATCCTGAACGGCGTACAGCTCGGGATCATTCTCTTCCTCATTGCCGCGGGCCTGACGCTTACCTTCGGGATCATGAACTTCGTGAATCTCGCGCATGGTTCGCTTTTCATGATCGGCGCCTATATCGGCCTTTCCGTTCAGTCGGTCACCGGCTCCTATCTTGCCGGCCTCGTCGTTGCGATGGCCGGCACGTTGCTCGTCGGCCTGGTGCTCGAAAGCACGATCCTGCGGCGTCTCTACCAGCGCGATCATGTCGATCAGGTCCTCTGTACCGTCGGGCTGATCTTCGTCTTCAACGAAGCAGCACGCTGGATCTGGGGCCCTGAGCCGCGACATGCCCCCATCCCGGCGATGCTCAATCGCACGGTCGAACTGCTGCCGGGCGCGCCCTACCCTGCCTATCGTCTTGCGATCATCGCCA
This sequence comes from Beijerinckiaceae bacterium, assembly GCA_965246795.1. Lineage (GTDB taxonomy): Bacteria > Pseudomonadota > Alphaproteobacteria > Rhizobiales > Beijerinckiaceae > JAJXWB01. Next base: position 299,717 of record CBDFFN010000008.1, on the reverse strand, counting down.
TCGGTCTCGCCGCCGCTGCTTTGTTGTCGATACTGATCTCGCGTACGCGCACGGGGATGCTGATCCGGGCCGGCGCGAGCAATCGTACGATGGTCAGCGTGATGGGCGTCAACATCGACGCGCTCTACGGTTTGATCTTCGGGCTCGGCGCGGCGCTCGCCGCACTCGCGGGTTTCATCTCCGCGCCGCTGATCACCGTCTATCCCGGCATGGGCGACAACATCCTGATCCTTGCTCTTGTTGTCGTAGTCTTCGGCGGTATGGGCTCGATCAAGGGTGCCTTCGTCGGCGCGCTGATGGTCGGCCTCATCGATACGATCGGCCGCGCTTACCTGCGCTCGGCAGTGGGCTTCATACTGCCGCCGGTCGCCGCCAACACCGTCGCGCCGGCGCTGTCTTCGATGATGATTTATATCGCGATGGCCTTGATGCTCGTTCTGCGGCCGGAGGGGCTTATTCCCGCGCCGGGCGCAAAGGCCGGCAGTGGCGCAGGGACGCCTGTAATCGTTCATCCGCGGACGCGGCTTCGCGGTTTGCTTGCGCCGTGGCGCGTTCCGGCGCTGGCGCTTGCGGCATTCATACTTGTCGTACTGCCGATTTTTGCGTTGGTCTTGGACCGACCGTTCTGGCCGGTGCTCATCACGCGCATGATGATCTACGCCATCGCAGCGGTAAGCCTCGACCTCCTGCTCGGACGCACAGGGCTCGTCAGTTTCGGCCACGCGCTCTATCTCGGCGTAGGCGCCTATGTCGTCGGCATTCTCTCGCTGGCTGGCATCGGCAATGGCTTCATCCAGTGGACGGCCGCGATGGCCGTTGCGGCGCTGATTGCCGTGCCGCTCGCAATCGTCTCGCTACGCACGAGCGGCACGTTTTTCATCATGATCACGCTCGCGTTCGCGCAGATGACATTCTACGCGGCCTCGAGCCTCTACGATCTCGGCGGCGACGATGGCATGGCGCTAACGACGCGCAGCGCGTTCGGTCGCCTAGATTTGTCCGATCCAACGATCTTTTACTACGTCGTTCTTGCGCTGCTGGTGGTCATCATCCTCGGCAACATGCGTCTCGTGCGCTCGCGCTTCGGCGAGGTGCTCCGCGGCATCCGGATCAACGAGACGCGCATGCGCGCGCTCGGCTGTCCGACGCTCGCCTATAAGACGGTCGCCTGTGCGGTCGCCGCCGCAATATGCGGTCTGGCAGGCGCACTGCTGGCGAATGTCACCGAGTTCGTCGGTCCGCAATATATGGAATGGTCGCGATCCGGCGAACTGATCGTGATGGTCATCATGGGCGGCGCAGGCACTGTGTTAGGACCCGTCATCGGCGCCTTCGCTTTCCTAGGACTGGAAAAACTTCTGTCCGACTGGATCGCACATTGGCGCCTGGTCCTCGGGGCCCTGCTCGTCGCGGTCGCCTTCTTCGAGCGCGGCGGCCTTCTCGTCCTGTTTGCGCAAACACAGGAAGCTCGTCAGCCAGGGAGATCGCGATGGACGCTGCATTGGAAGCTGCGGGCGTCACGAAACGCTTCGGCGGACTAGCGGCGCTTAGCAACGTCGATCTCAGCCTGGGATCGGACGAACTGCTGGCGATCATCGGCCCAAACGGCGCTGGCAAGACGACGCTCGTCAGCGTTCTCGCCGGAAGCGTGCCGTGCGACGCGGGCAAAATCATCCTCAGCGGAACTTCGGTGACGACGTGGAGCGTGAACCGTCGCGCGGCTCAGGGGCTCGTGCGATCTTTTCAGATCGTCAGCACTTTTCCCGAACTCACGGCACGCGAGAACGTGACGCTCGCATCGCAGATCCATCGCGGCGGAAACTTTGACGTCTGGCATTCCGCAAGCTCGTCTCCGGACGTGCAGAGCGAGGCGCTCGCGCAATTGCAATTCGTCGGGCTCGCGCATCGCGCTGAAGTCCCGGTACATCGCCTCTCGCATGGCGAGCGACGGCTTCTCGAATTGGCGCTCGTGCTCGCATGCAAACCGCGTGTGCTCCTGCTCGACGAGCCTATGGCCGGGCTCGGCACGAAAGAGGCACGCGAGATGATTGGTTTTATCAAGCAACTCAAGGGTCGCATGGCGGTCATCCTCGTCGAACATGACATGGATGCCGTCTTCTCGCTCGCCGATCGCGTCATGGTGCTGGCGGCGGGAAAAGTCGTCGCTTGCGGCCCCCCCGCGGAAATTCGCGCCGATCCCGCGGTACGGCTGGCTTACCTCGGCGATGAGGACGAATGATGCTCTGCCTCGCAGGCGTCTGCGCATCATATAGCGAGAGTCGCGTGCTCTTCGGTGTCGATCTCGAGATTCGCGACGGCGAAGTCGTCGCCCTTCTCGGCCGCAACGGTATGGGCAAGACGACGACGATCAACAGCCTGTTCGGGCTCGTGACGGTCGACGAGGGCGAGATTGTCTTCGGCGGCGAAAAACTGCGCGGCCTTGCATCCTATCAGGTCGCGCGTCGCGGCATCGCCCTCGTGCCGGAGGGTCGCCAGATTTTCTCGAACCTCAGCGTGCGCGAAAACCTCGTGGCGACATCTGCCAATCGCAATCGCCTGAAGAATGCCTGGACGCTGGAGGCGATCTTCGATCTTTTTCCGGCCTTGGCAGATATCCGCAATCGGAGCGCCGGTCTTTTGTCGGGCGGCGAGCAGCAAATGCTCGCCATCGGCCGCGCGCTGCTCACCAACCCGCTTCTTCTCGTGCTCGATGAAGCGACGGAAGGTCTTGCGCCAAAAATCCGCGCCGAGATATGGAGCGTACTCGCGAAACTTCGGCAGATGCGGCAGTCTGTGCTGGTCATCGACAAGGACATTCGCGCGCTGAGCCGGGTCGCCGACCGCTTCTACGTCATGGAAAAGGGTCGCTCGGTGTTGAGCGGCGCTGCGAAAGACCTGATGCAAAATTCCGACATCAGGGATCGCTATCTCAGCGCTTGATTGCGCGATTTTTCATTTCAGACGTTCGATCCAGAACGCCTGCCCATCGGTTCGCACCGGGAGAATGCGGAGCGACCGAAAGCACCATCCCTGCGAGACCGCGCCTGTCTCAAGGTCGAACGAGGCCTGGTGTCGCGGACAATGCAGCCGGCCATCGTGACAATGTCCTTCGGCAAGGTCCGCCTGCTCATGCGGGCATTCTCGCTCGCACGCGATGACACGCCCCCCGTGCCGGATCAGCAGAAACTGCCGACCATCGACGCTGAAACGCGCGATGGTCTTTTCGTCATTGCTGGAGGGAATATCGATCCGAAGCCAGCGATCAACCGTCATCGCGGGCTGCGATCAGGCAGCCACGGCCTGAGGCAGGATGATGGACTGGGAATTATATCGCGTCCCGCGGCGTAGGCAGAATTCAGGCTGCAGCAGCCGTTCTGCAACGACCTGCGTATGCTCGTTGTCGCGAAGCACAAAGCGTCCGCGCAGATCGTTCAGCACGCTGACGTCGGCCTCGCGACCGACCTTCAACGCACCGATCTCGTCCGCGCGGTCGAGCGCGATCGCCGGATTGGATGTCACCATCGGAACGACCTGCTCCAGCGAAAGGCCGAGCGCGATCATCGAGCTCATGGCCTGTACGAGGCTGAATTTCGCCTGACCGGCAAAGGGATGGTTCTCATCGTCGGCCGGCTCCTCAGGTGTACCCGCCGGCGCCGGCACATGCGTGTTGTAGCCGTGGATGTCGGCTCCGAGCGTGTTCGGGACGATACCACCGTCGATCGCGATTTTCGCAAGCCGGTACGAAAAATGACTGCCGTGACCGACGTCGATCTTCAGCCCGCGATCAAGCGCTGCTTGAATGACGGGATGCACGTCGCCTTGCGGATTGATGAAGCCGCCGGGATGCCGCGTGAACGGATGCGCGAGCATGTCGCCTTCCTTCAGCAGCGGAATGACGCGTTCGAGAATCGTATCGACGTCTTCACCGTTCGTGCCGCTTTCCGGCAGACCCCAAAGCTGACCGAAATGCACGTAGACCGGCAGCTTGCTTTGCTTGCCGATCTCCGCCGACATCCGGATGACTTCGATGCCCCAGCGCGCGAAACCGCCGATCTCGGCGTGCGCCTTTATCCCGCGCACAAGATCGGGATTGGCGACCGCTGCGCGCACCGTCGCGTCGATGTCCACCTGCTCGGGGCTATAGAGATTTGGGTAGTAGTGTCCTTCGAGGCCACCGACGAGATAGGCGGACAGAAACGCATAACAGCGCGTTTTCGCTGTTTCCGCGATGAAATGCCGGAACCCTGGCAGCGTCATGCAGGAAGGGCCGCCCTGATCGACGACGGTCGTCACGCCGGACTGAACGCCCACGAGATCGGGATTCATACCGAACCGCCCGGTGACGTATTGATAGACGTGGCCGTGCGTGTCGATCAGTCCGGGCAGGACCAGCTTACCGGAAACATCGACGACTTCTTTCGCGCTGCTCGGAAGAATGTCGGCCTGCACGGCCGCGATCTTTCCGTCGCGGACCGCGACATCCATCGTGCCGTCGATGCCGGATGCCGGGCAGATGACCCGTCCGCCCCGCAGAAGAATGTCGTATGCCGGCGCGCCGCTCATGGTCGTCTCCCTGATAGCCGGGGGCAGAAGCGCAGCATACTGCGCATCTCTCACTCACACTGCAAGCAGATTGCTGCAAGCAGAATGCCAAATGCACCGAAAGCTCAGCTTTCTTCGGCATCGTCACTTGCGTGATCTTCGACCAGCTTCTGCATCAGCACAACGATCTGCTTTTTCTCTGCCTGCGAGAGTGGAGCGAGGGTCGCCTCGTGCGCGGCGCGGACGCCCGCTTCCATCCGCGCGAGCATGTCGATACCGCGACGGGTTGGTCGGCAGACGCGTGCCCGCCGGTCTGAAACGGATGTGACACGTTCCAGAAGACCGCGCGCTTCGAGCCGCATCAGCGCACCGGTCGTCGTCGTCCGATCCAGCGCGACATCGGCGGCGAGCGTCGTCTGGTCGGCCTCCCTTCGCAGCGCCAGGGTGGAAAGAAGACTGTACTGGAGCGGCGTCATATCGAAACGCGCGCAATGCGTGGCGAAAAGTGCGACATGAATTTGTTGCAGACGACGGATCAGGAACCCTGGCCGCTCGACTATAGGCCAAGGTGCGTGTCGGGGCGTTTTCGAGGGTGCCACCACGTGTGTTTAGCGACCGCGATAGGCGACGACAACCGTATCGCTGGCATGTGAAATGCCTCGCACTCTGCACGAGATTCGAGGCGGATAATGCAAGTAACGGTAGAACGAAGCTGGCAGGAGTTATCGCTGGCCGAACGCGATGCCACCTACGACAACAATGCGGCTGTCTTGGACAGCGCCGCGCAGATTGTCGAACGCAACGCCGCGTCAGAGCGACTGCGGAACACGATACCAGGCGCGCTCGACGTTCCTTACGCCGAGAGCGCGCGGACGAAGATCGATCTATTTCCCGCAACAGCTTATGGCGCGCCCTGCTTCGTCTTCATTCACGGCGGCTATTGGCAGCGCAACAGTCGCGAGAATTTCGCGATGATCGTCGAGGGTCTCGCGGCGCACGGCTGGTCGGTCGCGATCCCGAGTTATACATTGGCACCGCAAGCAAGCCTCACGCAGATCGTCGCGGAAATCGGACAGGCACTCGACTGGCTGACGGCGCATCGCGCGGAATACGGGATGGCCGGCCCGATGATCCTCTCCGGATGGTCCGCCGGCGCACAGCTCGCCGCGTTGCATCTTTCACATCACGACGTTGCCGGCGTACTGGCGATATCCGGCGTGTACGACCTCAAGCCGATCCGCGACACCGGTCTGAACAACGCGCTATCGCTGAGCGAGACTGAGATCGCATCGCTGTCGCCGCTAAACCTGCGCGCAACCCATAAGCCGATGGCGATCGCCTACGGAACGAACGAGCTTCCGGCGCTCGTGCGCGACTCGGAAAAGCTGCATGCGAAGCGTCAGGCGGAAGGTGCGCCCGGATCACTCGTCCCGATCGAAGGCACCGATCACTTCTCGATCCTTGGCGATCTCAGTCGGCCGAGCGGCCGGCTGCTGCCGATCGCCGATGCGCTCGTCAAAGGACATCTGTCATGACGCTGCCGCGGCACGCGGGCTTTCCTGCACAGCGCTTTGGGCGAGCACACTCATGATCGCGCGCACGATCCCGCGATAGCCCGTGCATCGGCAGATGTTTCCGGCCAGCTCCTCGCGGACGCGCGCCTCGTCCGCATCGGGAAGACGCAAAACGATATCGCGCGCCGTCACCAGCATACCGGGCGTACAATAGCCGCACTGGAGCGCATGCTCCCGCGCAAAGGCGTCGCGTAGTGCCGTCATCAGGGGATCGTCCGCAAATCCCTCGATCGAGCGCACATCGAGGCCATCACATGCACCGGCAAAGGTGATGCAGGCGCGCGTCGGCGCGCCATCGACGATCACCGTACAGGCACCGCACACGCCCTGCTCGCATCCGATGTGCGTGCCCGTGAGAAGCAGATCCGAACGCAAAATCTCTGCGAGTTGCGTACGCGGCTCAACAGAGACTTCGATGCGCTCGCCATTGACAGTGAGATTGACGGCGCTGCGGCTCATCGCGACGCCCGAGCGAGTTCGACGGCACGGACCAAAGCCGTTCGCGCCAGCGCCGCACGCCAAGGCGAAAGCGTCGTCAAACCGGCAACGATCGTTTCGGCTTCGCGCTGCGGATGCTCGACAAGAGCGGATGCATCCGCGATGACAACCGGCGCGTCGTCGAGGGCGGCAAGAACGGCGCGCGCGGGGCGATCCTGTCGCAGAAGCACGCAGGCCGTCGCCTTGGAAAATTCGCCTGGCTTGCGGCAGAATTTCCAGTGCCCCCATCGAGTGCCTTCGGGCAGCAGATCAATCTCGATGGCGCAAAGCAGTTCGTCGGGTTGGAGCGCCGTCGTGTAGACGCCCTCGACGAACGCCTCGAGCGGGATGCGCCGCTCGCCCGCAGGTCCAACGGCGATCGCGTCGCCGCGAAACGCGGGCAGGATGCTCACCCAGTCCGCGGCGGGGTCGGCATGGGCGAGGCTGCCACCGATCGTACCGCGGTTGCGCACGGCGCGATAAGCGATACGCCTTGCGACACCACTCATGATCTCGCCAAGCCGGCCGGGGATCAGACCGTCTTCGATCGCCGCGTGCGTTGTGCCCGCGCCGATGCGCAGGCGATCGCCGTCAATCGCAATGCCGGCGAAATCGGAGATTCGCCGGAGATCGATCAGCGTCGTCGGCTGCGCGAGACGAAGGTTCATCATCGGGCCAAGCGACTGGTTGCCGCCGAACGGCCGCGCGCCGTCCTGAAGCATGGCATTCGCCGCGTCCGACCATGACGAGGCCTGATGCATCTCGAACGGAGCTGGCTTCATGCGGCGTACCGCGCGGACGACAGCGCCGCCAGCACGCGATCGGGGGTTGCCGGCAGATCGAATAATTCCGCGCCGCGCGTGCGAAGTGCATCGTTGATCGCATTGACGATGGCCGCCGGTGGCCCGATCGCGCCGCTCTCACCGATCCCCTTTTGGCCAAAGCGCGTCCAGGGGCTCGGTGTCTCCATATGGATGATGCGAATGTCGGGCACTTCGGTCGCGCCAGGGACGAGATAGTCGGCAAGGCTTGCCGCAAGTGGCTGCCCCTCCGCATCGAACGGCATCTCCTCATAGAGCGCAGTCCCGATGCCTTGCGCGACACCACCGAGCACCTGACCATCGACGATCATCGGATTGACCAGCGTCCCACCATCTTCCACGACGACATAATCCTCGAGATGCACCTCGCCTGTGTCGGTGTCGATGCTCGCCACGACGGCATGGCACGCGTAGGAATGCGTGCCCGTGTCCGGGTCGGGCCGGTAACCGCCCGTGACTTCAAGACCACTCTTGTCGACGGACTGCGGAAGATTTTGCGGACGTCGATACCAGGTGCGCGCAACTTCATCGATACTGACGGACGCAGTCGCATCCTTGCGCTGCACGTAGCCGGCGACGATCTCGACTGCGCTCTCATCGATCTGCAGAAGCGATGCGCCGATCGCCTTGATGCGATCGCCGAGCAGCCGGCACGCTTCGGCAACGGCACCGCCACCCATCACCATCGCGCGACTGCCCCAAGTGCCCGTCGAATAGGGCGTGAGCGCCGTATCGCCATGCACGACACGAATCCGCGACGTCGCGATGCCGAGAATTTCGTTCGCGACCTGCGCAAGTGTGGTCTCCATCCCCTGCCCGTGGCTGTGCAAGCCGGTCCGCACTTCGAGCACGCCGTCAGGCGTCAAACGCACCGTTGCCTGCTCGTATCCGGGGACGAAGGGGATGCCCCAGGCGTGATAGACCGACGTGCCGTGCGCGCCTTGTTCGCAGAAGACGGCAAGTCCGTAGCCGACGCATTCGCCGGATGCCTGCCGACGCGCAACACCGTCGATGTCGATCGCGGCGACCGCCTGCCGCACGGCTTCGGAATAGTCGCCACTGTCGAAGACTTTCCCGACGAGATTGCGGTACGGCATCGCATCGGCGGGCACGAGATTGGCGAGCCGAATATCCGCTGGCGACATGTTCAGCGCGCGCGCCAGCGCGTCCATCGTCGTCTCGAGCCCATAGCAAACACCGGTCCGTGCGACGCCACGATAGGGCAGGATCGGCGGCTTGTTCGTGCAGGCCGAGACCGTCTTGAAGCGAAATTTCGGCAACACATAGGGACCCGGAAAAATCGAACCGACCTGCGCCGCCTCCAGACACGCGCTAAAGGGATAAGAGGAATAAGCGCCGGAATCGACGACGGCATCGAGATCGATCCCGAGCAGGCGCCCGCCCGCATCGGCCCATGCCGTGACGGTGTAGTGATGCTCGCGGCAATTGGCGCTTGCCGTGAGATGTTCGAACCGATCTTCGAGCCAGCGGATCGGACGTCTGAGCCGCATAGCGAGATGCGCGCACACGACCTCCTCGGGAAGCAGGATTGCCTTATAGCCGAAGCCCCCGCCGACATCGGGCGCAACGACTCTGATCTGCCCTTCGTCTAGCCCGAGGATTTCAGCCAGCCCCGTGCGCGTGACATGCGGCTGCTGCGTCGATGTCGTGACAAGCAGCTGTTCCAATCGCGGGTCCCATTCCGCAACGACACCGCGGCCTTCGAGCGGAACCATGCACTGCCGCGCGGTGCGCATGCGCCGCGTGACCTTTGCGGCGGCGACGGTATCAAGTTCAGAAAGATCGTCGTCGCGGCACGTTTCGAGAAACGCGTTCTCGCTCCAGTGGTCGTGCACGAGCGCGGTGCCGGGATCACGCGCATGCAGCATGTCGACAACTGGCGGAAGGGCCTCGTAGTCGAGTTCGCAGGCAGCGACGAGGTCTTCCGCGGCGGCAAGAGTCGGCGCGACGCAGGCGGCGATCGCCTCGCCGACATGTCGTAGTTTTGCATGCGCGAGCACTGTCTGCTCCGATACGCGAAATCCGGGAAGCGCCGATACGGCCCGAATGCGACCGACATTCTGCAGATCGTCGATTGTGAAGACGCGATGCTCCGAGCCAGCCGGTTTGGTCACGCTACGCAGAACGGCATGCGCGATCGGGCTGCGAAGAAAGGCGACGTCCAGCATGCCGGCCGGCTTGAGATCGCCGACGTAGCGGCCGCGCCCGTGGAGAAAACGAGCGTCCTCCTTGCGTCGAAGGCTCGCACCGACGCCTTCACCATTCCGTTGCACAAAGATTCCCTTGCAGAATGACCGAAGGATTGCCGAGATTTGCAGCAAGGCATGTGCCACGCAGATTATGTGCTCCCATCACATATCTGCGGCCGTGGTCTGAATTCGAGAGAAATCCTCGCAGCTTCAGTGGACCGCAAAGAAGGCAAAATGCGCAAGACTTAGGCGATGCCCCACCGTCTTTGCGTAGGCTGCTCCCTAAGGAATAAAGGTGGCGTGTACACATAATTGTCAGTCGCGTGGCACACGCCTTGCTGCGCCCCAGCTTCACAACGCGCATAAGGGCCACAACCAGCGATGCAGGCGCAGCTTGACGGCCAGGTTTCTCTCGTCACCGGCGGCGGTTCGGGCATCGGCTTCGCGATTGCCGAAGGCCTCTGCCAGCGTGGCGCGTCGGTCGTCGTGGCCGACATCACCGGTGCAGACGTGGCCGCTGCGGAACTGCGCGAATGCGGCTATGCCGCACACGGAATCGACGGCGACGTCACATCGGAGTCGGACGTCGACCGGATGGTCGACACCGCTGTCGCCGAATTCGGTGGCCTCGATATCCTCGTCAACAACGCCGGCATTTACGCATCGCTGACCCCACAGCCGTTCGACGCACTTCAGATTTCCGACTGGCGTCGCATCTTCGAGGTGAATGTCTTCGGCATGTTCGCGTGCTGCCGCAGTGCCTCGCGCGCCATGAAGTCGCGCGGCGGCGGCCGGATCGTGAACATCAGTTCCGGGGTCGCCTTCAAGGGCAATCCCTACATGGTTCATTACGTCGCGAGCAAAGGCGCCGTCATCTCACTGACACGCGCACTCGCGACCGAGATGGGCGAGTACGCAATCCTCGTGAACAGCATCGCGCCTGGCTTCACTTTAAGCGAAAATGTCCTTCGAAATACGACTCTGGTCGAAGGCGTCAAAGGTCCGTCGCTCCGCAATCGTGTACTCGCACGCGACATGGTGCCTGACGATCTCGTCGGCGCCGCATGCTTTTTCGCCGGTCCCGATTCAGCATTCATCACTGGGCAAACCCTGGTGGTGGATGGCGGCGCCTATTTTCACTGATCGTCACACGACAGTCGGAACGCAAACACGGAGCTCCATAATGTTCACGAGACGCGCCGCCCTCGCCACAGGCATGAGCCTGCCATTCATTCGCGCCGGGTTTGCGGCCGAACCGATCAAGATCGGTATGACGCAGCCTTTGACCGGCGCGGTCGCCGCGTCCGGCAATTATGTCGCGAACGGCGCCAAGATCGCCGTCGAAGTCCTGAACCGCAGCGGCGGTATCCTCGGAACGCCGGTCGAACTCATTCTCGAAGACAATAAATCCAATCCGCGCGAAGCCGTCGCCGCCGTCGAGAAGCTTATGCTGCGCGACAAGGTCCCCGTCCTGATCGGCGCGTGGAGCTCGACCTACACGCTGGCGATCATGCCAAAAGTGCTCGAGTACAAGGTGCCGCTCATCGTCGAGACATCCTCGTCCGAGAAGATCACGACGTCCGGCAATCCGTACGTCTTCCGAATTGCGCCGACGTCGGAGATGGAAGCGATCGCGTTTTCCGAGCAGCTCGCGAAATTCAATCCGCCATTGAAGAAGGTCGATTTCCTCGTCGTGAACAATGATTTCGGCCGCAGCGCATCGGCGAAGTTCACGGCTGCCTTGCAGGCCAAAGGCATCGCAATCGGTCGGACCGAAACGATGACGCCCGAGGCAACCGATCTGTCTTCGCAGCTCACCGCGCTGAAGCAATCGGACGGCGACACGGTGATCCTGACGACCGGCGTCGAGCAGCAGACACTCGCGTTGCGGCAGTCCGTAGAACAGCGGCTCGAGAAGCGCTTCGTGACGACCGGCGGCTCCTTCCCGGACGCATTGATCGAAAACCCCTTGCCCACCGGCGTCACCAGCTATCACATTCTTTTCTTCGCACCGTGGTTTCCGGAGAAGGCACCGCATCCGGAGATCGCACAGGTCTACACGCAGGAATGGAAGAAGAAGCAGTATCCGTTCCCAGGTCTCACGGAAGGTTTCCGTGGATACGACGCAGTGCTTACCGTCGCGGAAGCGATCAAGCTCGCCGGCAAGGCCGAGTCGGAAGCCATTAAGGACGCGCTCTGGAAGGTGAAACTGAAGGGCGTGAATGGCGACATAGCATTCACAAAAGAAGGTCCGGCCGGCAGCGAAAGCGGCCAGAACAAGCCGAATGTCGCGATCATCACGCTGTCGGGCGGCAAGACCGGCTTGCTCTGACCGGATGGATCAGGCGCTTCAGCATCTCGTCAACGGGACGGTGCTCGGCGGCACTTACGCGCTGCTGGGCATCGGGCTGACGCTGATTTTCGGCGTGATGAACGTCGTCAATTTCACGCACGGCGAGCTTTACGCTTTTGGCGCCTACATGGCTTACGCTTTTGCGGCAGCGCTCGGGATCAACTTCTTCGTCTCGCTCGCGCTAGCGATGTTACTCGGTTGTCTTCTCGGCGCCGCCATCGAATTCATTCTGCTTCGGCGCATGAAGAAGGCCGATATCGATTCCGTCATGCTCGCCATGATCGGCGCATCGCTGGTGCTGCAGAACGCCGATCTTTGGGCATGGGGTGGCGTCGCCAAGATCGTCCCGACGCCATTCTCAGGCTTGCCGATGGTTATCGGTTCCGTATCGATCCTTCCGCTACGTCTTTTTGTCCTGTGCGCGTCCGCATTGCTGCTCGTGCTCTTCTGGTTCGCGCTGGAACGCACACGCATGGGCCTCGCGATGCGCGCGACGTTTCAGGATCAGGAGGCGGCCGCGCTCATGGGCGTGCGCACGCAATGGGTTGGCACCGCGACCTTCGCGATCGGTTCGGGGCTTGCGGCGGCCGCCGGCGCTTTGCTCGGCCCCGTCTTCATGGTTTCGCCGACGATGGGCGATCTCGTTGGCCTGAAGGCCTTCGCCATCGTCATTCTCGGCGGTCTCGGCAATCTGCCCGGCGCCGTGATCGGTGGCTTTGCTCTCGGTTACGTCGAGGAATTTGGCGGCGGCTATCTCTCTAGTCAGTATCGCGAGGCGTTCGGTTTCCTACTGATCATCGCGGTACTCGCGATCCGCCCGCAGGGCCTCATCGCGCTGAAGGAACGTGTCGGGTGAAAGCGCTCGCGAGTGTCGCCTTCGTCGCGTTGATGGCTTTGCTGCCATTGTTAAACACGCCGCCCTATGCGCTTGCCGTCCTCACCTCTGCGGGCATTTTCATCATCGGCGCGATGAGCCTGAATCTCCTGCTCGGCTATGCGGGCCAGCTCAGTCTCGGACATGCGGCCTTCTTCGGCCTTGGCGCTTACGCGAGCGCACTGGCGACGCTCGGCTTCGATATCGGTCTTATCGGCGACATTCGCGTCCAGCTCGATCCACAGCCGGTCCTTGTCGGATTTGTTGCGGCGATTGTTGTCGCCGGTGCGTTCGGATGGCTGCTCGGTCGCCTCGCGTTCCGCATCAGAGGTGCGTATTTCGTCATCCTCACGGTCTGCTTCGCGCAGGTCCTGCGGATGGTCGCCCTTAACTGGGTCGAGCTGACTCAGGGGCCCATGGCGTTGATCGGCATTCCGCCCTTCGGCTTCTGGCTGCCAGGTGTTGGGCAGGTGCAGTTCGTCACCAAGGCACAGACCTACTGGCTTGTGCTCGGTATGGCGGTGCTGGCCTTCATCGGCATTCGGCAGATCGTGAATTCGCGGGTCGGCCGCGCGTTTGTTGCCTTGCGCGAAAACGAAATTCTTGCGCGATCTCTCGGCATCCGCGCGACGCACTACCTCGTCATCGCAACAGTTCTATCCGCTGGCATCGCTGGCGCGGCCGGCAGCCTGTTCGCGCATTATGTCCGGCTCGTCGATCCGGACGTCTTCCTGTTCATTTACACCGTGACGATGGTCATTATCGTCATCACGGGTGGCAAAGGTACGCTGCTCGGACCGATCGTCGGCGGCCTGATTTTCGGTATTTTGCCGGATGCATTGCGCGGATCGGCACCACCCGAAGCGCAATGGATTCTCTACGGTACGATCATGGTGCTTCTGGTCGTCTTCCTGCCTCGCGGCATCGTTCCCGCGCTTTCGCGATTCCGGGCAAAGCCAGCATCGCAATCCGCACTCTCGCCTTCGGAGAGCACGGGATGACGGCGCCTTTGCTCCAGGTCGACCAGATACGCGTGCAGATCGGCGGCTTGACCGCGTTGGCCGATGTTTCGTTCGATGTCTCGCCTGGCGAAATCGTCAGCCTGATCGGGCCGAACGGCGCGGGCAAGACGACGGCGTTCAACGTCATCACCGGCTATATGCGGCCGCGCTCCGGCACAATCCATTTCACAGGGCACGAAGTCACCAATGCCTCGCCTGAGCATATCGCATCGCTTGGCCTCGTTCGCAGCTTTCAACGCACGAGCATCTTTGGCGGCTGTACCGTGTTCGAGAATATGCAGATGGCGCTGCATCTAAAAGGCCGCACGGGCGTGTGGTCAGCGCTTCTCAATCTACCGGTGAAGATCCGTGAGGAGCGTCAGCTTCGCATCGACGCGCAAACTTTGCTCGACCTGGTCGAACTTGGCCACCGCGCGGCAACGCCTGCCGCCGAACTTTCCTATGGTGAGCAGAAGCGGCTCGGCATCGCGCTCGCCGTCGCCGCATCGCCTAAATTGCTGATGCTCGATGAGCCAGCCGCCGGCCTCAATCCATCCGAGACGGCCGAGTGCATGCGGCTCGTGCGGCGTCTGCAAGCCGATGGCACGGCGATCTTGCTCGTCGAGCACGACATGGCGATGGTAATGCGCATTTCCGAGCGCATCCTCGTTCTTAATCAGGGGCGGCTGATTGCATCCGGACCGCCCGAGCAGATCCGGCACGACCCGAAGGTTGTCGAGGCCTATCTCGGCGGCGTTCCGTCTTCCGACGTCCCGAACGCAAGCCATGCTGCAGCTTAGAGATGTGCGCGTTCGCTACGGGCATGTCGAAGCGCTTCACGGCGTATCGCTCGATGTCGCGCAGGGCGAGCTCGTAAGTCTCATCGGTGCGAATGGCGCAGGAAAGTCGACGCTTCTCAAGGCGATCAGCGGGCTCGTGTCGCCGCACGGCGGTACGATCGCATTCGAGGGCGAAACGCTGGTTGCCAAATCGCCGCGTGATATCCTCCAACGAGGCATCGCGCATTGTCCCGAAGGCCGGCGCGTCTTTCCGCATCTCAGCGTCGATGAAAATCTCGCGATGGGATCGTTCCTGCGCCGTGACCCGGCCGGTATCAAACGCGATCTCGACGCAATGTTCGACCGCTTCCCGCGCTTGCTGGAGCGGCGCAAACAACCAGCCGGGCTGATGTCAGGCGGCGAGCAGCAAATGCTTGCGTTTGCCCGCGCATTGATGTCACGGCCGCGGTTGATCCTCTTCGACGAACCGTCGCTTGGTCTGGCGCCGAACCTCGTCGAGCAGGTCTTCACCATCGTAAAGGCCGTGCGCGCCGAGAAAATCACCGTCCTGATGGTCGAACAGAATGCGCGCGCCGCATTGAGTCTCGCGGATCGCGCCTATCTCCTGGAAGTCGGCCGTGTCGTGAAAACCGGAACTGGCACCGAGCTTCTCGAAAGCGACGATGTCCACGAGGCCTACCTCGGTGGGCGCAGTTTCGACATCTAGCTTCGCGTTGGATGCGTTAGCGGATCGTCGACGATCCCTCGATTGATCCGTGTCGTTCGGTCAGTTCAAAAAGCATTTCCATGAAGAGGCGGCGGCGTTCGGGCGTGAATGGCTCGATGAGTCGATCATGCGCGCGCATCGCCTGTTCGTAGAGCTTATCGAAGGTCTTCAGTCCGCGCGTTGTGAGATAAAGCGTCTTCGCGCGACGATCCTGACCCTGTTTCGTGCGCAGATATTTCGCCGCTTCGAGACGGCGCACGACTCCGGCCGCTGTAAACCGATCGAGTTGCAGTTTTGTTGCGGCAGCGCCCTGCTCGATTCCGGGATGATCGACAAGTAGCGTCATGAGACTGAACTGCAGCGGTGTGACACCGAAGGCGATCGTCTCTTCGAGAAAGATCGCGGACTGAATTTGCTGCAAACGGCGAATCAGGACGCCGGGTCTACGCATCAGCGTCGCGAACCTTCCGTCTGCGGCGTCGCGTCCGGACATCCAGGACGCGGGCTCTTCCAGATGATCGGCTATCGGCGACTCGTGGTGATCCAGTTTCACTCGTACAATTTCCCGCTAGGATCGCGCGCATCGGCGCTGGTTCAGGTGCTTGCAGGTTTGATACCGCGCCACAGCAGATCGACGATCGTTATCGCTTTTCTCAATCTGCGTCGAAAGCGGGCAAGTTGGCGTGAAATCGGGCTCGACACGATATGTGACCTTACCACATATTTTCCCCCGTAGTTTACCGAGATACCTTGCTTGCCGTCATCGTTTCGGAATTGCGGCACGGGAGCGGGAGTAAGCATGCCGGAAACGATACCCGTCATCGATCTATCGTCTGCGCTTGGCGGATCGGAAATACAGCGGCTGAAGACGGCCCGCGAAATCGACGAGACTTGCACAGAACTTGGCTTCTTCACGATCAGGGGGCATGGCGTGCCGCGCACGCTGATGACCGATCTGCGAGACAAGGCCAACGCCTTCTTCGCGCTGCCACTAGAAGTAAAGCTGAAGGCCGTGCATGCCGATCCGACGATACCCAGAGGCTATCGCGCGCTCGGGCTCGAAGCGCTGTCGAGCGGCAATGCGATCGCAACGCCCGCCGACCTGAAGGAGTATTACCACATCGGGCGCGAGCGCTGGCCGGATGATGCTTACTACGCCGGTCCGGAAGGCTCACGTTACTTTCTACCCAACCTATGGCCGAACGATCCGGTCGGTTTTGGCGAGGCCGCGGAGCTCTATTATCTGGCGCTCGAAAAGTTGTCTGCGCAGATGATGGAATTGACCGCGCTGGCGCTCGGCATCCGCGAGAACTTTTTTTCGGACAAGATCGACAAACACATCACGGCCATGCGCATCAATTTCTATCCCGAGCAGGCTGAAGCGCCGAAGCCGGGGCAACTCCGCGCCGGAGATCACACCGACTACGGCCTTCTGACGATTTTGAACGGTGAGAACGTTCCAGGTGGCCTGCAGGTGAAGACGCGTTCCGGAACATGGGTCGATGTCGAGACCGACCCGGACACGTTCGTCGTCAACATCGGCGATCTCTTGATGCGCTGGACGAACGATCACTGGGTGTCGAACGTCCATCGCGTGGTCAATCCGCCCGACAGTATCGCCGCGCGCTCGAAGCGCCTGTCGATCGCGTTCTTCCATCACCCCAATTACGACGCGATGGTCGAATGCATCGCGCCGCCCGGCCAGGCAAAATATCCGCCGGTGTCTTCGGGCGACTATCGCGACGAGAAATACCGACAGACGCGCGTCAAATCCGCTTGAATAAAGCGCCACGTGCCGTGCATGCGACTGCCGCACCAGACGCGTGTTGGCACGGTTTTCGATTGGTAACGCCAAAGTCAATTGGAGTCCGAACGCCCATGCGATCGTCGTTTCTCGTAAAAGTTGCCGTCGGCGCGCTATGCTTTGTGCCAGTCGTGGCAAATGCGCAATCGCCAAAATCGCTCCGCTTCGTCATGGATTGGGCGGCGCAAGGGCCACAGGCCATCTTCCTGACGCCGGAAGGGCAGCAGTGCTACGCCAAAGCCGGCCTCGCCGTGACGACGGATCGCGGCTACGGCTCAGGCGACACGATCACCAAGGTCGGGGCCGGCACCTACGATATTGGCTTCGCTGATCTCAACGCGATGATCGAATATAACGCGCGCAACCCGAGTGCACGGGAAGTCGCGGTTTTCGTGATCTACGACGGTTCGCCGCTTTCCATCGTCACGCTGAAAGAAAGCAAGATCGAGAAGCCTGCGGACCTTGCCGGGCGCACTGTCGCCGCACCGCCGGGCGACGCAAGCCGCCGGTTGTTGCCATTGCTTGCAAGCGCGAACAATTTCGATGTGTCGACCGTCAAGCTCAACAACGTCTCGCCGGAGGTGCGCGAAAGTCTTCTCGCGCGTCGCGGCACCGACGCCATCGCAGGCGCGGCTTTCACGGCTTACATGGGCGTGCGTGGCGCACAGGTGCCCGCGGACCAGATTGTCGTCATGCGCTACTCGTCCTTCGGCGTCGATCTGTTTGGCAGTGCGCTCGTTGTCCGTCGTGACTTCGCCGAAGCGAATGCCGACACGGTAAAGGCCTTTGTCGGTTGCGTCGCCCTGGGCATCAAGACGGCCGTTGCAAATCCGACAGCGGCGATTGCTGCGTTGAAGAAGGTCGATCCGCTGACGATCGACGCGGTCGAAACGGAGCGCCTCAAACTTTCCTACGACTGGTCGATCTTGACGGATTCCGTGAAAAAGAATGGCCTTAGCTTCGTCGATCCGGCGCGTCTCCAGCGCACTGCGAAACAGGTTGCGGAAGCTTTCGGCGTTCCCGTACCCGCGCCTGACGATGTCTATGTCGACAAATATTTGCCGCCGCGCGGCGATCTCGCATTGCCGAAAGCCGCGTGGAATTGAGCGATGACGACGCTTGATGTCTGATGCCGCCGCGCACGCCGATCCCCGCTTCATCTCGATTGAAAATGTCGATCTCATTTATGGCGGACAGGCGGGCGATACGCTCGCGCTCCAGCACCTTTCGCTGCAGATTGGCCGGGGCGAATTCGCGGCCATCGTCGGGCCGTCCGGCTGCGGCAAATCGACGATCCTGAAGCTCGTCAGCGGTTTGCGGTCGCCTTCCGCCGGCGGCGTCATCGTCGACAATCGCGAAGTCGATGGGGCGCTGAAAATCGTCGGGATGGCGTTCCAGAACGCGACGCTGCTTCCCTGGAAGACGACGCTCGAGAATGTTCTGCTCCCGCTGAAGATCGTACAGCCCTATCGCGCGAACTTCCGCCGACAGCGCGACGCCTATGTTGCGCGTGCGAAAGAACTCTTTCGCGCTGTAGGTCTGCGCGATGTCGAAGATCGCTACCCCTGGCAGCTTTCCGGCGGCATGCAGCAGCGTGTCTCGCTGTGCCGCGCGCTGATCCACCGGCCCGCTTTATTACTCCTCGATGAGCCGTTCGGCGCGCTCGACGCAATGACGCGTCAGGATCTTTGGGCGGTTCTACAAAATCTTTGGCTTCAGCAGCGCTTCACGGTGCTGCTCGTCACGCACGATCTCGAAGAAGCAATTTTTCTCGCAGATGTCGTGCACGTCATCACGGACCGACCGGGGCGCATCCGCAAGACACTGGCTGTCGATCTCCCGCGACCGAGGACATCCGACGTCCGGTACTCGCCCGCTTTCGGCGAGCATGTGCGTGCCCTGCGCGATGCTGTGGCGCGGGAGCCCGCGCCATGAATCCGGCCGCGCTGCGTCATGCGCTCGGTCCGTGGATTCTCACCACGGCGCTCGTGCTGTTCTGGGAAGGTGCCTGCCGCATTTTCCGGGTTCCGGAATTCGTTTTACCCGCGCCGAGCGTCGTCATCGCGGCGCTGATCGAATACTGGCCCGCCATCTGGCCCAACGCGTTGCATACGCTTTACACGACCAGCGTCGGGTTCGCTTTCGCGGTCTTGGTCGGCATCGTGTTGGGACTTGTCGTCGGCACATTTCCGTCGCTGTATCGCGCGATCAATCCGCTCCTGATCGGCTTCAATTCGGTACCTAAGGTCGCGATCGTCCCTGTCCTCGTCATGTGGTTCGGCATCGGGACGACGCCCGCAATCCTCTCGGCCTTCCTCATCTCATTCTTCCCGATTGTCGTGAACGTCGGTACGGGCATCGCGACGCTCGAGACAGAAATGGAGGACGTGCTACGATCTCTGGGCGCAAGCCGTCTCGATCTACTCTGGCATGTCGGTCTTCCGCGCGCAGCGCCTTATCTTTTCGCGTCGCTGAAGATTGCGGTCTCGCTCGCCTTTGTCGGATCGGTCGTTTCTGAAACGGTCGCAAGCAACGCCGGTGTGGGTGCGATGATGCTGAGCGCCACCGCATCCTTCCGCGTACCGCTTGTCTTTGCAGGACTGCTGACCATCGCTGCAATGGGCATCGTGATGTATTTGCTCGCGGCGCTTGTCGAACACCGTTTCACGTTCTGGGCGACGCGACGATCCGAGGTGGCATTTACGGGAGGATGAATACGTACCTTCGTGGGCTAGTTGCGCGGCGCGACCTTGCCGAGCGCAGCGAGAATGCGTTGCGGCGTGAAAGGCTGTGCGAACACCTTCGCATCGAAGGGGCGGAGCGCATCATTGATTGCGTTCATGACCGCGGCCGGCGCGCCGGCTGTACCGGCCTCGCCGGCACCTTTCGCGCCGAGCGCGCTTTCCATGGTCGGCGTCTCGACATGCCCGACTTCGATGTCCGGCATTTCGGCCGCCATCGGCACGAGATAATCCGCCATCGATCCGATCAGGAGCTGACCTTCCGGCGAATAGACGCAGTGCTCGTAGAGCGCGCCGCCGATCCCCTGCACGGCGCCGCCGCGCACTTGCTCGTCGACGAGCATCGGGTTGATGATCTTTCCACAATCCTCGACGACCCAATGCTTCAGAAGCTTCACAATGCCGGTCTCGGTGTCGACTTCGAGCCAGCTCGCCTGGATGCCGTTGGTGAAAGCGAACGGGAATTGCTTCGTGATGAAGTGTCGCGTCTGCACGAGTTCGCGCGGTAGATCGGGCGGCAAGGTGTCGCCGCGGAAGTAGACGATGCGCCCGAGTTCGTTGAGCGGCATCCGCACTTCGCCGGTTGCCTTCATGACGATGTTGCCGTCGACAAGATCGAGGACCCCTGGCTGCGCCTGCAGCATGGTTGCGGCGACCTTTAGCGCCGCGTCTTTCGTGGCGCGGCCCGCTTGCAGCGCCGCCTCGCCGCCAATGCCCGCGCCACGGCAGGCCCATGTGCCGCCGCCGTAGGGCGTAACCAGCGTATCGCCGGTAATGACGCGCACTGTCTCGATCGGCACGCCAACGGCTTCGGCGACGATCTGCCGGATGATGGCTTCGGTGCCTTGCCCCTGCTCCGTGACGCCGGTCGATGCGACGACGCTGCCGTCCGGATCGATCCGCACGGTGCAACCATCCTGCGCCGAAATGCGCGCGCCGCCCATGCCGTACATGAAAGGCGAAGGGTTGGTAAGTTCGATGAAGGCCGCGAAGCCGATGCCCCGATAAATGCCTTTTGCGCGTTGCGCCTCCTGATCTTTGCGCAACGCAGGATAATCGATCATCTCGATCAGCTTATGCGCCGACCGGATGTGCGAGAGGCCCTCGAACTTCATGCCGGCCGGCGAAGTCTTGGGATAACCCTCGTCGGTCATCAGGTTCTTGAGACGGAAGTCCATCGGGTCGATGCCGAGTGCATCCGCGGCGAGATCGATGAGCCCTTCAGTCACGGCTGTCGCCACGGGATGGCCGACCGCGCGATACTGGCAGGTCGGTGTCTTGTTCTGCAGCACCACGCTCGTTTTCGCGCGATAGGCGCGGAATTCGTAGGGACCGCCGATGAGATTGACGACCTGATTGCCTTCGACGGCGCTGGAGCGCGGATAGACCGAATAAGGCCCGATTCCCGTCAGGTCGTCCGCGTCGATCGCAAGGATTTTCCCCTCCGAATCGACGGCCATCCGTGCATGGATGCGATGGTCGCGCGCGTGAATGTCCGAAGAAAAACTCTCCAGCCGGTCGGCGATGAATTTCACCGGCCGGCCCATGAGCTTCGAGATCAGCACGGTCGCGATCTCGTCGGGATAGACGTGGACCTTGATGCCGTAGCTGCCGCCAACATCGGCACAAATGACGCGGATGTCGCGGTCCGGAATGCGGAGGTGCCGCGCAAGCACGTCCTGGATCATGTGCGGTGCCTGCGTCGCATGATAGACGTTCAACTTGCCAGAAGCGCTGTTGTAGTCGGCAAGAATGGAACGCGGCTCGAGCGTCACGCCGGTGTGGCGACCGGTGTGGAACGTCGCCTCGACGACCTTGTGCGCGCGGGCGAATTCGCCGGCGATGTCGCCGTTCTCGTTGACGCGTTCAAACATGAGGTTGTCGCCGAGATCGGGGTGGATGACGGCGGTTTCTGGCGCGAGCGCCGTCTCCATGTCGACGACAGGGGGCAGCGCCTCGTAGTCGATCTCGATGGCGGCCAGCGCGTCTTCAGCCTCGGCGCGCGTTTCAGCGACGACGGCAACAAGTGCTTCGCCCATCCACGTCGCGGTGTGGAGCGGCAGCAGATATTGCGGCGCGGATTTCGCACCTTTCATGTGGATGAGCACCGCAACCCATGGTTCGCAATGCGGTGCGAGATCGCGCCCCGTGAAGATGCGCAGCACGCCCGGCATGTCGCGCGCCGCATCCGTCCTGATGTCGAGAATGCGCGCATGCGCGTGCGGCG
This sequence comes from Beijerinckiaceae bacterium, assembly GCA_965246795.1. Taxonomy (GTDB): domain Bacteria; phylum Pseudomonadota; class Alphaproteobacteria; order Rhizobiales; family Beijerinckiaceae; genus JAJXWB01. The sequence goes on along the minus strand of CBDFFN010000008.1, from coordinate 277,587 downwards.
AGCGCAGAAAGGCGACATGCGCGGTGCGCGGCAGGACGACATCGTCGACATACTGTCCTCGCCCTTCGACGAGTTTCAGCGTATTTGGGCGCGGAATCGATTTGCCGATGTAGGAATTGGGTCGGTCGACGGCGTGCAGTCCGATGCTCTCGTCCATGCTCAGACCCTCGCCGCGCGTGTCTTCGCCACGCTCTCGACCGCATCGACAATCGCCTGATAGCCGGTGCAGCGGCAGTAATTGCCGGAAATATGCTCGCGGATTTCTTCGCGCGAGGGTGTCGGCTCGTGTTGCAAGAGATCGGCGACAGTCAAAAGCATGCCTGGCGTGCAATAGCCGCACTGCGCGGCGTTGCGTGCGACGAAAGCGTCTTGCAGATCGCGAATCTCGCCACTGTCGGAGACGCCTTCAATCGTCTCGACCGCGAGACCGTCGCATTGCACTGCCAACACGAGGCAGCCGCGAACGATCTGGCCATCGACGCGAATCGTACAGGCGCCGCAAACGCCGTGCTCACAACCTGTGTGCGAGCCCATCAGCCCGAGATCGTTGCGCAGGAAATCGACGAGATGCCTGCGCGGCTCGACCGAGCGTCGGACGCGTTCCCCGTTCACCGTCAGCGCGACCGGAATCACGTCGATCATGCCGTTTCTCCCATTGCCTTGCGGATCGCGCGGCCGAGAACGACACGCGCGAGATGGCGTTTCATATCGGGTGCACCGTGCTGGTCCGCAGGGGGATTGAGGTCTGCATCGAGCGCGGTTTGCGCCTGCGCAATCGTTGTCGCGTCGAGCAATTTTCCGATGAGCGCTTGCGCGGCACCTTTCGCGAAAATCGGCGTGTCCCCGACGCCGAAACAGGCGATGCGCGCGGTAGCGACACGCTGGCCGTCCATCGTCAGCTTCAGAGCGACGCCTGCCATCGCATAATCACCGGACCGCCGCGCCACTTCGATGATCGCAAATCGGTCTTGCGTGGTACGGACCGGTACATCAACCGACTTGATAAGTTCGCCGGGTTCGAGGGCGGTCGAAAGCAAGCCGGTGAAAAACTCGCTCGCCTTTACGCGTCGTTCGCCTGCACCCGAAACAAGGACGAGGTGGGCATCCAACGCAACGATACAGGCCGGCTGCTCAGCAGCCGGATCCGCGTAGGCGAGCGAGCCGCCGATTGTGCCGCGATTGCGGATCGCGGGATGCGCCATCAGCGCCGATGCCTCAGCCAGCAGCGGCGCGTGCTGACGCACGAGCGGGTCGCGTCCAAGCTCCGCATGCGTCGTGCCTGCGCCGATAACAAGACGGTCACCGACAAGCGAGATACCCTTGAGTTCCGCCAAGCGGCCGATGTCGACCAGACACGACGGTGCCGAGAGCCGGAATGCTAGGGATGCGAGAAGCGTCTGTCCGCCCGCGATGGCGGTCGCGTCCTCGTCTTGCAGCAGCGTCAGAGCATCCACCAGAGACGATGCGCGCGCATATCGGAACGGTGCCGCCTTCATGCTTCGACCGCTTTCTTCATGGCGCACCGCCGAGGTAGAGTTTCTTGACGATATCGTTAGTACGCAAGCTTTCGGCGCGTTCGCCATCGACAGCGATTTCGCCATGCACGATGACGTAGCCGCGATCCGCGATGCGGATGGCCTGATTGAAATTCTGCTCCGCCATCAGGACCGTCAGTCCGATTTGCTCCTTCAGAGCGCCGATTGCGGCAATCGTCTGCGACACGAGGAGCGGCGACAGCCCAACAGACGGCTCATCCACGAGTAACAGCCGCGGCGACGACATCAATGCGCGGGCAATCGCCAGCATCTGCTGCTGCCCGCCCGACATCGTGCCGGCGAGCTGGTTCTGCCGCTCTTTCAACAGCGGAAAGGATTCGAACGCGAAGGCCATGTTCTTCGCGATGTCGCGCCGCGCCGTCTTGCGAAAGGCGCCAAGCATCAGATTCTCTTTCACCGTCTGCTTCGGGAAGAGACGGCGGCCTTCCATCACAATCGCGACACCGAGATCGACGATGGCTTCCGGCTTCAGCGCAGTAAGATCATGTGTCTTGCCATCGCACGTCAGGGTCAGCTTTCCACGCGTCGGGCGCAGCAGACCCGTGATGCATTTCATCAACGTGGTTTTGCCGTTGCCGTTGGTGCCGAGCAACGCCACGGTCTCACCGGCATCGACATGCATCGACACGCCATGCAACGCGCGCACGGCACCATAGCCCGCATCGACATCTACGATGTCGAGTCTAAGCGCCAAGATAGGCCTCCTGCACGCGCGGGTTGGCCATCACGTCCGCCGGCTTGCCGATCGTAACAATCTTACCGGCTTCAAGGCACATCACGCGCTGCGAAAAGCGCATCACGGCATGCATGATATGCTCGATCATGATGATGGTAAGACCGTCCTCGCTGAGCTGCAGCAGCAGATCGAGCACCTCGTCGACCTCGGCGCTCGACAAGCCCGCCATCGCCTCGTCCGAAACGAGCAATTGCGGGCCGGCCGCCATCGCACGCGCCAGCTCCATTTTGCGCAGTTCCACCTGGCTCAATTGGTTGGCGGTCGTCCTGGCCTTCGTTTCCAAACCCATGCGGGTCAGGATCGCCATCGCCGCTTCGCGCTGATCTGCAACGCCACCTTGATGTCGTCCGGCGAAGTCGCTGGCGACGAGAAGATTCTCGAGTACGGTCATCGAGCGGAACGGGCGCGGTATCTGGAAGCTTCGCGCGATGCCACGGCGTGTGCGCGCGAAAGCTGGCAGGCGTGTCACGTCGCCATCGAGAAAGCGGATGGCACCTTCATCGGGGCGGAATGCTCCGGAAATGCAATTGATCAGCGTCGTCTTGCCGGAGCCATTCGGGCCTATCAGGCCGAAACGCTCGCCAGCGGGAATGTCGAAGCTGACATCGTTAAGCGCCGTGAAGCCGCCAAAACGCTTCGTCACACCCGTGATCTGCAGCAGAGGCGATAACGTCGCAGGCGTCATGGGTGACGCCCCAGAACTTTTCGAAACAGGCCTAGCAGGCCCTGCGGTGCGGCGACGACGAAGAGCACCAGCATGATGCCGAGCAGCAGCACATTCATCTCGGACGAAATGGTCACGGATAGGACTTGCTGAGTTACCCCGAGCAAGAGCGCGCCGAGAACCGGACCCAACCAGTGGGTTGTTCCGCCAATCAGCGACATCGCGAGTGCCGAGACCGAATAGTTCAGATTGAACGCCGATCCGGGATCGGCGAATTGCAGATACATGGCCGAGGGCGCGCCCGCCGCCGCCATCAATGCACCGGAGACCGCACAAGCGAGCAGTTTCAGCCTCAGCGTCGGTACGCCAACGCATTCCGCAGCAAGCTCGTCGTCGCGCAGCGCCGCGAGACCACGCCCGATGCGCGAATTGGCGATGTAGCGCGATACCGCGATGGCGAAGACGACAAGCAATGCCTGTACGACGAAGAGCATTTTCGCGTAGCTCTCGAACGGTGCAGTCACGTCAGGTCGCGAGAGCTGGATGCCGGCGGCGCCGCCGACATACTTCCAGTTCACGATGAAAGTCTCGACGATGATGGTCAGCGCAATCGTCGCGATGGCGAAGAAAAGTCCCTGCATCCGCAGCGTTAAAAATCCGACGCCAAGCCCGAGGACCGCGCCGGCGACACCGCCAGCGACGATTTGCAGCGCGAGCGGTGCGCTATATGCTTTGGAAAGGAACACCGCGACATAGACACCGAGGCCAAAGAAGGCGCTCGTGCCAAAATTCACGTAGCCGGCGTAGCCGCCAAGGATGCCCCAAGCGACGGCAAGGACAATGAATTGCAGAATGACGTAGCCGGCAAAGAACGGGTACTCGTTGCCGACTGCGAAGGTCGACGCCGTTGCTGCCGCGAGGAACACCGCAGCGCCGATCCAGAAAAGGAGGCCGTTCGCGCGCATCCTATTTTCCGAACAGGCCTTGCGGGCGAACGGCGAGCACCGCAAGCAACAGCGTGAATGAGATGGCCGGCGCCCATGACGCGCCAAACATCGTCAGCACAATCGACTCGGCGACACCGAGGATGATCGAAGCGACGAGCGTCCCTGTCATACTGCCGAGGCCAGCCATCACCACAACGCAGAACGTGCGCCCGATATAAGCGCGATCGAGCGTCGGACTGATCGGTGCGACTATGATGAGAAGCGCTCCGGCGAGACCGAGAACCGCCGTTGCGATGCCGAACGCCCATTGCTTGATGCGGACCGGGTCGGCACCCATCAGGCGCAATGCTTCCTGATCTTGCGCCACGGCACGAATGGCACGGCCCGTGAATGTGCGTTTCAGATACAGCGACAAGCCGACCGTGAGGCCAATCGCGACGCCGAACGCGACAAGTTGGCGGATCGGAATACGCATGTCGAAGATGCGCCACGACTTACCGATATAGGGCGCCGAAACAGAACGTTGATCGACGCCAAACTGCAGGATGATCAGCACTTCGATGATGAAAGCGACACCGAAGAAAAACGCGAGACCGCGCACGCCGGTATCGCTTCCGCGCTTCTCGAAGCTGATGTGATAAAGCCGGTAGGTTACGACACCGAGCACGAAAAGAAACGGCGTCAAGATGAGGCCGGCGAGTAGCGGATCGATGCCGTAGTTTTCGTTGAGCAGATAGACGCCATAGGACGCAAGAACGAGATAAGCGGGATGCGCTATGTGCGGCACATCGAGGAGGCCGAATGCCACAGCGAGGCCGATGCTGACAGCCGCATAGAAGCAGCCGAGCAGCAGCCCAAAGACGATCGATTCGAAGAGCAGTTCGAACGAGAACATCAGTCGAAACGTCCCGGGATACCGACGACGGACATCAGCCCGCCGCCACTCTCCGCGATGTCGTGTGCGGCCGCGACTATTTGCGGGCTGCTTCGAATGGCGTCTTGAGCTCGCCCGACTTCAACTTCTCCGGATACAGAATGACCTGCTTTCCGACAGTGCGGAATTGGTCGAGGTTCTTGTCGATGACGCCACGGTATTGCGCCATCAATGTCGCCGGTTCCTTGCGCTCGCCATCGGCAGCATAGGTGATCGGGCCGACGATCGTCTTCAGTTCGTTACTATGGAGATAATCGGCCATCGCTTTCTGGTCGAGCGACTTGTTGGCGTTGACCGCTTGCGCGATGATCTGCCCCTGCGCGTAGCCGAAGGGCGCAAGGTAATAGCCAAGCGTATCGACTTTCGCCTCGGCCGCACGCTTTGAGTATTTCTCGAAAAACTCCTTCGTGCCTTCGAAATACATGCTCGGCTCGGGCAGCCAGGAATTGAAGTTCGTGACGCCGTTGAGAAGCGAGCCAAGATTCTCCATAACTGCGGAGAACTGCACGCCGACCATGCCGCCACCGAATATCTTGACGTTGTCACCGACGCCGATCTCGTCCACGGCGCGCAGGATGCCTGCCGTGTCCGGCGGATACGACGTGACATAGACGATATCGGGCTTCGCCGCTTTCAGCGCGCGGATGATCCCGGCGAATTCGACGGTGTTCGGCGGATAGTTCTGCTCGAAGACGATCGGGATGTTGCGCTTGGCGGCGACGTCTTTCGCGGCCTTGGCAACATTCTGCGAGAATTCCTGATCGGAGGCGAGCACGGCCATCGTCTTGCCGCCGGCCTTCTGCGCGAGATCCAGATAGGCGGACGCCCAACTGTCGGCGGGACCCCACGGCGCGATATTGAACCAGCGGTCATGGCCGACCTTCGCATTCACCTGGAAGGCGAAATTGCCGATGAGCACCATGCCGCGTTGCTTGGCGATCGGCAGGATGGGCGCTGTTTGCACCGAGCCATAAGGCGCGAAAATGATGTCGACCTTGTCGACGTCGAGCAGCTTCGCGTAGATCGCCGGCGATTCCGTCGCGCTCGACTTGTCGTCGTAGATGACGAGTTCGACCTTGCGGCCGAGCAGACCGCCCTTCGCATTGATGTCGTCGCGCCAGATCTCAAGCCCGAGCTGCGAGGCGCGGCCACCGGCGGCGAGCCCACCTGTTTGCGGCATCGAGAGGCCGATCTTGATGGGCGGCTGCTGTGCCAGCGCGGTGGTTGCGCCGAGAGCGAAGATGCCTGTCGCGGCGCCGATCAGCGTCCTGCGGTTCATAAAACCTCCCTGTGCGTTTCCTCAACCCCTCGGCCCTGCAGCTTCGCCGCTTGTGACCGCATTCCGGCTCATACAGCCGGTTTGTCCGTCTTATTGATAACGTGATAGATAAGGAAGCATGGAACAAAATTCTTGTAAAGTCGGTCGAAAGTAGAGGTGTCGCCGCCTGTCGCCCCTAAGTTCGCGCGAACGAAGGGACATGCTGTCGTCAGCGTGCGAGCGTCCCGAACGCGCTTGTCGCCCGACGAGCGTCGCGAGCAGATCCTTAGCGAAGCGATCGCGTTCTTTGCAGAACATGGAATCGCGGGCACAACGCGCGAACTGTCCCAGCGTTTGCGTGTGACGCAGCCCCTGCTCTACAACTACTTCCCGACGAAACAGGACCTTCTGAACGCCGTTTTCGAGCGCATCTATTCCGTTCGGCTCGAACCACGATGGTCGCGTTTTATCGTCGATGCGAAGATCCCGCTACGCGAACGCATGACGACATTTTATGTCGAATATTCGAGCGCGATCCTAACACGCGAGTGGGTACGCCTGTTCGTCTTCGCTGGACTGCAAGGTGACGATCTCAACCGCCGCTACATCGGGGAGCTTTCAAGCGCGATCATCGCACCGATGCACGCGGAGATCGTGAAGGGGATCCGACGAAAACATGGGGCCAAAGCGAAGCAGCCGACGATGAACGACATGTGGGTCCATCACGGAGGCATTTTCTACCTCGGTATCCGCGAATATGTTTATGGCCTCGGTGCTGGCCACAACCGCAAAAAGGCGATCGTCGACTCCGTTGCACGGTTTCTGGATGGGTTCAGGCTGTCATAGCCCCGGTCGAATCCCACCACTTCATTGAAAGATGTTCAGGTCGTCGCTCGTGAGTTTCAGTGTCACGCGAAAGTAAACCTCGACGGGCGGCTGTTTCGAGACGACACGTGCGAGCGGCCGACCCGCGCTGACTTCGCCGATGAAGCGCTTCTCGTATGTGTAGGTCAGCCCTGCCCCGACCGAATGGATCGTTTTTACGGCCGGCGATACGCTGTAAGTGCTGCCGCGATCGTAAAATGCGAAGACGTCGAGGTTCGGCATCGACAGGAAATCCGCGTTGCGATGGATTTCCGCATTGGCGAAATACCCCGTCGCTGCCGCGAAAAGCCCCGTCTGGTAGCCGCGCACCGATGTCGGGCCGCCGATCTGGAACAGTTGGTCGCCGGCGATGAAGGGCCTCAGCGACATCTGGAATGCCCCGGATGTGGTCGCGAGAAACCCGAAGGGAAGGCGCAGCGACGCCGATGCCGTCCCGTTGAAGGCAACGAACCGCTGCTTTGCTTCGGCGACCTTGAAATAGGATTCCGCGTGCGAAACTGTCGGTGAAAGGTTCACGGCGAACGTGTCGCTGACGTAGCCGATCGAGAAGCCGCCGGTCTTCTTCAACGTGCGATTATTCGTAACCTCGACATCTTCCTGCTTCGATTGCGATTCGATGAGCGACACCGCACCGTTGGCGAGGAAGTAGAAGTTTGAGTTGACGAAGATCGGCTGAGTGACGTTGGCGGAGACGCTTTGCGACCGGCCCTTGATGTCGAGATTGGCGAACGGCCCACGCACGACATAGATGCGACCTTTCGTGAAACTCGCGCCGATGCGACCACCGAACGGATTGAACGGCATGCTGTAGGCGATGTTGCCGTCGAGATTGCCTTGCGATCCGACGCCATACACCGTCAGCCGGTCGTCGATGCCGAAGGGCGAATAGCCCTGGATGAGAAAGCCGCCTTGGTGCTTGCCGACGGACTCGGTGCCCTGATTATCGACAAAGACGTTCATCGACAGAGCCGGCGGCGAGATGACGGCGAGGTTGATGTCGGTCAGGCCGAAAGACGCGCCGGATGCGAGTGAGCCCTGGATCTGCGCGACGCCCGTCTTGTTGAACGTGGCGATGCTCTGCGTCAGTCGTGGCACATCGACGATTTCGCCCTCGGCCTGCGGCACGACATGCGTGACGAATTCTGTGCGCAGGCGGTTCGATCCGCTGGTCGTGACCTTGCCGAGTTTGCCTTCGACGATGGCGATACGCAGCGCGCCAGTCTTCAGGTCCTGCGGTGGCAGGTAGGCAGCGGCCGTGACGATCCCTCTCTCCGAGAAGAGGTCGTTGACGGCTTTCACGATGCGCTGGATGTCGGAAATCTCGACAGTCTGGCCGACGTAGGGTGCGGCGATCTGGTCGAGCTCGGCCTTCGTGATGAAGGTCGACGGATCGAAGTCGATGCTGTTGAGACGCACCTTTGGCCCACCCGACGGCGCAACGACGCTCGGGTTGACGCGCGTCGGCGCCAGCGGTGCGGTTGTCGTGCTCGGATCGACGAGTTCGCGCAACTGCTGCTCGTTGCGTCGGTTCTCGTTGGAGATGATGCCTGGATTCACTTGTGGCGACGTCGCTGCGTTCGGCACCTGCGCGCGCGCAGCCAATGGCGCAAGCGCCACCAGAACTCCGACACTGACGCGCACGAGACTCACAACAACACTCCAACTACCGAATTTCAGGGACGCTGGCCGCTCCGGGAAGGAACGATAAGCAGCGTACCTGGTACGAACGAATATCCCGTCTCGCTCTCCTCGAGATTCACGGCCGCGGACGGCGTAGTGGGCGGAGTGACGCTGTTTAAGCGTTGGAGATAATCGGTGAAAGCCGCCATCGGAAGCATCCAGCGCGACAGCGCGTCGCCCGGCAGCATCGACGGGAACAGGCGGTCATTCCCCTCGTAACTATAACGCGGCAGATCGTTGATGAAGCTCGGGTTCGAATTCTGCCCGCCGGCGATGTCGCCGTTTACGACGGCGCTGCGCGCGAACTGCACGACATAAGCGTTCGTGTAGGTCGTATTGCCGCTTTGATACAGGAAGAAGTTCTGACCCGGCTGGAACAGCTGCACCGTGCTGCCCGGCCGTGGAAGCGACGACCGGTCGTTGACGAGAACATTGCTGTACGGCGAGGCCAGCCGCAACGTTCCCGGAACCGTCGCATTCTGTACGCCGACGAAGGACGCTGACGTCGAGAGTGACGTATCCGCGAAACGCAGCGACGGAATGACGATGCTCGGCGCGTTGACGTAGAGATTGGCGCTTGTGCCGATGCCGCCGTTGAAGCCGGTCAGCGTCAGGCTCAGCGTGCCGGGCGAGTTCACTGTGCCCACCGACACCGAGCTGGCCGCAAGATTCAACGAACTGCCGACGTCGAGCGTGCCGACGGACAGCGAACCCGGCGACGTCAGTGCGAGGTCGCGCGCTTTGATGCTCGCAACCGACAGCGCGCCGCCCGCGCTGAGGCTAGCGCGATCGGTCGCAGTCAGATTGGTGCCGGTGAGATCGCCGCTCGCGACGAGCGTCGCGTCATGACCGGCGTTGAACGTTCCGAAGCCTATGTTCTTGCCTTGTGCAGAGATCGAGCCGGCCGCGAAGATGTCGCCGCCCAGCAGGGAGCCATTGGTCGAGGCGAGCGTCACGTCGCCGGGATCGCCCGAGATACCTGTTGTACGCAGGGTGGTGAAAGCGATGTCGTCGCGCGCACGGACCGTCTGCGTACCGCCGGAAGTCGCCGTGCCAAGCGCGATCGTGCTGCCTGACGATGTCGCGTCGAAGGTCGTGCCGGTCGTCACAATCGTGAGGCCGATGGCGCCCGTCGCGTTCACGCCGAGCGAGGTCGTCGTGTTAGTCGTTGCGACCGTCACGTCGCCACCTGTCGAGCGGACGCTACCAGCGCCGGTGTCGGACTTCAGCGAGACGGCTACGACGTCCGTGGCCGCGGCGATCTGGAATGTGTTCTGCGCTTCGAGCGTGTCGGCGGTGTTGCCGTTCGTGATGCCCTTCACCGAAGCCGTGTCCGACGTCAGCTTGATGTCGCCAACTGTCGTCTTCAGCGTGTTGTAGGTCAGCGCGTTCTTCGCCTCGACCGTCTGCGTGCCACCAGAGTTTGCGGTGCCGAGCGCGACCGTGCTGCCCGATGACGTCGCATCGAAGGTCGTGCCAGTCGTCACAGTCGTGAGGCCAATCGCGCCCGTTGCGTTCACGCCCAGCGAGGTCGTCGTGTTCGTCGTTGCGACCGTCACGTCGCCACCTGTCGAGCGGACGCTGCCAGCGCCGGTGTCGGACTTCAGCGATGTCGCTACCACATCCGTTGCCGCAGCAATGTTGAAGGCGTTCTGTGCCTCGAGCGTGTCGGCTGTGTTGCCGTTTGCAATGCCCTTCACCGAAGCCGTATCCGAGGTCAGCTTGATATCGCCCACCGTCGTCTTGAGCGTGTTGTAGGTCAGCGCATTCTTCGCTTCGATAGTCTGCGCGCCGCCCGAAGTCACCGTGCCGAGCGCGACCGTGCTGCCCGATGACGTCGCATCGAAGGTCGTGCCAGTCGTCACATTCGTGAGGCCGATGGCGCCCGTCGCGTTCACGCCGAGCGAGGTCGCCGCGTTGGTGGTGGCGACAGTTACCGCACCGCCGCTCGAGCGGATGCTGCCGGAACCCGTGTCGGACTTCAGCGAAGTCGCCGACACGTCGGTCGCCGCGGCGATCTGGAACGCGTTCTTTGCCCCGAGCGTGTCCGCCGTCGTGCCAACCGAAACGCCCTTCACCGAAGCCGTGTCCGACGTGAGCTTGATATCGCCCACTGTCGTCTTCAGCGTGTTGTAGGTCAGCGCGTTCTTCGCTTCGACAGTCTGCGTGCCGCCGGACGTTGCCGTTCCAAGCGCGATCGCATCACCTGTCGAGGTCACGTCGAGCGTCGTCGCGGTGTTCGCCGTGCCGAGATTGATGGCACCGGCCGTCTTCACCGTACCGCTTCCCAATTCGGATTTGAGCGACGTTCCGTTGATCGTCGTGGCGGCCGCCAGATTGAACGCGCCCTTTGCATCCAACGCGTCGCCCGGAGCGATACCTGCGATGGAAGCCGTGTCCGACGTCAGCTTGATATCGCCAGCTGTCGTCTTCAGCGTGTTGTAGGTCAGGGCGTTTTTCGCCTCGATCGTCTGTGTGCCGCCGGAGTTTGCGGTGCCGAGAGCAACGGTGCTGCCGGACGATGTGGCATCGAAGGTCGTACCCGTCGTCACATTCGTCATGCCAACCGCACCGGTCGCATTCACGCCGAGCGATGTCGCTGCGTTGGTCGTCGCGACCATCACCGCACCGCCGGTCGACCGGATGCTGCCGGAACCTGTGTCAGACTTCAGTGAGTTTGAAGCCACATCCGTCGCGGCAGCAATATCGAAGGCATTCTGTGCTTCGAGCGTGTCGGCTGTCGTGCCGACCGTGACACCCTTCACCGACGCCGCGTCCGACGTCAGCTTGATATCGCCAGCTGTCGTCTTCAGCGTGTTGTAGGTCAGCGCGTTTTTTGCCTCGACCGTCTGCGCGCCACCGGAGTTTGCGGTGCCGAGGGCAACGGTGCTGCCGGACGATGTCGCATCGAAGGTCGTGCCGGTCGTCACGGTCGTGAGGCCGACGGCGCCCGTCGCGTTCACGTTGAGCGAAGTCGTCGTGTTGGTCGTGGCCACCGTCACCGAACCGCCGGTCGAGCGAATGCTGCCAGACGTAGTGTCGGACTTCAGCGACGTTGCCGACACGTCGGTCGCTGCCGCAATGTCGAAGGCGTTCTTGGCTTCAAGCGTATCGGCAACACCCCCAACCGTGACACCCTTCACCGACGCAGTGTCCGACGTTAGCTTGATATCGCCAGCTGTCGTCTTCAGCGTGTTGTAGGTCAGCGCGTTCTTCGCTTCGACAGTCTGCGCGCCACCGGAGTTTGCCGTCCCGAGGGCGACTGCCCCGCCGGCGGACGTGATGTCGAGACGTCCGAATGAACTCGCCAGATCGACCGTCAGCGCCCCTGTGCCAGTCAGCAACAGACGCCCCGCACCGGCATTGATCGAAGTCACATGCAGCGGCGAACGGCCCGCGACGTAGACGCTGCCGCTTGTGGAATTTGCAAACAACGTCGGCGTGTCGATGGCGATTGGCGCTGTAGCCGCACCGATATCGTTGGTTGCGACAAGCGATGTTACGCCATTCGCGCCCGTTGTAATCGTGGTCGTCGGGCCGCCGCTCGCCAGCAGGATTGCGCCGCCAGCGTTGACCGAAACGGTTGCCGCACCACCGACCGATACGGCGGTGCTGGACAGCGAGGCCAGCGTCGCATCGTAGAGCGTGTTGATGCTCACGACACCGCCGACGGAGATCGTGCTCGTCGCTGCCATGATGAACGATCCGGCGGTGACACTCACCCCGTCGCTCACTGACGAAAGCGTATTGTTCAGCGTAAACGTGCCCTGCGCGCCGATCTTGAGTGCGCCGCCGGCCGTAAAGCTCGTTACCGTCAGATCGTTGTTCTGGCCGCCGCCGATCGGCGAGCCGTAGATGTTCGCTGCACCGACCGCGCTGCCGGACAGCGTGCCGGTCGTGCGAACGGCGAGCGGTGTCGTGCCGGTCCCGATTGCGTTGCCCGACGACAGCACGATGTCGCCGCCCTGCACGTTGACGCCGGCGAGCGCCGAGACGATCGAATAACCCGTCGCGGTGCCTAGCGACGCCGTACCGCCAGCGAAGACGCGGTCAAGGCGCATATCCGCGCCGACCGAACGAAGGTAGACGTCGGCCGGCGCTGAAATATTGACGTAAGCGCCGCCGATCTGCGTCACAATCGGTGTCGTGCTGGAGCCGATGCCGCCCGTTCCCGCCACGAGGCTGAGATTGCCCGGCGTGATGAATTGCGTCGCAGAAAGCGGAATGCCGGCGAGCGTTGCCGTCGTGATGCTTGCCGGGGCTGCGATGCTCACATCGCCGCCGGCCTGCACGCGGTTGACGTTGAAGGACGAGCCTGACGTGCCCTGCAGATAGACGGTCGAACTGGCGTTCACGGTCAACGCGCCGGTCGCGTTGACGAATACCGGCTTCGTCTGTGCGATCTGGATTGCGCTGACGGTCGAGCCCGGCGCAAGCGTCGCGAGCCCGGTACCGGCCGGCAATGCGCTCCCTGTCGGGCTGGTGCCGATCAGCGTAACCGAACCCGGCGCTGTCGCCGTCGCGAGTGCGGCTAGTTCTGAGGTCGACAGCGTCTCGTTGGTCAAGTGCTGAAAGGATAGCCGCAGGCCGGCCGGATTGTAGGTGCCGATCGAGCCACCCTGCACCGTCAGGCTAACGTTCTGACCAATAATGTCGGCGCGTGCGTCGTTGCCGACGACGCTGGATGCCGGCTGCAGGGCCGACGAGTCGATTGCCTGCACGAGTTGCTGTGCGGTCCATCTCGACGACGACGTCAGCGAGGTTGCGAGCGCACTGCCCGCCGTGACGGAGAACGGCGCGTATGTCGAGGTCGACTGCGCAACCGTCTGCCAGCTGCTGCCGAACGCGCCTGAGAGATCGGACGCGTAGGTCTGGTAAAGACCGCCCGCGAACGTCTGAATCTGCGCCGTCGTGACCTTCGATGCGTCGTCGATGTTCAACGCGAGCGCTGTCTGGTTGCGATAGGTCTCGACCGATCCGCTTGCCAGCGTGAAGACGCCGTTCGTGACCGCGCCCGCGGCGATCAGATTTTTGTAGCCTGGCAGATCGGTGTTCACCGTCGCGAGTCTTACGCTATCGGTCGTCACACGGGCCGCCCACCCGGAGCCGTAAGCCTGCGTGAAGGTCGCGGCATAGGTCTGGTACTGCGCGTTGGCCCAACCTTGAATTTGCGTATCGGTGACTGTCGATGCGTCGGCAATGCCGAGGGCCTGCGCCGCCTGTGCCTGATAATTCGAGCGATTGCTCGATGTGATGGTGATCTGGAACACACCGTTCGTCGTCGCGAGGGCGTTGGCATTCGCCTGCACCTGCGCATTCGTCAGCGAGGCGTAGCTCGAACCGCCGGTCTGGTTGGCGCGCTGCGACTGGATCGCGGCCGAATTGGCGAGCGGGCTGTAGAGGCCGAGCGTCGTCGAATCGAGCGTGATGGAATTCGCCGCAACGATGGTGCCCTTCGCGAGGAAGACGCCATAGCCGGCAAGGCTCGAATTGACGGACTTCTCGAAACTCGTGACCGCTGCAGCGCCGGCTTCGGCGTCGGTGGCGCCATTCAGATTCAGCGCCGCCGCGATCGCGTTGACCTGAGAGGTCGAGAGCGACGAGGCCGAGGTCTGCGACAGCGAGTCGTAGATATTGCCGTTCTGAACGGTGATCGCGACGCTGCCAGCCGTGGAAGCGATCTGGCCGATCAGCATGTCGCCGGACGGTTTCGTCAGTCCGATGTCGTTGTAGGCGGAAACGTTCACCACGCCATTCGTAGCGGTGCGAACCTCCAGCGGATCGGTGAGTGCGCCAATCGCGCCTTGCGTACTCTTCAGCGTGACGTTGTTGCCGATGGCGATGAGGCCCGAATTGCCGCGCAGCAGCGAACCCGTCGCGTTGACGACGACGTCGCCACCCGCCGCGACGGCGCTGAATCCGTTCGCGCCTGATGCGAGATTGACGTAGACGCCGCCGTTGCCGGCGTAAGCAGCAAGGCTGCCGACGTTTGTGCTAAGGCCGCTCGTGATCGTCGCGGCGATCGGCGTCGTAGACGTGCCAACGGCGCCACCTGCCGACAGCGAAACGCTCGTGCCCGACAGGCTGAGCCCGGCGCCTTGCGTGATCGATGCGCCGCCGCCGCCAGTGGTCGAGTCGATCGACAGACTGCCGTTCGGATTCTTGATCGCACCGGCGATCGTAACGGCGGCGTTCGACGTGACGTTGACGAAGCCGGTGAGATTGCCGGTGAAGTTGATCGAGAACGGATTGTCGGCGCGAACCGTGCTCGTGACGCGCACGAACGCCTGGTCCGGATAGAATATCGCGTAACTCTTGTTACCGCTGCGATCGCCGACGTTGCCGGTGATGTACTGATAGCCCTGGTAGCCAACCTGGTAGGGCCCGACCGACTTGCTAGACCCAAGGCCGAACATGTTGCCAGGTCGGTAAGCGCCGTAGCCATCGTCATACCGGATGAGGCTGCCGAAATACGTCTGCTGGAGGCCAGGCGCGCTCGTGCTGCCGTAGATGACCGTGCCGATCGGTGTCGTCGAGCGCCCGGTCGTCGACACGTAGCCGCCCGAGGCCGCCGCCGTCGACGGCGAAACATAGTAGTACGGATCGCTGCTGCTTCCGGAAGAGAACTGCCAGGCGCCCGCGCCAGTTGCAGTGAAGTAACGAACGAGTGTCGCCTCCTGCACATATTGATAAGCGACGCCTGCATAAGGCGAATAGCTCGCGACGGTCGCCCCGTTGGCGTACGAAGTCCCAACACGGCATTATTGATAAGCGCGCCGCTCGCGTCGACAGGTGCAGCGCCGTTGCGCGTCAGATATTGCTTCAGGCCGGCGCCAGGATTGTAGATGTATGTGGTCGTGTCGTAGCCGTTCAGCTCCGTCCGCGAGGTCTTCATGCGGTCGAGGATCGTTACGGTGCTGGTCGCCGCCGCCGCTGTCGCCGCCGACCCTGTGTTCACATCCTGAATGACAAGCGGAATGCCGGTCGTGTTGTTGATCGCAACCTGGCCGAAACCGCTGTTGATGTGGATATTGCCGAGTGTATTCGTGCTGATGATGTTGCCGTCGAGCAAGATTTTCGCGCCGGTCGAATAAGCGTCGATCTTGCTGAGCGTGATCTGGTTCGAGCTCGCATCGTATGTCGCGGTGACATCGGATGCGGAATTGCTTCCGAACGAGAGCTTGTTCGTGATGTCGCGGCTACCGCCGGCGCGGATACCAGCGCCATCGGAAATGGACACGTTGTAGTTTGTCGCCGGCCCGGCATAGATCGCACCATTGACGTCGATCGTCGCGGCATGAACCTCGATGAGATTGCCGTAGATTTGCTTGCTTTGCAGACTTCCGGCCGTGTTGATCGCATTCGTGCTCACGCTGTAGGTGAGCGAGGGATCGGTATAGCGGACGTGCGGTCGACCGTCCGAGGTCGTGTAGTAACTGGATCCGGTCGTGCATCCGATGTTGATGAACTGACAGCCATCGAGCAACACGAGGCTGTATTGGGTGTTCGTATTCGGGCCCTGCGATCCGTAGAGCACGCCGTTGATCCCGACATTGCCGGGATCACCGCTGTTTGGTCCTACGAGACCAAGTGAGGCCTGCAGGTTGTTGTGGTAGATCGACGCCGCGACATACTGGATGGCATCGGCTGGATTGATGACGGCTGCATGGATGCCATCCTTCGCAACGCCGGGTGTGTATGCGGTCCCGAGATACTCGGTTGCCGGTGAAGCGCCGGCTACATAGAGACCATCCGGCGTGTTGGCATGGATGATCAGCGCGCCGTGCGGAACATCGATATTCTGCACCGGCGCTTGCGTGCCTCCGATGCTGACGACCCGTGCCGCCTGCCCGTTCGAGCCATCGAGTGCATTTCCGTTGGCGTCCAGCGCGTAGACAGTCTGATAGATGAGTGAACCATTCGCGTTTTTGATCGCAATCGAGCCACCGAGACTTGTGATCGGTGCGTCGATGATGATTGCCGGGCCGGTTCCGCGATCTCCGCCCGCATAAGTTTGCGAGATGGTGATCGGCGCCGACGCATTCGAGCCGGCGTCGAAGTTTGTGATTCCGGCCGCGTTCGCCGCATCCTTGTTCGCGCCGCCAGTGTAGACGATTTGTCCGGCACCGGTGATGTCTGGAATGTAGGCGCCGCCGTAGAACACCAGCGCGATATTGTTGGGGTTCGTAACGGTGATCGAGGGACTTCCGAACGCCGACACCGCCCCATGACCGTGGATGGTGTCGGCCTTGATGGTGACATTGCCGGCCGAGGCGAAAAGCCCGCCGAAGCGGATGGCATTGATGGCGCCGGACGCGATATTGCCGCTGTTGAGGAGCGTCGTGTACTCATCCGCCGTAAACAGGCAAGTCGACGACAACGCGTTGGCGCAGGAGGCCGTCGCGTTCGAGAGATAACTGTAACCGACCGGAGCACCGCCGGCGTTTTCGGTGACGGTGCCGTCGGCATTCACGGTCAAAGTCAGCGTGCTGTACTGACCGGCGACGATCTTGCCGCCGATCGTAACATCGCTGGTCGTCGGAGCGGTCTGGTTCGAACTGTGCCGCGTAACCGGGATCAGGAAGAGCTCGAACCCGTGCCCGGTGCCGTTGGAGTTGACGGTGGGCGTGCCATGCGTCGCCTCGACCTTGACGTTCTGGCCGGCGTAGATCGCGGTGTTGGCGGGCAGGCTGATCGTCGCATTGACGGCCATATTCGTCGAAGCATCGACGGAGGGAATTGCGATCAGGCCGCGTACATAACCCGACGCGACGGTCGCGCCGTCGTATGACGACGAGATGCCGTGCCCGCCGTAATCGCCGGCCTGCACGAAGACGTCGTAGAACGCAGCAAGCGTCGTCCACGCGCTTGGAGTCGAGCTCGTCGAGCCGATGAGATTGATCGTGTGGTTGTTTGTGATGTCGACATAGGCGTTCGCCACACCAACGGCCGCGAGACCGAAAGTCGTGACATAGCCGTTGGCCGACGCCGAACCCTGAGTCCAGGTTGCGAGGTCGATCGACCCCTTAGTCGCAAGCTGCGCCCCGGCATTGACGGTGATCGTGTTGCTGAGCGTGCCGCGTATCGTCGAGCTGACGCCGGCGCCCTGGATGTAGCCGCCGGTGTAGAGCGTATCGGTGTCGGTGATCGCATAAGTGGTGGACGCGACGACAGCGATGCCGCCCGGCGCGATGCCGGCATCGGTGCCCGACGTGATGTGGTCGCCGGCGCCGATACTGATCGAGGCGTTGCTCGTCCCGAGATCGATGATGCTCGTCGCGCCAGCGCCGTTGACGCCGCCGCCCGCGGCCGCCCTGGTGCCGGAGCCATTGTCGTTGAACGCGTTCGAAGCGGTAATGGAGATCGCCTGCGCACAGGCGTTGTTCATGCACGCGATCATGCCCGCCGCTGAAGCATCGAGCATGACGTTGTCGCCGATCGTAACCCGCACGTCCGACTGGGCAGTGTGGTTGGCAAGCGCAGCGCTTGCGCCGAGCGCAGCGGCGTTCAGCGAATCCGCCATCTGGTAGAAATTGTCGGTGTGGTCGGCCGAGATCGAGATCGAGCGAGCGCCGATCGCCGAGTTCGCACCGATCGACGCGATCGTTGTCGCCGTGTCTGTCGTCTGCGCCTGCGAGCCGTTGCCGGCATAGACGCCGCCGGCGCCGGCCTGCGACGTGGCGCTGTTCATGTCCGTGCCGGACGCGCTCACCTTCAGCGACATCAGAGGATTGCTGGACGTCGACACCGGCGATGTCGTCGAGGTGCCGAGTTGCGCCGTCGTATTGACGGAGGATTGCGCGTTGACGAGCACGAGGCCGACGGCGAGACCGCCGACGGAGACGCCGGTGCCCTGCGCATATTGCAGATTGTTGCTCGTCGCGCTGATCACGACCGCGCCGCCCGGCAGGACGAGGTTATTGCCGGTCTGCGCCGTAACCGATTCCGAATTCGTCGCTTTCGCATCCGTCGCGTTGGCGGCGTAGAAATAGCCGCCGGACCCGGCGATGCTCCACGCCGCAGCGTTCGACGTGCCGCTCCGGAATTCGCTGGTGTTTCCGGGAAGTGCGACGTCGGAGGGGAACGAGGTTGCGGGTGTGCCGGAGACCTTGCTTTCCGCGGCGACTTTCAGACCGTTCGTGCCGGCAAGAACCGCTGTGCCATCGACATTCGCGGTAATGCTGCCACCGACGGTGGCTTGGCTTACGGATGCGCCAAGCCCTGCCGCGCCGATCGCCACACCGAAGGAGAACGCCTTCGTGTCCGGCGTGTCCGAGGCACTTAGGCTAAGGCCATAAGTCTGCACCGTAGAAGAATTCAGGTTCGGCGCGACGATCGTGGATGCGCCCGCGACGCTTGCGGTGACAGTCGAGCTGTTGTCAGCCAGTGCCGTCGCGCCCACGCCGGCCACCGCGCCGGCTCCGCCTGCAATCGCGAGCGCGTAGGTCTGGCCGCTGTCGTCCGCCGCGATGGACACGTTGTTAGCGGCGATAGCCGCCGTGACGTTGGACGTTGTCGAGATCGTCGGGTCGAGGCCTGTCAGGACCTCCGCTATCACCACACTCGTTCGCGACGCCGTGGCGACCGAAGCGCCGATCGCCGCGAAGCCGCCGGCCCCGCCGTAAGCATCGGAGCGAACGCTGGAGGCATCGTTGGCCGAGATCGTGACCGACCCGGATGTCAGAGTGACCGGGGTCGATCCGGCCGTCGTCGTGCCACCGTTCACGGTCGAGCCGACGAGCGCCGTGATCTTGTTCTTGTCCTGCGATACGGCGACAGCCGCGCCGACGCCGACAAAGCCGCCCGCGCCCGCAAGCGCCATCGTGCCCACAGCGACGCCACCCGCCGGGTCGTCGCCGGCCGTGGCGTTCACATCGAGCGTGGACACGTGCAGCGCGCCCCCGGTGGCCTTCGCGGTCACCGCCTGCTGCACGGTCGTGTACGCGACGGCGGCACCGAAGCCCGCAAGGCCGCCAACAGCGAGCGAGCCTGAGACGTTCGAGGTCGCGACGTAGCCGGCCGCGTGAATTTTCACCGTGTTGGCCGTAACGGTGCCGCCTTCGACCGTGGCAGAGATGCCGTCGATGCCGGCGCCCAAAGCGCCCGAAAGGCTCTGGCCGGTCGCCATGCTTGCGCTGGTGACATTGTCGCCGAGCGAACTGGACTGATCGCTCGAGGCCGAATCGCCGACGATAATTACGCCGACATTGCCAGCGATGCCGGCGGCGCCACCAAGACCGGCGGTCGTCGTGATCATGCCAATGTCGCGCGTGCTGGTCGCCAAGACGTCGACTTCGCCTGGCGTCGTGACCGTGCTGCCGAGAATGCGCGCTGCATTCGAGCTCTTCAGGATCATGATGTTGGCGCTGGCGCCGACACCGGCCGATCCGCCGCCGGCGAGACCGCCCACCAGAGAGTTCAACGACGTGGTTTCCGTCGATGAGACGGTGATCGTCCCGGAAGCGGGATCGACGGTCGACGGAACCAAAACGGTCGCGTTTGCGATCTGCGCGAGCGTCTGGTTGGTGATCTGCGAGAAGGTGACGGTCGCCGAAATGCCGGCCGTGCCGCCGATCCCGGCGCCGATCTCGTAGCTTTGCGTATTCGTGATCGTCTTTGCCGCGACGGTCAGCGGCCCGCCGAGCGTGACGCTCGTCGCGCTCGAAGTCGTGGGGCTACCGACGTAGGCTTGAGTCGTGTTGTTCACGAGGCCGACGATGACACTGGCGCCCACGCCCGCTGTCGAACCGACGGCCGCGTTGCCGACGGCGGCGAAATAACCGTTCTTCGTCGTCGCCTCGACATCGAGGCTCCCGGCATTCGTCGCGCCGCCCGTTAGGTAGGCCGACGTGTTCGCGCCAAAGATATTGACGAGCGCCGAGCCGGACACACCGAGACCACCGGAGACCGCAAGGCCGACGGCCTCGCCGACGGTGCCTTCCCAGGCGTCGGCGCGGATCGCGATATTGCCGGCCGGCCCGACGGCCGTGCCGATGCTCGTGTTGTTCGCATAGGCAGACGTCTGCCCGTCCATCTTGTTCAGGAGCAGCACGATCGTGCCGGCCGCCGTACCGCCGGAAAGGGCGACGCCTATGTCGAGATTGTTGGCGAAGACGCGGCTTGCCGCCGTGATCTGCACGTCCGACGTTGCGCCCGTCTGGAGATGCGTGTTCAGCGTCGAGGCGTCGGCGTAAGCCTTCGTATTGCCGCTCATCGTGTTCGTGATCGCATTGGCGGCGATCGCATTGTCCGATGTGCTGATGCTGGCGACCACCGCGACCGTGTCGACGATCTGTTGCTCCGTCGCGACGATGGCGATGCCGCTGACGGTATTCGTGCCGTCGCTGAAGGACGGATTGCTCGCCGGCGTACGCGAAGCTTTCGGGTCGATATCCGTCGTGAGTAGGCCGTTGTCGACGACAGCGCCTGTGCCGACGCCTTGCGCATCGACGGAACTGTTCGAGACATAAGCGAGCGTGTTGCCGCTGATCGTATTCAGCACGAAGGAGATGCCGATCCCCGAGCCCGCGCCGGCCGACACCGACAGCGCGCCAGCATAGGCTGCGATCTTGTCGCGGTTGGCGGCCGTCACGACGACATTGCCGTTGGCGTCGACATCGGAACCGACCGACAGCGCGCCTTTCCCGATGTAGGAATTGACCGTCGTCGCTTCGGTGCTGACGACGATCGAACCTGCGCCGGAGATGCCGTTCGAGGGCGGCGGCGAAGGCACCGGCGGCGGGCCGAAATTGAAGAAGGCCGCTGACCCACCGCGTGCCGCGAGCGATGTCGGCGACGCCGGCCGCAGATTGCCGACCAGCGTTCGGAAATTGTCCTGTGACGACGGCACACCCGGCGGACGGTTGCCGCGTGTAGCCGCTGCGCCGATCGCGACCGATGTGATGTCGGCGGTCGAAGACCCAGCGACTGTCACCGAATTCGACAGCCCCGCGACGGTCTGGTCGGCACGGATCTGTGCGCCGGCGATCTCGGCGGAAATGTAGTTCGAGATCTGGTCGATGACGGCGGAGACGCCGACGGCGTTGCCGCCACCGAGATTGATCGCGATGGCGCCCGCCGCACCCCGGATCGTCGCACTGTCGGTCGCCGTGACCGTGACGGCGGCCGCACGGATCGACGCGGCGAAATTGCCGGCTGAATCACCGGCCATGAACGTGTCGTGCCCGATCTGAGCGATGACGCTGTCGGCAATGGAATTATAGGCGACCGAGCCGACGCCGGCGACACCGCCCGTCGACACGCTGACGCCGAAGGCGACGCCGATGATATCGGCGCCGTTCAACGCCGACACCGCAACCGTGCCGCCGGACGTCAGCGTCACGCCGTCGATCATGGCCACGTTCGATTGCGCAATATGGTTGACGACGAGCGAGAGGCCGACGTTGCTCTTGCCGAAACCGACATTGCCGGCGACTGCGATGATCGCCGCGCCGGACGACGCCGACGGGTTGAGGCCGTTGCCCGAGAAATCGAGGCCGGAATCGCTCGTCGGAGTTGCGCCGCCATTCGATGACGTTGCAGCATCCGCGATGATCGTATGAAGCGTGCCGTCGATGCTACCAGAAGACGACACGGTCACGTCGCCGGTCACGTTAATGCCGCCCGTGACGGGATTCCGTTCCAGCTACAGCCGGCGTTTTCGTGATGCTCGCGATGATGGTCGGGTTGATGTCGTTGACGACGATCGCGCCAGCGAATCCGCTCGCATCCGCGACCGCCGCCCGCGACCGCCGCACCCGACAGGATGCGGCTTGAGGCCGAGCGCCTGCACGTTCAGCGCATTGTAGCTTTGAACGGAAGAATTCGAGAGTGTTGCGGAGACCGCCGCGCCACCGGACGGGTCGCCGATCTCGGCATAGGTCAGCGCAACGCCGAAGCCGCTGCCAGAACCGCCTGCACGGATGTAGAGGGAACCGCCGCCGATCCCGATGTTCGTTTCCTGCGCGGCGATGATGGACAGGTTTCCTGCGCCGTACACATTCGCGACGGTGGAACTGTCGACCGATGCGTTCACGCCGTCATGAAGCTGCGCGACGGACACCGAGGCCGAGGCGGCCGTTCCGCCGGACGACGAACTGGCTGTGACGGATGCCGCAAGCGCGATGCCGATGGTCGTCGTCTCGCCGCCCGCGAGCGCCTTCACCGAAACTTCGCTTGCAGCAAGATTGGACGAGGCGATCGATGCCGTCGTCATTCCGTCGCTCAGCGTGACGGCGACGGCCCCAGCATAGGCGCCAGCCTTGTCCGTCCCCGGCGCGCCCTTCGACAGCGCTGCACCGCCGGCTGCCGTGTCGATGATCGTGTTGTTCACGGCCTGCACGGCGACGGTGTTGACGCCACCTGCGCCGTACCGGATCCGCGCGTCTGCGATCGATGCCGTCGTGTTGAGCGATGTCAGCGCAATGGACGCGCTACCCGCGCCCGCCGTGCTGTCCCCGCCGTTGACGACCTGCGTGTTCTTCTGCGTGAGAGCGTTATAGGCAGCGTCTATCTTCGCGACGAAGCCGGCCTGGATGCCGACGAAGAAGAACGCTGCTTTTTCGAGGTAGGTGGCGGTCGAAGGTTGCGTCGCCTGTACGGCCGGCGGCGCCGTCACATCGGGCGTGTTGTTCGCAGATTGCGCGGAGATGGATACGGTCGTGAAGCGCCCTGCCGTCGTTGCATCGACGTAGAGGTGCAAGCTATCGACGAAACCGCTTGAGGTCGCCGCTACGCCAATATCGTCGCCCGTCGCGCCGGTCTTAGTGAGCGCGCCCGATACATCGCCGATGAATGCCTTTGTATCCGTCGAGACCGACGCGAGCGCGACCGAAATGCCGACGCCGCTCTCCGAGCTCGAGCCGACCGCGCCAGCAACGTCGAAGGCCGAGATCGTCTGTTGCGCATTGACGTTCACGGTCGTCGCCGTGACCTGCGCATCCTTGCTGATGCCGGCCCAGGTCGTGTTGTTGAACTGCAGTACGGATGCGATCCCGTTGAGCGCAAGGCCCGCGCCTTTGCCGGAGGTCGGCGCAACGGCGTAAACGAGATCGCGCGTTTCGGCGTCGACTGTCAGGCCCCCGGCCGTGAGATTCACCATCGCTCCGGCGCCGATCCCGGCCACCGTGTTCGAGGCGAAGATGTTCGCGTTCGCGGCGCCGCCGACCGCGTTGCTGTCAGGCGCCGTGCCGTTCGTGCCGAAGAACGTCAGCCACGAAAAATTACCACCGATATTGACCGTCTGCGTGGTGGTCGTCGCGCGCACGACAACATTGTTGTCCCACGTGAACGCACCGATCCCGACAGCGCTAAGCGCTGTGCTCCAGCAGGAGCTCGCGCAGGCGTTTGAGTTCGTTGACGACACATGCGCACCACTGCCGATCCACGCCGTGGTGTTGTTGGTAATCTGCAGATAATTCACGGCGCCGGAAAGCCCGGTCTGCGTCGCCTTCGAATCCGCCTCCGCATAGGAGGTCAGGATACTTCCCGCGACACCCAAATTTCCGTTGAGATGCCTTGTGACTTCCGTGAAGCCTGCAAAGTTCGTCCAACTATTGGTGATAGGGATCTCGATCGACGCCGCGACGCCGACATTGTTGCCGCTGACCGTGACGCCCGAACCGATGAAAGCGTTCGAGTTATGCGTGATCTGCGTAACGTTGACGGCCATCGCCAACGCGCCGTTCGTTGTCGGATTGGCGAGCGCACCGTCCCCTGAATTGATCGACGCTTCGGCATCGCCGCGGATGCCGGCGTCCTTCAGGACGCTGATGACAGCGACATTGCCTGTCGCAGTCACTGTCTGCAGGCCGCTGCCAGCCTGAAGCACACCGTTCGAATCCGGCGTCAGTTTCGCGATCGATGCAGACGAACTCAGGCTCGACTCGTTGAGCGCGAGCGTCAGGCCGACCCGCGACGTGGACGCTGTGTCGTTGGCGTTCGCGACGGCGCCCGCGCCGCTGGAATCGAAGAACTTGCCTGGCGAAAAGAGGGCTTCAAGCGACGTGCCGCTGATCGCGCCGGTGATGCCGGAGATCAGGGCCGGGCTACCGACCGTGCTCGACGCCTTCACCGAGTTATTCGCGTTGTTGGAGCCGGCATAGACGGTCACATCGCCCGAAGCAGCGACGTTGGCGCCCAGATTGGCGACGGCCTTCGACGTGATGTCGCTGATCGCGACCGCAACCGACCCCTGACCAGCGCCGCCGGCGAGGCTCGAGGCTGACGTGGCAAAACTGTTCGTCGCCTTTGCCGCGACGGTGACGTTGCCGGCCTGGACGAGCGAAGCGCCGGGGTCGACATAGGCCCGCGTGTTTAGCGTGCCAGTGGAATAGGCGAACGTCGCGCCGGTTGCCGCCGACGTCGTGAACGTGATCGCTGCGACCGCAAGGTTCGCGTCGTTCGTCGAGAGGATCCTGAGATCGCCCGCGCTGATGTAAGCGCCGGACTGAACCTCGGTCGCGACATTCGCGTTGACGACGCCGACGACGACGCCCGCGGCGACATAGTTCTGCACCGCGCTGAGCGAGGCCGCGATCGCCGGATCGGTCGCCGTCTCGCTGCCGATCGAAGACAACGTGACCGTCCCGCCGCTTTTGATCGAACCGCTCGAGCCGACAGTAACCTTCGCTTCGGCCTCAGACTTCACATAGCCGCCGGCAATCCCGGTGATGATGCCGAAGGTTGCGCCAGAACCGAACTGCGCCATCCCCAACGCGGAATTCAGAAACTGCGTGCTCGCTGTCGATGTCGCCGTCGCCGACACGGACGCGCCGGTGATCGCGCCATTGATCGTGATGCCCGTCGTCGCCGAGGACGGCAGTTGCGCCTGCGAGTCCGTCACTGTGGCGCTGAGCGTCACCGCGCCGCCGTGGAAGAGGCTATAACCGTTCGCGTCGGCGTAGAGCGCGCCGGTGCTATTGATGGTGATAGATGGCGCGCTGAGCGTGATCGAACCGGAGCTCCCGGTCGAGATGACGTTCGCATCCGACAGAAGACCCACGATGTGTGCGCCACCGTATTTGCGCGTGTCGATGACACCGTTGATGACGATCGATGTGTTGGCATCAAGCTCGACGTCACCGCCTTGCGTGTAGATGCTCGGCAGCGCGCTCGAACCCACGGTCGGGGTGTTGCCCGGATTGGCCTGGGCGACGCCGCCGATAATGAGTTGATCCGGATCGAAAAGCAGCTTGCCGGCCTTGCCCGAAACGGCGCCTGTGTCGAAGGTGACGCCCGACGCCACCGCGACCTTGTTGCCGCTGATCTCGATGAAGCCGCCGTTGCCGGTGCCAAGTGCTGCAGCAGAGAATTTTGCGCCGGCGTCGACGCTCGTCGTATCGGTCGCCTTGACGACGACCTTTCCGCCATCCGACGCACCCCTTGCCGGCTGCCGACACGTCCGCACTGTCGGTGAAACTGATGCTCGAGCCGGTAATACCGATCTCGCCGGCTGCGCCGCCGGCCGCGGCGACCGCCTTAACGGAACCCTTCACCTTCACATTGCTCGCCGTCAGCGTCACCGAAGGCGCGGTCGATCCGGGTTTCTTCGACGTCGCGGCGATCTTCGCAGACGACCGGATCTTGAGGTTGTTGCCGGCGGCGACAGAGATGCTGCCGCCCGTGCGACCGGTACCACCGGCATTCACCACGCCGCCGATGTTGACGTTGCCGACGGCGACGATCTGAATGGAACCGTTGCGGGCGACGAGCGCGCCGCCTTCCACCATGCCTTTGGCATTGACGGAAGACTCGAAGAGCGCGCGGCGCTGCGCGTAACGCTGCGCTTCCTCGACGGAGCCCGCGACCCGCACGTCTTGCGCGGTGATGGAGATGCCGCGCGGGGCGTTGATCGCGCCTTTCACGACGACAGCGCCATCAGGCGAAATCGCCGTCTTGCCGGAAATGACCTGGTCGGTCAGCGCGCCGTTGATGCGGCCGCGCGCGTCGATCATCTGATCGAGGACCTGCGAACTCGGCGTGACGACCGTCAGCTTGCCGACGTTGACCGAGCCTTGCGGGCCGACGACGAATCCATAGGGATCGGCGAAGACAACGTTGCCGCCGATCGAACCGTTCTTGTAGGAATTCAGCGTGCCCTGGATGTCGACCGCGGAGTTGCGGACGATGTTGACGAGTACGCTGGCGTTCGACGGCACGTAGAGATTGGCCGTATTGCCTTGTGCGAGTCCAAAGCTAGAGAACGAGTTGTAGGCTTTACCGCCGACGATCGTGCCCGTGCGGATATCCGTCGTGCGTCCGGTGACACTCAGCGTCGTCGCTGTGCGTCCATCGGGAACAATATTGTTTCCGTTGAGTTGACCGAGATTGACGGCCTGCGCGAGCGCGGCCGGCGCGAATCCAAGACGCAGCCGCCGCCGGGATCAGCGCAGACGTATGCAGCAGGCGCGTCCGAAGACGCGCAGCGCTGCGCGAGGCCGTGACAGTCTTTCCCACCTTTACCCCTCAAGCATCGCGCTTACGCGAGACGCCCTCTTCGAAAACCGAAAGCGGCGGACAGGCCGCTCGACTTCAGAACTTGCCGGCCGGCACCTTGAAGACGTCCGGCGTCTTCGGATCGGCCATGTAAAGAACGACAAGCGATGACGGTGCGAAATTGCGCGCCGCCTTCTCGTCGGCACCGGCGGTGATCGTGCCGCGCAACATCACGGCCTTGGCGCGGCCATCGGCGTCGATACCGCGGAACAAAACGATCCCGTCGCGAACGGCGAGATCGGTCGTTACCGAACCGGCGGGAAAGTTTTCCGCGAGGAAGTAGTTCTTCAGCGCCTCGCCGTTGGCGACGAGCTGTGGCGCCTCGAGCACCTTGTCGCTCGCCTTCGACCAGACGACGCTGACCTGAATCAGCTTTTTCGACTGGAAACCGAATACGTAGGCGACATCGGCCGCACCACCGCCGGGGAGTACGTCCGGGGCCCGGACGTTTAGGAGGTCGGTGCGGTCGGCAAGGTTCTGCGCCTTGGCGATGGCGCTCGGCTGCACATTGAGGTCTTTCGCGATCGCTGCACGGACCTCAGCTTCGTCCATGCCGAAACGCGCGGACCGGAAGCCAGACACTTTGAATGCCGCGGCATCGCCGGCGGGTGCTTCGGCTGGCTTTGCGGCCGGTGCCATCTCGGAACTACGCGCCGCCGGAGGCGCCTCGGGAGGCTTTGCAGGCTTCGGCTGCTGCGCGGTTGCCGACGTGATGAAGGCCAGACCAGCGATCGCAGCAAGCGCGAAGCGATGCAGGCGTGCGAGAGACGAAGCTGCAGACGCGTTAAGTCGCGGCAAAGACGACCGAAATCGGCCAAAGCACCCCTCCAACACATAACAAAGTTAATGAAATCATAACGCAAAACGTTGGGAACGGGAATGGCTATTGCGGTCGTGACGCCCCTACGCTGAACGACACGACGCGGTCTATCGCCGCAAAACTCGTCAAATACTTGGCAGACTACGCCGATACCGTCGCGGCGACACGCCTGATCCTCGCTGATATTTTTCTGATATTGGCCGCACTCCCTGCAAAGCCGCGGACAGGTGCGGCACGCACGCAACACATTAGCGGGGCGACTCGCGCCAGCAACTCAGCGCAGCGGCGCATGCCCAGGCGTCGCTGACCGTCGGTCCGAAACCGACGCGGCAGCTCCTGCGACGACGAACGTTTCCCGAACAGCGAGACTCACCATCGCCGACGCGCTCATCCGCGTCGACCCGGCCTGACACGTTGTCTCGCCCCCCGTGCTGTGGGATAGGCACCAGATCATGCATCGCTTTCGCGAGTTTGCGATCGACGAGTCGCGCGCCGAGCTGGTTTGCGCCGATGGTCGTCGCATTCGACTGCGTCCGAAAGGGTTCGCGCTCCTGATGATGTTGGCGGAAACGCCCGGCCGCATCGTCACGAAGCAAAGCCTGATGGAGCGCGTGTGGCCGAACGTGCATGTCGGCGACGACAGCCTCTTCCAGTGCATCCGGGAAATTCGCAACGCGCTCGGTGACGAGCACCGCTCGCTGCTCCGCGTGATGCCCGGCCGCGGTTACCTCCTTGAAGCGACGCCCGAAAATGTCGCGACACAACCGAAAATGACGGAAGCCGGAACCGCTGCCGCCGCTGCTTCCGTCGACGTCGAACTCCCAGAGCCGCAGGTCGTATCGGCACGGCACGCTGATCCTTCGCCTCCGCGTAGCATGGGCCAGGCAAGCGCGATCTCGATGGCGGTCGTCGTATGCATGACGATCGCCGCTGCCGTTGCCTGGGTGATCGCACCGCAATTCCTCGCGAGTGGTCCGCCGGTCGTTGCGATCCAATCGATCAACGCCAGCAGCGCAAATGCCACTGCGATGGCAACAATCGTCGCAGGCGATCTCGCAGACGGACTGTCGAAGATCCCGAACGTCCGCGTTCTCCCACCATCCAGCAGTCCGTCGTCGACGCAACGCGCCGACTTCGTGCTCACAGCCGAACTCGAAAGCGTTGGGGACAGCTGGCGACTGCGGGCACGGCTCATTCGGGCATCGACGCAAGTGGTGGAATGGAGCGGCGGCGTCGATGTGCCGACCCAACAATCTGCGGCAGGTCTCGCTGCATCGCGGCTCGTCGCTGGTGTCGGCTACCCCCTCGCCCTGCGTATCAGCGCGTTGCGTCGGCAGAGCCCACGATCCGTCGACGCCAATGTCGCAATCGAACAGGCCGACGCCGCGATCGTGCGCACGACGCCGGACAATTTCTTGCTCGCGCGATCGATCCTAGAGAAGGCGCTCGCGAACCATCCCGACGATGCCGATCTGCAAGCCGCGCTTGCCGCACATCTCCTGCGCGGCATCCAGATCTCATGGATCGATGTTCCCGCGCGTCCGGCGGCCGAGCAACGTGCGCGAACCCTGCTCGAGCAGGCGACGGGCGGCATGCCGCAATTTGTACCGAACCTGCAGACAGCGTGTCGCTTCTACACGGCAACCAATCGTTTCGAAGATGGGCTACGGGCCTGCGCGACGGCGCTGGTTTTCGACCCGTGGGATGGCCAAGCGCTTTATCAGCTCGGCCTCGCGAAACTCTTTCTCGGGCGTTTTGAAGAAGCGCTCGACACATTCAAACAAGCCGACCGCTTCGACACGCCAGCGATCTCGCGCTGGACATGGCTGCTCGGCGCAGGCTTGGCTTGCAACCTGATGGAGCGCAGTGCCGAGGCGGTCGCGTGGCTCGAGCGATCGCTCGCGATCACGCCCGGTACAGGCCGCACACACTTCATGCTCGGCGCCGCACTGCATCGTTTGGGACGAATGGACGAGGCGAAGGAAGCGATCGCGGCCGGGCTAAGACTTCGTCCGGGCTCGACGGCAGACAACATCGCTGTGCCGACGGAGAACACAAGTTTGGTCTATCGTGCGCGGGCGGCGGCTCTCCTCGATCTTGTCGCGGCAGCCGGACTGCCAAGAGATCCGGGTCTGTAGCGCAGAGCGTGTGCCTGCGCGCGTCGACGGCCAAACCATCTGCGCTCAAACCGAACGACTTCGGATAGAAGCTCGACATTGTGATTCATCGCTCCGGTTTGATTCCAACGGGCGCCGCAGGCGGTATCGCGATGATGCTGCTTGGCGTACTGCTGTTCGCGGTTAACGACACGCTCGGGAAATGGCTCGTCGGTACCTATGCGGTTGGGCAACTCATGCTCGTGCGCAGCGTGTCCGGGCTATTCGCCATATCGTTCTTTGTATGGCGCGCCGGTTCTGGCGCTTTTCGTCGTGCGCCGCGCCCCGGACTGCAGATCATCCGCGTTATCTTCGCGACACTGGAAGGCGCGCTGTTTTTCTGGGCGCTGACGGAGCTACCGTTAGCGGAGGTGATGGCCTACTACATGGCCGGTCCGATCTACGTGACGGCCCTGTCGCCTCTTCTGCTTAAAGAACATGTCGGCTGGCGCCGTTGGATCGCCGTTGCGATCGGTTTCGCGGGCGTGATCCTCGCGCTGCACCCCTCGCCCGGCTCGCTTTCGCTCGGCGCGGTCTGCGCACTGACGGGCAGTTTTAGCTACGCCCTCTTCGTCACGACGCGCAAGCTGGCCGACACGCCGGGTGTCGTTCTGATGACCTTCCAACTTCTCGCAGCATTGATTTTCGGAGGCACGCTTGTCGCAATCCACGGATGGGTCTCACCGAAAGGCTGGGATATTGCACTGATGCTACTGCTTGGAATCGGATCGCTCGGTGGCAATGTCTGCGTCAACCAATCGCTGCGTCTGGCGCCCGCATCTGTCGTCGTGCCTTATCAATACACGCTGATCCTTTGGGGAATTCTTTTCGGCTATCTGATCTTCGGCGAGACGATCGGTCTTCTTCCACTCGCGGGAGTCACGCTCATCATCGGCGCCGGGCTTTTCATCTTTCTGCGCGAGCAGCAATTACGTCGGACAGTTAGCTGACGGGTTGTCTTCGCGCATTACGCGAAACCCGATGTTGCTCGCCGAAGAATCCGGCGTGTTCGCGCTACGCGCCGCCACGCGGTAGCGATCGCAGTACGAGGCGTGACAAAGAAACGACCCGCCTCTGAGAGATCGCGAACCCGTGGCGTCGTCGAACAGCGGGTCAATGCGGTCTGTCGTCGTGTGATAGTCGGGCGAGAACCAGTCCGCGCACCACTCCCAGACATTACCGACAGCGTTGGAAAGGCCGAAATCGTTCGCAGGAAACGCGTGCACGGGACAGGTGCCCGCGAAACCATCTTCGGCAAGATCGCGTTCGGGAAAGCGACCCTGCCAGACGTTACAATGATGCACGCCGCCGGGCGTAAGTTCGTCACCCCACGGCAAGGTGCATCCTTCGAGGCCACCGCGTGCGGAAAATTCCCATTGCGCCTCGGTCGGCAGATGTGTGCGTGACCAGTGGCAATAGGCTTGCGCATCGTTCCACGAGATGTGCACCACAGGGTGATCAAGACGATCTAGCACCGTGCTGCCCGGCCCTTCCGGTTGCGCCCAGTAGGCGCGCGGTACGGGCACCCACCACGGTGTTTCTACGGGGCGCGTCGTGATGCGACGCCGCGTCTCTTCATCGAGATGGTTTGCGAAGACGAAGGACCAGGCGAGGCGCTCTGAGTCCGTCGTGAAACCGGTCTCGCGGACAAAGTCGCCAAACTGCGCGTTTGTGACGGCGTGACAGGCAATCTGAAACGGCGACAGCGTCACACGCCGCGCGGGTCCTTCGCCATCATCCGCATAGCGTGCCTCCGCATCGGAGCCCATGATGAAATCCCCGCCAAGCTCAGCGGTCCATTTCATCGGCACGATCATAGCGCGTGGCTCAAAGTCTTGCGCCGAACCGGCTGGCAATCGCTCACCGTTTAGCTTTGCACAGCAGGACGATTTTTTCATCCCGCTCGAGAAATCGTCAGGCCTTGTCGTCATCTTCCCAGAAGGCCGTTGCGCCCTGCGCCTTCATCAATTCGAGAATCTTCTCGCGCGGGATGACGCCGCAGCGGTTTGCCCACAACTCGTACTCCGCCACCATTTTCTTCACGCGCGCGGGTTCCTTTGCCGCGAGATCGTGCATCTCCGTGCGATCAGCCGTCATGTCGAACAATTCCCACGCGCCAGGGTATTTCCGCACCAACTTCCACTGGCCAATGCGCACTGCAGCATTGCCTTCGTGCTCCCAGAACATTGGCTTCTCGCGCGCGCTGTCAGCATTGAACGAGGCGCGCAAGCTTTGACCTTCGCACGGCAAAATGTCGTTACCGTCGAACCGCGAGGGATACTCCGCACCGGAAATGTCGAGGATCGTCGCCATGATGTCAGGCAATTGTCCGGGGTGATGGCGCAATTCGCCGCGCGAATCGATGCCTTTCGGCCAATGCATAATGAGCGGCGTCGCAATGCCGCCTTCGTGGATCCAATGCTTGTAAAGCCGGAACGGGGTGTTCGACAGGTTCGCCCATGCCGTACCGTAGCTCTGATAGGTGTCTTCCGGCCCCGGCGTGATCGTGGGGTCGTTGCCGAAGCGTACGGGCTTACCGTCGCGTGTGTTCGGCTTGGCGATCATCAGCGAGACAAGTTCGTCGGCCGTCACGCCTTCCGGAATGTCCTCGGCGCAGGCACCGTTGTCAGACATGAAGATTACCAGCGTGTCGTCAAGGCGGCCTGTCTCTTCGAGCGCGGCAAGGATGCGGCCGATGCCCTGGTCCATGCGATCGACCTGCGCGGCGTAGACCTCCATGCATTGTAAGAGCCATTGGCGATTTGCGGCATCCGTCCAAGGCGGCTGTGTCGGATCGCGATCCGTCAGCTTCCACGCGGGATCGATGATACCGGATTTGACCATCCGCGCGAGACGCTCTTCGCGCAACGCATCCCAACCCGCATCGAAGCGGCCCTTGTACTTCGCAATGTCTTCTTCATGCGCATGCAGCGGCCAGTGCGGCGCGGTGTAGGCGACGTACTGAAAGAAGGGCTTGTCGGGATTTGCGGCGTGATGATCGCGCACGAAGGCCGCGGCCTGATCACTGATCGCGTCGGTGTAAAAGAACTGTGGGTCCTGCGCTTCGTGCTCGACATTGTCGTTGCCGCGCGTCAGCGTGTTCGGATCATAGAAGCTGCCGGCTCCGATGATCGTTCCCCAGAACTTGTCGAAGCCACGCTGCAGCGGCCATGCATCCGTCGGCTCGGTGAGATTGCTCGCGATGTGCCACTTGCCGCTGAGGTAGGTTCCGTAGCCGCTGCCGCGCAGAACTTCGGCGATCGTCACGCAGCGCTTGTTGAGATTGCCGGCGTAGCCTTCCGGCCCGGTGCTGTAAGTGAGAATGCCGATGCCGGTCTGATGCGGATGCAGGCCGGTGAGCAGCGACGCGCGTGAGGGACTGCAACGGGCCGTGTTGTAGAACTGCGAATAGCGCAAGCCATTGGCTGCGAGACGGTCGAGGTTGGGCGTCTCGATCTCGCCGCCGTAGCAGCCGATATCGGAGAAGCCCATATCGTCGTTGAGGATCAGAAGGATATTCGGTCGCCGTTTCGCGCCGCCGGATGCCGTCATATTCGCATCGTCTCCCGATTTCGATGAAGGACCGTCAAGCGCCTGGCCTGACGAGTTTGATGGAGAAGCGGAAATAGTCCGGTCGGTACACGGACCGCAGAAATTCGAGCGGCCGGCCGTCGCGCGCGACCGTCAGGCGCTCCATCGCGATCAGCGGACTCCCGGTGTCGACATCGAGCAGCGGCGCGGTCTCCGCATCGGCAAGCGTCGCGCCGATATTCTGGTCGGCCTCTCCAATATCGAGCCCGAGTTCCTGTTCGAACACACGATACATCACGATCGGAACCAGATCGCGCGCCTCGAGCTGCCTCCCGATCTGCAGCGGATAAAACGCATGTTCGACGGCGATCGGCGTATCGTCGGCAAGCCGGACGCGCTTGAGGTGCCAGACGGTGCCGCTGTCTAGCCGACGTCGCACATCGGCATCGGGCGGGCTCGTCGCACCGCTTTCCAGCACGCGCGCGCCCGGCACGAAGCCGGCATCGCGGATCGTTTCCGTGAAGCCCATCAGGCGGCCGGCCCAGCGCTCCGGCTGGTTCGACCGCAGATACGTGCCCTTGCCCCGCTCGCGCGCGAACAGACCTTCGGCGACCAGCGGCTGCAATGCGTGGCGGATCGTGATGCGGCTGACGCCGAAATGCCGAACGAGCTGCGCCTCCGTCATCAGGCGGCCGTTTGCATCGACAAGCGACCGGTCGTGGACGCGCCGGCGGATCGTTTCGCGCACCTGCGCATGCAGCGGAACGCCGCTCGATGCATCGAGGGGCAGTTGTGGCTTCACAGTCGCAACCCGCTAACGGCATCGAAGAGATGCAGATCCTGCGGCCGCGCATCGACGAAAAGCGAAGCGCCTTCCTGCGGTGCGTCTTCGCTGTTCACACGGGCGCGTATGCGATGACCGTCGCAGGCAAGATCGAGCACGACGCTTTCGCCAAGATTTTCGACGAGTTCGACAGTCGCCGGCATGCCCGCATCGCCGATCCGTACCGCGCCCGGCCGGATGCCGACGATCACATCCCTCGTCTCGCGTGAGACGTGCGTGGTCTTCAATACGTGGCCCGCGATTGTGACCGCGCCGTCCGTCATGGTCGCCGGCAGGAGATTCATCGGCGGGCTGCCGATGAATTTTGCGATGTCGACGGAGTTGGGCGCCGAAAAGATTTCGGCCGGCGTGCCGATCTGTTTGATCTCGCCGGCCATGAACACGGCCATACGATCGGCGAGCGTCATCGCCTCCTCCTGGTCATGCGTGACGTAGACGGCGGTGACATTCAATGATCGCTGCAGCTTCTTCAGCTCGACGCGCGTTTCCAGTCGCAGAAGCGCATCGAGGTTCGACAGCGGCTCGTCGAGAAGAAACAGCCGCGCCTGTCGCACGATGGCGCGTGCGAGCGCGCAGCGCTGTTGTTGGCCGCCTGACAATTGTCCGGGCCGGCGATCGAGAAGGTGATTGATCCGAACTTTTCGCGCGGCATCCGTGACGAGGCTGCCGATCTGCGCCTTCGGGACCTTCGCCATTTCCAGGGGAAAAGCGATGTTCTGCCCGACCGTCATATGTGGATAGAGCGCATAGCTCTGGAACACCATCGCGACATCGCGATCGCGTGCGTCGACACCCGTGACATCGGCGCCATCGATGAAAACCTGACCGGATGTCGGTGCGTCGAGACCCGCGAGAATGCGCAGGCTGGTGCTCTTGCCCGAGCCCGATGGTCCGAGAAGCGCGAAGAACTCGCCGGGCTCAATGGCGAAACTGACGTCGTTCAGCGCGGCGACGGCGCCATGCATCTTCACGACGTTCCTGAACTCGACGCGTCCACGTTCGGTCATCGGCGACCACCGCCTTTCACGGCGCCCACGGTCAGCCCCTTGATGATGTGCTTCTGTGCGAGAATACCGAGCACGACGACCGGCAGCATCGCGAGCACGGAGACCGCAGCGAGTTTGTTCCAGAGCGTCTGCTCGACCGACACGAAGTTGAACATCGCGACCGTCACCGGCCGCACGACATTGCCGCTCAGCACGACCGCGAAGAGGAACTCGTTCCACGCGTTGAGAAAGACGAAGACGACCGTCACGGCGATGCCGCCACGCACCTGCGGAATGATGACCCGCCACAGCGTTCGCAGCCTGCCCGCTCCATCGAGCGCGGCCGCCTCCTCCATCTCGTAAGGGATGTCCTCGAAATAGGAGACGAGCAGCCAGATCGAGAAGGGCAGCGAGAAGGAGAGGTAAATGAGGATGATGCCCTGATAGGTGTCGATCCACCCGAAATTCCGCAGAATGAGAAAATACGGGATGATGATGCCGACTGGCGGCAGCATCTGCGTCGCGAGCACGTAGAATCCGCTGAGGCGCTTGCCAGGGAAGCGCAGACGCGCGAGCGCATAGGCGGCAGGCACTGCGAGAACCATTGTAACGACCGTCGTGCCGATGGCGATCACCATGCTGCTTGCGATGTTCGGCAGAACGGACGCCGCACCGAAGAGCACATCGCGATAGGCCGCCACGGTCGGCGCGAAGAGAAATTTCGGCGGATATGCGAGAATGTCCTGCTCTGTCTTGAACGAATTCAGCACGCTCCAAAGGATCGGGAAGGCCCAGGTCGCGAGAAACGCGCCTGTGACGAGCATCGCAACAATGATACGGGCGCGCCGCGCAATCATCGTGCCCGCCGCAGAGCAAATAGCACGCCGGATATTGCGATGGTCACGACGAGCAGCGCCATCGCCAACGCCGAGCCGTACCCGATCGAAAGCTCCGTGAAGGACTTCTTGTAGGCGTAGATGTTGAGAATTTCCGTCGCGGTGCCAGGCCCGCCGCCGGTCACCGTGAAGATCGCGGCAAAGGCCGTCAGCGCCACCATCACGCGCAGGATGACGACCATGACTATCGCAGGGCGCAGCAGCGGCAATGTGATGCGCCAGAACTGCTGCCATGCGCTCGCCCGATCGAGCCGCGCAGCCTCGTAGATGTCGTCGGGTAGCGACGCGAGCGAGGCGAGCAGCACCATGAAGGCGAAGGGCGTCCATTGCCACGTGTGGATGACGATGACCGACACGAGCGCCAGCGTCGGGTCGCCGAGCCAGTCGCGTCGCGCTAGACCGGCGTTGACCGCCAGAAAATCGACGATGCCAAAATCGGGTGCCAGCATGAACGTGCGCCACACCATGCCGACGACCGCGGGCGACATCACGACGGGCAGGATCGCAACGATGCGGAACGCCGCCTGCCCGCGCTTCATGCCGTTTACGAGCACAGCCAGCGCAAGTCCGATGGTGAGCTGCAAGGCAACGGTCGCGCAGGTGTAGACGAGGCTGACGACGAGCGACGACCAGAAGCGCGCATCACCAAGCAGCATTTGGTAATTGTCGAGCCCCGCGAAGCCGTCCGTGAACGGCATCGCGAGGTCCATGCGATAGACGCTGGTCCACGCGAGAAACAGCAACGGGAACGTGGTCGTCGCCGTCAGCGCGACGAAGGCGGGCGCAAGAAGCGCCGTCGCAAAACGCCGCTCCTGTTGCTCGCGTACACGCACCGCGTCTGAAACGCGAACGCCCGTCGTCATGCTTCCTGCGGTCACCGACACCAACTAATCAGCCACGCATCATCGGTTCGATGCGCTTTTGCGCGTCGTCGAGCGCGGTTTTCACCGGTGCTTGTCCGGACAATGCCGTCTGGATCGCGGTAGCGATCGTGTCGCCGATCGCCGGCCATTGCGGCACGCGCGGACGCCAGTCTACATCGGTATCGTTCTGCAATGAGTCGAGCGTCGCCTGTACGAAGTTCTCACCGAATGAGTTCATCAGCTTGATGTACTCGGCGTCTTTCCAGACGGACGTGCGATTAACGCCCGAGCGCTTCGCGGGCCCCGCGAAACGAAACGACGTGCGCGCCTGCGTCTCGGCGCTCGCCGCCCACTGAAGGAACAGCCACGTCGCCTTCTTGCGCTTCTCGGGCAGCGCGGCGTTGATCGGGAA
The DNA here is from genome assembly GCA_965246795.1 of Beijerinckiaceae bacterium. Classification (GTDB taxonomy): domain Bacteria; phylum Pseudomonadota; class Alphaproteobacteria; order Rhizobiales; family Beijerinckiaceae; genus JAJXWB01. The sequence continues at coordinate 239,924 of CBDFFN010000008.1, read as the reverse complement.
GCCCCAGTTCCAGATCGACGACACGCGCTTGCCGTTCGGGCCTTTTGGCCAGCGTGCATAGGCGACCTTGCCGATGACCTTCGATTTCTCGGCATTGTTGATCACCGACGCCGAAGAATGCGCATCGAGATAGGCACCGAGCGTGCCCTGCGAGAACGCGTCCGCGATGTCGGGCCAATTCCATTGCGCGGCTGCCGCCGGCGCGTTCTTGCGCATAAGATCGACGTACCAGTTGAGCGCCGCTTCGGCCTCCGGTCCGTTGACCGTCAACTTGCCGCCCTTGAACCAGTCGCCGCCGAACTCTCGGAAGATCGACGAATAGATGTAGACGTTCTGCCCCGCGCCCGCGAGACCACGGAGCGCAACGCCCCACATGCGGTTGTTCGGATCGGACAGCGCTGCCGCATTCGAGACGAAGGTCTGCAGATCGTCGGCAGGCATTGCCCCCTTCGCGTCGTAGAGGTCCTTACGATAGACTTGGATCGTCACCTCTCCGTCGTAGGGCATGCCGTAGAGCTTGCCGTCGATCGAATTGGCGGCGCGCCAGGCCGGAATAATGTCGTCGGCCTTGAACCATTCCGCGTCGGTCAGCGACTTGTCGGCAAGATAGGTGTCAAGCGGCTCGACCCATCTGTTGGCGGCGTAGAGCGCATAATACATCGGGTCAGCGGCATGCGTCGCGTAGGTGCCGGTCTTCGAGGTGAGATCGATTACACTCTTCTGTCGGATCTGCGCCGGCGGGATCTTCTCGAATCGGACGTCGATACCGGTCAGTGCCTGGAACTGCGGCGCCAGCGTGATCAGGTTCTCGAAATAGCTCGCAGGAATGACGGCGACAGTGATCGTTTCGCCCGCCATCTGGCGCCAGTCAATCTTGGCATTCTTGTATGGGCTCAGGTCGGCGTCCTGTGCAAAAGCGTTGCGCAGCACGGCGGGCGAAAAAACACCTGTTGCGAGTGCGCTGCCGCCTACGAGTAGGCCACGCTTCGTCGTCCTAAATTCGGTCATGTTAACCTCCCGCGATGCCGAGTGTGTCGGTCTTTGTTGGCAAGCTGTCATATTGTTATGACAAACTCAAATGCTGCGATGCTCTTTGAATGTTGCATTCGCCGACTTTTGTGATTGCGCCGTGTCTTAAGCAGCGAGGCCCGGAGCAGCGCTTTCCAGCAGCGCTGGCACATCGCGCGCCGGGATCGGGCGGCTGAATAGATAGCCCTGCGCCTCGCCGATGCCGGCAAAGGTCTTGATGCATTGAAATTCGTCTTGCGTCTCGACGCCCTCGATCAACACGTCGATGTGGAGGCGCTTGCATATGTCGGCAATGCCTTCGACCAGAATGCGCGCCGACTCTTCCGCCGCGATACGGCGCGTGAAGGCTTGATCCAGCTTCACGCGATCAAGCGGCACCTTCAGAAGGTAGGCGAGGCCGGAGTAACCCGTGCCGAAATCGTCGAGCGAGATGGATACGCCGAGCTCGCGTAACGAAACGATCGCGGCGCGCGTCGACGCGCGATCGTCGAGCAGGATCGATTCCGTGATCTCGAGATCGAGGCGCGAACCTGCGAGGCCCGTCTCATCGAGGCAGCGACGTACCGTCTGAACGATGTCGCCTTTCCAAAACTGCGTCGTCGAAAGATTGACGCTGATGCGCATGTCGACCGGCAATGTCAGACAGAACGCACAAGCCTTGCGTAAAACACTTGCGCCCATCTTCTCCATCAGGTCGAGTTCCTCGACAAGCGGAATGAACTCGCCTGGCGAGATGATGCCGCGCGACGGGTGCTGCCATCGCGCAAGTGCTTCGAAGCCGCCGATTTGACCAGTGCCGACAGCGATGATCGGTTGATAGAAAACGTCGATGGTCTCCATCGCGACGGCGGTGCGCAGCGACATTTCGAGCAGGCGACGCCGCACGACGGCCTCTTCCATCTCGCTCTCGAAAGCGCGCCATTTGCTTCGGCCTTCGGCTTTCGCCGCGTAGAGTGCGATGTCGGCTTTGCTGAGGAGTGTCTTGGCTTCCAGCCCATCTTCCGGGATGCTGGCGACGCCGATGCTGACGCCGACGACATGCTCCGTGTCGGCGAGCGTGCAAGGTTTAGAGATTTCCTCGATAATGCGATTGGCGAGATACGGAATCTGGTCGGGACGCGCGTCCGGGAGCAGGATCGCGAACTCATCTCCGCCCCAGCGCGCGACACGATCCACAGGCCGCAGGATGTTCGTCAGGCGCTCGGCAACGATGCGCAACAGCGCATCGCCACTCGCGTGGCCGAGACTGTCGTTCACTTGCTTGAAGTCGTCGAGATCGAGGAAGAAGATCGCCGTACGTTGTCTGCGCTCGTGATAGGCGCGCACCGATTGCGTAAGCTGATCCTCGAAGCAGCGACGGTTGGAGAGGTCGGTTACCGGATCGACATGCGCCATGCGATCAATCGTGCGCTCAGACTCGCGGCGATCCGTGATGTCCTGCGCGACGATGATCGACCCACCGCCGTCCATGCGTCGCACCGTGATCTCGCCTGCGCGGTCGTTGCGGTAATCCACGAGAATTGGTGGACCGTCCGCGCCCTCTTTAACGAGACGCCGCAAGTTCATCGCATCGGATGCTCCGAGCCCACCACGACGGACGATCTCGCGTAACGCAAAAGCAAAGTTCAGCTTCGCCGGCAGGTCCGAACGACGCATGCCCAAAAGCTGCAGCAGCTTCTCGTTGACGATGTCGATGCGGCCTTGCCGATCGAGCATACACAGGCCGTGCGACATATTGTTAAGGGCCGTGTCGAAGCGCTCGGCCAGAACAGTCTTGTCGCGCGCGAGAAGCGTTGCGTCGAGAAAGGTTTCGCGTAGCCGGGCCGCCGAACCTTTGATGAAGACAAAAATCGGCAGCAGCACCAGCGGCAGGAGCGCGATGTAACGGCCACCGGCCAGGAAACACGTTAAACTGAGCGGCACGAGTGCGGCAACGATCTGCGCGTCGGTGCCGCGAATGAAAGAAAAGTTGCGCGTCGCGATGCCGAGTGCGTGGCCGAGCGTTGCACTCAAGGCCAAAAGACGCGGAAAGGTTTCGTCGATGCTTAGAAAGACAGCCAGCGTCCAAACGCCGAGAAGTGCCATGTAGAGCGCGGCGCCAACCGTGTATCGAAGCTCCCAACGACGCGCCGTCGACAATTCTAGGTCGCCGGCGAGGATCGCGAAACGCGAGAAGTCCGCGATGCGCATCAATGCAACGCACAGCATCGCAACGACGACTGCACCGACCGTCCAGTCGTGCGTCGTGAGGACAGTGACGATGCCGCAAACCGCCGTACAGATAGACCCGAGAATGAGCGCCTTCTTGTCCGCAAAGAGCGCCTGGACGAGGTGCACGTAGAGATCGCTCGGGATCGCGTCTTTCGCGCGCGATTTTTTTGGCAGATCTTCGGACATGCGATCCTCGTGATCGGAAGCGGTAATTCTCTGCGTCATTTCTTAAAAGACTGCTTGCGGAGAGCCGTGGCGTAAATATTAAGGGTCTGCGAGCGAGACTTCGCACCACAAATAAAGCGGTGCGTGATGCGTAACAACCATGAGCGATATTTACTGGTTAATCGCGCGATCGGTTTACTGAGCCGACGCGATTTCCTTCGTGTGAAACAAATCGCTCCTGGATTTACGCAATACGACGACTTCGACGATTGGTATGCGGAACGCGAAGGTTTGCAGATCGGCCTGTCTGCTGCAGGCGTCGAGACGTCGCTCCTCGTCGTTGACTTTCGCACGCTTCTCGATTGGGCGCGGATGAATGCGCTGCCGTTGAGCGAAAGCTCGCTCGACAGAATTGCCGAAAATAAAACTCACGGCAACGCTTCGGCTGTCGACTTGTTTTCTATCGTTGCGCAGGACACACACGATCTGTTGCACGCACGCCTCAACTGACGCGTCACGTGCGACGTATTGCGTCCGATCCATTTCTTTATGGTTGCTTTTGTCTTAACATCTGCTTGGATTAGCGGCGGGTGTTTCGATCATGGCGAGCGTTGCAAGGTTTCAGTCTCGGTTCGCCGATCGCGTTCTGAAACTCCTCGAACGCGTCGAATATTCACGCGCCGATACGCAGGCCGAGAAAGACGCAATCTATAGGCTTCGTTACGACGCCTACATGCGCGAGGGCGCGATCGCCGCGAACCCGACGCAGATGTTCCACGATCCCTTCGATACGGCGTCGAATTGCTGGATCATCGGCATGTTCATCGACGGCGAGCTCGCGAGTTCGATCCGGTTTCACGTCGCGAGCGCCCCGAACGATCCGCTACCGGCCCGCACGGTGTTCGGTGACATTCTCGATACCGAGGTCGCGATTGGGCAGACGGTCGTCGACCCCACACGATTCGTCACGAAACTCGAGTTTTCGCGTCGCTTTCCGGAAATGCCGTATCTTACGGTTCGTCCGGGATGGATGGCTGGCGAATTTTTTCGCGCCGACTGGATTCTTGCAACGATCCGATCGGAACATCAGGCCTACTATCGTCGCGTCTTCGGGCACACGCCGTGGTGCGATGCGCGTGACTATCCGACGTTGAAGAAACCGATCGCCGCGATGGGCCTCGACTATTTCGCGCAGCGCGATCGCGTGCAGGACCGCTACCCCTTTTATCGCTCTAGCGAGAAAGAGCGGCGCATGCTGTTCGGCCGCTCGTCGAACGAGGCCGCCACATGGTCGGCGAAGCAGATCGGCTGGGCGCCAGAAGTCGCTACGCAGTAACTGCGGCGCGAGGTTGCCAGCAGCGTTCGACGAGCACGAGCGCAGCGAAACTCACGAGGCCGGCGATCGCAAAGCCGCCACTGCTGAGAAAGGCGATGCGCGTCGAGCCGGTCCGCACGGATAGATAGCCCGCGAGGATAGGCGACAGCACGATGACCGCGTAGAACACCGTGTAGAAATATCCCATCCCTCGCACGCGCTCGGAGAGCGGCAGAATGCGCGCGGGAAGCGACATGATCGCACCGGCCGGTAGGCCGACGATCAGACCGAGGCATGCGAACACGACGATCGACGCCGTGTGCCCGCTTGCCAAGACGATATTGCCGACCAGCAGCAGGCCGACGGACGTGATCAGCACGCCTGGCTGCCGCAGCCGGTCGGCAAGAACGCCGCCGGCAAAGACACCGACGATCGAGAACCACATCACGAGGCTGATGACGCCGCCGGCGGTAATGAGAGAAAAGCCATCGTCTCGCAGCATCGCCGGACCGAAGCTGAACACGATGACGAAGGCTGCATTCCAGAAGGCCCAGACAAGTCCCGCGAGCAGGACGCGGAGGCCGTTTCGCGCACTCGGCCATTCTGCGGACCCGGCCAATTGTCTGGCCGGCGTCGACGGCACGATCTGTATGAGGACGAGCGCGGCGAGTGCCCAGATCGCGCCGGCGAGAAACGCTCCCGTTGTTCCGTACTGCACGCCCAGGAACGGCACGACGAGCAAGGCAATCGCGATTCCCACGGGCCAGGAATTCACGAAAATCGCCATCGCGTTCGCGAGGCCTCCTTCCGAAAACCAATCGGCGACGATCTTCGTCAGCAGCACGTTAATAAGGACGCCCCCCGTCCCTGCGAGAAGCCGACCGCCGACGAGGCCACCCCAACCCGACGCGAAACTGGACCACAGCGCGCCGGCGATCATCAGGATCAGCCCGATGGTGACAGCCTTCTTTTCGTCGATGACGGAGCCGAGCGCGGCGGAGGGAATTGCGAGCCCGAGGCCGGTGAAAAAATAAAGACCGACCAAAAGACCGAACTGGTCGAGCGGAAGGCCGAACTGCGATTGCAGCAGCGGCCCGATGGCAGCGGGTGTCTGGTACTGGAAGCCCATTCCCGTACGCACGAAAAACAGAACCCAGAGAACAACCCAACGCGACATACGGGCTTCACCGACCTGTGCAACACAAACTAGCCCGCTCAACTTAGCCCGGCAACCGCCGTTGACACTTGTTTATAAAAGCAAAATGCCTCAAGCTTGGACTTGGCATTTAGTGTGTCGACCGGGCTGTGTGCGCCCGTCGATTCGGTGGGTTTCGGCTGCGTCCCTGACCTGCGGCCTTGTCAGCCGGTGCGTTCGGCGACATGCATCCGACGCCTTTTAAACATGTGAGATCGATCGATGCGTCTCGTTACCTATCGCGCAACAATCGAGGCTGCCGCGCGGCTTGGCGTGATCGAGGACGACCTTCTGGTCGACGTCGAGTCGATCGGCGAGGGAGTATCCGTGGCGCTTCCATCGACGATGCTCGACTTCATCGATCTGGGGCCGCCTGCGCTGAGTGCGTTGCGCGGCGCGCTTGACGAATTCCGTAATCGCTGGCCGGTCGGCAGCGCGCTACCTCTTGCGAATGTGAAACTTCTCGCGCCGATCCCGCGTCCGCGAAAGAACATCTTCGGCATCGGCCTGAACTATGTCGAGCATGTCGCGGAATCGTCGCGCGCCCTCGACACGAATGCGGATCTACCGAAGCAGCCGGTAATCTTCTCGAAACCGCCGACATCTGTCATCGGCCCCGGCGACGCCATCCAGCACGACAAGGCGATCACGCAGCAACTCGATTGGGAGGTCGAGCTCGCCGTCATCATGGGCCGCACAGCGCGCAGGGTGAGCGTCGCCGACGCACTCGGCTATGTCTTCGGCTACAGCGTGATGATCGACATCAGCGCGCGGGACAACCGTCGCGCCGGCCAGTGGATCTATTCCAAGGGGCAGGACACTTATGCGCCTTTTGGGCCCTGCATCGTTACTGCCGACGAAGTGCCTGATCCGCACAGCCTCGATCTTTGGTTAACAGTGAACGGCGTCGAAAAACAACGATCGAACACACGCTACATGCTGTTCAATGTGCCGACGCTGATCGCCGACATCGCGGCCGCCATCACGCTGGAGCCCGGTGACATCATCGCGACGGGCACGCCCGCGGGCGTCGGTGCCGGACGCAGTCCGCAGGAGTGGCTGTGGCCGGGCGATATCGTTGAAGCGGAAGTGACCGGCATCGGCCGCATTCGCCATCCCGTCGTCGCGGTTTGATTCAGGCCGCGTTTTTGCTGAGCCGCGCGAGCCTGCCCGACGCGACCACGCACTGGTTGCGGCCCCGCGCTTTCGCATCGTAGAGCGCGCCATCGGCCATCTCGATCAGGATCGTCTCGCGATAATCGACCTGCGGCCAGATTGTCGCGACACCGACGCTTACCGTGATTCTGAGGCCGCCATCCTTTCCGTCCACGACTGCGGTTGCGGCGACGCTGCGTCGGATTTTCTCGCCTATGGCGAGCGCATCTTCGCGTGACGTCTCCGGCAGGACGACGACATATTCTTCGCCGCCGAAACGCGCGGCGAAGTCCCGTGCGCGATGGAGCTGCGCAACCGTAACGGCTGCAACCTGCTTGAGCGCGACATCGCCGAGCAGATGTCCGTAGCGGTCGTTGAAACCCTTGAAGTGATCGACGTCGATCATCAGCAGAGATAGCGGCATCTGTTCATAGGACGCGCGCCGCCACTCGCTTGAAAAGCGCTCGTCAAATATCCGGCGATTGGCGATACCAGTGACGCGATCGGTGCTCGCGGCCTCTTCCAGCTTTTCCTCTGCGAGTTTGCGGTCCGTCGCATCGCGGACGTTTGTGACAACTTCCTTGAGAGCGCCGTCATCGTCGTAGATCGGGCTCGAGATGGCCTCGACCCAAACGGAAGAACCGTCCGGACGCGGGCACCGGAAACTCTCGATGACGTTCTGCTCGCCGGCCTTGAGGCGCTCGAACGTATTCTGCACCGCGATGCGACCGTCCTCGTCGAGAAACTCCAGCAGCCGACGCTGGCCGAGGTCTTCCGCCGTGCGTCCAATAATGCGGTAGTAGGCCGGCGACGCGTAGAGCCGGTACCCGTCGGCGTTACGCACGACGATCCCGTCGCTCGAGTTGCTGGCAAGCAGCCGGTATCGAGCTTCGCTCGAGAGCGCGCGCCGCTCCGATCGCCGCCGGCGCTCCATCTCGCGAACCGAAACGATCGCGAGCACGAGCAAGGCGCTGATGAGAACGAGTGTCCCGCCCACCGTGACGATAGCCTTGCGCCGCCAAGGTCCGAGAATATCCGTCATCGAAAGCCCAACGACGACATGCAGCGGCAGATTTTCGACCTGTCGTACGACATACAGGCGCGCCACGCCGTCTTTCGCAAAATCGCTTGCGACCCTGTCGTTCGTCGCGTGCAGGAGGCGACCTACGTCAAGGCCGATTCCGCCTTCGCCCGTGTCGAGAGCAGGCGGACGCTGCTCCACGACCATTCCATCGGAATGAATGACCGCGATGGCGCCGGTCGGGCCGAGTGACAGCGAGTCGAACAGGTGCTCGAAATATTTCGTTCGCAATGTGCCTATGACGAGACCGCCGAAGGTGCCGTCTTGCTTGTTGATGCGACGGCTGATCGAGATCACGCGGCTCGACGTCAACCGGCTCATAAAAGGCTGGCTGACGAAAAGCTCGCCACTCTCACTGTTCTGATGGTGCCGGAAAAACTCACGGTCGGCGAAAATGCCGGGTCGAGGATAGATCGACCAAGAATCTTCGGCGATCGCGCCGTTTTCGTCCATGACGAGGATCGAGGAGAAGTAAGTCGCGCGAGCGGAATTATCGAAAAGTGCGAGATGCCGCGCAGAACCGGTCAACTGCCTCGCTTCCGGGTCCGCCAGAGCCGACAACACGCCCTTGAGCGAAAGGTCGAACATTTCGAGGTTGCGGCTGATGTCGCGGCGTATCGACGATGTGACGTTGTTCGCCTCGCGATCGGCAGCCGCGAGGGCGTCACGCCGCGCATCGACCACGATATAGGCCGTCGCAGCAAGAATGCCGATGCCGATTAATGCGCCGAGCGCCGTCCCGATCCGCAAGGAATTCGTGAGCCGCAGGACCCTGAGGAACGCGTGTTTCGGGCGCATCGGTCCAAGATTGCCGGTGGCACCTTAATTTGACGATAAAACCAGCAATTCGAATTGTCGGGATCGTCGCCTCCTTTCGTTATCTCGCCCGCGTGGCTTTCCCGCGCGTCTGTGTTCTAAGCACGGCAAGGAACATCGGGAGGCAAATCATGACGGTGACGGGACGCGAACTGAGATCGACTGCGAACGAGGACGGGACGCTCCGCCTGACGCTCGAGGAGGTGACGCTCGAGGTACCGTCCGACGACGAGGTTATCGTGAAGGTGGAAGCCACCCCGATTAATCCGAGCGACCTCGGCCTTCTGCTCGGCCCGGCCGATGTTTCGACCCTGAAAGCCGGCGGCACGGCCGGACGGCCGGAACTGACCTTCGAGGTGCCGAAGGGTCGCGTATCCGCTTTGAAGGCACGGCTCGGGCAATCGATGACGGTCGGCAACGAGGGTGCGGGCACCGTGATCGCCGCCGGCGCAAACGCCAAAGCGCTAGAAGGCAAACGCGTCGGCATGCTCGGTGGCGGCATGTATGTCGATTACCGCAAGCTGCGGATGCGCGATGTGACGCCCCTGCCTCAAGGCGCGAGCGCGGCCGACGGCGCATCCATGTTCGTCAATCCTCTGACCGCGCTCGGCTTCGTCGAAACGGCCAAGAGCGAGGGGCACACCGCCATCATCCACACCGCGGCGGCGTCCAATCTCGGCCAGATGCTGCAGAAGATTTGTACGAAAGATGGTGTACCGCTTGTGAACATCGTGCGATCCGACGAACAGGAGGCGATCCTGCGCAAGATCGGCGCGAAATATGTCCTCAACAGCAAGGCCGAAGATTTTCGCAAGCGCCTGGTCGACGCGGTGCAGGAGACCGGCGCGACGATCGCCTTCGACGCTATCGGCGGCGGCTCACTCGGCAGCGATATCATGCAGGCGATGGAACAGGCCGCGAGCCGCAACATGAAGGAGTACAGCCGCTACGGCTCGAACGCCTTCAAGCAACTCTACATCTACGGTGGGCTCGATCTATCGCCGACGACGCTCAATCGCCTCGCCTTCGGTTTCCAGTGGAGCGTGTCGGGCTGGCTGCTGACGCCGTTCCTGCAGAAGGCCGGCCGCGAGGTGCAGACGCGGCTGAAGCAGCGCGTTGTGGACGAACTGACCACCACCTTTGCGAGCCACTACACGCGCACAATCGGCCTTGCCGAGGCGCTCGACCCAGAAGTCTTGCGCGCTTACGAGCGCAAGGCGACAGGAGAGAAGTTCTTGATCGACCCCACACGGGGATGATCGACACCGCGCGCGGCGATAGATACGGCACAGAGGAACGGCGACACTTGCCACGCGACAAGCTTTGCGCCCGCGCCACCGATGCGCGGGCGTCCGTTGTCACACGCGTCTAGTCGAACGGATCAGCGCCTCGGCCCGGGCGAAGGACCGCGCGCTGGTCCGGAAGAAGTCGACGCGCGTGCCGCCGCCGCATAGGGCGCTGCCCCAGGCATGGCGGAGACCATTGTCCCGGGCCTGAACTTCCCCTTCGAAAGATCGCTCGCCGTCTGACGGATGTTTCGCTCCGTGCGCTGAATAGGGCGCAAGGGATGCGTGATGTCGCCGCCGATGCTCTTCGCGATCTTGATGGGGTTCGGAATCTTGATCTTGAACTTGAATGCGAAGCTCGGTGTTGCGCCGAGCAAGAGAGTAGATGCCGCAATTGCGACGATGGTCGACGAACGATAGACGCCCTTCATGTCTGATCCCCTTTTCCAGCACTCGTGCTGAAAGCAATCAGTAACAGCCGTAAGAAACAGCTGCAATTCGCCTCGTACTACGCAGCTTACGCAGCTGACGCGCGTCGCTAGCGGAGCGTCTGCGTCCGGGAAAACGGCAAAAGCCCTCCAGGCCACGCGAGGGCATACAAGTCCTCACAGGTAATCCTGTTACGACACTTTCTTCTTCGGCGCGATGAGATCGGTGATCGTGCCTTCGAACATTTCCGCCGCCATACCCACCGTCTCCGACAAGGTCGGATGAGGATGGATTGTCAGGGCCATGTCGGCGGCATCCGCGCCCATCTCGATCGCGAGTCCAGCTTCCGCGATGAGATCGCCGGCATTTGGGCCGACGATGCCACAACCGATGATGCGATGCGTCGCCTCGTCGAAGATGATCTTCGTCACGCCTTCGTCGCGGCCGAGCGACAGCGAACGACCCGACGCGGCCCAGGGGAAAACACCCTTGCCGTATTTTACGCCCTTCGCCTTTGCCTCGTTCTCGGTGAGGCCAACCCAGGCGACTTCCGGATCGGTGTAAGCGACCGACGGGATACATTTCGCGTCGAACGCACTCTTGTGGCCGCACGCGACTTCCGCCGCGACATGACCTTCATGCACGGCCTTATGCGCCAGCATCGGCTGGCCGACGATGTCGCCAATCGCGAAAATATGCGGCACGTTAGTGCGCATTTGCTTGTCGACGGCGATAAAGCCGCGCTCGTCGACGGCAACGCCGGCTTTCTCACCTGCGATGATCTTGCCATTAGGCTTGCGGCCGACAGCGACGAGCAATTTGTCGAACGTATCGGTCGTCGTGCCTTCAGCGCTTTCGAACGTCGCAACGAGACCCTCGGCGCTCGCCTCGACCTTCGTCACTTTCGTCTTCAGCAGGATTTTTTCGTAGTGCTTCGTGATGCGCTTGTGCAGCGGCGTGACGATATCCTTATCGGCTCCGGGAATGATTTGGTCCATCAGCTCGACGACCGTCACTTTCGAGCCAAGCGCGTGATAGACGGTTGCCATTTCGAGACCGATGATGCCGCCGCCAAGCACGAGCAACCGCTTCGGTACGCCGTCAAGTTCGAGCGCGCCCGTCGAGTCGATGACGCGCTTGTCGTCGTGTGGAATGAACGGCAGCGTGATCGGCTCCGAACCCGCAGCGATGATCGCCTTGTCGAAGGAAATCGTTTTCGTGCCGTCCGAGCCGGCAACCACGACGCTGTTAGGTGACGCAAAAGTGCCGACACCCGCGACGACCGTCACCTTGCGCTGTTTCGCGAGACCGGAGAGGCCACCGGTCAGGCGCTTGATGACGCCGTCCTTCCATGTGCGCAGTGCATCGATGTCGATCTTCGGTTCGCCGAAGCTGATACCGTGTGCGCTCATGTCCTTTGCTTCATCGATAACTTTGGCTGCGTGCAAAAGCGCCTTCGAAGGAATGCAGCCGACATTGAGACACACGCCGCCAAGCGTGGGCCAGCGTTCGACAAGCACGACCTTCTTGCCGAGGTCTGCGGCACGAAACGCCGCGGAATAGCCGCCCGGTCCCGCGCCAAGAACCAACACCTCGGCATGCAAATTGCCTTGTGCCACCGCACGGGCCGATGACGTAGCCGGCCCGCTCGAATGCGCGGGGATGCTGGTCAGCGATGTCTTCGAAGGCTCGGTTGAGCCGGCAGGCGCACCTGCCAGCGTCAGGATGCTGACACCCTGGCTCACTTTGTCGCCGATCTTGACAAGAACTTCGCCCACCGTGCCGTCGGACGGCGAAGGCACGTCCATCGACGCCTTGTCGGATTCGAGCGTGATCAGCGTTTCTTCCGCCTTGATCTGCTGACCCGGTTTCACATGCACTTCGATGACCGGCACATCCTTGAAGTCGCCGATGTCGGGAACCTTGATTTCGTTTGCCATCGCGAGCGCCCCCTCAGAGCACGAGACGCCGCACGTCCTCGATGGACGCGGCGAGCTGGCGTGTGAAGCGGGCGGCCGCCGCGCCGTCGATGACGCGGTGGTCGTAGGAGAGACAGAGTGGCAGCATCAGGCGCGGCTTGAATTCGTTGCCGTCCCAGACCGGCGCCATTTTCGAACGCACGACGCCGAGGATCGCAACCTCGGGCGCATTGACGATCGGCGTGAAATTCGTGCCGCCGATGCCGCCGAGCGACGAGATTGTGAAGCTCGCGCCCTGCATGTCGCTCGGTGACAGCTTTCCATCGCGCGCCTTCGCCGAGAGTTCGCCAAGCTCGCGTGAAATCTCGACGATGCCCTTGCGATCGACGTCGCGCACGACCGGCACGACGAGACCCTCCGGTGTGTCGACCGCAATGCCGATGTGGTAATAGTTCTTGTAGACCAGAGCATCTTTCGCCGGTGTCAGTGATGCGTTGAAGGTCGGATTTGCGCGCAATGCGACGACCGATGCCTTCATCAGGAAGGGTAGCAGCGACACGCGGTAGGGCTTCTTCTTGTCGCCCTTGGCGGCATCATCGAGTTCTTTGCGGAACGCATCGATCTCGGTGATGTCGGCTTCGTCCGTATGCGTGACATGCGGCACGTTCAGCCATGCACGATGGAGGAACGTTCCGGAAAGTTTCTTGATGCGACCGAGCGGTTTCGTTTCGACCGGCCCGAACTTCGAGAAGTCGACGGCGGGGATCTCTGGGATACCCATGCCACCGGATGCAGCCGGTGCGCCGCCGCCAGACGACGGGCCGGCAAGCGCCGCCTTCACATCCTCTTTGGTGATGCGGCCCTTCTCGCCCGTGCCCTTGATGCTGTTGAGATCGACATCGAGTTCGCGCGCGATACGGCGCACGCTCGGCGAGGCATGCGCGTCGCCGTAATCGATCGGCGGCGGCAGGCTGCGTTTCGTCGCGCCATCGACGGGCGTCTTGTCGGCGGCACGGACGGAATCCTGCTCCTCGGACGCCGGCGACTTCATCGGCCCTTCGCGCGTCGGATCGTTCTTGTCAGTGGCAGGCTTCGCCTTCGTGTCGGGCGACGCGACCGGCGCGCCTGCACCTGCTCCGCCGGCGAATTTGATGATCGGCGTTCCCTGGCTGACCTTGTCGCCGATCTTCACGAGGATCGCCTCGACTTTGCCAGCCTGTGGCGACGGCACTTCCATCGAAGCCTTGTCTGATTCGAGCACGATCAGCGGTTGCTCCGCCGTTACCTCGTCGCCAATGGCGACATTGATCTCGATGATCGGCACATCCTTGAAGTCCCCTATATCGGGGACGATGACGTCGGTGCTCATGGGATCGTTTCCTCGGATTTGTTCTTGAACTTGTTCGTGTGGATTGCGTCGCATCCTACGCGCGCATGGGATCGACCTTCTCTGAATCGATGCCGTATTTGACGATGGCATCGGCGACGGTTTTCGATGGCAACAGCTGTTCGTCCGCGAGCGCCTTGAGCGCCGCGACCGATACGAAGTTACGATCGACCTCAAAAAATTTTCGCAACTGCTTGCGATAGTCCGAACGGCCAAAACCATCGGTGCCGAGTACCTTGTAGCGGCCGGGCACGAAGGATCGTATCTGGTCGGCGAAGACCTTCATGTAGTCGGTCGAGGCGATGACCGGTCCGCTGCCACGCGACTGCAAACACTGCGTCACGTAGGGCACGCGCGGCGTCTCCAGCGGATGCAGCATATTCCAGCGCTCGCAGGCATCGGCCTCGCGACGAAGTTCGGTGAAGCTCGTCGCGCTCCAGATGTCAGCCATGATGCCGTAATCGTGCTCGAGTTGGTCCGCGCCCGCGATCACTTCGCGAAGGATCGCACCACAGCCGAGGAGCGTCACCTTCTTGTCTTTCGACGTACCGTCCGGCGCAGCGCGGAAAAGATACATGCCCTTGATGATGCCCTCTTCCGCGCCGACAGGCATTTCGGGATGCGGATAGTTCTCGTTGAGCAGCGTGATGTAATAATACACGTCTTCGCCGTGCCCATACATGCGCTCGAGACCGCTCTGCACGAGCACCGCGACTTCGTAAGCGAAGGTCGGATCGTAAGACACGCAGTTCGGGATCGTCGCGGAAAGGATGTGGCTGTGGCCGTCCTCGTGCTGCAGACCCTCGCCATTGAGCGTCGTACGACCCGACGTTCCGCCGAGGAGGAAGCCGCGCGCCCGCATATCGCCGGCCGCCCACGCAAGATCGTGCACGCGCTGGAAGCCGAACATCGAATAATAGATGTAGAACGGGATCATCGGGCAATTGGAATGCGAATATGATGTTGCAGCTGCAATCCACGACGACATAGCGCCCGCTTCGTTGATGCCTTCCTGCAGCATTTGCCCGGACTGGTGCTCGCGATAATACGAGAGCTGGTCTGCATCTTGCGGGCGGTATAGTTGCCCGACCTGACTGAAAATGCCGTACTGGCGGAACATGCCTTCCATGCCAAAGGTGCGGCTTTCGTCCGGCACAATCGGCACGACGCGCGGACCGATCGCCTTGTCGCGCAACAGCGTGTTGAGGATGCGCACGAAGGCCATCGTGGTCGAGATTTCACGCTCGCCCGTCGATTTCAGCACCGCATCGAAGGTCGACAGCGGCGGGATCGCCAGCGGTTCGGCCTGCTGGCGGCGCGACGGCAGATAGCCACCGAGCGCCTTGCGACGCGCGTGATAGTAGCGCATCTCGTCGGAATCTTCAGGGAAACGCAGGAACGGCGTTTTCGTAAGATCCTCGTCCTTGACGCCGATCTGGAAGCGATCGCGGAACTGGCGCAATGCGCTTTCGCCCATCTTCTTCGCTTGATGGGTAATCATCTGCGCTTCGCCGGCCTCGCCCATGCCGTAACCCTTCACAGTTTTGGCGAGAATGACGGTCGGTTGTCCGACATGATCGACGGCGGCTTTGTACGCAGCGAAAACTTTCTGCGGATCGTGCCCGCCGCGTGTCAGCTTCCATATCTGCTCGTCGGACCAGCCTTCGATCATCGCTGCGGTTTCGGGATAACGCCCGAAGAATTTCTCGCGGATGTACTGGCCGTTCTTCGACTTGAAATCCTGATACTCGCCGTCGACGCATTCCATCATCAACTGGCGCAGGCGTCCGGTGGTGTCCCGAGCCAGAAGCTCGTCCCAGCCCGAACCCCACACGACCTTGATGACGTTCCAGCCGGCGCCGCGGAAGTCACCTTCCAGTTCCTGAATGATCTTCCCATTGCCGCGTACGGGTCCATCGAGACGCTGCAGGTTGCAATTGATGACGAAGATGAGGTTATCGAGCTTCTCGCGACCCGCGAGAGCGATGGCGCCGAGCGATTCCGGCTCGTCCATCTCGCCGTCGCCCATGAAGGCCCACACATGGCGGTCGTCAGTCTTCGCGAGGCTGCGGCCGGCGAGATAGCGCAGGAAGCGCGCCTGATAGATCGCCATCAGCGGCCCAAGACCCATCGACACCGTCGGGAACTGCCAGAAGTCCGGCATCAGCCAGGGGTGCGGATAGGAAGACAGGCCCTTGCCGTCGACCTCCTGTCGGAAGTTCTTCAGTCGATCCTCGCTGATCCGTCCTTCCATAAACGCACGCGCATAAATGCCGGGCGATGAATGACCCTGGATGAAGACGCAATCGCCGCCGTGAACTTCGGTCTGCGCGTGCCAGAAATGCATGAAGCCGGTGTCGTAAAGCGTCGCGGCGGACTGGAAGCTCGCAATGTGACCGCCGAGTTCGGATGAGTCCTTGTTAGCGGTAAGTACGATCGCGGCCGCATTCCA
The DNA here is from genome assembly GCA_965246795.1 of Beijerinckiaceae bacterium. Taxonomy (GTDB): domain Bacteria; phylum Pseudomonadota; class Alphaproteobacteria; order Rhizobiales; family Beijerinckiaceae; genus JAJXWB01. The sequence continues at coordinate 223,484 of CBDFFN010000008.1, read as the reverse complement.
GCGGATCGCGGAGCGCAACTTGTGCTCGATGGCGCGATTGCCGGGATGCACCGGCTCGTGCTCTGGCGGGATTGTGTTGAAATAAGCAGTATTGCGCGCAAACGGCACGCGCGCACCACTCTTGCGCGCAACATCGATCGTCTCTTCAAGGATCGCGTCCGCGCGCTCGTTGCCGTCAATCGCGATGACGGAGGAAATCGCCTCCACCCACTCGCGCGTCTCGGCAGCATCATGTTTATCGGTCATCTCAGCATTTCCTCAAAAAATTGGCCCGGTGAAGGTCGGGCTCTGTGTTCGTTACGCCGCCTGCATGCCATGTCTGGCCTTCGTGCTGGCGGCATCGGGTGAGATGAGAAAGCGGATAAGGTCGCGCACGCGTTCTGGTTGCGCAGAACGTGCACCAACGCCGGCGACAAAGATCGTCGTCTGTTGCGCGGCCGGGGGCAACGGTCCGGCGATTACGATGCCGGGCTGACCAAGCAATTCGCTGAGTTGCTGGAAGGCGAGGTCGGCCTTGCCCTCGGCGATCAACGACGCAACGGGCACGCCGGGCGGTGCCTCAATGGCGCGCGTCGCAATTATGTCAGCAATGCCCCAACGCTCCCATAGCCGCTTTAGATGCGTGCCGCTCGGCCCGGTCGAATAGCCGATCATGCGCGCGGCCAGTGTCGCGCGGCGAATGGCGTTCTCGTCGTGCAGAGCCGGGAGTGGTTGTCCCTCGCGAACCGCAACCGCGATCTCCGACGATGCGAAGTCGGCACGACTGCAGGGCAGAAGCAATCCCTCGCGCTCCAATTGCTGCATCGCATCAGAAGCGAGAATGACGATATCGGCGGGTTCCCCATCTCGAATGCGTTGCGCGGCAGCGATGCCTCCCACGGACTGGATAGCAACTTTGCATCCCGCACGGCTTTCGTAAACCGGGACTAACTCGGCAAGGATATGCCGGGTCGCCATCGATGAAATGCCTGTGATGTTGCCGGCCATGCGACGTTTTCAGTCGATGTATTTGAGGCCCGCCTTCGCGAGCGGCTCACGCATGCTGTACATGTCGAGCCCGAGGGTACCGGACGCAAGTCTTTCACGCTTGTCGCCTTCGTTGGCTTCGCGTGCGGCGGCAGCATCGGCAGTTTTCTGCGCCGATGCCGCCGGCACCACGACAACACCATCTTCGTCCGCAACGATTGCATCGCCGGGATTGACGAGCGCACCCGCGCACACAACCGGGATATTCACCGAGCCGAGTGTCGCTTTCACCGTGCCCTTTGCGGAAATGCATTTGCTCCATACCGGGAAGCCCATCTCGGTGAGCGTTTTCACGTCGCGCACGCCGGCGTCGATGATCAGAGCCCGCGCGCCACGCGCCATGAAACTAGTTGCAAGGAGATCGCCGAAATATCCATCGGTACAATCGGCGGTGATTGCCGCAATAACAATGTCGCCGGGCTGAATCTGCTCGGCGACGACATGCATCATCCAGTTATCACCGGGATGCAGGAGCACCGTGACCGCCGTGCCGGACACCTGCGCGCCCGCATAGATCGGCCGCATGTAGTGCTGCATGAGACCGACGCGCCCCAACGCCTCGTGAACGGTTGCGACGCCGAAGGCGGCGAGACGATTCGTAGCGGCGAGGTCTGCGCGAAGAATGTTACGTTTGACGATGCCGAGTTCGGTCATGCCGTCTATCGTCCTTGCGCCTTCAGCGCCGCATCAAGCCTCGGATAGACTTTTCGCGCATTGCCTTCGTAAATCTTTGTGCGGTCGCCGGTCGACAGATTCGGCGTCGCGTCGATGTAGCGCTTTGTGTCGTCGAAGTTATGCCCAGTCTCCGGATCGACGCCGCGCACCGCGCCGACCATTTCACTGGCGAAGAGAATGTTGTCGACCGGGATCACTCTAGTTAGAAGGTCGATGCCCGGCTGATGATAGACGCAGGTGTCGAAGAACACGTTGCGTAGCAGATGTTCGCGCAGTTCCGGCTTTTTCAGCGCCTGCGCCAGCCCGCGATAGCGACCCCAATGATAGGGCGCGGCGCCGCCCCCATGCGGAATGACAAACCGCAGTGTCGGGAAGTCCTTGAACAGATCGCCTTCGATCAACTGCATCACCGCCGTCGTATCGGCATTGATGTAATGCGCGCCGGTTGTGTGGAAGCACGCATTGCAACTCGTCGACACGTGAACCATCGCGGGGATGTCGTATTCGACCATCTTTTCGTAGATCGGATACCAGTGGCGGTCTGTCATTGGCGGGCTTTTCCACCAGCCGCCGCTCGGATCGGGATTGAGATTGATGCCGACGCAGCCGTACTCCGTCACGCATTTCTCGAGTTCGGGAATACAGCTTTTCGGATCGACGCCGGGGCTCTGCGGCAGCATCGCAGCGCCGATGAACTTTTGCGGAAAGAGTTTCGACACCCGCCAGCAGAGTTCGTTGCAGATATCAGTCCATTCTGAGGAAACAGAAAAGTCGCCGATGTGATGCGCCATGAAGCTCGCGCGCGGACTAAAGATCGTGAGATCGAGGCCGCGCTCTTTCATCAAACGAAGCTGGTTTGCTTCGATAGACTCGCGCAACTCGTCGTCGCTAATCTTTAGCTCCGATGGTTTTGGCTTCTGCGAGGGATCATTGATCGCAGCGACCTGCTGATTGCGCCAGTCCTCCAGCGCCTTCGGCGCGGTCGTGTAATGGCCGTGGCAATCGATGATCACGACGCGATCCCATGCTCGGCGAGATCGTCGGGCAGCGGCGGCGTGCCGTGCGTATGAAAGCTCTCGATGGTTTTCAGGCCCCAGGCCTGACCCTTTTTGCGCTCGGTTTCGGTCCAGATGATCGGCTTCCAGTCGGGCGCAAGCACGAGCCGCGCGCCGGCGTTGGCGACCTCGACGCGATTTCCGCCCGGTTCGTAGACGTAGAGAAAGAAAGTCTGCTGCACCGCGTGCTTGTGCGGACCTGTTTCGATATGCACACCGGCTTCGAGGAAAATGTCAGCGGCGCGAAGAATGTCCTCGCGGCTGTCGAGCGCGTAGGTGATGTGGTGGAAGCGCCCTTTCACGCCATGCGCTTCTTTCGTGTAGGCGAAGTCGTAGCTCTTATTTGTGGCAGTCAGCCACATTCCGGCTTCCTCGCCGGTGTCGAGCACGATGCGCTCCGTCGAGCGGAAACCGAGACATTTCTCGAAAAATTCGCGGTTCGCCTTGATGTCGACAGCGAGACAATTGAAGTGATCAAGCCGCCGCACGTTGACGCCGCGCGCGGGGTATTTTTGCGCCTGATTCTTCAGCGCGGGACGAAGATGCTCCGGCGCCTTATACCATTCCGTCTCGTAGTAGATTTCGACGACGTGGCCATCGGGGTCATGAAAGCGGTACGCCGGGCCGTGGCCTAGTTCGCCTTCGTGCCAACCGACGCCGGCGCCGGCCGCCTCGATCGCCGCTACGCGGCGCTGCAAAGCCTGTGGGCTGCGCGCGCGAAAGGCGGCATGCCCAAGACCCGACGTCTTCGAGCCCGTAAGCTGCAGCGAGTAGCGCTCGTAATCGTCCCAGGCGTGTAGATAGACCGAGTCGCCCTTACACCCGCTCTCCGTCATGCCCATGACGTCGACGAAGAAGCGCAAGCTTTCCTCGGGTTTCGGCGTCAGCAATTCGAGATGCCCGAGGTGGGCCACGTCCATGATCGGCTCTTCGATCAACGCAATACCTCCCGGCGACGCCTCGATGATGGCGGCTCGTTCTTGACGTCGAACATAATCCCCGGAGTGGGCATGGGAAGCCCGAAGATCGACCAGCGTACGCGGTGTCAGGCTTCACAATTGGGCGCGTGTCGGGATCGAGCGGGATCACTAAGGTCCGATCCTGCAGGCGATCGGAGACGTCACGATTTTTCTCGAACAGTCATTCCATCGAACACGCGGCGCTGGACCAGCTCAGTTTCTCGGCGTTCAGCGACCCTGAACAGACAATCCGACCCGCCCCTCCTCGAAACAAGCAAATGTTATTGACGTTTTTGGCAATAGCGCGCTCTGACCTTTTGTTGGATGCTGCGGACCTTATGTATTGCGGTGTTGTCGGAGAAACGCACTTGGGCGTCGTGATTTTAGAACGTGCGTTTCAGCTGGCTGAAAGCGGCAAGTGCACATCGGTCGATGACATTCAGAAACAACTGAAGTCCGAGGGTGTCTTCGAAGCGGGATCGCTTGACGGGACTGCGCTCCGAAAACAGTTACGTGAGATGTGCGACGTTGCGCGCGGCAAACCAGTGCGAGAGCGCGCCGAGCCGCCGGCTCCACGCAAGGCTCGACGCACGCGCCCGAGCATCCTGTAGAAGAGCTGTACGACTTTTTCTGTAGAAGAGCTGCACAACTTTAAGCGACCCAGTTCGCGTTCACGCGAGCTTCAGCAACCGCGCCGCATTGTCCTTCATGATGAGCGGACGAACCTCGTCCTTGATCGCGATCTTATCGAAATCGGCGAGCCATCGCTCCGGCGAAATCATCGGCCAGTCCGATCCGAACAGCACCTTCTTGCGCAACATCGTGTTGCAGTACTGCACGAGGATCGGCGGGAAATATTTCGGCGACCAGCCGGACAGATCGATGTAGACGTTCGGCTTGTGGTTTGCGACCGCAAGCGCCTCCTCCTGCCAAGGAAAGGATGGGTGCGCCATGATGATCGTGAGGTCTGGAAAGTCGACGGCGACATCGTCGAGATACATCGGGTTCGAATATTTGAGCCGCATGCCATTGCCGCCGCGCATGCCCGAGCCGACGCCTGTTTGCCCGGTGTGGAAGAGCGCAGGCTTACCACTCTCCTGGATCGCTTCGTAGAGCGGATAGGCCATGCGATCGTTCGGGTAAAAGCCCTGGAACGTCGGATGAAACTTGAAACCCTGGATACCGAACTCGTTGACGAGCCGCCGCGCTTCGCGCACGCCCATCTTGCCTTTGTGCGGATCGATGGACGCGAAGGGAATTAGGATGTCGCTGTTCTCGGCCGCGATCTCGGCGACCTCTTCGTTCTTGTAGCGGCGATAGCCGGTCTCGCGCTCCGCATCGACCGGGAAGATCACGGCGGCGACGTTCTGCTCGCGATAATGGGCCGCGGTCTCCTGCATCGTCGGCGGATGCGTCCAGGCGGCGCGGAAATAGCGCGCCATCGTCGTCTGCAATTCGTCGTAGCCGTCGTCCGCATGGCAGCCGCAAGGCTCCTCGGCATGCGTGTGGATGTCGATTGCCCGCACCTTTGCAAGATCGACCATGTTCTTCCTCCAGTGCGGGCCGGGCGTTGGTCCCCGGCTCTTCGAGCGTTGCCATTGGCGCGATCTTGCGGCGCGCGCAACCATCATCTGTTGCGGTCACGGCGCGTCGGCAAGTCTCGTTTGATTTGTCGTACCTTGAAGGTGGGGCGTGAAAGCCTACAGCGCTTCTTTGAACAGCTTCTGCTGGTCCGTCAGCCGCACGTAGGACAGGAAGTCCGCAATCCCGCTGGACAGCAGGTTGATATGCTTGCGCATCTGGTCGCTGGCCGTCGTCGCGTCACCGGCAAGTATCGCCACGAAGATAGCCCCATGTTCGGGCTGAGACGCGGGCATGCGCCCGGGCTGGAACGTGATGGCGCGCCGGTAAGGCGCGGTCTTGAGCGACAGGCGCCGCAATTCGTCCTGCAGGATCGGATTGTGGCTCGCCGCCGCGATGGCATCGTGGAAATCGATATTGTCGTCGTAGAAACCGTTGTGGTCGCGACGCGCGATCGATCGCCCGCAGGCCTTGTGCGCCGCTTCGAGAGCCTGACGCTGCGCGGTGGTGATGCGCAGCGCCGCCTGCGACGCCGCAAGTGCCTCGAGCTCCGCCACAACACGTAAAGCATCGAGCAATTCGGCGACGGAAAGTTGCGCGACTTGAAGCCCCTGACGTCCGCGCGCAATCGCCAGCCCATGCGCGGAGAGCCTCTGAAGAGCTTCGCGGATCGGCGTACGAGAGACGCCGTAGCGCTCCGACAATTCACGTTCGTCCAGTCGATGGCCAGGCTGCAAGCGCCCGCGCAGAATGTCTTCTTCAAGCTGCAACGCGATGTCGTCCGCCAAGGGCAGATCTTCGCGTGACGACTCGCGTGCACGACGTCGAATGACTTTCGGCGTCAGAACATCGGTGCTGCTCATCGCGCTTCCGCCGAGTAGATGCGGTTGGCGATCATTTCGCCGAGCGCGACCAGCCCGTAGAGCAACAGGCCGCAGACGCAAAGCACGACGATCGCCGCCATCGACACCTCGGTGTCGGCGCGCGCGGTGGCGAAGATGATGAGATAGCCGAGCCCAGCCTGCGCCGTGATGAACTCACCGATGATGACGCCGATGATCGCGAGCGTCACAGCCACTTTCATGCCGCTGAAGATGTAGGGCAGTGCCGCCGGGAATCGCACATGGATGAAAATTTGGCGCTCGGATGCCGTCAGTGCACGGCACAGGCGCAACATACCGCGATCGACGCTCATGAAACCGGCCGTCGTCGCGATTACCACGGGAAAAAACGCGATGAAGACGGAGAAAGCCACACGCGATGTCGTGCCGATGCCGAGCCAGATGATGAAGAGCGGCGCCAACGCAATCTTCGGAATGAGCTGGAAGAACACGAGGTTTGGATAGAGCGCCTCACGCGCCAGCGTCGAATAGGTGATGGCGACGGCGAGAACGATGCCGAGGATCGTGGCGAGAGCGAAACCGAGCGCTGATTCCATCGTCGTAGGAATCGCGTGCGTCAGGAGAATATCCCAGCGCTCGACGATGTAGCGCAGCGTCGAGACCGGCGATGGCAAGATCACCGGCGGAATGTTGCCGATGACGACGAAGGCCTGCCACATCGCGAGTAATACCAGCGCGAGTCCGACCGGCAACACGATCGCGCGCACGCTCGCAAAGCCCGGCGCACTGCGGGCCGTCTCCGGTGCGGCGATGGTCGCGCCCGTTTCCGTTCCGATGGCGGCGACCATTTCAGGCGTCTCCTGAAGGCGCATGCGCCGCTTCGATCGTCAGTCGCAATTTTCGCGCGATCTGGCCAAACTCCGGCGTCTCTTCGATCTCGAAGCGGCGCGGTCTTCCGAACGGCATGCGCTCATCCGCGATGATTCCGGACGGTCGGCCGCCCATTACGACGACGCGGTCGGACAGAAACGCGGCCTCGCGGATCGAATGCGTGACGAAGACGACGGTCTTGCCGGTGCGCTCCATAATGTCGGCCAACGCGACATTCATCTGGTCGCGCGTGATCGCGTCGAGCGCGCTGAACGGCTCGTCCATCAGGAGGATTGCAGGATCATGGATCAGCGCGCGGCAGATCGCGACGCGCTGGCGCATCCCGCCCGAGAGTTGCGCGGGCTTGTGATCGGCGAAACCCGATAGGCCCGTCATCGCCAGAAGTTCGCGGGCGCGTTCGCGATATTGCGCGACTGGCAGCTTCAGAATGCGAACGGGAAACAACACGTTCTCGAGTGCGCTCTTCCACGGCAGCAGCGTCGCGTCCTGAAAAATGATGCCGACGTCGCGCCGCGGTTGCGTCACCAGGCGGCCGTCGAGTTCGATCGTGCCCTTTGTCGGCGCTTCAAGGCCGGCGAGCATCATCAGCAACGTGCTCTTGCCGCAGCCGCTCGGGCCGAGCAGCGAGATGAATTCGCCGCGCGCGATATCGAGATTGGCGCCGGCGACCGCATGCACTTGGCCTTGCCGGCTACCGTAGGTCTTGTCGACGCCCGAGATGCGTACAAGTGGCGCAGCTTTGGGCTCGGTCATCTTGTCCGGCAGATGTTTATCGGCGAGCGCTGCGATCAAATCACGTACTTCCGGTAAGGCGCGATACTCTTCTCGGCTATCTCAAGTTCTGCAGCGCTGAGCTTCACGGAGCCAACGAACTTGTTGGTGAAGAGCACGGCGGGATCAGGCTTCGCGGCCTTGTCGCCGGCGGCATAGCGGAACACGATGTCCGTCATCGTTGCGACCTTGGCGGGATCGGCATAGCCGAACCCATTGTCCTTCACTTCCGGCACGATGTTGGTGAGGTTGGTGAGGCCCAAGCCGATCTTCGAATATTCCTTGCCGGTCGAGCTGATCGCCACTTCGCTGTTAGCCTTGAGGAAAATCTCCACGGCCTCGTCGAAGTTCGTCATCGTGAACTTGATCGCGTCCATCGCGCCGCCGACAAAAGCCTCGCAAAGTTTCGGATCTTTCTCGAGCCGCGCCGGCTGCGTCGTCAGCGACTGCCCATAGAAGATCAGCCCGGCGTCGCGGAACAGCATGACGCGCAGGTCCGTGCCGAGCGGCGCGAGCGAGGGCACCGTGCTTGTCGCGAAAGAGGACACCGCATCGACTTGCTTCTCGACGAGCGAGCGCTCGCGCACCTTGCCGTCGATCTGCACAAGATCGACCTTTTTCATGTCGAAGCCGGTCTTCTCCGCGTAGAGCGGCAGGAACGGGAATTCGCCCGACGTGACGCTCGCGCCGAGCTTGCGGCCTTCGAGGTCCTTCGGCGTCTTGATGGGCGACGACGCGAGGACCGCGACGCCCATCAACGCGTCGTAATTGATCTGGCCGATGCAGGTGATCGGCAGATTGCGCGCCGCCTGGATGATGACCGTCGGCGTCGCCGCCATGCCGAAATCGAAGGTGCCGGCCGCGACCGCCTGCGCGGCGGACCCGGAGCCGGAGCCGCGCGCGACGGTCACGTCGAGGCCGCGCGCTTTCCAGAAACCTTTATCTCGCGCGACATAGGCGAAGAGGTTCGGACCTTCGGGAATCCAGGAGGTCGTAAAGCTTACTTTCGAGGCACCCTGCGCAATCGCCGGGCGCGATAGGCCGCTGAACGCCGCTCCAGCGGCGATGGCACCGCTTCCAAGAATTCCACGCCGTGTCAGCATGTTAGCCCTCGTCTTGTGTCGAGTGTCGCGGCAATGATGCCACGCCTCGAATGCAATTGCACGCAGCTTGCATGCCAGATTGGCTTGCCTGCATACAAGGCAACCGGCTAGCTTCGACGCCGGAAATTGGAGACCCGATGCGACCCTTCGAGGCACGAAACGCGCATTTCGACACGCTGGTGAAGACGCCTGGGCTCAAGTGGCTCGGGCAGAACACCAACCACGCGCCCGCCCATCCGGCGGTTATCGAAGCGATCGTGCGTTGCGCGCAGGACGAAGAGTTTCATGCCTATGCGCCGCCGGCGGGGCTGGAGGAATTGCGCGCCGGCATCGTCGCCGATTTCGGACTGCAAGGCCTGTCCGCGCTCGTGTCTGACGGCGCCGTCGCGTCGCTTTATCACACGTGCCACACGCTGCTGTCGCCAGGCGACGAGTTGATCACCACCGACCCGACTTGGAACTGGCCGATGGCGTTTGCCCGCGCCGTCGGTGCGAGCGTGAAGCAAATCCCGATCTACGGTGCAGAGCATGGCTACCGCCTCGATCCTGCGCGACTTGCGGCGGCGATCACGCCGAAGACGAAGGTCATCTACATCGTCGATCCCAACAATCCGCTCGGCTCCGTCTGCACGGCCGACGAAATTGCGGCGATCGTAAAGATCGCACGCGACGCCGACGCCTATCTCATCCACGACTGCACCTATCGCCACTTCGCCTACGAGCATCATCTCGCGGCGAAGCTCGCGCCCGAGCGCACGATCACGATCTATAGTTTCTCGAAATGGCTCGGCCTTGCGGGTTTGCGCGCCGGCGCGATCATCGCGCATGCCGACATCGTCGAGAAGCTTGCGGCCTCGCCGCCCAACAATCTCGGCTCCAGCATTCTCGCGCAGCGCGCTGCGCTTGCGGGTCTCGAGATCAAGGACGAATGGTTTCCGCGCGTGCTGCAGGAGCAGCGTGACAATCAGGCGCTCATCAAGACTGCCTCCGACAAGATCCCCGGGCTCGAAATGCCGGTCTATCCCTCGCACGGCAATTTCATCGTGCTCGAAACGCAGGGAGCGGGCGTGCGGCCAGAAGCGCTTGTTGCCGCCTACGCCGAACACAAGATCATGATCCGCCAAGGCGCCTACCACACGCCGACCTTCGGTGACCGTTTCGTCAAAGTATCGGTCACCGTGCCACGCGCATGGGTCGAGGAATTCGCCGATCTGCTGCCGGCGATGATCGAACGCGCGCGCGGCATGAACACCGCGACCAAACTTTTCTAGAGATCAGGCGACTAATGGACCTTCAACTCAGCGGCCAAAAAGTCCTCATCACCGGCGCGTCACAGGGCATCGGTGAAGGGCTCGCCCACGCCTTTGCCGAAGAGGGCTGCGCGCTGCACCTCACCGCACGCTCGGCCGACAGGCTCGAAGCTTTGCGCAATGAAATTACGTCGGCGCACAAGGTCGATGTCGGCATAACAGCCGTCGACATGACAGCCGAAGGTGCTTGCGAGAAGATCGTCGACGAGGCCGGCGATATCGACGTGCTCGTCAACAACGCCGGCGTCATTCCGAGTGGCCCGCTCTTCGACATCACGCCGCAGAAATGGCGCGAAGGCTGGGCGCTGAAAGGGTTCGGCTACGCCGACATGATCCGGCTTGTCTATCCGCGCATGAAACAGCGCGGCGCCGGTGTCATTCTCAACAATATCGGCAATGGCGGCGAAGTCTGCGACCCCAACTACATCGAAGGAGCGGCCGGCAACGCGTCGATCATGGCGATCACGCGCGCGCTTGGCGGCACAAGTCTCGACGACAATGTTCGCGTGGTCGGCGTCAACCCCGGTCCGGTCGATACGTCGCGCATCTACGGCATGCTGAAGAAATTCGCCGAGACGAAGTTCGGCGATGCCGAGCGGTACGAAGAACTGCTCGAGCGCTATCCGCTCAAGCGCCCGGCAAAGATACACGAGATCACGGACCTATTCCTGTTCCTCGCGTCGTTCCGCTCCGGCTACACATCCGGCACCATTTTCACCGTCGATGGCGGCATCGCCTCGCGCCGGTCTGTCGTCTAGGAGCGCGCGATGGCCTTCACCACGACCGACGATGGCGTCAAGCTCTTCTACGAAAGTGCTGGCGAAGGAACAGCGATCGTCTTCGTGCATGAGTTCGGCGGCAACCACTGGAGTTGGGAGCCGCAGCTTAACTTCTTCGCGCGCCGGCATCGCTGCATCACCTACGCAGCGCGCGGCTTTGCGCCGTCCGACATTCCCTCCGACCTCTCTGCCTATTCGCAGGCACGTGCAACCGACGACATCGTCGAGATCATGGATGCTACCGGCATCGAGAGCGCACATCTCGTCGGCTTGTCGATGGGCGGCTTCGCCGTCCTGCATGCGGGACTACGTCACGCCGATCGCGTACTATCGATCACCGCCGCCGGCGCCGGCTACGGCGCGGAAAAGGAACACGAGGATTATTTCCGGGGAATCTCGAATCAGGTCGCTGACAATTTCGAGATGCAGGGCGCGCAGGCCTTAGCGAAAATCTATGCCGAAGGCGCATCCCGCGTGCAGTTTCAGGACAAGGACCCGCGCGGCTGGGCTTTGTTTGCGGAGCGTCTCGCGCAACATTCGTCGCGCGGCGCGGCGAACACGATGCGCGGCGTGCAGGCGCGGCGCCCCTCGCTTTACGATCTCGAAGCCGAATTTCGCGCGATGGAAGCACCGCTCCTCGTCATCGTCGGAGACGAAGACGACCACTGCCTGCAGCCGGGCATCTTTCTGAAGAAAACCGTGCCGGCCTCGGGCCTCGCCGTGTTCCCAAAGACGGGTCACACGCTCAATCTCGAAGAGCCCGACCTTTTCAATCGCACCCTGTCCGAGTTCATCGCGCAGGTGGAAGTCGGACGCTGGAGAGCGCGCGATCCGCGCGCCAATCCCGCACAGATCATGCGCACGGATTAGGAGCATGTCCCGTCAAAGTACATTCGGTTTGGCGAATAAGCACATGCTCCAGCATATGAAGCTGGCGCGATTCCTTTTCGACCGCGTGGGTCCACGCGGTCGGGACGCGCGCTAGCGGATGGCGCGCCCTTCCGACCATGTCGATGGCAAACGGTTGTGGTCGCGCCTCATGGCGCTGGCGAAATTCGGCGCGACGCTGGACGGCGGGGTGAACCGGCAGACGCTGACGGCCACGGAAATCGAAGCACGCGCCGAATTGATCCGATGGGGCCGCGCACTCGGCCTGAAACCTTTTACGGACGCCGCTGCAAACCTTTTCCTGCGTTTCGAAGGCAGCGATACAACCTTGTCACCGGTCCTCGCGGGATCGCACATCGACTCGCAACCGAGCGGCGGAAAGTTCGACGGCGCCTATGGCGTGCTGGCCGCTTTCGAAGCAGTCGAAGCAATGCGCGCCGCAGGTCTTACGCCTAGGCGCGCGATCGAGATCGTAGCCTGGACCAACGAAGAAGGATCCCGTTTCTCGCCGGGTATGACCGGATCTGATCTTTACACCGGCACGCGATCCCCACAAACCGCCTTCGCGCTGCACGATGCCGATGGCGTCGCACAGGGCGACGCAATCGTTTCCGTTCTTGCCGCCGACGAAAACCTGCCGCACCGGTCTTTCGGCCGCCCTGCTTTCGCATTCGTCGAAGCGCATATTGAACAGGGCCCGGTGCTCGAACGCGAAAGCATACCCGTCGGCGTCGTCACCGGCATTCAAGGCACGCGGCGTTATCGTGTCGTCGTCACGGGCGAGGCCGCGCACGCTGGCACGGCGGAACGCCACGAGCGACGCGACGCGTTGATGGCGGCGGCGCGCATGATCACAGCCATCGACAAAGCGGCGATGCAGCCGCCCGATCTCAAATGCACGGTCGGGATGGTGCAGGTCTTACCGAACGCACCGTCTGTCGTGCCGGCGCATGTGACCTTCTCGATCGATATTCGCCATCCTGACTACGCCGTCGTCGATCGCGTGGATCGTGACATCGGGGCAATATGCGACTTGGAACGCGGGCCCTGCGATGTCGTCGTCAATCAAATTCAGCACAATCCGTCGCTCACTTTCGACGAGAACATTCGCGCGGCGATCACGCAGACCGCTTCGGATCTCGGTATCGCGCACCGCGATATCGCGTCAGCGGCCGGCCACGACGCGCGTCCGCTCAGCACGTTCTGTCCGACAGGCATGATATTCGTGCCGTGTCGTCACGGCATCAGTCACAATTCAGCAGAATGGGCGGAGCCAGCGGACCTTACGGCAGGCACCCGCGTGCTGGCGGACGTGATCTGGAAACTCGCACAGTGACATTGCGCAGAAGCCATGCGCCATATGCGCGATCGACCGAAGTCGTGATCGACTTGCGCGGCCCTGCTGGCATATTTCTTGAACGCATTCCTTGATATTATGTCGACGCCGAAGGTGCAAATCCGTTTCTCGAAGATGTTTGAGCCTCAATCATGACGATGACGGCACCATCGATAGCAAGCGATCTCTCGCGTAAGCAGGGCGTTGCCGCTGCGGGGCGGCGCCTGCTGGTGTCAGACCCGGCATTGACGGCATTGTCAGCCGCTACGTTGATCGGCCTATGGTATCTCGGTTCGATGGCGCTTTCGGCACGCGTTCTCCCGGCGCCGCATGTTGTTGCGGGTGCGCTGCTCCAGGCAATGAAGAGCGGCGCCATCTGGGGCGATATCGGCATCACGCTTGGGCGTATCGGCATCGCTTTCACGATCACGATGACCGTTGCATCCATCCTCGGCTTTGCGATGGGTCTTTCGCACGCCGCCGGTGTGTTCTTCCGCGTGTGGATCGTCACCTTCATCACGATCCCCGCACTCGTTATCATTCTCACCTGCTACATGGTCGTCGGTCTCAACGATCGCGCCGCGATTTTCGGCGCCGCAATTCCGATTATTCCGATCCTCGCGATCAACATCCGCGAGGGCGTGAAAAGCATCGACCCGAAACTGATCGGCATGGCCCGCGCCTTTCGTGCGCGGCGGCGCCAGCAGATCCTCGAAGTCGTCGTGCCGCAGGTGGCGCCAATGCTTCTCGCCTCTGCGCGCTTCGGCCTCGGCCTCGTGTGGAAGATGGTGCTGTTCGCCGAAGTTCTCGGCCGCGGCGACGGCATCGGCTACAAGATCGAGTTCTACTACCAGATGTTCAACATGACCGAGGTGCTGGCGCATGCGCTGAGTTTTCTCATCGTCATGCTGTTCATCGAGATCGCGATCCTTGGCACGATCGAGACGCGCATCTTCCGCTGGCGCACGCGATGACGATGGCCGCCTTTCGCACCGCGCCCGTGGACACCACGCCGCAGATCGTTCTGCGCGATATCAGCAAGTCCTTTCCCGATCGCCCAGGCGCGGCCGGTTTCATCGCGCTCGACGGCATCGACCTCTCGATCAACGTCGGCGAAATCGTCGGCATCGTCGGACCATCGGGTTGCGGGAAGTCCACCCTTCTCAACATTATCGCCGGCCTCGATCATGATTACGCCGGCACGTTCACGATCGGTGGAAAGTCGAGCGACGCACAGATCGCGGCAGGCTTTCGCGTTGGTTACGTGTTTCAGGAGTCGCGCCTCCTTCCGTGGAAATCGGTGCGCGCGAACATAGAATTCGCGCTGAAAGCATCGGGATTCTCGCAGACGGAATGGCGCTCGCGAACCGACCGCGTTCTCGAACTGGTCGAACTCGCAAAATTCGCAGACTTCTATCCGCAGCAATTGTCCGGCGGCATGCAGCAGCGCGCCTCCATCGCGCGTGCCTTCGCCATCGAACCCGATGTGCTGCTGATGGATGAACCCTTCAGCGCGCTCGATGAAATGACCGCGCGCCATCTGCGGACGAGTCTACTGAACATCTGGGCGGCTTTCCGCACGACGATTGTCTTCGTTAGCCACAACGCGATGGAGTCAGCCTATCTCGCCGACCGCGTGATGGTGATGGGACACGGCCCGGCGGGGCGCATCCGCGAGGAAGTTTCGATCGCTGGCGTTCGACGTCCACGCGACTACGAGGACGCTATGCTCTTCGAGAAAAGCAAGGTCGTCGTGAATGCGCTGCGTGCCTATTCCGGCCGCGCCGATCTGAAACCCGTTTGAGCGAAAAGGGATTTGCGATGACTGGACTAGGTTCACGAATGAAAGCCACGGCTATTGCGCTTGCGGCATGTTTCACGGTTGCCGGAATGACTTGTGCCACCGCGGCGCCAAAGGGCGATGGCGGTTCTGTCCGGATTATGATCAATCCGGCGGGCACGATGTCGCTGGTGCCCTTCGTCTTCAAGAAGTTCAAGCTGGACGAAAAATACGGTTTTAAGCTCGAAGCCCTGCCCTACACGACCGCGAATACCGCGACGGCCGCGATGCAGAGCAAGAGCGCCGAGATCATTGTCTACGAGTGGCTCGCCACGGCGCGCATCATGGATGGCGGGATCGATGTCGTCGGAGTCGCACCCTTCCTCACTTACGTGAACTATGTGCTCGTACCGAAGGATTCGTCGATCAAGAACCTTGCCGATCTCAAGGGCAAGAAGCTCGGTGTGCACGGCAAAACATCCTTCGACTGGATGATCATGCAGGCATCCGCAAAACAGAAAAGCGGGATGGACCTTGCGAAAGAGGTTTCGATCCAGGAGGCGGCTGCACCGTTGTTGCGCGGCACGATCGAAAATGGACAACTCGACGCGACGCAGATGTGGAACTCGCTCGCCGCCGACATGCTGGCCTCCGGCAAGTTCCGCGTTCTCGCTACGATCCGCGGTATTACGGAGCAGTTGGGAATTCCAACAGTCCCCTATCTCTATTTCGGTATGCGGCGCGACTACGCGAAAGAACATCCCGATAATGCGAAAGCCTTTGTCGCCGCCTATCAAGATTTCTACGGCATCCTGATGACCAATGACGAAATCTGGAAGGAGCGCGGCGCGGAGATGAGGCTGTCGCCCGAGGGCATCAACCTTTTTCGCGATCAGGTGCGCGGCGATCTCGTGAAGAAATTTACGCCCGAGATGAACGGCGCGATCGCGAAGACATTCGAAATCGTCTCAAAGGAAGCCGGCCCGGAAGTGATCGGCTTTACGAAACTTCCGCCGAACATGCTTACGCTCGATTACCAATAAGAAGGCGATTTGCGCGGGCCTATGTTTTCGCCGGCCTGCGTTCTGAAAAAACACAGGAAACGCGAGGAGGAACGAATGTCCGACGCTCTGGAGGCCGCCGACGTTTCGGCGAACCAGTTGCCCGTGATAGATGTCGGCGGACTGTCTTCATCGAAGCTCGAGGCGCGTAAGGCCGTCGCACGCGAAATCCGCGCGGCCTGCACGAACAATGGCTTCTTCTACATCGCCAATCACGGCATTCCGCAGGGCCTGATCGAGGCAGTGCAGACCCAAACGCGCGCCTTCTTCGATCGCCCGATCGTGGAGAAGCAGAAAGTCTCGAAGTCGCTGTCGAAGTGCAATCGTGGGTGGGAACCACTGGGTGCGCAAACGCTCGATCCGAATGCGCCGCCCGATCTCAAGGAGACGTATTACATGGGGCTCGAACTGCCCCTCGATCATCCCGCGGTTGCGGCGGGCAAGTTCAACCACGGTCCGAACCTTTGGCCGCAGGACATGCCAGGCTTCAAGCCCACGATGAACGGCTATCACGCAGCCATGCGCGATCTCAGCGAACGCATCATGGTCGGTCTCGCACTATCGCTCGATCTTTCGGAGAATTATTTCGACGGCTTCAATCGCGATCCGCTGTCGACGCTGCGACTGCTACATTATCCGCCGCATCCAGTCGATGCAGCAAAAGGTCAGGCCGGTGCCGGTGCGCACACCGATTATGGCGCGCTGACCCTGCTCCTGCAGGATGCGAACGGCGGTCTTCAGGTCCGCGATCTCGACAACACCTGGATCCATGCGACGCCGATTCCCGAAACCTTCGTCTTCAATATCGGCGACGCCATCGCGCGCTGGACCAACGATCTCTATCGCTCCACCGTGCATCGCGTCGTGAACGTGTCCGGCAATCGACGCTATTCCGTGCCGTTCTTTTATTCGGGCAACGCCGATCACCGGCTCGAATGTTTCTCGAACTGCCTGAAGCCCGGCGAGACACCGAAATACCCGCCTGCAACCGTCGAGCAGCACATGCGCGAGATGTATGCGCGCAGCTACGCCATCGCCGCGGAGTAGCGTCTGCTAGTTGCGCTTTTGGCCGGCGAGGATCGCGTCGGCCATTTTCTCCGCGATCATCAACACCGGCAGATTGGTGTTGGCGCGGGGCAGCGACGGCATGATCGAAGCATCGACGACACGTAGATTCTCGGCGCCATATACACGCCCTTCGCCGTCGACCACCGCCTGCGGATCGTCAACGGCGCCCATACGGCATGTGCCGCTGACATGCGACACGCTCATCACCGTCCGTACAAGATGGCGCTCGAGCTTCTGCGGATCGGCCAATAACGCTTCGAGCGGCGGCGCATTCGAGAGCACGCGGTGCGTGAGGATGCGTCGAAGCCATTCGGGCCCATCGAGCAAACGGCCAAGCAGGCCCATCACCACCGCGTTGCGGCGGCGCACCTGATTCATGAAGCGGATGAATGGGCTGAAGCGAACCGCGAAGGGCGGCTCGATGACGGCCTGCATCGCGGGATCGTTCAACAGGCTTGCGATAAAGCGGACGCCGTCGGCGAGCCGCGCCGCGTCACCCTTCGCGGACAACAAATTCATGCGTACGATCGGATGGCTGCGCGGATCGATGTCGCGCAGCACGACCTCGCCGACGGACTGCGGCTTGTTGAGCCAGGTGTAGAAATACGCGACGCGGCGGCCGACACCATGCCAGCCCGACGACATTCCGCAATGCATGTAAAGGTCGGAGGGGATGCCATCCGGCTGCTTCGACGAGAAGCGCAGCGCGACATGACCGGACTTCTTCAGCGTCTTCGACATCCGCGCATGCGGCTTCACATAGGCACAGATATGTGTGCCGGGATGATCGCGCAGGTTGCGGCCGACACCCTCGCGCACGATACTTGGTGCGATGCCGTGTTTCGACAATTCGTCGCACGGGCCGATGCCGGCGCGCATGAGCATCGCCGGCGAATGCAGCGCGCCAAGTGACAGGATAACCTCACCGGCATGAGCGGTGTGCGACGCACCAGCCCGATCGTAATCGACGCCGATCGCACGCACGCCGTCGAACAGAATGCGGGTCGCGAAGGTCTCTGCAAGAATCGTAAGGTTTGCGCGTGCGCGCACCTCGGCAGGTAGATAGGCCATCGACGCCGACACGCGCTTATCGTCACGGTTGGTGTAGGCCGGTGCAAAATGGCCGTCTGTGAAGACGCCGTTCTGGTCGCCAACATCCGGTAGGCCCTGCTTCTCGGCGAGCGCGGCGAACAGCGTCGAAAA
Source organism: Beijerinckiaceae bacterium (assembly GCA_965246795.1). Taxonomy (GTDB): domain Bacteria; phylum Pseudomonadota; class Alphaproteobacteria; order Rhizobiales; family Beijerinckiaceae; genus JAJXWB01. The sequence continues at coordinate 205,156 of CBDFFN010000008.1, read as the reverse complement.
TTCCGGCCATTGCGCCCGCGGCACGCGATACAGCGGCATCGGCCCGTCCGACCCGTGCATCTGCGAATTCGTACCGAAATCGAGATCGGTTTCGAGCTTGCGGAAATACGGCAGCACGTCGTACCAGCCCCAACCGCTCGCGCCGAGCCGCGCCCATTCGTCATAGTCGTCGGGCAGCCCGCGATTGCCGACCTGCGCATTGATGCTCGATCCACCGCCGAGCACGCGCGCCTGTTCGTAGAACCTTTCGCCGTCACTGTCCGCGAAAGGCACGACACGCAGCCGCGGCCACATGTAGCGCGTGCCGTGGAAGATCGCGACGGGCGCCGGGCTGCGGATTTCAGCGGGCTCGCGGCCGGGCGTCACGTCGAGACCGGCTTCGAGTAGCAGCACGCGGATTTTTGGATCCGCAGACAGCCGCGATGCGAGGACGCAGCCGGCGGAACCGCCGCCGACGATGACGAAGTCGAACGCTTCGCCCTGCTCCACCGTCATTGGAACCGCGCGAAATCGATGCCGGTAATATCCTGCGCCCGTGCGAGCAACCGTGCTGTGGCGTCGTCGACTGCACGGCGCAACGCATATTCGTCCTGATCGACGAGATTGCCGTCGCGAACCTTGATCTCGCCGCCGATCATCGTCAGTGCGGCGCGTGTGTCGTCGCCGGCGAGAAGCAGACCCGAGAGCAGATCGGTGCGTGCACCAGCAAAGCCGATGCCTGTCATGTCGAAGGCGGTGATGTCCGCGCAGGCGCCGACGGCGATGCGCCCGATGTCGTCGCGACCGAGGATCGTTGCCGGCGCACGCGTCGCCATCGCCAAAATGTCGGACGGGTCGAACCAGCGTTCCGGCGGAACGTCGCCTTGGCCGCCCGCGAGACGATGCAGCAGCATCGCCATCCGCATCTCGCCGAGCATCGAACCACTGTCGTTGCTCGCGCCGCCATCGACGCCGATGCCGATGGCGATCCCGGCCGAATGCAGGTCGTGCAGCGGGATCGTGCGTGCGCCGAGGCGCAAGATCATGCGCGGGCAATGCGCCATCGCAACGCCATTGTCGGCCATGACGCGCATGTCGTGCGCGTCAAGCCGCGTGGAATGCGCAAACCACGTGCCCGGCCGCACCCATCCGGTCGATGCGAGCACGTCGATCGGCGCCTTGCCGAATTTCTTCTCGCAAAGCGCCCGTTCGTCAGGTCTGGGATGGAAATGGATATGCAGGCCGCAGTCGGATTCTTGCGCCAGCTTTGCGACGCGCGACATGTAGTCGAGATCGCCAAACGGCGTCGTCGTCGGACCGAGCGCGACGGTCGTCCGCGCCCCCCACCCCGTCTGGTGATAGCGCGAAAGCACGCGCCGCATGTCGGCGAGAACGGCATGCGGATCGTCGACAAGGCCGCCCGCGCGCGGCCCAAGCACCGGCGTAAGTTGCGCTTCGAGATCGCTCTCGAGCGCCGTCATGCTGCCGCGCACGAGATGCAGCCGCATGCCGGCGACGCGCGCGCTCTCGACCAGCGCATCGCTCATCGCGGGATCGCAACGCGGCATGAGGTAGGCGTGATCGACGCTCGTCGTCGCGCCGGTCAGCATCAGTTCGGCCATCGTCGCGCGCGCGGCAGCGGCGAGATCGTCGGCCGTCATGCCGGCCCAGATCGGGTACATCATGCGCAGCCAGTCGACGAGATGGCTGCGCAAACCGCGCGGGACGGCGCGTGTCAGCGTCTGAAAGAAGTGGTGATGCAGATTGACGAAGCCCGGCAGCACAATGCAGCCGGACATGTCGATGCGCCGATCGAAGTCGCCTTCCGGCACACCTGCACCGAACGCCGTGATCTTCTCACCCTCGACAACGACATAGGCCTTGCGGATCGCGCAACCGCCGACCTCACCGGTGTGAAGCGCATCGATGTCGTGGAGAAGCTGGCGCATGCGTCAGCCTTTCAGGCGCGTGAGATCGTAGGTCGGCACGATGGCGAAGGGCCGCATGCAGCCGTCCATCCAGCGCAAGGCGTTGCGAATTGCGGGCTTGATGTCTGCGAGCTTATCCACGACGCGATGATTGATGCGCATCGCGCGCAGCACATCGAGCGTCACCTCGCCGCCTTCGGCAAAGAATTCCTGATCACCGGTGTCGCCGCGATATTCGACGAGCATCAGTGTCGGGATGCCGTAGCTCATGTGCCCGCGCATCAGGTGATAGGCGCTTGCGAGCAGGCCGAAATTCTCGATCAGCGCCGCCGGCCGCTTCCCCGCGAGCCATGCGCCGGCACAGAGGCCGAGGCCCGTGCCTTCGTGCGGCACTGACACGTACGGGATCGCGGAACCTTGCGAGAGTTTCTCCTGCGCCGATGAAAAACCGCTGCAAGGGAGCCCGACGGCGAAGTCGATGCCGTTCTCCAGCAAGCCCTCGTAGAGGACCTCGCCGAATTTTGCGCCCTCCGAAACAATCGTTGCGGCATCGACCGCTGCCTTCGCGCCATGCTCTTTTGCGGAAGGCTTGAAAATGCGAACGCCTTCGGTTTCTTCGATGTGACGTGCGAAACGATACTTGTTCTCCTTGAGGTCCATCGGCAGCGCGCCGACGAATTGCTGCTCGGTGTTACAGCGAACGACCACGACGCGCGGCCCATTCGCTTCGGGCGCCTGGCAGGCCGCACGGAATGCTGCGACATCACAAACCTCGACGACGTCGCTCACGCGATAGGCGCGCGCGACGTCGACGATGTCGACGCCTAGCGCACTGAGCGAGCCGACGGCCGGCAATTTTCCCGTCGAGATGTAGCCGCCGTTGTCGAAGACGACGAGCGTGAGATTTGCGGCCGGCTGGGTTGCGATTAGGCCAAGCACCGACGGATCAAAGAAGAGGCCACCGTCGCCATCCAGCGCAACGATGCGGCGTTTCGGGAGAGAGAGTGCGAGGCCAAGCGCGTAAGGCGTAACCATGCCCATGCCGACGGCATACAAATTCGCATCAGATGGTCGGCTGGCGAACCATTCCGTCGCGGTGTTCGCGAGATTTGTGACGACGATGTCGCGATCCGACAGCAGCGGCGCCAAAGCCTGCAGAAAATCGTAGCGCCTGACGTCGTTCCCTGCGGGCATGCGACTGTCTATCGTCGCACCTGCACGATTTCAAATGCAGGCAACGAGAGAAGTTCCATGAAAATCCGGGTGATCCGACCGGCTTCCCGCCAGAACGCCGACCCGGCCTTCATGGACCATTCGGCACGCATCACGAGCACCTACGCGTCGCCCGGAACGCAGATCGAAACCGTGTTCATCGACGCCGGCGCGCATGGCGGCTCGATGGGCGCGCATCTCAGCGAAGCGCACATCATGGCAAATGCACCGGCGACGGTGCGCGAGGTTATCAAAGCAGAGAAGGATGGCTTCGACGCCGTGGTGCTGTCCGGCGAATACGACGTCGGCGCGGAATTCGCACGTCACGTCGTGCGCATTCCGGTCATCGATGCGGGACCGGTGTCGCTGCACGCGGCGGCGCTGCTCGGTGACGCCGTGGCGATGCTCGTGACGCAGCGGACCGTTACGTCCTATGTCCGCAAGCTCCTTCGGCGCTGGAGCATGTCGGATTTCGTCTGCACGACGGTCGCCTGGGACCTCACCTTGGCGGAGGCCTGGAACCAGAAGTCGCAGATGCGTGCCCTCACGATCGATCTGTGCCGCACCGCAATGGAGCGGGCAGACATCAACGTTATCCTGCCATTCGCCGCCGTCTTCGTGCCTTTTATCATCGACCCCCGCGAGATCGAGGACGCGCTCGGCCTGCCTGTCGTCAACGGCGTGGCGGTCGGGGTCCGCACCGCCGAGATGTTTGTCGATCTTGGCATGCGCCACAGCGCGAAAGCCTATCCGGTCGCGCCAGCGTCGGCCTGGAGCTGAACCGCAAATTGCCCGCGAAATCGCTAATCGGGCAATTGACGGCGGCTACCTTCATCCCGGCACGCCGTTCGCGGTTAATTACGCGACCGCGCTCGCGATCTGGGAACCGCTTGCACATTCCGGCATCGCGCACGCGATGAACAATATCGGCGCTTGCTTCGCAGAAGGTCTAGGTGTTGAACGCGACACGAAATTCGCCCTGCGGTGGCTGACCGCCGCGGCGGAAGCCTGCAACCCGGTCGGGCAGCGCAATTGCACCGCGCTCTATATTCGGCGAAGGCGTGGCGACGGATTTTCCGAAAGCTGAGAAACTTTATAGTCAGGCGGCCGTACAGGGGGACGCGCCTGCACAGGACATGTTGAGTTGGATGCTTCTCGGAGGCGACGCGATACCCGCCGATCCGGTCTCGCGACGTTGGGTGTTGGCCGCCGCGCACGCCGGCATCGCATCGTCGATGATCCGGCTCGGTATGCTCTATCTCAATTCGCTTGGCATCGAACGCGACGTGGCCGAAGCCGCGCGTTGGTGGTCATCCGGGCGCATGCGGGCGACGCCGATGGTCAGGCGACGCTCGGCGCAGCGCACGTCCTCGACAATATCGTCTCGAAAGACGGCGTCGCTTCGCTCGCTTGGTTGCTGCGCGCTGAGGCCGGCGGCAGCGCCTTGGCGACGCCTTTCCTTGTCATCGCGCGCGCTGCGCTGGATCCTAGTAGCATCGCCGAAGTAGAACGATGGGCTGCAACCGCGCTGCCCGCGCGGACCGACTTCGGAATCGCCGCATGATTGTCGGCACAGCGGGACATATCGATCACGGCAAGACGGCGCTTGTGAAAGCGTTGACCGGCGTCGATGCCGACCGCCTTGCAGAAGAGGAGGGGCGCGACATCACGATCGATCTCGGCTTCGCCTACACGCAATTCACAAGCGATCGAACCACAGACTTCGTCGACGTGCCCGGCCACGAGCGCTTCGTGCACACGATGCTGGCGGGTGCGAGCGGCATCGATCTCGCGCTGCTGGTCGTTGCCGTCGAAGACGGCGTGATGCCGCAGACCCGCGAACACGTTGCGATTCTCGATCTGCTCGGTATCCATCGCTGCATCGTTGCGCTGACCAAGGCCGATCTCGCTGACGATGCGCGACGATCCGTCGTCGAGCAGGACGTGCGGACGTTGCTTTCGACCACGTCCGTCGTGCCGGACGCCGTAGTTCCGGTATCAATTATCACCGGCGAAGGCATCGACGCGCTCCGCGCGCTGCTGCGTGTTGCGGAAGCGGAGATGCCGACGCGCGCACGCGACGGGCGCTTTCGCCTTGCAGTGGATCGCTGCAACACGCTTCTCGGCACCGGCGTCATCGTTACCGGCATGATCCTGTCGGGCTCGGTGGCTGCCGGCAGTCGAGTAAAAGTCAGTCCATCCGGTTTTTCTGCCCGCGTTCGCTCGCTGCAATCGCAGAACCGATCGGCTGCATCAGGCCATGCCGGTCAGCGGTGCGCGCTCAATCTCGCCTGCGAAGGCGTGCAAATTGCTGCCATCGCCCGCGGCGATATGCTGCTCGAACCGAGCCTTCACGCACCGACCATGCGTATCGATGCGGATGTGCGTCTCTTCGAGACTGAGGATGAGGCGGTCGGTGAATGGTTTCCGGCGCGCTTGCATCATGCGAGCGCGGAAGTCGGCGTGCGCGTGCTGCAGCTCGGCAATGCGGTCGCGCTTGGTAAGCAGGGCCCTGCACAACTCGTACTCGATCGGCCGCTGGCCGCTGCCGTCGGTGACCGCTTCGTGCTCCGCGATGTTTCGGCACAACGCACGATTGGCGGCGGTCGGATTCTCGATCTGCGCCCGCCACAGAGCAAACGGCGCACGCCGGAGCGTTTCGCGCAACTCGACGCCTTGCGCCACGATGATCCGGCGCGCGCATTGACCGCCCTATCGTCCGTCGCTCCGTTTGTCGTCGATCTCACCGCATTCGGACGCGATCGCGCGCTGTCTGAAACGCAGATGGCGGACATCGCCGCCACGAGCGATCTGATCACACTGCCGACCGGCGATACACAAAGCGCATTGTCGCGCCCGCAGTGGCAAAGGTTTGCGGAGTCGGTCAACGGCGTGCTCTTGGGGTTTCACGGTGAAAACAGCGATGCGCAGGGTATCTCCCGCGAGAAGCTTCGGCTGGCCTGCGAACCTCGCCTCCCGTCGCCCGCTTTTCTCGTCGCGCTGCAAATGCTGGGGCGCGAAGGTCGCATCGTTCTCGATGGCGCCTTCGTGCGGCTACCGGGCCATACGGTGCACCTCAGCGAGGCCGATGAGGACCTATGGCACGGTATCGCGCCGCGGCTCGACTCGGAAACGCGGTTCCGGCCACCGCGTGTGCGCGACCTTGCGGGAGAGCTGGTCGTGTCGGAGACCGAGATACGACGTGTGCTGAAATCCTGCGCCCGTCTCGGGCGCGTCGACGAGATCGCGCACGATCATTTTTTTCTACGCGCAACGACCGCGGAAATGGCGGGCCTCGTCCGTGCTTGCAGCTCGCAAAGCGACGGCGGCGGATTCACTGCGGCGAATTTCCGCGACCGCATGGACAACGGCCGCAAGGTCGCAATCCAGATCCTCGACTTCTTCGATCGCCACGGTGTGACCTTACGCAACGGTGATCTTCGTTGTCTCAACCCGCACTGCGCCGATCTCTTCGGAGCGCTGGCAGGCGATGGAAGAGAAACATTCCCGGTGGGGCGTCCGGACTTCGAATTAGGACGGGGCAGCGAGTCTGTCTCGGGCGGGTTCGACTCCCATTCTCTTCCGCCAACACCGCGACGCGCGTGACAAAATTCGAGACCGATTTCGACGATCCGGCATTGCCAGATGCAGTGCCATCTTTCGTCGCCGGCGCGGGCTGCGTTGCGTGCTCCTGCGCTGCGGCTTGACCACAGCCCGAGGTCGCGACGTTCTGAAAAGTAGCCGGCAACGATGCGACAAGCACAAGCATTTCAGCAAAGCCTGCAACGATCCAACGTATCGGCATGAGAACTCTCTGTTTTTTATCAAATCTCACAAGCATAAGCAAAGTTCGGACGATCGCGCAGCTTGTCAGTTGTTGTGTTAATCTAACTCTACGTGAACCAGCTGGCAGCGGACGAAAGCGGTGAAATGACGTTTCGGCATTGGCTATTCAATCGATATACGCGTAGCAATTGTTAATAGGATATCGCTGCGTTCATCAATGAACGATACGCGTCGTACATCCTTCCGCATTTGTAATTTGTACTTGCAAGAAAAATATTCTACCTGCGCAGTTCATCCAATGGCGGATTGGAGTTTACCGACTATGCAACTTAGCAAGCGACAAATCACCCAGCTGACGAAGATCATCTCGACAGCGCAACAATTTCTGACCGAAGCCCGTGCGAGCAAGGGCCCAATGCGCATGGGCGGGTCTCCTGCTACGCGGCGTCGCGGCAAGGAGCTGACCGCGTTCAAGAAGACGATCAAGGCGGAACGGAAAGCCGGAATGCCGGTTGCCGAGATAGCGCGAAAGTTCGGCGTCACACCGTCCTACATCTATCAACTTCGTTAGTCGTTTCGCGCGTCTACGCAACTGGGAGGAATTCGCATGCACAGGCGGGACATGATGAAGCTGGTCGCCGGCACCTTTGCCGGGACCAGCTTTTCGCGTGCAGCGTTCGCACAATCGGCAGCGGCGTTCACCCTACCCCCATTAGGTTACGCTTTCGACGCGCTCGAGCCGAGCATCGATGCGACGACGATGAAAATCCATCACGACAATCATCACGCGGCCTATGTGAACAATCTCAATGGTCTTGTGGCGAAATGGCCCGACCTCGCAAAGACGCCGATGGAGCAAATTCTCACAAATCTCGCGAGTACACCCGACGACGTGCGCACGGGCGTTCGCAACAATCTCGGCGGTCACTGGAACCACACATTTTTCTGGGACCTGATGGCGCCTGGTGGCCCAAAAGAACCGACGGAAGAAGTGAAGTCTGCGATCAACGCTGCATTCGGCGATGTTGCAGGCATGAAGGCTGCCGTTAAGCAGGCCGCGCTCGCGCGCTTTGGCTCGGGCTGGTCGTGGCTTGCTGTCGGCAAAGACGGCAAGCTCACCGTCTTCAGTACGGCTAACCAGGATACGCCGCACATGGATTTGGGCGCCAAGCCCATCCTCGGCGTCGATCTGTGGGAGCACGCCTATTACCTGAAGTACCAGTCGAAACGAGCGGACTATGTCGATGCGTGGTGGAACACTGTGAACTGGGACAAGGTCGCAGCAAACCTCAAAAAGGCGCGCGCGTGACGGTCTTCACATGATCGAACTTGTCATCGACCAGCGCCGCAAGGATCTTGGCGGCTTCGAGGTAGGACGTGTGTTGCCGTGGGGCGCGGCGACGCATGGTCGGGCCCTTTGTCTTCTTCGACCACATGGGGCCGGCCGACTTTCCGCCCGGCCTTCCGCAGAAAGTGGACGTGCGGCCGCATCCGCATATCGGCCTGTCGACGATCACTTATCTCTTCGAAGGCGAGATCATGCATCGCGACAGCCTTGGCACGGTGCAGCCGATCCGCGCAGGCGAAGTGAACTGGATGACAGCCGGACGCGGGATCACGCACTCGGAACGTTTCGAGAAGGCGAGGCTCGAAGGCGATCGCTTGCACGGTATCCAGACATGGGTCGCGTTGCCGGACGCCGACGAGGAAATTGCGCCAGCCTTCTCGCATCATGCGATGGAAGATCAGCCCTTGTTTGAAGAACGCGGCGTCACCGGCCGGCTCGTCGCAGGCAAGGCGTTCGGTGTCGAGGCAAAGGCGCGCGTGCACTCGCCGATGTTCTACACGCATTGGGCGCTGCAGGCGGGCGCGACTGCAGGCGTGCCCGCGGACTACCCGGAGCGTGCGGCCTATATCGCGACTGGCAGCGTCGAGATCGAGGGACAGGTGTTCAGCGCCGGCAAGATGATCGTCTTCGCGCCGGGCGGCACGATCGCCGTAAAGGCCCTCGAACCATCGATCGTCATGCTCATCGGCGGTGAGCCAATCGGTCAGCGCTACGTCGAGTGGAATTTCGTCTCGTCGTCGCGCGAACGGATTGCGCAAGCGAAAGCGGACTGGCGTGCCGGCCGTATGAAACTACCCGATGCCGATGACAGCGAGTTCATTCCGCTGCCAGCCGACCCGCCGCCATCGCCCGAACCGATGTCGTAAGCGCGGAAGGCCGAAGACTGTCCGCGATTGTCATCGCCGTGTAACTAAAAAACCATTGCCTGCCAGCAGCCTGTTCGTTAACCTTTCGGGCTGAGGGGCCACAAAACATCGCTGGAATGCCTGCCGCGCGCGGACGCGGGAGGCGACCGCCTGCTTTCGAGCAGGGCGGGTTTTGTGCGCGTGGGTGGGGGATAATCACGATGGCACTGACGCTCCAGCAGGCGCGCGACGCAATCGATACGTTCGTCAATCAGATCGACACTGCGAGCAAAGGCATCGCCACGGCGCTGCCCTTCCTGAAGGACATCACCGGCCTGCCGAATGGCGCAGATGCCGCAAAACCTTTCGATGATTTGCGGGACAGACTGCATCAGGCCATCGACAATGCGCCGACTGGCAGCGATGTCGCCGACGCACTCGTCTCAGCGATCAACGGCCTCGGCATTTCCGATGTCCACGCGTCGAAAGACACGACAACCGGCGCTGTCGACATCAACTTTATGACGTCGAAGACGGTGGATACAGCATCGACGCAGATCAATCTCGGCGACAGCCTCGGCAGCTTCCTCGACTTCTCGATCAACGCCAGCGCGCATTTCGTCGCCACGTTCAATGCAACCGTCTCTTTCGCGACCGACGGAACATTCTCGCTGAAGGACACGGGCACTCCGGAACTCCAGCTTCACGTCGACACGAATCTGTCGATTCCCGCCACGAATGCGAACCTCGGCGTGGCCGAGGTCACTTTCGGGGATCATGATGCGAGCACGCCGGAACTGTCGGCCGACTTCGGTCTCAACCTGTCGCTCGATTCCGCCGGCAACTACACCGTCGACCCGACGCTTTCGGGTACTGCGAAACTCGATCTCGACTTCGCAACCACCGACAACAGCGATGCACTGGCCAACAAACTGCTGCCCGACATCAGCGGCCGTTTCACGGCCTCGTTCGGCTCGGACGGACATACATTCGCGGCGCCGACGATCGGCGTGTCGAACCTGAAGGTCGACCTCGATTCTTACCTCGGCATCGTCGGCGACACGTTCAAGGATATCAACGAGCTCTTCGGCACCGGCGCACTCGGAACGATGATCGACATCGCCGTCGCGCCCGTACCGGTGCTCAATTCGATCGCGCACAAGATCCCGGGCATGGTCGGTCTGCTCGATCAGGTCGGCAGCCTGTCGGGCGGCGGCGACGGCATCATTACGATCGGCGACCTTGCGGCCACGGCAAACAGCTCGCTCAAGGACCAGCTGACGACATTCTATCAGGCGCTCGCGCTCATCCAGCAGATCCGCAAAATCGAGGGTGCGACGACCGGCGGCGGCGACGTCGATTTCGGCGGCGGTACGCTCATCAACGGCGTCCTGGCGTCGACCTCCGATCCCGCGGCGATCGTTGCCGATCTAAAGGCGAAACTGACAGGCATCCTGCCGCCCGAACTCGTCAATTTCTTCAGCGATATCGACGTCAGCGGCATTCCGGGACTTGGACCGGATCAGGACAAGGCCGGTAAAGGTTTTGAGTTCGGGCTGTTTGAGCACCCCGAAGACATTCTGAAAATCCTGCTGACGAATGACCCGGTCGATCTCGTCAAGTTCGACGTTCCCGCCTTCAACCTCGATCAGAGCTACGGCGGCTTCTTTCCGCTGCTTGGACCGCTCGGGATCAAGCTCGAAGGGCGCATCAAGGTCAACGTCGACGTCGATGTCGGCTACGATACGAAGGGTCTGATCGACCACGATTTCACGCACGGGTTCTTCGTGAACACCGGCAATGCGACCCCGGTGGCGACGCCCTATATCAATCCGGAAGGCCTCAACTATCTGCCCGTCGGTACGCTCGCGACGACGCTGACCGGCGGTGCGGGCGTCGGCTTTGCGGGTGCAAGCCTCACGGCCGACGCGGATTTCAACTTCGGAGTCTACGCCTACTTCAAGGCCGCGGAATTTTCCGACGGCAAGTACCGCCCCGCCAAGGACGGCTTCGACTGTATTTTCGAGCCGCTCGGCGGCACCGCCGGCATTGCGTTCAACATCTCGATCGAGATCGGCTTCGGTCCGTTCTCCGTCGAGAAGAAGATTCCGCTCGCCAACATCATCCTCGGCGACTTCCACGTCCTTCCGTGCCCGCCGGCCACCGTCGAGCCGACGCCGCTCGCGCCGGGCCTCGCCACGGCCGTTGGAACGGACCTGTTCCTCAACGTCGGCCCGCGTGCCGGCGACCGCAAGATCACCAACGAACATGGCGATGTGTCCGCGGTTCTCACGATACCCGATGACCCGAACACGCCCGCCGACGAGCGGCTGAACGAATCCTACATCATCGCGCTTGCCCGCAATCCGGGCGGCGATGCCATCAATCCGGCTGTCAATGCACCGCCCGTCGTCGTGCCGAACATGCTCGACGTGTCGGCCTACGGCTTCACACAGCGCGTCACGATACCTGGCATCATCCGCGCCGCTTTCGACGATGGCGACGACACGCTCGTCATCCAGTCGGATGTCTTCATCCAGGCCGTCATCGATGCGGGTGCCGGCAACGACGTCATGTCCGGCGGCGCCGGCGACGACACGATTCTCGGCCAGGCCGGCAACGACGTTCTCACCGGCGGCGCCGGGAGCGACAATCTTTACGGCGGCAACGATAACGATCAGCTCGATGGCGGCGCGGGCGGCGACACGCTCGACGGCGGCGCCGGGTTCGACACCGTCGACTATTCAATGGCGAACCAGGGCACCAATGTCGGCGTCACGGTCACGGTGACGCCGAATGGCGAAAGCTCCGGCTCCGGCGGCGATGCGGACGGCGATCGCCTCATCAGCATCGAAAGCGTCATCGGCACGGTCAACAACGACGATATCCGCACCGCCTATGGCATCACGACGGGCGTCTATTTCGAAGGTGGCGAGGGCAACGACATCCTCATCGGCGGCAAGGGCGAAGATTTCCTCTTCGGTGGAGCCGGCGCGGACCTCATCATCGGCGATACGGCGACGAAGGCCGACGGTACGCAGGGCGTCGATGGCACGACCTATGTGACGTCATGGGGCGCGGTCGACATCGATCTGCAGCGCTACATCCAATATGGCGGCGACGCGCAGTACGATTTCCTCATCGGCATCGAGGCGGTTCAGGGATCGCTCAATTCCGACTCCATCCTCGGCAACTCGTCCGACAACCAGCTCTACGGCGCAGACGGTAACGACATCCTCGAAGGCCGCGGCGGTCGCGACATCGTTTCCGGCGATTACGGTGACGACCTCATCTACGGCGGCGGCGACGGCGACACTCTTGATGGCGGTGCCGGCACCGACACGCTGAGCTATCAGCACGTCGGCGGACCGGTGACAGTCGATCTCGGCGCGAGCCAGATCAACCTCCCGCCCTTCGGCACGGTCCAGAACACGGCGGCCGGCCCCGATACGATTGTGATGGTCGAGGTTCCCGAGGCCGGAGGGCGCGGGCGCAGCACATTCGAGAACCTCATCGGTTCGAACAGCGGCGACCGTCTGACCGGCGACATCGGCAACAATCGCATCGAAGGTCGCGACGGCGCCGACATCATCAACGGCGACGCCGGCTTCGATATTCTTGTCGGCGGTCTCGGCGCGGACCAGCTCGACGGCGGAACGGGCATCGACTGGGTCTATTACGACGACTCCCAGGTTGGCGTGAACGTGGACCTTCTTGCCACAGGCTTGGGAGGTACGGCGGAAGGCGACACCTACGCCAATATCGAAAACATTCTTGGCTCGACCTCCGGCGACACGCTGCGCGGAAGCGACGTCAACAACGTCATCAATCCGAATATTTCGGGCAAGGTCGCGACGGAAATCGTATCCGGCCGCGGCGGCACCGACACGATTGTCACAAATTTCTCCGGCGCAGGGATCGACGTCGGTCGTGGCGTGACCGGCGGTTACAATATCGGTTCGACAACGAACGGTTCGCTGACAAGGCGCAACGCCGCCAACACCAGCACGCTCACAACCGTCACCTTCGATTCGATCGAGCAACTTGTCGTCGTCGGCACGCAAAGCGACGATACGATTTACGGTGGTGCCGGCAACGACGTCATCGTCACGGGATCGGGTAACGACACGATTCTTGCCGGCACGGGCGTCGATTTTGTGCTCGCCGGCGCCGGCAACGACACCGTCAGCTACGGAACGGATGCCAACCGCAACCTGCGCACGGATGGCGGCACAGGCTCGTTCCTGCTCGACGGCGGTTCCGGCCTCGACACACTGTCCATCTCACTCGGCAGCGTGACGGACGACGTCGTTCTGATCGGCCGCAGCACGAACACCGAATTCCGCGGCACGAACCTTTCGCTTAGCGGCGGTGGCGGCGTCCGCAACTTCGAGTTCCTCGGCGACATCGTCACGGGCTCGGGGGACGACGTTCTCTTCCAGGCCGGTGTTCACAACAACAACTTCAGCACGGGTTCGGGCGACGACGTCATCGCGCCGGGACTCGGTGTCGACGTTGTCGATGGCGGCTTCGAAAGCGCGGGTCTCTACCCGTCCAGCGGCGACAGCAGCTATTACATCCAGAACGATTTCTTCACCCACGCGGGCGACCAACTGGTTCTCGATTATTCGAGCCTGCAGGGCTATGGCGTCACAAGCGCCGTCAATCCGATTTCGACCGGCCTTCGGCTCTACCGCTATACCGACGGTGGCAACAGCCCTGCGCCGGAGCTGGAAACCAATGCCGGCTACTACGTCGGCACGGGTATCGGCGCGAATAGCACCCGTGTGGACTTCACCGGGATCGAACGCCTGTACGTCACGGGATCGAACCAAAGCGACACATTGAGCGGCACGTTCATCGCCGTACCGTCCTTCTACGACGCCCAGATCCCGCAACCCGATCCGGAGTCACCGAATCCGACACGCTATGACCAATTGCGTGGCGACGATTATCTCGACGGCGGCGAAGGCAACGACCTCATTTTCGGATTCTCGGGCGACGACGACATCAAGGGTGGCGCCGGCGATGACATTCTCATTGGCGGCAATCTCAACTGGGCCACCTCGATCGCCCATGTCGACACCGACGAGGTCGACACGCTGACGGGCGGCACCGGCGCCGACCTTTTCGTGCTCGGCGTCGCCGCTGACAGCGTGCGCGGCTACAACGGCGGCAGTCTTTACGACGATGGCGGAGACACCTATCGAAGCTCACCGAACTTCGCGCACATCACCGATTTCAACGTCGCCGAGGGCGACTCGATCCAGCTTTACGGCTCGTCGTCCAACTATTACGTGGCGACCGACACGTCTGCGGGCATTACCTATCTCTACCGCGATGACACGCCGGGCACGAACGAGGACGAGTTCATTGCCGAGATCGACGGGATCGTAAATTTCGATCTCAACGGGAGCTACGTCACTTACGTTGGGGGCGACAGCCCGAATTACACATTCGTGCCCCTGCCCGCCGCCTCGTCTGGCAGCAGCGCGACAACTTCGAGCTTCGCGGCACGCACGGCTTTCACGGCCAATGCCGTGACCGTTAACGGCTTTACCGTCGAGCAGACAAACAACATCGCCGACCTCAAAGGCATGCTGGACGGCAGCGGCGTCACGAATTCGTCGCTCACGCTGTCCGGCAGCGCCGAAGCGATCGGCAAGTTCAGCGGCGACCCCTTCGGTCTCGGCAACGGCATCATTCTTTCGACCGGGCGCGTCGAAGACCTGCCGGGGAAAAACACGTCGTCGGGAAGCGGATCGACCGTCACGAGTATCCCGGTGACGTTCCGCAAGATCGGGCGCACGAACAACAGCGACATTTTCGTCGCTGATCTCTCCGGGCTCGGGATCGATATCCGGTCGATCTCGCTCGGCGACAGCGATTCGAAGATGGGCGGTAACAGCGGCTATCTCAGTGGCTTCGATCTCGAAGCAGTGGCCCTCAGCGCGAAGAAGATCGACGTCGTCACAGATGGCGATAATTTCGACGATGAGGCATATCTGCCTCGCATCAACGCGTTCGATTATTCCAACGCCGGCATTCACTTCAAGCAAGGCACGCAAAGGGCCGGCGCGGATCCCTATGCACAAGACGTCAACCACGCCTTCGGCGATCTCGTCGACGCAGGCAATGTCCGCCTCGGCCAGTTCGCGGCTTCGAACGGCAACGGCGCCCTCACGCTCGGTGACGGCGGCTCGATCGGTTTCGATCTGACACCTCCGAACGGAGTGTCATCTTCGGGCCCGCTTTATCTCTACATCGCGGAATATGGTGGCACCGGGGAAGTCGTCACGGGCGCCATCAATGTCTCGCCCGACTACATCGAGCCGACGGGCGACCTGTCCACCGACCTCGGCGCGCCCGGTCTCGAGGGCGACGACACGAGCATGACCTACTCGTTCCGGCCAAAGGCCGGCGACACGGCCTTCTCGATCGATGTCGTCCTGTTCTCGGAAGAATTGCCGGAGTTCGACGGCAGCGCGCTCTCCGACATGTTCAGCATCAAGCTGAACGGCAAGGAGATCGGCGCGATCTCCGACGGATCGTCGCTGTCGCTGAAGAGCCTGATTTTCTCCGGCACGAGCGACCTAATCCTCAATCCCGTCGGCACCGGACCGCTCGCCAACACGATCAAGGCCGACGCCTATACGAAGACGCTGACCATCACCGGGCTCGTCAATCAGGGCGCGCTGAACACGCTGACGATCGAGACGAAAGACGGCCGCGACGCCTTCCTCGACAGCGGTCTGCTCATCAAGGACGGCTCGTTCAAGACCTTCGTCCTGCCGCAAGTGACGATCACCAACAGCCACCCGAACGACGGAACCAACAACAACAACACCGGCAACAACGGTAACGGCAATGGCAACACCGCGGGTTCGACCAGCGGTGGCAGCGGCACCCTCGACGAGAACACCGGCACCGACATCAAAATCAAAGCACCTGTTGGCGCGACGACCGATGTTACCGTGAAAGTCACGCCGGACGATCACTCCAGCATCGACAACCAGCCGCCGGGAACGCCTGTCATCATCACGTTCCATCCGGGCGATCCGGATGTCGTGCTGCATGTCACGCCGGCGCCCGGGGAAACGCCCGGCAACACGACGACGATCCACTATGATGTGACGAGCAGCGATCCTCGGATCAACGGCCAGCCCATTGCGCCCGACGTATTCGTCATCTCGACATCGCCGAATAGCCCGCCGGTTTTCGCTTCACCCGGTGGCGAAATCCGCGTTGTCGAGAACACCTATGTCGTGACGACGCTGCACGCGACCGACCCGGACGCCGGGCAGACGCTGACCTATTCGATCGTCGGCGGCGCCGATAAATCGCTGTTCTCGATCAATCCGACGACCGGCCTGCTGCGCTTCAAGAATGCGCCAGACTACGAACATCCCGGCGATGCCGGCGCGGACAACGTCTACGACGTCGTCGTCGTTGTGCGCGACAACGGCGATCCGCGTGCAAGCGCGACGCAGGCGCTCGCCGTCCGCGTCACGGACGCGCCGGAGCTCACAACGCTGGTCGTACGGTTCGTCTCGGAAGCGGCGAGCTATCGCAACGCACTCGGCTGGTACAACACGAAGACCGGCGCTGGCGGCATCCTGTTCGGCGATATCGAGGCCGAGGGTTCGCACCCGACAGTCCGGCCGGGCGTGTCGTCGGCGTCGTTCACCGTGGCCACCGGCGACGTTGCCGACATCGGCTACTTCCTCATCCCGGACGCCGGACGCACCTGCGGACCGGATGCCTCCGGCCCCGTGAAGGTGGTCCGGCTGTCGAACGGCACCTGGGCTGTGGCGCTCGCGGATTCGTCCGGGAACGTCCGCCTCGACTCGTGCGGCAACCCGATCCTGCTCAACGGCACGGGCGCAAGCGCGCTGTTCACGGAAACGTCGAAGAACGCGGGCGGCGTCGACTATGCGTCGTCCGTCGTCGGATCGACGCAGACGGCGTCGACACTCGTCGGCGACACCGCGAACGGGCCTGCCGGCCCGTTGGCGTGGGAAGATACCGCGGCGAAGCGCAACTCGAACGGCACCTACACCAAGCCGGGCGACGCCGACTACAACGACGCCGTCTTCAACGTGATCGCGGTTAAGAGCCGTGGCATCAACGGCGACGACAATGCCAACACGCTCGATGGCGGCGCCGGCCCCGACTACATCTACGGCGCGGGCGGCGACGACATGATCAACGGCCACGCCGGCAACGATCGCCTCGAAGGCGGCACCGGCAAAGACACGATCAAAGGTGGCATCGGCAACGACATCATCATCGCGCGCGCCGGTGACGGCGACGACCGCCTCTACGGCATGGCGGGCATCGACACCTACGACCTGTCGGCGACGTCGGCAGGCGCGGACGTCAACCGGCTTCGCGCGATCAGCGCGGATATCGGTCGCGACGTGATGTCCTCGATCGAGAACATCATCGGCAGCCAAGGCAACGACATGATCCTGATGTCGGACGGCATCAATGTCATCGACGGACAGGACGGCAACGACATTATTGCCGGTGGTCTCGGCAATGACGTGCTGAAGGGTGGCAGGGGCAACGACACGTTCCGCTACACAATCGGCGACGGCGCCGACCAGATCGATGGCGGCGCGGATTTCGATACGTTCGCCATCACAGGCACAGCGGCCAACGAACTGCTGTCGGTCGCGTTCGACGGCACGAAACTGACGAAGGCCGCAGGCAGCACGCTGACCAGCATCGAAACCGTGACGGCACAGCTCGGCGACGGCGTCGACACGCTCTCCTACGCCGGCACGACCGCCGGCGTGACGGTCGATCTCGCCGCAGGCATTGCGTCGGGCTTCGCGTCCATCGGGGGGATCGAGAATGTCACCGGCGGTTCCGGCAACGACGTTCTCAAGGGCAACGACCTGGCCAATATCCTCACAGGCGGCTCCGGCGACGACACTTATTACGCCGCGAGCAACGACACGATCGTCGAGAATTACTCCGGCGGTCGCGACACCGTCTTCACCACCAGCAACACGTTCACGCTGTCGTCCTATGTCGAGAACCTGACCTTTGTCGGCACCGGTAATTTCACCGGCACCGGCAACAGTTCGTCAAACATCCTCATCGGCGGTGCGGGCAACGATACCCTGAACGGGATGGACGGCAGCGACGTGTTGATCGGCGGCGCCGGTAACGACACGATGCGCGGCGGCTCCGGCAACGACGTCTTCGCCTTCAAGGCCGTCGGCTTCGGCGCGGACAAGATTCTCGACTTCGACGCCAATCCTTGGGGCGGTCAGGATTATCTCGACGTTTCCGCGCTCGGCATCACCGGCTCGAACTTCTCGAGCCGCGTGCAGATCTCCGATCTCGGCTCGGACACGCTGGTGAAGATCGGCGCCGACTCGATCCTGCTTTCCGGCGTGAGCGGCAGCGGCTCGAACACCATCACGAAGCAGGATTTCATCCTGGCGTGATGGAGCAGGGGCCGGCGGTTTCGTCGGCCCGTCGATGAAGTGCTAGAAGCGGCCCGCTTGAACGAAGGGCCGTTTCTTGTAGTCGGCTACTTCTAACGAGGCACGCCTAACGAGGAACGCTTCTCGTCGGCACGGACACAGGCAAAAACGCTGCGATCTACCCGCTCAACGATGTGCGGGCTTTGATCGCGACGACAACTTCTTCACTGCGGTCGCGTCGGAAAGGCGTGCTTCATGCCTCAGCGAAGTAACGATCCGCCCGATGCGACGACGCCGCCACCGACGATCGCAGCGGCGATCGCAAGGCACAGCACCGCGCGCAAGATCGGCGCGATCGTCGCCTCGCGTTCATCGGCATACGGCGCTGCGGGCTTCTCGCCTGTCACCATCGCGTTGATGAGCTTGTCGCGTTTGACGAACTGGTAGAGCAGGTTCGCGGCAATGTGGATCGCGACGAACGCGAGAATGATCCAGTAGCCGCGTGCGTGATAGGAACTCGCACGGCCCGACCACAAGCCCGACGCATATTTGTTGAACGGGCCTTCCGCGAGCACGTCGTCGGTCGTGAAGAGCCCCGCGACGGCCTGCATAAGCACGGCGGCCAGCAGCACAAAGATCAGCATCGATCCGAGCGGGTTGTGGCCGAGATAATGCGGCGACCTGTTGCGGACGAATGCAAGCGCGTAGTTGATCGTCCGCATCGGAAGCGGGAAGAACCGCGCGAAACGCGACGTCGATGAGCCGACGAAACCCCACATCAACCGGAACAGCAGCAGTGTGAGGATGCCGTAGCCGTTCATCCGGTGCCAGTAGAGCGTCGGGTCGTTGCTATAGGTGCGCGTGAGGTAGGCGGACACGATCAGCGTCACGAGCGACCAGTGAAACAGCCGCGTCGGCAGGTCCCACGCGCGCACGGACGCGCCCGCCGAAGCGGGCACGTCCCCCCTCCCCGCCGCTAAGGTCATCGATTCGCGGCGCGGAACGTCCGGTGGCAAGCGCCGCAATTGGCGACGACCTTCGGGAATTCGGTCTTGAACGTCGCCTCGTCCTTGATCGACGCCTTGGCGGCCATCGCATCCACGCCGAACTTCGTCATCAGAGCATCGAAGTCGCTCTTCTTTTCCCAGATCGACGGCAGGGCCTGCGTGTCGCCGCCGGTCTTGCTGTCATCGGGAAAAAGGGTCGCCAGTTTCTTTGACGCGTCGATGTAGGTGTCGAGCGAAGCGCTCACGACAGCGAGATCGAAGGGCGCTGCTCCTTTAAGCATGTCGCTCGGCGCTTTCGTCGCGCCACCCATCGCCTTGTAGATCGTCTGGCGTGCCTTGATGGCATCGACGTTCTGGGCGACCGCGCCTGCGATGCCAATTGCCAATACCGATAATGCGATGATGATTCTCATGGTCCCCCACGCGGTAGCGTTCGCGAACTTGTAGTCGTTCCAGTGTCGCCGAAGTCCGCCACCTTCGCAACTGCACTTTGCAAGTCACATCCCGTTGATCCGCAATCAGCGTTCTGTGAATTGCGTTTTGTCGGGAAGCGCTGGATATTCGCGGCCTGAACGAGGGGTGGGGACCATGATCCGGATCAGCGCCTGGGGGCTTGTCGCGTGCGTTGCGGCTCTCCCGGTCTTCGGCGTCGCGCAAGCGGCCGAGGACGAAATTTGGGGCAAAGCCTCTGCCATCCTCGACAAGCATTGTGCGCGCTGTCACCAGGACGGCAAGCTGACCGGCAAGTTCAAGGAGCGGCCGGCTGGCAATTTCGGCTTCGTCCTCGACGGACCCGAGCTCGTCAAGCGCAACAAGATGATCGTCGGCAGTGCCGATGCGTCCGAAATCTTCGTCAAGACGAAGAAGGGCGACATGCCCAAGGACATCGACGATGCCTGCTACGATGGCACCGCGACGGCCGCCACTTATTGCGGGCTCTCGCCCGCCGAACTCACATCGCTACATGATGCGATCGACGCGCTGAAAGCGCCGCCTGCGGAAACGATCGTCGCAACTGCGCCTGTCGCAAAGACTGACGATGCAAAGCCGCCGGTTGTGCCTGTGCCGGTCGCTCCGACCGTCGCGCAGAACACACCGCCCGGGCCGCAAGTTGCACCGTCCGTGACGCCGCCCGTTGCGCAGGTCGCACCGCAAGTAGCGCCCGCACCGCAGATGGCCGCTGCACCGCGCGCCTTCATCCGCGACGCCGAAGTCATTCGGCTGATCGCAGAGGATTCTGCCAAGGCAACCGACACCGATCGGCCGAACTGGCGCTACTTCACCTTCACGCACATGTACAATTCGGGCGAGGCCGAGAAGGACCTGCGTGTTTATCGCATGGCGCTCGCAAAGCTGCTCAACGGCCTGTCGACGGAATCCGATCCCTACACGCCGGTCGCCGTCGATCCGGCCCAGACGATCTATCGCGTCGACATCAGCCGCCTCGGCTGGAGCCGCGCGACGTGGGACGCGATCGTCGCCGCCGACCCCTACGTCATCTTTTATCGCAATCCGCAATTCCGGGCGCTGCAGAACGACCTCAAAACGGTCGTGCCCTTCATGCGCGCCGACTGGTTCGCCTTCGCGGCGTCGCGACCGCCGCTTTACTATTCGATCCTCGGCCTGCCCGACACCAAGGGCGAGCTGCAGAAGAAGCTCGGCATGGACGGCATCAAGAACATGGATGCGCGCAAGGTCGAGCGTGCGGGTTTCCAACGCTCCGGCGTGTCGGACAATAACCGCATGATCGAACGCCATTCGATCGGTACCGGCATGTATTGGGAGTCGTACGACTTCGGCTCGAACGGCGATCGCAAGAGCATTTTCCAGTTTCCGCTTGGGCCGCCCGGCGCCTTCGGCAATGTCGGAAAGCGTCTAGCCTTCGATCAGGACGGCGGCGAGATCATTTTCAGCCTGCCGAACGGCTTCCATGCCTATTATCTGACGGACGGCAAAGGCCATCGGCTCGACACCGGCCCGACGAAGATCGTGCGCGACCCTGCGCAGCGCGATCTCGCGGTGACGAACGCCATCTCCTGCATGGGCTGTCACGACCAGGGCATCAAGACGAACGACTTCCGGCCAGGCCAGCCGCTCGACCAGATTCGTGATCTCGTGCTCAAGAGCGGCAGCTTCAATTCGGACGCGAAGGAGATCGTCGCGGCGATCTTCCCCGAAAGCGATGCGTTTAATCGGCGGCTCGACAGCGATGCAAAGCGTTATGCCGCATCGCTAAGCGCGGCCGGCATCGACATGAAGGTGAAGGCCAGCGGCGTGGAAATGGTGACCGCGCTGTCGAAGCGCTTCGAGGAAAACCTCAACGCCACGGTCGCCGCCGCCGAACTTGGCATGATGAAGGATGAGTTCCTCGAGCGGCTCAATGCCGCCGGTGGACAGGCCTATGATCTGAAACTGCGGCTTGCGCAGGACGTCGTGCCGCGCGACCAGTTCGTCGCGCTCTTCGCGCCACTGCTCAACACGATCAGCGACAACGGCGACAAAGCGATAGACCTGACGAAAGTCGCGGAGAAGACCGGCAAGTCCGTCGAATCCGTTGCCAAGCAGACGGCAAAATCGCCAACGACGTCGAAAACGTTCGATCTCGCCTTCTATGCGAGCGCAACGAACGTGAAGGTCGGTGACCTCATCACCTTCACGTTGAAATCCGAGCAGC
Source organism: Beijerinckiaceae bacterium (assembly GCA_965246795.1). Taxonomy (GTDB): domain Bacteria; phylum Pseudomonadota; class Alphaproteobacteria; order Rhizobiales; family Beijerinckiaceae; genus JAJXWB01. The sequence goes on along the minus strand of CBDFFN010000008.1, from coordinate 182,937 downwards.
CGTGCTTTCTCACGTTGACTGATACCGACGACAAGGGCCGCAGCACCGTGCTGTTCCCGAACGCGATCAACAAGGACAACAAGATCGCAGCCGGCGTGTCGATCGACGTGCCCGGCAGCCAGATCGGCGGCTTCCGCATCCGTGCGCCGGAACCGGGCACCGAGCGGATCACCGCGAGCTGCAATGCCTCGTTCGACCAGAGCGTCGATCTCGGCGACGAGAAGTTCAAGACGTTCGCCAGCACGCGTGATCTTCTGGCGGCCGAGTCGAGCGTCCTGCTCAAGCGCCAGCAGGAGATCAAGAAACGGCTCCTCGCTGTCGAGGCGGTGCCGAACGATCCGAACAAGCCAAACCTGTCGGTTAGCAGCCCGGCGGTGAACCCAAGCGCGCTGGTCGACAATTCGTCGGAGCCGATCGTGCCGATCGTCGCGCAGAAGTCGGTCGTGATCCGGGTCACGAAGTGATCGCTAGCCTGACGCAACGTTGAAACGTGGAGTGGCTGCCGTGAGGGGATTGCGGGCAGGATTGGCGATCGCCGGAATTTCCGCGATCGCCACGCTGACAGGCGCATTCGTCAGCCCGGCTTCGGCGCAGCTTGCTTGCACCGACACCTCCTTCAGTCGCGACATCGGTGCAGCAGCAGGCGGAAAAATGACCGCCGATCAGCTCGTGGGCCTGTACGGTCGTCTGAAGGCGAGCGGTGCCTGCCCGAGCGTCGCATTCTGTGTCGGCCGCAAGGCGGCGACGGCCTACACGGAGCAGGCGTACGGGCTCGTCGGCCGCCCGACGCCCGACTATGTCGGCGCAAAAGCGTTGCTCGAGCAAAGCCGCGACAAGAAGCTCGGCGAGCCCTGGCAGTTGCTCGTGCTGCTGGGCGACATTGATGTGTTTCTTGCGCGCCAGGCCGGCAACAAGGCGCAACTTGCGGACGCTGCCCGAAAACTCCAGTTCGCGATGAACGAGATGGTCGAGCCGTCGCTCTGTCCGGATTTTGCCGAAGATCGTCCGGGGCCGGGATCGGACGAATTGAAAGGCGTGCGCAAGCGCGCTTCCGCCGCTGTCCTTCTCGCATCGCAACTGGTCACGCCGACGACACGTAAAGGCGAGTGCGGCGGCATTTTCCTCGCAACGACCAGAGGCATCACCGCCGAGCCGGTTCCGGTTCCGATCACCTTCGACTTCAAAAGCGCTGCGCTGAGCGACAACGGCCGCAAGGTTGCCGACGATTTGCTGCAATGTCTTCAGAAGAACAAGATGACGGACATTGTCCTGAGCGGCCACACGGATTCCGTTGGTTCGGACGCCTACAACATGGACCTGTCCGCGCAGCGCCTTGCGAGCGTGCAGTCCTATCTCCGCTCGAACGGCTACACGGGCACGATCCGCGCCGTGCCCAAGGGGCTGCGCGATCCCTTCGTGCCGGACGATCCGACCAGCTACACGAAGGACGAGCGGGATCAGATGAACCGGCGCGTCGAACTGCGCGACGTGAAGCAGCAGTGAAAACGCGTCTCGCCGCTGTCGGGCTCGTAGTCGCGATCGGCGCGACGCCCGCGCATGCGGAGATGCACGGGCTTCTGCTCGGCTTCAATGCCTACATCAACAAGCTGGCGCTTTCCGGTTCGCGAAACGATGCGCTCGATCTCTCGCAGGTTCTGACCAAGCGCGGCGTGAAGGACATCACCGTCGTCGATGAAGCGCGCGGTACGCGCGACCAGATCGAGGCTCTATGGGCCGCGATGGTCGCGCGCGCGAAACCCGGCGACGTCCTGTTCTTTTCCTTCTCGGGTCACGGCAATCGCTCGCCTGAAAAGGGCGAACCGAAGCACACGCCGGACGGCTTCGAAAAAGGCTTCCTGCTGCCAGCGTACGACGAGGCTACGAAGCCTGAAGAAATGCTGCGCGACGAACGCCTCTACGATCTTTTCAAGGCGGCCTCGGACAAGGGACTGAAAGTCGTTTTCGTCGCGGACGCTTGCCACTCCGGCGCAGCGGTCCGTGGTGGTCCGCTCACCCCGCCGCGGTTCGCTGTCTACAAAACCGTCGGCAATACGGCGCCGCCACCGCCGCCCGATCCGTCGCGCGTCGTTCGCAGACCCACGATCCCGAATCTCAGCGTCTATTCCGCCGCCGACGAGCGGCAGGAAATCCGGGAATTTCCGTTCGATGGTCAGCCGCGGGGCGTGCTTTCCTACACGGTTGCGCGCGGCCTCGAAGGAAGCGCCGCGGGATCGAACGGCATCGTGACGGCCGGCACGCTGGCCGATTACGTCAGACGCAACGTCGCCGTCCGCTCCGAGAATACCCAGATCCCGTCGACGGCCACGCCCGACGTCGATCTCAATCTGTTCGGCAGCGCGACGGTCGCATCGCCTGCGAAAACGCAATCCATCGCACCTCTCGCGGTCATCACGCTCTTTGCCGACAGCGGTGCCGTGCCTGTACTTACGGGCGCGAAATTCACCCCTGATCGCAGCCGCTTCAATCTTGCATGGAATGCACGCGGCGAGGTGCGCAACGCCGCCGGCGATCTCGTCGCCTACGACGTCCTGCCCAATCAGCTTCAGGAAGCCGTCGATGCGCGGCGGGTGCTCGACTCTATCGTCGCGACGATGGGACAGAGAACCGAGTCGATCGAAATGAGTCTGGCCGCGGTCGGCGCTGTCGCGTCGGATCGTTATTACACGCCGGGCGAGAAGGTGCAGGTTACGGCAAAGCCGAGCACGCTGAAATTTCTGACCGTCGTCGACCTCACGGCCAATGGAACGGTGCAGTTTCTCGTGCCGGGACCGCAGAACGCTCCCGTTCAATGGCCCCCGGAACGTCCGTGGTCTTCCGAGGCATTCAAAGTCATCAAGCCGTTCGGCCAGGACGCAGTGATCGTCATCCGGAGCGAGCAGCCGCTCAAGGATTTGCACGCGGCGCTCTCGCAGATGGACAATCAGCGGCGACCGCTCGATTTTCAGGCGGCCATGCGCGCGAGCCTCGACGGCACGCGCTTCGCGCTTGGCCTCCAATCAATGTTCACGTGTGAAAAAGTCGAAGGGGACGGATCATGCGCGCCACCAGGCTCGCGCTGACGCTTGCGCTCTTGTGCGGTTGTCCGCTCGCCGGCGCGGCGAAGGACCGCGCGTTGGTCATCGGCATCAACTCATATCCTGGCATCACCGAGCGCGGCATTCCTAGCACACGCGACCTCACGGGCGCCGTGTTCGATGCAAAGACCTTCGAGACGCTGCTCAAGGAGCAGTTCAGTGTTTCATCGTCGGACATACACGTCCTGACAGAGACGGCCGCGACGCGCGACGCCATCCTGAGCGAATTTCAGGACTGGCTTATCGACGGCACAGCCGCAGGCGACCGCGTCTTCTTCTATTTCGCAGGCCACGGCGTCGCACTGAGCGTGCGCGACGAGGACAACGGTGGCTCGCGCATGACGTCGGCGATCGTCCCGGCCGATGCAAAAGGCGAGCTCGTACTAGGCAAGATCGAGAATCTCATTCCGGGCACGGAAATCCGCACGCTGCTCGACAAACTCGCCGGACGCCGCGTCACCGTCATCGCCGACAGTTGTCAGTCGGGCTCGGTCAGCCGCGGCATCACGGCATCGGTAGCGCCATCTCGCGTTCGGGCGCGCACGCTGACGCCCGGCGCGCCGCTCGGCATGACGGTGGAGCAGTTCAACGCCGACCGTCCGATGCGGCTGCGCACGAAGCTCAATGGACGCTTGCTGGAGATCGAACCCAGCGCACCGACCGAGCAGACGAGCGGTGACCTTGCCGTGTGGGCGGCAGCGACCGTCAGCCAGGTGACCTTCGATCTCGACGACGGCAGCGGCGGCATTTTCACGCAGAGTTTCGCGAAGGGTCTGCGCAAGAAGGGAGCGGTCCCGGAAGAGCCGGACCAGGTCACGCCGAACGGTCTGCTGAAATTCGTGCGTTCCGAGGCGCAGCAGTTCTGCAATGACCACGGTGCCGCGTGTCGCGATGGCTTGACCCCGCAACTGCTTTCGAAAGACCAATATCTGACTGCACCACTACTCGGCGGCCCCGGCAACGGTGGCGGAAGCAGCGCCAAGAAAGTGGAACCGCTGTTCGCGGATCTGCAAGGTGACGCGCTTGCGAAAAAGCTGAGCGCCATCCTTGCGCACAAGAACGATTTTGCACTCGACGCGTCGATCCTGCCAAGCACGCAACTCAAGCTCGGCGACCCCATCCGCTTCAAGATTATGTCGGGCGAAGCCGGCAAGGTCGCGGTCTTCGACGTCGGCCCCGATGGCGCCATGACGCAGGTTTTCCCCAACCAGAAGACCGGCAAGGATGGCCGCATTCGCGCGAACACGCCGCTCACCATGCCGGATGCGTTCTGGGGCATTCAATTCAAGGCGACGCCGCCGGCCGGACCGGGCTCGCTGCTGGTGCTCGTGACCGAGGACGGCGTCAATCTCAACCGCGCGACCGATGGTTCGCTCGATCTCAAGCCGATCAAATCGACATCGCGGCTGCTCGAAATCATCGCGGCCGAAACATCGAAGCCGGTCGTGAGCCAGACGCTGGAGGAGCCGGTCCGCACCGCGCGCTTCGCCTTCGTGCGCATCCCCTACACCATCGCGCCATGACGACGCGCCGCGCGACCCACAACTGCCGACGCGCCATTGCGGGCGCGGCGCTGCTGATTTGCGGGCTCGGCATCGCCATCGCCGAGGACAAAGCCGAAAGCACGCCACGCGCCTTAACGATCGAAGCACAACCGCCCACCGCGAAAGGTGCGTCAGAAGAGGCCACGCCGCCGGCTGCGACACCGCCGACCGGATCTGCATCCGGACCGCAGGGCGCGCCGCCGCCGAAAGATGTGGCGCAACCGTCCGTGCCGCCGTCGTCGGATGGTGTCGCACCGCCCGCTGTCCCGCCTATCGCAAAGGCCTGCACCGATGCACAGGCTGCGCTCGACACGGCGCGCGCGGCGCGAAAGCTCGCCGATGGCGTCGCAGCGCTCGAGAAAATGAAAGCGCCGGACGCGGGTTGCCAGCCGGACGTGCTGTTCTGCGCCGGGCGCAAGCTCGCGCTCACGCATGTCGAAGCTGCTTATGCCGCAGTCGAGAAAGGCAATCTCGCAAGCGCCGAGCAATTGCTCGTTCAGGGCCGCCGCTTCGGCGATCCCTGGCAATTGCTGATCGGTCTTGGCGACGCCGCCATCACACGCGCGCACGCAAAGCACGAGCGCAAGGATTGGGCGGAGGCAAGCAAGGCCTATCAGCACGCCCTGCTCTCCTTCGGCACGCCGTCGCTGTGCGCGGGCGAAGCGCCGCCGCCCGAACCGGCGGCGCTGCAGCCTTTGTTCGAGCGATTGGGCACGGCGATGTTGCTCGCTGACACGCCGGATTTCGCGCGTATGAAGTGTGGCGGCGTGTGCGAATTGCCGTTCCTTTCGCCTGTCGCCGGCTTTCGGCCTCCCTCGCAAGTTCTGCCGATCACCTTCGAGGCAAAGACTGCAACGCTGACCCAGAACGGCACCCGCGTCGTGAAGGCGTTCGCTGTCTGCATGGAAGCCCGCCGGGCAACTCAGGTTACGCTCGCCGCGCGCACGAGCGCCACGCCTAATGCCAAAGCGCTCGCCGCTGCACGTCTCGAAGCGATCCGCCGCGTCTTCACCGAGGGAGGCGCGAAAGCCGAACTGACGACCACGGCGGAAGAGGACGCGCAGTCCGCGCCCGCCGACCGCGGCCAAACGCTCTCGCGCGCGGAACAGAATGCGCTCAGCGAGCGGATCGAATTACGCGACGTGACGGCGGCCGGAACGCCCGACTGCTGACACGGGTCGGCGTCGGCGCTACGATGCCGGCAAATTTCATCTTCGCAGTTTGAGAGGGCGTCGCATGCGTCGCATCCTTGCCGTGCTCGCGGTCTTCGCGGGTCTAGCACCCGCCCACGCGCAGCTCGACCCCGCGACGATGTCGCGTCCCGAGATCGAGAGCTTGCAGCGGCGTCTTGCCGACGCACGCTGCTACGCCGGCGCGCCCGACGGGCGCCCAGGCGACCCGCTCACTCGCGCCATCGCCGCCTGCCCCGATCAGCGTCCGTCGCTGCGTATCGAGACAGGCATGCATATCGCGCAGATCTGGCGCATTGGCACGGATGCGCGCTGCCGCGTTCTCGCGACCGGTTCTGAGGACAAGACAGTCCGTCTCTGGTCGATGCCGGACGGACGCCTGCTGCGGACGCAGCGCCTGCCGATCGGCGACGGCAATCTCGGCAAGATTTTCGCCATCGCCGTTTCGCCGGATGGCGCGTGGGTCGCGGCCGGCGGCTACGACGCAAGCTACGACATCCGCAGGGCGCATTACATCTATGTGTTCGATGCCGCGACGGGTCAGACCGTGCGCCGGCTCGGCCCGCTCTCCAGCACCATCAGTCACCTCGCTTTTTCACCGGACGGAACAAAGATCGCTGCCGCGCTCGACGGCGGACAAGGTGTTCGCATCGTCGATGCCACGAGCGGCCGCGAACTTATGGCTGATCGCGAGTTCGGGAACGAAGCCTCGCGCAACGTCGCCTTTGCGCCGGACGGCAGTCTGCTCGCGGTCGGTTACGACGGTTTCGTGCGGCGTTACGGTCCGGACGGGCAACGCACGGCCAGGGTAAATACGGTTGGCGGCAAGCAGGCGTTCTCCGTTTCGGTGGCGCCGAACGGCAAGCGGATCGCCGTTGGCCTGCGCGACGCGGCCGCCGTCGATCTGTTCGACCTGCCCGACCTGAAATTTGTCGGTACGACAGAGGCCGATCCGAAAAGCATCGCCGGCATCTATGCGGCGGCGTGGTCGCCGGACAGCAGCCGCTTTTACGCAGGCGGCAATGCGTGGAGCCCCAACAAACGCCTGCGTGCGTTCACGTTCGACGGCCGCCGCATCGGCAACGATCTCGATGCCGGCGAAAATACGCTCTTCTCGCTCACGAATTGCCGCGACGCTGTCGCGTTCGGCGGCGCCGATCCTTCCTTCGGGCTCATCGGCGCAGATAGTGCAACGACGTATCTTGCACGCCGCCACAGCGTCGATATGCGCGCGAAGATCGGCACAGCCTTCGCCGTCTCCGACGACGGCCGCCTGCTTCGCTTCGGTCTCGGCGTGCGCGCCATCAAGCCTGTGCTGCTCGATCTCGTCGCCGGAACGCTGACGGACAGTGCAGCCATCCTGCCGGGCATGCACATTCCCGACATTACAGGTCTGGCGGTCACGGATTGGGATGACAAGCGCACTGTGCGCTTCGGCACAATTCCCATCACTCTGCAGCAATACGAGTCCTCGCGCGCGCTTGCGGTGCGGCCGGACAAGGCTGGCTTCGCGCTCGGCTCCGATTTCCGCATCCGCAGTTTCGATGCGAACGGCAAGGAACGCTGGGCGAAGCCTGGCCCCGGTATCGCCTGGGGCGTGAACCTCGCGAAGAACGGCGACCTTGTCGTCGTCGCCTATGGCGACGGGACCATCCGCTGGCTTCGCTGGTCAGACGGCCGCGAACTACTCGCCTTCTTCGTCAACACTGACAAGAAGACCTGGGTCGCCTGGACGCCGAGCGGCTATTACACTGCGTCGCCCGGCGCCGAAGATATGATCGGCTGGCACGTCAATCGCGGCTGGGACCAGGCGGCCGACTTTTTTCCCGCCTCGAAATTTCGCGACCAGTTCTCGCGCCCCGACATCGTCAATCTCGTCCTCGACACGATGGACGAGGCGGAGGCGATCCGTCAGGCCAATGCAACACGCCCAGTGAAGCAGGCCGCGCGACAAGTCACCGACATGCTGCCGCCTGTCGTGTCGATCCTTTCGCCGGCCGAAGGTACGACGCTGCCGGGCGACGAGGTGCGCATCGACTACATCGTGCGCTCGCCCTCCGGCCTGCCGATCGACGGGATCGATGCCGTCATCGATGGCCGCCCGATCGCAACCGAGCGCGGCCTCGGACGATCCGACGAAGGCATGAGCGCGCTGCGCGATTGCCTCGCGCAAACCGGCGGGCTTGGTCGCGTCGAAGGTGGGCTACAGGGTTGCCGTGGGAGTCGCACCGTAAAACTGCCGCCGGGCGTCAGCGAACTCGGCTTGTTCGCCAAAACCGGCGACCGTGCTGGTGATGTTGTGAAGGTGCGCGTGACACGCGCCGCCGCCGCGCGCGGCGTGGAACTGCTGAAGCCGAAGCTTTATGCTCTCGTCGTCGGCATCTCTGCTTATCCTACGCCCGATCTCGCATTGCAATTTGCTGCCAAGGACGCGCGCGACTTCGGCAATGCGCTGCAAAACCAAAGGGGCGGCCTCTATGGCGACGTGACGGTGCGCCTCGTAACCGATGGTGCGGCGACGAAGGCCGGCATTCTAGACGGGCTCGACTGGCTGACGAAACAGGTGACAAGCCGCGACGTCGGGGTCGTCTTTCTCGCCGGACATGGCGTGCTCGACGAAAGCAATCGCTTCTACTACCTCGCCGCCGACACGAGCTTGGAGCGTCTTCGCTCAACCGGATTGCCGCGCGGCGACATCCAGGACGCGCTTGATGCGTTGCCAGGCAAGGCGATGCTGTTCCTCGACGCCTGCCATTCCGGCGCAGTCGCAGGACGGCGCGGTGCAGTGGACATTAACAGCGTCGTCAACGACTTCACGCGCTCCGAGCGCGGCGTCGTGATGTTCACAGCCTCGACCGGGCGGCAGGTGAGCCAGGAGAACGTCGCCTGGAACAATGGTGCGTTCACGAAAGCGGTCATCGAAGGGCTCGGCCTGCCAGGCCAGCCGGGCAAAGCCGATGTTCTCGGCAACGGCACAATCTCGACATCGGCGCTCGACGTCTATGTCAGCGAGCGCGTGAAGACATTGACGGACGGACGCCAGAGTCCCGTGATGATCCGCCCGAGCACCGTGCCGGATTTCACGATGGCGGTCGTGCGGTAGCGCCGCCTTCGCTTACTCCGAGAAGCAGAAGCCGCCGGAGATTATCACACCGACGCGCCGTCCCTGCTCTAGCCGCGCACCATCGCTGCTTTCGACTGACAGCAGCGTGCCGTCATCACGCACGACTTCGATGCGCTGCCGCCCCTGCGCGCGATACGACGAGCGCACGATTGCATCGACATGGCCGGTGCCAGGCGTGACAAGTGCGAGATGCCACGGGCGGACGTGAAGTCTTATCGCGCCCGTTACACCTTGCGGCGTACGCACGCCGGTCGACCGGCCGCCGACATGAACGAGGCCGTCGCGCACAACTCCCTCGATCGTGCCGGCATCGCCGAGAAATTGCACGACCGTCGGTGATACCGGGCGATCCTGCACTTCGTCCGGCGTGCCCACTTGTTCGAGGCGACCCTTATCGAGGATGGCGACGCGATCGGCGAGTTCGAGCGCCTCTTCCTGATCGTGCGTGACGAAGATTGTCGTTTGTCCGGTGCGAGTGTGGACCTCGCGCAGCCAATGACGAAGGTCTTTTCGGACCTGTGCATCGAGCGCGCCGAACGGCTCGTCGAGCAACAGCACGCGCGGTTCGATTGCCAGAGCACGCGCGAGCGCCACACGTTGTCGCTGCCCGCCCGACAATTGCGAGGGATAGCGGTCACCGAAACCGGACAGACGAATGAGATCGAGCAGACCTTCGACGCGGCGCGCAATTTCGGCCTTCGCAGGGCGTTCCGCGCGACGGCGTGCGCGAAGGCCGTAAGCGATGTTGTCCGCTACGGTGAGATGGCGGAAGAGCGCGTAGTGCTGAAACACGAAGCCGACGGCACGCTGCTGGACCGGCAGTCCTGTCGTATCGCGATCACCGAACAACACGCGGCCGGCATCCGGTTGCTCCAGCCCCGCAACGAGGCGCAGCAACGTCGTCTTGCCGGAGCCTGATGGCCCTAGCAACGCAAGCAACTCGCCGGCGTGAACATCGAGCGTCAAATCGTGAAGGACGGCCGCGGTATCGAAACGCTTCGAGAGATTCTCGATGCGGATCGCGGTCGAGTTTGTCACTCGCTCAGTGGCGTCGTGAGCGGCCGGCAATGTCACCGGCGTAACGCCATTCGAGGATGGATTTTGCGGCGAGGGTGACAAGAGCGAGGCCGGCCAGAAGGGACGCGACGGCGAAAGCGGCGACGAAATTATATTCATTGTACAGGATTTCCACGTGAAGCGGGAGCGTGTTGGTGAGGCCGCGAATGTGGCCGGACACGACGGACACCGCGCCGAATTCACCCATCGCGCGCGCGTTACAGAGCAACACGCCGTAGAGAAGCCCCCAGCGTATGTTGAGCAGCGTCACCGTGCGGAACGTGTGCCAGCCGGACGCGCCGAGCGTGAGCGCCGCTTCTTCTTCCGACGTGCCCTGCTCCTGCATCAAAGGAATGAGCTGACGTGCAATGAAAGGAAACGTGACGAAGATCGTCGCCAGCACGATGCCTGGCACGGCGAAGATGATCTGGATGTCGTGCGAAACGAGCCACGGCCCGAACAGGCCGCGCGAGCCGAACACAAGCACGTAGATGAGCCCCGACACGACCGGCGAAACCGAGAACGGCAGGTCGATGAAAGTGATAAGAAGGTTCTTTCCAAGGAACTCAAACTTCGCGATCGCCCATGAGGCGCAGATTCCGAAGACTAAGTTGAACGGCACGGCGATCGCTGCTGTCAGCAACGTCAGACGAAGTGCGGCAAGCGCATCCGGCTCGCGAAAAGCTGCGAGATAGGCGCCGATGCCTTTTGCAAAGGCTTGCGCGAAAACGGCCGCAAGCGGCAGAGCAAGAAAGAGCAGCAAAAACACGAGCGCGAGGGCAATGAGAACGACGCGGCTCCATGCGGCTTCCGTCGTGACATCGGACTTTCGCGCAGGCCAGGCGGCGTCAGACATAGCCGAACCTGCGGCGGCTCCACGCCTGGATCAGGTTGATCGCGAGAAGCGTTGTGAAGGACAGTGCAAGCATGATGACGGCGATGGCGCAGGCGCCAGAATAATCGAACTCGGACAGCTTAATGACGATGAGCAACGGCGCGATCTCCGAGACATAGGGGAGATTGCCCGCGATGAAGATGACCGAGCCGTACTCGCCGACGCCCCGCGCGAAGGCGAGCGCGAAGCCCGTCAGGATCGCGGGCAGCAGCGGCGGAAGGATGACCTTTCGCAAGGTTGCGAGCCGTGTCGCTCCAAGCGTCGCGGACGCCTCCTCGACCTCGCGATCAATCTCTGCGATCAGCGGCTGCACCGTGCGCACCGCGAAGGGCAATCCGATGAAGACCAGTGCAATGAAAATACCGAACGGCGTATAGGCGGCCTGAATGCCGACCCGTTGTAGCAATGCGCCAACCATGCCGTTCGGCGCGTAGAGCGCGGCCAGAGCGATGCCGGCAACGGCCGTCGGCAGCGCGAAGGGCAGATCGACGATGGCGTCGACGAATTTACGTCCAGGAAACGAATAGCGCGTCAGCACCCACGCGACGATGCATCCAAAAAACGACGCCACCAGCGCCGCAATCAGCGACACGCCGAAACTGACGCGTAGAGCGCTCGCGACCCGTGGATCGCGTGCGATGTCCCATATTCCCGATAGGCCGATATTCGAGGCCCGCAACAGCAAGGCCGCAAGCGGCAGCACGACCACCAGACCGAGGCAGAACAGAGTGGTGCCGAACGTCAGGCCAAAACCTGGCATGACGCTCGGCGACTTCCACCGCGCGACGATCGTGCGCGCAGCATTCACGGTCAGCGTCCCGCCTTGCTCAGTTGATCGAACAGCCCACCGTTGTCGAAATTCTTGGCCTGAATGTCGTCCCAGTTTCCAAGGAGATCCTCGATCTTGAAGAGCTTGATCTCAGGCAATAGCGCGAGGTCTTCAGGCTTCGCCGCTTCGCGCTTGCTCGGGCGATAGTGGTGCTTCGCGAAGATTGCCTGCGCCTTGTCCGTATAAAGGAACTGCAAATAGGCCTCGGCGATCTTGCGCGTACCCTTCTTGTCGACATTGCCGTCGACAAGCGCGACCGGTGGCTCCGCAAAGATCGACGTCGGCGGCACGACGATGTCGAACTTGTCACGACCGAATTCGTCGAACACGAGATAGGCTTCGTTCTCCCAGGTCGGGAGCACATCGCCGAGGCCGCGCTGCGCGAAGGTGATCGTCGAGCCGCGCGCACCTGTGTCGAGCACAGGCACCTGCTTGTACACCTGCGCGACAAATGCGTTCGCCTTCTCGGCGCTCTTGCCGTCCTTCTCGTAGGCGTAGCCCCAGGCCGCCAGGAAATTCCAGCGACCACCGGCAGACGTTTTCGGGTTCGGCGTGATGACCTTGATGTCGGGCTTCACGAGGTCGCCCCAATCCTTCACCTGCTTTGGATTGCCCTTGCGGACGAGGAACACCACGGTCGACGTGTAAGGCAAAGCATTGTTCGGCAGCTTCTTGCGCCAATCCGGATCGATCTTCTTCGTAAGCTTCGAAATCGCGTCGATGTCGGAAGGAATGCCGAGCGTGACGACATCGGCGGGGATGCCGTCGATCACCGTTCGCGCCTGTGCGCCGGAGCCGCCGTGCGATGCACGGACAGTAACGGCTTCGCCGGTCTTCGTTTTCCACTCCTCCGCAAACGCCGCGTTGATATCGCGGTAGAGCTCGCGCGTCGGATCATAGGACACGTTGAGCAATTCCGTTTGCGCATTCGCGCCGCCGGTCGCCATGCAGAACACCGATACGGCCATCGCAATGATGAGCGCGGATGTCGCGCGATGACCGAATGATGTCGTGAGGCGGGAAAACATGGAACGTCCGTTCGTCGTTGCGCACAAACCGCTTGATTGCGGTGTTTGCGTCGCAACATGTCGTGGCGCAGACGCGATCGCGTCAACTCGCCGAGATTTCCGGTTTGAGGGCGCGCCCGGCGGGCCTACCGCTCGTTTGCGTTAACCTTCGCATGGAACAGAAACGTCTCGCTTCTGGCGCAAAAATGGATCGTCTGGCCACGAAATGCGCCAAAGACGGCAGCAGTGTTCTTATTTTTGGTTTGTCGGTGAAACTGCTCCGCTACGACGTTGGCGCCGCCTAGGAGAACGGCGGCGCACGTGCGCTGCAATTTTCAGACGAATTGTGCTGCCACAGGCTAGAATACAAAAACATTTTCTTGTTTCGCGAAGTCTCTTTCTGGTGCCGAGGGACCGCAGGCACTCATGTTGCAAATGCGAAAATCGGCATGACATGTGCTGGCACGAAGCCGACAGAGATCGGCGACATGAGCATGCTGACCATGACATCACCACTGCCCGATACGCTTTCAGCGAATCTGCCCGACATAGCGGCGACGCGCGATCTCGTTGAACGTATTCGACGTATCGAACAATACGTGTCCGGGCGCATCGTCTTCACGACGAGCTTTGGTATCGAGGACCAAGCTCTCACGCGCGCTCTCGTCGAGGCCAGAAGCCGCGCGGAAATTGTCACGCTCGATACGGGCCGTCTGTTTCCGGAAACCTACGATACCTGGGTCGAGACCGAAGAAGCTTACAACATCCGCATCCACGCCTATGTGCCGGAACGCGCCGTCGAAGAGGCGTTCGTCGCAAGACGCGGCATCAACGGCTTCCGGCACACGCTCGATGCACGCGAGGAATGCTGTGGTTTCCGTAAGGTCGAGCCGCTGCGTCGTGCGCTTGCCGGCGCCGCCGTCTGGTACACGGGGCTACGGGCGGGCCAATCGGCACATCGCGCCGAAACGCCGATCGCGCAAGTCGATGCCGGTCACGGCGTCATCAAAGTCAGCCCGCTCGCGGATTGGTCGCGAGACGATGTCGATCGCTACATCCACGAGTATGCCATTCCGTACAATATCCTTCACGATCGCGGCTTCCCCTCGATTGGCTGTGCGCCTTGCACGCGCGCCGTGCGCGTCGGCGAGTCCGAGCGCGCCGGCCGCTGGTGGTGGGAGCAGGAAGCGAAGAAGGAGTGCGGCCTGCACCTCTCGCATCCCGCGCCTGACGCCGCGATCATCGCCGGCGACGAAGCCGCCGCTTTCGAAAGCGCAAATAAATCCAACCTCATGAAAGAGCTGGCGTGATGTTGCTGATCGATACGCCCGTGGCGACCACCGAACTTTCCCGCACGCACGACCGGCTGTCTCATCTCAAGCGACTGGAGAGCGAAAGCATCCACATTCTGCGCGAGACAGTGGCCGAGAGCGAGAATCCGGTCATGCTCTATTCGATCGGAAAGGACTCGTCCGTCCTGCTGCATCTCGCGCTGAAGGCCTTTGCGCCGGGGCGGCTGCCGTTTCCGCTGTTGCACATCGACACGACGTGGAAGTTCCGCGAGATGATCGACTTCCGCGATCGTCGCGCGAAGGAGCTCGGTGTCGAGCTTCTCGTACACACGAACGAGGACGGCCTTCGCAAGGGCATCGGCCCGATCACGCACGGCTCCGAAGTCCATACCGACGTGATGAAAACGCAGGCGCTGCGACAAGCGCTCGATCTGCACGGCTTCGATGCAGCCTTCGGCGGTGCGCGGCGCGACGAAGAAGCAAGCCGCGCGAAAGAGCGCATCGTATCGCTGCGCAACAAGCAGCATCGCTGGGACCCGAAGCGCCAGCGCGCGGAACCGTGGCGTCTGTATAATTTCAAGAAAAAGCGCGGCGAGTCCTTCCGCGTCTTCCCGCTGTCGAACTGGACCGAACTCGATATCTGGCTCTACATCGCGCAGGAGAACATCCCGATCGTGCCGCTGTATTTTGCGGCGGATCGTCCGGTCGTCGAACGCGACGGCCGGCTGATCCTCGTCGACGACGAACGTTTGCCCCTCGAACCGGGCGAGCATCCGGAGATGAAGCAGGTTCGTTTCCGCACACTTGGCGATTATCCGCTCACCGGCGGCGTCGAGAGTACTGCGACAACGACGGAAGACATCATCCGCGAGACGATCGGCGCGCGCACGTCCGAACGCGACGGCCGTCTGATCGACAAGGACGGCCTCGGCGCGATGGAGCGCAAGAAGCAGGAAGGCTATTTCTGATGACCGTCCATCCGCTTCCCGGCAGCTTCGACAGCGAACACGCTGCGCCCCTTCACGATGACAAAGACGTCCTGCGTTTCATCACCTGTGGCTCCGTCGACGACGGCAAGTCGAGCCTCATCGGCCGGCTGCTGCACGACACGAAGCAGGTTTATTCGGATCAGGTCGCGTCATTGCGGCAGCAATCGCGCCGCTATGGCACGCGCGGCACGGAGCTCGATCTCGCGCTGCTCGTCGATGGCCTGCAGGCGGAGCGCGAGCAGGGCATCACGATCGACGTCGCCTACCGTTTCTTCTCGACGGCGCGACGCAGCTTCATCGTCGCCGACACGCCCGGCCACGAGCAATATACGCGCAATATGGCAACGGGTGCGTCGACGGCCGACGCGGCCGTTTTGCTCGTCGACGCACGCGCGGGCATGACGCGGCAGACGCGGCGGCATGCGCTGCTCGTGTCCATGCTCGGCGTGCGCCACGTCGCGCTGGCTATCAACAAAATGGACCTCGTCGATTGGTCACAGACGCAGTTCGACGCCATCGTCGCCGAATTTCATGCTTTTGCGGCGGGTTTAGGTTTCGCCAGCGTGCGCGCCATTCCGATGTCCGCGATCTCGGGTGAGAATGTCGTTGCGCCCGCAAACGCAGCTTGGGTGCGCACCAGCACGTTGCTCGATTTTCTAGAAACAGTGCCGGTAGCCGAAGCCGCACACGACGCGCCGTTCGCAATGGCCGTGCAATGGGTCAACCGACCGAATTCTGATTTTCGTGGTTTCTCCGGCCTCATCACGAGCGGCACGGTGGCAGTCGGCGATACGATCGTCGTGCAGCCGTCGAACCTGCAGTCGACGGTGACGCGGATCGTGACGCCGGATGGCGAGCGGCCGCGCGCCGGCGAAGGCCAATCGGTGACGCTGGTGCTGGCCGACGAAGTCGATGCCTCGCGTGGCGCGGTGCTTTCCGCGCCGCGCTCTGCGCTCGCCGGGACGGACAAGATTGTCGCGCGCATTTTCTGGGCGGCGGAAACGCCGCTTACCGTGGGTGACTCTGCTTGGCTGAAGATCGGGACGGCCACCGTGAATGCCGTTGTCGAGAGTATCGCTGGCCGCGTCGATCCGGAGACAGGCGCGATCGAGAGCGCGGAAATGCTGGCAACGAACGACATCGGTGATGTCGTCCTGAGCCTGGACCGCGAGATCGCCACCGCGCCCTATGCGCAAAACCGCGCACTCGGCAGCTTCATCCTCATCAGTCGCGAAACGACGGACACGGCAGCGCTCGGGACTGTGACGCGGGCTTAAGAGCTGTCGAGGCTTACGACGCCTCGAGATCTTTCCCGCGTGTCTCGGTGATCAGCAGCGCGGCGATGGTCCCGACGACGCTGAAGGCGAGCAGGTAATAGGCCGGCGCAAGCTTGTCGCCCGACAGAGCGATGAGCTTGTTCACGAGATAGTTCGTGCTGCCGCCAAAGATCGTGACGGCAAAGGCGTAGACGATCGACAGTCCGGCGCTGCGCACGTTCTGCGGCAGCGATTCCGGAATACTGACAATGATCGCCGCTGCGTTTATCGACGACAGAGCCGACATCAGAAACGTCGCGGCATAGACACCGAACGGTGTCGGGTCGCGCACGAGCCACGCGAAGACCGGCACGGCGAGCACCGCGATCGCGGCGCGTGGCCAGATCAGGATCGGCCGCCGCCCGACGCGATCGGCGAACCAGCCGCCGAGCAGCGGGAATGCGATTGAGGCAAGACCCAATGCGATCGGGATTGCGTTCGAAACTGTCGCGGTGAGCCCAAGTGTTGCCTCGGCATAGACCGGCATATTCGTGCCGATGGAATTTGACACGGTCGACGCCGCGATGACGAGAAACATCAGCAGCAGCAGACGACCATGATTGCGCAGCAGGCTCCTGACGACGGCGCCGGTCGATACGTGTTTCGGCGCACCTTCATCGGTCGATGCCGTCTCGGGCAGATGGCTGCGGATCACGAGGCCAACCGGCACCACGAGAATGCCGAACCCGAACATGACACGCCAGCCCCATTCGCCCATCGAGTGCTCGCCAACGAGCAGCGTGAGAATGGAGGCGACGATGCCGGCCACCAAAGCGGCGCAACCCTGGCTTGCGATCTGCCAGCTCGCGACAAAGCCGCGATGTGCAGGCGGTGCGGCTTCGAGCAGATACGCTGTCGAAGGACCAACCTCGCCGCCGAGCGCAAAACCTTGCAGCAACCGCCCGACGATGATGATCGCCTGCGCGTACCATCCGATGACTACGGTGCCCGGCGTACACGCAAGCATCAGCATGCCGACGGCCATCAGCGCGATGGTCAGGAGAAGCGCGGGCTTGCGTCCCTCACGATCCGCAAATGCGCCGATGACGACGGCGCCGATCGGCCGCATGACATAGCCGATGCCGAACAGCGCAAGTGACGCGAAGAAGACTGTCCGTTGCGTCCTTTCGCGGGGAAGAACACTTCGCCGATCGGTTTCGCAAAGAACGCGTAGATCGTGAAGTCGTAAAATTCGAGCGCATTGCCGAGAACGACGGATGCGACGCCGCGACGTGTGAGTTGTGGATGGGGGTCGTGGGGCGCGAGGCGCACGTTGATGCTGCGTGATGTCATGAGGCTGGAATGCTACGTTTCGCAGCCGAAGCCAACTTTCGGGCAACTCTCAACCCGCGGGCCCTATCTATCTTTGCTAGCCTTACAACGGTCCGGTGTATGTAAGCGTGAAAGCGAACACCACCTACGGCTTGTCGATCCCGCGCGATGCCTTGATGCGTTTGCTGTGAAACTTGGCCGTCAGGACGTTAGTAGAAAATACGGAACGAAAAGATACGGGACGTCGACGTCGAGCAACTGCTTGACGATCTTTTGATTGTTCGCGGAGAGTGTACGCGTCCTTCCCCCGCACAACCAAAACACTTGCCTCAGTCGAACATCGCGACGCAGTCGATTTCGACGTTAACGCCCTTGCGATGCGGCGTTCCGCCGACGCAGGTGCGCGTCACCTTCTCGTCGCCGATCATGTCGCGGAATGTTTCGTTGAAGCGCGGAAAGTCGGCGACGTCGCGCAGGACGACGCGCATGTTCACGACATTGGCGAACGTCGCGCCGGCTGCTTCGAGAACACTGCGTAGGTTTGTCATCGTTCGGCGCGTCTGTACGGCAATGTCGCCTTCGACGACAGTCTTCGTCTCCGGATCGAGCGGGCCCTGCCCCGACACGAAGAGCATGTTTCCGTGCCGGATCGCCTGTACGATCGGCGGCGGCTTTTGTTGATCCGTAAAGCCTGTCGTCGGCGCGTTTTTGGATGCGATGATCTGCTTGGGCACGGGTTTTCCTAGGCTGGCCGCGGCATGATCGTGCCGCACTTCTTGCAAGTGCGAGCGTCTTCGTTGTCGAAGAAGCGTTGGTAGGCGGCAGATACCGGATCGGCGCGATAGTCGCTGACGACAGCGGATTCTTCGTGGAGAAAGTTATCGCATTTCGGACAGAACCACTGGAACCGGTCGATCTCGCCATCGCGCCGTCCACGTTCGATGATCATGGCAAAAGCGTCGGGCGGAAAGCGTGGCGAATGCGGCGTATTGCCGGGCATGTAATTGGTCGAACCCTGCGGAATGACGATGACATCCTCCTTGCCTTCAGGCGTGCGGAAATGAAGGTTCATCGTCCCCTTGATCATGTAGGTGAGTTCATCGCTCGCGTTGACATGAAACTCGCTGCGATATTCGCGGCCGCGCGCGACAAACGCGAGCGAGTCCGGTTCCTGCCAGAGAACTTTTACGCGCTTGCCTGTCTCGGCCAGTTCGCGCGTGACACCCTCGAGATCGAAGACTGGCATTTCCTTCATGTCGATTCTCCGAGCATGGTTTCAAACGGCGATATTACGAATGAAATCCATCGTCCGCAGTCGCACGAGCATTGCTGCCGTCTCGTCATACATGGGGCGATATGGGTTGCAAAAGGAGTGTCCGGCATCGGGATATCCGAAGATCACGAATGCCGGGTTTGGCGCGACGAGTGCAGCAACCGCTTGCACTTCGGCCATCGGAACGTGCTCGTCCGCCATGCCGTAGTGAAGCTGCGCGGGCTTGCCGATGCTACGGAGCGCGTCGCCCTGCTTCGATATGCCGAGCCCGTAGTAGCTCACGGCCCCCGCGATGCGCGTATCGGGAAGCGCCAGCACCGCCAGCCTTCCGCCGATACAGTGGCCGACGGCAACGCATGTGCGTATCCGCTCATCTTTCAGCAGCACGGCGGCGGCTGCATCGATATCTTCGACCGCGGCATCCGCATCCAGCGCCTGTAGCCGCTCGAATGCGATCTGTCGGTCGTCACCCTCGTAGCCGAGCACACCGGGATGCGAAGCGTACCGCCAAAACAGGTTGGGCACGATGGTCGTGCATCCCAGCTGCGCAAACGTATCGGCAGAGTTGCACATTGCCGGTGTCAGACCGAACATTTCCGGAAGCAACAGAATGCCAACCGGGCCGGGTTCGCTTGCAAGCGCGCGATATCCACCAAATGAACCGTCTTTCGTTTCGATGGAGACAACCTCGGTCATTGCGTCATTTCGCAAGCGGACATTCGCCTTCGGACATCGGGCGGAACGCCTCTTCGACCGGGATCGTCGATACAAGCTTGAGATAATCCCATCGGCCCTTCGATTCCGATGGCGCCTTAATCTTGAAGACGTTCATCGCATGTTCGACGCGTCCGTCCCGGCGCAGGATCGAGCGACCGTAGAGTGGATCGTCGATTGGCGCGGACCGCATCTGTGCAACGACCTTCACGCCGTCCGTATCGCGGATTGCAGCAACGGCTCGCAGATAGGCAAGTGTCGAGGAATAGACACCGGCCTGATTATCGGTCGGCATGCGACCATCGCGGCGCGCGGCAAAGCGCTGCGCCCATGCTCGCGTCTTGTCGTTGCTGTCCCAGTAGAAGCCCTGTGTCATCGTCAGGCCTTGACTGGCGGCAAGACCCATTCCGTGCACGTCGGACAATTCGAGAAACAGCGACGCAAGCTTCTGGCCGGATTTCATCAGGCCGAATTCGCCGGCCTGTTTGATCGCGGTGATCGCGTCATTGCCCGTGTCGGCCAGCGCAACGACATCGGCACCTGAACTTTGCGCCTGAAGCAGATAGGACGAGTAATCGCTGGCATTGACGGGATGGCGGACGCTCCCGACGACATTGCCGCCCAGTTTCGTCAGCGCGTTCGTCGCGTCGCGTTCGAGCGCGCGGCCGAGCGCGTAATCGTAGGAGATAAAGAACCACTTCTTGGCGCCGGCACCGGCGAGCGCCTTCACTTGCGCGTTCGCGAGCGCCCACGTGTCCCGGACCCACTGCACGTTCGTCGGTTTGCAGAACTTGCTTGTGAAATCGGATGTTGCGACGGCAGACGCGAGGAAGGTCTTGTGACGCTCCGCCAAAAAGTCATTGATGGCAAGCGCGACGCCGGAATTTGGTACATCGACGACCGCATCGATCTTGTCCTCGTCGACCCAGCGCCGCACGATCGCGGCTCCGACGTCCGGCTTGTTCTGGTGATCGCCAAGAATGATTTCGACTTTGATGTCGGGCGTTTCGCGCGCAAAATCTTCGGCGGCCAAGCGGGCTGCGATCTCCGACCCGACCCCTGCCTGATCGGCGAAGGGGCCGCTCGTGTCTGTGAGCACGCCAACTTTTACGCTCAGTGACGACGCCGCGTTCGCGCCCAACGCGGACAGGGCAAGCCAGCAAATGCACAGCATGACGGATGAGCGAAGCATGTCCGAATATCCGCGGTCAGAACCGGTGGTCAAATGATCTCTCAAACAGATTTCCGAAAAAGTCAAAGATTTCGAATTTTTATTTAACTCAACATTTTGATCTGCCGAAGCAAACTTGCAGTCGCAAAACCTGCCGGCTCCATGAACGTCTGAGCGATCTCGAAATGGGTGCCATCCGGGACAATGGTAAGCGCCTCCGCACCCGTCTTTTTTGTCAGCGCCGCCGCGAGCAAGCGTCCCTGCCGCTGAAACTCGGGCGATTCCTGGCTGCCGAACACAACAGTCGTCGGGGTGACGATCTATCGATGTGCCGCAGCGGACTGAGGTCAGCAGATTGTTGCGGCGTCAGCTTCACCCATTCGCGCCGCGCGCTGAGCAGAACTGGCTCGAGTTCGTAGAGGCCGCTGAGCAACGTCGCACCGCGAATTAGCCGGTTGCTACCTCCGAGATCGCGTGTCAGCAGCACGGCCGCGAGATGCGCACCGGACGAGTGACCAACGACGAAGATACGATTTGCGTCGCCACCGAAGCTTGCCGCATTCTTCACGGTCCAGAGGAAGGCGTTCTGCACATCATCGGCCATATCGACGAGTGTCGATTGCGGCGCTGCACGGAAGCCCACGTTGACGAAGGCGCAGCCGGCAGGAACGAGGCTGAGCGCGGGAAAGGCGCTCGTCTCGATGCCCTGCCCGTTTCCACTCACCACCGTGCACGAAGAACACGATCGGTGAGTTCGGCTTCTCCGCCGGGAATACCTCGACTTCCTGGAACGGAGATCACCGTATTTTGCGGGCGGCAGAACACGCAATGTCTTGCGGGCCTGTTCGCTCTGCGGCTTCCATTTAGCGAGAACGACCTGCATGTTCGGCGCCCATCGCGCCTGGTCCATGCTCGCGTCGAGTTCGGCCTGCGTGTAGTCGCCGTAAACCTTCGCGCCATTATCGGCCTGCGCGATCCGCGCGAAGCCGAGTGGTATTGAAGCAGAAGCAAGAGCTGCCAAAAGTTCGCGACGGTTCATGGCCTGACCCCTTCACTTACGGCTCACAGCGAGCCTTTATGGAACGCGCGTCTCCGGCATGTCGGCGTCAGACGGCGAGATATCGGCTTCGCAAGGCATCGTCCTGCAGGATCGTTGCGATCGAACCATCGAAGCGGATGTGACCTTTCTCGATCACGTAGGCGCGCGAGCAGACGCCGCTTGCGAACTTCATGTTCTGTTCGGAGATCAGCATCGTCATGCCCTGTGCGGCGAGCGCGCGGATCATGTCGGCCATGCGCTCGACGATGATGGGCGCTAAACCTTCGGACGGCTCGTCGATGAGCATGATCTTCGGATTGCTCATCAGCGTCCGCGCGAGGGTAAGCATCTGCTGCTCGCCCCCACTCATGCGTGCCGCGGAACGATGCTGGATCGGCTTCAGATTGGGGAACACCTCGAATAGCCGGTCGAGCGGCCACACACCTGCTCCTTCGCCCCGTCCGCGCGCCACCTGCAGATTTTCGGCGACGGTCAAATTCGAGAAGATTCGGCGCTCTTCCGGCACATAGCCGATGCCAAGTCTTGCGATCCTGAATGGCGCAAGGTCTTCGATCTGGCGGCCGGCAAAGGTGATCTGACCCTGGCGGCGGGGAACGATACCGATGATGCTCTTGAGCAACGTCGATTTGCCTGCGCCGTTGCGACCGAGAAGCGCGACGACATCACCTTCCGCGATCTCGAGATCGACGTCGTGCAATACATGTGCGCCGCCGTAAAAGGCATTCAGGTGCTTGAGGCTCAGCATCACACGGCCTCGGAGAGCAGAGGCGCGGAAAAGGTACTGCCGCCGCCGAGATACACGTCCTGCACGGTCCGGTTGGCCCGGATTTCGTCGGGTGTTCCTTGCGCAACGAGTCGTCCCTGTGCGAGCGCGAGAACGTGGTCTGAAACGGCGAACACGATGTCCACGTCGTGATCCGTGAACAGGACGCCGATGTTTCGCTCGCGCGCCAGACGCGCGGTCAAAGCCATGAGATCGTGCCGCTCCTGCGGCGCCATGCCTGCCGTCGGCTCGTCCATCAGGAGCAGGCTCGGCTCTCCGGTCAGCGCGACCGCCAGCTCGACCCGCTTCAGATCGCCATAGGCTAGAACGGCGCAGCTCCGCTCGGCATGATCGCGCATGCCAACGGCCGAAAGCAGCGCGTCGGCCTCGTCGCGATAGAGCGTGCGCGCGGGCGGCCACAACGCACGCAGCCGGCGATGTTTCGCGATCAGTCCCATCTGGACATTTTCGCGCACCGTCATCGAAGCCACGGTGGCGGTGATCTGGAATGTGCGACCCACGCCGCGCGCCCAAAGTGCCGCAGGCGACATCCCGGTGACGTCTAGGTCGTTGATGCGCACCGATCCCGAAGCAGAGGGCACCTGCCCGTTGATCGCATTGAAGCATGTCGTTTTGCCCGCCCCGTTCGGGCCAATCATCGCGACGATCTGACCGACAGTCACATGGAAGCTAACGCCATGCACGACCGTGGTTGGCCCGTACCGGACGACAAGATTGTCGACCGACAGGATCACGAAGATCGCCTCGACTCGCGAAGGCGCGTGAACGGACCGACGAGGCCATTCGGGAGAAACAGAAGGATCGCGATGATGATGATGCCGAGCACCGACCGCCACAGGTCGGTGAGACGCATCACCTCGCTTTGCAGGCCAAAGAATGTTGCCGCGCCCACGATCGGGCCGAGCAGAGAATGCACGCCGCCGAGGAGCACCATCACGGTCGCGTCGATCGAGCGCGTAACATCGACCGAGGTCGGAAAGACGCTGCCCTTCTGGAAGGCGTAGAGCCCGCCCGCGAGGCCCGCGAAAGCACCGGAGAGCACGAAGGCCAGCCACCGATGCTGCGGAATGCCAATGCCGATGGCCTGTGCGCGTAGCGGCGCGTCGCGCGCAGTGCGGAGCGTATAGCCGAACGGGCCATGCACCGCAGCGCGCAATATCACGAGGCTCACGGCACAGAGCGCGATAACGAAGTAATAGAAGGCGACTGGCCGGCCCTGGAACAGATCGGACCGGATGCCGACGACGCCGTTGTCGCCGCCCGTCACGCTGTACCACTGAAACGTGATCGACCAGAGGATCTGGCCGAACGCCAGCGTGAGCATGGCAAAATATACACCGCTCACGCGCCGGCAAACCCAACCGAACACCGCGGCGCCGAGCGTTGCAGCGGCAACGCCGGCCGCAAGCGCGGGCAAGGTCGACAGTTGCCACGTGCGAACCAACAGCGCCACCGCGTAGGCGCCCAATCCGAAATAGCAGGCGTGGCCAAACGAAGTCAGCCCGCCAGGCCCCATGATGAGATACAGGCTCGCGGCGAACAGAACGAAGATGACGCCTTCCGTAAGAAGCGAGATCCAGTAGGCCGAAACGACAAGCGGTGCGGCGGCGCAGAGTAGCAAAAGTACAACACCGGCGTAAAAGCCCGGCATGCCGAGCGAACGGAGCACCGGTTCTGTTGAAAATTCGTGCGGCTTGTTGAGCGCTTCGCTTGTTCCGAACAAGCCTTGTGGCCGCACAACAAGGACGATGGCCATGACAAGAAACGTGAGAACAAGTGTCAGCTTTGGAAACAATGCGACACCGAAAGCCTGCAACTCGCCGACGATCAATGCGGCGACCAACGCGCCAGGAAGACTGCCCAGACCGCCGATCACGACGACCGCGAATGCGTCCGAGATGGCATGCAGACCCATGCCTGGGTTGATTGCATCGCGAGGTACTTGCAAGGCGCCGGCAAGGCCCGCGAGTGCGGCGCCCAACGCAAAGACACCGCTGAACAGCCACGCCTGATTGATACCCAGCGCGCCGAGCATCTCGCGGTCGTGCGTTGCCGCGCGCACGAGCACGCCCCAACGCGTGCGATGCAGGAGCAGCCAAACGCAGCAGAACACCGCAGCAGCGATCCCGATCACGACCAGGTCGTAGATCGGAAATGAAATCCCGCCGAAGCGTAGCGAGAACTCAAGCCCCGGCGCGCGCGATCCAACGAGATCCTCGCCGCCGAACACCTTCAACAAGATGTCCTGCGCGACCAGCGCCGCTGCGAATGTGCCGAGCAGCTGAAACAGTTCCGGCGCACGGTAGAGGCGACGCAAAAGCAGGATTTCGAAGACGATCCCAAGCAGGCCTGTCGCCAGACTGGCACCGACCACACAAAGCCAGAACATGGCCGGTGTAAGTCCAAACCGGTCGATCAGCGTATAGCCGATGTAAGCGCCCGCCATGAGAAAAGCGCCGTGCGCGAAATTGACGATGTTCGTGACGCCGAAGACGATGGAAAGGCCGGCGGCGGTCAGGAACAGGATGGCCGCGTTACTTAATCCAACAAGCGCCTGTGCGATCCAGAAACTCACGGATCGGTGCGCCGGCGCTTACGCACTTCTTCGTCGCTCGGCAGGTAAGACGCACCGTCGCGATAGGTCGCGTTCTCCATCGTGCCCTTGCCGTTCTTCACAGTGATCGTCCCGACATACATGCCGAGCGTCGTCTGGTGGTCGATCGCGCGAACGATGATGGAGCCGAGCGGGCTTGCCACCGTCAGGCCTTCCAGCGCGGCGACGAGTTTTTGTGGGTCCGTCGAACCCGCTTTCTCGACGGCGGCGGCAAAGACCTTGACGGTCGTATAACCGCTCAGCGAACCCGCACGGGGATAGTCGTTGTAGGCTTTCTCGTAGGCGGCAAGAAACGCTTTGTGCTCCGGCTTATCGATAAGATCATAGGGATAGCCGGTCACGATCCAGCCCTTCGGCGCTTCCGCCTTCAACGGATCGAGAAACTCGGGCTGCCCTGTCATCACGCTGACGACACTAACGCCCGAGAACAGGTCGCGGTTGTTTCCTTCGCGAACGAGCCTGACGAGATCAGGACCGAAGGTCGCGTTGAAGATCGCCTCCGGCTTTGCCGCTGCAACGACCTGCGACACGGCTGCTGCATCAATGCGGCCGATCGGTGAGAATTGCTCCGTCACGAATTCGACGTCGGGCTTGGCGCGCTTCAATAGCTGCTTGAAGCTCTCGCTGACCGAATGCCCGAACTCATAATTTGGCGCGATGATCGCCCAACGCTTCGCTGGAAGTTTCGCGGCTTCCTCGGCAAGCATGGCAGCCTGCATGTAGGTGCTGGAGCGAATGCGGAACGCGTAGCGATTGCCGCGCTCCCAGGTGAGTGCATCGCTCAATGCTTCGGCCGCGATGAACGGGATCTTCTGTTCCTTCGCGAAGTCGGAAACAGCGAGCCCGACATTGGACGCGAATGTGCCGGTAAGCACGGCGACACGTTCGTTCAGGACGAGTTCGCTGGCTGCGCGTAGCGCTTCCTCCGGCTTGCCGCCGTCGTCGCGCGTCAGAAGCTCGATCGGCCTGCCGAGCACGCCGCCCTTCGCGTTGATCTCATCCACCGCAAGCTTCAAGCCGTTCCGATAGGGAATCGTGAACGCCGCTTGCGAAGTGTAGCTGTTGACGTCACCGATCTTGATCGGCTCCGCCGCATGCGATGCAAAAGACATTGCAAGAAACGCGGCGATTGATTGCGCGAGGCGACGCATCAGGCACTCCGTGAAGAAATGGTTGAACGGGTATCGGCCTGCCGCGCCTGCGACAGCGCGATTGCGGCGACCGGGTTTGCGCCCGCCGTGAAGCTCTCGTGGCGGCGAAATAATTCCATGTCGTGGCCGACGACGATGCGACGGATGTCACCATCGACCAGAGCCGTCAGGTCGCGGTAGCACGCGTAGAGATTCCAAGCGTTGCCCTGGTGGTAGCCCGGCGGCCACATGCGCTCCAGATTGGCGTAGGTGACGACGACATCACCGGCGACGACGAAACGGCCCGATCGCGTCTCGAGGTCGATCCATTGCGACCCGAATGTGTGAGAGTCCGCCGCGAGATTCAGAACGACGCCCGGTTCGAGTTCGTGACGCCCGTCGACGAAGGTGACCCGCCCATCCGACTTCGCGCGCTCGAAGCGCGGCAGATCGTCCGGATTCATCGAGGACATGATCCAGTTCTGCTTCCCGCTATCCGCGTCCGTCAGCGTATCGAGCGCACGACGCCAGCCTTCGTATTCGGCGCGTTGCACAACAATCCGCGCATTCGGAAATGCATCGAGATTGCCGGCGTGATCGAAGTGCAGATGCGTCAGGACGATCGTGTCGACGTCTTCCGGCGTGAGGCCAATCTTGCCGAGCGTCTCGCGCGGCATCTCGAAATCGGCAAACTTTCGGCCGGTCATCGATTGCCCGGATGCGAAGCCGGTGTCGACAAGAATGACACCACGCCCCGATGGCCGCGCGGTCTCGATGACGGAATAGATCATCGGGATATCGTAGGTGCCGCGATTGCTGGCGATCGGACTTCCCTGCAGGAAATCCACTGGGACATGGCCCTTCGCAAAACAGAACGTCCACAGCGAAGGATCGGGGAGATCGCGTTCCACCTTTATGCGGTCCTCGGACACCTGCAACCGTGATTACTTCACGAGCGGGCAGCCGCCCTGATCGAGGGGCCGAAACGCGTCCTCTGCGGAAATTGTTTTGATGAGCTTGTAATTGTCCCAGCGGCCCTTCGACTCTTCCGGAGACTTGACCTCGAAGACGAACATCGTGTGGACGGCGCGTCCATCCTTGCGGACAGTCACTTTTCCGAACAGCGGATCGTCGATCTCCGTCTTGCGAAGCTGATCGACGACCTTGTCGCCCTCGATCGTGTTGGCCGCCTTCGCCGCGCGAAGATACGCAAGCGTCGCCGAGTAGGTCGCAGAATGATTGATGGTCGGCATGCGGCCGTTGAAGCGGTCGCCGAACCGCTTGCTCCATGCGCGCGTGCTGCCGTTCAAATCCCAATAGAAGGGCTCGCTGAGAACGAGGCCCTTTGCGGCCTTGAGGCCGAGCGCATCGATATCGGTAATCTGCATGAAGAGCGCAGCGAGACGCTTGTCCTTGCCGAGAATCTGAAACTCGGACACTTGTTTAGTAGCGTTGATGGCATCGGTTCCGGTATCGCCGAGCGCAATGACGTCCGCGCCGGACCCTTGCGCCTGAAGGAGATACGAGCTGAAATCTGCTGTCCCGAGCGGATGCGAAACCGCGCCGAGAACTTTTCCGCCGGCCTTCTCGATCGCCTCGGATGTATCGCGTACGAGCGCTTTGCCGAGCGCATAATCGAAGCTTATGAAATACCAGGCTTTGCCGCTGCGCTCCGTCACCGCGCGACCCATCGCATTTCCAAGCGCCCAGGTGTCCAAAGCCCACTGCACGGTCGTCGGCTGGCAGAACTTGCCGGTAAGGTCGGATGTCGCCGTTCCCGACGCCATAAGCGTGCGGTTCTTGTCTTTCATGATGTTGTTGACGGCGAGTCCGACGCCCGAGTTCGGCATGTCGACAATTGCTGTGACACCATCCTCGTCGACCCAACGTCGCGCAATCGCCGAGCCGACGTCCGGCTTGTTCAAATGATCAGCGGAAATAATTTCGACCTTGAGATTTCCGGCCTCTTTCGCAAAATCCTCTGCCGCCATCTGCGCGGCAAGCAACGAGCCGTTGCCGGCTTGATCGGCGAAAGGGCCGGAGAAGTCGCTCAACACGCCGACCTTGAGACGGTTTCCCGGGATCTCCGCATGAGCAGCGCTGGCGGCAATGCAGGCTGCGATCATGCACGTACGAACGGCTGTCTTCATGGACGAAGCTCCCGGATCAGACGAAGATGGATGTTCGGCCGGCAAAGCAATTCCAGTGCCGCCACCGCGATCTTTTTATGCGCTTTCGCACGCAAACAGACGATCGTCATGATCTTCATCACAGGGACCATACGGAAGATAATTTCGGAAATCCATAGTTTTTTGGACAAAATATTATGCCGAGATCATGCTCAACGTTCGCGCAGACTGCGCTTGAAACGCATTCGTCGATCGGTTATTAATATCGACAGACGGCTTTAATTTCGAAAATCAGGAGTGATGTGATGGCTGACGAAGCTGCGGCTTCACAAGGCTCGGCGAATGCCTTCGATGCCGATCTCCCATCGAACCGCATGATCTTCGAAATCCGCCGCGACAATTCCGTGTGGCCGCGTTTTAAGGAACGTCTGGAGTCTCTGATGACTCAATACGGCCTCGGTGAAGAAGAGAAGGCAGCCTTCCGTGCCGTCGATGTCCGCAAGCTCGGGCAGCTTGGCGTCCATCCCTACTTTCTTCCACAGGTCACGCGCCTGTTTCACGGTGCTGCCGGAAACACGACGACAAGCGCGGCCGCACTTGCTTACCGGAAGTCGTTCGGCAGCGAGATCGTAGAGCACAAAAACAATCGGGACTGACATGCCGGGAGCGTTTTGAATGGGCGAGTTCGTCTGCATTATGGGCATGGCCCATGCGCCGGGTGTCACGGGCTGGATCGAGGCGTGCCCGCAGAAGGATCGGGACGCGATCGAAGCGGGTTACAAAGAAATCGGCCGCGTCATGCGAGATGCCAAGCCGGATGTCATCATCGGCGTCGGCAACGATCACCTTCTGAACCTTCCTTTAAAGAATCCACCGAACTGGCGCGTCGATTGCGCCGCCGAGTGGGATGGTCCCGCGGAATTCTTCAAGGCATGGCTGAAGCAGCCGGGCTATCATGTCCGCGGCCGTCCCGACGTGTCGGAAGTTCTGGCGCGCGAAATCGTCAAGAGCGGCTTCAAGGCGGATCGCGGCGAGCATTTGCTGTTCGACGACAACTGGTCGGTGCCGCTCTGGTATCTCGGCTACGACATTCCGATTCTGCCGATCCACATGAACTGCATCAATCCGCCGGTGCCGGAACCTGCGGAATGCATACGCTTCGGCCGCGAGTTGCGCCGCATTGTACGCGATGTGCTGCCCGCGGGTCTGCGCGTCGGATTGATGGGCACAGGTGGCCTGTCCCATGAACCCGGCGGCCCCCGTTACTTCACGATGGACGCGAAGTTCGACCGCTGGTTCCTCGAGCTCATGGAGGAGAGCGATCCCGATCGCGTGGTGCGCGAAGCGACGATCGAGCGCATGAACGACGCGGGCGGCGGCGGCACCACCGAACTTCTCGCCTGGATGGTCGCGATGGCGGCCGCGGGCGGGACTGGCGGGAAGACGTCCTTCTATGTCGCCTCGGAAGAGATGCGCTGCGGCATTGGCGCGACTGTATGGTCGACGTTCCAGTGACGGGTGCAACGGAGCCGTTTGCCAACGGTTCGGTGCGTGACGATGTATCGGGGCGCCTGAATGCGCGCGCGGCCGTTGTCGTCGTCGACATGCAAAACGATTTCTGTGCGCCGGGCGGCTACATCACGACGGCGATCGGCAAGGACGTGTCGCCGCTTGCGAAGGTCATCGAGCCTATCGAACAGGTACTCGCCGCGGCGCGCAATCGCGGCATCCCCGTGCTTTGGCTCATCGCCCGCTACGAAGACGATCTGCTGCCGCCCTCAATGATCGCCCAGAAACGCCGCATCGGCATCAAGGCGATCTGCTGTGCGAAAGACACGTGGGGCGCGGACTTTTTCGGGGTGCGTCCGACCGATGGCGAACCTGTCATCGAGAAGCACACCTATTCCGGGTTCAGCAATCCGGATTTCGGCCGCCAGCTACGTGCGCTTGGCATCGAAACGCTGGTGTTCTGTGGCGTCCAGACCAACGTGTGCGTGGAATCGACCCTGCGCGAAGCACACAGCGATGGTTTCGATGTCGTGGTCGTTTCGGACGCTGTCGGATCGCATACGCCTCCACTTCACGAGGCAACGCTCACGAATGTGCGTTTCCTGTTCGGTGATGTGATCACCGCCGACGAACTGCGGACGCACTGGAAAGCTCCGGCGACGAGCGCGTCTGCTTCGGCCTGAGCCATCACGAACATCCCTCGGAGAGAATAATGAGCCTGGCAAATCTCGGGCAAGCGCGGTCGACCCGTGCGCATCTGCGCAATTTCGTCGATGGGCAATATGTGACGGCATCCGGCCGTACGTTCGAAAATCGGTTTCCCGCGACGGGCGAAGTGATTTCGACGGTCGACGAAGCGGATGCATCGACCGTGGACGCCGCGGTCGCAGCTGCTCGCAAGGCCATGAAAGGTCCGTGGGGCAAGACGACGGAGCAGGAGCGCGCAACGCTTTTGCGGAAGGTCGCGGACGGTATCATGCGCCGCTTCGACGAGTTCCTGCAGGCCGAAGTGCTGGATACCGGCAAACCGGTCAGCCTTGCGTCGCATATCGACATTCCGCGCGGCGCGGCGAACTTCAACATTTTTGCAGATCAGGTGCTCACGCTTTCGACGGAGACGTTCCGCATGGCGACACCGGATGGCCGCGGCGCCCTGAACTACGCGCTACGTGTGCCGCGCGGCGTCATCGCCGTCGTCTGCCCGTGGAACCTACCGCTGCTGCTGATGACATGGAAGGTCGCGCCGGCGCTCGCCTGTGGCAACACCGTTGTCGTGAAGCCGTCGGAAGAGACGCCGACGACGGCGACGCTTTTGGGCGAAGTCATGCAGCAAGCCGGCATTCCGCCGGGCGTGTACAATGTCGTCAACGGCTTCGGCCCGGACAGTACGGGCGAATATCTCACAAACCACCCCGGCGTGAACGGCATCACCTTCACGGGCGAGACGCGCACGGGCACCGCGATTATGAAAGCGGCAGCGAATGGCGTGCGGCCGGTGTCGCTGGAACTTGGCGGCAAGAATGCCGCTGTCGTTTTTGCCGACTGCGATATCGACGCGGCGATCGAAGGAACGATGCGCTCCGCCTTCGCGAATTGCGGCCAGGTCTGCCTCGGCACGGAGCGGGTTTATGTCGAGCGGCCGATCTTCGAGCGCTTCGTCGATCAGCTTCGCAAGACTGCGGAAGGGCTGAAGATCGCCGATCCCTTCGACAAAGGGACGAGCCTCGGCCCGCTGATCTCGGAAGAGCATCGCCGCAAGGTCCTCTCCTATTACGATCGTGCGAAGACCGACGGCGCGACGCTTGTGACCGGCGGCGGCATTCCTGATCTCAACGGACCGCTCGGCGGCGGTTCATACGTGCAGCCGACGATCTGGACGGGTCTCCCGGATGATTCCATGGTGCTGACGGAGGAGATTTTTGGGCCGTGCTGTCACATCACGCCATTCGATGCGGAAGATCAGGTGATCGACAAGGTCAACGACAGTCCCTACGGACTTGCCACCGCGATCTGGACACGCGACCTCGCGCGCGCGCATCGTGTCGCGGCGGCGATCGAAGTCGGCATCGTTTGGGTCAACTCCTGGTTCCTGCGTGACTTGCGCACCCCGTTCGGCGGTTCGAAGCAGTCCGGCATCGGACGCGAAGGTGGCGTCCATTCGATGGAATTCTACACGGAGCTGCGCAACGTCTGCGTAAAGCTCTGATCGCGGTACAACAACTCAAAGAGACGATCGATGCTGTCAGAACTTGAACGAAACATGTCCGTCGAGGCGCTTCTCGAAGCAGAGCGGACCCGCACGCCTGTCGTTCAGCTTTCCAAGACCTATCCGCATATCGAAATCGAGGATTCCTACTGGATCCAGAGCGAGGTGACGCGTCGCAAAATCGCGAGTGGTCGCAAACTCATCGGCCACAAGATCGGCCTGACATCGAAAGCGATGCAGCAGTCGTCGCAGATCGACGAGCCGGACTACGGACACCTGCTCGACGACATGATCGTGCAGGACGGCGCCAAAGTTAAGCACGCGGATTATTGCGTGCCGCGTGTCGAACCCGAACTTGCGTTCGTTCTCGGCAAGCCGCTCAAGGGACCGGGCGTCAATCTGCTCGATGTTCTGCGCGCCACCGAATATGTCGTGCCCGCGATCGAGATCATCGATGCGCGCGTGCAGAACCCGC
Organism: Beijerinckiaceae bacterium; assembly: GCA_965246795.1. GTDB lineage: Bacteria > Pseudomonadota > Alphaproteobacteria > Rhizobiales > Beijerinckiaceae > JAJXWB01. Next base: position 150,263 of record CBDFFN010000008.1, on the reverse strand, counting down.
GCAAGATTTTCGACACGGTCGCCGACAATGGTGCCGCCGCCGGCATCATTCTCGGCGGACGGCCGGTGAAGCCTCACGATATCGACCTTCGCTGGGTCGGTGCGATTTTCTACCGCAATTCCGAGATCGAAGAGACGGGCCTTGCGGCCGGCGTGCTCGGGCATCCTGCAAATGGCATTGCATGGCTCGCCAACAAGGTTGCGCCCTTCGGGACCGTGCTCGAACCCGGACATTTAATGTTGTCCGGCTCGTTCACGCGGCCAGTCTGGGCCGACAAGGGCGACACGCTGCATGCCGACTTCGGGCCGCTCGGCGGTCTCACTGTCCAGTTCGTCTGAAGCACATGAGGGCAGCGTGAACTGACGCTGCTCTTTCTCAAATCATCAACCGGGCAGCGTGCCGTGAACGGTCTTGCCCGCGACGATCGTCGCGACCGGCGTCATGCGACGCAGATCGTCCGGCGCCGCAGTCAGCGGATCGGATAAGAAGATCGCGAGATCGGCATAGAAGCCGGGCGCGATCTGTCCCTTCACATCTTCTTCGAATGTGAACCATGCGCCTGTCGTGCTCATCGCGCGGATGGCCTGCGCATTCGTCAGCCGGCCTTCCGGTCCGACGACGCGCCCCGTTTGCCATTCTTGTCGCGTCACCATCGACCACAATGTGAACGCCGGTGTGTAGGGAATGTTGTCGGTGCCGGCTGCGACGGGCACTCCAAGCTCCATCAACTGCTTTGCCGGAGACAAAAGTGCGGCCTGTTCTGGTGGCAGCGATCCAAAGCGCTTTCCGCCCATGTAGAGGAACGTCGTCGGGATCAGCGTCACACCGACATCGAGGCGCTTGAGCATCGCGAGGTCTTCGGCGCTCGCAGGGCCGACATGTTCCACGACCCAGCGGCGGCCGGCGATCGACATGCGTTCGTTCACGCGCGCAAGAGTGGCCAGAACAGGCTTGATGTTGTCGGACGCGATCGTGTGCAGCCGCAGATCGTAGCGCGCGGCGAGAAGACAAATTTCCTCGAAGTCGCCGGGCGTCGTGGCAGTCTCGACCTGCCCCGACCAGCCCGTGTCGGGCAGACGCTCTCGCGAAAGCGCCGCAACCTGCGGTTGCCGCCGTACTGCACATAAATCCCGGAAATCCGCAGCATCGGATCGCCGATGCCGCGCCCGCGCGCAGATACAAGCCAATCGCGTATGGCGCGTTCCGCTTCCGCGAGGTTCGCCCAGGTCGGACTGACCACGAGGCTGCTTCGCATCGTGAGTTCGCCGCGCTCCCACAGCCGCCGATAGACGGCGATGGATTCTGGCGCTTCGCCGTGACCTTCGTAAACGCTCGTCGTGCCGCAGGCGTGGTAGAGCGCGATCGATTGGCGCAATGCATCCAGTCTGTCCGCGAAGGCAAAGCGCGGGACCGCCGGCAGCAATTCGAATTCGAGAGCCGGCGAAAGAGTACGGTTCACCAGAACGCCCGTCGGCGCGCCTGCCGCGTCCTTGACGATCTCGATGCCGTTCACGCGAGGCACGGTATCGCGACCGATATTGTTCAGGCGCAGTCCAGCGCTGTTGAGCATTCCGTAGGTCGGCGGCGCGCCCCAATAGCCGAAGGGCGCGGAGATATAGACGGGATTTTGCGGTGACACGCTGTCGAGTTCCGCGAGGGTCGGCATGCGGTTTTCGGCGATTTGACCGAAGCCGTTCTGATAGAACGGCGGCTCGCCGAGCGGCATTGTAACGACCCACTTGCCCTCACCCGCCTTCGCGACCAGTGCGGCGATGCGCGCAAGCAGGGCGGGAATGGTCGACACGCCGACAAGCGAAGGCCGCAGTGTCTTGAGCCCCTCGCGTTCAAGATGAGCATGCGCATCGTTGAAGCCGGGGATGATCGATGCACTCCCGAGGTCTTCGACGACGGTCGCAGGCCCGCGTTTCGCGAGGACCTCGTCACGACCACCGGTGGCGACGATCATTCCGTCGCGAATGGCGATAGCCCCGACGATGCGATCGTCCGGCGTGAAGGTCGCGACTTTGCCGAGCAGGATCATATCGGGCGCGCCCTCGGCTGCACGCATCGGCAAAGCGCTGAGGCTCAGCAGTGCCGAGGATCCGAGAATCCGCCTTCGGTTGAAGCGCGGGCCAGCAAGCACAGTCATAGCGGCTCCTCGTCACAATGCCCGTCGAGTTTAACCACTAAAATTTCGGATTTATACGCTTTTGCCGAATTTTTCTGCTATCTCGCTTAGAACGAGGTCATGGGAAATTGAATGGACCAGCCGTTCCGGATCGACACGCAGCATCACTTCCTGCCGAAGCGATATGTCGCGGACGTCGGCGAGAGCGCGATCGCACGCACGCTTGTTTCCGGCCGCTGTCCGGACTGGTCGCCGGAAATCTCGATGGCTGCGATGGATCGACACGGAATCGCGACCGCCATTCTCTCGATTTCCGCGCCGGGCTTTCCGGTCGCCGATCCGGCCGGTCTCTGCCGACTCTGTAACGAGGATGCGGCAGCCGTCGTCCAGCGTCATCCGCAGCGCTTTGGTCAGTTCGCGAGCCTGCCTCTGCCCGATGTCGATGCAAGTTTGAAGGAGCTGGACTATGCGTTCGACCACCTTCAGCCGGATGGCATCTGCCTGATGACGAATTACGGTGATCGTTATCTCGGCGATCCCGTATTCGCGCCAGTATTCGAAACGCTGGAGCAAAAACAAGCCGTCGTTTATGTGCATCCCGACGAGTCGCCCGGCGCCGCACTTCTCGGGTTGCCGCCGGCGTCGCTCGAATTTCCTTTCGCGACCGTGCGCGCCATCGCCAATCTTCTGTTTTCAGGAACATTCGCACGCACGCGCAATGTTCGTTACATCTTCTCGCATGCGGGGGGCGGAATTCAGGTCCTTGGCGAGCGTCTCGCGCGATTGGAGCGAAGGCCCGATCTTCGCGCACAGGTTCCGGACGGTGTGCTTGGTGAGTTGCGTCGCTTGCATTTCGACGTCGCATTGTCGGCAACGCCGATGGCGCTGTCGGCTTTGATGCAATTGACAACGGCCGATCGCATCCTCTTCGCAAGCGATTATCCCCATGCACCGGAAGAGGCCATGTCGGGGACGGTCGCGGGTCTCGCGAAATTCAATATGGATGCCGATCAACGCATGATGATCGAACGCGGCAATGCGGTCAGATTGATGCCCCGGCTGGCAAACTGATTCGGACCGTGGGACGAGAGGGGCTCGACGTGGGGATCTTCGGTAGCATTGTGGCCGCGAAGAAAGTGGAGTTCGCGCCGAAGACGCTGACGGAGGAGACGCTGCTGCGGCTTCGCCGCGACATCATCTCCGGCACATTCACGCCCGGTCAGCGCGTGAAATCCGAAGATTTAAAGAAGCGTTATGGCGTCGGCACAAGCCCGATCCGTGAAGCACTCTTTCAGCTCGTCAGTGATGGTCTGGTCCGCTCCGACGGGCAAAAGGGGTTTCGCGTTGCGGAACTTACGGAGGCCGGTCTCAAGGACATCGTCGATTGGCGCGCGCGTCTCGAATGCGAGGCGCTGCGTCGCTCGATCGCCGCCGGCGATATGGAATGGGAAGCGAGCGCGATCGCAGCTCTACATCGTCTAAAGGCAACCGAATCCCGCAACGATATGGATTCCCGCGAGGCAGCCGATCTGTGGGAAGAGCAGCACCGTGCATTTCACTTCGCGCTTTACAGCGCATGCGGTTCGCCGTGGCTCCTGCGTTTCTGCGAACTTCTCATCCAGCATGGCGAGCGTTACAGACGCGCCTACATCGCCTATCCCACGATTTCGCGTTCCATCACGCAGGAGCATGCAGCGATCCTGAACGCAGCGATCGCACGAGACGCAGATCGCGCGACGACCCTATTGGAAAAGCACATCCATCACGCTGCCAAGCTGGCGCTTACGCATGCGACGAAGCTTGCCAAAGCAAAGAAAAAAGAAGCCGCCGCCTGAGGCCGCTTCAATTGTTCATCGCGCCCAAAATCGCCGTTGCGACGCGCCGGGCCTGATCGTCGAGGTAAGCCGTGCCGAAGGCTGCCGTGGCGCTGGCGGGATCACCGAAATAGCCGTGCGGCGTCTTGGCGCGCATATGTTCGCGGCCACGACGCCATTCGAGAAGATCGGCGAGCTCGTAGTCGGTCGACTGCAACGAGCCGAGAACCTCGCGTCGAACGAGATCTGGCCACTCAGCCAGCATCGCCGACGTTTCGATCTCCCCGGCATGAATATCGAGAAACTTCGACGGACTTGACGTACCCTCGTAACCCAGCGCGTGGGGAGGCAGTTCGCCGATGTCCAGACGAGCGAACAAGTCTCGCGAAGCAACAAAATAACCTGTCATGCCCGAGGCGGCCCGGCCCGCGCCGATTGCTTCGAGAAGTGTCCGGTTGTGCACCGCGTCGCCGTGGCCCGAAATGCAGAAGAGATGCATGAATCCGTCCTTCCGCAGACTGGTCATGACATCTGCGATCAGGTCGATCATGACGGAAGGCCTGATCTCGAACGTCCCCGGAAAGGACGCCGAGACTTCATTGACGCCCCAGTAAAACGGTGGCGCGATCAAACTCTCGATCGCATGTTCTTGCAGCATTCGACGCACGCGACGCAGGATCGCTTGCGGAAGATAGACGTCCGTCGCGACAGGCAGATGCGGACCATGCTGCTCGATTACGCCCGTCCCCATGAGAACGACCGCGCCTCTCGATGACGCGCTTGCGATTTCGCCGAACGTCATCTCCGCCAGCGTTTCGCCAAAAATGCTGTCCGGGCCGTTTGCCATCAAGATTTGCACTTCGCGCGGTTCGATTTCTTTTACGAGCAAACGGACTGTTTTCCAAAACAACGCGGCCTCCATGCGCCGCCGGAGGCGTTAGCATTGCAGTGGCCCACCGCCAATGCAGACAGGAGTATTGACGTCATGACGCACGACCAAATTCAGATGGTGACTTGAATTCGACTGCCGGCATCACGCGAGGTTCAATCCGAGAATTTCGTTGGCGCATCGAGCCTTGCTTCAATGCAACTTTTCCAAGATAGCGGAAGCAGGTTGCAGCCCTTTAGCCTTAGCCCGAACGGCATGATCATCTTCGCGCCAAGCGCTCGTTCGCAGCGACTCTGGGGAGCGCCGCGCATGGACTGAAACAAGAGAAACGGCCGGCCGGCCGTTTCTATCTGCTCATTCAGTGGCGGAGGGAGAGGACCTGGCAACGAACTTTTTTCCGCAAGATGACGCCTGGGTTCGCCCATCGCCCTCTACAGATCTACGTTGAGCCCCCGTTCAAGCTTCAGATTGCTACCAAAAGGTCAAATACGGCCCCTTCGGCATGCGCAAGCTTCGCTGCAGCTAACGCGTCGCGGCGGCCCGCCATGGCCTCGGACGCATTGGGCATATCGTCTAATTCCGGGCAAGCACGTCAAACAAAGGGTATTGCCAGATCCTCTCATCGGGCGGCATGGGCGAGGATCGACTTTCCTCTCAAGCGACAACGATGCAGGCTAGGTGACGCGCACCGTGTGCAAGCCGGACCCGTCGGGCGCCATCGCCTTATGGGTCAACGCTGTCAAAAAACTGCCCCAGGACGGCGATAAATGGCTGCATCAAGCAGCTCATAGTACGGCGGCCGTACACCGTACATAGGTTTTAGTTGTCCAGACCGTAACGCGCTGAATTTCGTCAGCACCGAACACGAACCTACATCGTCACTTGCGCATACGTTCTCTAGCGCCGTGAAGCCGGAAAGCCTCGGCACGCGCCTCTTGCACATCTTTGATGTCGGAAGTGCTGCCTGCAACGGCGTCAAGGCAGGTGAGATACGGTATCCCGCCTTCTTCGGCGAGACGACGACATCGTTCAGCAATTGACTGCGCGTCTGCGGTGACCACCGGGATTCCAGAGATCACAACCGCGACGGCTATCTTTCAACGCATGATAGCTCCACCGCCGCGAACATCTACGACGACCACGGCGCTTTTCAATCTTCGACGTCAATTGAGCTTTGGTTTTCTAAGTGCGCGTCAGCGATAAAGACGAACGATACAGCGAGCAACGATCGAGACGATTGATCGGCTCGCCCCACCGCCCATTGCTAATGTCGAGAATTGCGCGCTCTGCTATCGACGACCAAGGACGCGATCATGCATAGTCAGACGATCCGCTTAGACGCGTGGGCGATTGTCCACGAAGAACTTGTAGAGTTTCAGCAGTTGCGGATCGGATCGTTGATAACGACGGTCGGACGTCACCCCGATTTTGGCAGTCTCGTTGCAGTCGAAGGAGATGTGGTCTCGACGGATGGAGTCGTCATCCATTCCGAACGGCTGTTTGTCCCCGCGCCGCGCTCTGCGAACGTGATACCCATCCGGCCGGCGCAAATCGAAAGCCGTCTGCTATGACCAAAACTCCGGTAGGAGAGACGGTCGAATATCAGCACGCCGGGCGAACGTTTACGGGAACGTTTCTTGTCGACGCGACGGTGATTAATTTGAGCTGCCCGTACGGGATGAATAGCACGCAGCTTGGGTCTACGTCGCCACGCATTGTTGCTCGCATGTTGCTCGGTGAGTTAGTTAGCGATGCGGCGACGAAAGGCGATCTCTGACAGTTCCCTTCACACCTGATGCTGCTGTATAATTCGATTGATGGCTCGTTGAGGGGCGCGCCAGCGGTCGGACGTGGGGGACGATGGCTCCGGTCTCACGATCGGTGCCATTTTCGTCATGCTCCTTCAACGGCCCGATCGCGACATAGAATGTCTTGCGGAGCGCAACTCCTCTAAAGCGATTGGCCGAATTTTCGACCGGTCGAACATCTCTGATGCGCTAGAAGCCATGCTGGCACGTCACGTTCGATTCAGCGATCCGCATCTTCTCTCACTGAGAATCCATTCTGGACACGTTCCTCGATCTGGCCAGGCGACATCGCCACCACAAGCCACGAACCGTTGGCTGACTTTGTGGCGACATCTGGGGAAAGTGCGTCATGCAGATGAGGACGCGCCTACTATCCTAATAGATAGGGAGAGACGTTCATTGGCGCGGTTTGAGGTCGCCTGTGATATTTTAGAAGCGCTAATCGCCGTCGCCTGACATACGACTTAGGACCCCCTGCAGGTACCGGCCGCGACGGCCAGCATCTTGAGCGGCGTTCAATATATGTAAGATCAAACGACGGTGACCACTCTGCCGTTATAGTTGGTGCTGACGTCATCATGGCCGCACGAATTTGGCGCGAGTCTGACGAGGTTAATAAATTTCAGCGCCGCGCTGGATGGTACGCCATAGTCGCGTGACAGCGGCAGTATGCCCCTTTACCGACGACCGCATCGCCACAGTACAGAAAGTCGGACAAAGCCGGATTATCGCTCATAGGCCACCGGCACACGCCTTCCCGCAAATGCTCGATTGTCACAGGCTTATTGGCGGGGGCTACGACTTTGGCCGTCATGCGGAGACATCCAATCCGTCAGGGGTTCTTGATCGTCACGAACGACATCGTGATACTGGCAGCAAATAGCGACCGGAATACGGTTTTTACGCGTTTCGATAGGTCGGCCGGCTGGCCTTGGTGAGTGGCACGAGGCTTCAGGCTGACGGTTGCCAGGCTAAAGAGTAAGTTCAATAAGCGTTATTGATTTCTATTTCGATCAACTTGCCGATCTGTTCGCGAGTCAAATCACCGGAATTAGAAATGAACGGTTTGGCATCTGCGGGATAGACAGGCGGGAAGCGAGGCGGGCCGTAACAGACGCGCTGCCGCTATTGCAAATGGCCGGTCACGTGACCGTCATTGAAATCGCAGCCGAAGAGGAGACGACGGCTGCCCGTAAGCGTGTCGATGACGTCGTTGCATGGCTCGCCCGCCAGAGGGTCATATCGGAAGGCCTCGTCACTTCATCGCGCAAAATCGACTCCGAAGTTCTCGAAGACTTTCTTCATGAACAAGAAGCTGACCTTCTGGTTGCGGGCGCATATGGACACAATCGCCTTCGAGAATGGGCGTTGGGCGGGGTTACGGAAGACGTTTTGATGCAGCCTAAGCGCTGCTGTCTTTTGTCTCACTAGTAGGCCTGCATCGCAGACTAGCGATCGATCTATGATAACGCGCTCCGAGGCGACCTAGGCGTTTTCGCATTTGCGCTCACCGGTTTCGGCGTGTGTGAATCAATCGATCCGTACCTACATCGCAATAGCGGCACGCATTCGTCTTGCTGCCCTCGGGCGTTAGATTCTCCAAGCACGGGGCGCAGTGCGAGATGGGATTTAAGCAATGGTAAGCTCGCAGATCGGCGAAGGCTCTTCGTCTAAAATCGAAAAGCACGAAATCGACACGCTCATCGCAAAGGGCAGAGCGGACCCGGCAAATATCCGCACGCTGCGGTGTCGCACTGTCGCCGAAGGTCGCTTCCGTCAGCTCAATTATATCCGTGATCTGCCGCCTCAGAAGGTCATGGAAGAGGAACCCGAGGGTCTCCTCGCGGAAGCGCTTGCACCGAACGCATCTGAAGCCTTGCTAGCGGCCCTTGGATCATGTCTCGCCGTGGGCATTCATGCCAATGCCGTCGCAAGAAACATCCCAATTCGCAGTCTTGAAGTCGAAATCGAAGCCGACATCAATACTACTGCCGTTTGGGGCGCTGGCGATCTAAGTCCGAAAGCAATTGGTTTTGAGACGATCAGCGTCTCCGTTCACCTCGAAGCAGAGGCACCGCGCGACGTTCTTGAGGCGCTCATTGCTCACGCAACGCTCTGGTCTCCCGTCGCGAACACATTGCACAATCCTGTGCACTTGGACGTCGCGCTGGCTTAAACCTTAAGGAAGACCGGTCATGACTATCCTCAAGTTCGCAGCAGTTGTCGGCTGCCTTTCTGTCCTTACAGCCGCGCCTGCTTACGCACAGGCGCCTGCCGACAGCGTGACGAAGCCTGCGCAATTCGTCGGGGTCGATTCCACGTCGCTTGCGAGAAGTGCCCGCGCCACAAGATTTGTCGGCGCAAAAGTCTTTCAGGGTGACATCGCGATCGGGGAGATCGAAGATGTCCTGATTGATCTTGATCATGGCACCGCAACGGCCGTTATCTTATCCGTGGGCGGCTTCCTCGGGATCGGCGAGAAATCCGTCGCTGTGCCAGTAAATCAAATCAAAGCTGGCAGCGAAGCGCGGTTTACATCGACTATAACGAAAGAACAACTTGCGATTGCGCCCAGGTTCGCGTTCGACAAGCTCAAATAAGTTAGCGTCGCATCAGCGATTAAACGCCCGTACTGAACAAGGTCCAGCCGGGACCGACGTGCTTAAGGTTTGGAGAAGGCCAGCTGCCTTAAGACGCTAGAATTCTTTTAAACGATCTCAGCCCGAACGCGCCGCATCCGTCCGCAACGAATTTTGCAGATCGGCTATGCGATCATGGACAAGTCATTGTTTCGAGGCCTCGTGTTGACAACGACAACTTGTACGGCTGGAAAGCTTGTTGCTGGGTTTCATCATCACGCCCGTTTTGCGGATTAAGCCAGTCCCCCAAGGGATTAAAACCACTTCGTAATTGATCAAAAAGAGATTCTCACGCGAGGCGTATCAAGATTTTCTTTGTGCATCACCCATCAGGTGCCCGTGAACCGCAATGACCTTGGCGATTCGTTGTGCAGTGCGAAAGAGCCATCCATGTTAGACCGTCACGATGAAAATTGCCCAGATCGCGCCACTGATGGAAAGCGTCCCTCCACGCCTCTATGGGGGGACCGAACGGATCGTATCCTGGCTTTGCGAGGAACTGACGAAGCAGGGGCATGACGTCACGCTCTTCGCGAGCGGCGATTCGATAACGTCCGCCAAGCTGGTTCCGTGCTCGACAGAAGCGTTACGGCTCAATCCGACTGTCCGCGACTGGGTCCCACATTATATGATCATGCTGGACCGTGTGAGACGCAGGGCCAAAGATTTCGACATCCTGCATTTCCATATCGACGCTGTTCACTTCCCGCTGTTTGCGGAATGCCCAAACCGCACCGTGACCACCTTGCATGGCCGGCAGGATCTGGCCGACATGAAGGCGCTTTATTACGCCTTTACGGAGATGCCGCTCGTCTCGATTTCCGACAGCCAGCGGGCTCCTATTCCCGACGCAAATTTTGTTTCGACCATCATGCATGGGCTGCCCGCCGGAGCGCATAAGCCGACATTCGCGCCGCAGGGCGGCTATCTCGCCTTTCTTGGCCGGATATCGCCGGAGAAGCGGCCCGACCGCGCGATAGAGATCGCGAAGGCGGCAGGACTGCCGCTGAAGATCGCTGCGAAGGTCGATAAGGTCGATGCGGAATACTGGAAGACCGTCATCGAGCCGATGATGCAGGGTGCCGATGTCGAGTTCGTCGGCGAGATTGCTGAACATCAGAAAGCGGACTTTCTCGGCAACGCGCTTGCTCTCCTGTTTCCGATCGATTGGCCAGAACCCTTTGGCCTCGTGATGATCGAGGCCATGGCCTGCGGCACGCCAGTGCTTGCCTTTGACAACGGATCCGTACGCGAAGTTCTCCGCAACGGGATCACGGGGCGCATCGTGCATTCGATGGCCGAAGCGAAGGACGGAGTCCACGAGGTCATCCGGTTCGACAGACGCCGAGTGCGTGCCGCATTCGACGCCGATTTCACGGCGCGCCGCATGGCGCAGGATTACGTGAAAATCTATCGCGGTTTGCTTGCCCGAGAAGCGTTGTCCGAGACACCCACTCGTCTTGAGCAGAAGGTGAGCACGACGACGATCGCCCAGACGAGCGTGCTCGGGTTGTCCAACTAGCGGGTCGACGCCGTGATCTAGACCGGGATGCCACGCTTGCACGGACCGCGATTGTCCGAAACAACCCTCGCTTCCAAAGGCGAGCCATGATTCTCACCGAGATGCAGCCCCGCGACCATTCGCACGAGGCTGGCACATCGACCATCGGCGCTCTCGAAGCGCACGTTGGCGAGGGATCGAGCGGCGAACCACGCGTCCCTGCCCGACTCTATGCATTGAAGAACGCCGACACGTTTGTAGTGGCGGATTCGCGCGGCGACATTGTCGGCGATGGCGATGGCCTGTTCCACAACGACACCCGCATCCTATCGCGTTTGACGCTGTCGCTAGGCGGGAAGGGTCCATCGCTGCTGGCGGCGCACTTGAGCCGGGACAACGTCCTCTTCACTTCGCATTCGACGAACCGGCCACTGCCGCCACTCGGCGAACAGTCGTTGCCGGAGGGCGTCATCCACCTGGAGCGTCAGAGACTCATCCACGAAGGGTGTCTCTACGAGCGCATCACGCTGACGAACTTTGCCGCACTTCCAACAGTCGTCCCGCTCGAACTGAGGTTTGCCGCCGACTTTCGCGACATTTTCGAAGTGCGGGGCATGTCGCGTCCAGTGCGCGGAACGGCGCGAGCGCCGGAGATCGCGTTAAACCACGTAACTCTGAGCTACACCGGGCGCGACGATGTCGAGCGGCGTGCCGTTCTCTCCTTTTCGCAACAACCCGACCGACTTACGGGCGACAGCGCGCAATTCTGGATCACGCTGGCGCGCGAAGAGGTCCGTTCCGTCTATCTCGAAGTCCGGACGGACCCTATCGACGTACATCCCTCTCGCGCCCGCTATCGCGCTGCCTGCGCCCATGATCGCGCGACGATGCGTCATGTGTTGCGAACAGGCGCGCGAGTGCGCTGCTCCAACCCGGTGTTCTACAACTGGATGGAAAAGGGGCGGGCTGATCTTGCGCTTCTGACAACGCAGTTTTCGACCGGGCCCTATCCCTGCGCGGGCATTCCCTGGTTCTCGACGCCATTCGGTCGCGATGGAATCATCACCGCGATGCAGATGCTGTGGCTCGATTCGACGCTTGCGCGCGGCGTGCTCGGTTATCTCGCCAGCCATCAGGCGACCGACTATTCCGCCTTCCGCGACGCGGCGCCCGGCAAGATCATGCACGAGACCCGCGCTGGCGAAATGGCCGGATTAGGCGAGGTGCCGTTCGGTCTCTACTACGGAGGCGTCGACTCCACGCCTCTCTTCGTGATGCTCGCAGGCGCATACGCCGATCGAACGGGCGACTTCGCCTTCATCGATCAACTTTGGCCGAACCTCGAGGCGGCGATGCGCTGGATCGAAACTGACGGCGATTCAAATGGTGACGGCTTCGTCGATTATGCGCGCGGCGCCGAGACCGGCCTCGCCAACCAAGGCTGGAAGGATTCGAACGACTCGATTTTTCACGCGGATGGGTCGGATCCGGCAGGACCGATCGCCCTGATCGAAGTGCAGGGCTACGTCTTTGCCGCGTATCTTGCGATGGCGTCGCTTGCAGGGGAGCGTGGCGATGCCGAAGGCGCGCGCGGCTGGTATAATAAGGCCTCCGCCCTGCGCCAGCGGACGGAAGATGCCTTCTGGGTCGAGGAAAAGGGCTTCTATGCGCTGGCAATCGACGGCGCAGCTCGGCCATGCCGAGTGCGCGCATCGAACGTCGGGCACATTCTCTACGCAGGCCTGCCATCAACTGAGCATGCCAGTATCGCGATCGCCGAGATGCTGACGCCGAAATTCCTTAATGGCTTCGGCATTCGCACGCTCGCCACGGGTGAGGCGCGCTTCAATCCGATGTCTTACCACAACGGCTCGGTGTGGCCGCACGACACTGCGATGGCAGTCGCGGGCATGGCGCGTTACGGCGAGCGCGATGGCGTTGTGCGTTTGATGGGCGATCTGTTCGACGCAGCCGTCAAATTCGACATGCGGCTTCCCGAATTGTTTTGCGGATTCCCGCGCCACGGCGGCGGCGACGCGCCTGTCGGCTACCCAGTTGCCTGTATGCCGCAGGCTTGGGCGTCAGGCGCTCCCTTCATGATGTTGCAGGCGTGCCTCGGCGTGACGATCCATCATCGCACAGGCGTGCGGATCGATCGTCCGCGGCTTCCGCCCGGCGTCGATCAACTCGAAGTTCGCGATCTCGACGTCGCGGGAAGTCGCGTCGCGCTCACGTTCCAGCGCATCGGCACCGGTGTGGTCGCCTACAGCGACCAACATCTCGACGGCGCAGTGCCAATTGCCGGCGTCTGATCAGAGCTTTGGCGTCTCGTCGCTGATGCCGATTTTCGCCAGTCACGCCACCGAGCGGGCAGCCTAGGGCGAGCCTGACGGCCAAAGGACGGTTCACTGACTTGCACAAAACTTGCGGCCCTTCAGACGCTGCGTGTCTAACGCACCGTTATACCGTCGCTCGAAGGGGCAAGCGTAGGACCTGCAGGATCACGGGGTGGTACTCGTGCATGAGGAGCTATCGCTTGGTTCTGTTCGTACCTTTCGGGCCAAACGCTGTATCCTAGCGTCCACTTTGTTGGCTCGAAAAGAAAAGGTCACGGCGAACTTTCGCAGACCTTCATATCGTTCGCTTTCAATATTGACCGCGCGGATCGACCAGCCATCCATATCCACTAATTCAATGCGACGCTGACTTGAAGACCGCGTCTTGCAATGACGCGCTTTGCGGCGAAGAAGACAAGTCGGTTTCGCGGACTACATGCTCGTGCAAACCACCTGCACTCATCACTCGATATTGTAAATCGCCCTCTAGCGGCGGCAATTGACGAACAACCGTCATCGTACTGCCTCTTCGAACCGTTCGCATTTCAGCGCCTGACCACGTTACCGTCTCACCAATTCTGAATAGATGCGCCATAGAAACTATACCTTTGCAAAAGGTCGCCATGACACTTTGCAGCTAGAGAACTTCGGCAACTGCCCATCTCCGTCACGAACCACGGCTAGCAAAATCGCCAACCGAAAGATGTAAAGAACGCTGAGGCCGATGCAAATATGCTGTAGCAGCTGCCTGTTCGATGCGCTGCCGGTTAACGTCAAACAATGCAAGAATTGTATTTTCGTCCTGAGCCCCATCAGGCGCCATTAAGCGGATCGCTTTATTATCCAAGTGGACAATAATCTCGATGGCGGAGTCATAGCCCCAGAAGGTGATGCGCCCCTGCTTCTCATTGAAGGAACGACTGGGATTTGGAAATATCAATTGACCTTTTTGATGCGGCATATCGGAGGTCGTGTAGGCGCGCACGTTGCAACTCCTAGCCGGGTTCTGAGAGAGGGGAACAACAATGTAGACATCAAATGTCAGTTAGGAGAAATGCGTTTGTAAACTAGGCGGAGACGACGCCGCCAGAAGAATCGGGGTCAACAAGAGACGCGTTCAAGACCACTGAACGCCATCTCCAAATTAGCGCCATAGATGCTGGAGCAAACCGGGAGTGTCGTATTTTGCTCTCCTCGTTCATGCTTATGATTGGCATATGCCAACATCACGATCTAAACCTTGTCGCTTCGGAGCACGTTGGCCCGCGCTTTAAAGCCGGCTTCCAAACAGGTCACGTGGCCCACGAGGCGGTATCGTGCCTATCAGTCGAGCGTCATGCCAGACTTCGATCGCCGTGCCGTTTGCTGCCGGAGGTGAAGTGTAGCGAGGCACGGCGCGACCAGATTGCTAGCGATTGTCTCGGCGCATGTAATGCGAACAAGGCCAGCAAGGCGCTTGTCACGTCCAACAACCTGTCGCTCCAATGCCAGAGCTTCCGTCTCGACGCGCTCGGCCTGTTTGCGAATTTCGTCTCCTGCGAGCGTTGGAACGTATCCATCCGGCGTTCGGTTCAGAAGACGGGCCCCTAGGCTGGCCTCAAGCGATGCAAGGCGCCGTCCAACAGTCGACTGAGCGACGTGCAGCTCCTTTGCTGCTGCGGACAGGCTTGAGTGACGAGCGATCGCGAGGAAAAAGCGAAGGTCGTCCCAATCCAACATTAGCGACCTTCCAGTCTTTTTCGCATACCCATTCGTCAGGGCTTGCTGGACCCGCAATTGCTACAACAAAATATATTGCGGACTGAAAGAAATGCGATTCAGCAGCCGAGGCCCACCCTAGAAATCAACGCACAATACCGAAGCCATGGCGTCCAAAGTGTCTGGCAAATCAAAGTATCGGCGCGTAATTGTCTGGATCGATCATAAGACAGCGCGGGTTTGTCACTTCAATTCTGAGGAGGACGAACATCGCGTCGTTCATGCCCCGCATTGGGACGCCCTATCCGCATTGAAGCCGAGTGCAACGCTCGCGTGTCTCAACGACTTCTCTTGAAGCGGGACTTGCTACCGCTCCCTTGCGGTCGAGCCTGCGCCGACGCGTTGCCTTGATTTTCTATCGACAGTTTACGCCAGCGAGCCAGCCGCGCGGGGTCAATCGATCCCTCGGCCAAAGCTGCTAGAACGGCGCAGCCGGGTTCGTGAGCGTGCGTGCAGTTTTGGTACCTGCAACGAGGCGCAAGCTCGGTTATCTCTGCGAACAGCTTCTCGATGCCGTAACCGACCTCACTGACCTGCAGTGTGCGCATTCCAGGCGTGTCTACTACCCATCCGCCACCGGCAATAGGATGCATAGAGCGCGCCGTGGTGGTGTGTCGCCCCTTGGAATCATGGCTTCGAATTTCTCCGGTTTTCTGGGGTGCAATTTGGTCTGAACCGACAAGCGTGTTCACTAAGGTCGACTTGCCGACGCCAGAGGAGCCGACCAGCGCAACCGTCTTGCCGTGCCCGCACCAGCGCGCCAGAAGCGCCGCAGCGTCGGCCAGACGAGGGTTTAGAACGACGACTGGCAGCTCTCGCTGCAGGACCCCGGCCTCCTGCTTGTATCTCGGCGCATCGCTAGCACTGTCGGCCTTGGTCAAGAGAAGGACCGGAGTCGTCCCGGCCTGATTTGCAAGAGCGAGATACCGTTCCAACCGCGCCACGTTGAAGTCCGCATCGCACGAGGTCACGATGAAGAGCGTGTCAATGTTGGCGGCTGAAAGCTGCGGCGTTTTTCCACCTGCCGTCCGTCGCTCCAGCACCGTCCTTCGGTTTAAGCGCCGGACTAGCTCGCCCTTTGGATCAACCAAGACCCAATCGCCAACGCAGAAGTCGCCTGTGTTCGCATGAACTGGAATGCTCAGATCGACGATTGCGGCTGCCGACATTGCTGAAAGTCGGCCCCTGTGGACCATATCGATCCGTGCCGGAGAGAAGCTCGCGTCCGCAGCGCCAAGCTGGTCCTCAAAGAAGTCTGACCAACCCAACCCAACCAACGAAAAGGCAGCGGCAGTACCGCGCGTGTCGGACAAATGATTATCCAAGGGCATTGGTCCGCGCACTCGCTCGGCGAGAAGTGAAGTGTCCGTGTCAAGCCGTTGAGTACCCCGGATCCGTTATCTAACCAAAGCAGTTGCGTCGCGTCTTAGCCAATACCTCCGCAGGGTCCGGCAGGCCACGCCGACGTTTCGCAATCCATCTTGGTCAAAAACGATGGCGGCGATTGCAGCATACCTCGGAATTTTAGGCGTTCACCTGGGCGTCACCAGGAATGCACGAGATGCCAAGGGCCTAAAGATCGTTCGGTTCTGCATCCACGTTACGCAGATTAGCGCAGGATGCCTCACAAGTTCTCCCTTCAATCAATCAAACAACGTGGGCTCTTTGCTATTACTTTGTGGACTCGCAATGCGACTCCGGCTCGCGGGTGTCAGGCGGATCCGCTAACTGCGCCCATGTAGTTCGTTACCGGAGCCCATCGCACGACCGATCGCACATTTGGAAATCATGGATCCGTATCGCCTGAATAACAGCACTTTAAACTTCGTACCGTCTGGCCGAAGTCATGAGCTCTAGAGAATCGGCCGGCGAGAGAGTGAATACATGCCGCCAATGCCACCCGCAGTCATCAGCTTCGACGCCGAACGAACAGGCAATTTTGCGCGGTCGAAATGCGCGAGAGAACTATCGTCAACCAGCGTTGGCGGAGGGAGCGGGATTCGAACCCGCGATACGGTTTCCCGTATACACACTTTCCAGGCGTGCGCCTTCAACCGCTCGGCCACCCCTCCGCTGGAAGTGGCGCACTATAGTCAGAGAGCCCTCGCCTGCAAGGTTAGGCCTACTTTTCCGCACATGTGCGATGCCAGGTCGCAGTAATCGCGTCGGCCAGAGTGTTTGCGTCAGGCTGCACCTACCCTGACGCTGCACCCATCGGCGTCACGCTCCAATCCCCGCCGCCTTTGGGCGCCATCGCGCCCGCCAGCGCCGGCAGCAGCACGTGCATCTCGTTCGCCAGCACGTAAGGTGCGTTGGCGACGATCAGTCCCGCACGTGTCAGGCCAGCGTCTTCCGTGACCGGCGCAATGCCGAGTTCGATGCGCAGCAATCTCGGCGCACCGCTCACCGCCAGCGCGGCGAGAAATGCATCGCGCGCGGCAAAATTCTTCACGGGGTACCACAGCACGAAGACACCGGTCGGCCATTTCGCAAAGGCTTCGCCAAACGTGTCCGCGAGTCGCGAAAATTCGTCTAGCGATTCGAAGGGCGGATCGACTAGCACCAGCCCGCGCCGCTCCGGCGGCGGCACATAGGCGCGTAGCGCCGTCCAGCCATCGACAACGAGCACTTTTGAACGCTTGTCCTTGCCAATCACGCGCGAAAGGCTCGCGCGAACATCGTTCTGCGTTTCGCAGAAGATCGCGCGATCATCCGGGCGCAGCAGCGCCTGCGCGATTTTTGGCGATCCGGGATAGATCGTCGAACTCTCGTCGATGAGCGCACGATACGGCGCAAGCAGCACACCCGCGGGTGACGCCGCATCGATCGACGCCAGCCGGCCGACACCGTTGCGCCATTCGCCGGTGCGCTGCGCCTCATTGCCCGACAGATCGTAGAGCCCGGCCCCGGCATGCGTATCGATGACACGCAAAGCCGCCGCCTTCTTCTGTAGATAGGCGAGGATACGCACGAGCACGGCATGTTTCACCACATCGGCGAAATTGCCTGCGTGAAAAGCGTGCCGGTAATTCATCCGGCCAGCGGCCTTGCGTTCGCGCTACAGTGGTGCGGGAACGCGGATTTCCCGCGCGCGACACGTGCGGCGCGCGACCTCGGGACAGGCGCGAAATTCGCGCAGATCCTTGGACATGCAGAAGCGCACCTCCTGCAGCATGCCGCTCTTGCACTCGATCGCGCTCATGCCCGGCCGCAGCCGCGGGTTCGCGGATTCGAAGGCGCGCGCGATGTCAACCGGCGCCCAAGTCTGATCGTCGCGCGGCGCGGCGAACTCGCGCGGCACATTGATCGCCTCGCGTGCGCGGCGCACATCGGCAAAATAGTCGGACGGGCTTTTGCCGGCGCAGACACCATGCTTGCGCCATTCGTAGCGCGCGAGCCGCTCGTCGGGATAAAGGTCTTTCGCCGCGTCGAGTGCGATGCGCGAGGGCTGGCGGTCGCCGTTTCCGCAATCCTGCGGAAAGCCCTGCTCGTATTGCGGCCACAGGCCGTGCACGACGAAATTCTTGCCCGCGCCCGGCTCGCATTGCGTCCGGGCCTTTTCGTTGCCGCCGGTGGCGCAAAAGCCCGGCGACCAGGACAGTGCCAGCACGTAGAAGTCGAAATCGCCCGAGCGGCTCGCACCGGTCGGCTGCGGCCGCGGCGGGCCACTATTGTTGCCTTGCGACGCAACGGGCGGCCGCTTGTCCGCGCAATTGTCGAGCACGCAACCGGAATTCTGCGCGAGAAGCGGCGCGGAAGACCCGAAAAATGCGACGCAAAGCGCGGCAAAGGCGGCGCGCCGGATCACGGGCGCTTCATCTTGCAGCCGGGCGAGGCCGCGCGCTGGCGGTCGAGGCCCTCGACGCACCAGTCGACACCGTAGCCGGGGAAGCCGATGAAACCGAGGTCTTCCGCGATTGCGTAGCTTACCGTGCTGACCGCGCCGCTGCTGAGCATGGCGCGCGCGATGCAGTAGCGACGCGGGATGTAGTCGAGCCCGGTCGAGCGATAGCCGATCTCTGCCACGCGGTCGTAGCCCGCGATGGAGAGGCCGGAATCCCAGTATTCGCTCTCGGTGCTGGCGAAGCGCGACGTGATGGTGCCCAGCACGCCGGAATCGTCGCAGGCCGGGACGCGTCCGAGATAGGCGCTGTTCCGCTGCTCCGCGGGGACGGTCGGGCGGGTCTGCGCAAGAGCGGCGCCGGCGACGATGGCCAGTGCGCAGGCAAGCAGAACGGACTGGCGATTCACGGGCGGCTCGTCTCCGGGAGATGTTTCGCGGGACGATGCGGGGGCGGCCCTGCCCGCGTCAAGGTGGGTAGATGCTTGCCAGCGTGCTCCGACCTCCGGCACAGTGATACGCGCTGCAGGAAAATCGCAGGCGGCGTGGAGGGGGGATGCGATGGCCACGACCTTTGCGACCGCCATGCGCCGGCTGACGACCGCTGCCTTCGCATTTACCGCGATGGCCGCGCCCGCCCTCGCCGACAAGCGCGTCGCACTGGTCATCGGCAACGGCGCCTATGCGAATGCGCCGCGGCTCGACAATCCCGGCCGCGATGCCGATGCGGTCGCAAACGCTCTGCGGGGCGCGGGCTTCGCCTCCGTCACGGTCGAACGCAATCTCGGTCGCGATGCGCTGCTGTCCGCACTGCGCCGCTTCGAGGCGACATCGGACGATGCCGACTGGTCGCTGGTCTATTTTGCCGGCCACGGCATGGAAATCAGCGGCACGAACTACTTGCTGCCCATCGATGCGAAGCTGCGCAGCGACCGCGACATCGACGAGGAAGCCGTGTCGCTGCCGCAAGTACAGAAGCGCCTCGAAGGCGCCAAGCGGCTGCGCCTTGTCATCCTCGATGCCTGCCGCGACAATCCTTTTGCTGCCGCCATGAAGCGCTCCGGCGCGACACGTTCGGTGACACGCGGCCTCGCTGTGCCGGATGCACCGCGCACCGGCTCGCTCGTCGCCTTTTCCGCCGATGTGGGCCAGGTCGCGGCGGATGCGGTCGCCGAGGGTGGCAACAGTCCCTACGCCGCGGCGCTCGTGAAAAACCTTGCCGAGCCCGACGTCGAGGTGAACCTGTTCTTCCGGCGCGTGCGTTTCGACGTGCTCAACGCGACGGGCCAGAAGCAGGCGCCCGCGACTTACGAAGCGCTGCCGGTCGATCGGCTCGTGTTCCGGCCGGGTTTGGCAACGCCGCCGGTTGTGGCGTCGCCACCGAGCCCGGCGATGGACGAGATCGCTTGGCGCTACGTCAATCGCGACAACGCCGCGTCCCTCAAACAGTTTTTGTCGGATTATCCCGCGAGCGCTTTCGCGAGCGAGGCCCGGAGCAAAGTCGCAGCGCTAGAGGCGCCGAAACCCGCGCCGCCGCCGGCTGTCGCTGCTATCGCGCCGGTCGATACGCCACAGCTGCAACCGGTGGGAATATTATTGTCGATTCTCTCCGACGAGATGCGCACGAAGTTCGGGATCAAGGACAGCGTCAAGACTGGCGTCGTTCTGACAGAAGTGTATCCGAACATGGTAGCGGCCGAACGCAATCTGAAGGCGGGCGAAACGATCGTGGAAGTTGCGCAGGAGCCCGTGCGAACGCCGACCGATGTCGTCAACAAATTCAGATCACTGACGGCGGCGGGCAAAAAGGTGGCACTTCTGCTTGTCGCCGACGCGCAAGGCGACATTCGCTTCGTTGCGCTTCCGCTCGACGCATCACTGCCTGTGGCCGCACCCGCGCAGCCGCAGGTTCAGCCGCAACCGCAATCGCAATCGCAATCGATCACGTCGGACAATCCTGATATATTGATGTGCTCGAACGCCCTTGCCCTGAACAGGCGGCGGTGGGATGTGGCGCCGCTCCTGGCTCGTACGGTTGCTGAAGCGAAAGAACGTTACAGCATCGACGATTGCAGGGTTCTTCTCGGGCTCAAACCACTGGGCACGTTGGCGACGCGAAAACGCTCTTAAGGCGACGGCTATCACCAGCTAGCGCGTCGCATTTGGCGTCGGCGAGTGCGCCGATGCCAACGCCGAGCGGCTCGACAATCCTTCGCAATGCCGATGAGACGTGGGTCTCGAAACGCTCTCCCGAAGCCAAGATATAAAGCCCGACGCAAGAGATGCACGCTCACGAGAGTCGAGGGCAGATTCAAAATTTCGAAGTCGATTGCGCAGAATGTTGGCTTGCCGTTTTCGTCCGTTCGCGCTCTATGCCCGGCAGCAATCACGGGAGGAATTGGGATGAACCCACGCTACTCGTTCTTTAACCTTGCCCTTGCCGCCGTGAGCGTTCTCGCGCTCGCCGCGGGTAGCGCGCAGGCGGCCGGTAAATACGACACCGGCGCCACCGATACGACGATCAAGATCGGCAATACGGAAGCCTATTCTGGCCCCGCCTCCGCCTACGGCACGATCGGCAAGACGCAGGCCGCTTATTTCAAGAAGATCAACGACGAAGGCGGCATCAACGGCCGCAAGATCGAGTTCATCTCCTACGACGACGGCTATAGCCCGCCGAAGACCGTCGAGCAGACGCGCAAACTCGTCGAGAGCGACGAGGTGCTCTTCATGTTCAATCCGCTCGGCACGGCACCAAGCCTTGCGGTCGCGAAATATCTGAACGCGAAGAAGGTGCCGCAGCTCTTTATCGCCGCGGGCACGACGATTTTCGGCGACTACAAGACCTATCCCTGGTCGATGGGCTGGCAGCCGAATTATCAGGGCGAAACGCGCATCTATGGCAAATATCTCGCGGACAATTACCCTGACAAGAAGATCGCCGTGCTGCAGCAGAACGACGATTTCGGCCGCGACGACATGAAGGGGCTGAAGGAAGGCCTCGGCGACAAGGCGGGCAACATCATCTCCGTCGCAACCTACGAAACGACGTCGCCGACGATCGATTCCGAGATGCTGAAGCTGAAGTCGTCCGGCGCGGATGTGTTCGTGAATTTCACGACGCCGAAGTTCGCGGCAATGGCGATCAAGAAAGTCGCCGAACTCGGCTGGAAGCCGGTGCACATCCTGCACAGCGTGTCGCTGTCAGTGGGGCAAGTTCTGAAGCCTGCGGGCATCGAGAATGCCAAGGACATCATCACGGCAAATTATGGGAAGGACCCGGACGATCCGGCGTGGAAGGACGACGCGGGCATGAAGAACTTCCGTGCCTTCCTTGCCAAATACATGTCGGAGGAGAATCCGAGTAACTCGAATCTCGTCTATGGCTACTCCTCAGCACAAACGCTGGTGCAGGTGCTGAAACAGTGCTGTGACGACCTCACGCGCGCCAATGTGATGAAGCAGGCCGAGAGCCTGACCGGTCTGAAGCTTGAAATGCTGCTGCCTGGCATCACGATCACGACGTCACCGACGGATCACTATCCGATCGAGCAAATGCAGTTGCAGAAATTCGACGGCACGAGCTGGGTGAGGTTCGGGCCAGTGATTGAAGGTCTTGTGAAGATCGATTGATGCTTCGGATCCTCTCCCGCGCCGCGGGGGAGGATCATCGTCGCCCTACTATATCCCGAAACATCGCCTCGTATTCGTCCGCACAGCGCGTCATCGTGAAGTCGCTCGCACGCGCGCGGCGCTCATCTGCGCCGGACTTATCCGACAGGGCTGCATCGAGCGCAGCCGTTAGCGCCGCAATATCGTTTTTCGGTACGACCGTGCCGAGTGCACCGAGAATCTCCGGCGGACCGCCCGAAGGTGTCGTCACGACCGGCAGACCCGCCGCTAGCGCTTCCACGACAACAAGTCCGAACGCCTCGCGATCGCTCGTGATCACGAAGCAGGATGCGCCGGCATAGAAGGGCGCTGTGTCGGCATAGCCGGGCATTTTTACGCCCTCACCTAGCCCAAGTTTTGCAATCTCTGCCTCGATCGACGCGCGCTCGGGACCTTCACCAAGGATAACGAGCCGCGCACTTTTGTTCCGCATGTTTGCGAAAGCACGCAGTAGCAGCGGATAATTCTTGTCCGGCGTCAGACGTCCGCACGCCAGCACGATCGGCGGCTGTTCCGGCGCCGATGCGACATACGTTGTCGGCACCCCGTTGTGGATGCGCGCGGTGCGCTTCGCCGATGCACGAAACCGCGCGAGCAGATCGTCGCGCAACGCGTCCGACACCGCCACCGTGCGCGCCATCAGTCGCGACGTCACCGCGGTCAGGAGGAACGAAAGCCGGCTGAGCAGTTTCGGCTCGCCTTCGTAAAATCCGTGGCAGGATTGCGCGGCGTGGCGAAGCCGGCCGGCAAATAGCGCCGCCGCGAAATGTTTGAGGTTCTGCCCGCCGAGCGCCGACAGGCTGACGTCGGGCTTCTGTGTACGCAAAATCCCGGCAAGTCGCAGCGCCGCCTGCGCATGATTGCCGCCGAGTTGCACGACACGCACGCGCGCATCGAGATGTCCGGCATTCTCGGAGGCATAGGTATCGACCGCGAGTGTCAGCGCATGACCGCGCCGCACCAGTTCGCTCGCGAGTTGCGCGAACAGACGCTCCGCGCCGCCGCCGGCGAGCGACGGGAGATAAAGAAGGATATCGAGCCGATCGGGATTTTGCGGCAAGGGCTTGTCTTGAACGTTCCGTAGTCTTTTACGGGCATTTCCTTAACGGCTTGGCGGCATGAGTGTTGACGTAAGGTGAGGGAAACAAGCGCGAATGCCGGGATTGATGGAAACGCTGGCGTTGACCAGCATGCGAGGCTGGACGGCCTGATGGAGCCTATGCCCGGATTGTCCGCGCCACCGTTGATCAAGCTGCCCGCAGACGTGACGCCCAAGCGGATCGCGTTGCGTGCGGCCGCAACCTCACGCGCGTGGGTCGGGCGGCTTGCGGCGCGGCTGACACGCGACCGGCACGCCGTGCGTGTCGAGCGCACCGCTTCCGATTTACTTCCGGAGAGCCTCGATTGGCTGCTGCATTTCGAGCGCCTTGCGACCCGCAGCGGCGGCGATTCCTTCACGCGAGATGCATCGACGGACGCAAGCGCCAGTGGTGACGTCGACCTCATCGTCGATCTCGCCAGCGACGCGCCGGATGGCGACACGCCGACACTGCGGCTGCAATTCGCAGGCGGCGACGGCGAGGTCGGGCTGGTCGACGCGCTACTCGCGATGACGACGCCGGAGCTGACCCTAGTGATCACGCAGCGCGGGGCGCAGCCAAAGACGCTGCGACACGCCCATCTCGGCGTCGAGCAGCCGCTCAACATGGGCCCTGCGCTCGATGCCGTCACGGCGCGCGTCACAACGCTTGTCGCGGACGCGATCGCGCGCTGGCCCAATGCGACAGAGGCCGACGACCGGCCTGCCACTTTGCCCCGGTCCGCAATCACACCCCTAGCCTTCGCTGCGGCAACGCTTAACCAGAAAATCTGGCGTCAGATCGACCGGCGGCTTCGGCGCGCGGATGATTGGCGTATCGCAACGCGCATCGCGCCGGTCGGCGACGGCCTGCTAGATCGTCTGGCTTGGGGCGGTTCGCCGTGGCGGCTGCTGCCGGACGACGCGAAGCGCTATTATGCCGACCCGTTTCTCTTCGCGCATAAGGGCAAAAGCTGGCTCTTCTGCGAGGAATATCCGCATGCCACCGGCGTCGGCATCCTGTCGGCAGCCCCGGTCGCCGACGACGGTACGGTCGGCACACCGCGACCCATCCTCGAAACGGGCACCCACCTCTCCTGGCCCAACATCTTCGCCCATGCCGGGCAGATTTACATGGTCCCCGAGAGCGCTGCCGCCGGTCGCGTCGAACTGTGGCGCGCCGCGGACTTCCCGCGCCGTTGGGAACTCGACAGGGTGCTGATCCCGGCCCTGCGCGCGCACGACCCGGTGCTGCATTTCAACGACGCCGGCGCTTTCATGCTCGCCAACGTCGACGGGGACGGCGGATCGAGTTGGGACGCGCTGGCACTGTTCACCGCCCCCAATCTCTTCGGCCCGTGGCAGGCTCACCCCGACAATCCGCTGCTCGTGGACGTGACGTCGACACGTGGCGCCAGCCCGCTCCTTTTGCGAGGCGGCGAATTGTGGCGGGCGGTGCAGGATTGTAGCGACGGCTACGGCTCGGGAATGGCGCTCTGCCGCGTTACGAAACTCGACCGCACCGGCTTTGCGCAGGACGTTGTGGCCCGGCTCGCACCGCCCCCCGGCTCCGGCGCGAAGGGCGCGCATACACTGTCTCGGCTCGGCACGCTCGAGGCCATCGACGTGCTCGCACCGAGGGGGAATTTCGGGCGCGCTTGACGCCCGCGTCCTGAAGGGCGACAGGCCACGCAATGTTCAAAACGGCGCGTGGCAGTTTCTTCGAGGATTTCTCGGTCGGCCAGACGATCCGGCACGCCGTGCCGCGCACCGTCACCGAAGGCGACGTCGCGCTCTACACGGCGCTCTACGGCTCACGCTTCGCGCTCCAGTCATCGGACGCCTTTGCGCGCGCCATCGGATACCCGCGCAGCCCGATCGACGACCTGCTCGTCTTCCATATCGTCTTCGGCAAAACGGTGCCGGACATCTCGCTCAATGCGGTCGCGAACCTCGGCTACGCCGACTGCCGCTTTCTCACCGCAGTCTATCCCGGCGACACGCTTTCGGCGACGTCGGAAATCATCGGTCTGAAGGAAAACTCGAACCGCCAGACCGGCACCGTCTATGTACGCTCGCGCGGCTTCAATCAGGACGGCATCTGCGTGCTCGACTACGTGCGCTGGGTCATGGTGCGCAAAAGCGATCCCGCTGCGGAGGCGCCGGCCGAGCACGTGCCTACGCTGCCGAAAAGCGTCGCCACCGCCGATCTCGGCACGGCCTGCCCGAAGCTCGACATCGGTCGATGGGACGACGACCTCTCAGGCGCGAAATTCCGGCTCGCGGATTATACGCCGGGCGAGACGATCGACCACATCGACGGGATGACGGTCGAAGAGGCCGAGCATATGATCGCGACGCGGCTCTACCAGAACACCGCGAAAGTGCATTTCAATGCGTATTCGGAAAAGAGCGGGCGTTTCGGCAAACGGCTGATCTATGGCGGGCATGTCATTTCGCTGGCCCGTGCGTTGTCATTCAACGGGCTCGCAAATGTCTTTTCTATCGCCGCCATAAATGGCGGCCGTCACGTAGCGCCGCTATTTGCGGGCGACACGGTGTTCGCGTGGTCGAAGGTGCTGGACGCCGCCGCGATCCCCGGCCGCAGCGACATCGGCGCACTGCGCCTGCGCACGATTGCGACGAAGGACCGGCCCTGCGATACGCCGCCGCTCGATGGCGACACGCTCGACCCCGCCGTGATCCTCGATTTAGACTACTGGGCTTTGGTGCCGGCGTCATGAAGGCCGTGATCCTGGCGGGGGGCATGGGCACCCGCATTTCCGAGGAATCGCATCTGCGGCCGAAGCCGATGATCGAGATCGGCGGCCGACCGATCCTTTGGCACATCATGAAGATCTATCACCACTACGGAATCGACGACTTCATCATCTGCCTTGGGTATCGCGGCTATTTCATCAAGGAGTATTTCGCGAACTACTTCATGCACAATTCCGACTTCACGATCGATGGCCGTTCGCAGGACATCACGTTTCACGGATCGAAAGCGGAGAACTGGCGCGTGACGCTCGTCGACACTGGCGAAGCGTCGATGACCGGCGGGCGGTTGCGCCGTGTCGCAAACTATCTCGATCCGAACGAGCCGTTCTGTTTCACCTATGGCGACGGCGTCGCAAACGTCGATATCGCGGCGCTCGTCGCGTTTCACAAGAAGCATGGACGCAAAGCGACACTCACCGCCGTGATGCCGCCCGGCCGTTATGGTGCGCTCTCGCTTGATGGTGACACGGTGCTGAAATTTCTCGAAAAGCCGCCGGGCGACAACGCGTTCATCAACGGCGGCTTCTTCGTGCTCGATCCCTCCGTCATCGATTATATCGACAACGACGGTACATCCTGGGAGAGTGAGCCGCTCCAGCGCCTCACCCGCGAGGATGAGGTTCGCGCCTGGCGTCATACCGACTTCTGGCAGCCGATGGACACGTTGCGCGACAAGAACCGGCTCGAGGAACTTTGGAGTCGCGGCGATGCGCCGTGGAAGGTCTGGAGCGCGTGACGGTCGATCCGTCCTTCTGGGCCGGCCGTCGCGTTCTCGTCACCGGTCACACCGGCTTCAAGGGTGCTTGGCTGTCGCTGTGGCTCGCGGGCATGCGCGCGCGCGTGACGGGCTTCGCACTGCCACCACAGAGTCAGCCGGCGCTCTTCCATCAGGCGCGTGTGGCGGATGCGATCACGTCGATCGAGGGCGATCTTCGCGATGCGAATGCCGTGCGTGATGCCGTGCGAGAGAGCGAAGCGGAGATCGTGCTGCATCTCGCGGCGCAGGCCCTCGTCATCGATTCCATCGCCGATCCCGTCGGCACGATGGCGACGAATGTCATGGGCACCGTGCATCTGCTCGAAGCCTTGCGCGATACGTCCGACGTTAAGACGGTGCTCGTCGTCACGTCGGACAAGGTCTACGCCAACGACGAGACTGGCACCGCCTTTCCCGAAAGCTTTCCACTCGGCGGCAAGGACCCCTACTCCGCTTCGAAAGCATCGACCGAACTCGTCGTCCGCGCGTGGCGCGAAACCTTTCTCGCAAAGGCCGGCGTCAAACTCGCGACGGCGCGCGGCGGAAATGTCATTGGCGGCGGCGACTATGCCGCCAACCGCATCGTGCCTGACGTGTTTCGTGCGATCGAGGGCTGTACGAGTCCTGTGCTGCGCATGCCGAACGCAACGCGGCCCTGGCAGCACGTACTCGATTGTCTCGCCGGCTATCTCACCTACGCGCAACATCTTGCGGATGATGCGTCAGTCCCTCTTGCGCTGAACATCGGACCGCGGCCCGGTGATCCCATCACGGTCGGAGAAATTGCGAAGACGATGCTCGACGCCCTGGGAAGCAAGGCTTCCTACGACTACCAGCCTATTCCCGGCTCAATCGAAATGGAGACTCTCGCCGTCGACGCCTCGCTCGCGCGAAAGACCCTCGGCTGGGACGACCGCCTGCCCGGCCGCAAGGCGCTGGAATGGACGGCCGCATGGTACAAGCGCGCGCGCAACGGCGAGGACGCGCTGTCGATCACGCAAGACCAGATCAGGGCCTTTAGAACCGCATGAGTTCAGAGAACGTCGGACAACACGCCTGCCGCTTCTGCGGTGCGTCGCCGCTCGCCGATTTCATCGATCTCGGCGCGATGCCGCTCGCCAATAGCTATGTCACGGCGCAGCAGGTCGCGGCCGGCGACGATCGAGGCTTTCCGCTGCATGTGCGCGTCTGCCCCTCGTGCTTTCTCGTGCAAGCGGACGCGCCCGTGTCGCCGGACGCCATCTTCTCCGGCGAATACGCGTATTTTTCGTCCTATTCGGATTCATGGGTCGCGCATGCCCGCGATTACGCACGCGCAATGCAGAAGCGCTTTGCGCTTGGACCGGATTCTCTCGTCGTCGAGATCGCGTCGAACGACGGCTATCTACTCCAACACTTCGTCGCAGAGGGCGTTCCCGTGCTCGGCATCGAGCCCGCCGCCAACACGGCCGAAAGCGCGCGCGCCAAGAACGTGGCGACAGAAGTCGCCTTCTTCGGCGAAGAGACGGCGCGTCGGCTTGCTGCGAATGGCGTCGCTGCCGACCTCATGGCCGCCAACAACGTGCTCGCGCATGTGCCGGATATTCTCGACTTCGTCCGTGGCTTTCCCATCCTGCTGAAGCCCGAAGGCACGATCACCTTCGAGTTTCCGCACCTGCTTAATCTGATCCTCGAACTGCAATTCGATACGATTTACCACGAGCACTATTCCTATCTCTCGCTTCTCGCGGTCGAGCGCGTGCTCGCCGGTGCAAAATTGCGCGCCTACGATGTCGAGATGGTGCCGACACACGGCGGCTCGCTGCGCCTCTTCGTATGCCATGCGCATGCGAAGTTTGTAGAAACCCACGCATTGGAACGTGTGCGTGCCGAAGAACACGGCTGGAGCCTCGACAGGCTCGACGGCTATGCCGGCTTCACCGAGAAGGTCGAAGCGGTGCGCGACTCCTTCTTGGCTTTTCTTGCGCAAGCTCGCGCGGAGGGAAAGAAAGTTGCGGCTTACGGCGCGGCGGCGAAGGGCAACACGTTTCTCAACTATTGCAGCGTGACGAGCGACGACATCGTCTGCGTGTTCGACCGCAGCAAGGCGAAGCAAGGCCGCTTTCTGCCCGGCAGCCATATCCGCATACTTGACCCCGAAGCGGCACCCGCCGTGCGACCGGACTATCTTGTCATCTTGCCGTGGAACTTGCGGGCGGAAATATCGGCACAGATGGCCGGCATTGCACGCTGGGGCGGAAGATTCGTCACGGCGCTGCCAAAGACGCAGGTCTTCACGCCGTGAAATTCTCGGCGACGACGCTCGAAGGCGTCATCGCGATCGAACTCGAGCCGCATCGCGACGACCGCGGCTTCTTTGCCCGTACCTTCGATGCTATCGAGTTCGCACGCGCTGGGATCGACTTCACGCCGGCGCAGATGAACATTTCGCGCAATGACGCGATCCACACGTTGCGGGGAATGCATTGGCAGGATGCACCCTACGACGAAGACAAGGTCGTGCGCGTCACATCCGGTGCTATCTACGACGTCGTCGTCGATCTGCGGCCAGACAGCACCACCTATCGAAAATGGATCGCTGCGACGCTCGACGCGCGCACGGGCAACGGCCTTTTCATCCCGCGGGGGTGCGCGCACGGTTTTCTCACGATCGAACCTGCGACAGATGTGTTCTACCTCATGGGTCAGGCTTACACGCCCGGCCATGCGCGCGGCTTTCGCTACGACGATCCCGCCTTCGCCATCGACTGGCCGGCAGCACCAAAGGTCATTGCGCCGGCTGATCTCACGTGGCCGGCACTCGCGTTGCGCTAAGTCGACCGCGCGTTCGCAAGTCCACACAGAAAGCGCACGACGGCGTCGGGATCGTTGACCCAGTCGTAAGGCATAAGGTGGTCGGCACGACCGAGAGCGCGTAACCGTTCCGCGGGCGCGCCGATATCGAAGGCGACGACCGACAATCCCGCCGACAGAGCATGCGAAAGCACGAAGGACCACGTCTCCGGCCATATGGCCGGCAGCAGAATCACATGAGGATTGACCGCAGCGAGGCGCGCACCGATCTCCGCTTCGTCGTAAGGTCCCGTGACTGCTACGCCCGCGCGACGCAGGCGTCGGCCGTCGGATGTCTCGCCGATCGCGGTGAAGGCGAGCGGCGCGCCGGACGCTTTCGCAGCGCGCGCGATGTTTAGCAAAACCGTGCGACCTTTCGCATGTGTCAGCGCGCCGAGTGTAGCGATGCGAAGGCATTCGTCGCCTCGAACGGCAATCGGCCGGAACGCGGGCCTTTCTGCATCGCTTTCTGGCGAGCGAACATCGGGCATCCGCCCGATCCACGGCGCAATAGGCGTTGCGAGATCCGTCGATGGCGCGATGACGTTTCGCGCGCCAGCGACAAATGCTTTATTGGCCGCACGCCATGCCGCGACGCTATCGACAGCGACATCCGCACCGCCACGACGGATGCAGGTCTCGCATCGTTCGACCACAGCGATACCGCAATAGCGGCCCATATCATCGATAAGGTTCACGCGCGGGCAGACGGCGAAATAATCGTGCAGCACAAGATCGTATGGAATATTCAGCGCGCGCGACGTCCGCACGATCCAGTCGAGAATGTCGGAAGGCTGATCGATCGTGTGATTGACGAAAATACTTCCGACGCCCGCGGCACGCGCTTCCGTCAGCAACGCGGGATCGTCGAGATCGAACGCTTTTGCTGACGCATTCCGCGCCTGCCACGCGTATTGTCGCGTATGTTTCTGCAGACGACGCAGACGGATGGGTCGCAGTCCATCGCGCTGCATCTCCGTTTCGAGGATGCGCAAGAGCCGACTCGATCCGCCGCCCCGCCCATGATGCAGCACGAGTATCGCGCCGTGTGAGGCCGTATCGTTGCTTGTCTCGGCGGCGGCGATCGCCTCCACCTCGTTACATGGCACGTCGCGCGACGACGCTAGGAAATGTCGAAGCGGTTGCGTCCACGGACGCATCGTTCGCGTGACAGCGCGATAGAAGCGCGGATCGAACCGTGCGTTCGGTGCGAGGTCTTCGAGCCAGCCGATTAGGGCATAGTGGAGTACTGGCGCACGCGACGCACGGCGGCGACGCAATGGCGAACGCAATTGCGCGAGATAGATTTTTGCTTCGACATGGCCGTCAAAGGACGACAATCGGTCGCGCAACACGCGCGCAAGTAACCGGCGCGGCCAAGCGATGCGGGTGAAGGCGATGCGCTCGACAACCCCGATCGTGGTCAGGATCGCGAAACGCGCGGCAAAACTTTGGATCAGGCGGGCACCGGTGCGTGCGCGTCGGCTTGCATTCGGAACCAGTCCCAAGTCGTGCGCAGGCCGCTTGCCAACGACGTGTGCGGTTCGAAGCCAAGCTTTTCGCGCGCGAGAGATACGTCGCAATAGGTCGAATGCACTTCGCCCACGCGGAAATCGTGATGCACGACATCGATCGGCTGCGGCGCAACGACATCACGCATCTCGGCGATCAGATCGTTCAGTGCGACGGGCCGTCCCGAACCGAGCTGGATCGCACCGATATGATCAGACTGCAGCCCGCGCCAGATGCCGTCGCACACATCCTCGACATAGACGTAGTCACGGATTTGCGTGCCATCGCCATAGACATGCAGCGGTTTGCCAGCGAGCACCTGCTTGAGGAAAGCCGCGACGACGCTGCCTTTGTGGAAAGAGCGTGGGCCGAACAGGTTCGAAAAGCGCAGCGACAATGAACGCACGCCATAGCTCGCGGAATACGCAGAGCAGTATCCCTCGACTGCAAGCTTCGACGCGCCGTACGGCGACATCGGCGCCGGCACGAGACCCTCGTGAACAGGCCCCTGCACCTCGCCGATGATGGCTCCTCCGGTCGACGCGTTGATGAGGCGCGTGAGGCCAGCCTCGCGCATACACTCCAGAATGTTCAGCGTGCCGCCGACATTCACCTCGAAATTGTAACGCGGATTGCCGATCGACTCGATGACGCGCGTGTCGGCCGCGAGGTGCACAACCTGGTCGACATCCGACATCGCTTCGCGCAGGGCGGCGGGATCGCGGATGTCGCCGTGCACAAATTCGCATTCGAGCCCATCGAGATGGTCGCGTTTGCCAAGGCTTTCGTTGTCGAACGCCCTTACATGCACGCCGGGCTTCGTATTCAGCAACGCGACGAGATTGACGCCGACGAAGCCGCACCCCCCTGTAATCAGCACGCGCATAAAACTATCCCCACGATCGTAAACGTGTCGCCTTCGAGCGTCACGGTGCCGCGATTGAGAAGGATGCCCTCATCGGCAACGAAAACTTCGACCGTGCGGCGCGTGCCATCGCGCAGCATCTTCGGGATTGGAACGACGAAGGCATGGTCTCCGTCGCCGATATTGGCTTGCGCGAGATCGTCGCGATGCGTCGTCGCCGTCGTGCGCACGAAGAATTTGCCGTCGACGAAAACGCTGACGTCGAAGCGTCGCTCGGGCTCCGCGGGCCGCCAGACCCATCCGTTCAGGCGGCCGGCCTTGCCGGGCTCGCAATAGCCTTCCAGTCCGGCGGCCGCGAGACTCGTTGTTCCTACGGCCAGCTCGGCGAGCAATATGTCGCCGTCGGCGCCGACACCGAGGCGGATGTTGCGGGGCTTGCGGCGCAGTTTTGTCGCCAGCCAGCTTGTTCCGATATCGGTGGTAAACCCGTGACCCCGCAGTTCGGGCGCGAGCGCGATGGCGGTGTCGAGGGTTTGCTTCGCCGTTATCGTCGCGATGCGACGTCCACCTTCGAAGACATGCACGTCGACGTGCGTGTCAGGGCGCGCGTCATCACGCACCCAGCCGGTGATGATGCCGTTGCGCACGGCCAGCAGGCGGCCGGTGTAGAGCGCGCCGCGCTCCTCGCCAATGCGGAACAATTGCTTCTTCAGCGCCGACGAAATCGTCTCGCTGCGCGGCTCGGGGCGTCCGCCTTTGCGGGGCTTCCCTCCAATATCGACATCGACCTCGTCAATCAGGTTGATGAGCGCTGGAACGTCCGACGGTTTCTTCACGCTAGGTTTTGGCGCAGCGCGCGGCGCAGGCTCGCGCGGAACTGGCTTGTCGGCTGCCGAACCGACACTGCCCGTCATCACGTCGTTCGAGAGCGCGCGGAAGAGTTGCCCGAACGCCGTCTTCGGTTCGGCCACGATTGGTTTGGGTTTCGCCTTGCCAGGACCTGGACCGCGTCCGGCGCGCGCGGGGCGCAGTTGCAAGCCCTTCGAGGCCAGCAGCAAATCGCGCAATGCGAGGGGGACGGCCGCCATCTGCGGCCGAATAAGACGGAAATAGCTCGTCGGCAGATCGTAGCAGCGCTCGCGGACCCATTCGTCCTCAAGGCCTGCGACGCTGCCGAGTTCGAGCAGCGCTGTCGTGCATTTCAGGCCGAGCACCTGCGAGCGCGCGACGAATTCCATCTCGCAACCAAGCACGCGGTAATCCGACGAGAAGCCATCGACGAGGCGGAAGGCATCCGTGCGCACTGCAAAGGGCAGCGACGTGAGATCGGTGCGGAAGAAGGATTCGGACACACTGCCGAGAATCGTTGCATTGAGATAGTCGCGTTGTGAGGAATTGTCCTTGAACGTGACGCGATAAAAGAAATTAAGGAGATCGGAGCCTGCCGATCGCGCAACCTTGGATAGCGCGCGCAAGGCTTGCGTGTTGAGAACCGTGCCGGACCACATGAAGAACAGGAACTCGCCCGTCGCTTCGCGCGCCGCGACGTTGAAGGCGAGGCCCGCGTCGTAGTCGAAGGTCTCAAAGACCTTGAATGGCAGGTTCAGCGTCGCGCATTCCCGACGCACGATTTCGATAACGCTAGAGTCTTCGGCATCGACAGCGATCAGCACTTCGCGCGGCTGTAGTTCTTGCTCGCGGATAGCGGCAAAACTCGTCGCGAGCGCCTCGGCATTTCCCGTGTGATAAATGCAAACGGAAAAAGCGAGATCGCTCGCGGCGCTTTCCGTGACCGGCGGCTCAAGCAGACTGTCGAGCAGGCCGCGTCCGAGATCCTCGTGGAAACGCGTCCAGATCTCGACATTCTCGTCGTTGTCGAAACTCGGTCGCGCGACATAGGCGCCGTTTGCGAGGGCATCCGTCAGCCGTTCGGCGAGCGTCACAGGGTGCGCTTCGCACAAGACGATGGCGCGGTCGTCGGAATGCACGAGTTCCGGCGTGCCGCCGGAGTTCGACGCGATGAAGGGAATGCCGCAGATAGCTGCCTCGTAGACAGCCATCGAGGAGTTCTCGATGATCGACGGCATCACAGCGAGCCGCTGTTCGGACAGGAGATAGTCGAGCGCTTGAAATTGCTGGAAGTCGGTGAGCAGGTTCACCTTGCATGGCCAAGTCGCCGTCTCGCCCATGATGTAGTCGACGACGTCACGATCGGGCCGCGCGGTGAGTCGCGCACCGGGCTTGCCCATGAAGGAGATGGTCTTCGGCAACGGGCCGCCATCGCGGATCAGCCGCTTGATCGCCTGACAGAAGACGAACAGTCCCTTGCGCGCTTCGAGCCGCCCGAAGAACACGATTTCCTCGACCGCCATGCGCGTACCAAGCGCGTTCGCGCGGCGCGCGCTCAGCGCCTTCAGATGGCCGAAGAAGGCGAGGTTCGGCTGCACGTAAGTGCGGTCGTGCGGGATGCGGTAGCCTTGGCTCGACATCCAGCGCAGCAGATGCAGGCTGCCGCCGATGACCATGTCGGCGAGTTCGACACTCTGCCGCTCCGCGTAAATTTTCGCGAGATCCTCGAGCCTGTCGAGCGGCTGCGATCCGTAGAGCCGGTTCCACAACCACGGTGACGACGTCTTCACGATGAAGAGCGTGCGCGCGAACGCAAGACGCTGTTTCTTCGCGAGCAGGCTCAGATAGCCGGAGCCATGCCACTCCGAGACGTGCACGACATCCATCGGATGATCGAGCAGATAGCGCAGCATGTTGTAGGGCGCTTCAAGCCAGCGGTTCGCGCCAGTCTGGAAGCGGTCCGCGACCGCGTAATTCGGAACCGGTATGAATTCGACGCCCTTTGCGGCGTAGTAGGACACCCACTCCTCGATCGTGCCGTTCTCGCACTCCTGCCCGCGCAGATAGAGGATGCAGGAATCGTGGCCCGTCTTCGCAAGGAGTTCGGAGAGATAGGCGTAGGTCGTGCCGATGCCGCCGTTGCGCACGGGGCCGACGATGTCTTCCGTCGCGATGCAGATGCGCAGACGCTTCGTCTCGCCCTGTGGCTTTGGCAGCGACTCAAGCGAGGGGAATTCGACAGACCACGCCGTCTCGTTGCGCGGCTGGATGAAGTCGATCGTGCCGAGCGCATCCGAAGAACAGGTAAGCCGCTCGATCTCGGCGCAGCCGATCCGCTGCAACAGCAGTGCTGCATCGAACGCATCGAGCTGCTGCGGCACCTCGATCGTGAGATCGCTGAGGCCGGCGTCGACGACGTCGTCGTGATGAACGAGTGACGCGTCGCGGTCGCGCATGAGGTCGCCCGTGGACGGGTCTTCCATCTCGCTCATTCAGACGCGCACAACGTAGGGCGCACAGGGCGGCGCCGACTGCGAAACCGATTGCTTCGAAAGAACACGCAAACAAACCCACCCTCGGCGCAAGATGTAGCGCAAACATTTCTGTCGCACCGTCTCGCGCCGTATCGCTTCACGGAGCCGTGCGCTGCCCGTTGCAGAACCCGTGCCGTACTGCGACCTGTACGAATTCATCATAAATCGCGGGAGCTTGCACCGCAAAGGCGTGTCCATCGCGCGGCCCGCAAAGCGATGCGTCGAGTTGGCAAGCTGCTTGCGTTCGACTAGAAAAGAACCTAACGGCGGCGACTAGACTGCGTGCGGGTTCGCGTAACCGAGGGATGTAGCCGTGGCCGCGTTCGAACCTTCTGCGGCTGCCCGCTCATCTGCTTCCAGTACCAGCGGCGACGTGCTCGATGCGAACGGGACGAACGTCGCACCGTCACAGAACGAAACGTCCACGACCAACGCGACGGGTCAAAGCGATGCAGGTCGTGCCGTGATGCCCGTCGCCGACATTCGGCCGCTCATCAACCGCGGTGCGTCCGATACCACGTCCCGCGTGGGTTCGAGCGGTGCACGCAAGGATGCGCTCGGCGGGATGACGCTGCCGGAGCGGCGCGCGCCGGCGGCACCGCCATCGTCCGGTGAATGGTCCGATAATACGCTTCCGCAAGTGGCGCGCGCGCGTCCCGCGCCAGCGCCACTGGAAAGAGAAATTCGCCCCCTGCCGGCACTGCCCGGCCTTCCGCAACCGTTGCCGCGACGCAGGGCGCGCCGACGCTGGGGCACGCTGCTCGGCTTTTTGCTTTTCTTTGTCGTGCCCGCCGCCGGCGTGGGCGCATATTATTTTCACTACGCCAAGCCGATGTATGTCGCCGACTTCCGCTTCTCGGTGACGGAACAGACGCCGGCACTTCCCGCCTCGCAGGCGCCGCCGACCAATACGATGACCGCACCGCCCGGCACGACGATCACGCCGACGGCGGCGGCATCGACGGCGATGATGGGCGCGCCTGCCAGCGGCGGCTCGGTGCAGAACTTTGTCGTCATCGACTATGTGCAGAGCCGCGAGGCCGTCGAGGAGCTGCAGCGGCGCATCAAGATCAAGACGATGCTCGCGAATGAGGACCCTTGGTATCGCATCGCGGAGAACGCGACGACCGAGCGCTTCATGAATTTTTGGAAGACGATCGTCGAGGCGAACTACGATCCGGTGACGGGATTGGCGTTCGTGCAGGTGAAGGCCTTCTCGCCGCAGAACGCGCTGCTCATCTCGCAAACGTTGATGGAGATGAGCGAGAAGCTCGTCAACGATATCGCCGGCCGCTCGAACAACGACACCGTCAGCTTCGCCGAGGACCAGGTGAAACGCGCCGAGGCGCGCGTGAAGACCGCCGCCGATGCGCTGGCGCAGTTCCGCAAGACCGACAAGGTCATCGATCCATCGAGCAGCGCGGTGCAGGCCAACACCAACCTTATGTTGGCGCAGCGTCTCACGCTGCAACAGCTTGAGACGCAATTGCGCTCGCTCGAAAACCAGGCGCTGAGCCCGCTTTCGCCGGTCGCCTCGGGCTTGCGCGCGCGCATCGGGGCAAGCAAATCCGAGATCGCGCGGCTCGAAAGCGAAATCCGCGAACAGGGTGCGGGTACCGGCGCGCTCGTCGGCGTGGTCGGTCGCTACGAAAAGCTCGATCTCGAGCGGCAATATGCCAACGCGTCCTACATGAACGCGTTGATGGCCTCGGACCAGGCGCGCGCCAATGCCGCCGCGCAGCACATCTACCTTACGCCCTATTCCCGCCCGCACTTGCCGCAGCAGTCGACGTTTCCGAACGCGCCGCGCTCGTTCGCGCTCGCTCTGGTGGGGCTGTTCTTCCTGTGGGTGATGGGCCTCCTGATCGTGCGCACGGTGCGCGACCATCAGTTGTGAGGCGAGCGGCTTGCAGGTAGTCTGACCGCTTCCGGGTGCTTCGTGATGTCTGCCCCGGCCCGTGTGCGTTCGTTAAACTTGCCGAGCCGATTGCTCGCCGACCGCACTGGAGTCTTCATGCGATCTTTGATTCTTGCAGCACCTCTGATTGCGGGCGGATGCTTTTCGGCCGCCGCGCAGACCGCCGTGCCGACTGTGAGCACGCGCAACGCGACGCGCGGCACGGCGACGACGCAACCTTTCCAGCTGCCGACGGAGCGGGGCGGCTCGCCCGCGGCCGGCGCCTGGCCGACGACCGCTTGGGGTACAGTTGGTAAGACCATCGGCGATCCCATGCCCCAGACACCGGTCGGTCGCATCGAGGCCTCGGGCTACAGCACAGCCGCCGTGCCGCCGCCGACGTATCGCCTCGATAAGAAGGGCAACGCCGTCTATTACGATCCGGTCACCGGGCTGGCACAGGTTTACGGAACGACGACGGACACGTTCAAAGGCCGCTAGCGAGCCTCACGTCACCGGCAATCGCAGGCTATCCGCGGCGGCAATAATGTTCTTTCGCAGCGACGCCGGAAGGTGTCGTGACGTCTCGCCGGACACCGCATCGATGCCGTGCTTCGTCAGCCAGCGACGCAGCGTGGCGACGGAATCGTAGCGCGTAAGGACCGGCAGGTTCGGCAGAGCGCCGATCGCCGACGATTCTGCACGCCAGCCGCGCATCTCTTTCACCAGATGCACGTCGATATCGCCTGCCTGCGTGTCGCCATTGGCCGCGAGATCGAGCCGCCGTGAGCCCGATGGTCCGCGGAGACGAAGCGCATCGAGCTCGCGACGAACATGCCGCAAGGGATCGGCGGCGATGAAAGCGCGCACATCGGCGGCATAATGCGGGTGGCGTTCTGCAATGAGCGCTTGCGCACGTCGCGACAAATCCGATCGCGCTTCTCCGAACGATCCGCCGCCACGATGCCAAACGAACGTGTCGGTCGCTGCGAGATTGCACCAACCTGCGGTGCTTGCACGGAGACAAAAATCGTTTTCCTCGCCGTAGCCCCGACCGAAAGTCGCGGCATCGAAGTCGCCGATGGCATCGAGGCAATCGCGCCGAATCGCCATGCAGAAACCGATTGCCGTCGGAATATCGACAGGTTCAGCAGCGAGCGTCGCGCATAAACCGTCGAGCGCGGACCAGTCGAGAGCATCGTCATTGTCGACGAGTGTGCGGGGGTAGCTGAGGATCGTCGCGGCGTTGGACAGCGGTGTCACTGTCGCAACGTGCGCCTTGTACCGCAGAACGCGGACAATGCGATCCAGCCAGTTGCCGAAGACAAGCACATCCGAATTGAGGAGGATGACATCGCGATCGGAATGCATCGCCATGCCGCGATTGACGGTCGCGGCAAAGCCGAGATTCTCGTCGTTCCGCAGGATTTTGACCGCAAAATGCGAGCTGGCGGCCGACAGATACGCGCGCGCTTCGCCGGATGGCGAGGCATCGTCGATGATGATCAGATCAAACGGCGTGTCATTGCGCGATGCCAAAACGCTCGCCACCGCGCGCGCGGCATCGTCGAAATTTCCGTAAACCGGCATGATGATATCGACGGTGCGCGATCGCATCGACACGCGCCGGTCATTCATTGATTCAGCGCAAGGAACATCCGGCCGGTGCGCCGGATGTTCTCGCGAAGCAATCAGGATACGGCGCTAAGCACCGTGTGCAGGCGCTGCGTCGGATTCCACTGCGAGACGCAGGGGATTTTCGAATGATCGGCGCGATGCGCGTATTTCTGCGCGATCTCGGTCACTTCCGACATCAGGCCGTCGGCCAACGTCATCGGCTTGAGGCCGAGGCCGAGGAATCCGGCGTTCTCGACATTCAGATCGTTCTCCGCCGCTTCGTTGCGCGGGTTCTCGACATGCTCGTAGGGCACGCCGGTCAACTCCGAAATCTTGCGCGCGAGATCGATGAGCCGGTGCGTCTCCGTCATCTGGTTCAGGATATGTACGCGCTCGCCATAACCAGGCGGGTTCTCGATCGCGAGTTGGATGCAACGCACCGTGTCGCGGATGTGGATGAAGGCACGCGTCTGTCCGCCGGTGCCATGCACTGTCATCGGATGCTGCAACGCCGACTGCATGAGGAAGCGGTTCAGCACCGTGCCGTAGTCGCCGTCGTAGTCGAAGCGATTGATGAGATGCGGATGTTTTGCCGTCTCGTCGGTCTGCGTGCCCCACACGATCCCCTGATGCAGATCGGTGATCCGCATCTTGAAGTTCTTGTTGTAGTAGAAGAAGAACAGCTGATCCTGCGACTTCGTCATGTGGTAGATGCTGCCCGGATTGGTCGGGTACAGAATCTCCAGCGACTGCACGGTGTCTCCCGCGCGCACCTCGACCGGCAGATAGCCTTCCGGAATCTTCATGCCGGCGGTGCCGTAACCATAGACGCCCATCGTGCCGAGATGCACAAGATGCGCGTCGCTGCCAATCTCCGACATTGCGCAGAGAACGTCGTGCGTGGCGCAGAGATTATTGCGGACGGTGTAGCGCTTTTCGCGGGCCGATTTCATCGAGTACGGCGCGGCGCGCTGCTCGGCGAAATGCACGATCGCCGCGGGCGAGATGCGCTCGATGGCACCCTTGAGACCATCGTAATCCTCGCCCACATCGAGATTCAGGAAATCGATCGTCTTGCCCGAAACTTCGCGCCAGGCGGTGAGGCGTTGCGTCATCGTGGCGATCGGCGTCAGCGACTCGACGCCGAGTTCGACGTCGATCTTGCGACGCGACAGGTTGTCGACGATCGTGACGTCGTAGCCGAGCTCGGAGAGATAGAGCGAGGTCGGCCAGCCACAAAAGCCGTCGCCACCGAGGATCATCACACGTTTGGATGCGCGCGATGCACCGTTCGATCGATTGGACACAGAAACCCCCGTAAACTCAGGAACGCTTGGACTTGTAGATTCTCAGCCTTCGCCGCTGACCTTGCGCATGTGACGGACGCCTTCCATCAATGCGGTGAACACGTGTTTGCGCTCAGCATCGGTACCCTCGGCATCGAGATATTCGAGCACAAGCCGCATCGTCTCCGGAAAAGCGAGCGCAGCCGCTTTCCGCTGTACGTCCGACGACTGCTTGTACAGCGAGATGATGTTATTCAGCTCGGTCGTGTCTTCGGCACTCAGACCTTTGAAGTCATCGCCGATGTGAAAGTCCTTTTTCGCGACGACGCCAATACGCTCGCGCTTCGTCGACCCATTCTCGGCCTTGTTCAGACGAAAGACCTTGATGTTCTTTTCTTGGTCGACGCACAACAACATTACATGCCCTCTTCAATTCGATCGCCGGTGTGCCGGCAATGGAATTCGCGATGTCGTGTCACGAGAGTTGCAGGCATCGTGCCAGCGCCCGCGTCGCGCCGAAGTCCGCGCGCGATGCGTATCTGCCGAGTACGATTGCTGCCTCCGCCCTCACTTCGGATAAGTGACGGTAAAGACAGGATTAAGGGGATTGTCAAGGAACGCGACACTTGTCTCAAATCGAAGCAGATCATGCATGCGTTTCGAGCGACTCGAATACCTGTCGTAATAGGCATGTCCGGCGCAATTTATGTTGAAAAGACCGACGCTTTGCGCCGAAAGACGAAATGCAGGGCATCGACCGCATGATCTGGCAGGACTTGCCGCTCGTCTTTCCCGGCGGACCGATGCCGGCCGTCGTCGTCCGCTATACGACGAAGGACGAAGATGAACTCGCACGTCCCACCCTTCGTATTCTGCGCGGCGCGGCGCAGCCGGAGTGCGTGCTGCTGGCCGCATCGCCGGGCACGGTCGAGTGGACCGGCCTATTGCCACGCAACGCGACTGGTCTCCAGATCGGATTTGCAGCCGACGCGACAGTGACGCACGCGACGGCATCACCGGCGTCCGGTCTTGCCCTGCTCCTGCGGGCATCATGGCGTGCGCCACGCGCTGCCCTCGCCGCTATGTTCTGCCACTTTGCAGGATGGCACACGGATGCACAGATCAATTTCCAACGCGCGCAGTCGCCGACGCCACGGGAAGTGCTGCAACGGCTGGCGCGATACATCGACGATACGTTCGCGCCGACTGCGGCCGCGCGCGACGATGCAGGCCTGACGACACTTGTCGTAGTCCACTGCGCCGGCGCATCGTCTGATGCGGTCTCGCAAAGCTGGCGTGCGCTGCTCGCGCAAACCACAACCAACTGGCGTGCAGTGGCCTTGGGCGCAGATACGACGCTTTTCGCTGGCGACACGCGTGTGACGTTCGATCCGCCAAAGCTCGGGCCGATTCTGGCGGACGCGACCTACCTCGCCGTGATCGAGGCTGGCGACCGACCCGCGCCATATTTTATTGCCGCGCTCGGCGACCGGCTGCAGCGCGATCTCAACACGTCCTTGGTCTATTGCGACGAATGGATTTCGCGTGTCGGCTCCGTTGGCCCGCATCTCAAGCCTGCCTGGAGTCCGACGATCGAAACGCAACGGCCTTACGTCGGCCATGCTGCCCTCGTACGCACAGCCAGCGTTTTGGATGCCGATGAAGTGGTGCGGTCCGGCACCGACGATCTCATCCAAAAGCTTCTCTTCGCGCTTCCACCAAAAACGATCGCGCGTTTTGCCAAGCCGCTTTTTCATCGCACCGAAAACAAGGCAGCAAAACGCAACCCACTACCACCCGCGCTTGCGGCTCCTGCAACGATGCTCGTCAGCCTCGTCATCCCCGTGCGCGATCGCCCGGAACTTCTCGATGCCTTGTTGACATCGCTAAGACGTAATCCGCAGACGGTCCCGACCGAGATCGTCATCGTTGACAATGGCAGCCGCACGCCGACCATGAGACACCTGCTCTCGACATCGGCCGCACGTGACGATGCGATTGTCATAGATGCCGATAGCCCCTTTAACTTCTCGGCTTTGTGCAACGCCGGTGCCAAAGTCGCGCGCGGACATGCACTCCTTTTCCTCAACAATGACATCGTTATGACGACGTCCGACACCGTCGCTCGACTGCTCGCGCACGCGACGCAGCCCGATGTCGGTGCAGTCGGTGCGAAGCTCCTCTATCCCGATGGCCGCGTGCAGCACGCCGGCATCGCGCTCGGGCTGTTCGGCACATGCGGGCATTTCGGCGCGAAAGCACAAGCAGACGACGAAGGCTGGTGCGGCACGAGCGCCGTCGCGCACGAAGTCTCGGCTGTCACCGGCGCCTGCCTCATGGTTTTACGCGACCGGTTCGAAGCGGTGAGTGGATTCGACGAACGTCTGGCCGTCGAGTTCGGCGATATCGATCTCTGCCTACGTCTTGGCGAGCGCGGCTGGCGCACGATCTGCGACGCGAGCACATCTCTTGTTCATAAGGAGTCGGCGAGCCGCGGCGGCGCAACGTTCCGGCGACAGACCGTACATGCCGGTGACCGCGCACTGTTTCTAGAACGTTGGGGCGATCGCCTTGCCAGCGATCCCTATCACCATCCGGCTTGGCCGCTCTACGACGCGGCGTCGCCGCCATATTGAACCTGCGTCACTCGCCAGAGAGCCAGAACTCCTGCGAAAGTTTCGCGAGCATCTGAGCATCGACACGATCTCCATAGGCGTCGCGCACGAGTGCACGCGCGCCAGCACGATCTGCCTTTTGCCACGCAAGCGCGGCGCTTGTAGCGTGACGCCGGTAGCGGAACGCAGGTTCCTGCAACACACCGATCTTCAATCCTGCCTCTTGCGCGCGCGCCAGCAGGAGCCAATCGGCGGCGGGATATGGGCCCGCAAACTCACGGAAGCCGCCGAGCGCGAGAAACGCCTCGCGACGAAATGCCATGCAGGTGTCGCCAAACGCATTGAAGAAGAGGCCCGCCGTATGGGCCGGACCGATGAAAGCCATGCGCGCGGTTGTCGCGTTTTCGTTCGTGTCGAAAAGATCGAGATCGCTGGTCACGACATCGAACGCGCCCGTTGCGCAGGCACGCAGCAGCCGCGT
The DNA here is from genome assembly GCA_965246795.1 of Beijerinckiaceae bacterium. Lineage (GTDB taxonomy): Bacteria > Pseudomonadota > Alphaproteobacteria > Rhizobiales > Beijerinckiaceae > JAJXWB01. The sequence goes on along the minus strand of CBDFFN010000008.1, from coordinate 106,773 downwards.
GAGACCGTCAATCGCGAAAAGGTTGTCGTCGTCGAGAAACGCGACGAAGTCACCTTGCGCCGAGCGCGCGCCGGTGTTGTAAATTTTCGCGAAGGGTTTCGGCGCGTCGAAACGGACGACGCGCACGCCGTTCGCCTCGAGTTCCGACAGTGCTGCAATCGCTTCCGCCGAACGGCTCGCATTGTCGAGCACGATCACTTCGCTCGCCGCGTCGCCCACACTACGGACGGCGGCTTCGAGCATCTTTGGCCGCTCGTGATGCAGGATGCAGACGCTAAGCGAGGGCGTTTTGTTGCCCGTATTCTGCAGAGTAGGCTTAACGCTGCTGGTCAGCACTTCCATCCAGCCGGCAACGTCGAGCGAGACAGATGGCGTCGGCGAAAGCACCGCCTGTTCGATCGCGCGTCCCGCCTCGTGCGGCGCGCCGCGCAGCAGGACCGTCGTGACACCGCGCAGCGCGACAATATTTGGCGGCACGTCTTCGACATCGTGCGTCGCGATCACAACCTGCGTGCGGCCATCGTGAAGCGCCCGCAGATCGCTCGCCGATTGCACCCGCACGATTCGATGCGCGAAGCTCCATCGCTGCGCTCGCAACCGCATGATCTCCGTCGAATCGCGCGGGTCTTTGCTACCGACCCACGCAAACACGATTTCTTTCCCCGCGAGATGGCCCGCTGCAGCCAGCCGCTCCGCGCCATCAGCCAGAGCGAGCCATTCCGCGCGATGGCCAGAGACGTTCGCGAAGACGATGCGCTCTCCGCTAGCCGCCTGCATGCCGCCATTCGCAGACAACGCTGCGACGGAAGTGTGCGCTGTGGCCGCGCCCAACGCGAGCACCTCGTTACGCCGCAAATTGTCCGGTAAGACGATGGCATCGGCCAACGCGACGCAGGACCGTTCCATTGCATCAGCAACGATCGGAGCAAGCGAACCATCCGACGCCCAATCGTCGAGGAAGCGCTTTCTGCTCGGCGCATCGCCCCACAGCACGACGCGCAGCGGGCGATCCCATTCGCCGCATGCCCTCGCCATCAGCACGCCATGCGCGAGACCGCCGCGCAGCGGAAAGATCGCGACATCGGCCTGCGCAGATCTGGTAACGTCCACGAGCGCAGTTGCCGCGATCAGCGGCGCGACATCGCGCTCCCGGCTTGCACCGGCAACGATCGCGATATCGCCACGCAATGGCGCGTCGACGAGAACGGCATCATGTCCTGCGTCGCGTAAAACCTCGCATAGGCCTGCAAAGCGGTTGTGGCGCACAAGCGGCGGCCGCAATTCCAGACAATCGAAGAATGCGATACGCAACGCCAACGCCCTTCAGCCCAACGCCATTTCGTCCAGAAGCACAGGGCTGCCCCGCAATTCCTCGGCATAGGCCTCGGCGATGATGCGCAGCGGTCCGCGCCAGGACAAGCGCTCGACCGGAAGCGCGAAGCCGCAATAGCCGTCGCTGGAATATTTCGCGCGATGCACGTCGGCACGATAGCGGTCCGCGACGATGGTGACGAATTTGTCCGGCGCCGTCTCGATCAAGATCGTCACGCGTCGCGAGGGAGCGATGCGCGATACCGCCCAGCCCGTCACGCGTCCGTTGTGCACGCCCTCGACGAGGCCGATGACGGAAGCGTCGGGATCGGGGAATTCCGACGCCCGACGCTGTTTCCGAAAGAACATTCCGACGTTAGCGGCGCGATCAGCGTAGCGAACGGGATGCCGAGGCTGTCGGCGAGATGTTAAGGTCGCTGGCGATACCAGAGACGCCGCGAGCAACAGTCAGCATCTTTAGCAATTCCGTGCCGACGGCATCGGGCACCAGCACCACGTCCCGGTCGCGCATCGCCAGCTTCTTGCCGATAAAATAGCCCTGCGCCTCGGCCATGTTGACCTTGTAGAGGACGTTGAGACGCGACATCGCCTCGAAGCCACTCGGCGGCTGCACGACCGTCGGGTCGATCGCCTGGCCATCGGGGCCTAGCAGGAGGCCGGCATCCCAGAACTGGCGCACGAGCTTCTTGGGCTCCTCGCGGAAGAGATAGATGGCGCTCGGCGTACCGATCGTGTCGATCGGGCCACCGGACCGCGCGACAGCCTCGGCCAGAGACACGTTCGCGATGTCGAATGTGTATTGCGAGACCTTCTGCGTCGCGCCCATGACCGTGAATGTTTTCGGGTTGTGGATCAGGAACACCTGATCGTTCGGCCGGATCCGGATGTTTTCGCGCGGGTCGTCGGTCACGCGAGATAGACGCACGGTGCCGGAGCTCATGCCGCGGATGATGCGCACGTCCGTATCCTGCGCGGGCCAACGGCTGCCGCCGGCCACCGCGAGAACGTCGAGAAGGCGTTCGCCACGAAGCGACAGCGGCACGAGGCCCGGCCGGTTGGCGTCTCCGCCGACCGCGGCCGTGTTGCCGACGCTCGAAGATAGTGTGACGAGCACCTGCGGCTTCAGTGTCTGGGTCGACAGACGCGCGGCGATTGCATTGGCGGCTTCGGAGGGTGTCAGACCGGCGACGCGCATCGAACCGGAGAAGGGAATGACGACCGTGCCGTCGGATTCGACGGTCAGCGGCGGGAGTGTCGTCGTCTTTGACTGCATCGTGTCGGCTGCAGCAGGCGTCGCCGCGCCACCCGCTGTCGCAGGCGGTGCGACGCTCGGTGTGTTCAGCGGCGCGAAGATCGAGGCGCCGCCGGTTTCGAAAACCGTGACGCCCAGCACGTCGCCGGGGCGGATGGCAATCGAGGGTTTGTAGCTGTCACCGATACGGAACGACGTCGGGAATGTCGCTTCGGTGTAGGTCGACATCAGGCTGAGCGCCTCGGGCGTCACCTTGACGAAATAGTAGATGGGTTCGACGCCGTCGGGCGCGCGCTCGACCGCCAGCGGTGTCGGCGCGGAGGACGGGAGATAGGCGCAGCCGCCGAGCGAAGCGGCGAAGACAACGGCCGCGGCGCCGGCAAGCCGCCGGACCGCGCGGCCCATCGATGCCCCTGCCCCGTCCGCCAGAAATTTCGCGACTGCTGTTTCGACGTTGCGCACGATCAATCCCCCACGGCCTGACCGGCGCATGCGCGATCGCGCACGGCGGACAGCCGATGACCCACTCGACTCAGGAAAACTGGAACGCGGCACGGCGAGCTGATCGCGCGAACAGGCGATCGGCTGCACTGCGCTGCCCGGCAACATCACGTTTGGTCATGAAGTCCTGCTGGGCGCGCCATGCAAAGATTACCGGACATGGTTGATAATGATTTAACGCAAGGGAATGTTTAACCTCTCGCATACCAAGCGTGACACGCGTGCCACACGACTTTACCGTCTGGGTCGCAAACTCTTTCGCCCCGTTGCGGTTGTCACGCATGATGTTCGGCACCCTGTTTCGACGGTGAGACGCGCGCCGATGACCCGCCCCGTCGTTTACGATCTGACGCGCCTCGCAAGCCGATTCGTTAACGCCACGCCGAACGGAATCGACCGAGTCGACGCCGCTTTCGCGCGTCGCTTCCTGTCCGCGGCAACGACGCAGGGCCTGCTGCTGCATCCCTGGGGTCCGCGTGTGATCGACCGGAATGCCGGCGCACAAGTTGTGGAGGCGATCACGCAACGCTGGCGCGATGACGAGGCGCAAGACGACACGGCGCTGACGAAGATTGCGGCCTGGTTACGCACGCCCGCGGCAACAAGCGCTGGCGTCAAACGCCTTGAGGCGGACCGCCCGCGCGCAACGCGACGCGCACTCATACCGCTCTCGCGCGCGGTCTTCGGTTTCGGCTCAGCGCCCGCAACAGCGATCTCGAAGAACGCCGTCTATCTTAATGTCAGCCAGTTTCCGCTCTGGAACAGCGCCTATTTCCGCTGGACACACGCACGGCCGGACGTTCGGATCGTGCCCTTCATCCACGATCTCCTGCCGTTGCAGCATCCGGAATTCTTTCGCGGCGGCGAGGCGGCCCGGCATCGCAAACGTTTGCAGTTCGTGGCGTCGCGCGCGGCCGCCGCCATCGTTACGACGGATGCAACGCGCGATGCTTTATCGGCTTTTGTCGCCGCCGAGGGCCGCGCCGATTTGCCGATCCATGTCGCGCATCTACCCGTCGATCCGCGTTTCGCTGAAACACTTTCTCCGGATACGCGACTGTGCGATGCGCCGCCCTTCTTCGTGATGTGTGGCACAATCGAACCGCGCAAAAACCATCTGCTCGTGCTGAACGTCTGGTGCGATCTCGTGCGCCGTCACGGAAACGAAGCGCCGCGCCTCATCTTCGTCGGCCGTCGCGGATGGAAGAATGCTGCGATCCTCGATCGACTCGCGCATGACGCCACGCTGTCGCGGCACGTGCTCGAAGTCTCCGATCTCGACACGTCGTCTTTGTGTCGCCTGCTCGATGCCGCACATGGCGCGTTTATGCCGTCTTTCGCGGAGGGTTTTGGACTGCCGGTTGCGGAGTCCTGTGCGATCGGCACGCCTCTCATTGCATCCGACATTCCCGTATTTCGTGAGATTGCTGGTGATGCAGCGCTTTATCTCGATCCGCGCGACACGGCCGGCTGGGCGCAGGCGATTATGAATCTCGCCATTAAACCGCGAAGCACACCGAAGACACGACGCATCAGTAGGACATGGCAGGAATATTTCGCCGGCGTCGAAGACTTTTTGTCCGAACTGCCCGTCAGGTCTTCGTAGAATCTTCGCCTGTCATCGCGCGTAGATCGATCGTGATGGCGGCGATGAAGAAGCCCGCCTGGATCACGAATGCGCTGAAGGCCAGCAGATCGGAAAGACGGAGTGCGCCGAACGATGTCGCGAAGGTCACATGCCCCGCGAAGAAGAAGAACGTGTTGAGCACGATGAGATAGAGCCGCAGTTCCGTCGGCCCGAATCCAAAATACGTCAGACGTACGGTGCCCATCGCCGTCGCACGGATGAATGTGTACGAGACCAGCACGAGATAGCCGACAAGCGCGAGGCACATCATGTCGAGGCGCACGTAAGGCGAGAGCCCAAGCCCCACCGCGATCATCACTTGCGAGCCGAGATCGGCAGTGTGGTCGATCAGAAGACCTTCACGCGGACGCTCCATCTTGCGATAGCGCGCGAGCGTGCCGTCGAGCGAGTCGCCGAGCCAATTCATGATCAGCCCAACCGTCGCGAGCCACGCGAACCACGGCGACCAGTTAGTGCCGGCGTAGGACCCGAAAGCGACCAGTGCGCCAAGAATGCCAAAGATCGTTAGGACGTTGGGCGAGACCCAAGCCGGCACGCGCGAGACGAGATACGACAAGACCGGCGATTCGAAGCGGGTCAGCGTACTGATATTGTACCGGTTCGGCGCCAAAACATCTCACCCGGTGTCTGTCGAACCCGCGCTGCACGGCGCAAGCGTGACGTTCCAAGCAGATGTCCGCTTCTTGCTGGCCTCGAGCGAACCGGACCATCGAGGGGTGCCACAAAGGTCCGTGCCGTTCAATGCGCCGCGCCGATTCAGCATTAAATGCAAAAGCTTCGCTGTGGAGGTGCGCGTCGGTTCAGACGGTAAACGGCGTCTCGAATGCGGCAAGCCGCATCTGCCTTTGATCCTTATCTGAAAGGATCGGTGCATGCCCATCGAGGGGCCAGGCGATCGCGAGATCGGGATCGTCCCATGCGAGACCGCGTTCGGCAGTGGCGACATAGGGCGCGCTCACCTTGTAGAGGACTTCGGTGTCGGACTCACGCGTGCAAAAGCCATGCGCAAAACCGATGGGTACGAATAATTGTCGGCCGCCCTCCGCGTCGAGTTCTGTCCAGACATGACGCGCGAACGTCGGCGATCCCTTTCGCAGATCGACGGCGGCGACGAAAATGCGACCACGCCCGACGCGTACGAGTTTCGCCTGCGCATGCGGCGGCATCTGGAAATGCATGCCGCGCAAAGTCCCGACCGGACGCGAGAGGGACTGATTGTCCTGCACGAAGCGGACATCGATACCGGCTTTTGCGAAGGCTGCATCAGTGTAAGTTTCGCTGAAGAAGCCTCGCGCATCGGCGTGACGCGGCGGCGTCAGGATTTTGACGCCGTCAATGGCTGTCATTTCAACGTGCACGGGTGACGATCCGCAACGTCACTCGTTCAACGCCGGCAGATCAAGCTGCTTCTCGCGCGCGCAGGTGATGGCGTCCTCGTATCCGGCATCGGCATGACGCATCACGCCGCTCGCGGGGTCGTTCCACAGCACACGTTCCAGCCGCCGCGCCGCCTCCGGCGTGCCGTCGGCGACGATGACCATGCCGGCATGCTGCGAGTAGCCGATGCCAACGCCACCGCCGTGGTGGATCGAGACCCACGTCGCACCGGACGCGCAATTCAACAGCGCATTGAGCAACGGCCAATCGGAGATCGCATCCGACCCGTCGATCATGCCCTCGGTCTCGCGATTGGGACTCGCGACCGAACCGGAATCGAGATGATCGCGCCCGATCACGACCGGTGCCTTCAACTCGCCGCATGCGACCATCTCGTTGAAAGCGAGCCCGATGCGGTGCCGGTCGCCGAGGCCGACCCAGCAAATTCGTGCGGGCAGGCCCTGAAACTGGATGCGTTTACGCGCGAGATCGAGCCAATTGTGCAGATGCGCGTCTTGCGGCAGCAGCTCCTTCACCTTGGCATCGGTGCGATAGATGTCTTCGGGATCGCCCGACAGCGCCGCCCAGCGGAACGGCCCGACGCCGCGACAGAAGAGCGGCCGGATATAGGCCGGCACGAAGCCCGGAAAGTCGAAGGCGTCGGCAACGCCGACCTCCTTCGCCATCTGGCGAATATTGTTGCCGTAATCAAGCACCGGCACTCCGGCTCGCCAAAAGTCCAGCATGGCGCGCACATGCACCGCCATCGACTCCTTTGCGGCCTGCTCAACGCCTTTTGGATCGCGGGTACGGCGGTCTTCCCATTCCGACAGCGTCCAGCCCGCGGGCAAATAGCCATTCAGCGGATCGTGCGCCGATGTCTGGTCGGTGACGACATCCGGCCGTACGCCACGCTTCACGAGATCGGGCACGATCTCCGCGGCATTGCCGAGCAGGCCGACCGAGATGGCCTCGCCCTTCGCGCAAGCGGCTTCGATCATCGTCAGCGCCTCGTCGAGCGACGACGCCTGCTTGTCGAGATAGCCGGTACGAAGCCGCATCTCGATACGGCTCGGCTGGCACTCGATCGCAAGCAACGATGCGCCGGCCATCGTCGCGGCAAGCGGTTGCGCGCCGCCCATGCCGCCGAGGCCTGCGGTGAGAATCCACTTGCCCGCGAGGCTACCGCCAAAATGCCGGCGGCCTATTTCGACAAAGGTCTCGTATGTGCCCTGCACGATGCCTTGCGAACCGATGTAGATCCACGAGCCCGCCGTCATCTGGCCGTACATCATGAGGCCCTTGCGATCGAGCTCGTGAAATTTCTCCCACGTGCCCCAATGCGGCACGAGATTGGAGTTGGCGAGCAGCACGCGCGGCGCATCCGCATGCGTGCGAAAAATGCCGACGGGTTTGCCGGACTGCACGAGTAACGTCTGATCGCCTTCGAGCTTTCGCAGAGACGAGACGATGCGGTCGTAGCTGTCCCAGTCGCGTGCCGCGCGGCCGATGCCGCCGTAGACGACCAGTTCGTGCGGCCGTTCCGCGACCTCCGAATCGAGATTGTTCATCAGCATGCGCAGCGGCGCTTCGGTCAGCCAGCTTTTCGCGCTGATGTCGGAGCCGCGCGGTGCGCGGATGTTTCGTGTGTTGTCGAGACGCATGGGAAACCTTTTACACCGTCGCAGCAAGAACCGCTTCGGACCGTATCTCTTCCGTCAGCTGCGCCTTTAACGCCGAAAACTCCGGGCCTGTCTTCATCGTGTAATGGCGCGGATGCGGCAGGTCGACCGCAACTTCCGCCTTGATGCGTCCCGGCCGCGCCGACATCACGACAACCCGGGAGGCGAGAAAGATCGCCTCCTCGATGTCGTGCGTGACGAAGATCACCGTCTTGCGCTCGCGCTCCCATATGCCGAGCAGCAGTTCCTGCATCAGCGATCGGGTTTGATTATCAAGCGCGCCAAAAGGTTCGTCGAGCAGTAGGATTTCAGGTCCGTTGGCGAGAGCGCGCGCGATCGCCGTGCGCTGCTGCATGCCGCCCGAAAGCTGTTTCGGCAGATGTCGTTCGAACCCGCGCAGGCCAACCTTGTCGACGAAGGACGCGACGATGTCGCTGCGCTCGTTCGCTGGCACGCCGCGTTCGCGCAGGCCGAACCCGATGTTCTCCTGCACGTCGAGCCACGGAAACAGCGTGTAGGACTGAAAGACGACGCCGCGATCGGCGCCCGGCCCTTCGACAACGCGGCCATCGAGCAACACGCGCCCGCGCGTCGGCCGATCCAAGCCGGCAACGATGCGCAGCAATGTCGACTTTCCGCAGCCCGACGGCCCAAGGATCGTGAGGAAGTCATTTTCGGCGATCGCGAGGTCGATGGGTTCGAGCGCGCGCACCGGCATCGCGCTATGCCGACTCGGAAAGTCCCGCGCAACACCATCGATGCGCAGTTTCGCCGGCGACGTCACGCCAGACGCCACGCAAACAGTTTCCGGTTCAGCGCCTTGAACACGAAGTCGGAGATCAGCCCGATCACGCCGATCACGATGATGCCAAAAATGATCTGGCCAGTCGCAAGCAGCGCCTGGCTCTCGATGATCATATGGCCGATGCCCGACGACGATCCGATCAGTTCAGCGACGATGACATATGTCCAAGCCCAACCGAGCACGAGGCGTAATGTCTCGGCGATGTCGGGCGCGGCGGATGGAATGACGACGCGCTTCACGATGCCGCTGTCGCGCGCGCCAAGTGTGTAGGCGGCCTCGACAAGATCGCGACGCGTTGCTGCTACCGTGACGGCCACCATCAGCACGATCTGGAAGAACGAGCCGATGACGATGACGAGAAGTTTCTGCAATTCGCCGATGCCGGCCCACAAGATAAGCAGCGGGATGAAGGCCGAAGCCGGAAGGTAGCGCGCGAAAGATACGAAAGGCTCGAAGAAGGCTTCCGCCGGCTTGTACGCGCCCATGAGGATGCCGAGAGGCACCGCAAACACCGCCGCGATGACGAACCCGCCGACGACGCGCCACACCGTCATGCCTATATCGTGCGCAAAGCCGAAACGCGTCAGCAATTCCCAGCCGTCCTTCAACATCGTCAAGGGATCGGCGAGGAACGTGCGCGAGACATAGCCGCCGAGCGTCGCGAAAGACCAAAGCGCGACGAAGACGACGAAGAAGGCGATGCCGAGCGCAACTTTTGGACCGGTCCCGATGGGTTCGAACGGGCGGATCATGTGGCGTTCCCCACGTTCCCGGACGCGCATCGCGCGATCCGGGAGCCAGCGATATCAGACTGGACTCCGGCGCGCTTCGGGGCCGAGGACGTGGACGAGACCGTAGGGCTCAACCTCACGTTTACTGAATATACTTGTCGTCCAGCATCGTCGAAAAATCCGGCAACTGCTTGATCACGCCGATTTCGAGCAGCAGCGCACCGGCTTCCTTCGAGAAGGCCAGCCATTCGCCGGCGAAGAACTTCTTGTTCGCGGCCTTGTCCTGCCAACGAATGTATTTCGCCGAATTGCCGAATGTCTCGCCGGTCTGCTTCACGTCGGCGCCCATCACCTCGTAAGCTTTTGCCTTGTCCTTTTCGATAGACTCAAGCGCCTCGAAATAACTGTCGGCCAGCGCCTTTGCGGCTTTCGGATTTTCAGTCAGAAACTTCGGCGTGCAGCCGAACGTGTCCATGATCATGGGATAGTCGAGCGTCGTTGCGATGATCTTGCCGGCCTCGGGCTTGGCACGCACGTTCGACAGATACGGCTCGTAGGTCATCGCGGCGTCGTTCTGGCCGGCGATGAACGCTTGCGCCGCCGGGCCCGGCTCGAGATTGACGATCTTCACGTCCTTCATCGACATGCCGTTCTTCGACAGAATCCATCCGAGCATGAAATACGGCGCGGTGCCGGGTGCGGACGCCGCGACCGTCTTGCCTTTGAGGTCCTTCACCGACGCGATGTCGCCGCGTGTGACGAGGCCATCGGCGCCGTAGGACTTGTCGAGTTGGAAAATCTGCTTCGTCGCGACGCCATTGGCGTTCCACGCCACCCAAGTCTCGACGGTCGTCGCGGCACACTGAATGTCGCCGCTGGCCACAGCCAGCGAGCGAGATGCCTGCGGGATTTTCTTCAGGCTCACGTCGAGGCCGTTTTTGGCGAAGATGCCGGTCTCTTTGGCCAGCGTGAGTGGAGCGAAGCCGGTCCATCCGCTGATGCCGATCGCGACCGGCGTGTTCTGCGCCTGCGCCACCGTGGCGAGGCTCAGCGCGCCAAGCGCCAGAACCGTCTTCATCGCTTTCATCATCAAAACTCCGGAGGAAAAATCGTTTCTCCCGGCCACTTTACACGGTCGGACGGGGTCGCAAAGCCACAGCCCAGCCAGAGCCGGCTCGTTTTATCGGCAGGCTGCGTTTCGGCAGAACGTTTTGGCGCGCGGCACGTTGGGCGAGCCTATTGGAGCCCGTCATGAACCGTCGCCTGATCCTGCAGTCCGCCCTCCTCGCATCCGCCGTCGTCGTCACGCCTGCGATAGCGGCAGATGTCTCCGGCAGCGTGAAAGCGACGGTGAAAGAATTGACCGGCGGCACCGGCAACGCCACGATCGAGCGCATTGCATCGTTCGATCACCAGCTTACGGGCGTCGCGGTCAGCGAGGACAACCGTATCTTTGTGAATTTTCCGCGATGGTCGGAAGACGCGCCGATCTCCGTTGGCGAATGGAAGGACGGCAAGCTCGTCGCCTATCCCGACGAGGAATGGAACAAGTATCGCAACGGCGCGCCGCTTTCGCCCGGCGATTATTTCGTCTGCGTTCAGGCGATGACAGCCGACGGCAAGGGCAACCTCTGGATCCTCGATCCCGCCGCGCCCAATACCGAATTCATCGTGCCGGGCGGACCAAAACTCGTTCAGGTCGATCTCAAAACCAACCAGGTCGCGAAGATCATCCGCTTCGCGGAAGACCTCGCGCCGTTAGGAAGCTATCTCAACGACATCCGCTTCTCGCCGGATGGTCAGTGGGCCTACATGACGGATTCGGGCGCGCAAGGCGCGCTCGTCGTGCTCGATCTCAAAAGCGGCAAGGGGCGCCGATTCCTCGAAAGCGATGCGTCAACGACCGCCGACAAGAATCTGAAGGTCGTTTTCGATGGCGCTGAATTGCGTCAGCCCGACGGGCGCGGAGTCAGCTTCAATGCGGATTCCATCACGATCGACCCGAAAGGCGAATACCTCTACTGGCAGCCTCTCACCGCGACGACACTCTACCGCATTCCGACCGCTGCTTTGCAGGATCTTTCGGCGAACGACCTCGACATCAAGGGCAAGGTCGAGAAAGCGGCAGACACGCAACCGACGGACGGTCTCTGGACTGACAAGAGCGGTCGCATCTTTTTCACCGACATTCAGCGCAGCGCGATCACGACGCGCGAACCGGACGGATCGTTCACGACGCTTGTGCAAGACCCGCGTCTGCGCTGGCCCGACACGTTCGGTCAGGGCGGCGATGGCGCATTATATGTAACGAATTCCGCGATCAACGATTCACCGCGCTTCAACGAGGGCGGTTGGAAGAGCGCGTCATTCAATCTCTGGAAGATCGTGCCGAAGAAACCGGAGATGATCGCCGGCAATCCGGCTTTCGTAAGATAAACTTCGGCTTTTCGACGATGTCGCGTACGGTCTGCGACATCGCCTGGCGGACGATGGATGCGATCGATACGACCGAACCCATCGTCCTTGCTTACCAGGACATGCGTGCGGTTAGGCGGCCGCACCAAGAAGTGCGCGTTGCGCGATGGCAGCCTCGTAAAGGTCCTGCTCGGCCCGCTTCTTTTCTGTGCTGAACCGCACCGCGATCGCGCACAGCGATGTCACGAGGACGATCGCACCGAGGATGAACATGGCCTGCTGCATGTTGCCGACGCCCTTCAGCAGAAAGCCCGCCGCGACGCCGCCGATGTTGCCGCCTGCGCCCACGATTCCGGTCACGCCGCCAAGCGCTGTTCGATCGACGAAAGGCACCAGTGCGTAAGTCGCGCCGCAGGCCATGTGGACGAACAATCCGAAGACCGACATCGAAGCGATCGCAAGGATCAACGAATCCGACTTCGCGAACGCAAGCAGGCCAAGACCCTCGCCGACCATCAGGCCAAACAGCAGCATCGTCCGACCGTCGAGCCCTTTTGCCCGCGCGACGGCATCAGAAGCGATACCGCCGAATGCACGTGCGAAGAGCGCCAGAATGCCGAAAATGCCGGCAGCAAGGCCTGCATTGGTCAGCGATAGCGCGAACTTGTCGACATAGTAGGTCGTGACGACGTTGTGGATGAAGAGTTCGAGACCGAAGCACGCCGCATAAGTCGCCGCGAGGCACCACGTGCGGTAGTTCGAAGCGGCTTGCTTGAAGACGGCCAAGCCACCTTTCTTGCCGGTTTCGACTGACACGCCCTGCTTTCGCAGATCGATGATGTCGCCTTCCGGCGTGTCCTGCGTGAACTTCCAGTACAAGACCGCCACGATCAGCATCATGACGCCAGGCAGGATCATCGCGAAGCGCCATCCGAGCGCCGGCGTCACGCCGAGGCTGATGAGCGCGGCCACGAAGAACGGCATGGCCGTCTGCGTCACGCCGCCACCCGCGTTGCCCCAGCCACCAACTGTCGCATTGGCAGTACCGACGACGTTCGGCGCGAACATCACCGATGTGTGGAACTGCGTGACGACGAAGCTCGCGCCGATGATGCCGATGGCAAGACGGAAGACGAGGAACACTTCATACGATTGCGCAAAGGCGATACCGACAACCGGAATGGCGCCGAACGCCAGCAGCGCCGTATAGGTACGCCGCGGCCCGTACTTGTCGCAGAGCGGCCCGATGACCATGCGCGCGATGATGGTAATACCGATCGCCGCGATGTTGATATTGGCGACCTGATCGGCCGTCAGCTTGAACTCGCCACGGATGATCGGCATCAGCGGCGCAACCGCGAACCATGCAAAGAAGCAAACGAAAAACGCAAGCCACGTCATGTGAAATGCGCGCATTTGTGGCGTCGAGAAGCTAACAGATTGACACGGGTGGCTTTCTGGGAGGCGGCCATGGGAGTCCTCACGAGTTCGGGGAGACCCCGATCGACGGACATGCGCTCGATGTGTCCTGCGCGCGCCGTGACCGGAGCCGTTTGTTGACGAATGCTAGGCAGCGAGGCCGAGCTTCGATGCGATGGCCACGAGCAGGTCGTGGTTGGAGCGCATTAGTTCGGAATTCGAGCGCAACAGTCGTGCGTTCGACTCGAGCATCGCGTGGTTCGACTCGAGCGCGTCCGCGTTGGCTGTAACCGTCGCAGCGTTGCTCTTGAGCAGCGCATTGTTCTTCGACAATGCGTCGGCATTTGCGCCGATCTTGCCCGAATTGCCCGCGAGCAAGGCATTGTTGCTCTCGAGCGTCGTCTTGTTCCCGACGAGCATCTTGCTGTTGCCCTCCAGGAGGTCGTGATTGCCGGCAAGCGCACCGGCATTCGCTTCGAGAAGACCGTGGTTCGACGCGAGTGCGTCGGCGTTGGCCGTAACCGTCGCGGCATTGCTCTTCAGGAGCGTATTGTTCTTCACCAAAGCATCGGCGTTGGCACCGATTTTCGTGGAATTGCCTGCCAGGAACGCATTGTTGCTCTCGAGCGTCGTCTTATTGCCGGCGAGGATCTTGTTGTTGCCTTCCAGAAGGTCGTGGTTGCCGGCAAGCGCGCCGGCATTCGCCTCGAGAAGGCCGTGGTTGGACGCGAGGGCGTCGGCATTGGCGCCAACGGTCGCGGCATTGCTCTTCAGAAGGGCCGTGTTCTTCGACAGCGCATCGGAATTCGCACCGATCTTCGTCGAGTTCCCGGAGAGAAGGCTGTTGTTGGTTTCGATGACCACCTTGTTGGCTGCGAGCGCCTTGCTGTTCCCTTCGATGAGATCGTGGTTGCCGGCGAGCGCGGAGGCATTGCCTTCGAGCAGAGAGTGATTGGACGACAGCGCTTCGGAATTGGCCGAAAGCATCTTCTTGTTCGTGCCGAGAGCCGAGCTGTTCCCCGAAAGGATGCCGTGGTTCTCTTCCAGGAGCTGATGATTGCTCTTCAACGCCGAGGCGTTGGATTGCAGCAGGCTGTTGTTCTTTACGAGAAGGGTGTTGTTGCCTTCGATGGTGGCGATATCAGACATTGGGCACTCCAAGGGCGGAATCTGTTCCGCTTGATGAGATTGGAGGCACGAACAAACCCACTTCAGCGTGGGCGTGGTCCGCTGTGCTCTTGGGCGGACCGGGCTCTTCATCGAACCCATGACCGCATTTGCACGCGGCGTGCCAAGCCACGCACACAGCGCGGTGGTTCTTGGCAAATTCTTTGCGTTCACCCTCGGCATCGCGGAGGTGATGTTTGACGACGGCGCTCATTTCGCAGGGTGGCCTCGAGGGTGACCCGGCGCTTGCGCAAGACCTTGTCGCAGTTGGGATCGACGTGATCGCGGAAGCAGAGAGCGGCAATCTCCTTCACGAAACGATCCGCCTCTCGCCGGACCTCATTGTCTGGCACGACAGTCAGCCCGACGATGCTCTCTTCGGAGCAACGGCCGCCATCGAGGTTTCCTCGCCGCGACCGTTCGTGCTTTTCACCAACGATCCGGATGCACAGAAGATGGACCGGGCCGCGCAGTCCGGTGTGCATTCGTATGTCGTGAACGGTTATTCGCGGCAGCGCCTAAGGTCGGTGATCAAGGTTGCGCAGGCGCGCTTCCGCCATCTGCAATTGCTGCGGGAAGAGCTCGACGACGTAAACCGTCGCTTCGAGGAGCGGACGCTCGTCGATCGCGCGAAAGGCATCCTCATGGGCGCTCGTCAGATCCGCGAGGACGATGCGTTCCGCATCCTGCGCACGCAGTCGATGCGTCAGAAGCGACGGATCGGACAAGTCGCCCAGCAGATCATCGAATCCGCACGCTACGCTGAGGCTGTAAATCTCTCCGGGCAGTTGCGTATGCTGTCCCAACGCATCGTCAAACTCTACGCGGTCGGCTGCGCCGGTGGCGCGGACGTGCCGAACGCCGTCGGCCTGCTATCCGATTCCCGACAGACGGTGAGCAGCAATCTCCAGATCTTGTCGCGATCGATCTCGCTGGCGACCTTTGGGGACCTCTTCGATAATGTCGGCGAGGCCTGGAAGGCGCTGGACAAGGCGCTGCAGGCGCCGCCCGCAGCCGAGCGCATTGCGTCCGTGGATGAATCAGCGGAGCGTCTGCTCGAACATGCAGAAAAGCTGACATCCAATCTGGAAATCGCTGGCCTTGGCGCTGCTCTTCACATCATCAACGTGTCCGGCCGACAGCGGATGTTGTCACAGCGGATGGCCAAGGACGCCATTCTCGCGAGCTTTCTCGATACAGAGATCGCCGAAAAAGCGCGCCTCTCGCTGAACACGACGGAAAAGGCGTTCGTCGAAGCTTTCGACTATCTGAAATCAATGCCTTTGAGCACGGAGAGCATCCGGATCGAGATCGCCGGCGCGGAAGCGGCGTGGAAAATGTTCCGGACCGCGCTTGCGCGCGCGGCGACCACGGAAGGCCGACGGGACCTCGTTCTGTCGAGCGAAACGGTCCTCGATCATTTCGACCGACTGACCGCACATTACGAGCGCAGCATCCAGATGTTGCTGGACTGATACGGCGAAGCGCCCCCGATTACGCTTCTTCCTCTGCCTCGGCTTCCTCTTTGCGCGAACGAAACCAGGTCGCTGCCGATCCAATCATTTCGAACGTGGCAAACAGCAGCGCGCACGAGACCTGCAGGCCGATCAGCACGGGATCGTTGGACAGCTGCGTGAACAAGCCGACGGACAGAACCTCAGGCGTCGCGCCAGCGCCGGGCCGCACGATGGTGATATTCTTCGCCTCCGTCGTGACGCGCACGCTGAGGCCAATGCCGTTCACGTCGTCGGGCATCGCGAAACCGACCCACGGCTTCTCGCGCTCGTTTGGATCGCTGACCGTCAGTTTCGATCCCGGCGGCACGGTGATGGCGATCTGCGTCGCGGGATAGATGCGCGGCTCGCGGTTCAAAGCGCGCAGATCGATCGTGCGCGCAAAGATGTCCATCGTGCCTTCGAGCAGCGTGCCAAAACTCGGCTTCTCGCCGGCCGAGAGTGGTCGGATTTCAGAACCGATGTCCGCGATTCCGTAGACCGGCATGCGCGTCATCGCGTTGCCGGTACAATTCAGCGGGCTCTTCTCGTCGTCGTCATCCTTCGCCTGCAGGCGCACCCACGAGGCCTTGCGCGCCGCCTCGGGCAGCGTGCCTTTGGAAACGTCAAGCGTGCCCACGGGCTTGCCGTCGTTGCGGCGGATTTCGATGGCGATCGGATTGCCGCCGAAACGCTCGTAAGTCACCAGCGAGCCTTCAGCCGGTGTGATCAGCCCTTCAAGGCAAAGCGCCTTCGTCGTCGTCTGCGACTTGACGGTGCGGTCCGCACCGAAGCCGAGGTCGGCGATCGGCGCTTCAAACGACAGCGCGTAGCCGCGCATCGAAACGCGCGCCATTTCCGGTACGACGACGCGATAGGTCATCGATTCCACGGTCGCTGTCAGCACCGCGATCGAGGGCACCGGCGGCATCAGCACGAGGATGTAGAAGATGCCCACGACGACTGGCATCAGTGCGATGAAGCGGAAGAGCGAGAAGTAGTTGCGCCGGTTGTTGGCCGGCGTCCGCGACGGCGCGCTGCGCAGCTTCATGCGTGGCTACGTTCCCGAACGATAGAGCGTCAGGCCAAACGTCTTGACGGAAATTTCGCCGGTCGATGCAGTCTCGCCAATCGAAAGCTGATAGACGCCAGGCTTCCATGTATTGCGTGGGCGCAGGCGGCAATCCTGTGTGAAACCAGCGCGCACATCGTCGGCCAGCGGCGTGCAGACGACGGGATCGGACACGGCTGCATTGTTCTGGCCGAGCTGCGCCCGCACACGCGCATCGCCAGCGTTGATCTGGACAAGGATATCGTCGGCCTGCGACGCGCCGAGATCGACCGCGAAAAGGTTCGCGTTCTTCGGCCCCTCGCAGGTCTTCGCGCTCTGCGCGAGGATCGCCATGTCCGTCGTCTTGTAGCCGCCGAGTTGCTTCTCGTAGGAGCTCTTTACCTCCAGCACCGGATTGGGCGGCGTCTCGGCGCTGAGCTTGTAACGACCTTGCGCGGAATAGCGGCCATCGCGCGAGATGAAGCGCACACACAGCATCTCGTTCGCGGGGACGCTGCCAAGCGCGACACGTACCTCTTTCGGATCGTAGCGGCGCGCCGGGCCGTCCAGCCTTATGCCGACGATGCTCGCGCCGACGAGGATACCGCGCGTCGATGCCGGCTTGTCGAGCATCATCTCGCGGAACGAATCCGCATCTGCCAGCGGCAGCATCGCGGTCTGCGCGGAGGCAATTTGCGGCGTAAGCCAGGCAGACACGAGAATGACAAAAGCAAAGGCTGCGCGAACCATGTCCAACCCCCCGGGATCGCTAAATTAACCTACCTGCACCCGGCGACGGTCACAAGCAGCCAGGTGGCGTGTGTCAAGCACGTTCGCGTGTGCGGTGCCGATGGTGCCGGGATCGCGATGGCGCGCGGCATCAATATTAGGTGCCAAGGCCGCCCGCGGGGAACTTGGTGAACGACATGTAACACTAGCGGCGAGTCGAAATTATCGGCTGCAAAACCACGTTCTCTCGGAATGGATTCAAACTCGCAACGCTTTCGAGCGTCGGCCGTAACCCGCGCATACCGAAGCAAAGGACGCGGCGTGGAAAGCCTATCGAGGATCGACAAAGTCTGGACGGGTGTACGGATCGAGCCGTCGCCGGGGAAATGCCTGACGGCGATCCATACGTTCCGGAGCATCTCCTTGCTCGAGAAGGTGCGGATGTCGGCAATCGCCGTGCATCGCGCGGCGGGCGGCTTCACTTTGTGGGTGACTTTGCGCGGACGTCGGGACGTCGTATCGCGTCTGTCGAAGCTGATCGAGCGTTAGGCGATCGTTAGTTCGGCTTTTTCTCGCCAGCGGCCGACAGAAAGACCTGCCCGAGAAGCGAGGAATTCGCCCAGGGCAGTTGCTGCTTCTTCGTGTCGTTGAAGACGTCGACACGCACCTGCCGCAGCATCTCGTTCACCTCGACCGGCGCTTGCATATGTTTGAGCAGCGCCGTCGTGAAGGGACTATGGCCGCCCTCTCCGTCATTGGCGGTCTTGCCGGGCGAAGTGGCGAAACCGATCAGCATGCCGGACGCGACGTTGGAATAGCCCGCGAGGCCACCGCGATCGGCCGCGAGACCGCGATCGGACGTCGATCGGCTAGTCAATGGATCGTCCCGGCAGGCGTCGAGCAGCACGATATTGGCGCGGCTCTCGTCGTCGAGGCCGGAAAGAACGCGGTCCATATCGACCAGTTCGAACGACAGCGTTGCACGTGCGATCTTGTTGACGTCGACCGGCACGAGATAATTGCGCCCGTCGATCTGGACGCCATGACCGGCATAGAAGACGAGCGCCACTTTCGCGCTCGGCACGCCGCGGAGAAACGCGACGATCTTCTCATCCATGCCGCGCCGATCGAGATCGAAGCCGTCGACCACATCGAACCCGAGCGTACGCAAGCTTGCGGCGACGGCGCGCGCGTCGGCGGCGGGATTCGCGAGTCTCGCAATGTTGCGGTAGGCGCCGTTGCCGATGACGAGCGCAATACGGTCGGATTTCTTCGCCGCCGGCCCACCGAAGAGATCGCCTTCGGCCGAGCGGGCAACCGGCGCGGCGAGCGTCGCAAGCCGCGTCCTCGCAGTATCGATGGCCCATTTGCTGTCGGCAGACCGTATCGGCAGCGCCAGCGCGCTGTTGAAGTCGGCCTTGGCGCGCTCGATGTCGCCTTTCGCCTCGTAAGCGAGACCGCGCCCGGTCATCGCGGAGGTATAGCCGGGATCGAGTTCCAGCGATCGCGTGTAATCGGCGATGGCGCCGTCCCAATCTTTCAACCCGCGTTTGATCACCGCGCGGTTGTTGAACGCGATCGAATTTCGCGGATTGATGCGGACGACTTCGCTGTAGTCGGCCAGTGCCTGTTGCCGTTCGCGGCGATTGTAATAGGCGCGTTGAAAGTAGGCGAAACCGTTGTTGGGATTGACCGCGATGACGGAGGAAAACGCCGCGTAGGCGCCATCAAGATCCTTCTTCTCCGCCAGCACACGTCCGCGACCTAGGATGCCGCCTGGATCCGTCGGCGAGATTTTCAGCGCCGCATCGAAATCGACCAGTGCAGCGTCGAACTTCTTCTGGTCCCGGTAAAGACCGCCACGACTCGTGTAACCGGAGAACTGGTTGGGATCGATCTGAAGCGACTGTGTCAGGTCGGCGATCGCGCGGTCGGCGTCGCCCTTGTCGCGCATGACGAGCGCGCGCTGATGAAACGCTTCGGCGTTCTTCGGTGCAGCCGCGATCGCTGCATCGAAATCGGCCTGCGCGCGATCGAGTTCGCGGCGCATGCGCAGCATCTTACCGCGAGCAATGAGTGCAGGAACATTCCTGGCATCGAGGCGCAAGGCCTCGCCGAGATCGCTGAACTGCCGGGGCGCGTCATCGCGGTTAGAGCCGATCTGCGAACGCACGTAATAGGCGTTCGCGAGATCGACACCCTTCAGCGATTGTCCCGAGATGATCGCATTGCACGCGGGCAGAGCGACATCGCTCGCCACGCCGAGCGCGCACGAGCCCGCGCTCTGTGCGGATGCGGTGCCGGATAGAACGACTCCAACGACGAAGACAATCGCGCCTCGCATGCCAGCCCGACCCAATCGCGACAGATTGCCCATGACTCCCACCCCGCCACGAAACGGCGAGCATCCTAGCCGACGGCGTGCGCGAGACAATGTTTGTGCGCTGCCGTACAAGCGAATGTGAGGCGAGGCCCGCTCCGCGCCTTTCGCGCCGGACGCTTTCGCTTGCGGGGACTTTCGATGGGTAAAACCGCAACGATCATCGGCGGCATCATGATCGCCATCGGCGCGATCTGGATCGGCCAGGGGCTCGGCTATGTCGGCGGCAGCTTTATGACGGGCCAGTCACATTGGGCGTGGATCGGTGCGGCAACGGCGATCGGCGGCGCAGCGCTGATTGCTTTTGGGCGACGCGGCTGACGTCAAACGAACGCATATGCAGCGAAAGACTTATGCATCAGCGGCCTCGCGATGCGCCGCATGCCTTGCGTCAGCAATCGACGATCAGTAGCCTTTCGTTTTCATGGGATTGAAGGTGTCTTTCATGAAACGTGTCGTCTTCGCGACCGCCGCTCTTCTTGTTGCTGCAACGATCCCGGCAATGGCCGTCGGTATTAGCGGCACGGGCGGTGGCCCACCGCAACCGCCGAAAAAGGTGCTTCGCATGGACAAGGAAATCCGCATGCAGCCCTCCGCCAACGCAAAGGCGAAGGTCGTTACGCCCGCGGCGAACGTGAAGGCGACCGGGAACGTCGGACGCTGATCGCGTCGAACATGCGCGCGATCATAGCGCGGTAAGCGTTCTTTCGCTGCTCGGTGAACTGCGCGACGACGCCACAGATGACAATTACGGCCGCGAGAAGTCCAACGACGTAGATACTATCGACTTCAGCGGGCGTGATCGCGGAAATCGCGTATAGCAGCGGCATGTGCAGCGCGTAGAGCGTGAAGGTCATGCCGGCGATCCGGCCGATGATGCCGCGGCGCGCCGACGTAGGCGTGTCGCGAGTGAGCACGGCAATGCCTGCCAGATGGAGCGCCACAAGCGCACCGAGCATATATTGGTCGCGAAGTAGCGGCAAAAGCTTCGTCGGTGCGAGATCGTCGAGAGACAACAGATCCTGCCACGGCAGAAACGGTCTTGGCGCTATGAGCAGCGCATATGCGAGAAGCGTCAGGATCGACAGAGCCACGCCTAGCCCGCGTGGGAAGCGTCGATGCACGCGCCATGCGACGACCCCGGACAAGAACAGCGGCAGCAGGAGCGCGACGCAAGGGCCCGCAACAAGGGCAAGCGCAAGTACCGCGACGGTCGCTTTTCCGCGCGGCAGGAAGAGCGCTGCGCCAAACATCGCATAGTATGTCGCCTCGTAAGTCAGCGACCACAACGGCACATTGGCGAAGGGCACAATGTTGAAGAACCAGAGCCACTGCGTGAAGGTCAGGCCGGCGGCCATCTGCAGAAGTGGCTGATCGAAGCGCAAGGTGCCGTAGATCTCAGCGTCGAAATATCGACCGACGACCGACAGGAGCGCGGCAAGAAGCATGACGGGCAACACAACAGAATAAAGCCGCGCTGCACGCGCAATGAAATAATCGCGCCCACTCTGACGTTCCGCTGCCTGCGCAACGACGAAGCCCGAGAGCACGAAGAAGCCGATGACCGCTTGGTGGCCGTATGTGCCGAGGTCGGGCAGCGCACCGGCCGTGAACCACCGCGAACTTGTGTGCCCGACGAGTACGGTGAACGCGAGCACGATCCGCAGTACATCCAAATAGATCGAGAGGGCGCGCGGCACTTTCGGACCACCTTCGGATTGCGCGACACCCATGCCGTGTATCGGGCGTGCCCGCAGAGTTGCGACGGACCGGCACAATATCGAGCGCGGTCCGGCGTGTCCGGTTTTCGATGCGCGATCCCGTCGGCCTGTGTCGCGTGACCCATCGGCGATTCACGCAGGGCTGTCACGAAGCTTTGATGGGCATCTTCGCACAGAGACACTTACATCGACAGGATGTCGGACCCGCAGGACCAAGGCGATCAAGAAAGTCTGCTCGTTTCCAACGCGCTGGATACCCTGTTCACGCTGGCGCAATTCCTCTTCGACATTTTTGCGAGTTCTTAGGTCATGAATTCGCTCGCGTTGGCATTGTTTTACAGAACGATGTAGGCCGACATTTCGGAGACCCTTATGCGCGCTTTCACCCCGTTTCTGTTCGTCATTCTTTCGGCAACCGCGTCTCAGGCGTGCCAGAGCACTGGGAAGGGCGTGCTTCTGGGCGGCACCGTCGACATGCGTGTTCGGCCCGGCGAGACGTGCGAGTTCGTCTTCGCGCCACCGGGATCGAGTTTTGGCCTGGGTGGCACGGCAACGACGCGTGGCGGCTTCGTCACCATCAAAAGTATCCGTATCGCATCACGCGCCGCGCACGGTCAGGCCGGGCGCGCAGGCCTGAATAGCATCGCCTACAAGGCGGCGCCGTCGTACCACGGCGCGGACGGCTTCGAGGTCGAGGTCGAGATGGAGCGAGGTACGATCACGGTGCCCGTCGCGGTGACCGTCAACTAAATAACAACGTTATTATGCGACGCGGCGCTTGCCGCTGGCGACTTAATAGACGTGACCGTGGGCGAGAGCAGCCAAACGCGGCTGACGGTCATCGCAATGCATCCGGGCGGCATTCTGGCAAGCGAAGCAGGCCGCGCCGATCATTGGATGTTCGACCTGACGAAACACGGGCTCTCGGATTTCCCGGTTCGGATCGTGCCGTTAGCCCTTCAATCTGACCTGTGACGCGCTAGGTCACCGCGCAGGATTTGAGGGTCTGTCGCAGTGACCGT
Organism: Beijerinckiaceae bacterium; assembly: GCA_965246795.1. Classification (GTDB taxonomy): domain Bacteria; phylum Pseudomonadota; class Alphaproteobacteria; order Rhizobiales; family Beijerinckiaceae; genus JAJXWB01. The sequence continues at coordinate 84,048 of CBDFFN010000008.1, read as the reverse complement.
GTTCACAGTTGGAATGAGAGTGCGGCCGCGCGCCGGGAGCGCGCTTGAGGCGCGTCTAGCTGGCGCGTTGGGGCACGGCGTCATAGAGCGTGTAGACGCGCAAAACGACGGCGTGGTCCGGCTATCATACGGCTTGATGCCGGAGGGCAGCTAAGTACCTTCGAGGTTGAGGAATGGGAGGCGGTCGACGAGCCGCGTAAACTTCGCGCACTAGCGGTGTCCTGCCGGCTCCCGCGTATGACTTGGCCTCGCGCTCGCGATCGAATTGGCGTGGCGTCCTGAAATTCTAAGACCGCGCCCGGCTTCGTCACCTTCATCATGCGCTCGGCTGCACGAAGAAGCGGACGCGATTGACGTGTCAGGTCCGGCGAGTCCTCGCAAAGCCCTCAATACAATGAAGCAAGCAATCGCGCGAAACGACGCTGAGAAGTTGAAAGGCCAATTGTCAAAGAAAAAACGGATCGACTGAAAACAGTCGTATCTATCGAGAAGTCGAGCGCGTAGAGTTGCATTTCGAGCAGCTTTGAGCGGCCGGCGTGATTACCCGCGATCGTGAAGCTGAATGGCCGAAGCTGTTCGCTCTGCCGACTGCAACAAGCAGTAGGTTCTCTTATGGACGGCGCTGTACTGCGCCAGACCGCCATGCTTGTCGGAATCTTGATCACCCTCGCGATGCTTGTCGTCGCCGTCACGATGTATGTCCAGGAACGCTCCGACGCGCGCCGCTGGCGTCGATACCGGAGTGATCGCAATCGAAATTTAGGTTTGCGTGATCGCGCTATGCAGACCCGAGCCGCTTTCTGGACAACCGCCACTTAAAACGCGGCGAATGGTGCGCCTGTTTTCTTGATTGGCGATCAGCACTCTATGAGCACCGCCAAGCGCCATTTCGGCAAAAAGCTGCCGATCCCATCCACGCTTCAGATCGTTCATGACCTGCTTGTCTTCTCCGCGCAGGAAGACGTGCGGCGGCGAAAGGCTGAAGCGCTTCCGTCTGCTGTAAAGAGCGAAACAGCTACGGTGCCGATCCTGTCGCCATCCGGCATACGCCACGCGTAAGGGTCTCAATCGCTTCCAGCGCCTCATCTAACGACGGATAAGGCCCGCGCCGAAGACCCTTCATTGTCTCCTCCGCATTGCCTTCCGGCTCGATCGTGAATTTGCCGTCATCATCCGAAACGCGACCCATGCGGCGGCCGAGAAGATCGGTCAGCTCCCAAGTGCCTGTTTCGTCTGCCGATGCCGCGACGGTGATGTCCATGCGAATCCTATATCAGGGTCTCGATGAAGCGCAGTTTCAGTTTGGCTATAGAGCCGCACAATGAAGCCGGGGGCAGTCTCCTTCGACATCGCTGGGTTCTCATCGAGACGTTGCCGACTGGCGAGAGCGCGTATCGATCGCCGGGGACGTACGCCACCAAGCGTGAGGCTTTGCGAGAAGGTGAGATTGCCCTAGAGCGCGTCCGTACTAGAGGGCGCCTTCGCCCATGATGGTCCACCGAAGGTGCGCACCGTGGGGCGACGTGGGAGTACGACTGGCAGGTTGCCGAAGCCAAACGAGAATGCTCGCTCGACGGGCCTTTCAATCCCACTGATTAGCAAGAAGGCCCGGCGCGTAAGCGCCGAGCCTTCTATTCAAACCGCTTTAGAACGCGATCAGTAGGCTGCGACGACCGGAGCCGCGTAGGCGCTACCGAACTTGTAGTTCACGCCGAGGCGACCGATGTGCGCCTGCGAACGGCCGGTGTTGCCACCGAAGCCGAAGAGCGCCGCGCCCTGGCTCGACCGACCGAGGTCGACGAACAGGTACTCGGCCTTGACCGACCAGTTCGGGCTGAAGGCGTATTCGAGACCGCCGCCAATCGTGTAACCGACCTTGAAGTTGTTGTTGTTGTTGTTGCCGCCGAAGCCGAAGAGGAACGGATTGAAGCCCGCGCCCGTGAAGGTGTTGCCGAAGGCCGCACCACCGGTGGCGTAGATCATGAACATCGGGGTGATCGCGTAGCCGATACGACCACGAACCGTGCCGAGGAAGCCGTCGTTGCGGGCGTTGGCTGTGCCACCGAGGCCGCCGTTCTGGCCGACACCGAAGGACGAACGGTACTGCGCGTCAGCCTCGAGGCCGAACACGATCGGACCGGACTGCCAGTTGTAGCCGAGCTGGCCACCACCGATGAACGCGGTGCGATTGCCACCGTTGTTGCCGAAGCCGCCAAAGAACGGCACGCCGAGGGCGTTGGCGAGAACGGCGTTCTGCAGGACGTTGTTCTGGTTGTTGTTGACGGCAATTGCAGCACCGGCGTTGAGACCGATGTAGAAGCCCGTCCACGTGAAGATCGGCGGGGGCGCAATGTAGGGGGCAGGCGCGCGGCGCGAGGGCAGATCGGCGGCAAGTGCGGAGCCGGCCAGCGCGATGGCGCTTGCGGCGGTCAGAGTGCGAAGTGTCTTCAAGATACCCTCTTGTAAGCCAACGACCGAGTTCGGAGATTCGAACCCGTCTCAACAGCAAGCTTACGTCGGGATGCTTCAATCAGCCCCTGCAAATGCACCGCACGAGCAACGTTTGCCGGGCGTGTGACATCTAAACAACGCCGGTTTAACCGACGTTAGGCTCGTGATGAAGAATAAGCTTCCCCCTCAGCTAAAAACTACGAAACTATGCTGAGATTTTGCATACTTGGCGTATCTTGATCTCGTAACGCTCCTGAGTGAGTCAGAGATACGTTGCGAGGCGCTCGTCCGTTGCACCCTCGTCGGGCGGGCGCCTACTCATTGTGATGGCCGAAGGCTTTATCCCGATTAACAGCGTGACGGCCATGTCGGGATCGGATCGCTTCAAGGCGAAGATCGTCCGGGAACGCGGCGGGAATTGATTGATGCCGTCTTCACGGTCACGGTCGATGTCTATCGCTGAAATTCAAAAGCCACGGCCGCCATCCCGCAATCCGCGTTCGGCTACACTGCTACAAACCGCGTTTTTGACCGACGACGACGCGCTAAGTCGTTGTTTATGATTCAACTTCGCTCGGCAAAACTGTAGCAGCGGACACCTGCTACACGACCAATCTGTAGCAACGTAGCGACGTAGCCGCTCAGTATGCAGCTGCGCGAGCGTTCGCCGACAGCTCGCGGATCATTCGCCGAAGCATTGTGGTCTGCGCGGACCACTCACCGTGCTTCCATGCGTTCCGATTGCCTGTAGGTGCGCCAGCCCGTGCGCCGTGCATCCGGCAGCCTCCCGTGCGTCCGCGAGCGTGACGACGGGATAGTCTGCCTAGTCCCATTTCGGGCTCGCGGTTCTGCCAGCGAAACCGAAAGCTCCATCGCTTCGAGCCGTTACGATCGACGATAAGGCGCAGGCCATCACCGTCGTTGTAGACACCAGCCGCGAGCGAACCTTTGACGAACAGCGGCGCGAGCTTCTTGACCTGACGTGGCATCCGAACCCCCGCATTCGCCCCCGCACTTGGGATTGGACACCAGTGAACATCGAAGAACAGATGAAGGCGGTTTTGCATTAAGCCTGCTATTCACAGGGGAAGCCGTGGCCGTCAGTGTCCATCCGTGGACGTTACTATGGCGGAGAGGGAGGGATTCGAACCCCCGATAGGCTTGCACCTATGCCGCATTTCGAGTGCGGTGCATTCGACCACTCTGCCACCTCTCCAAACCATTCTAAAGATTGGAGCTTTTGTTGTGGCTGGCAAACCGTGAGTGTCGATTTGCTACCGCTTTGCTACCCAATCTTCGGTGACGCCCGCTTCTGTAGCGCCGCACGGAGCGCATCGTCAACGCGGGCGGCCGCATCCTCCTGCATCCCCGGCAGGACGTGCGAGTAGAGGTCAAGGGTGATCCCCACCTTGGAATGCTCGAGACGTTCGCTTGCGACCTTGGGGTGAACGCCAGACGACAGCATGTGCGTCGCATGGGCGTGGCGGAGATCGTGGAAGCGAACCCGCGTGAGCTTATGCTTGCGGACGAACGCCTACCTCCCCCGGGAAAGAGTGCGGGGCTGAACCGGCCCGCCATCTTCCCGCGCGTAGACGAAACTCGCGTCTGTCTGCCGCACACCAATACGCAGCAATTCTTCTGCCTGCCGCAGGCGGTGCGCGCGCAGCTCCTCGACGACGTAGCTCTATAAGGCGACGTTGCGGGTCTTGCCCGACTTCGGCCGTTTGTGCCGTACGCCTTCTTTCGTCTGCTCGGCGCTTTCGACGACTGCGATCGTCCCGCCGCCCAATTCGACCTGTCGCCATCGTAGGGCAACGATCTCGCCCCGCCGCAGCCCGCAGAGAAGCCCGATCATGACCGGCACAAAAAGACGGCTGCCCCGAGCGGCTTCCAAGGCTTCCGCAGTCTGCGCCATATCGTAGGTGGACAACGTAGCGCGCTCGACCTGCGGCGGGTCCACCGCGTCGGCGGGATTCTTCGCGAGGCTGCCCCATCGCACTGCGTCCGCGAGGGCGTGCTTGATGATGCGGTGCATGTAGACGACGGCGGTCGAAGGCGACAGACCACCCTTCCCGTCCCGACGCCCGGTGGCGAGCGCCTTCGCATAGGCAGCGGCAATCTGCTGCGGCCGAAGGCTTGTCAGTCGGACGGCACCGATCACCGGCACGATGTTCTTGCGGACGATCTCACCATACCCGATCCGTCCCGCGCTCTTTAAAACTGCGCAACAGCACCGCCGCGACCATGAAAGCGTCGAACGCCTTCAAACGTGGCTTGACGAACTCACGCCCAACGACATGCCATACCGCGACTTTGCGCGACGCCTCGCGAACATGAAGGCGTGGCAGGCGGAATGCGATGCGATCGACGCTCGGCACGGTGTTCCGGCCGCACGCGAGCGCGCCGACCGGATCAACGATCTTCTGCTAGAAGACCTCGTGCCGGCGCTCACCGACATGCAGCCGGCGACGATAGCAGGCATCGGTGCGAAGGCTGACACACTGGTCGCACTCGAATCATGGGGCGTAATCGAACCGACCATTGCGGCTTTGTCCAAGTCGATCATTGCCGACGTGCGACGCCTTACGGGAGGCGCGAATGTCTGAGGCCGGCCCAGCGCTGCCGAAACATATCCGCAAGCGATGCGAGGCGACGATCGAGCACTTGATAGCCTTCCTCGACGCGCACGCCCCCGACGCCGACTTAGAGGACGTTGAAGAAACCGGACCGCAGACGAAACTTTCAAGAATGCTCGCAAAGGACAGCGATGACAGCGAGCCGTCACTAAGCGTACCAGAGCAAGGCGTGATGTCAGGTTGTCGTTGGAGCCGTGCGGTCAATGCCAGCTATGACTGTGAAGGCGACTTGGCTGGTAGCGCCGACGACCGCGAATATGATCCGGCGGACTAACGGATCAACAATAGACTTCGACGCATCCGTCGGGTCGGTCGCGATCAAAGGCCCGTAGGCAATCCTCGAACAGTGTGCATACTTGCGGACTCGCGTCAGCATCTGGGGGCGGATATGCGCATCGCATCGAGCTTTGTTCTAGCGTCCGCGTTTTTTGGCGTGGGCGTGAGCGATGGCTGGTGCCCTGAGCCGGCAAATCTTGGTGGGTCCCTCTCATCGTCCAGCGGAGCAACAGGAGCCGCGATCTACAATCCGACTAAACCTAAATACGACGAAGGGCAGAATCCCTACGATCCTAAAAACATGACGCAATCGCAGCGAATGATGCTTATCGGGCGGGAGAAGCAGGCCGGGCGTCTTAAGACCGAACAGGAGGTAAGAAATTTCCTCCAGACCGGTGACTCGCGTCTGTCGTACACGCCGCCGCCGCCAAAAACCGTTGTCAAACCTAAGTCCATGTCCGACGCACAGTGGCAAAAGTTTGAGGCGACGCGGCCGAAGCCGCTGGAAGTAGTGCGGGGCACATACACCGGGTCTGGCTCAGGCAAAACGATGGAACAAAATGCGGCCCGAAATGGCGGCAAGCTTACGCCTATCGCGCCGCCGGCTTTGCCTAAGCCTGTGCGCTGACTTGCCGAAGATCTGAACGCGTCAACAGACAGGCTGCCAAGCCTTCACGTGTTGCTGCTAGCCAGTCACGACCGCGAATACGACCCGGCCGAGTGCGGCATCGGCGACGCGGATCGCCTTGCGGAACAGATGATATAACGGATCGAACGTGTCGGACCCGGCAGCTTATTTTTTCTCACACACCCGCTTCGTGACGGCTTGCATCATCGTGGCAGGCTTCTGCCTGAGCACCATCGCTAGGCGCGCGCTTCAAGAAGAGCACGACCGTACCAGGCGGCCCTAGCGCGCGAACACGATCAGGCGGACTAAAATTCAGCGATAGACTTCTACGGATACATCCATGAAGTCGGAATAGCGCGCGCCGTTCCCCTGACGCACGATCTCGACTTTAAAACGATCCGGTCCTGCATAACCCTGTGCGGCTTTGTACGCAATGCTGGAAAGCCCCGCAGCGCCCGCGAACCCATGCAATGGGCGTTCTATGACATGGATGCTGATGTTCTGTGTGACACCTCTTTGACCGCCGATACCTGTCCCGAGAGGAGTATCGCACGCTTCCCCACTACGCACTCGGATAGCGCGCGCAGTGGAAGACATACCAAACGGCGTCACTTCGCAGCCGAGTGAAGCGCTCGTCATGCAGACCAACAACAGCGAACCTAACGAATAGCGCATAGGCCTATCCCTCGCGTAGCGATCCATAATCGTATCTTTACATAAGCTTCAATCAATACGGCGAAGTTCACGCGGCCTCGGCATCCATGACGGCGCGGCCGAATAGCTGCGCAGTTTTCAGGGCACGACATCGACTTTGTAGGTTACAACGTCTGCCGTTTCCCCTTGGTCGTGACCCAATATCACCATTTCAAAATTGTCGGACCCGACGAAATTAACTGGAGCTTTATAGGCAACGCCCGAGAGGCCAGCGACGCCAGCCTGTCCGTGGCGAGGTGGCTTTGAGATTCGAAGACCGCCTCTCATGCCGCGAGAGCCACCTCGTGTCCCAAGCTGCGCTTCACACGTCTCTCCGCTTTTTACCCGCATCCAAAATGATGTAAGGTTTCGTGAGTATCGATCACTTCCCGATACTTCGCATGCAGACGCGGAAAATATTGCTGTTGAAAGGCTCATTGCAACAAAGAACATCGTCCTCATTCGCGAATCCCCCTCTCGCCCGAATTGGACTATTGACCAGTATAACGCACTTTACCCTCCGTGCTTACAGCGTCGCATGCCGCACCGATGCCGACGCCCTGGGTGCGCCAGAACTACCGAACCGTCATGATTGATGGCCGATGGTCTAGCCGGCACGTCAGTCAGGACGATTGGGCGCTGTCTGGCGATACCGGCGACCGCGAAGGCGATCTTGCCGACAGTGCTGACGACCGCGAAGATGATCCGGCAGAATGCGGCATCGGAGATTATGACGGCTTAAACGAGCAAAGGGTTTGACGCTGGCATGAGCGACCACTGTCGCTAAGCTTTGCTGCATTCGGCGAATACGTTGTCGCATTCTTGTTAGGTGAGGCGAGAAAGACACGATTTTCATTAATTCGAAGCTAGCATCAGAACATCGCTTCCAAATGCTGTGGGTTTGAGCAAAGGAAGCTCATGAAAAGCTTGCGAAAAAGCCTCTGGAAATCCCAGCTCTCGCTGACCTTTGGCGCGATCATTCTTCCGGTCATTAGTGCAAGTGTTACACATGCTCAAAACTTCATCCAAAACCCAGGGTTTGAAACAACGAACCGCGCAAACCCCGGCGACGCCCCACCTTGGACGTTTGGCGGAAATACAGGGACGGTCGCTCCCTATGCTGGCTACGCCAACACCGGTGTTTCATCGCTACCGATCGCCGGCTTTAGGTTATCGACGCTTTGGAGTGCTTGAGGGCGACGCACCAAGGATGACCGCGCACCTCGCCCTGACCAATTTCCTGCCTTGCAACCCAAATCACACGACTAGGAAGTAGGAGGTGCGGCAATGGCAGATGGTCCAAACAAGCGCGGACGTTCCGATCGAGACCGCGTGAACGTGCATGAGGACTTCGAAGTCGGGTATTGGACTGAAAAGTGGGGCGTTAGCGCCGAAGAATTGCGTGAAGCCGTTAAAGACGTCGGCGTTATGGCTGCTGACGTCGCGAAGAAGCTCGGGAAGTGAGCGCAATCGAGCGGGCCTCTGAACTCGCGAAAACAGGTCAGTACGCTTCGGCCGAAGAGATCGAAAGAAGCCTAAAAGGTAACGGCCTTTGCATGATGGGCGATCTACAGGGCCCCGATCTACGAAAACAATTGAAGGCTATCTGCGACGAGGCGAGAGGCAAGGTCGCAAAGTCTGCCCTCGCTAAAGCGGCGCGCAAGCCTAAAATCAAGTGTCGCCCCTCGGTCTTTTAGGTCTCCTCGGCTCGCGGAATGCGGCAGTGCCAGGCGTCACAGCCGCCTGATCCGATATTGTGTAGGGACGGCTGTCGCACCGGTCCCGGTGTTTCGGATTCGCCTGCACCAATGCGCTACTTCTTAGAGTTTTTCGTCTCTCTCGTTTGCGAGATCATCCCTCCTTCCGTCATGCGTGTCGTGGGTCCGCTAGTTGGCCTCGCTTTCATGGGCTTTGGACTTTGGGCCCGGATGCTTGGTGACGCGCGATGAATCCGGACGCGAAGAAATAGACTGACGCTCCGGGCGCGATGTGATGTTGCCGCGTCGCGCTCGTTTAGTCGGGTTCTGATTTCGGCCGATCCGAATAGCCGTATTGTCGCCGGACGGGGAAGGAGATGGCGGAACGAGTCTTGGTGTGGATGGCTCTTTGTTCTGCCGAGCATACCCCTCAATCACCCTTTGTTTTCGAGCCGTTCCTACAGGTGTAAACGCCGCTTAACAGCGCTCTTCAATTCGGCGAATGACGCGCTACGTGCCCTCGCTGGCTGAGAGGGATCACGGGTGACGGAGTTTGCTGTCGGAATGAGAGTGCGGCCACGTGCGGGTAGCGCGCTTGAAGCGCGTTTGGCCGGCGAAACCGGGATTGGTGTCATCGAGCGCGTTGACATGCAGGACAATGGCATGACCCGCTCATCATTCGGCTAGATGCTGGAGGGCAGCTAAGTACCTTGGCGGTTGATGAATGGGAGGTGGCCGGCGACTAGGTAGTCGATCGACCGCATCAGATGTGGTGAAGCGTCGAATTGTTTCCCGATGTCGTCAGGAAAAAGTTAGCCGTCGTATAGGCTTGTCCCGAGAAGATCAGCGACGCGTGGCTGTCGTGATCGGACACTGTCAGAACGCCACCGGTCGCGGGGTCGGCATTGCTCTGGAACCGGCCTTGTAGGATGCCCGCGTCTCGCTTGAACGCAAAAAAACCGCCGTGCGCGAGCACGACGGTACTCTCATTATCAAAACGCGGCGATGTAGGGTGTCTGACCAAGATTGAAGCGGTAGTTGATCCCGGCACGGACGGTGTTGAAGCGCGCAGGCGACGAAGATGTCGCCGAAACGACACGTCCTCCTTGTCCATCCAATCGGGCACCGTTGCCGATCGCCGACACTGACCCAGAGTCTAGGTCTGTGTAGAGGTACTCGACCTTGAACGAGAAATTCGGCAAGGCGAACGGAGCCCATTCTATGCCAGCGCCCGCCGTCCAACCGACCCGCGTCGAGCTGCTGAACCCGGCTGCACCGACGCTCGCTCCCGCAAACCCAAGAGCTGCGCTCGGCAGATAAAAAGCGTTGTAGCCAAAGCCTTGCCGGACTTGGCCGTAGGCAATGCCTGCCGTCCCGTAAATGAGGACGTTCGGCACGAAGGGATTGAAGCCAAGGCGTCCGCGGATCGTGCCATACCAATCGACGGATTGCGTCGTGCGTGCCGACGAAAGAAGCGGGAAATAATTGCCGCCAAAGGGTTGCGGAAAGAACTGCTGCGAAGTGAACTCATTTCGCCCCGACGAACTGCGAAGGCTTCCGCCCTGGATGTCAGCTTCGACGCCGAAAACGACCAAAGGCGTAATCTGGAAATTGTAGCCAATCTGGCCACCGCCAATCACGCCCTTAAGATTGTTTAAGTTTCGAATTGGCACTCCGCTGTACGCGATACCCTGATCATTGAGCGAATTAAGGTTGTAATACTGCTGCTGCTGCGAAGTGCCGATACCACCTGCGCCGAAGCCGTAGCCGACATTCACACCGCCGTAGAGTCCCGACCAAGAAAAGCGGGGTTCGAAAGAGCAATCGGGGGTGGCGCTATAGAGCGTCGTGCAGACTGAGCAATTGCGGGTGAAACCGCGACGGCCAAGGTCACAATAATCAAGCTGATTTTCTTACGCATAACTTCCTCGAAGGTGGAAGAGGCGGCTCCTCTTTTATGTCCACCGCGCGGACTAGCGCCATGCCCATGTAATAAGCAATGATTTACAGGCATATCGATGAGCAATACTTTGTGTGATGCTTTTTTGAGACAAAAATACCGAATATCAGTATTTCTGATATTTTCGTTTTTCTATCCAAAAAGCGATAAATACATCCCTCTACGAGACAAGCGTCTGCTATAGCATTTTGGCATCGGGTTTTTGCGCAGCCTATCGCTGGACCTTCAATCCTCGCGGTCCTTCGCGCTGCATCGGATGACATGAGCCCCGCGTCGTAGTGTGACGATCCAGCCCTGTTCTCGCAGAGCCATTTAATGTCATAGGCGGCTTTCATGGTCTCGAACGACTTGCCAGCCGCAAGCAACTCAGTCCGCTGGATGGTTGCCCGGCCCATGTCGAGCGCCTCCAGAGTGACGAGGCCCTGAAATTGCCGATGCGCCATTTCGCGTAATGCTATCGGCAGAACTCCTGCCGTCTCGCGCGTGAAGACAATCCGCTGCGCACCCCGGTTGAGGCGCGTGTCGATGGTCGCGGCGAGCTGTTCGATCCAATCGGCGTCGGAGAAGCTCGGATCGTTCAGACTGAGAGAGACGCGGCGGATCATCCTCGACGCAAAAGCCGGAGAGCTTGCGGCGGGTCCGGCACGGCTCCGCGCGTAAAACCGCGTGAGACCGAGCCGTCGTAGTCACCGGCCAACGTGGCGAGATCGCGAACAAGGCCGCGATGGCGGCGCGATGGTCGCCGGCAAATTCGGCCAGCGTTTCGTCTATGTCTGCGTCGGTCGGGAAAGTTGAGAGGCCGGTCGCTTCGTCGGTCATGTCGCTCCCCGCGTCAGGGAGAACAGATACCGCACAAACTGCTACCGCCTTAGCTACCCAACGCAAAAATATTGGGAGGTACGAAACGGCACGTCAGACCCGAAATGCTCGCCGTTTCGGAAACATGGCAAGACACTGGATTACTGCATGGGATGACCGCAACCGAATTTCGAGTGCGGTGCATTCGACCACTCTGCCACCTCTCCGAACCATCATGCAGGCCGGTCGTGACGCTGGCCGCAAACCGAGTGGCGGTTTTCGACCTTCCGGACCGGCTGTCTGGTAGCGCGCTCTCTCTAGCCTCGCACGCCGTGCATCGTCAACGCAGGTGGCCGCGCTGTCGTACCGGTCTTCCGCAGGCGGTTGCCTATAAAGGCAAATAGCAAAGCATCGGCATCGGACGTACGGCGGTTCTGCGGCTCAAGAACGAGATGCCGACGGAGTGGAAACCATGAAGCACGTCACGATTGCCGCCGCATTGATCGCATTCGTCGCCAGCAGCTCGTTTGCGTCGGCCGAAGTCGAACGCCGCGTGCCCGTTGGCGGTTACGGCAAGCCAAAGGGTCATGACTATTCGAAAGACCCGCGTGGTCCCTACAACCCGAGCCAGGGTGGTTGGGTCGGCACAAAGAACAGCCCGCTGACGGACGGCTCATCCAAGCCGAAACTGGCGGGGCCTTACAACCCGAGCCAAGGTGGTTGGGTCGGCACCAAAAACAGCCCGCTAACGGACGGGTCTTCGAAGAGGAAATGACGTCGCGCTGGACGGGACTGTTCGCCGAAGTGCCCTAGCTTCCGAGCGCCTCGATGCGAATGTCGCCTTCGGCCCCCGCCGGGCCGTTGGCGCCCTGCGCGCCTGTGGCCCCGCGTTCGCCCGGTGTGCCGGGCGACCCGGTCCCGAAACACACCCCGGCGGGGTCGCCGCCCGGCCCTGCCGCGCCCCCCGGCCCGCCCGGGCCTCCGGCGCCGCCGGCTCCACCTGCCCCGCCCGGCGCGGAGAACTGGATTTGGCCCGTGATACCGATCGGGTCGGCCGCCACCACCGTCATTGTACCGCCCGCGCTGCCGGCCCCGCCCTCGCGGCCGGCACCGCCAGCCGCGCCCGCTGCGCCGTCACCACCGCGACCTGCCGGCACAAGACAGGTGGTCGGCCCGGACTTCGCCCGCTCCCCCTTCACGCCTCCGCGCCCCGGCAAACCGGGCACACCGCTCCCGCCCGCGACACCTGCCGTGCCCGCGAGATCGACGGTCAGCACGCCGCGCATCGCGCCGCGCACCGTGATCCGAACCGCGCCGGCCGCACGCGCGCCACTCATCCCCTCAGCGAAGGCGCGAATGGTGCTGTTCGTCGCGTCGAGCGTTTCCGTCTCGATATCGAGCGTTGCGCCATTCGTCACGATCGCCGCGTCCCGCAGCGTAAGCGTCGGGGTCGTGATACGGATCGTCTCGCCTGTCGCCGCGACGAGCGTCGCCGTCTCGATCAGGAGTGCGGGACGCTCACGCAAGGACCGCAGACGGGCGATGCCGCTCGCTTCCGGTAATGGCGTCCGGACTTCCGACGGCAGGACGCTCATCGCCTGTGGCCAACGCGAGGATTGCACGCGCGCCGATCCACCCAGCGTCGCGGGCAGCAGGTTCGCGATCCCCGTCACTTGTGCAAGCCGTGCACGAACACGGTCCGGGACGCCGAAAAGCGCCAACGAAAAGGCAATCGCCGTCGCGACGATCGCGAGCCCGGTCATCAGCCACGACAGGCGCACGCCCTTCATGATGGGATCCTGCCAGCCGCGCACCTCTGTTTTACGCGCGCGCACGCCTTACATGCTGGCCAACATTTTCCTGGCCGGCGCCGATGCTGCATTCCGTTCTCGATCTCGCTTTCGTCACCACCGCGACGCCGCCGACACGCGCGCTGCATAATGCAATTGCCCTCGCGGTAGAGGCCGACTCGCTCGGCTATCATCGCTACTGGACCGCGGAACACCACAATCTCGCGTCTGTGGCCAGCAGCGCGCCCGATCTTATGCTGGCGCGCATCGGCCGCGAGACGACGAAAATCCGCATCGGTTCGGGCGGCATCATGCTTCCCAATCACGCGCCGCTTATGGTGTCGGAGCGGTTTAAGACGCTCGAAGCCTTCTATCCCGGCCGCGTCGATCTCGGCCTCGGCCGCGCACCCGGCACCGATCAGGTGACGAGCTATGCGCTGCGCTATCGACAGACACAGGCCGGCGGAGACGATTTCCTCGAGCGGCTGCAAGAGTTGTTGCGCATCGAGACTGGCGATTTTCCGGAGAAACATCCGTTCCGGTCCATCGTCGCGATGCCGGAGGATGCGCCCCTCCCGCCGGTCTATCTCCTCGGCTCCAGCGATTATGGTGGCGAGCTTGCAGCCAGGATGGGTCTCGGCTTCGCCTTCGCGCATCATTTCGCGAGCCACGATGCGGCAACCACGATGCGTGCCTATCGCAACGGCTTCACCGACACCGGCTGGCGCAACAAGCCGCATGCGATCCTCGCAATCGCGGCGATTGCGGGCGAGACGCAGGACGAGGCCGAATATCTTGCGAGCAGCGCCGATCTCAACGGCGTGCGCCGCGCACATGGAAACTTCCGTCCTCTGCCGGGTCCCGACGAAGCGGCGCAGCATGTCTACAGCGTCGAGGACGAGCACATCCGCCGAGGCAATCGCAGGCGGTTGTTTGTCGGCACGCCAGACCGCATCGCGCAGGACCTTCTTCCGCTTGTCGCATCGACCCGCGCCGACGAGGTGATGGTCACGACGCCGGTCTTCGATCACGCCGCGCGTCTGCGTTCCTATCGGCTTCTCGCAGATGTCCTCACCACAATGGACGCCTCTGCGCCCGTGTGACAGGATCACCTCGATGTCGGGAGACCGATTGCCAAATATTGCTCGCAAATTGCAGCCGTCGTCCGCGCATTACGCGTTCGATCTCGACCGCACGCTGACGTCCGTCGTCGGCCTTCGCTGTCTCGTTCCCGACGATGCTTTCACGGCGGAAACGCTCGGCACCGAGCGCGCCGGTCACGGCGTCCAGATCGCCGATAATGGTCTGATTCTCACTATCGGCTATCTTATCGTCGAAGCGGAGACGGTGTGGATCCGCACGCATGACGGGCGCGCCATTCAGGGCCATCCGCTCGCCTACGATCAAGTCAGCGGTTTCGGTCTCGTGCAGGCGCTCGGTCAGACCGGCATCCCCTCCGTGCCGGTCGGCAAGTCGAGCGACGTTGCTGTCGGCGACCGCATCGTTATCGCCGGTGTCGGCGGCCGTGCCGGCGCGGTTGCCGCGCATGTCATGGCGCGACAGGAATTTGCGGGCTACTGGGAATATCTACTCGACGAGGCGATCTTCGCCGCGCCGGCGCATCCGAACTGGGGTGGCGCGGCCGTGTTCGACGACGACGGTGCCCTCATCGGCATCGGTTCGCTGCAACTCGAGACGCCGCAGCCCGACAATGAGGCCTCGCAGCTTAACATGATCGTCCCGATCGATCTGCTTGCGCCGGTGCGTAGCGATCTTGTGCGTCATGGCCGGCGCGATGGGCCGGCGCGACCGTGGCTCGGACTTTACGCCGCCGACATCGACGAGAAGGTTGTCGTGGCTGGGACTGCCGACGATGGGCCTGCGGAAAAAGCGGGCTTGCAAGGCGGCGACGTGCTGCTCGCGGTTGCCGGACGCAGCATCAACGGGCTTGGCGCGCTGTGGCGCGCCGTATGGGGGCTCGGCGCGGCCGGCATCGAGGTGCCGTTGCTCGTCTTCCGCGATGGTCGCACGTTCGAATGCCGCGTGCAGTCGACGGACCGCTCGCTCTTGTCACGCACGCGCATCTTGCACTGACGCGGCAGCGATTATCGTGCGCCGCGCGATGCGCGTCGTCAGAAAAAATGACGTTGCCATCGCAGCAATACCGAACACCGCTGCGCCGAAGACCATGCCGAGAAACGCACCCTCCGGTCCGCCGAGATGCGCACCGAGCGTGACGAAGGGAATGGTGCCGAGCGTTGCGCGGCCCCAGTTGAACATTGTCGCGAAAAGCGGAAAGCCGAGGTTATTGAAGGCGGCATTGGCAACGAAAAGACAGCCAAGGCACAGCCACATCGCGACCCCGAAATGGCACCAGAAGATCACGATGTCCCGTGTGCGACCCGTGGCGTTAAAGATGTCCGCAAGATGCGGCGCAAGGAACCAGAGCAGAAGCCAAACGGCGAACGAGTAACCAATCGCGAGCGTGAAGCAATCGAGGAGCGTCTGCCGCACGCGCGGCCAGAGCCCTGCGCCAAAGTTCTGCCCCATGATCGGGTCGACGGACCCCGTCAGCGCGAAAAGCACGCCGAAGGCGACGGGTGTGATGCGATCGACGACGACGAAACCCGCTACGATCGGCTCGCCGAAGCGCGAGAACACATGCATCGCATAGCCGTTGCCAACCGGCGCCGCGAGATTTGTGAGGATCGCCGGTCCCGCGATCGCCAGTAGCGGTACGACGTTGCGCGTTACGCTCGCCGCGGACGGTCGGGCGATCATGCGATGCACGCGCCACGCGCCCCAGAAGCCGGTCGCGACGAAGACGAAACGCGAGAAAACGGTGCTGAGCGCCGCACCATCGACGCCAAGACCGAAGCCAAAGATCAGGACCGGATCGAGCGCTGCGCTGGCGAGCCCGCCAAAAAGCGTTACATACATTGCGCGCCGGGCGTCGCCCTCCGCCCGCAAGAGACCCGAGAGACTCATTCCGAGTGCCAGCAGGGGATTTGCTGGAAGCGTGAAAAGCAAAAAACGGTCGGCGACCGCGAGCGCCTCGCCTGTCGCGCCGAGGAGTTTCAAAAATTCAACGCGATAGGTCAGCGCGCCCAGCGCAACCAGCGCCGTAAAAATAAAGACGTGCGAGAGAAACGCGCCGGCCAGTGCGCGTGCGTCGGCGCCCGCTCCGATAGCGCGCGACACCAGCGCCGTCACGCCGATCGCGAAGCCGATCGACACCGACGTCATCGCGAAAAGGACTTGCGTGGCATAGCCGACGCCGGCCACAAGTGTCGGATATCCAAGCCATGAAACGTAAAGAAGCGACAGAAAATCAACGGCAAAGACGGACACAAGCCCGACCGAGCCGGTGACCGTCATGATAAGCACGTGCCGCATCGTCGAGCCGTGCGTGAACACGGGCTCCAGATCGCGGGGACGTGGATCGGGGGTCAACATTTCAGAGCGCGATTGGTTGGTTGAGAAAGCGCGGCAGGCCAGATAGGAGAAGCCGTCTCCTATCGGATGACTGCTTCTCTAAGCCTTTGCAATTCAACCGGCCAGAGACCAAACCGCGCATGCGCGAAACGGCCAAAGAATATCTCGATCTTTCCGCCGCTCATCGCGTTGACGCGACAGACGCACAGGCGGGCGGCGTGATGGACAGAGGCTGATGACTGGAGCTTGGGAGTTCGTCGACCGTAGTTTGACCGATCAACCGACACGAATATCCGCGCACGGGCCTGCGATGAGCGGCAGCGCCGAACATCACAGCATCGCGCTCGCATCGATGGGCGTGCTCACGTTCGAATGGGACGCAATCAACGATCGCGTGTCGCGTCCCGCGAGCTTGCAATATCTTTACGGCTACCCGCTTTCGGAAATTGAGCCGACCTTTGCGTGGCTGCGCGGCCTTATGCATCCGGACGACCTCGCGCGAGACCGTAAGCATTTTCTCGAGCAGATCGCTGCACGTGCGCCGTTGCTGCAAGGCCAGTACCGCGTTCGCCACAAGGACGGGCATTTGGTGACGGTGAAGTCGTCCGGTGCGGCGGAATATAACGCATCCGGCAACCTCATTCGCGTTATCGGCTGCACGATCGACGCGAACGAAGTGCTCGAAGTATCGCATGCGCGGCTGACGTCCGTGATCAGCCATTCCAACGATGCGATCTTCTCGACCGACCGCGAGGGTCTCGTCCAGACATGGAACGATGGCGCGTGCCGTCTCTACGATTACACAGCGACGGAGATGGTCGGAAAGCCGCTCTCCACGATCGTGCCCGACGGTGATCGTGCTGCATCAGCCCAAGCCATCGCTGAAATTCTCGCTGGCGAGACGCGCGTTTTCCAGGCGACGCGACTGCGCAAGGATGGCAGCCGTATCGATGTCGAGATCAGCGGCGCGCCGATTCGCGCCCCGAACGGTCGCGTCCTCGGTATCTCGACGATTCATCGTGATGTCACGAACGCGCGTCGCACCGCCGTCGCCGACGCGCGGCTCGCTGCCGTCGTCGGCGCATCGCACGACGCCATCGTGACGCTCGATCCGTCGGCGCGAGTCGAAACCTGGAACAAGGGCGCGGAAGAACTGTTCGGGTGGACTGCGCCGCAGGCGGTTGGCAAACCCGCCTCCTTCATCGTCCCCGAGGACCGCATGCGCGAGCACGACATGCTTACCGATCGCATCGCGTCTGGCGAAAGCGCGTTTGTTGAAACCGTGCGGATGACGAACGACGAACGGCGCGTGTCGGTCGCGGCATCCTTTTCGCCGCTCGTCGATGGCGGCGGCGTCGTTGGATCGACTGTCACCTTCCGCGACATCAGCGAGCGGCTGGCGCGTGAGGCGCACATCCATCTTCTCCTGAAGGAACTATCGCACCGCTCGAAGAACCTTCTCGCAGTCGTGCAGGGCATCGCTCGTCAGTCGGCGATGCGCACGCCGGACCCGAAGGAATTTCTTGATAATTTCAGCGCCCGGCTTCGCGCACTCGCAAGTTCTCACGATCTCATCGTGCAGGAGAATTGGCACGGCGCTGACATGCATGCGCTGGTGAGTGCACAGACCGGCGCGTTCGAGATCACCGAAGATGTCGTCCGCATCAAGGGCGAACGGCTGCTGGTAAAGCCCGAGGCCGCGCAGAACATCGGGCTGAGCCTGCACGAACTGGCAAGCAACGCGCTTCGCCACGGCGCTTTGTCGTCGCCCGAGGGTCATGTTGAGATCGACTGGCACTTCGTCGAAGGCGAAGCAGGTCGTCAGCTGCAGATCACATGGCGCGAATTCGGTGGACCCGCCGCGCGGCTTCCGAAACGCAGTGGCTTTGGTATACTCGTCCTCTCCACAATTACGCCGCGCGCGTTAGGCGGAAAGGCAGAACTCGTAGCAGACACGGATGGGTTACGCTGGCAACTCGAGGCGCCGGTCGAAAACATCGTCGGCGACGCACAAAAAGGTATGATGCAAGTTTGACGAAGGCGTCGCCGCATGGCACGTCAAGCGGGCGCAGATGGCCATCGTCGAATCGACAGTGCCCGCGCAAAATCCTTTTATTTGGACTTATTTATGAAACGTCGAACAGCAAAGCCGTTCACCATCGAAGTGCGCAAGAACGGCGCTCGCAAACGCGATGCGTCCGACATCGCCACACCGCGCAATGACGACGCGAATTTGAATTTCGCCCCCGATGTCATGCCCGGCCGCGACCTGCGCTTCCGGGATGCAGACAAGTTATTTCGCGGTGTCGACGTCGAGACGCCAAGTGCGCCCGTTGCCGCTTCTGCGTTCTTCAAGACATCGGTCGAAACGCCGAAAGCCGATACCGCACCGGCCCGACGCATTCTTCCCGACCTCGTTGCTGAGGCCGCCTTCACCGAGGCATCACTCGCCGCCATGCCGCAGCCGCGTCGGCGCGGACGCCCGCCGAAAATCCACGCCGATGACGCGGCGCCCCGCCCCGCCGGCAAACGCGGTCGGCCACGCCGCATTCCGCTGCCGGTGACCCCCTCGTTCTTCTTCGACGATGCCGAGGAGCCGGTGGTCGTCGCTCCGATCATGCCGGCCATCCGGTATCTTGCCGCTTCCGAACGCCGCCGCGCGCGCCGCGATACAACGCATCTACCGCGTTCGGAACGCTGGAAGCGGCGGCTGCCGAAGGTCTGCTGGTAAGCAAGCCGGCGGGTGGCGGTTCGCCCGCGTCGCCCGTTCTGCTATGGTGTCGCGGCATTCGAGCGGGAGCGTTGCGTAGTGAAGACCCGAATTTTACGCGAAGGCAGTATCCTTGGTGGCGTGGCGGCGCTGCTGGTTGTCGGCGGCTGCAATTCCTCGCCTGTCGGCTCGGCCCCGCCGACCGCAGACCCCGTTTCGCAACGGCTGGGCAACCTCCTTGCCTTCAATTCGACGACTGCACCCAGCGGCGGCGCGTCCGGCCCGACAGGCCCGCGCATCGATTGTCCGATCGTGCAGGTCGAACCCGGCGCTTCGTCTTTCCGCTCCGCTTCGGGCGATAGCGCAGCAGGCGTGCGCTACCAGATTGCAATCTCCGATGTGGCGCGCGACTGCGCCCTGCAGGGCGACAAGATCGCTGTGCGTGTCGGCGTCGAGACCAATGTCGTGCTTGGGCCGGCCGGTTCGCCGGGTACTTATACGGCACCGCTGCGGGTCACGATCCGCAAGCCGCTGTCCGAAGCCGTCGTCGCGAGCAAGACCTACCGCGTCGGCGGGGCGGTCAGCACATCGGGTCCCGCGCAATATTCGTTCGTCGCCGATCCGCTTCTGATCCCATACACCGGCGACGACGTGGCGCAGGAATATGAAGTCGTTCTCGCCTTTGGTGGCGAAGCGCCGGCAGCGGGCCGTCGCACGCGGGCGCGCTGACACCGGCGACGATTTTGCTTATGCGTTGACCGCATGAGCACCACCATTCGCGATATCGCACCCGACGACCAACCGCCCTTGACGCAAACGATCGTGCTGGGTCTCCAGCACGTCGTCGCGATGTTTGGATCGACGGCGCTCGCGCCCATCATCATGGGCTTCGATCCGAACGTCGCGATCCTCTTTTCCGGCATAGGAACGTTGCTGTTCTACGCCGTCACCGGCGGGAAGCTACCGAGCTACCTCGGTTCGAGCTTCGCTTTCATCGCCGTCGTCATCGCCGCGAGCGGCTACTCCGGGTCCGGTCCCAATCCGAACATCCCGGTCGCGCTCGGCGGCATTTTCGCCTGCGGCGTCGTCTATGCGTTGATCGGCGCCGTCGTGCACGTTTCGGGGACGGCCTGGATCGAGAGGCTGATGCCGCCCATCGTCACCGGCGCGATCGTAGCAGCCATCGGACTTAATCTTGCGCCGGTGGCGGTGAAGTCGGTGTCGGCCAGCGGCTTCGACACGACAATCGGCCTGTTCACTGCGCTCGCGGTCGCGGTCATCGCCGTACACACGCGCGGCACCGCGCGCCGGCTTCCCGTGCTGCTCGGCGCGATCTGTGGCTATGTCGCCTACATAGTCGGGACATCGATGCTCGGCTTCGGCAAGCCGATCGATTTCTCGAGTGTCGCAGCGGCATCGTGGATCGGTCTGCCGAAATTTCAGACGCCGGTCTTCACGCCGTCGGCGATGCTTCTCATCGCGCCCATCGCTGTAATCCTCGTTGCCGAGAATCTCGGACACATCAAAGCGCTTGCGGCGATGACAGGTCGTAACTTCGATCCGCTGATCGGACGCGCATTTCTTGCCGATGGTGTCGCGACATCCATCGCGGCGTTCGGCGGCGGCACGGGCGTCACAACCTATGCCGAGAACATGGGCGTAATGGCGGTGACAAGAGTTTATGCGACAATCGTCTTCGTCGTCGCGGGCTGCTTCGCGATCCTGCTCGGCTTCTCGCCAAAATTCGGCGCGCTGATCCTGACGTTGCCGCCGGCCGTGATCGGCGGTCTCGCACTTGTCGTATTCGGGCTTATCGCCGCGACGGCCGGCCGCATCTGGGTATTGGCCAACGTCGACTTCGCGCAGCCACGCAACCTGCTGACGGTCGCGCTCGCGCTCACAGCCGGCGCGGGCGATCTGACGATCAAGGTCGGGAGTTTCACGATGGGCGGTATCGGAACGGCAACGTTCGGCGCGATCCTGCTCTACCATCTGCTGCGGACGAACGATCGCGCCGATGCGGCCGTCGCCGATGCAGCGGTCGACACGTCGCGTCGCAAGGCGCCTTAAGGCTCACGCACTCTCGGCGATGCCGGCGAGATAAGCACCATATGGACTGCCTTCGTGGAGACGCGCTGATACGAGCAACATTTCGCGCGTGATCAGGCCACGGCGGAACGCGATCTCTTCGGGACAGGCGATGCGTAGCCCCTGCCGTCGCGCGAGCGTCTGCACGAACTGCCCGGCCTCCATGAGGCTGTCATGCGTGCCGGCATCGAGCCAGGTGATGCCCCGCCCCATCGGCGTAACATTCAGAGTGCCCGCTTCGAGATAGGCGCGATTGACGTCCGTGATTTCGATCTGCCCGCGCGCCGATGGCGTGATCCGCGCCGCGACGTCGAGCACCGCATTGTCGTAGAAATAAAGACCCGTCACCGCGAGATTTGAGCGTGGCGATGCCGGCTTCTCCTCGATGGACAGGGCGCGTCCGTCCCGCGCAACTTCGATGACGCCGTAACGCTGCGGATCGCTGACGATCGTCGCGAAGACGGTTGCGCCGGTGGTGCGCGCCGCAGCCTCGCCAAGCAGCGCCGGAAAGCCCGAGCCATAAAAGATGTTGTCGCCGAGCACGAGCACGACGCGATCCGCGCCGACGAAATCACGCCCGACGATGAACGCGTCGGCGAGGCCGCGCGGCTCGTCCTGCACGGCGTAGGACAGCGTCAGGCCGAAACGCTCGCCGTCTCCGAGCAGACCGCGAAACAGGTTCGCATCGTGCGGGCTTGTAATGACGAGAATGTCGGTGATACCGGCGAGCATCAGCGTCGATAGGGGATAGTAAATCAGCGGCTTGTCGTAGACAGGCAGGAGTTGCTTCGACACCGAAACGGTCAGCGGATGCAGCCGCGTACCCTTTCCGCCCGCGAGGATGATGCCTTTCACGCGCGCGACATCACGAGGCCGAGCCGGCATCGCGACGCATCCATCGTGCGGGGTGCCTGCCACCAGTCGCGGTTGTCGAGATACCAGCGTACGGTTTCTCGCAAACCGGTCTGAAATGTTTCACGCGGTGCCCAGCCAAGTTCCGTCCGCACCCGCGTATCGTCGAGTGCGTAGCGACGATCGTGGCCGGGCCGATCCGTCACAAAAGTGATGAGTTCTTCACGCGGCCTTGCCCCGTCAGGCAAAGCCTCGTCGACGAGCGCGCAGATCGCTTTCACGACATCGATGTTCCTGCGCTCGCTGCGCCCGCCGATGTTATAGCTGAGTCCGATCACGCCCTGCGTCCCGACAAGGCTAAGTGCGCGGGCGCAATCCTCGACATAGAGCCAGTCACGCACATTGCCGCCGTCGCCATAGACGGGGATCGGCTTCCGCGCGACGGCATTCAGGATCGCGAGTGGGATCAGCTTTTCCGGAAATTGATGCGGCCCGAAATTATTCGAACAATTCGAGATGACGACCGGCAGGCCGAACGTGTGATGCCACGCGCGCACGAAATGATCCGCCGATGCTTTCGACGCGGCATAGGGCGAATGTGGATCGTAGGCCGTCGCTTCGGTGAACAAACCGTCGTTACCAAGCGAGCCGAACACTTCATCGGTGGAGACATGGTGGAAGCGGAAACGCGCGGCGTCGGCCTCACGCAGCCCACGGAAATAGCCAAGCGACGCATCGAGCAGTGCGACCGTGCCGAGCACATTCGTCGCAACAAAATCATTTGGCGCATCGATCGAGCGATCTACATGCGTTTCGGCCGCGAGATGCATGACGATGTCGGGCCGATACGATGACAGCACGTCGCGCATCTTGCGCGCGTCGCATATGTCGGCTTGACGAAACGCGAAATTTGCGCGGACTGCGATGCTATCGAGATTGTCCCGACGCCCCGCGTAGGTCAGCGCATCGACGACGAGGACGTCCGCGCCAGGCAATGTCACGAGATGCCGCGCGAGCGCCGACCCGATGAAACCGGCGCCGCCCGTCACAAGGTAACGCTGCGCATCCCCCATCGACCGACTGCCTGCACACCCGAAACCGCGCCCGCACACTGGCGGCTCGGGACGAACGGCGTCAAGGCAAGCCGCCCGACGCCGTTAACGCGCCTCGCGTCAGTCCATCGACATCGTGGCGATGTCGATGAACCAGCTCTGCGGTTGCACGACGCCCTTCACCTTCGTCGACATGGCGCGCGGACCGACGTCGTGCGCGATCCACACGAATGGCGCCTCGTCGACCATTTTCGCATGCAGTTTGGCCAGCGCGGCATCGCGCGCCGGTGCCTCGAACGACGTGCGCGCTTCCGCGATTATCGCATCGATCTCGGGGCTACCAAAATAGCCCCAATTGTTCGACACCGGCGGAAAGGTTTTCGTCGATGAAAAGCGCACCATCCCGAAGAATGGGTCCATCGCTGCAAAAGACACGTTGGTTGCGTTGGCGCCGCGCGACGACGGGTCTTTCGCGCCTTGCCGCCAGTTGTTGAACAGCGTGTTCCATTCGATGACATCGAGTTCGACATCGAAGAAACAGTTCTTCAGCGACTGCTGCACGAATTCATTCATCGGCAACGGCATCATCTGCCCCGATCCCGATGCCGAGGTCTGCACCTTCACCTTCAGCGGTTTCGACGCCGAAAAGCCCGCATCCGTCATCATCTTCTTCGCCGCGGCCTGATCGTATTTGATCTGGAACGTCGGACTGCCACGCCAGGGATGGCCCGGCTCATAAGTGCCGGTCGGTTCCGCCATCAGGCCGCTCAGC
Source organism: Beijerinckiaceae bacterium (assembly GCA_965246795.1). Lineage (GTDB taxonomy): Bacteria > Pseudomonadota > Alphaproteobacteria > Rhizobiales > Beijerinckiaceae > JAJXWB01. The sequence continues at coordinate 60,210 of CBDFFN010000008.1, read as the reverse complement.
AATTCCTTCAGCTCGCTACGGTCGATGCAGAGGTTCGCCGCCTGCCGCACGCGCTTATCGAGCCAAGGCGAGCCTTCCGCAAAGGACACCTGCCACGGCCACACGTGCGGCTGCACGTTCTGGTAGAGCGTGAAGCCGCGTTTCTTGATCTCGGCGACGGCATCGGGCGCCGGCGCCTCGATCCAGTCGACCTGACCCGAGAGCAGCGCAGCCGTACGCGCATTTACTTCCGGCAGCGGCATCAGAACGACCTTCGGAATTTTCGGCCGACGCTTCGGGTCCCAGTAGTCGCCGAAGGCCGCAAGTTCGAGACGTTCACGCGGCACGAGGCGCGTCACACGGAAGGGGCCGGAGCCGGAGGGATCGGATGCAAAGGCCGTCCACGCCTGTTTCGAGCGTTCGGCCGGCTCGGTGACCGACGCCGGGACCGCGTCGAATTTCGCCTTCCAATGCGTCGGCGACGCCATGAAGAGGTTGGCGAGATTGATCGGCAGGAACGAGTCGGGCTCCGAAGTCGTCAGCTCCACCGTCATGTCGTCAATCTTGCGTGCCGAGCGCAGCGTCGGCATGCGCGAGGCTGTGACGCCGACCTGGCTCGCGTCAAACTGCGGTGCGGTCTTGTCGAGCACCTTGCCGACGTTCCACACGACGGCATCGGCGTTGAACATCGAGCCGTCGTGGAATTTCACGCCCGGCCGGAGCGTGAAGGTCCATTTCGTCTTGTCGCTGTCAGAGACTTTCCATTCGAGCGCGACGCCGGGAATGAGCGCCGAGGCTTCCTTCTCCTTCGACAAATCCCATTGCGTGAGAGAGTCGTAAATCGGAATGCCGGTGAACCGATTGCCCTCGAAACCCTGGTCGGGCTGACCGAGCGTTCGCGGAATATCGGCGGCGGTCATGGCGACGCGCAGCACCTTTTCCTGCGCAAAAGCCGTGGTCGCGAACGTCGCGACCCCCGCAAGCAGCAGGGCACCAAACTTCACGCGACGCGAAACCATTCCAACCTCCGGACGGTGTTCAAACCTTGGGCAGACTAGCCCGGCGCGCATGCCGAAGGGAACGGTGCCGAGAGCCATCCCTTCGTTGGGTTGGCGCAGTTTTTGGCAGACTGCTTGCTGGCGTTCCCCCCTGAACAACCGGCGCGCAATCCTTCTTGCCGGACCGCGTTACCCCAGATCGATGTGCCGGATGCCCTTGCGCGAAACCTCGTCGCGCGCCTCGTCGTAGCCAGCATCCGCATAACGCATCACGCCGAGCGCCGTATCGTTGGTCAGCGACAGTTGCAGGCGCTCCGCCGCCGCGGGCGTGCCGTCGGCAATCAGCGTCACACCCGCGCTTGTCATATAGCCGGCATAGCCACCGCCGCCGGAATGCACTGCCACGAGGTCGGCCTTCGACGAACACAGCATCATCGCATCGAGCAGCGGCCAGTCAGCAATCGCATCCGAGCCGTCGCGCATGTTCTCGGTCATGATGTTGGGGTGTGCCATCGCGCCCGCATCGAGATGGTCGCGCGTGAACGCGACGGGGCCAGAGAGCGCGCCGGACGCGACGAGATCGTTGACGCCGAGCGCGAGTTTCGTCCGCTCGCCATGCCCGAGCCACGCAATGCGCGCGGGGTATCCCTCGAAGGGCACATGTTCGCGCGCGAGCGGAATCCAGTTCCGCAGAATGTCGTTGTCCGGGAAAAGCGCCAGCACAAGGTCGTCGATAATGGCGATGTCGGCGGGACTGTTCGACAGAGCGATCCAGCGAAATGGTCCGATCCCGCGCGAGAACAACGGACGCAGGAAGACTTCCGTAAAGATCGGAATGTCGAAGGCGTTGGCGACGCCGCCGTCGCGCGCATGCGTGCGGATAAGATTACCGTTGTCGAAGACGATTGCGCCACGCGCCTGGAAACCGAGCATGGCTTCGACATGCTTGACGATAGAATCGCGGCTCTCGCGCATAAGAGAGTCGGGGTCGTTCGTGCGCATCGCACGCGCCTCATCAAGGGTGCGCGTTGCGGGCACGTAACCGTAAACAAGATCATGCGCCGCCGTCTGGTCGGTGACGACATCGGGGATGATTCCGCGCGCAAGCAGCGCGGGAAAAACGTCCGCAGCATTCGCGCAGAGCCCGATCGAGACCGCGGCCTTGCGCGCCTTCGCATCGAGAATGTCGGCAATCGCCTCGTCGAGATTGCGTGCCGCGCGATCGAGAAACCCGTTGGCGAGGCGCTTCTCGATACGTGCGGGATCAATGTCGACGGTGAGGATCGCGGCACCCGCAAGACGGCCCGCAAGCGGCTGCGCGCCACCCATGCCGCCGAGGCCTGCCGTCAGTACGAAGCGCCCCGCAAGCGTGCCGCCGAAATGGCGCTGCGCGATGCGCATGAAGATTTCGTAGGTGCCCTGAATGACGCCCTGCGAGCCGATATATTGCCAGTCGCCGGCGGTCAGCCCGCCCCAGCAGATCAGTCCCTTTTTCTCGAGATCGTAGAAGATTTCGGCCTTCGCCCATTGGCCGACGATGTTGCAGTTCGCCATGATGACGATCGGCGCCTCGCGATGCGTGCGCACAAGGCCGATCGGCTTGCCAGATTGCACGATGAGCGTGTCTTCCTCGTCCATCGTGCGAAGCGCGTCGACGATGGCGTCGTGCGCCTTCCAGTTTCGCGCGGCCTTCCCCAATGCTGCATAGACGACGAGATTGTTTGGATCCTCGCCGACGGCGAGTACGTTCTCCAGCAGGCGCAGGAGACCTTCCTGCCGCCAGCCCTTGCAACGTAGCGTGTTGTGCGAGGTGATTTTGAACGTGCGGGTGGAGGTCACGACCGGTCGACCTTCGTTGAGGAAGACCTCATCCTGAGGAGCTTGCGAAGCAAGCGTCTCGAAGGACGGGCCAATCTACGGATCTGAAACTCATCCTTCGAGACAGCGCTTCGCGCTTCCCTCAGGATGAGGTCTCGAGTGCATAGCGCGCAAGCTCGATGCCCAAAGCCTTCTCAACGAAGGGATAGACGCTCGGGTCCGTCACGCTCGAACTCAAGGGGATGACATCTTTCGCGATGCGCAGCACGGACAGCACGTCGCCCTCGCGAATGTGCCCCACCGATTTCGGGCTACCAGTTTCGTCGAGCGTCGTGATCACATCCGGGAATGTCGTCACGCGCGTGCCTTCGCCCGTTTCGCCCGCCATATATTCGTTCATCACATGCAGCCGGAATGTCTTGCCGCCATCGGTCAGCGTGATCGTGCCGATGTCGTAGGCTTCGTTCGTGTAGCGCACGGCTTTTTCCATGACCGTGCCACGGAACACGATGTCGCCTTTCATGGTCGTGCAGATCGCATCGACGATAGCTCTCGCGCCTTTCGGCTCGGCGGCGAGAATGGCTTCACCGAGGTTCAACGCAATCGAAATGCCGCCAAGCGCTGCATGTTTGCGGATGTAGGAGCCACGCAACGGATTGCGGCACGACGCGATGAAACCGCCCGACATGTCGGACGCCGTCCGCAGCACCGGCGAGACTTTCGCCGTCGCGCCGCGCACGACGAGCTCGATATACTGGCCCTTTGCACGATTGCCGCCGGCCGCGGTTTGGATCGTCTGCTCGGGCGACGCAGCCATGCCGAGCGAACCCATGTCGCCGGTTGGATGCGCGCGAATGTCACCTACGGCATCGACGACTTTCGTGCCGAGGATCGCGCCCGGCAGCCACGCGTTGAGCGTGCTAGACATGCCGTTCTGGCCGATGATGAGGCCGTAGATCGGCGCGCCGAGTGCCTCCTGCAGCAGTTGCACGGCCCTCACATAATCGGCGCCGAGCATCTGCCAGTCAGTCGTGCCGGCGGGCGCGCCGATCGCGGCCGCTGTCGCGATCCACGCATCGTCCGGTACTTCGTCCATCGAAACGAGTTCGGGCTCGCCGGCTTGCGTCGCCGCCGTGCCGAGCATGCGGCCGTGGTCGGCCCAGCCGCCGCCGCCCGCCGCAAAGACGGAGCCGCCTTTCACCGCCGCCTCGACGTCCTTTGGCCGAAGTATGCGCCCCATGCGTATTGCCTCTTTTTTTACGCCGTCAGCCGGTTCTCGAGCCGGCGAATGATCCGCACGATCGGGAACAGAATAACGAGATAGACGAGCGCCGCCATCACGAGCGGCGACGTGTTGTAGGTGACGGACCGCGCAAGGTCGGCGGAATGCAGAAGTTCCGGCGCGGAGATGACGCTCGCGAGCGTCGTCAGCTTCACGAGTTCGACCGTGTTGGAGAGTAGCTCTGGCAGCACGTTGCGCACCGCCTGCGGCAGCGTCACGTACAAAAACGCCTGCGCCGCGTTGAGGCCCGTCGAACGCGCGGCCTCGATCTGGCCCTTCGGCACGCTCTCGACGCCAGCGCGATAGATTTCGCCGTAGTAGCTCGACGAGTTGAGGAAATAGGCGACGCAGATCGACAGCGTCGGCCCGAGCCGCAGCCCGACGAAGGGCAGGCCCGCGAAAATGAAGATCAGCAGCACAAGCGGCGGAAACGAGCGGAAGAGGTCGATGAAAACGACCGCTGGCCAGCGAATCCAGCGTGTGTGGCTCGTCGCCGCGAGCATCGCAAGCAGGCCGCCGACAAGGCCGATCGGGATCAGCATCACGCAGAGCAGCAGCGTTTGCAGAAAGCCCATCGCGAGCAGCGGCGCCGACCTGCGCATGATGTCGAGATTGAAGAATTCGAAGACGAAGTCTTCCATCAGGGAAAACCTCGCATCATCGATGCGACCAACGGTAGCGACGCTCCAGCGTCCGTGAAAGCACGACGAGCGGGATAAACAGCAGGACGTAGGCAACCGCGGCCATCGTGAGCGGCGTCGCATTGCCCGAGATCGATTGCGCCGACTGCGCGCGGCCAAGAATCTCCGCGACTCCGATGGCGCTGCCGAGCGCCGTGTTCTTGACGATCGAGATCGTGCGGCTGGTCAATGGTGGGATGGCAAGACGCACCGCCTGCGGCAGGACGACGAAGCGCAACGCCTGCAGAAATGTGAGGCCTGTTGCGCGTGCCGCGGCCCACTGGCCCGTCGACACCGAGGTAATACCAGCCCAGAAAATCTCTGCCGCGAACGCCGCAAGCACAAGCGACAGCGAGAGCCACAGAACGATGAAAGCCGGGATGACGATGCCGACATTCGGCAGGCCGAAATAGACGACGAGAATGACGACGAGCGGCGGCAGAGCGCGCACGATGTCAATGATGACGGTAAGCAGCGCATTGAACCAGCGCAGTCCGAAACTGCGTATGACCGCAAGCGCGAGACCGGCGCTGAGGCCCGTCGCAACGACGGCGCCACCGACCGCGATCGTGACGAGCACGCCGGCGAGGATCGTCGGCAGATAGATCGCGGCGACGGCGGGATCGAAGAAGGTAAAGGCGAGGCGTTCGAGGGAGGTCATAGATCGGTTCTCCCTCCACCTGAAAGGGGGAGGGTTGGGGTGGGGGTCAGTGATCGCGGCATGACCCCTCCCCGGCGCTTTGCGCCGACCCTCCTCTTGCAGGGGAGGGATTGGCCGAGGAGTTGCCTATCAATGCCGCACGTCCCGCAAAAACCGTTGCGTCCGCTCTTCGCGCGGCGCGCCGAAAATCGCCTCCGCGCTGCCCTCCTCCACGACGACACCGCCATCGAGGAACAGCACGCGGTCCGCCGCGCCGCGCGCGAATTGCATCTCGTGGCTCGCGATCACCATCGTCATGCCGCCGTCCCGTAGCGTCTTGATAACGGCCAGCACGCTGCCCACGAGTTCCGGATCGAGCGCCGACGTCGGCTCGTCCATCAGGATCACCTTCGGCTCCATCGCAAGTGCACGCGCGATGGCGACGCGCTGCTGCTGCCCGCCGGACAGTTCGCCAGGCCACGCCCGCGCTTTCTCAGCAAGGCCTACGCGCTCGAGATTTTTCAGCGCAATCGTGTCGGCGTCCGCGCGCGATTTGCCGAGCACCTTGCGCAAAGCGAGCGTGATGTTCGTCGTGACATCGAGGTGCGGATAGAGATTGAAATTCTGGAACACCATACCGACGCGACGGCGCAGCATATTGATGTCGGCGCTCGGCGACAGCGCATCCTCGCCATCGACCCGCAACGTGCCGGCACTTGGCTCCTCCAGCCGGTTGCAGCAACGCAGCAGCGTGCTCTTGCCGGAGCCGGAGGGGCCGATGAGGAATACGAGTTCGCGCGGCGCGACGACAAGGTCGACGCCTTTCAGAACTTCCGTCGTGCCAAACGTTTTTCGGATACCGCGCGCTTCGAGCAGGGGCGGCAGCGCCGCCCCGCCGTCGCTCACGAGCACGAAAGCTTGTGCTCCGTCGGATCGTAGCCCGTCAGGCCCGGCACGCCGTAACCAGGGAAGATCGTCGTAACGGCCGAACCCGGCGGGGGCGCGACGCCGAACCACTTCTCGTAGAGTTTCGCCATCGTGCCGTCGGACTTCATGCACTCGATGGCGCTTTCGAGCTTGTTGCGAAGCTCTTCGGAGCCGTTCCGCAGCGGCATCGTCCAGACCTGACCGGTGCGCACGAGCATGCTCAGCTTCAGGCGCGGATTGTTTTTTGCAATCCATGCGCCGACCGTCGCGGCCGTCACATTGGCGTAGGCGCGGCCGGCAAGAACGGCTTGGGCGGCGTCCGTGCTGGTCGCGTAGGATTCCGCCGTCCAGCCGTATTTCGGCGCCTCCTCATTGATGAACTTCTCGTAGATCGCGCCCTTCTGGACCGCGATCACCTTGCCCTTGAAACCGTCGAGAGACGTAATGTCGGGCTCGCTCTTCAGCGTGATGAAGCGATAATCCGCGTCGACAAAACCTTCCATGAAAAGCATCTGCTTCGCGCGTTCCGGCGTCACCGTCACGACGGCAGAGAGGAAGTCATAGGTGCCGGCTTGCAATGCCGGCAGAAGGCCCGTGAATTGCGCGCCCTCGACATTGATCGGCCGCTTGATGCGCTTCGAAATCTCGTCGACGACATCGATGTTGAAGCCTTCGAGGCCACCCGACAATTTCGGCATCGCATGCGGCGCAAACGTGCTGTCGATGGCGGATTTTAGCGGCGTGTTGTCCTGCGCTTGCGCGATGGGTGCGGCGAGCAGGAGGGCAGCGGCAAGGATGAGGGCGGAACGCAAGATCGTCTCTCCAAAGGGTCGGGCGAGACTATGAGCGCCCTCAGAGAATGTCATGCACTTTCCGCGCCGCCTGACGCCCACCCCACCGTCGCAGCATTGCCGAAAAGGGCAGCGCGAATGCCGCGCCGCCCGGTTGTCTGCGTCACGCCTTCGTAGGCGTCGAACTCGACCGATCAGGCCGACTCTTACTGGCCCGGCTTCGGAGGCTTCGGCACGTTCGCCGTGATTTTCTGGTTCGGGAACACGATGGTCCCGCCCTTGTTACTGATGACCGCGCCCGTTTTCGGATCCTTGTGGCCAGGATCCTTTGGCGGGTTGACGAGATTTTTCACCGTCTGGACGATGAGCTTCTTCTCGGCTTCCTTCTTCTGGTTATCGGCGTCGCTATCCCGGTTCAGGGACGGATTGACGACCGGGTTCGTGCGGCTGTCCTTTATCGCTTGCACCTGTTTGGCGGGCAGTCGCATTCCGGTGTCCGAAGCTTGCTTTCCCAACGCCTGGCCGCGCGAGTCTTTTGCGGCCTCGACGCCGATCGCAATTTTCTCGGCGTTGCGGGCAGAGACAGTGTCTCCCCCCGTTTTGCCCTGCGCCTGTCCGCGTGCGTTCTTCGCCGCCGCGATGCCCTTGCTAACCTTGGTAACATTGCCTGGCGAGATGTCGTCGCGCGCGTCGCGGCCCTGCGCCTGCCCGTGAGAGCTTTTCAGGTTGGCGATCCCTTCCTTCACTTTTCCAGCGGACCCGCCAGGCGCGCCAATCTTGCCGAATTCCGACGACTTCCCGAGGCCAAGCACGCCGGCGCCGCCTGCGCCCTTCATCCAGCTCGGCTCCTTGCCAAGCCCCGCCGACGCGTTCGTGAGATCGTTGCGCGCACCGGCGTTTGCAGGAACATATTTCGGAACTGTGGGAACGGTCACAGGCTTGACCGACATGGCCACCGCAGTCGGCCGATTGGACGCTGTGAGCGGCGCGGCAAAAAGCTGCGACGAACACATGATGCAGGAGACGATCGCGGCCGTCCCCATAAGACTTGCTCTGTTGATCATAACAATCTCCTCTTCACGCCTGATTGGCGTGTTCGGAGACTAGGCGGCGCAAAGATCGACGCTTATGACGCGCGTCACAGCCGTCGGAAGCGCATCATTGCGGCCAGCGCGACCTTAACTTTGTGGCGCCGTTTTACGTGCGTTCAAATAAGTCGAAATTGTCGGACCGATCCCGCGCGGCAACGCAAGCACGATGATCACGACCGCAAGCCCGTAGAGGAAATAGTGCAGCCCCGGCAACACGCCGCCGAGCTGCCCGCGGAGAATTTCGCCGAGCGGCACAAAGAGCAGCGCACCGAGCACCGGACCGAACGGCGTGCCGAGTCCGCCGATCGTCGCGAAAAGAACGATCTCAACCGTCAGCACCGGAGACGCGAGCAGATACGGATCGACATAAGTGACGTAGCGCGCGTAGAGCGTGCCGACGAGCGACGTCAGCACGGCGCTGATCGTCATCGCCAGAACCTTGTTGCGCAGTAGGCCGACGCCGAGACCCTGCGCCGCATCCTCATTGTCGCGGATGGCGCGGAGGAAGAAGCCGAGCGGCCGGTTGACGATCGCGACGTTGACGACGAGACACACGGTCGCGGCAACGAGCATCACCCAGAAGGCGCCGCGCGATCCGCCGAATTCGAGCTGGGTCAAACGACCGACATCCTTCGGCAGCGAAAGGCCCGATGCGCCGCCGAGAAAATCCGTACCAAGCACGATCAGCTCGCCCATTTCCGCGAATGCGAGCGTGACGAGCGCGAAAGACAGATGCCCGAGCCGGAAGCGGAAATCGACGGCCGCGATCACCGCGCCCATCACGCCGGACAACACGGCCGCGAGCGCCATGCCGACCCACATGTTGACGCCCATGTTGAGCAGCATCGCGCTCGACACAAATGCGCCCGCACCGACGAAGAGCGAATGCGCGAGCGAGATTTGTCCCGTGAGCCCGCCGACGATGTTCCAGGCCGAGGCGAGCGCGGCATAGACGAGCGCGAGCGTAAAAATGTTGAGATAGTAGGACGGCAGAAAGAGCGGGAAGGTTGCGAGCAACGCGAGGCCGACGAGAAAGGTCGGCGAGCGCAGTGTTTTGAAGAAGTCGGGCTTCATCGACGCACCTGCTGAAACCCACGCATCTCATCCTGAGGTGCTTTCGCGGAACGCGAAAGCCTCGAAGGACGAGATTGCCAGCTGCGGCCGATCCTTCGAGGCTCGGCTTTGCCGAGCATCTCAGGACGAGGTCGTTGCTGTAGGGCGCTTGTCTGCAACCTCATCACCCACGCCCCAAAATGCCGGCCGGGCGGAACAGCAGCACGGCCACGAAGATGATGTAGGGCAACAGCATGCCGGTCGTGCCCGCGACATAGATCGTGCCGATCGCTTCCGACAGACCGATCACAAAGCCGCCAAGCAGGATGCCGGCGAAATTGCTCATGCCGCCGAGCACGAGCACAAGCAGCGTGATGATCGTGTAGCGAAGCCCGATCGTCGGTTGCAGCGGCGTGCCGGGCAGCAGCAGCACGGCGGCGATTGCCAGCACACCAAATCCGAGCGCGAAGACCAGCATTCTCACGCGCCCGACCTTCACGCCCATCAGCGCGGCGGCGCGCGGGTTCTGATGCACAGCGCGAATGGCACGGCCGAAATCGGTAAAGGCCAACATCGCGAAGAGCAGTGCCGACAGCACGACCGACACGCCGAAGGCGATCAGCAGCGGCCAACGCATGACGATTGTATCGACAATGAGCAGCTTCGATTCCATGATCGACGGCACCCGATGCGGCTGGCCGCCAAACACCATCAGCAGCAAGTTCTGCAGCATGAGCGAAAGACCGAGCGTCAGCTGGATCACCATCAGCATATGGCCTCCGATGATGCGCGAAATGATCGTGCTGTAGAGAAGCGCGCCGGCCGCCGCGAGGACCGGCACGGTAATGAAGACGGAGACGTAGGGATCGAAGGCGAGCGCGCCGTAGAGCGACAGGCATAGGAACATGCCGCTCGCAAGAAAGTCGCCGTGCGAAAAATTGACGACGCTCGATACGCTGTAGATGAGCCCGAGGCCAAGCGCGACGAGCCCGTAGGTCGAACCGTTGAGGATGCCCTGCACGACGGCCTGGAGGAAGATGTCGATCATCGCCTCACAACCCAAGATACGCTTTGCGCGTCGCGGGATCGGCCGCGACGACGTCGCTTGGCCCCTCCACCGCGACGACACCACGCTCCAGCACGTAGCAGCGCGACGCATGCCGGAAGGTCAGCGTGGAATTCTGTTCGACGAGCAGGATGGTCAGTCCATCTTCATGCAGCTTGCGCATGATGCCGAAAATGAATTGTACGAAGAGCGGAGAGAGACCGAGCGACGGCTCGTCGAGCAGCAGCAGTTTCGCGTCCGCCATCAATCCGCGACCGATCGCGAGCATCTGCTGCTCACCGCCCGACAATGTGCCGGCGTCCTGTTTCAGCCGCTCGCGGAGTCGCGGGAACGTGTCGAGCACATATTCCATGCGTGTCGCGCGCTGCGGTCTCGCACGCGCCGATGCTGCGCCCATGAAAAGATTGTCGCGCACGCTCATCTGCGGGAACACAAGGCGGCCTTCCGGCACTTGAATGATGCCGCGCTCCACCATCGCGTCCGGTGGCAGACGTGTCACATCCTCGCCGTTGAGGCGGATCGTCCCCGACGTCGGCGTCACGATGCCGGAGAGGCACTGGATCAGCGTACTCTTGCCCGCGTTATTTGCGCCAAGCAGCCCGACGAGTTCGCCCTTGGCGACAGCGAGCGAGACATCGTGCAACACCGCCGTTTTGCCATAGCCGGCGTGGAGACCGCGCACCTCAAGCATGCGCGTCGCCCGCCGCATCGTCGCCGAAATAGGCGTCGCGCACGCGCGCGTCTTCGAGGATTTCAGCCGGCGTACCTTCCGCGATCTTCTCGCCGAAACTGATGACGACCATGCGCGACGCCGCTTTCATGATGATCGGCATGACATGCTCCACCATCACGAAGGTGATGCCACTGCCGTGCAATTCGCGGATCGCCGCGAGCGGCACTTCCGCCTCGCCGAGCGTCAAGCCCGCCATCACCTCGTCGAGCAGAATGAGTTTCGGGTCGGTCGCGAGGCATTTCGCGAGTTCGAGCAGTTTCTTGTCCTGCAAGGACAGCGCGTCGGGCGTGAGGTCCGCCTTCGCGGTGAGTCCCAGTCGCGCAAGCACGGCCTGCGCATGATCGACGGCTTCGTTCATCGGATGTCGCAGCAGCGCGCCGGTCGTGACAACGTCACGCACATTCATGCCGGCAAAGGTCTGCACGATCTGGAACGAACGCGAGAGACCAAGTTTTACGATTCCGTGCGGCGCGGTGCCCTTCAACGACCGGCCTTCGAAACGCACATCGCCTTCGCTTGGCCGCATGAAGCCCGAGATAAGATTGAAGAGCGTCGTCTTACCGGCGCCGTTCGGTCCAATGATGCCGAGAATCTCGCCGCATTCGACGGCGAAGGACACGTTCGCGACGGCCTGCACGCCACCAAAACGTTTTGAGACGCCTTCGATTTCGAGAATGGACACGTGCGATCGACCGAAACGATTATGCTCGCGGCCGCGGCTCCACGCCCGCAAATTGCGTCGGGAAGATCACTTCCTGCGTCTGCTCCGGCGTCCACTGGATGAACATCGCGGAGCCATCGGCCAGCATGCGGTCCGGCCCGAACGTCAGACCGCCCGCCTTTGCGAGATAAAGATTAGGATCGCCGACCGGAATTTTCACGGCGGCGAAGCCTTTCAGAATGTCCTCCGGCTTCGTCGAGCCGCCGGAATTTTCCAGCGCAGCGTGCAGCACACGCGCCGCCTGCGCGCCCTGGATCGCCGCCTGCCCGATCGGCACGCCGAGGTTTGCCGACGACAGCTCCTTCACGATCGCCTGGATCGAATCCAATTTAGCGGCGGGGCTGAACGCCGTCATGCCGAACAGATTCTTGGTCAGCACTTTCGTGCCGATCTCCTTGCCGAGATCCTTCCACAGCGACGTGTCGGTGTAGCCGCCGGTACCGCCGGCAAACATCATGTCGTAGGCGCTGAGATTGAAGCGCGCCTGATGCAGCAGAATGCCATCGCGCGGCGTGACAAGGCCGGTGACGATGTCGGGCCGCATCGAGCGCAGCAGGAGCACCGCCGACGTCTGGTCCTGTGCTTTTGTGTCGAGCGGCACGTCGCCGACGATCTTGAAGCCGGCCTCGATCAGCTTCGGCTTGATAAAATTGTTGACCTGCTGACCCGCCTCGTAATTCGAATAGCAGGTCGCGACATTCAAGATCTTGAAACCCTTGTCCTTGGCCAGGAACTTGATGAAGTCGGCCATCGTCTGCGCGTAGCCGCGATCGTAGGGGAAGCCGAGTGAATACATCCACGACGAGCGCGTGCCGCCGGCCCATATCGACAAAGCTGGGATTTTCAATTCGTCCAGCACCGGCGTCACCGCCTGCATCTGGTTCGACAACATCGAGCCGATGAGCACCTTGCAGTCGACTTCCGTCACAAGCCGCCGCGCCTCGGACGCGGTGCGCGACGGCTGGCTCGCGTCGTCGGCGAGCACGATCTCGATCTTTGCGCCGCCGAGCGCTTTCACGCCGCCAGCGGCGTTGATCTTCTTGATGATGTAATCGAACGCCGGCTGGCCTTCCGTCGCATACGCGGCATAGCTGCCCGACAGCGGCTGGATCATGCCGACCTTGATGCTCGCATCCGCGGCGCGCGCGCGGCGGAGCAGAACGGCGGTTCCACCGACGGCAGCCGCGCCGGTCAGCAATTCACGACGACGCATTGTCTTCCTCCGAAAGCCCGGCCGTTCGGCCCGTTGTTGCACGCACTAGAGAGTTCCGCGCAGGGAAGATCAAGCGGGGCTCCTCCTCCCGAAGACTTTCGTCTAAGACCCCTCGCGGGAGGCGCAATGAATCAAGGCAATGCCAACGTGCTGCGGCTCGCGACGGCGCAGGCGCTCGCGGGCGCCAACGCCGCCGTCGCCTATGCGACCGGTGCGATCGTCGGCGAAATGCTCGCACCGTCGAAGACGCTCGCGACATTGCCGCTCACCGCCTTCGTTGTCGGCATGGCGGTCTTCACGCTGCCGGCCGGCGCGATTGCGCGACGCTACGGACGACGCGCTGCGTTCCTCATCGGCACCGGCTCCGGTGTCCTGACCGGCCTCATCGGCTGTCTCGCAGTCTTCGCCGGGTCTTTTGCGCTCTATTGTTTCGCGATGCTCTTTGGCGGCGCTTACGCAGCCGTCGTTCTGTCCTTCCGGTTCGCGGCCGCCGAATGCGTCGAGCCGGCCCGTCGGGCACGCGCGATGGCGAATGTGATGGCGGGTGGCGTCTTTGCCGGCATCATCGGTCCCCAGCTCGTAACGCTGACTATGAACTTTTGGCCGCCGCACCTCTTCGCGGTGACCTATCTTGCGCAGGCTGGCGTCGCGGCGCTCAGCGCGCTCATTCTCGCCGGCGTTACGCTTCCAAAGCCGAACGCCGAAGAACACGCCGGTGGCCGGCCGCTCTCCGTCGTGGCCACGCAGCCGAAATTCATCGCCGCGGTCGTATGCGGCATGATCACTTATTTCCTCATGAATTTCATGATGACCGCCGCACCTCTTGCCATGAAGTTCTGCGGCATCTCGCTGGCGAATTCGAATCTCGGCCTGCAATGGCACGTCATCGCCATGTATGCGCCGAGCTTCTTCACCGGCCGGCTCATTACGCGTTTCGGCACTGCACGTGTCGTTGCTGCAGGCTTGGTGTTGACGGCGGCGGCCTCCATCGTCGGCCTCATGGGCATCAGTGTCTGGCACTTCTGGATCGCGATGACGCTGCTCGGTCTCGGCTGGAATCTTGGCTTCCTCGGCGCGACCGCGCTCGTGCTCGAATGTCATCGGCCCGAGGAGCGCACGCGCGTGCAGTCGCTCAATGACTTTCTCGTATTCGGCACGATGGTGCTCGGCTCCTTCGTGTCCGGCGGCCTGCTGACAGGGTACGGCTGGACCTTCGTGTGCATCGTCGGGCTGCCCGGCACGATGATCGCCGCCGCGGCGCTGCTTTTCGCGCGTTTGCGAACGGCCCCGGTGGCAGCTCGTATGGCGAACTGAATTTGCCCTCGAGCAAGCATTCGTTAACGCCGCCCGTTTAGACATTCCTAACCAAGCGCCCGCGCTGTCGGGACGCAACTGCGCCACAAGATGCACGATCGCGTCCGGCCGCATGCGTTTCCTGCGTGGCAAGGGTTGGGGTGGGAATGCTCGACACGAACGCCGGCCGTGCAATCGAACCGTCCGTCACGGCTGAGGCACTTGCGCACACGCGCTCCGCGCCTCCCGCAACTATCCGCGTCGCCGATCTCATCGCCGCGCGCCTTGTCGCCGCGGGCATCGACAATTGCTTTCTCGTCACCGGCGGCGGCGCCATGCATCTCAACGATGCCTTTGGCGCGCATGCCGGCATGACCACGCATTGCCTGCATCACGAACAAGCCTGCGCGATGGCCGCCGAAGGCTTTGCCCGCATCACCGGTCGCCCCGCCGTGCTGAACGTCACGACTGGACCCGGCGCTATCAACGCCATGAACGGCATCTTTGGCGCGTTCACCGATTCCATTCCGATGATCTGCGTTGGCGGTCAGGTGAAACGCGAGACGCTTCGCGCCACGACGCCGGTCGAGGGCCTGCGCCAGCTTGGCGATCAGGAAGCCGACACGATGCGCATGATGGCGCCGATCACCAAGGCGCAATGGCTCATCGCAGACCCCAACGATGCGGAAGCCATGATCGACGCCGCGATTGTCGCCGCGACGACGGGGCGTCCCGGGCCGGTGTGGATCGAAGTGCCTGTCGACGTGCAGGGCACGAGAATTCTTCCGCGCTTTGCAACGTTTAAGAGCCCTCATCAAGAAGCGTCTGCGAAGCAGGCGTCGAAGGACGAGGTGCTTGAAACTATCGCTGCACGTCTCGCCGACGCATGCCGCCCCGTCATCCTCATGGGCACAGGCGCGCGCCTCAGCAACATGCAGGACGCCATCGTTGCGCTCGCCGAAGCGCACAGCATCCCAGTCGTCACCGCGTGGACGCACGACATCATCGACAGCGCGCATCCGCTCTTTGCTGGTCGGCCCGGCACGATCGGAACGCGCGCCGGCAATTTCGTCGTGCAGAACTCCGACCTGATCCTTGTTCTCGGCTCGCGCCTCAACATCCGGCAGGTCAGCTATAATTTTGCGAGCTTTGCGCGCAACGCGTTCAAGATCTGGGTCGATATCGACGCGGCCGAAATGGCGAAGCCCTTCGTCACCGCCAATCTGCCTGTCGTCGCCGATTTGCGCGACTTTGTGCCTGCTTTGAGCGCAATCTTCGAAGAACGCTGCAAAACTCTTCGTTTCGACAAGTGGGCCGAATGGTGCCGTGACATCCGCACGCGGTACGAGCCGAAAGACGCCGACTACGCGGTGCGCGAGAGCGGCATCAACAGCTATCACCTCATCGGCGCACTGTCGGATTTGTTGCGCGACAACGACATCGTCTGCTGCGGCGATGCCACCGCGACCATCGTGCCCTACCAACGGCTCGCGCTGCATCGTGACAACCGACTGCTCAGCAATTCCGGCTGCGCCTCGATGGGGCACGATCTGCCCTGCGCCATCGGCGCGGCCCTCGCAGCGCCAGCGCGTCGCGTCATCTGCCTCGCCGGCGATGGTTCTGTAATGATGAATCTGCAGGAGCTCGCGACGATCCGCGGCATGGGGCTTAATATCCGCGCCATCGTCCTCGACAACGATGGCTATCTCTCGATCAAGCAGACGCAGCGCAACTTCTTTGGCCGCGATATCGGCGCGTCGTCCTCGTCGGGCCTGCATTTCCCTGAATTTGCCGACGTCGCGCGCGGCTTTGGCCTGCCCTGCATCACGCTCGACAAGGACGGCGACTGGCGCAGCCAGTTCGCGAACTTCCTCGCCGGCGACGGACCGGCGGTCTGCGTCGCGCCGCTCGACCTCGAACAGGAATTCGAGCCCCGTCTGAAGTCGCGCATGGTCGACGGCGTCATCACGACACCGGAACTCGACGACATGTTTCCGTTCCTGCCACCCGACGAACTCGCGGCAGTCCGCGCATCGGCCCGTGACATCCCCGCCCCGGCGCACCAAAAATCCGGAGTCCTCTGATGCGTCGCGACGACCTCTTCGCCGATCTCTTCGTTCTCGAACTCGCGAACAACCACTATGGCCGGCGCGAGCGCGGCCTGAAGATCGTGCGCGATTTTGGCGCCGTTGTCCGAGCGAACAACGTGAAAGCAGCGATCAAACTACAATTTCGCGACGTCGATAATTTCGTGCATCCCGACTTCAAGGGCAACACGAATATCCGCTACATCTGCAAAACCGAGTCGACGAAGCTTACGGAAGCTGACTTCGCCGCGCTCGTCGCCGAGGTTAAGACGCAGGGATGCCTGCCGATGGCGACGCCGTTCGATGAGAAGTCCGTCGATCTGTGCGTTGCGTTCGACATGCCGATCATCAAGATCGCGAGTTCCGACGCCAACGACTGGACGCTGCTCGAAAAGATTGCCTCGACACGCCGCCACGTCATCGTGTCGTCCGGCGGCTGCACGGAAGCCGAGCTCGATGCAGCGGTCGACTTCTTCTCGACGCGCGACATCCCGCTCGCGATCAACCATTGCGTCTCGATCTATCCCTCCGACGACGACCAGCTTGAGATCAACCAGATCGATTATCTCAAGCGACGCTATCCCGACCATGTCGTCGGCTTCTCCACGCACGAGAAGACTTCGTGGGACGCATCTATGCTGATGTCTTACGCGAAGGGCGCGCGCACGTGGGAGCGTCACATCGACATCGAGTGGGAGGACATGCCGGTGTCCGCCTATTGCTCTCTGCCAGAGCAGGTCGACACATGGTTCAAAGCCTTCCACAAGGCGCGCGAGATGTGCGGTGGTCCCGCGGAATACCGCCGTGCCATGCCCGTGCAGGAAGTCGAATATCTCAACGCGCTACTCCGCGGAGTATATGCGAAGCGCGATCTGCCAGCCGGCCATCGCGTCACACCCGAGAATTTCGAGCAGGATTTTTACCTCGCCATTCCGCTGCGGCGCGGCCAGCTTTCTTGCCGCGAACATCTCGATGGCGTCGTGCTACGCTCGGAGGTGAAATCCGACGGCGCACTGACACTGGAAACAGTTGATGAAACCGTTGCCGGCGAAGAGAAGCGCAAGCTCATCATGGGCCGCGGGCTCTGAAGGGCCGTCATCGCGAGGAACGAGCGGAGCGAGTAACGTGGCGATCCATCCACGACTCTCCAACAACAATCGTAGATGGATTGCTTCGTCGCTGCGCCTCTCGCAATGACGACGAATAACGATCCACGATGATCCGTCTTTCGCAAAGTTTCGTTCGCGCCGCCGCGTCCGGCGAACTTGGCCTCGCAATCACCGGCGCGAGCAGCTGGCTCGGGCAAGCGACGCTGGCGATGCTGGCGCACGAGGGCGCACTCACCTCGCACATACGACTTAGACTTTTTGGCAGCGCCGCGCGTCCTGTGCGCGTAGTGGATCGTGTCTTCGCAATCGAGCCTTTGTCCGACGCGGCGCCGCTCGACGACGGCGCGTGGCTCCTTCTCCACTTCGCGTTCCTCGGCAAGGAGCGAACAGGCGATCTGGACCTGACCGCCTTCCTCGCGGGCAACGATACGATTCTCGCCGACACGATGAGCATCGCCTCTGCCGCGCGCGATCTGCGCTTCGTCTTTGCATCCTCTGGCGCGGCACACACGCCCGACCGCGAAAACAATCCCTATGGCTGGTGCAAGGCCGCGCACGAGGCCCGCATCGCCGCCTGGTGCGAAGAGCGTGGCGCACCGCTTGTCATGCCTCGCATCTTCAACATCGGCGGCCCGTTTGCGAACAAGCTCGACAGCTATGCGCTGTCCTCGATGATCCTGTCGGCAGCGCGCACCGGCGCAATCACCATTCGCGCTTCACGACCCACATTCCGCTCCTACGTGCATATCGAAGAGCTTCTCGCCGTCCTCTGCAATGCAGCGCTCACACAACCCCCCGGCGCGCCAAAGTGCTTCGACACCGCGGGCGATGAAGTCGTCGAGATGGGCATGCTCGCCGAACACATTTCCGACGTACTCGGCGGCGGCATCCGTATCACCCGCGAGAGCTGCGACGGAACGCCGGATGTTTATTCAGGCGACGGCACTACTTACCGCGCGCTGCTTGCCGACAGTGGCGTAACACCCCTGCAAGCGATCATTGCAGATCAGGCCGCTTTTCTCGACGTTAGCACCACGGATCGCCGCATCGCCTGATCAGGCACGCGTCGCCACAATTGCGAAATTGTGCCAGTCCTTGCCGCCGGCCGTAATCGCCTGCGTGGTGCGCTCGATGATCTTCAGGCCCGCCTGCACAAACAATGCGTCGAGCGCCTCCGGCGTGAAGAAGTTGATGTGCTCATGCCAGTGCCGCTTTTGCGCCAGCCGATCCTGTCTCGTCCCGACGCGTCGCACGAGTTCCTCGTAGGGCAGTTCGACATAGAGAACCGTTTCGGGTGCCATCGCCGTGGCAATTTCTGCAAGCGCGGCGCGCGGCGCGGCGACATGTTCCAGAACCTGCATGAAGGCGATGAGATCGTAGCGGTTCTTGTCGACGTGCTCGCGTGAAACGCTGCGCGCGCCCGGCACGACGTCGCAACCCGAGATTTCATAGACATCGTGCCGCTTCGCGCTCGACCGGAACGGCGTGTTGATCCCCGTATCGCCACCCCAATCGAGAACCGCTGGGGCGACCGGAACATGCTTCGAAAGCAAAGCTTCGACGGCCGGCAGATAGGTGCTGCCGGTGAGATAGAGCTCGTTACGCGCGGCATAATCAGGCTCGAACCGCGTGCGCAGCTTCGTATAATCGTCGCCCCGATAGTCAGCGTAGAGTGACTGCATCTCTTCGTCGTCGAAGCGCATGTCGAGAAAGAGCATGCCGCAATCGTCGCACATCATGGAATGGCAGACGGTGTAGGCGTGGCCGGCCGGAATATCGCGAAAGCCCCAGTCCGACGTGATCTCGATCGGCTGCCAACCGAAGACTCGCGCGGCAACGAATGGCATGAGCACAGCTGCTTGTCGCTGAAGGCGAAGTCCATCGCAGGCGATGCATCGTTTGGCGATTTTCATGCGAAGTCCGAGAGCGGGAATCGTCCCGCCACCCTGACGCAGCATGGTAAAGCAATCGTCGCCGCAGTCGCGTTTCGCACGATCCTTCACGAAAGATTAACGGCGGTATCGCAGGGTGCCGCGCATGCTCGAAGACCTGCGTCCTGACCCCGCCGACAGCGCGCCGACGTCGTACAACACGATATCCTCGCAGCCGCGCAAGCGCCTCTCCATTGTTACGCCGTGTTTCAACGAAGCAGCGGGCATTGCTGAATGCCACGCAGCAGTGGCAGCCGTGATGCAGGCGCAGTTGGGCCGCTACGACTACGATCATGTGTTCATCGACAATTGTTCGACTGATGGTACGGTCGCGATCTTGCGCGAAATCGCACGCAACGATCGGCGCGTGAAGATCATCGTTAATGCACGAAATTTCGGCCCGGCGCGATCGCCGTTTCACGCGATGCTGCAATGTGACGGCGATGCGGTTGTCCCGGTGCTTGCCGATCTGCAGACGCCACCAGCGCTCATTCCGGACATGGCGGCGCGCTGGGAGGCAGGTGCGAAGGTCGTCGTCGCGATCAAAAAGGCCAGCGTCGAGTCTCTTCCCTGGCGCATCGCGCGGCGCAGTTTCTACGGGTTGATACGCCGCGTGTCGCGTGTCGAGCAGATCCCGAACTACATGGGTTACGGGCTGTACGATCGCTGCGTCATGGATGCCATGCGCGGACTGAACGAACCCGAACCCTATTTCCGCGGCCTGATCACGGAGATCGGATTTGAACGGTCGTCCGTCGAATACAATCAGCCACCGCGACGCCACGGACGTTCAAGCTATACGATCGGCGCACTCGTTGATTTCGCCTTGCTCGGACTTTCGAGCAATTCGCGTGCACCACTACGCCTGATGACGATCACCGGCTTTTCGGTCGCATGCCTTTCGCTGCTTTGTGGCATTGGTTATCTCGCCGCAAAGCTGCTTTTCTGGAACACAATGTCGGCTGGCGTCGCACCGCTGTTGATCGCGATGTTTTTTCTCGGCGCGGTGCAACTCTGCGCGCTCGGTGTCATCGGCGAATATATCGGGCTGCTGCTGAACTACGCCCGGCGCTTTCCACTCGTGATCGAGAAGGAACGGATCAACTTCGACTAGGCATTATCCGGCCACCGTATCGTCAAGGTTCGTACGGCACGAACGGCGAGCCCGACAGAGTGCGCTCAAGACCGAAATAGCGCGCCCGGACACGGTCGGGCCAGCATCCTTTTTTCCCGGCGTGAGCGGGCGAAACTGAAGCGACGTCGATGAGCCATCTGGGTATCGTCGAAATCGGAACGACGTAATTGGTCGGAACGCTCGCCCACTGGAGTTCCAGCGAGGCCTCAGCCAGCGAACAATCACTGATCGCATCGCGCGGCGTGGCGAGCGCTCGACCGACTTCAACCGCCGCCGACGGCGAGGACGCAACAACGAGAATCCAGCCGGCGATGGCGAACCCCGATCGCTGTCGCGTCTCCTCGATCAGGATGCGTCCGAAAATGAAAGCGACGATCGTCAGTGGAACGATCGACCCGCGCATCACCAGATCGTTGTTCGGACCAAAACCGATGGGCAGGAGTGAGAAGAGTGTGACCACCGCGATGCCGAGCAGCCAGCGTTCGTCCGGGCGGATGCGATCCCGCGCGATAAAGAGTAGGCCGAGAACGGGCAACTGGATGAGAACAAACAAGCCATACCAAAATAAAAAGTCCGCGCGCAGAAGCGGCGTCCCGCTTTGTATCGAGCCTGACGCGAGCATGATGTAGACCGTCAGAGGCACGAAGCAGGCACCGGCAAGCGCCCCTATTATCGTGCGCGGCGTCGTAACTGCGCGCGGGTGCCGCAAGGCGCACACGCCAAGCCACAGGGCGACCGGTACTATGCAGAGCGGCGACCAGAACAGGGCGCCGGCGACGCTGACGCCGAGTGTCGCGAGATCGACCTGACCGCGTGATTGCAGCAGCATCAGGGTGGCCAGCCACCAGCCGGGCAACGCATGATTGGGCACCCAGAAGAACTGCACCAGCGTGCTGGAGAACTGGAAGCGCGGATTCCAGGAATCGAGACCCGATTGCAACCAGAACGGGATCGGTTCGCTGTCCGGCGTCCATGCGATCCGCATCGCGGCGCCGATAATCGAGACGCCGCCGAAGAGGACAAGTATGACGACGTGCAGCCGCCCGTGTCCGAGCGCGGCAAGCAGCGTTAAGATCGTGCCGAGAAACAGCGTGTTCTGCGCCAGCAGCGCGCCGTGTGCCGCGCCGAGCCCGAACATGCGCCCGACGAGCGCGGGCAACATGTACATGCCGAGCGGCGCGCGCAGCAGATAGTCGCTCTCGCCAAAACGATAGCCTGAAAGCGGCCCGTGGCGGACGAGATCCACGAGCACGGCATCGCGCACCAGCCAGTCCAGCGTCGCGTGGAACAGATGCGTCTCGCCGCCGAGCAGCAGGAGGACGAGCGCGACGCTGCAACAACCAACCCATCGCCGCAAAGCGACGGGCTGCGCCAGAAAGCCGAGGGGTGGCGCGTTCGTCGCGACGATGGCAAGCGCGCCAAAACATCCAGCTGCGACAAGGAGTGCTGGCGCCAGTTGTAGCGCGCCCGCAAATAGCAACGAGGGCGCGAACAACAGGCAGGAAATGCCAAGAAGCAAGGTGCGATGCGTGAGGACTACGGTGCCTTCCCCAACGATAGGACTCACGAAGCGTGGGGCGCCATCGGACATGCTCATTGCCGGCCGCCAAACACGAACGAACGATTGAGCACGTATGAAATTGCTACCGCGCCCGGCAGTAGCAAAAGGCCGGCGACTGTCGGTGCAACGCCCGCTGCCTCGAAGGACGAAAGGCCTAACGCATTATACGCAAAGACGACGCCATAGACGCTGCAGAAGCGAAGAATGCGTCGTGGATCGCGCGAACCGAAGACGATCGTGCCCGTCGAGAAAAAGTTGAAGGCGATCGCGAGCGCCGTCGAGACGCAGAGGGCTGCAAATGTCGTCGGCATCAAGATTAGCGCGAAGCAGAAAAGTCCGTAACCGACCGCTGTATTCAGGCCACCGACGACAAGAAAGCGCAGGAAGCGATGCGTCGCGAAGATTTCTCGTATGCGTTCGCTGAGATCGCCGAGCATCGATCTGCTGGAGGTAGCCGATCTCACACCGCAATCCTTGCCGGTCGGCGCAGGCAGATGTCGTGGAACGCGTCGGCCATATAGTCGATCGCGACGTCGTTGAGGCCGGGATAGACGCCAATCCAGAACGTACGGTCGACGACGACATCGGCGTTGGCGAGCGAGCCAGACACGCGGAAGTCGCGACCTTTCATGTAGGGCTGCCGGATCAAATTGCCGCCGAACAGCATTCGCGTGCCGATGCGACGTTGTCCGAGTTGTTCCAGCACGTGGTGCCGCGAGAGCGGCACGTTTTCGCGCAATGTCAGTGGAAAGCCGAACCACGAGGGCTCCGTGCCCGGCGTTGCTTCCGGCAGGATGAAGAAATCCTCAAGTGGCGTAAGTGCTTCTTTCAAGCGCGCGAAATTGCTGCGCCGTGCTTCGACAAACCCTGCGAGATGATCCATCTGCGCGAGACCAATCGAGGCCTGCATGTCGGTGATCTTCAGGTTATAGCCGAGATGCGAGTAGATGTATTTGTGATCGTAACCTTTCGGCAGATCGCCAAGCTGCCAGCCGTAACGCTTGTTGCAACTGTTGTCGCATCCGGGATCGCAATAACAATCGCGGCCCCAGTCACGAAAACTTTCCATGATCTTGTTGAGATGCGCGCTCTTCGTGAAGACCGCGCCGCCCTCGCCCGTCGTGATGTGATGCGCGGGATAGAAAGACAGCGTACCGATGTCGCCGAACGTGCCCACATGCTGGCCGCCGACCGTGGCACCCAGTGCATCGCAGCAGTCCTCGATTAGGAACAGGTTATGACTATCGCAGAGCGCACGGATCGCAATGACATCGAAGGGATTGCCGAGCGCATGCGCGACCATGATCGCTTTCGTGCGAGGCCCGATCGCCGCTTCTACCGCCGCAATATCGATATTGTAGGTGGGGATGTCGACGTCGACGAAGACCGGCACTGCGCCAGCCTGCAAGATCGGATTGACGGTCGTCGGAAAGCCTGTTGCGCAAGTGATGACCTCGTCGCCGGGCTTGATTTGCCGCGACTTCAATCGCGGCGACGTAAGCGCCGAAAAGGCCACGAGATTGGCGGACGAGCCGGAATTGACGGTCAGTGCATGCGGCGCGCCGATATAGTCGGACAGACGCTTCTCGAAGGCCGCGTTGAAGCGTCCTGTCGTCAGCCAGAAATCGAGCGCAGAATCGACGAGATTACGCATGTCGGACGCGTCGTAGACCCGGCCCGAAACAGGCGCGTCCGGCCGCGCCGGGTCGAAGCCCGGCTTCTCGTGCGCAATCGCGTGATACATGCTGACGAGGTTCAGGATCGTCGCACGCAGCGCCTCGGCAGTGGACGGCGCTTCGCTCGACATTCCTGACCTCGGACTATGCGCCAGATAGAATGCGCTTCCCGGGTCGCACTATGGCAACTGTGCGTTGCCGCTTGGTTAACAAAGAGCGAATTTCCGCAGGCCAGCCCTTCAACCAGTCTCAAGCGAAAGCGGCGTGTTAATCGTCCCTAGCGTGGATTGCTGTCGGCAACTTCGCGTTTCAATTCGTCGATGCGCTTCGATGCTTCGGCCTTCGACAGATCGTCGTCGGGCAACGGCTCATGCGCCTCTTCGCTCAGCGTATGCAGATAGGACGCCTGCGCACCCGTCATCGGGTCGTCGCCAGAAACCCAATTGTCCGGGTTTTTGATCGTGTTCGTATCCGTCGGCTGCTGTTTGAAAGACATGCACTATCTCCTGTTCGCTATTTGTTCCAACGCCACCGGACTGCCCTAGTTCCTGAGAAATCACCGCGTCACACGTCGCACCGTCAGATTGATCCGTCCGCCCTTGGACAACAGTATCGACGTGCCCGCCTCGACGCGGTCGACGCCATGAAAGATCATTCGTGCCGGTCCACCAATGACCAGAGCATCGCCGGACATCAGCCGAAACGACTTCGTCGAATCGCGGCGCGAAAGACCGCCGTAGCGAAACAGACACGTGTCGCCGAGCGACAGCGAAAGGATCGGTACATCAACCGCCGCCTCATCACGGTCCTGATGCAGGCCCATACGCGCCGCGTCTTCGTACCAGTTCACGAGGCACGCTTCCGGCACGGGCGCGCCCTCGCACAAAGCCGCCCACGCATCCGCAACGATCTTTGGCATTTCCGGCCACGGCGCGCCGGTGTCGGGGTGCGTCGCCTGATAGCGATAGCCGCCATCGCGGTCCGACACCCAGCCGAGTGGTCCACAATTCGTCATGCGCACGGAAAACGGCTTGCCCGTACGCGGCATTGTCGGCGTGAAGAGCGGCGCGTTGAGCAACACTGCGCGAAGATCGTCGAGCAACGTACGTTGTGCATCGGCATCGAAATAGCCGGGAAAATGCATCAGACCGGGGATGATCTCGATCATCCGACAGCACGCATCATGCTGTGAGGATAACCTTCTCAGCCACAGTCGAATCCGCGTTTAGCCGATAGACCAACGGCACGCCCGTCGCGAGTTCGACGCCAGGGATTGTCTGTGGCGTGAGACCATCGAGCACCATCACCAACGCACGCAACGAATTGCCATGCGCGGCGACGATGACGGTCTCGCCTTTCAGCACGCGCGGGAGAACTTTTTGGCAGTAGTACGGCAGCGTGCGTGCCACCGTATCCCGCAGGCTTTCACCGCCCGGTGGAGAGACGTCGTAGGAGCGCCGCCAGATATGCACCTGCTCTTCGCCCCATTTCTTGCGCGCTTCGTCCTTGTTGAGACCGGAGAGATCGCCATAGTCGCGCTCGTTGAGAGCCTGATCGCGGATCGTCTCGATGCCGCTCTGCCCCATCACCTCCATCGCGATCTTCAGCGTGTTCTGCGCGCGGGAAAGCGCCGACGTAAAGGCGATATCGAATTTCAGGCCCTTCGCCTTCAACCGCTCACCGGCGGCCTTCGCCTCGTCCTTGCCGAGCGGCGTGAGATCGGGGTCTTTCCAGCCGGTGAAAAGGTTCTCGAGATTCCAGGCGCTCTGGCCATGACGCAGAAGAACGAGCGTGCGGGTCATACTTTCCTCATGTGATCGATCGGACGCGGCGTTACGCACATCCGGCAAACGAACTTTGCGAAACGTACGCATCGCGCATCATTCCTGATCGAGCCCCAAAACGTTTTTCATGTTGTACATGCCAGGCTTACGGCCGCGCGCCCACAATGCCGCACGCACGGCACCGCGTGCGAAAATCGCCCGCTCTTCGGCATGATGCGAGAGCACGATCCGTTCGCCCGCTCCGGCGAAGATGACGCTGTGGTCGCCGACGACCGTGCCGCCGCGCAATGTCGCGAAGCCGATGTCGCCATCGCGCCGCGCACCGGTATGTCCGTCGCGGCTGCGCACGGCTTTTTCGGCAAGCGCCACATCGCGACCCTTCGCGGCGGCTTCGCCGAGCAGCAAAGCGGTGCCTGAGGGTGCATCGACCTTCATACGATGGTGCATTTCGAGCACTTCGATATCCCACTCGGGTCCAAGCGCTTTGGCCGCGCGCTCGACAAGGGCCGCCAATAAATTGACGCCGAGACTCATATTGCCGGAACGCATGATCGGCGCGTGGCGCGCGGCGGACGCAATCTTTGCGAGGTCGGCGTCCGCAAACCCCGTCGTACCGATGACATGCGCGATGCGCGCCTGCGCGGCGAGCACAGACATCTCGACCGACACGGCCGGCGTCGAGAAATCGAGAATGCCATCGGCATGCACGACCGCGGCGAGCGCGTCGCTTGTGATTGCAATGCCGTTGTCACCCAGCCCGGCAAGCGCGCCGGAATCCTTGGCCAACGCAGGCGATCCTGCATGTTCGAGCGCGGCGTGCAGCACCGCTCCATCCGTCTCAGCAACGATGCGCACGAGCGTCTGGCCCATGCGCCCTGCCGCACCCACGACGACCAGTTTCATGTCCGACGTTGTCATGCGCTTCGTGTGTCCGGCAGAACGACGAGCGTCAAGGCTGCGGGCCGTCATAGCCCTCGATGACGATCATATCGACGGTTGCATGCGGAAGACGCAGCGCCAACGCCTCGGCATATTCGGGCGAGCGATAGCAGGCCATCGCCGTCTCGTAGTCCTTGAATTCGAGCACCACGTTGCGCGTGCGTGATCCGCCTTCGACGGTCTCGTGCTTGCCACCGCGCACGAGAAATTTCGCGCCGTATTTCGCAAAGGCTTTTGCGTTGGCGGCGACGTAAGCCTTGTAGGCTTCGGTGTCATTCACATCGACGCGTCCGACCCAGTATCCTTTCGGCAAGTTAATCTCCCTGTCATTGTTCTGTCGCGATTGGTCCTTATATCATGTGCACGCCGTCGGCAGGGACCAAACGGTCTGCGTCAGTCCGATGCGTCGCACGCCGGGCCGGATGTACGCCCGGCGTTTTGCTTTTCTGGTGGCCGCGTACGGTTGCGACTTACGCTCTCACCGCCGTAATCTCGTCGATGATCGCTTGCGCCGCTGCACGCGGATTTTTCGCCTGCGTCACCGGTCGTCCGACAACGAGATGATCCGCGCCCGCCGCGATCGCGCGCGCCGGCGTCATGATACGCTTCTGGTCACCGGTGTCCGCGCCCGCAGGACGCACGCCGGGCGTCACCAGCAGCATGTCTGGACCGACGAGCGCGCGTGTCGCTTCGACCTCCGCTGGCGACAAGATCAGCCCGTCGAGACCAGCGGCCTTTGCCTGCTTCGCGCGATGCGCCACAAGCGACGCGACATCCATCGCCGAACCCGTCTGCGCGAGATCAGCATCGTCGTAGGACGTCATCACCGTTACGCCGAGGAGTCCCAAAGACGAACCCGAAGCGCCACGCACCGCTGCGGCCATCGTTTGCGGATAGGCATGCACGGTGAGGAACGTTGCGCCGAGCCGCGCGACCTGTCGCGTCGCGCGCTCCACCGTCGTGCCGATGTCGTGCAATTTCAGATCGATGAAGAGTTTCTTGCCGGCGCGCACGAGGATTTCGGCGAAATCGAACCCGCCGCGCGCATAAGCCAGCTCCATGCCGACCTTGTAGAAGGCCACGGTGTCGCCAAGTGTTGCGACGAGCCGGGTCGCGTCTGCCACGTCTTCGACGTCGAGCGCGACGATGAGCCGGTCAGCGACCGGCCGTGGCGCGCCGCTCAGCGCCGAGAATCCTTCGGTCCGTCCGCGAACTTGCGGATGAGCGCCAGTGCCGGCGCCATCTTCTCCCTTGGCGCGAAAGCTTCGAGAATCTGCGGCAGCTCACGCCTTGCGCGCGAAAGATTGTCGTTGGCGCGCGCGTAATGGTCGGCACGGCGGTAACGCCAGACACGTGCTGGCGGCAGATTGAGCCAGATAGGCCCCTCCGCCTCGCCGAAATACTTTTGCCGTCCGTTGCGCGGCTGCGGAATGGGCGCGCCCATGCTGTAGGTGAACTGCACGAACAGCCCGTCCGGCCCCATAAGCGAGAAAGCATCGTCGAGCAGCGCCTGGCGTTCGCGCTCCGGCTTGTTAAGCAGCGGCAGACCGGAGACGACGGCGCCGATCGGCGCATCGATGTCGCGCAACGTGTCCGACAGGCGATAGGCGTCGCCCTGCACCACCCGCACGCCCGGAAAGCGCGCGCGAAGAAGGTCGCAAAAGACCGGCGAAAATTCGACCAGCAGCAGCCGTTCTGGCGCGACACCGCGTTCAAGCAGCGCTTCCGTCACCGGGCCTGTGCCCGGTCCAAGTTCGACGACGAGGCCCGGCGCATCGGGATCGACACACCGCGCCAGCGCCCGCGCCAGAAATCGCCCGGACGGCGAGACCGCACCCATCAGGCCCGGCGAATCGACCCAAGAGCGGAAAAAGCGCGCCTCGTCGGCAAGCTTCTCGTCGAGGTTGGTGCGGTCGCCCGTACGTGGCTTCGGGAAGGGAAAGCGAAGAAGTGGTGCTTTGCCGAACCGGCTGTTTCGATCAGCCGGCGCGTAGTTTCGCAACGCCATTCCTCGCCTCTTCCTTGCGCCCGGTCCAAAGCCGGGCGGTGCGGTTCGTTCTCACCAACGCGGCACGGCCCGTTGCGTTGCGGCGATTAAGACAGCCGTGTGAACGCCACAGGCGCAAGCGTTGCCGCATTGCAGCGTGAGGGTCAAGGACGAGGTCGGACCGTGTGCTGCCAACGTAAATCATGCGCAGGCGGCGGTATCATCGCGGTGACGCAACGTTACCGTAAAGGCACATCGCGCGCTTTTACCGATCCTGACGGCCACGAGCGGTTACGGCACGACACGCTTTGGCGCGGTGACGAGCAATCTCGCCTTCTTCACGCCGGCTCTCGCCTACGTCGGCAGCGACGGCATGTGGCTGCGCCCGAGCGTGCAGGCCGCTTACGTCGCCGAATTCGCACCCGTCCGCAATCCGATCGCAGGTCTCGTGAATCTGCCGGGCGCGGCTTTCCTCACCGATGGTGCGCGCCCTGCCCGCTTGGCGGTACAGGTGAAGACCGGCGCGGAACTCGCTGTCCTCGACAACATCGCTCCGGCCAATTTCGATGGCGAGTTCTCGAACCGCAGCAATACTTATTCAGGGAAAGGCGCAATCAAGGTGCGATGGTAGCAAAGACCAGGCACGAGGGTGACGCCAGCGCGACTATGACCGCTGTCACACCGTGAAGACCAGGGAAGACGCTATTGGCACGGCCGAGAAGATTACGGCCGGACCAATCAGTGACAACGGACGAAACCAAATCTGTCGGCGCTGCACCTCGCCGGATCAACGTGCTGCTCTGGATCGCGTTCGCCGCCGCCTCTGCGACGGTCTTCGCGATCGGCAGCACCGAAGCAGCGCTGGACATGCAGAGCGCGTGGTTCGCGGCGGGCGCTATCGATGCGATCCTCGCCGGCACTTTGCTTTGGCGATACGGCGTATCGCTGGCGATGCCGGTTGTCATCGCGGTGTACTTCTTCTGCAACCGATGGCTGCTGTTCTACCTGTTCCTGTCGATAATTTTCTGACCGAAAGCAGCGCCGTAACGCACGACAACACGCCGCACGTTACGTTCATGTCGCTCGCCAACGTTACTTCGGTACGTTGACCGGGGGCTGCGTCGGCGGCGCGTAAGGCGACGGAACGCGGACATCCGTCGAAGGCGGCGCGACCGGCGCGCCGGCTGTGCTGGCCGCGGTATTGCCGGCCGCATTGCCCACGCCCGTTGTCGAAGGCCGATCTCGTTCGGTGGCCGTCCCGGTGCCCGTCTGCGCGAAGGCGCTCGACGCGCCGAGAACGATTGCCAATGTTGCTGTTGTAAGTTTCTTCAAAGCAGAGCTCCTGATTACCGAGGCCTCTCGCAACGACTCCTGATGACAAAAGTCGAAGCGACGACGATTGGTAGTCGGAAACTTGGGTGCACCTGGCTGAAGACAAATGCATGCGCCGGCATGTCAGCCATGCACCATCGCGGTGGAACCGCGCGAGACTAAGCCCCGCTCATCCCTTCGAAGAAATCCTTCATCTTGGCGAAAAAGCCAGTCGATTCTGGATGCGTCTTGTTCGACGATTCCTTGTCGAACTCTTCGAGAAGCTCGCGCTGGCGTTTGGTCAGACTCTGCGGCGTCTCGACTAAAGCTTGGATGTAGAGATCGCCGATTTCGCGACCGCGCAGCGCCGGCATGCCCTTGTTGCGCACCTTGAACTGCCGACCCGATTGCGTGCCTTCCGGCACTTTCACTTTCGTCTCCGCGCCATCGATCGTGCGCACCATGAACTCGCTGCCGAGACTTGCCTGCACGAAGGAGATCGGCACGCGGCAGTAGAGATCGGCGCCGTCGCGATGGAAGATCGCATGCGGCTTCATTGTCAGGAAAAGATAGAGGTCGCCGGCCGGGCCGCCGCGCAAACCCGCCTCGCCCTCGCCCGCAAGACGGATGCGCGTGCCGTCCTCGACACCCTTGGGCACGTTGACGGAGAGCGTGCGCTGCCGTGTGACGCGGCCGGCGCCGGCGCAGGCCTCGCAGGGGTTGTCGATGATCTGGCCGCGACCCGAACATGTCGGGCACGTCCGCTCGATGGCGAAGAAGCCCTGCTGCGCGCGGACCCGACCGTGTCCCTGACAGGTCGGGCATGTCTTCGGCTGCGAACCCGCCTTTGCGCCGTTGCCGTGACAGACTTCGCAGGTGATTGAAGTCGGCACCTGGATCGTCGCCGTCTTGCCGGTGAATGCATCCTCCAATCCGATCTCGAGATCGTAGCGGATGTCGGAGCCGCGCTCGCGCCCGTTTGCGCGCCCGCCTCCGCCGCGCCGTCCCATGACATCGCCAAACAGATCGTCGAAAATGTCGGCCATCGACGAGGCGAAACCTTCTCCGCCAGACCCCGCGCGACCGCCGCCGCCGCCGTTCTCGAAAGCCGCATGGCCGAAACGATCGTAGGCCGCGCGCTTCTGCCCGTCGGAGAGAACTTGGTACGCCTCGTTAATTTCCTTGAAGCGCACCTCCGCCGTCTGATCGTTCGGGTTACGATCGGGATGAAACTGCATCGCGCCTTTGCGGAAGGCTGCCTTCAGTTCGACTTCCGTGACCGTCCGCGTGACGGCGAGTACTTCGTAATAATCCCGCTTCGACATCAGCGCGCTTTATTGAAGGCCGTGAGCGTCGACACGTAGAACGCGGGCGTGTCGATGCCGCGCTTGCTCAGCGGAAATACCCAGAAGAATTCCGCCGTCGGGTCGATGGCGATGAACGACAGGTTCGCGCCGCCAGCTGCGACAAGTTCGAGTCGCCACAGCGGCTTATCGACGAGCACGCGCTTCACGCTCGGGTCTAGCGCGATGAGTGCGTCGGCCTCTGCCGTCGAGAGCTGGCGGTATGTAACGGCCGTGAAATAGGCGTCGTTGCCGACGTCGCCGGTCTTGCCCATCATGTCGGCGGAATTGAACGACGCGCGCACGCCCGAATCCGGGAAGGCGCCGAAGTAACGGTCGTTGGCGTTGAAGATGTGGCCGAGCTTCGTGCAATAGACCGTCGCCCAGCGCGCGAGATCGTCGGGAAGCTTCGTCACCGCGCCGGACGGCGCCTTGGCGCAATCGATCAAATCGAAGACCGGCGGCCGGACATCGGCGGACGTGACGGCAGGCTTGCCGCTCGCCGTGAGTTCAGGCTGTGGGGATCCCTCGGTCTTTGCAGGCGCCGCGGGTTTCGCCGGAGCGGCCGCCTTCGCAGGCGCAGGTTTCCGCGCCGGCTTGGTAGGTTTCGATTCCACCGTGGGCGCGTCATTGCCGCCGTCGTCGGCGCCGGGCGCAGGCTGTTGCGCGAAGCCCGGCAGCGTCAGGCAAAGCAGGATGGCCACAGTGACCGTCGTGCGGCCTGCCCGACCTGCAAAATTAACTCGCGACATCGTTTCCTCGCGTTACAACCTGTCCATCCGCGTGACGCGGATGCAGGAACCGCGCGCCGATGTCACGCGGGAAAAACGCGGGGACGCCCAAGGCATCCCCGCGAAAAACGCGGCTTCAGGCGCTCTTCTTCTTGTCGTCGCCGCCGACTTCCTTGAAGTCTGCGTCAATCACGTCGTCGTTCTTCGGCTCGCCGGGGCCACCAGCGTGCCCACCGGCACCGGCCTCGGCGCCCGCCTGCTGGGCCTTGTACATGGCCTCGCCAAGCTTCATCGAGGCCTGCACGAGTTCGTTCGTGCGCGCCTTGATCGCTTCGACATCTTCGCCTTCGAGCGCGCCCTTCAGCGCCGTCACGGCAGCCTCGATCGCAGTCTTGTCCTCGGCCGAGACTTTTTCGCCATGCTCGGCGAGGGTCTTCTCGGACGAGTGGATCATCGCCTCGCCCTGGTTCTTGGCATCCACCAGTTCGCGGCGCTTCTTGTCTTCGGCGGCGTGAACTTCGGCATCCTTTACCATCTTGTCGATGTCGGCTTCGCTAAGGCCGCCTGACGCCTGGATGCGGATCTGCTGCTCCTTGTTCGTCGCCTTGTCCTTCGCCGTGACGTTAACGATGCCGTTGGCGTCGATGTCGAACGTCACCTCGATCTGCGGCACGCCGCGCGGCGCGCCGGGAATGCCCGCAAGATCAAATCGGCCGAGCGCCTTGTTGTCCTGTGCCATCTCGCGTTCGCCTTGGAACACATTGATGGTGACGGCGGTCTGGTTGTCCTCCGCCGTCGAGAACACCTGGCTCTTCTTCGTCGGGATCGTCGTGTTGCGATCGATGAGGCGCGTGAACACGCCACCGAGCGTCTCAATGCCAAGCGACAGCGGCGTCACGTCGAGCAGCAGCACGTCTTTCACGTCGCCCTGCAGCACGCCCGCCTGCACCGCCGCGCCGATGGCGACGACTTCGTCCGGATTGACGCCCTTGTGGGGCTCCTTGCCGAAGAAGTTCTTCACCACCTCCTGGACCTTCGGCATGCGCGTCATGCCGCCGACGAGCACAACCTCGTCGATGTCGCTGGCCGCAAGACCGGCGTCCTTGAACGCCTTTTTGCACGGCTCGACCGTGCGCTGGATGAGGTCGTCGACCAGCGTTTCGTATTTCGCGCGGGTCAGCTTCAGCGTCAGATGTTTTGGCCCGGACGCATCCGCCGTGATGTAGGGCAGGTTGATGTCGGTCTGCGCCGCGGACGACAGCTCGATCTTGGCCTTTTCCGCCGCCTCTTTCAGACGCTGGAGCGCAAGCTTGTCCTTGGTCAGGTCGATGCCCTGATCCTTCTTGAACTCGGCCGCGAGGTACTCGACCAGCTTGTTGTCGAAGTCTTCGCCGCCCAAAAACGTGTCGCCGTTGGTCGACTTCACCTCGAAGACGCCGTCGCCGATCTCGAGGATCGACACGTCGAACGTACCGCCGCCGAGGTCATAGACCGCGATGATGCCGGACTGCTTCTTGTCGAGACCGTAGGCCAACGCTGCCGCCGTCGGCTCGTTGATGATGCGCAGCACTTCGAGGCCGGCAATTTTGCCGGCGTCTTTCGTCGCCTGGCGCTGGGCGTCGTTGAAATAGGCCGGGACGGTGATGACGGCCTGCGTGACGGTCTGCCCAAGATAAGCCTCGGCCGTCTCCTTCATCTTCTGGAGCGTGAAGGCAGAGACCTGCGAGGGCGAATAATCCTTGCCCGACGACGTCACCCAGGCATCGCCGTTGGACGCCTTCTTGATCGTATAGGGGACGAGAGAGAGGTCCTTCTGCGTCATCGGGTCGTCGAAGGTGCGGCCGATGAGGCGCTTGATCGCGAAGAAGGTGTTTTCCGGATTGGTGACCGCCTGGCGCTTGGCCGGCTGGCCGACGAGGCGCTCGCCGTCGGGCGTGAACGCGACGATCGAGGGCGTCGTGCGCGCGCCCTCGGCATTCTCGATGACTTTTGGGGTCGACCCTTCCATGACAGCGACGCAGGAGTTCGTCGTGCCGAGGTCGATACCGATGATTTTCGACATTGTTCTCTTTGTCCTTTCCCAGCGGGACCACCGGACCCCGAAGCGATCCGGCCGGTGGGGCGGAAGTGTCGCGACGCGTCTGCGCCGCGAAAACCGACCGGTCCCCGATGGCGCAAAGATTGTGTCGGAGCGCCCAAGCCGCAAGGGTTTTTCGGGCGGGTTTGGGGGAGAAAATCACGGGGGTGTGATGGATTACGAAGCCAGCGTGACGCCCAGATCAACCGCCGACACGAAAACGGCGCGGATGCCTCAAGCAAGCCGCGCCGTAATGTAACCCGCCTAGTGCAAGCGCATCGCGTGCAGTCTTAGTGCAAGCTCACCGTGTGCAGCGAATGCTCCATCGCATTGGCGATCAGCACGTCGCGCGACTCCGACAGCACGATCGGCTGCCCGTCCGCGCCAATCAGCGCAAACAGCGACTGGCCGGGCTCGAGCGTCGGGGCCTGCGGAAAGATTTTCGACACGTCCTCGGACTGTATGGGGCGCACATAGGCGATGGCGCCGCCGCCAAGGCCGGCAAACTGTTCGTCTGTGAGGGGATGATTTTCCATGACAACTACTTTCTGCGGTCCAAAAGACCCGCTGTTTCGGCGTCTTCTCCTGAAGCCCGCCTTTCCCGCTCGTCTTTTGGGCGAACCTTGATCGGAAAAGTCGTGCCAACTTTCCGGGGGCCCGCCCTCAGTCTCGCGCGAGAATATCGATGCGCCTTATCTGTTTCTCCGGCTCGGGCCGTACAAGGTCCACGGACAGCAATCCGTTGGAGAGATCGGCGCCGAGCACCTTCATGCCGTCGGCGAGAAGGAAGGCGCGCTGGAACTGCCGGGCCGCGATGCCACGATGCAGATAGTGCCGCTCGCGATCGTCCACTTGCCGCCCGCGAATGAGAAGCTGGTTCTCCTCCGTCGTGACGTCCAACTGGTCCCGCGTGAAACCCGCCACGGCCAGCGTGATGCGCAGCCGTTCGGGCTCAAGACCCTGCGCGGGAAGCCGCTCGATATTGTAGGGGGGATAACCGTCCGTCGCCGAACGCGTGACACGATCGAGCGCGCGCTCGATCGTGTCGAAGCCGAGAAGAAACGGCGAGTTGAGGGTCGGCAGACGCGACATAGGAAGCCCTTGTGGCACTTCGGCAACAAAAGCCCGGGAATGGCGCCTCCGCTGTGAGGGAAATATGGGGATTTGCCGCGTCGCAAGCAAGGCGGGCGGCGGGGCCACAGGGTCCGTCAATCCGTAGCGCAAGGGGGACGCCGCACTGGCGCGCTGGGATCGATTGGGTTAATCCTGAACCGCGGTTTAACAGCCGCGAGTGTATTGCGTGCCCGGGGGGTCGTCCGGGTTGAAACAACGGCAAGGGGCCGCCGCGCCCCGACTGACGGAATACGTGCGTGGCGAAACACAACAGCCTGGCGGACTACGCCCACAAGCGCTTTCGGCTTGCGGGCCGCGCGGTCCTCGATAACGGTAATCCGTTCTTCATTCCCACCGATACATTGCGAGACGAGATCGAGGCCAAGGATGGCCGCTACGTCTCCTTCGCAAACTACGACTATCTCGGGCTCGCGGACCATCCGGCCGTGCGCGGTGCCGCCCATGCGTCGGTCGACAATTTCGGCGTCGGCGCGCTGGCCTCGCGGCTGGTCGGCGGCGAACGCTCCACGCATCGGTTGCTGGAGCGTGGCCTTGCCGAGTTTCTGGGCTTCGACGATACGCTGGCGCTGGTCTCGGGCTATCTCGCCAACGTGACGGTGCTGACGCACCTCATGGGCAGTCGCGACGCCATCCTGCTCGACGAGCTCTCGCACAATTCCGTCGCCAGCGGTGGGCGCGGCGCAGCGGCAGAGACGATCGTCTTCCGCCACAACGATCTCGACCATCTCGACGACATTCTCACTCAGAAGCGCGAGAACTACCGCAATGTGATGATCGTCGTTGAAAGCCTCTATTCGATGGACGGCGACACGGTCGACCTTGAGCGCCTCTGCCAGATCAAGGAAAAGCACGGCGTCTGGCTGCTGGTCGACGAGGCGCACTCGATTGGCGTGATGGGCGAGACGGGCCGCGGCCTTTGCGAAGCGACCGGCGTCGATCCATCCCGCGTCGATCTCGTCATCGGCACACTGTCCAAGACCTTTGCGTCGTGCGGCGGCTTCATCTGCGGCCGGCAGGGCATCATCGACTGGATGCGCTTCACGCTTCCGGGTTTCGTCTATTCCGTCGGTTTGTCGCCGGTCATCACGGCTGCGGCCATGGCGGCGCTCGACCTCGTGAAGAGCGAACCGTGGCGCATCAAGAAGCTCGCGCAGAATGCGGAATTCTTTATCGCGACGATGCAGGCGGCCGGGCTCGACACCGGGCCGGCGATCGGCCGCGCCGTCGTGCCGGTCCTCTTCATCTCGGACCGCGAGACGATGATGGCCTCGCAGCATCTCCTCGAGAACGGTGTTTATGTGCCGCCCGTGGTGCGGATCGGCGTGCCGAAGGACCAGCCGCGGCTGCGCTTCTTCCTCTCCGCCGCGCATCGCGAAGACGACATCAAGATGGTCGCAGACCTGCTCGTGAACCGTCCCTATGTCGAGGAGCGGCGGCTCGCGGCGGGCGAGGCCTAACGGGCCGACAGCTCGGAATGAGCGCGTCATCGATCGAGGTGCGGCCCGTTAGCGGGCTGCGCGATTTCCTCGCTTTCTGTTCGCTCCCGCGTAAGATTTACGATGGCCAGCCGGGGTTTTCGCCGTCGCTCGATGCCGAACGCTGGACGCTCTACGCGCACAGGCTGAACCCGCACTACAAGCGCGTCGAATCGCAGAAGTTTCTCGCGCGTCGCGACGGCAAAGTCGTTGGTCGAATCGAGGCGCAACGCTATCGCGAAATCGTGCCGAGCGGCACGTCCCAGGCCCAGTTCGGAGCACTCGACGCGATCGACGACGTGAGAGTCGTCGCAGCACTTGCTGCCGCTGCCGAAAGCTGGCTTGGCACGAAGGGTGCGGACGTTGTGCACGGCCCGTTCTCGCCATCAATCAACAGCGAGTCCGGGATGCTCGTCGAAGGCTACGACGCCAAGCCCACCTTTTTTATGCCGTGGCATCCGCAATATCTCGCGCGCCACCTCGAAAGCGCTGGCTATGCCAAGGCGCGCGATCTGATTTCGTACCGCTACGACATCACGACCTACGACCGCACTGTCGATCCGATCTTCATGTCACGGCCAGAGTGGAAGCGGCGCTTGAACTTCCGGTCGCTGCGCATGTCCGACATCCGCGGCGAAGCGCAGGTGATGGTCGACATTTTCAACGACGGCTGGGCCGTTAATTGGGGGTTCGTGCCGCTGGGCCTCGACGAGTTTCTCTCGATGGCGGATTCGCTGAAATATCTCCTGACGGAGGATTTCGGCTTCGTTGTCGAACTAGACGGCGAGCCGGTCGCGTTCGCCATCACCATTCCCAATGTCCTGGACCTCGTGAAGGACATGCGGGGGCGACTGCTGCCATTCGGCCTCCCGAAGCTCGTCTCCCGCATAGTCAGGAAAGACTACAAATCAGCGCGTCTGGCGCTTTTCGGCCTCAAACGGAAATTACACCGCTCTGCAACAGGCGGTGTCGTCGTGCTCGCTCTCATCGAAGAATGCCGGTTGCGGCTTCGTAAGGTGATGCTGGACCATTGCGAATTCGGCTGGGTGCTTGAGGACAATGTCGGCATGCGACGGCCGATCGAGATGGCCGGCGCCAGGCAAGACAAAGTGCACCGCATCTACGAGAAGCGGATTGCAACACCAGTCGGAACGATGACGGAGACGGGTCGGGCAGCATGACGATCGCGATGGACATCTCGCAGGCCACCGGCGCCGATCGTTCGCACGCGATGCGGCGTCGCGCGATCCTTGCCGCACATCCGGAAGTGCGCACGCTGCTGACGCGCGACGTGAAAACCTTCTACATCACCGCCGGTATCTTTCTCGCGCAGGCTGCGATCGCTGCCGTCTTTGGCTGGCTCGGCGCGTCTTACTGGTGGGCGTTGCTGCTCTGCGCATGGTGCGTCGGCGCATTCGCCAACCACGCGATGTTCGTGATCATCCACGACTCGATCCACAACGCCGTGTTCGAAAGCGCGACGCTCAACAAGCTGAACGCGATTCTCGCGGACCTTCCCAACGCCTTTCCCACCGCGATGGGCTTTCGCGCCTATCACATCAAGCATCATTCGCATCTGAGCGCCTACGATTACGACGCGGACGTACCAAGCGATTGGGAAGCCCGCCTTGTCGGAAACATCTGGTGGCGCAAGGCGCTATGGCTGTTCTTTTTCTCGATCGCGCAGCTCGCCCGGCTTTACCGGCTGCAAGGCACCGTGCCGATCATGAGCAAGTGGACATTCATAAACTTCGGCATCATCGCCGTTTTCGACGCTGCGATGTGGTGGGCCTTCGGCCCGATGGCGGTCGTCTATC
Organism: Beijerinckiaceae bacterium; assembly: GCA_965246795.1. GTDB lineage: Bacteria > Pseudomonadota > Alphaproteobacteria > Rhizobiales > Beijerinckiaceae > JAJXWB01. The sequence goes on along the minus strand of CBDFFN010000008.1, from coordinate 21,828 downwards.
TCTTCGCATCGTTCTGGTTCTCGGTCGGCCTGCATCCGCTCGGCGCACGCTGGATCCAGGAACATTACGCAGCCTGGCCCGATCAGGGGACCTTCGACTATTACGGGCCGCTCAACACAGTCGCTCTCAACATCGGCTATCATAACGAGCATCACGATTTTCCTGAGATGCCGTGGTCGAACCTGCCGAAGTTGAAAGCGATGGCGCCGGAGTTCTACGACAATCTTCAGGCGCATCGCTCCTGGACGAAGCTGTTCCTCGATTTCATCTTCGATTCGAAATATTCGCTGCACACGCGAACGGGCAACATGGATGCGCCGTCAGAAGTAGCGTCGCAGGGCGCCAGACTGCAGGCCGCGGAATGACCGACGCAACGCATCAACCCACGTCGCGCGCTGACGAACTCAGCGCATCCCCACGCGTGTTCGAGAATCTGGTGCTCGACAAGCTGTCGCGCGTGCACTGGACCTTTCCGCTCGTCTATCTGCCGATCGCCGCGTGGCTGATCTGGCAGACGCCTGGCGATCGTTCCTCGGTGGCGATCGTGGCCTGCGTTTTTGCAGGCTATGCCATCTGGACGTTCATGGAATATCTCTTCCATCGCTGGATCTTCCATTGGGAAATGCCGGGCAAGTTCGGCGCGCGGTTGCACTTCCTTCTGCACGGCATCCATCACGTGCATCCCAACGATCCGCTGCGCCTCGTCATGCCACCGCTGATGAGCGTGCCGATGATGCTCTTCGCATGGCCCGTGGCTACGCTGCTGTTTGGTTTCGAGTTACGCTATCCGGGGCTAGCCGGTTTCATGGTCGGCTACGTCATTTACGACGAGATCCATTTCCACATCCATCACCGGCCGCCGCGTACGAAGATCGAGGCGACGCTGCGTCGTTTGCACATGCTGCATCACTTCCGCGATCCCGACCGCGGTTATGGCGTCAGCGCGCCGTGGTGGGACCATGTTTTCGGCACCGCCTACACGAAAGCGGATCGGCCCGGCGGCAAGGCGCTCTGACATCGGCTGCTTGCGCCCGCAACGTCTAACAGCCTAGATTCTTGCAGCCGAGGGGAAGCGGTTGCCGCCACGAAACATGATTGCGCGAATGAGCGGAGCCTTCAGCGGGCTGACCCTCGCGAGACAGCTCGTCTTGCTTGTTCTGGTTACGGCGCTTCCGCTGATCTTGTCGCTGCTTCTTCTGTTTGATCGTCTCGCCACCAGCGAGCGCGATACGATTCGGCAAGGACTGCTTGTCAGTTCGAAGATTCTTGCCGGGCTGGTCGAGAACGAGGTCGAAACCTTCGCCGCGGTGGGCACAACGCTCGCCACATCACCGAGCTTGCAGCAGGGCAATCTCACGGCATTCCGTGACGAAGCCGAGCGCGCGTTGCGCTTCGTGCCTGGCGCGTGGCTTGCGCTGAGCGACCCGAGCGGCCAGCAGGTCCTCAACACGCTCACGCCGACCGGGACATCGCTTCCGAAACATGCCGCGCCGGACGTCGTGCGTCGTGGCTTCGAGACCGGCCGGTATCAGGTCGGCGACATCGTCTACGGGCCTGTCGCCCGCAAGCCGACGACATACGTGGAGATCCCTGCCTTCAAGGGGACAACGCCCCTGTATTCGCTCTCGATCGGCATGCCGACGGCGCGTTTCCTCGGCTTGATTACGCAGCAATTCGAATCTGGCGAGAATGTCGGCATTCTCGATGGCAATCGTCGGTTCGTCGCCCGCCTTCTCGACAATGACGCGCGGATCGGGACGCTCGCCGCCGAAGGCTGGCGTGCCGCGATCGATGGTGCATCGGAAGGGCTAGCGTCGACCATCACGCTCGAAGGCAACGCATCGGTGACGGGCTATTCGCAAACGCGCTTCGGCTGGACGGTCGGCGTGGGACAACGCCTTGCAGCCATCGCGGGCCCGCAACGGCTCGTCCTGTGGCGCACGGGCCTGCTGGCGCTGTCGCTGACCGCGCTGAGCCTCGTCGCCGCCTCGATCATCGCGACGCGTAGCGGCGTCGGCATCCGGGAATTGGCACAATCCGCGAAGAGCCTCGGGGACGGCGCATTGCTGCCGCCACCGCAGCCGCCGTTCGCCGAAGCGCGCGTCATTGGCGATACGCTGGTCGACGTATCCGCCGAATTGAAGCGGCGCGGCGAAATCATCGCGCGCGACAAGCAAGATTTAGAAATACGCGTTGCACAGCGAACGAGCGAGTTGGAGGCTGAGGTCGCGCGACGTAACGAGACCGAGGAGCAGTTGCGGCAAGCCCAGAAGATGGAGGCGATCGGCCAATTGACAGGAGGCATCGCGCACGACTTCAACAACATGCTCGCCATCATCATCGGCAATCTCGAGGTTCTGCAGCGACGACTGGCGCGCGGAGACCGCGATGTCGCCCGCTACATCGTGAATGCGCTCGACGGCGCACAAAGATCGGCGACGCTGACGCAGCGTCTGCTTGCCTTTTCACGCCAGCAACCGCTCATGCCGACTGTCATCGATGCGAACAGCCTTGTCGGCGGCATGGCAGACCTTCTGCGCCGCGCGATCGGCGAGTCGGTGCGGCTGGAAACGATCCAGGCTGGCGGCCTCTGGCGCATAAGCGTCGATGGCGGCCAACTCGAACAGGCCGTCGTCAATCTCGCAGTGAACGCACGCGATGCGATGGAGACCGGCGGCCGTCTGACGATCGAGACCTACAATGCGTCGCTCGACGACGCTTATGCCGACACGCACGGCATCCCCGCCGGCCAGTATGTCGTGATCGCCGTCTCCGACAACGGAGAAGGCATGTCCCCCGAAGTCGCAGGCCGCGCCTTTGATCCGTTTTTCACCACGAAGACGGTCGGTAAGGGATCCGGCCTCGGGCTCAGCCAGGTCTTCGGCTTCGTGCGCCAGTCCGGTGGACACGTGAAAATCTATTCGGAGGTCGGCCACGGAACGAGCATCAAACTTTATCTCCCACGCTATACCGGATCGGAAGCGCTTGCCGCGAACATTCCCTTGCTTATTGGCGATGCGCCGGGCGGCTCGCCGGCGGAAATCGTCGTTGTGGTCGAGGACGAGGACAAGGTGCGGCACATGGTCGTCGATGCCCTGCGCGACCTCGGCTACACCGTCGCGCATGCGGCCGGCGGACGCGAAGGGCTCGACGTGCTGGAACGCATCGAAGGCGCGAGCCTTCTGCTGACTGACATCGTGATGCCCGATATGAACGGTCGTGAGCTTGTCGACGCCGTAAAGCTGCGGCAGCCGAACCTCAAGGTGCTCTACACCACGGGCTACACGCGCAACGCCGTGATCCACGACGGAAAGCTCGACGCCGACGTCAACCTTCTGACGAAACCTTTCACGATCGATCAGCTTGCGGCGAAGGTCCGGCGCGTTCTCGACGGAGTCGAGAGTTAGATTTCAGGCGCTGCCGGCGCGTGTGAACGACCAATCGACCACGGTATCCGCAGCCGCTTCGCCCGATGCGACGATCTGCAACGTGCGCTGCGCACCGATCGGTGTTGCAAAGAGCACGCTTTCCTCGATCGACAACGATGCGCCTGCGGCTTCGAAGAAGACGCGCTCTTCACCGGCAACAAGCACGTATCCGACCTTGCCAGGAAACTCTTCGACACGAACATCCGGATGCAAATGGAACGGATATCGAATCGCTTCGGCACGCGTTGCGCGGATGCTTTCGCTGCGACCAATCGGTCGGCGCCCGCGAGATGGCGGCCGTCACGCGACAGCGCAAGGCGGCGCAAATGCACAAGACCGAACGCTGCGGCATAGCCGTCGTGCGATAGATCGAGCATCGTGACGTCCGGTTGTTCGCGACGATCGACAGGACGGCGCGGCGTGATGCCGACGGCAGGTTCGTGCCGCTGCATGAGCAGGATGTAAACTTATGGTCCCACCCGATGATCGTCGAAGCAGAGGCGCTGCTGCGCGCCGCCGCGACCAAGGCATCGCCCGGTCGCTTCCAGACCGAAGCGGCGATCCAGTCGCTCCACGCGCACCAGCGGATGACCGGCGCGCGCTTCACCGAACCTCTCGCGCGGCTTGTACGACACGCTTGCCGATCTATGCAGCCGACGACCGGCGTGCTGGCGGCGCGCGCGGTGGCGCTATGCCGAGAATGGGGATCCCGGCTGGCGCGTTACGCCAGCTCGACGGCAATCTTCGGGAGCCGCCACCTATCAGCCGTGGTGGGCGGCGCGGGCGCGCGATACTACTGGCTGGGCGGGCATGCGAGACGCATGGCCTGGGAGTCGGCACGGACCGCAGCGGGACTCAGCAACGATCCCAGCGTCCGGCGCTTCCTGCTGGAGCGGCGGCTTTGCCGAGTCCGGACGGGAGGAATTAGCTGAGTCGCGCGCGGCTCGTGTCGAAATGCGCGATACTCGTCGCACATTGCTTTGGATAATCGACCAAAGGGAGACGATGACCATGACCGATTTGCGTTCGAGCATGCACTGCGCCTGCCGCTGTGGCTGCTTGATCGTCGCGGCGTTCGGGGTGGCGTGGAACCTGTTCGGGCTGGTGCAGCTGACCGATTTCGTGCTGGCAGACCAAGGCGAGCCTGATGATGAAGGGTATGAGCCCCGACCGCCGCCGACATCTATTACGGGCTACCGCTGTGGATGAAGCTGGCTTTTGCGCTTGGCAGTTTTGGCGGCCTGTTAGGCAGCGTGGCGCTGATCGTCACGCAAGGCATGTGGCGGTACCGATCTTCGTCGCGTCACTTGCAGGGTATATCGCGCTGTACGCGGGCGATTATGCGTACGGCGTGTTCGACGTTATCCCCGGCCAGCTGACGATTCTGTCGGTCGTCGTGGCGATTGCGGCGGCGCTGTGCGCGGCGGGGGTGACGGCTCTGCGGCAGAATTTGCTGCGATAAACCCCCTACCCGTGCGCCTTCATCCATTGCTCGACCACGGGCGCGACCTTGTTGCGCCACTTGGAGCCGTTGAAGATGCCGTAATGTCCGGCACCCTCGGCCATGTAATAGCGCTTCATCGTCTCCGGCAGATTGGTGGCGATCTTTAGCGCGGCCTTGGTCTGTCCCAACCCGGAAATATCGTCCTTCTCGCCTTCGATCGCGAGGATCGCGATGTCGGTGATAGCGGCGGGGTCGATCCGGCGGCCACGGTGGAGCATTTCCCCCTTCGGCAAGGCGTGATCCTGGAAGACCACGTCGATGGTTTGCAGGTAGAATTCCGCCGTCATGTCGCAGACCGAGCGATATTCCTCGTAGAACGCCTTGGTCGCATCGGCTTCCAGATCCTCGCCTTGGATGAGATGCTTGAACAGCTCGTAATGGCTCATCATGTGGCTGCCGAGGTTCATCGACAGGAAGCCTGTCAGCTGCAGGAAGCCGGGGTAAACCTTGCGGCCGGCACCCGGATAGGTCGCCGGGATCGTCGCGATGACATTCTGGCTGAACCAGCTGTGCGGCCGCTCGGTCGCCAGCGTGTTGACGGCGGTCGGGGCTTCGCGCGTGTCGATCGGCCCGCCCATCATCGTCAGCGTCCTCGGGCGGCACGGGTTCTTGTCCGCGCTCATCAGGCACGCTGCGGCGTAGCACGGCACCGACGGCTGGCAGACGGCGAGCATGTGGCCGCCCGGCCCTAGCACTTCCATGAATTCGACCAGATAATCGACATAGTCGTCGAGATCGAACGTCCCGTCCGACAGCGGCACGAGCTTCGCATCGCGCCAATCGGTGATGTAGACATCCGCCACCGGCAGCATCCGCTCGACCGTACCGCGCAACAGAGTCGCGTAATGGCCCGACATCGGCGCGACGATCAGCAGCTTGGGGCCGCCGGTCACACCTTCACGGGCAAAGCGCTTCAACTGCCCGAACGGTTTGCGCAGCACGACCTCTTCGGTGACCGCGACCGTCTTGCCGTCGATCGTGGTCGAGTGCAGCCCGAACGCCGGTTTGCCACGCGGTGCGGCGGCGTGCGCGAACACTTCGAGCGCGGAACTGACGATCTGCCCACCCCCGAAATAGGCGAAAGGATTGGCTGGATTATTCAACAGACCGGCGCTGAAATCGGCCATCGCGCTTGCGCTGGCCAACATCGACTTCTGCATTTCATAAGCGTTGTAGAGCATACCGGACTTTCTAGCAGACATTTCTTACCGTGGCATCAATCTTATGCCGCAGTGCAATATCGAGCCTAGGCCGCGTCGCCGCGCGCTGCAATGCTCCCTTCAACCGATGCCGATTGAGGCGCGGCCCCGGCCCTGCTAGGCGGGCGCATGGCCGATATCGAACCCGCCGCCTTCCGAACAGAAACCCCGGTTGCCCCGCCACGCCGCAAGCTAAGCAGCTTAAAGATGGTGTGGCGCTACGCCAGCGGATATCCGCTACAACTCGCCATTGCGCTCGGCGCTTTGCTCATCACTTCCGCAATGACGATCTACATTCCCTGGACGTTCAAGTCGGTGATCGACCACGGTTTTTCGCATGGCGGCGATATGGGTCATGTCAACCAGACTTTCTATCTGCTGTTTGCGGTGGTCGGCGTGCTTGGGCTGGCGACAGCGGTGCGCTTCTATTTCGTGTCGTGGCTGGGCGAGCGGACCGTCGCGGACGTGCGGATCGCGGTGCAGAACAACCTGCTGAACTTGACGCCGCGCTGGTTTGAGGAAAACCGCCCGTCCGAAATCGCGTCGCGTCTCACAGCGGACACCGGGCAGATCGAAACCGCGGTCGGCACGACGGTCTCCGTCGCGCTGCGCAATCTCATCACCGGCATCGGCGGAATGGTGTCGCTGTTCATCCTCGCGCCGAAGCTGGCGGGTACCATCGTCATCGGCATCCCGGTCACGATGGTGCCGATCATCCTGCTCGGGCGGCGCCTGCGCACGACGTCGCGCACCAGCCAGGACCGGATCGCCGATATCGGATCGATGGCGGTCGAGGTGTTTTCGGCGATGAAGATCGTCCAGGCGTTCGGGCAGGAACGGCGTGAGCAACAGCGGTTTGCCGATGCCGTCGGGCGCAGCTTTGCCGCCGCCAAGCGCCGGATCTTCCTGCGTGCGGTGCTGACCGCCTTGTTCATTACCCTCATTTTCGGGGCGATCACGCTGTTGCTATGGAGCACCGTTGCCGATGTCGCCGCCGGACGGCTGTCGGCGGGATCGTTGACCGCATTTCTTGCCACTTCGGTGCTAGTCAGCGGCGCGTTCGGGTCGCTGAGCGAGGTCTATGGCGACCTCGTCCGCGCATCGGGTGCTGCTGAACGGCTCGCGGAACTGCTGAGCGAACGACCCGAAATCCACGCCCCCGCGCACCCTTCGACGATGCCCACCCCGGCGCGGGGTATGCTCGAATTCGAGCATGTCGAGTTCCGCTATCCGACCCGGCGCGATGTGGCGGCACTGCACGACTTCTCGCTGACAGTCGCTCCGGGCGAGACGGTCGCCATCGTCGGCCCATCCGGCGCGGGCAAGACGACCCTTTTCCAGCTAATCCAGCGCTTTTACGATCCTGAGGCTGGCCGCGTGACGATCGACGGGATCGACTTGCGCGACGCCGACCCGGCGGAGGTGCGCAAGCGGATCGCGATGGTACCGCAGGAAACGGTGATCTTCGGCGCCTCCGCGCGCGATAACCTCCGTTATGGCCGGTGGGACGCGCATGACGACGAATTGTGGGTCGCCGCCGAAGCCGCCAATGCCGCCGAATTTCTGCGCAAACTGCCCGAGGGGCTCGACACGTTCCTCGGCGAAGGCGGCGCGCGGCTGTCGGGCGGGCAGCGCCAGCGCGTCGCCATCGCCCGCGCGCTGCTGCGCGATGCGCCGATCCTGCTGCTCGACGAAGCGACCAGCGCACTCGACGCCGAGAGCGAGCGGCTGGTGCAGGAAGCGCTCGAACGCTTGATGTCGACGCGCACCACACTCGTCATCGCGCACCGCCTCGCCACTGTACGCGCGGCAAAACGCATCATCGTGATGAGCGACGGTCGGATCGTCGAAAGCGGGTCGCACGGGACGCTGGTGGATCAGAACGGCTTGTACGCGCGGCTGGCGAGTTTGCAGTTCAGCGAGGCGGTCTGAAACCACATTTCCGTCTTGCTGAACTTGTTTCAGCATCCACGGTGCCCCAAGATAGGCATCGCCGGTTGAGCGGTGGACCCTGAAACAAGTTCAGGGTGACGGAGGGGTGAAATGGCCAGAGATTTCGACATCATCGTGTACGGCGCGACCGGGTTCACCGGGCGGCTCGTCGCGGAATATCTCACCGGCATCGGCGCGACGCGCTGGGCGATGGCGGGGCGGTCGCTGTCGAAGCTGGAGGAAGTGCGCGACCTGATCGGCGCGCCCGCCGACACGCCGCTCGTCACCGCCAATTCCGACGACCCCGCCTCGCTGCGCGCCTTGTGCGAGCGGACCGCCGTCGTGCTCACCACGGTCGGGCCGTATCAGCTTTACGGCAGCGATCTGGTCGCCGCCTGTGCCGAGACCGGCACCGCCTATGTCGACCTGTGCGGCGAGCCGGCGTGGATGCGCCACATGATCGACGCGCATCACGAGACCGCCAAGCGCACCGGCGCGCGGATCGTGTTCAGCTGCGGGTTCGATTCGATCCCGTTCGATCTCGGCGTGCTCGGCTTGCAGGATGCCGCCAAGGCCAAGTTCGGCCACGCCATGCCGCGCGTGAAGGGGCGTGTGCGCAAGATGCAGGGCGGCTTTTCCGGCGGCACCGCGGCGAGCCTGAAGGCGACGCTTGCCGCCGCGGCGAAAGACCCGTCGATCCTGGGCTTGCTGGTCAATCCGTTCGCGCTCGCCCCCGGCTTCACTGGGCCGAGCCAGCCCAAGGGCTTGCTGCCCGAATATGACCGTACGATCGAGGCCTGGGTCGCGCCGTTCGTGATGGCGCCGATCAACACCAAGAACGTCCACCGCACAAACTTCCTGCTGGGCGCGGACGGCTATGGCGCGGACTTCGTCTATGACGAGATGATGGTCGCGCCGGGGCTGGGCGAAATGGGCAAGGCGGCGGCCGAGGCGATCGCGCGGATCAATCCGCTGTCCAGCGAGAAGGGACCGAAACCCGGCGAAGGCCCGTCGAAGGAGGAACGCGACGCGGGCTTCTACGATCTGCTGTTCATCGGCGAGGGGCCGAACGGCGAGCGCGTCGATTGCGTCGTCACCGGCGACCGCGACCCCGGCTACGGATCGACCAGCAAGATGATCGCCGAGACGGCTTTGTGCCTGGTCGAGGATGTGCCGGGAGACGGCGGCATCTGGACCCCGGGCGCGCTGATGGGGAAGGTGCTGGCGGACCGGTTGCAGGCGAAGGCCGGGCTGACGTTCCGGGCGGGGTGAGGCGGGCTAGGTTTTCCGGCTAAAGTCGCAAAAGTCGCACCATCGCGGGAGCTATCGTCGTTGGAGATGCCTGTTTTTGTGGCGAAGTTCACAGAAGTTCACGTCCTACACGGCCTATTCGGGGCGCTTGGTTGGCGAAATGGTCGACGGTTACAAAGAGCGGACGGCAAGACTGACAGATTGGCGGCGTGTAGGACAGCGGCACATCTTGGATTGACTGAAAACGGACGTAGCTATGGTTCGGCACGGCGCTCGCGTCGGGCAGCCCGCCATACCTCCCTGGCAGCATCAGCGTTCAAAACAGCAATTCCGATGCCAACGACAAGGTCGGGCCAAGCGGACCGCCAAAGGAACGCCGTCACCGATCCTGCGGCAATAATCGCCACGTTCGCCGCCGCGTCGTTCCGCGCCGACAGGAAAGCGGCGCGTGTCAGGCTTCCCGCATGATGCCGAAACCGTGCGAGCAGGACAGCACAAAACAGGTTCACCGCTAGCGCTCCTGATGCGGTGAGCGACAGCGGAAACGGTGCAGGAACCGACGGTGAAGCCATCTTGCTCCAGGCCGTCCAAAGGGTCGCGGCGGCGGGCGCAAGCAGCACCAGCGATAGCACCACACCCATGCGCGCGCGGCGCGTTGCGGTCCAACCGAGCGCCACCGAAATGAGCAAATTTACCGAAGCATCTTCAAGGAAATCAACGGAATCGGCGAATAGCGAGACCGAGCCGATCCTGAGTGCGACCGTAAACTCCACCCCGAAGTAGAGGAGGTTCAAACCGGCGACGACTAGGCCGCGTTGACAAAAGATTTCAGCCATAGACGAGCGGCGGCGAGGTTGAGGAAGCTCTCGAACGACAGGACGGTCTTGTCATATCGCGTAGCGATCCGGCGTTGTTGCTTGAGTTTGCCGAACATGCGCTCGACACGGTTGCGATCCTTGTAGCGCCGGTAATCGGGATGCTCGGGCGATTTGCGGTTCGAACGCGGCGGGATGACCGGCAGAATGCCGCGCATGAGCAGGTTTTCGCGGAACCTGTCGCCGTCATAGCCCTTGTCGGCCAGCAGCGCCTTGGGCTTGGGCAGCGGCAGCGCCATCAGGTGGTCGGCGGCGGTATAATCCGACGCTTCGCCGCCGGTCAGGATGAAGCCGACAGGCAGGCCCTGATTGTCGCAGCGGGCGTGGACCTTGCTCGTAAAGCCGCCGCGTGATCGACCAAAAGCCTGCGCACAAGCCCCCCTTTTCCGCCCGCTGCCGAGACATGGCCGCGAACTGTGGTGCTGTCGATCATGTGTTGCCAGTCGTCGGTCAGACCCAGATCGACCAGCGTTTGCAGCAAGGCATCCCAGACCCCTTGTTCAGCCCAGCGGCGAAACCGGACATAGACCGAGTTCCACTTGCCGTACCGCTCGTGCATATCCCGCCACGGGCAGCCGACCCGCAAAACGTGAAGCATGCCGTTGAGAAACGTCCGGTTATTGCCCGCTGGTCGTCCCCAGCGTCCCCGCTCAGATGGCAATAGTGGCCCGATCAGTTCCCATTCCACATCCGACAAATCCCCGCGATCCATCCCTGCTCCCCAAAGAGCAGCTTTGAATCAGAACCCGCGGCGTTTGGGAATCCCTTTTGTCAACACCGCCTAGAACGGCTCGGCGTAAAGCAGCATCGCGATGGTTTAGCTCTTGTCCTGCCATCCGCCTCCCGTAGCGGCGTCGCAAACGTCTGCAAATGGGCGAACGCTGCTCTGACCCTTCCGCTACGCAATCACCGCCATCGCCAGCCCCGCCGCCGCAGCGAGGATCGCCGCGGTCATGCCGAGTACCGCGACCTTGCGTTGGCCGGCGTTGAACGTGTCGAGCGCGGGCGGATCGATATAATAGCCGCCATTCTTTCCCGTCAGGACGACGCCGCGATCCCGCAGCCGTTCGAAGAAGCGGCGTTCGAGGCGGCGGCTGGTTTCGAACGGGATGGCTTGCTCGGCGGACACGGCATTGCTCGACAGGAAATGCGAGATGACCGTGCGCCGCGCCCGTGCCGATGCCGCTGCGATGACTGCTCCGCCCATGTCCATTCCCTTATGTTGCGCGCCGATGATGCCATGATCGTCGGCGGGCGCAAGGCCTACCGCTTCTTGCCCTGATGCCGGATGTTGGACGGCCGCCCGCGCCGCTTGAGGACGCGTGCTTGCCCCGGCGTGCGCTCGTCCCGCTCGGGCCGGGCGCCGCGGCCCTCGACCATTTCGAAGCGCAGCGCGCCCGATACCGGGTTCGCCTCGGCGAGGCGCAGCGGGAGTTTCTGGCCGCTGGCGAAGACCGTGCCCGAATGATCGCCGATCAGCGTGCGGCTCGCCTCGTCGAAGCGGAAATATTCGCCGCCCAGATCGCGCACCGGCATCAGGCCGTCGCCGCCGATACCCTCGACCGTCGCGAAGAAGCCGAAATTGGTGACGCCGGTGATGCGCGTTTCCAGCACCTCGCCGACCTTTTCGCTCAGGAACGCCGCGACATAGCGGTCGATCGTGTCACGCTCCGCCTCCATCGCGCGGCGTTCGAGCATCGAGATGCTCTCGCCGATCTTCTCCATCGACGCGGCCTCACCTTCGCTTAGGCCGCCCTCGCCCAGCCCGTAAGCGCCGACCAGCGCGCGGTGGACCAGAAGATCGGCATAACGGCGGATCGGCGAGGTGAAGTGGCCGTAACTGCCCAGCGCTAGCCCGAAATGCCCCATGTTCGCGGGCGCATAATAGGCTTGCGTCTGCGTGCGGAGCACTTGCTCCATGATCTGCGGCCGCTCGTCGCGGTCGATGACCTTGTCGAGGATCTGGTTGAAGGTCTTGGGGCGCACGACCTGGCCGAGCGCGAACTCGATGCCGAAGGTCTTGAGATAGTCCTTCAGCGCGACGAGCTTCTCGCGGCTCGGTTGCTCGTGCACGCGGTACATCACCGGGGCCTTCTTCGCCTCCAGCGCCTTGGCCGCGGCGACGTTGGCGGCGATCATATAATCCTCGATCAGCCGCATCGAATCGAGCCGCTCACGCGGTGCGACGGAGAGGATGCGGCCCTTTTCATCGAGAATGACGCGGCGCTCGGGCAAATCGAGATCGAGCGGCGCGCGCGCGGTGCGCGCTTTGTAGAGCGCGCGCCAGCAGGCCCAGAGGGGGAGGAGAACTGCTCTAAGCCCCTCCCCTTCAGGGGAGGGGTTGGGGTGGGGACTATCCGCGAATTCGTCGCTAGGAGTGCGTGGCACGCCCCCACCCCCAACCCCTCCCCTGAAGGGGAGGGGCTTATTGTCGATCGCCGCTTGCGCATCCTCATACGCAATGTTCGCGGCGATCCGCACGACCGCGCGGGTGAAGCGCCAGGATTTGAGCGCGCCGCCCTTCCCCACTTGCAAGTGACACACCAGCGCGGCCCGATCGACGCCCTGTTTCAGCGAACACATCTCCGCCGACAGGCTTTCGGGCAGCATCGGCACGACGCGGTCGGGGAAATAGACGCTGTTGCCGCGCCGCCGCGCCTCCCGGTCGAGGCTGGAGCCGGGGCGGACGTAGAAGCTGACACGTCGGCGATGGCGACGATCGCTTTCCAGCCGCCTTCGTTGGCGGGGTCGTCGTCGGGCGCGGCCCACACCGCATCGTCATGGTCGCGTGCGTCGGGCGGGTCGATCGCGACGATGGGGAGGTGGCGGAGGTCTTCGCGCCCACCCCCGTTCGTGTCGAGGGAAGTCGGGACACTTTTGCGCGCGCGCGGCGCCGATTTCTCGGCTTCGCTCGAAACGAACGGTTTGATTCGACCGAGCGGCTGCCCTGCCACCCGCACCGCTTCGTCCAGCGTCTCCTGCGAAAAGACGTCGGGAATGCCGAGCTTGTGGATCGCGATCAGCGAGAAGCTGCGCGGCGCGAACGGATCGCCGAGAATCTGGCTGACGCGCACGGTGATGCGCGGCGGGCGTCCGGCTTTTTCCGCGAGCACAAGGTCCCCGACTTGCGCCCCGCCGGCGTCGGAGACTTGAAACTCGCGCCGTTCCTTCTTCTCGACGCCTTGTAGCCAGAGCGTGCTGCCTTCCTGGCGCAGCACGCCGAGCACCATCTCCTCGCCCTTGGGCAGCACCTTCATCGGATGCGCGATCCAGCCGCTTCCGGCTTCCTCGGTCCGCGCCAGCACACGGTCGCCAACGCCGAGCGCGCCTTGCTTGCGTTCTCGCAACGCGGAGCTTCGGGGGCGGCGTGTCGGCGTCCCATCGTTCGGGCACGGCCCAGACCGTGCCGCTATCGTCGACATCGGCGATGCGCAGCACCGTCACCTTGGGCACCCCGCCCATCCTGTGGAAGGCGCGGCCGGGGGCGGAGTCGATCAGGCCTTCGTCGGCCATGTCGCGCAGCAAGCGCCTTTAGCGCGATCTTGTCTTGGGCGGACAGGCCGAACGCCTTGGCGATCTCGCGCTTGCCGGCGGGGATTTCGGAGGCGGCGATGAACGCCAGCACTTGCTCGCGCGTGGGCAGGCCGGGTTTGGGCTTTTGGGTTTTGGGCATCCGACTTGCGATACGCGAGCGCGGGGGAAACGGCAAAGGGCACGACCTCCGGGTGGAGGGCGCGCCCTTGGCTATTCCGAAACCGGGCCGATCAGAACTTCTGCGAAATCCCGATCTTCGCGGTGAAACCGAGTGGCGACGCCGTGAACGGATCGTAATTCTGGTCGAGCCGTGCGAACGGCGGCGCCTTGTCGAAGATGTTCAGCGCCGAGATCGAGATGGTCGATTTGGTGCTGCGCAGTTGCAGGCGATAGGTCGCATCGAACGTCCCGAACGGTGCGATGTTCTTGCCGGCCGTGACCGATGCTCCGGCCAGCGCACCTGTGTTCGGCCCGAAGATCGCCGCGCCGCGCTGATCGGTATAACCATCGACATAATTATATTGCAGACGCAGATTGTGCGGCCCGAACGTGCCCTGGACATAGGCATCGCCCTTGATCCGGGGGATCGGGTAAGCCGTCGTTTGATAGTTCAGCAAGCCGACGCCATCGAACGAAGGCTGCACGATAATGCCCTCGACCGTGATATCCTTGGTCTTGTAATCGATCACGTACGTGCCGTTGACGCCGACTTCGACCCGCGCCGTCGACAGATCGAACTTGTACGCCGCCTGCAGATCGAGACCCGAGGTCGACACGTTCGCGCTGTTGATGACTTGCGTGCGCAACCGCTGCACGTTGCCGACGCCGCAACCAGCACCCGTGAAGGTGAAGCGTGCCTGCAGATTGGCATAGGCCGCGACGCCGCAATTGACTGAGCCGGTCGCGCCGAACAGCGCAGTGACGATACCTTGGATCGGCTCGCCCTCGATCGGGCCTTTCAGATCATATTTGTAATAATCGAGGCTGGCGGTGAGGCCGCCGGACTGGATCAGGATGCCGCCGCTGTAGGTGGTCGCCTTTTCCGGCGCGAGGTTGGCGTTCCCGTTGATGTCGACCGCACGGAACGACGTGCCGATGATCTGCAGCGCGGTCAGATTTCCCGACAGCTGCTGGGCCGGCGGGCCACGGAAGGTCGTACCCGCACCGCCACGCAGCGCCAGCCAGTCGGTGACTTGCAGACGGACGCGGCCTTGCGGGTTGAAGGTCGATCCGACGCGGCCGCCGTAATCCTCGAACCGGGCCGAAAGCTGCACGTTCAAGCGGTCGAACACCGGCAGCTGCAATTCGCCGAACACCGCCTTGATGTCGTTGCTGGTCGAGCTGTTGGCATTGGTGCCGAGGAAGCCGAGCGCACCGGTCTGCGGCGAGCAGATCGCCCCCGAGTTGAGCGGCGAGCCGGGGCACGGATTGTTCGCGAGGTTGCTGTCGTTGTTGTAGACGACCGAATAGAGGTTCTTGCGATATTGCGCACCGACCGCGAAGCCGATCTCACCACCCGGCAGCGAGATGCCGCTCTTCCCGCTCACCACGAGATCGCCGACGAGCAGCTTGGTGTCATACCGCGTGTTGGTCGTGCGGAAGAAGTTGTCGAACGTGTCCAGATCGTTGAGGAGGCCAGCACCCGGCGTCAGACTGAAGCCGGCCGGGTTGCGCGTTCCGGCATAGTTCGGGTTGGCGACGTTCGACACGCCGTTCGCCGCCACTGCGGTCGAGAACGGATTGAAGAAGGTGCAACCGTTGGTGCCCGCCAACGCCGCGATTTGCGTGGCGGTCAGACCGGCGCGCGACCCGGGCGTAGCATAGGCGCAGTTCGAACCGCCGAACCCGGCAAGCGCGTTCTGCAGCAGATCGCCGAACGTGTCGGTGCCTTCGCCTTCGCGGTAATATTCCGAATAAGTGAAGCTACCGGTCACGTTGATGCTCGGCGTCACGTCATAGGACAAATCGCTGGTGAAGCGGATTTCGTCCGACACGCGCTTGCTGAAGGCCGAGCCGCGGTCGTCGCCATACTGTCCACGGAACAGCGGATTGCCACCGAGCAAGGCCGGACGGAACAGGACCGGGAAAGCGATCGCCGGGGCAAGCGGCACGCCGCCCGCGGTGATGCAGCCCGATGCTGCGCCGTACAAAGCGCAATAGTCGCGCAGCGCCGGGGCGTAAGTCGGAATGATGAACAAGCCAGCGCCGCCGCTTGCCGCGTTGGACGACGGCGGTAGCGTCGGCAAATAGGTCGGCGACGTAGTAATCCGGGTCGAGCTGTAGCCGTACAGCGCGCTGACCGAGAATTTCAGTGTGTCGGTGATTTCCGCCGAAGCCTCGACATAGGCCTGAATGCGGTCTTCCGGCTCGACGAGATTGCCGAACTGGCCGTAATTGTTGAAGCAGCGATCGGTCGTCGATCCGGTCACGCTGCGGAAGCCGCCGAGGCCTTCGCAACCCAGATCGCGCACGAAAGTCGGCGAACCGGCAAAGCCGAAGTTACCGGGGTTGCCGCCGCCGGTATACCCGCCTTGCGGGTTATTGGCGTAGGGCTGAACCGTGAAATTCCGGTCGGTCGTGCGCAATTCCGAACGGTGCTGATAGCCGATCGACGCCAGCATGTGCAGCCCGTTGCCGTTATGGCCGAAGCTGAGGTTCGCCGTGTAATCGCCCGAAGAACCGCGGATGTAGCGGTAATCGCCCGAAGCGATGAAACCCTTCTGATCGGTACGGGTGATGAAGTTGACCACACCGGCGATGGCGTCCGACCCATAGGTCGCCGCTGCGCCGTCCTTCAGCACTTCGACGCGACCGATTGCGCCCGACGGGATCAGGTTGATGTCGACGATCGGAATGCCGCCGCCGACGGGCACCAGACGCTTGCCGTTGAGCAGGACCAGCGTGCGCTGCGGGCCGAGGCCGCGAAGGTTGACCGACGCGACGCCTTCATTGCCCTGGCTGCGGCTGTCGAACTGGTTCGCGTCGCCGATGACGCCGCTCGATGTCGGCAGGTTCTTGAGAAGGTCGATGGCCGTCGGCGTGCCCTGCCGCGACAGCTCGTCGGCGGAAATGACATCGACCGGGATAGCGGCATCTTCCGGCGTACCGCGGATCAGCGACCCAGTGACGACGATGTCGGGGCCGTTATTCTGATCGTCCGCCGCCGGCTTTGCCGTCGCGGCGGGTGCGCCCGCGCTTTGTGCCGTGGCCGGACTGGCCAGACCGACAGCCAGCGCCGAAAAAGCACAGGCGACCAAATACCGCTGATATGGCATCATCTCTCTCCCCGTCCGGCCGGAACACTGATCGGCTCCGTACCCAGACCTCGAATTGACGCCAGAACGACCCGCCGTCAAGCCTCTCCGACACGATCTAACCGTTAGGGATGAGGGGATGTTGCCAAAATGACATAGTCGAAACTCGCCCGGTACGGCCAGAACCTATTTTCGAAACGCGTATTTTGATGCTGCATTTGCGAAAGGTTTCGTACCGTGCCGCAGCGGTGCCGATCAATAGCCGTTGAGCCGCGCGAAGCGCTCCCGGTGATATGCTGCGTTGCCCCACATCGTCTCCAGCACGCGCGCACGCTTGAGATAGAAACCCGCATCATGTTCGTCGGTCATGCCGATGCCGCCATGCAGCTGGATCATTTCCCGGCTGACCAGATGGAGCGTGTCGCCCGCCACCGCCTTGGCCAGGCTGACCGCCTGGTCGACATCCGAGCGTCCGGCGTCGACCGCCTCCAGCGCGCCCTCGACGACCGAACGCATGAGTTCGAGCTCGGTAAACATCTTCGCCATGCGGTGCTGCAACGCCTGGAAGGTCGACAGCTGCTGTCCGAATTGCACGCGCGTCTTGAGATAGTCGTTGGTCGTGTTGAACGCCTGATCCGCCATACCGAGCATCTCGGCACAAACGATCGCGGTGGCGCGGTCGACGACCTGCGCCGTCAGCTTGGTATCGCCGAGTTTCTCCGCTGGCGCGCCATCGAACGACACCTGCGCGTGGCTGCGGGAATCGGTCATGTGGCGCGGCGCGCGGTTCACCCCGGTGTCACCCGAGACGAGATACAAGCCGTCGGTTGCGGCGACGACGAACAGGGCCGCACTGTCACCCTCGGCTACGAAAGCCTTGGTGCCGGTCAGCTTGCCGTCGGTGACGGTCGCGGTGATCTTTGCCGGATCGTGCACCGGGCCTTCATCGACGGCGAGCGTTGCGACCACTTCGCCGCTGGCGATCTTCGGGAGCCACTCTGCCTTGGCTATCTCGGAACCACCCAGCATGATCGCGCTGGCTGCCGCGGAGGTCGAGGCGAGCGGAGACGCCGCGAGATTACGCCCGAGCTGCTCCAGCACCAGCCCGAGCGAGAGATAGCCGAACGCCGTCCCGCCATGCTCTTCCGGGATAACAATGCCCGACAAGCCCATCTCGGAAAGCGCGCTCCAGGCCACCGGGTCATACCCCTCGACCGGGGCGGCCGCGCGCAACTTGCGGAACGCGGTGACGGGCGATTCATTGTCCGACCATTCGCGCACCATGTCGCGCAGCATCGTCTGTTCGTCGTTCAGTGCGGCCAACTTACTTCTCCCTCTCCCGCTTGCGGGAGAGGGTCGGAGAGAGGGTAGTGCCTCAAGCACCACCTTCTCCGCACTGCCCTCTCCCGACCTCGCTTCGCTCGGCCACCCTCTCCCGCAAGCGGGAGAGGGAAAATTTATTGATGATCCAGCATCCCCAGGATACGCTTGGATACGATGTTGTTCTGCACTTCGGTCGATCCGCCATAGATCGACACCGCCTTGCCCCACAGCCAGGTGCGGGTCTGGGTCAGCTCTTCCTCGCTGAACCCCTCTCCGTCCCAGCCGAGCCCGGCCATGCCCATGATCTCGATCGACAATTCGGCACGATCCTGCGTGATGCGCGCACCGACATTTTTCATAATGGAAGTCGCCGCCGACGGACCCTGGTTCGATTTCGCCTCCAGCGCGGCGCGGCGCAGCGTCAGCGCGAAGGCGCGGCTATCCATTTCGTGGCGGACGATGCGCATCCGCAAATCGCTATCGGGCACGCGGCCCTGCTCGTCCGCGCCGCGATATTGCTTGGCGAGCGCCCCCATCGGCTTGCCCGCGAACAGACGCGATGCGCCGCCACCCCCCGACAGACTGTTGCGCTCATGCTGAAGCAGCCGCGTGCCGATTTCCCAGCCCTGCCCTTCGCGCCCGACGAGGTTTTCCTTGGGCACTTGCACATTGGTGAAGAAGGTCTCGCAAAAAGGCGACTGGCCCGAGATCATCCGGATCGGCTTCACCTCGACCCCGGGCGACGTCATGTCGAGCAGCAGAAAGCTGATGCCGCCATGCTTCTGGCTTTTGTCGGTGCGTACCAAGGCGAAGCATTTGTCGGCCCATTGCCCGCCCGAGGTCCAGGTCTTTTGCCCGTTGACGACATAATGGTCGCCGACATCCTCCGCGAAGGTCTGGACGTTCGCCAGATCGGACCCGGCATTGGGTTCGGAATAGCCCTGGCACCAGCGGATTTCGCCCTTGGCGATGGCGGGGATGTGCTCATGCTTCTGCGCTTCGCTGCCATATTCGAGCAAGGTCGGGCCGAACATCATCACGCCCATGCCGCCGATCGGGTTCCACGCCCCGGCGCGCGCCAATTCGTCCTGCAGCACGCGGATATGCGCCTTGTCGAGCCCGCCGCCGCCATAGGCCGCGGGCCATCCGGGCACGCCCCAACCTTTCTCGCCCATCGCCGTCTTCCACGCCTGTTCGTCGGCGGAGAGATCGGTCGGCCCTTCTAGCGCGGACATGCTGTTGTCCTTGCCCTTCAATGCGGGCGGAAAGTTGGCCGCGATCCAGGCGCGCACTTCGCCACGAAAATCGTCTGCGGCGCTGGACGGTGCATCGAGTTCGGGCGCGGTGGCCATCATTGCTCTCCCTTGAGGCAAAAACTGAAGATCGGGTATGGTGCGGCGATGGCACAGATCGTCGTGCGGGGGAAGAGCCGACGGGGAAACCTCGCGCAATTCGGGCGGAGGCATTAGGGATGCCCCGGGGGAGACTGCCAGCCATGCGCTTCGAACATCGCGCCATACCGATCGTGCTTGCCGCCGTGTTGATCGATACGATCGGCTTCGGCATTGTCATGCCCGTCTTCCCCGCGCTCATCACCCGGCTCGGCCACGTTGACATCGACGACGCAACGCGGATCGCGGGGTACATGCTGGTCGCCTTCGCGGTGGCGCAATTCTTTGCAGGACCGGTGCTGGGCAATTTGAGCGACCGCTACGGCCGTCGCCCGGTGCTCATCGCATCGATGCTGGCTTTCGGAATCGATTATGCGCTGATGGCGGTCGCGCCGACACTGGCATGGCTGTTCCTCGGCCGCATGATCGCCGGCGCGGCAGGCGCGGTTTACGGCCCGGCCAGTTCGGTACTTGCGGACGTGACGCCGCCGGACCGGCGCAGCGCGGTGTTCGGCTATATCAGCGCGGCCTTCGGTATCGGGTTTATCATCGGTCCGGCGCTCGGCGGTCTGCTCGTCGGCTTCGGTCCACGCGCGCCGTTCGTTGCAGCGGCGGTGTTGGCGATAGGCAATGCCGCCGTGATGGCCCTTGCCATGCCGGAGACGCTCGCGCCCGAGAATCGCCGCCCGTTCCACCTGCGCGACGCGCACATTATTGGCGCGTTCAAGCCGCTGTTCGTCGCCGGCGACGTCGCCGCGCTGCTCATCGCGACATTCCTGTGGCAGCTCGCGCACATGGTCTATCCCGCAACCTGGGCGTTCTGGGCGACGATCCGCTTCGGCTGGAGCCCGCGCGAGATCGGCTGGAGTCTTGGCTATGTCGGGCTGGTGATGGCCCTGGTGCAGGCCGTGGTCGTGGGTCGCGTGATCGGTCGCGTCGGCGAGCGGCGCGCGCTGGTGATCGGGTTGGCGACCGGCGCGGCGGGTTTCCTCGCCTTCGCTTTCATCACCGCCGGATGGCAGGCCTATGCGATCATGGTCCTCGCCGCGTTTTCCGGCTTCGTCTCGCCTGCGATCAGTGGCCTGCTGTCGCGCCTCGCCGGACCATCGCGCCAGGGGGCGTTGCAGGGCGGGCTTGGCAGCATGGGCAGCGTCGCCTCGATCGTCAGCCCGTTGCTGTTGACACAAACGCTCGCGAGCGGGGTCGAACATGGCTTCCCCGGTGCCGCTTTCCTGTTGGCGGCGACCTTCGCGCTGGTCGCGCTGGTCATCGTGGTGTGGAAAGTGCTCGACCGCGTCCCGCATGCGACGGAGGCGGTTGCGGAGCCGTAACAGCCTACCCATCTCCCGCGCATCCGACCATGGGAGCCGCGAAGATGATCGACCTGCATTACTGGCCCACGCCGAACGGCCACAAGATTACGCTGTTTCTGGAGGAAGCCGGGGTCGCGTATCGCATCGTGCCCGTGAACATCGGCTCGGGCGAGCAATTCCAGCCCGATTTCCTGAAGATCGCCCCCAACAACCGTATGCCCGCGATCGTCGATCACGCGCCGACCGGCGGCGGCGAACCGATCGCGATTTTCGAAAGCGGCGCGATCCTGCTCTATCTCGCCGACAAATATGGCCGGTTCATCGGTGCCGATCTACGCGAGCGGACCGAGACGGTGCAATGGCTGATGTGGCAAATGGGCGGCCTTGGCCCGATGCTCGGCCAGAACCATCATTTCAACATGTATGCACCGGAGAAGATCCCGTACGCGATAGACCGTTACGTCAATGAAACCAATCGCTTGTACGGTGTTTTAGATCGGCGGTTGGAAGGGCGCGATTTCCTGACCGGCAGCTATTCGATCGCCGACATGGCGAGTTATCCGTGGATCGTGCCGTACGAGCGGCAAGGCCAGAAGCTTGAAGATTTCCCGAATGTGAAACGCTGGTTCGAGGCGATCCGCGAGCGGCCCGCCACGATCGAGGCGTATCGCAAGGGCGCCGAGATCAGCGAGCAGAAACCGATGACCGAGGAGCAGCGCAAGGTACTGTTCGGCCAGACGGCGAAGACGGGGGTGTAGCAATATTAGCCCCTCCCCTGAAGGGGAGGGGCTTATTCGGCTAAACCTCGCGCCCCGGCCGCCGTG